>NZ_JAGMUK010000008.1 GCF_019049245.1 Streptomyces sp. AC555_RSS877 | reverse complement strand
GTGATGCTCAACGCCCTGCGCGAGACCCACGCCGCCGAGGCCGCCATCAACCAGGCCGTCAGCACCCTGCGCACCGCGCTGGGCACCGCCTGACGGCCACTGAGACATCCACAGGGAGAACTTCGCATGTCCACCACCCCCACCGTCCTTCTCGTGCACGGCGCCTTCGCGGACGCCGGCAGCTGGTCCGGCGTCATCGCCGAGCTGCAGCAGCACGGCATCCCCGTCGTGGCGCCACCGAACCCGCTGCGCGGCCTGGCGTCCGACGCCGCGTACATCGCCTCGGCGGCCGCCCAGATCAAGGGCCCGGTCGTGCTGGTCGGCCACTCCTACGGCGGTGCGCTGATCTCCGTGGCCGGGACCGTGGAGAACGTCGTCGGACTGGTCTACGTGGCCGCCTATGTCACCGAGGAGGGCGAGAGCCTGGGCGAGTTGCAGGGGCGTTTCCCGCTGTCGCCGCTGGTCAGCAATCTGCGGGAGGCGACGTACCCCGTCGAGGGGGCGGCCGCCGCGGTGGAGGTCACCATCAAGGCGGAGGCGTTCTGGGAGATCTTCGCCGCCGATGTCCCGGCCGAGGTCACCAAGGTCCTGGCGGTCGCCCAACGGCCGCTGGCCGCCGGGGTGTTCACCGAGACGGCGTCAGCGGCGGCCTGGCGGTCCAAGCCGTCCTGGGCGCTGGTGGCCGGTTCGGACCAGGCGATCAACCCGGAGGTGCAGCGCTTCGGCGCGAAGCGGGCCGGGGCGACGATCGTCGAAGCGGAGGGCGCCTCGCACGCCGTGGCCGTGTCCCGGCCCAAGGAGGTCGCCGACCTGATCCGCGAGGCGGTACGCGCGACGAGCTGACACAGGCGGCTCCTGTGATCTCGCCTTCTCGTGCGCACCGCTCGTTTACGTCCCGCACACAGCACCCTCATACAATTCGCGTGATCATGTCCGGGCGTGCCGCTCGCGCATGGTGTGCGAGGGGGGCGGGTTGGCCGAGGAGAGCGCGGCGTTCGGGTCGGTGCTGCGGGAGTTGCGGCTGGCCGCGTCGTTGACGCTGGAGGGCCTGGCCGAGGTCTCGGGCGTCAGCGTGCGCGGCATCGGGGATCTGGAGCGGGGCCGGCGGGCGGCCCCGCAGCGCCGTACGGTGGCCGCGCTCGCCGACGGTCTGTGCCTGGCCGAACCGGAGCGGGAACGGCTCCTGGCCGCCGCCCGGGCCGGACGAAGCCCCGGCTACAGCCCTGCCGGCGTGCGCGCCTTCCCGCGCGGCATCGACGACTTCGTCGGCCGGGAGCGGGAGCTCGGGCGGCTGAGGGAGCTGGCGGAGGGGACGCACGTGGCAAGGCGGTCCGCGGCGAGGGGGGTGGAAGGCGGACCAGAGGTGGGCGTGGTCGTCGCCGCCGTGTCCGGGCCGCCCGGCACCGGCAAGACCTCCCTCGTGCTCCACGCCGCCCGGGAGTTGGCCGACCTCTTCCCGGACGGGCAGTTGCTCGTGGACCTGCGCGGCATGGATGACGTTCCGCCCGAGCCGGTCGAACTGATGCTGGGCGTGCTCAAGGCCCTCGGCGTGGCCGACCGGGATCTGGCGAAGGCCGGGCCGCAGGGGCATCCCGGGCTGTACCGGCAGGTGCTGGCCGACCGGCGGTGTCTGCTGGTGCTGGACAACGCCCGTGACGAGGCCCAGGCCCGCCCGCTGCTGCCCGGCAGTGGTACGGGGATGGTACTGGTGACCAGCCGGCGCATGCTCACCGGGCTGGAGAGCGTGCACCGGCTGCCGCTCGGGGAGCTGAGCGCGGACGAGGCGGCCGTGTTCCTGACAGGTCTGGTGGGCGAGGAGCGGGCCGCGGCGGATCCGGCCGCGCTGGCGGAGGTCGCCGAGCGGTGCGGGCATCTGCCGCTGGCGCTGCGGGTGGCCGGCAACTGGCTGGCCACCCGGACCGGTTGGAGCGTGCGCCGGCTGGCCGACCGTCTCGCCTTCGAGGAGCGGCGGCTGGACGCGCTGACGGCCGGGGACCTTCGCGTGTCGGCCGCCTTCGACCTGTCCTACCGCCAGCTCACCCCCACGGCGGCCCTGCTGTTCCGGCGTCTGGCCCTGGTGGAGGGCCCGGACGTCGGCGCTGCCTGCGCCGCCCGGCTGACCGGGCAGCAGCTGTTCGACGCCGAGGACACCCTGGAGGAGCTGGTCGAGACCGGTCTGCTCGGCACGGACGGGGACCGCTACCGCTTCCACGACCTGCTGCGGCTGTACGCCCGGGCCAGCCTGGCGGCGGAGGAGAGCACCGAGGACACCGAGCGGGCCCGCGCGGCGATGCACCACTGGCTGCTGGAGACCGCCGTGGTGGCCGGCCGCTGGTACGAGCCCGGCCACGGTGCCCCGCCCGCGACCTGGCAGGGCACGGTCGACCTGTCGACCGCCGAGAAGGCCCGCCGGTGGCTCCAGGCCGAGGGTGCCAACTGGCTGGCCGCGCTGCACCGGGCGGCCTCGGCGGAAGAGCACGCCGTCGTCGTGGAGGTGGCCGAGGCCCTGCACTGGTTCTCCGACCAGTGGATCTACTGGGGTCACTGGCCCGAGGTCTTCGGCACCGCCGCCCGCTCCGCCCAGGAGCTGGGCGACCCGCTCGTCGAGGCGACCCAGCTGAACTACCACGCCTGGGCGCTGCTCCTGTGCGAGGGACGCCACCATGACAGCATCGCCCGCGCCGCCCAGGCCCTCACTGCCGCGGAGCGCGCCGGCGACACGGTCCAGCAGGCGTGGGCGCACTTCTACACGGCCTGGGCCCTGCGCTGGCTCGGCGACTACACGCCGGCCGCCGAACACAACCAGCGGGCAGCGCGGTTGTTCCAGGACGCAGGCGACATGCACGGCACCGTCCAGGCCATGAGTGGTCACGGCAGCGTCCTGGTGGAGGCCGGCCGGGCGGAGGAGGCCATCGCCGCCAACCTTCGGGTTCTCGCCTTCCTCGATGCGGCCGGAGACCGCCTCGAACCGCACATCGCCCTGTTCACCCGGTTCAGCCGGCACCACGGCAACGGTCGCGCCTACGCCCTCCTGAAGCGCTGGGACGAAGCCGTCGAGCACCTCCGGAGCGCCCTCGAACTCAGCCACGACAGCGGCAACACCGGGCTGGAGAGCCGCTGCCTGGTCGACCTGGGGCAGGTCCTGCTGGACGCGGGGCGCGCGGCGGAGGGCCAAGACGCGTTCACCCGCTGTCTCGCCCTCGGCGCGGGCGCGGACCCCCGGGCCGTCACCGAGGCCCGCGACCAGCTGACCGGCCGAGCCACCTGAACGGCGGGGCTGCGCTCACCGCATTTCTGCCTGTGTTCTGCCTGGAGTCCCCAACCCGCCCCTGATTGGCTGCTGTTGCACGACAGCAATGCGAGAAGGGGGCGAGCCGATTGAGCCAGGTACTGACGACCGCTTCGGTTCCCGAAGGTGAGCAAGTCGCCTGCTGGCGCGACGCGGTGGGACGGGCGCTGGTGCCGATGACCGTCGTCCCGCGCGGCGCCGGCCCGTTCGACGGCCGGATCACGACCAGCGACCTCGGCCACCTGCGGGTGTCCACGCTGGAGGCGGACGCCGCACGGATCAGCCGTACGCCGTCACTCATCGCCCGCTCCCCCGAAGCGTTCCTGACCGTCGGCATCCAGGTGTCGGGCACGGCGACCCTCACCCAGGACGGCCGAAGGGCCCAGGTACGCGAGGGCGACCTGCTGGTCTGCGACTCGACGCGGCCGTACTCACTCGCCCACCCCGAGCGGTTCGCCACCCACGTCTTCCGACTCCCGCGCCCGGCACTGGGCGTGCCGGACGCCGATCTCCGCCGGATCACCGGTACCGCCATCGGCACCGCGGACGGCTTCGGCACCGTCCTGCTGCCCTTCCTGGCCTCGCTGGCGGCCTCCGCCCACTCCTACTCGCCCGCTCTCGGGAGCAGGCTGGCCGGCAGCGTCGTCGACCTGGTCGGCGCCCTGGTGGCCGAGCGGACCCGTCAGGCCGGCCCGGACCAGGACGGCACGCGCGCCCACCTGGTGCGGCGGGTCCGCGACCACATCGACCGCAACCTCGGCGATCCGGCCCTGTCGCCCGAGGCCATCGCCGGGGCGCACCGGATCTCCGTCCGGTATCTGCACCGGCTCTTCGAGGGCCAGGGCATCACCGTGGGACGGCTCGTCCAGCAGCGCCGGCTGGAGGAGTGCGCACGCGAACTGGCCCGCCACGGCCGGACCAACCCCACCGTGTCGGCGGTGGCCCGGCGTTGGGGTTTCGTCAGCCCCACCCACTTCAGCCGGGCCTTCCGTACGGCGTACGGCGTCCCGCCCAGTGAGTGGCGCGGCCCGCGCGCCTCCGCGGCCGCCCCCGGCGCCTGAGCCGCCTACGCCGCCGACCCGATCTGCGTCACCCCGCCCGGCTCCTGCGCGAACTGCGTCCGGTACAGCTGCGCGTACCGTCCGCCGGCCGCCAGCAGTTCCTCGTGCGTGCCGCGTTCCACGATCAGCCCCGCCTCCACCACGAGGATGAGGTCCGCGGTGCGCACGGTGGACAGGCGATGGGCGATCACGACCGCCGTCCTGCCCTCCAGGGCCTCGGCGAGCGCCTCCTGGACGGCCGCTTCGGAGGTGTTGTCGAGGTGGGCGGTGGCCTCGTCGAGGATGACGACGCGCTGGCGGGCCAGCAGCAGCCGGGCGATGGTCATGCGCTGGCGTTCGCCGCCGGAGAGGCGGTAGCCGCGTTCGCCGACCACCGTGTCGAGGCCGTCGGGCAGGGACCGTACGAGATCGTCGAGGCGGGCGCGGCGCAGGGCGTCCCACAGGTCGGGCTCGGTGGCGGTGGGGCGGGCGAGGAGGAGGTTGGCGCGGACGGTGTCGTGGAAGAGATGGCCGTCCTGGGTGACCATGCCGAGGGTGCCGCGCAGTGACTCGGTGCTCAGGTCGCGGACGTCGACGCCGCCGACCCGGACGGCGCCCTCGTCGACGTCGTACAGTCGCGGCAGGAGTTGGGCGACCGTCGACTTCCCGGCGCCGGACGAGCCGACGAGCGCGACGGTCTGCCCGGGGTCGGCGCGGAAGGAGATGCCGTGCAGGACTTCGGCGCCGCCCCGGCTGTCGAGCAGGGCCACTTCCTCCAGGGAGGCGAGGGAGACCTTGTCGGCGGACGGGTAGCCGAAGCGGACGTTCTCGAACTCGACGGAGACCGGGCCGTCGGGGACCGGCCGGGCGTGCGGCCGCTCCTTGATCAGCGGCTCCAGGTCCAGCACCTCGAAGACGCGCTCGAAGCTGACCAGGGCGCTCATCACCTCGACGCGCGCGCCGGCCAGTGCGGTCAGCGGGGCGTACAGCCGGGTCAGGAGCAGGGCGAGGGCCACGACGGCGCCCGGGTCGAGGGTGCCGCGCAGGGCGAACCAGCCGCCGAGGCCGTAGACCAGGGCCAGTGCCAGGGCGGAGACCAGGGTCAGGGCGGTGATGAACAGGGACTGCGCCATGGCCGTCCGTACGCCGACGTCCCGCACCCGGCGCGCGCGGGCGGCGAACTCCTCGGACTCCTGTTCCGGGCGGCCGAAGAGCTTGATCAGCGTGGCGCCGGGGGCCGAGAAGCGCTCGGTCATCCGGGTGCCCATCGCCGCGTTCAGGGCCGCCGCCTCCCGCTGCATTCCGGCCATCCGGCTGCCCATGCGCCGTGCCGGGATCACGAACACCGGCAGCAGCACCAGCGCGAGCAGCGTGATCTGCCAGGACAGGGTGAGCATCACGGCGAGCGTGAGCAGCAGTGTGACCAGGTTGCTGACCACCCCGGAGAGGGTGTTGCTGAAGGCGCGTTGGGCGCCGATGACGTCGTTGTTGAGTCGGGAGACGAGCGCTCCCGTACGAGTACGTGTGAAGAACGCGACCGGCATCCGCTGCACATGATCGAAGACAGCCGTCCGCAGATCGAGGATGAGGCCCTCTCCGAGCGTCGCCGACAGCCGTCGGCCGAGCACGCCGAGGGCCGCCTCGGCCACCGCGATGAGCGCGATGAGCAGGGCGAGTCGTACGACCGTGCCCTCGTCGCCGCCCGACACGATCGCGTCCACGACACGTCCGGCGAGGACCGGGGTCGCGACGGCGAGCAGCGCGGTCACCACGCCGAGGGCCACGAACCGGGCGATACGGCGGCGGTGCGGGCGGGCGAACTCGCCGATGCGGCGGAGGGTGGCGCGGGCGAGGGGACGGCGCTCCTGCTCGGCGTTCATGACGCTGTGCAGTTGGGTCCAGGCTGTGGTCTCCATACTCATGGGAAGGACCGTAGAACCTCGAGCATGATTGAGGTCAAGGTGCTTCCGTCGTTCACCCGTCCGTCGTTCACCCGCCCCGCGTCCCCCCCCCGCCCGTCCGTCGACCCCCACGAAGGACCCGATGACCGTACGCAATCCCCTGTCCCCGCTTCCGCAACCCGCCGTTGGTGCGGGGTGGGAAGGCTCTGCGGATGTGACAGCGGTACAACTCCCCGAACTCCCCCGTCGCGTCCCGGTCCGCCGCATCCGCCAGATCCTGTGTCTGCTTCCGCTCCTGCTGGTCACCGTCGTCGCCGTGGAGCACCGGTCCGTGCTCGCCGAGGGCTTCGGTCATCTGCGGAACGCTCGGCTGCCGTGGCTGGCGGTCGCGGTCGGCACCACATGCCTGGCCTGGGTCGCCGCCGCGCTGACCCGGCAGGGTGCCGTCGTCGAGCCACTGCCCAAGGGGCGGCTGCTGGCCACGCAGTTCGCGGCAGGCGCGGCCAACCACCTGCTGCCCACGGGCCTGGGCGCGAGCGCGGTCAACCTGCGGTTCATGACGGGGTGCGGGCTGCCGCTCGCCCGTTCCTCCGCCGCGCTCGCCCTGTATCTGCTGGCGGAGTCGATCGGCCGGCTCGCCCTGCTGGCCGCGCTGCTCATCGCCTTCCCGGACGCGCTGCGGCTCGGCCCGCTCCTGCCCGACGGGGCCATGGGTCCGCTGCTGCTGGCCGTCGTGACGGCCGTGGTCGTGGCGGTGTGCGTGCTCGCGTCGGTACGACGGCTGCGTACGGCCGTGTTCTCCTTCCTGCGGACCGCGCTGGGCGAGGCCCGCTCGGTGCACCTGCGGCCGGCCCGGGCGCTCGCCCTGTGGGGCGGCTCGCTGTCCTTCCCGGCGTTGCAGGCGGCGGGGCTGGTCGCGGTGGGGCAGGCGCTCGGGCTGGACGTGCCGCCCGCGCACATGGCCCTCGCCTATCTGGCGGCGACGGTCGCGGTCGCCCTGGTGCCCGTGCCGGGCGGGATCGGCTCGGTCGAGGCGGCGCTGATCGTGGCCCTGGTGGCGGCGGGCGGCCCGGTGGCCGTGGCCACCGCCGTGGTCCTCGCCTACCGGATCATCACCGTGTGGCTGCCGCTGCTGCCGGGGGCGCTGACCCTCGGCGCGCTGGTACGGCTGAAGGTGATCTGACCCACCGTCCGTTCAGCCGGGACAAGAGCCTGCGTCCCCGGATCGGGAACCGGCCGACCTGGCCGACCTGGCCGACGGAATCGTCCGAAACAGTGCGATCCGGCGTCGGTCCAAGTACGAACTCCTGTACCGGATGCGGCAGGATGAGCGGTCGCGTCGACCAAGGGGGGCTTCCTGGCGGCGTGACCTCTCATCCCGGAATCGAACAGGTGGCAACGTGACACAACTTCACATCCGGCCGTCGGCGAAGGTCTTCGCCGCAGGACTTCTCTCCGGAGGTGACCGGTGAAGCGGGATCTCACCATGGACGACCTCGTGATCGCCGGCATCGCCGTGATCGCGGGTCTGCTGGCGGCGTTCCTGCTGCGCATGCTGCTGCGCTGGCTGGGCAAGCACGCCGACCGCACCCGCTGGAGCGGTGACGACGTCATCGTGGACGCCCTGCGGACCGCCGTCCCGTGGGCCGCGGTCGCGGGCGGTGCGGCGACCGCGGCGGCGGCGCTGCCGCTGACCGCGACGGTCCAGCACAACGTCAACCAGGTCCTGACCGTCCTGCTGATCTTCGTCGTGACGGTGGCCGTGGCCCGGGTCGTCGCCGGCCTGATGCGGTCGGTCACCCAGTCCCGCCCCGGTGTCGCCGGATCGGCCACGATCTTCGTCAACATCACCCGGGTACTGATCCTCGCGATCGGCTTCCTGGTGGTGCTCCAGACGCTGGGCATCTCCATAGCGCCGATGCTCACCGCCCTGGGCGTCGGCGGTCTGGCGGTCGCCCTCGCCCTCCAGGACACCCTCGCGAACCTCTTCGCGGGCATCCACATCCTCGCCTCCAAGACCGTCCAGCCCGGCGACTACATCCGGCTGAGCAGCGGCGAGGAGGGCTATGTCGAGGACATCAACTGGCGGCAGACCACCGTCCGCTCGCTCTCCAACAACCTGGTGGTCATCCCCAACGGGGAGCTCGCGAAGACGAACATGACCAACTTCATGCGTCCCGAGCAGCAGTTGACCATCCTGGTGCAGGCAGGGGTCGCCTACGACAGCGATCTGGAGCAGGTCGAGCGGGTGACCATCGAGGTCGTCGCCGAGGTGATGACCGAGATCACCGGTGCGCTCCCCGACCACGAGCCGCTGGTCCGTTTCCACACCTTCGGCGACTCGCGGATCGGCTTCACGGTGATCCTGGGCGTCGGCGAGTTCAGCGACCAGTACCGGATCAAGCACGAGTTCATCAAGCGCCTGCACAAGCGCTACCGCGCGGAAGGCATCCGGATCCCGGCGCCGACGCGGACGGTGGCGTTGCAGCAGGGCGCGGTGGTGATCCCGCAGCAGCGCGGCGCGGAGACCGAGCCGAGCGAAGTCCCCTCCGCCCGGCTCGACTGATCACCTGTCTGTGCTCATCGGCCTGTGCTCATCAGCCTCGGCCGGTCCTTACAGGGTGGCCGAGTTGTCGTGGTGGTGCCCGCCCGTCCGGCTCTTCGGCGCGACGAGGGTCGAGGTCACCGGTGTGACCGTCCAGTCCGGGTGGCCGGGCATCCGCGGGGTCTTCGTGCCGTACAGCCAGTCCCGCAGGAAACCGGACTGGTCCTGGCCGGAGACCTCCGTGGCGACGGCGATGTAGTCCTCCGTGGACGCGGAGGAGTCCCGGTACCGCTCCAGGAACGTGCGCTCGATCGCGCGGAAGACGTCCTCGCCGACGGCCTGCCGGAGCGCGTAGAGGACCAGTACGCCGCCCAGGTAGCGCTGGCTGTCGAAGAGGTTCGCCGCGTTGGGCGACGCGACCGGCCCGGAGGTCTTGCGCCACTGGTCGCCGCGCGCGTACGTGTCCTTCATGCGGGCTTCCATCGTGGTCAGGCCGAGTGAGTCGGTCCAGCCGCGCTCGTAGCGGTACAGCAGCCCGTAGAAATCGGCGTGCCCCTCGTTCATCCACAGGTCGGCCCAGGTGGCGGGGCTGACGCTGTTGCCGAAGTAGGAGTGGACCAGCTCGTGCATCATGTGCGAGCCGATCCTCGACTCCTCCTGGAGCAGGTAGTTCGGCTTGTACAGGGTGAGGGTCTGGGTCTCCAGGCCCGTGAAGTCGAAGGCGGCCGGGTCGTCGGAGTTGCACGGCAGCAGCCCGTACGTCTCGAAGGGGTACGCACCGAGCCGCTGCTCGATCCACTCGACGAGCCGCGGGGTGAGCGCGAGCGCGGGCTCCAGGGCGGCGGCGCGGGCGACGGGCACGACGTCCCTGAGCGGCAGCCCGTGCGGGCCCTGCCGGTCCTTGACCACGTAGTCGCCGACCGTGATCTGCACCACCTCGGTGGCGATCGGCGAGCGAGACCGGTAGGTGTACGCGGTCCGGTCGCCGTCGAGGCTCTCGGTGCCGACCAGCAGGCCGGACGCCACGCCGCGCAGGCCGGCGGGCACGGTGATGCGGAAGGTGAAGTCGGCCTTGTCCACCGGGTGGTCGTTGCACGGGAAGACGGTGTGCGCGGAGTTCGGCTGGGGGCACACCGCGAAGCCGTCCGGGGTGGCGACCCAGGCGGTGTGCGCGAGTTCCCGGCGCGGGTCGGCCGTGTACTCCACGCAGACGGTGACGGGCGCGTTCGCCGGCAGGGGCCTCGCCGGCGTGATCCGCAGCTTCTCGTCCGCCTGCTCGTAGGTGGCCGTGCGGCCGGCGACACGGACGGCGCGTATGTCCAGGCCGAGGGCGTCGAGGGAGAGGCGGGTCAAGGCCTGGGTGGTGCGGATCCGCAGGGTCGCCTCGGCGTCGACGAGCCGGGTCGTCGCGTCGTAGGCGAGGTCGAGGCGATAGGCCGAGACGCGGTAGCCGTCGTTGCCGAGACTCGGGTAGACGGAGTCGCCGAGGGTCTCGGGGCCCGGGGTGCCGGTCTCCTTCGGAGCCGCGTGTGCCGAAGGTGCCGTGGCCAGGGCCGCGGCCGTGCCGATGAGGACGGCCGCCGGGGCCGTCACTCGGGTGCGATATCTCATGGTCCGCTTTCGCTCTGGCGGCCGACGGGTCAGGTCCGGCCGCCGCATCCAGTGGGCGATCGTGGGCGATCACCCTCCATGACCACATGATCGGAACAGTCGGTTGCCTCGGAGCGAAAATTTCTTGCGGGACCGCACGACTGTGCGGACCCCTGTCGAGACGAGGGCGGTCAGGAGATATCTTGATGTCGAGCAATGTTGCAGACGTGGAGCGGAGCACCCGGTGACTGACTCGACCATCATCTATACGCACACTGACGAGGCCCCGGCCCTGGCGACGTATTCCTTCCTGCCGGTGGTCAAGGCGTACGCCTCGCAGGCGGGTGTCGCCGTCGAAACCCGCGACATCTCCCTGGCCGGGCGCATCATCGCGCTGTTCCCGGAGTACCTGGAGGAGGGGCAGCGCATCCCGGACGCCCTCGCGGAGCTCGGCGAGCTGGCCAAGACGCCCGCGGCCAACATCATCAAGCTGCCGAACATCTCGGCGTCCATCCCGCAGCTCAAGGCCGCGATCGCCGAGCTGCAGAGCCAGGGCTACGCACTGCCGGACTACCCGGACGACCCGAAGACCGACGAGGAGCGGGACATCCAGGCCCGCTACGACAAGGTCAAGGGCTCCGCGGTCAACCCGGTCCTGCGTGAGGGCAACTCCGACCGCCGCGCCCCCGCGTCGGTCAAGAACTACGCCAAGAACCACCCGCACCGCATGGGCGCCTGGACCTCCGAGTCCAAGACGAACGTGGCGACCATGGGCGTCGACGACTTCCGCTCCACCGAGAAGTCCGCGGTCGTCGCCGAGGACGGCGTCCTGCGCATCGAGCTCGTGGGCGACGACGGCACGACCAAGGTGCTGCGCGAGTCGGTACCCGTCCTCAAGGACGAGGTCGTCGACGCCTCCGTCATGCACGTCGCGCCGCTGCGCGAGTTCCTCACCGCGCAGATCGCCAAGGCCAAGGCCGAGGGCGTCCTCTTCTCCGTGCACCTCAAGGCCACGATGATGAAGGTCTCCGACCCGATCATCTTCGGTCACGTCGTGCGCGCCTTCTTCCCCAAGACCTTCGCGCAGTACGGCGAGGCGCTCGCCAAGGCGGGCCTGACCCCGAACGACGGTCTGGGCGGCATCTACAAGGGCCTGGAGGGCCTGCCGGAGGGCGCCGAGATCAAGGCCTCCTTCGACGCCGAGCTCGCCGAGGGCCCGGCGCTGGCCATGGTCGACTCCGACAAGGGCATCTCCAACCTGCACGTGCCGTCCGACGTGATTGTCGACGCCTCGATGCCGGCCATGATCCGCACCTCCGGCCACATGTGGGGCCCGGACGGCCAGGAGGCCGACACCCTCGCGGTACTGCCGGACAGCAGCTACTCCGGCGTGTACCAGGCCGTGATCGACGACTGCCGCGCCAACGGCGCCTACGACCCGTCGACGATGGGCTCGGTCCCGAACGTCGGCCTCATGGCGCAGAAGGCCGAGGAGTACGGCAGCCACGACAAGACCTTCGAGATCCCGACCACCGGCACGGTCCGCCTCGTCGACCAGGCCGGCAACGTCGTGATCGAGCAGGCCGTCTCCGCCGGTGACATCTTCCGTGCCTGCCAGACCAAGGACGCCCCGATCAGGGACTGGGTGAAGCTGGCCGTCACCCGCGCCCGCGCCACCGGCAACCCGGCGGTGTTCTGGCTGGACGAGACCCGCGCCCACGACGCCAACCTGATCGCCAAGGTCAAGGCGTACCTGACGGAGCACGACACCGAGGGCCTGGACATCCGGATCCTGAACCCGGTCGAGGCGACCAAGCTGTCGGTGGAGCGCATCCGCCGCGGCGAGGACACCATCTCGGTCACCGGCAACGTGCTGCGCGACTACCTCACCGACCTGTTCCCGATCCTGGAGCTCGGCACCAGCGCCAAGATGCTGTCGGTCGTCCCGCTGATGGCGGGCGGCGGCCTGTTCGAGACGGGCGCCGGCGGCTCCGCGCCGAAGCACGTGCAGCAGCTGGTCAGGGAGAACTACCTGCGCTGGGACTCCCTCGGCGAGTTCTTCGCGCTGGTCCCGTCCCTGGAGCAGTGCGCGACGGCCACCGGCAACTCCCGCGCCAAGGTCCTCGCCGACACCCTCGACCGCGCCACGGCGACCTTCCTCAACGAGGACAAGTCCCCGACCCGCCGCGTCGGCGGCATCGACAACCGCGGCAGCCACTTCTTCCTGTCCCTGTACTGGGCGCAGGAGCTGGCACGGCAGACCGACGACGCGGACCTGGCCAAGGCCTTCGCCGCGCTCGCCGAGACGCTCGCCACGAACGAGCAGAAGATCATCGACGAGCTGAACGCCGTCCAGGGCAAGCCGGCCGACATCGGCGGCTACTACCAGCCCGACCCGGCCAAGGCCGCCGCGGTCATGCGCCCCTCGACCACGTGGAACGAGGCGCTCGCGTCCCTGAGCTGACGCACCGGCCTCCGCAAGGCCCCGCATGACTCCGCCCCGACCGGCAGCCGCCCGGCCGGGGCGGAGCCGTCTGTCACCAGTCCCGGGTGGCGATCAGCTCCTCCACGTCCGCGTCCGTGAAGCCGTAGGCCTGCGCCACGAACCAGAAGCCCTCGGCTATCTCCTCGCGCGCCACGGTCTCGATGTCGCTGTCGGCCTCCTCGAAGTCGGCCTGCAGGTCGTTGAACTCTTCGGTGGCGGCCTGGGTCAGGACGTACAAGGCCGCCAGACCCTCGGGCCGCTCGGTCTCGATGCGCTCGCACAACCGCAGCAGGATCTCCTTGCCCTTGTCCAGCACGTGGTCCGGGTAGTAGTCGTCCCTGTACAGCCCTTTGAGAAACGCATGTGCGGTCACCTGCTGGTTGCTGACGGGCATGCTGCTCCCCCGCCCTTCCTCGAACGTTGTGATGTGGCACCTTGATCGTGCACCACGCCACTGACAACGCGCCCCGGGAGCAGCCTCATGACCTCTGCCGCACCGTCCTTCGAGCTGCTGCCCGGTGCGGCGGGCTCCCCGGTGATCCTGCATGTGCCGCACTCGGCGCGGGAGATGCCGCCGGGGGTGCGGGCGGGGATCGTGCTGGACGACGCGGGGCTGGAGCGGGAGCTCGACCACATCACCGACGCGCACACCGCCCGGATCGCCGCGGAGGCCTCCGCGCTGTCCCCGGTCGCTCCCTGGCGGTTCGTCAACCGGCTCTCCCGGCTGGTCGTGGACCCTGAACGGTTCCCGGACGAGCGGGAGGAGATGCTCGCCGTCGGGATGGGCGCCGTGTACACGCGGACCACGCACCGTGCACCGCTGCGGCCCGCCGACGCCGACCCGGAGCCGTTGATCGCGCGCTACTTCCGCCCGTACGCGAGGGCGATGACCGACGCCGTGGCCGAGCGGCTCGCCGTGACCGGGCGGGCCGTGATCATCGACGTGCACTCGTATCCCACCCAGCCGCTGCCCTACGAGCTGCACGGCGAGGGTCCGCGACCGCCGGTCTGTCTGGGCACCGACTCCTTCCACACGCCGCCCGGCCTGCTCGGTGCGGCACGGGAGGCTTTCGCGGGGTGCGGGGAGATCGGGCTCGACAGTCCGTTCGGCGGTGCGTACGTCCCGCTGGAGTTCTACGGGACCGAGCCCCGGGTGAGTGCGCTGATGGTCGAGATCCGCCGGGACACCTACATGAGCGAGCCGGGCGGCCCCGCCGGACTGGGACTGGCCCCTCTCGCGTCGGCGCTGGCCGGCCTCGTAGACGCGCTGACCGGCTAGTCGGTGACCTGACCGGACCGGACCGGGGCAGGGCGGGCCGGGATCCCACCCGCGACTTCTCGCCTTCAGTATCGGGCCCGCAAAAGGCCCTGCGCATCGCCGAGTTGACCGACGGCAGCGGCTCCGAGCTGATGCCAGGCCGCCTCACCACCGGCGCCGTCCTCACTTGCCCGCAGAGCGAGTTCCTGGCCGGCACGCTGCTCGACCGGCTGCCCGGCCCGCGGCTCACGGTCCCGGCCGGTCAGGTCCCGCGACGTCGGAAGACGACGACCCGCGGACCGGAGCCCCTGCCCTACCCGCCACGTGGTGCGGAGGGGCCGCCGGGTCAGGCCCGCAGCCACTCCGTGACCACCACCTCCCCGCCGGCCCTCAGCCGCAGCGCGAAGGGTCCGGCGGGGGGCACGTCGGTCGTGAAGCGCCCCATGTCGTCGGCGACGAGCGCGGCACCGGCCCGTGGGCCGCTGAGCACCTCGATGCTGGCCGGCTGCGGAGGCAGCACCTGCCCCATCAGTCCCTGCGGGGTCACCTCCACGTCCACGGTCACGTCACCGGTGTGGAAGGTGAGCATCCGCGGCGGGTCCGCCGCTCCTCTGACCGGGATCGCGTCGACCAGCGAGTCGAAGGTCAGCTCGGCGAGCCGGGCGTCGAGGTCGTGCAGCGCGTACGCCTCCACGGCGATCTGCCGCAGCTCGGCGGGCACCGGGTCCAGGATGCCGGCGGCCAGACTCAGATCGTCCAGAAGGCCGGCGTCGAATCCCGCGTCGTCGGCCGCGTCGTCGAACTCCTCGTCGCCGATGCCTTCGTCGGCGAAGGAGTCACCATTCAGGTCGTACATGTCATTCAGGTCACTCATGTCGCTCACAACGCTCCCCGTGCGTCGAGTCGGGCCCGCAGGCGGCGCAGACAGCGCTGGCGCAGCGGCCCGATGCTGCCCACCGCGATACCCAGGGCGGCGGACACCTCCTGGTAGCTCGGCGGCGGCGAGGCCATCAGCACCCGCAGCAACTGCCTGCACCGGTCGCCCAGTTCCTCGAACTCCTGCCACACCCGGCGGATCCGCTCGGTCTCGGCCGCGGCCTCCTCCGAGTCGAGGAAGGACTGTTCGGGCGTCCGGTCCTCGCTGACCCGGTCCAGGACCTGCGGGTCGTCCGTCGGCATCAGCCGCCTCAAGCTCTTGAGCACCTTCAGGCACTCGTGCCGCGCGGTGCTGGCCAGCCAGGAGCCCGCCTTCTCGGGTTCGCGGATCCGGCCCAGGTGCTGGGCGAAACGGAACCACACGGTCTGGTACACCTCGTGCGCGTCGGCGTCGGACAGCCGGTGTGCGCGCACCACGGACCACACCAGTGGGCTCAGCCCTTCCACCAGCGCCTTCCAGGCCGCCGCGTCACCGTCGACGGCGGACTGGACGAGCGCGCCGACATCTGCACGGTCCACGGCCCCACCCCTCGTGTACGGCAAGTCATCGTACGCCGTGGAGTGGGCGGTTCCGGCCGTCATGCGCCCGCCGGGGGCTGCGTGACCGGGACCGGGCGCCAGGTGGCCGGCCGCAGCGCCGGGACGTGCGCCCCGCGCACTTCCGCGAACTCGGTGTTCGCGGTGAGCAGTTGCTGCCGGGCGGCGCGCGGGTCGGTCTCCTTGTGCGCGGTCATGTGGGCCGCGACCAGGCCCGCGACGACCGGGGTGGCGAAGGAGGTGCCGCTCCAGTGCGCGAACCCCTCGAACATCACCTGGTCGGGCGTGGCGGTGTCGCCCTCCTCGCTCAACACACCGGCGTGCTGCGGCGACTGGCAGGTGCAGGCGTAGGTGAAGCCGTAGCGGCAGGCGTCGTACGTGGAGTGCTGGTACAGGTACGGAACGGGTGAGTCGAAGCCGGTGAGGGCACTGGTGAGGCGCTCGCCGGGGGCGTAGGCGTCGACCCAGGGGCCGTGGTTGCTGAAGCAGGCGCCGTACTCGCCGTCGCCGCGCAGCGCGCCGACCGACAGGACGACACCCTGGTACTCGGGCAGCGAGGCGTAGGCGGCGGGCCAGAAGGGCGTGGCGCTGGCGTTGTTGCCGGCCGCCGCGACCAGCAGGGTGCGCTGCTGCCGGAGTTCCTCCATGAAGGCGTCCATGCCGAGCAGTCCGTCGGTGCGGCCGTTGGATGTGCCCGCGGAGAGACTGATGACGTCGGGCCAGCCGTGCCGGTCGACGGCGTCGAAGAGCCGCTCGCCGAACTCCGACTCCAGGATGGCGCCGGCGTCGTTCAGGGTGTTCAGCACGGTGACGTCCGTGTTGGGCGCCACGGCCGCGACGAGCCCGGCGATGAAGGTGCCGTGGCCGACGTACTGCAGGAGGTTGCCCGCGCTGTCGGTCTCGGTGCCGTGCAGGTCGCCCTGGACGTGCGCGAGCAGGGGCAGGGCCGTGTAGTCGTGCGTGAGGCCGTTGTCGATGACGAGGACGCCGACGGCGGTGTCCGGGTCGTGACCGGCCTCGGCCGGGGCCGGGTTGGTGCCCTGGGCGCGCGGGGCGGGCACGGGTTCGTCGCCGGGGCAGGAGTTGACGGCGATCGACACCACGTGGTTGCGGCTGACCAGGCGGCGACCGGTGCGTCCCTCCGGCTCGCGCAGCGCGCGCAGGGCGTGGGCGACGGCCTGGTCGGCGCTTCGGCCGCCTTGGCCGGGGTCGCCGACCTGGATACGGGTGATGCCCGAGCGGTTGGTCTCCGGGCTCGCCCGGCGCACGTGGTCGGGGGTCAGGTCGGGCGCCGCGGTGAAGTGGCTGCGCACGCTGTCCTCGACGAGCCGCGCCTCCTCGCCGTCGCGGGCGAGCACGATTCCCTTCTCGTAGATGAACTCCGCGGCGTCGTCGGGCCCGAGGGCGAGGGGGATGTCGGGCATGGAGCGCTGGATCTGGTCGAACTGCTCGTGGAAACGCTGTGGTGCCATGGCATGTCCTCCGGTTGAGGCGGCAGTCGTCAGTCAGAGCCGCCAGGACGACGATTGATACAGCGACAACCTGGTGTGGCGTGCGACCGAGGCCACTACCATCCATGGAGTGACAGCGGGAAGCGACTCGGTTCTCGAACTGCTGCCGATGGTGTTCGCCGCACCGAACGAGGCGCTGGCGCGGGCAGAGGCGGTCCTCGACTCCGATCCGTCTCCGTGGTGTGCCTCCGTCGCCCACCAGGTGATCGGCATCTGGCAGCGGGACTGGGGGGATCTCAGGATCGCGCTGCACCACCTGCGCCGCGCCCGCGATCTGGCGGCGCGCGCGGAGTCGGCCGACCGGGAGGCGGACGTCCTGGCCGCCCTCGGTGTGGCACTGGTGCACGCGGGCCGCACCCGGGAGGGCCTGAAGGCGCTGGAGCGCGGTGTCGAGGTGAGCAGCGGGCACACCCGCGCGCGGGTGCTGTTCCGGCGGGCCTACGCCTCGTGGGTGCTGGGGCATCACCGGCAGGCGCTGGACGACGTACGCCGGTCGGTTCCCGTGCTGCGGCAGGCGGACGACGTCATCTGGACGGCGCGCGCGCTGACGCTGCGCGCGACCGTGCATCTGGCGCTCGGCGCGGTGGACCGCGCCGACGCCGACTTCACCGCCGCCGAGGCGCTGTGGGACACCACCGGCCAGGAGCACGACAAAGCGGACGCGGTGGAGAGCCGGGGTCTTGCCGCCTACCGGTCGGGGGACATCCCCGCGGCGCTGCGGCTGCTCGACGAGGCCGAGCAACGGTACGCCAAGCTCGGCACGCCGACGTTCATGCTCAACATCCGCCGCTGCGAGGTCCTGATGGCCGCCGGGCTCGCCCCGGAGGCGCTGGGCGAGGCGGACGCGGCGATCGCCGTCCTCGACTCCATCGGCGGGCAGTCCACCCGCAAGGCGGAGCTGCTGCTGGCCGCCGCCCGGGCCGCCCGGCTGGCGGGTGATCCGCACACGGCGATCGCGCGCGCGGACATGGCCGTACGGCTGTTCGCGGGGCAGCGGCGCACCTGGTGGGAGACGCACGCCCGGCTGGTGCTGATCGAGGCGCGGGTCGCCTCCGGGCGCCGCTCGGGGCGGATGGTCGCGGACGCCGCCGCGGTGGCCGACCGGCTGGCCTCCTTCGGCGCGCCTGCCGCGCCCGAGGCCTCGCTGCTGGCCGGACGGATCGCCCTCGCCCTGGGCTGGACGGCGGACGCCGAACGGCATTTGACGGTCGCCGCCCGCGGCCGGCACAGCGGGCCGCCGCTGGCGCGGATGACGGGCTGGGCGGCGCAGGCGCTGCGGGCCCGGGCCGCCGGTTCCGGCCGGGGTGTCCTGGAGGCCTGCCGGCACGGTCTCGACGTGCTGGACGATCACCGGATGACGCTCGGCGCCTCGGAGCTGCGGGCCCGGGCCACCGCGCAGGGCGCGGAACTCGCCGCGCTGGCCCAGCGGGCCAGTCTCGACTCGGGCGGCCCGCGGCGGCTGCTGGTGTGGAGCGAGCGCTGGCGTGCCACCGTCCTGTCGGCGCCGCCGACCCGGCCCCCGGCCGACCCCGCCCTGCTCAGCGGTCTCACCGCGTTCCGGGAGATCGCCGCCCGCGCCGAGGCCGCCCGGATGGAGGGCCGTCCGGTGCCGGTGCTGGAACGCGACCAGCGGCGGCTGGAGCGGGAGATCCGC
The DNA here is from genome assembly GCF_019049245.1 of Streptomyces sp. AC555_RSS877. Classification (GTDB taxonomy): domain Bacteria; phylum Actinomycetota; class Actinomycetes; order Streptomycetales; family Streptomycetaceae; genus Streptomyces. The sequence continues at coordinate 13,243 of NZ_JAGMUK010000008.1, read as the reverse complement.
TCCCGGACCCTGCACATCCGCGGCGAGGCGCCCGGCGACGGCGACCGGTTCGACCCCGCTCGGCTGCTGGAACGCCTGGGGGACGACGTACGGCTGGTGGAGCTGGCCGTGCTCGACGGGCGGGTGCAGGTGCTGCTGTGCGGGCGGGGGCGGGTGCGGCGGTTCGAGGCCGGGCTGCTGGCGGAGGCGGAGACCGAGGCGGAGCATGTGCAGGCCGGGTTGCGGCGGCTGGCGCATCCGGGGGCGCAGGCGCGGCTTCCGGTGGTGGAGGCCGCGGGGCGCCGGCTGGAGGAGCTGTTGTTCGGTCCGGCGGCGGCGCATCTGGGCTCCGGCCCGGTTGTGGTGGTGCCGCCGGGGCGGCTGCACCGGGTGCCGTGGGCGCTGCTGCCCTCGCTGCGGGAGCGGGTGTTCAGTGTGTCGCCGTCGGCGAGCAGCTGGCTGCGCGCCCTGGAGACGGCGCCACCGCCGGGCGGACGCCAGGTGCTGGTGCGGGGCCCCGGCCTGGCGACCGGGGGCGCGGAGGTGCCCGAACTGGCCGACCGGTACGGGGGATCGACCGTGCTGGAGGACGAGGACGCGTGTGTTCCCCGGGTGTTGGAGGAGCTCGACGGGTCGGCGCTGGCGCACATCGCCGCGCACGGCACGTTCCGCGCGGACAGCCCTCTGTTCTCGTCGCTGGGGATGGCCGACGGCCCGCTGATCGTCCATGACTTCGAACGTCTGGACCGCAGCCCGTACCGGATCATCCTGTCCTGCTGCGACACCGCCCGGTTCGCGTCCGTCGGCGCCGACGAACTGCTCGGACTGGTCACCGCGCTGCTGCCGCTGGGCACGGCGGGGGTGGTGGCGTGCAGCGCGCCCGTCAACGACGCCGCGGTGGTGCCCCTGATGCTCGCCCTGCACAAGGGGCTCGACGCCGGTCTGTCCCTGGCCGAGGCGCTGCGCGACGCCCGCGCCGCGCTGCCGGGCGACGCGACCCACCAGGCGACGGGGTGGGCGTTCTCGGCGTTCGGGGCGGCCTGACCGGCAGCGCGCCCCGCCGTGTGTGGCGGCCTGACCCCACCCCCGATCACGGAGGTCAGACCGCCGGTCCGGTGTGCGGCTCAGGCCGGTTGTGCCTCCGGCAGTTCGACGAGCCACGGCAGCGCGCCGCGGTCGCTCGCCCCGAGGCGGGCGTACGCGCTGTAGAGGTGATTTCCGACCGTGCGGACGGACAGGGTGAGTTTCTCCGCGATCTGCCGGTTGCTCAGGCCGGCGGCCGCGAGCGTGACGATCTGCCGCTGGCGTGCGGTCAGTTCGCCGAGGACCAGCCCGGACAGCGCGGGGGTGCGGGCGCCCTGGCAGCGGCGGGCCAGCGCGACGGCACGGGTACGTGAGGTGCGGGCGGCCCGCGGGTCGCGGTGCGCGCGGACGGCCTGGGCGTGCGCCTCGGCGGCGAACAGCAGGAAGCCCCGCTCCTCCAGCCGTACGGCAGCCCGGTCCAGGGCCGGTCCGTCGCCGCGGGCGAGCGCGTCGGCGTGGGCGGCGAACACGCCGGTCAGCTTGCCGGCGGCGGTCTCGGGCACGCCGAGACGGACGGCGTCGTACGGATCGTCCGTGGCCGCCGCCACGGTGTCCAGGTCACCGCGGGCGGCCGCCTGCCAGATGGTCGCCACACCGACGACGGTCTCGATGGCCGTCTCGCCCGACTGGGCGGCGGCCAGGGCGAGTTCCACGCGGCACGGCCGGTCCCCGGGAGCCCCCCTCAGCCCCTCCCCCGCCCAGGCCGCCGCCTCGCGCAGTTCTCCCCGCAGCCGCGAGAACCGCGCCCGGACGGCCGCGTATCCGGCGGGCACCACAGCGCCCTCGTCCAGCAGCCACTCCCCCACCGGTGCCGCGATCTCCCGTACGTCCGCCCGCTCGATCCGCCTGGTCAGCGCGGCCGACTCGGCGGTCAGCGCGGCCGTGCAGCTGTCCGGCGTGCGGGCCAGCCGTCGGGAGCGCAGCCGTCCAGCCGCGGCGCGCAGTACCGGGCCGTGCAGGGGGTGGGCGAGGCGGGCGCCACCGTGGTCGTCGACGTGGACCAGGCCGTCGGCCTCCAGGTGTTCGAGGGTGCGCAGGTCGAGGTGGTCGATGGTGAGCGGGAGGGGTTCGGCGAAGGCCAGCCGTTCGAGTGTTTCGCGCTCGGCGGGGCCCGTGCGGTCGAGGAGGTGCGCGGTGCGTTCGCGGACGGTCGCCGTGATCGGCACCGGGCCGCGCCAGGCCCGGGCGCCGTCGGTCCCCGGGAGGGGAGCGAGCAGCTCCCGCACGGCACCCACCAGGTCGCGCAGCAGCCGCAGGTCGCCCTGGCACAGGCGGTGCAGGCGGTTGACGGTGAGCGGCTCCAGGCCGTCACCGGCGCCCGCCGCGAGCAGGCGGGCCGTCTCCTGACGGGACAGGGGTTCCAGGGCGAGGCGCGGCAGCAGTTCCCCGGTCCACAGCCGGGAGATCGCGCCGGGCACCGGGGCGCCCTCGGTGGCGACGACCAGGAGGCGGGTGCGCCCGTGCACGGCCAGCTGGTGGACCAGGGCGGCCGAGGCGTCGTCGAGCAGGTGGGCGTCGTCTACCAGCAACATCCGGGTGTCGGCCAGGAGTTGCACGGCTCGGTGCAGGGAGACGGGCTCGGGGAGCAGGTGCGCGAACGCGGCGAAGGGGATCTGCCGGGTCTCGGGCGTCCCGGCGACCCTGGCGCAGTCGGTGCCGCGCACGGCCTCCGTGGCGAGGCGCGTCTTGCCACTCCCCGTCGGCCCGGTCACCACGATGCCCTGGCGGGCGACGGACAGGGCCCGGCGGACCAGTTCGAGTTCGTCCTCCCGGCCGGTGAAAGGCCAGGGCAGCTCCAGCGTCGTCGCGTCCCGTTCGAAAATCGTCACGGCAACAAGAGCCGCCATACTCACGCCTGATACAGGGGGACTTGAGTAGCCCCCGACTCAGGCGCCCCGGGGCGGACCGGGGCAGGCTGTTCGCCATGACCGCACGCTACTGCTCACTCGCGCAGCAGCCCGCCCCGGCGTTCGCGCCGGGACTGGCCGCCGAGCGGCACAGTGCGCTCATCGCCGGCAGCCGGATGTGGGCCAACCACACCGTGCTGCACTACTACTTCTTCGACGACGACACCGACGGATCCGTCATTCCCGTACCGGGGTCCGGTGCGACCAGGCGGGTGTCGTGGGCCGGCTGCAAGGAGCAGCAGGACGTCGTACGCGAGTGCTTCCAGGAGTGGCGCGACCTCGGTATCGGAGTGTCGTTCGCCGAGGTCGGCGACCGCTCGGAGGCCGAACTGCGGATCGGGTTCCAGCTCGGCGACGGCTCGTGGTCCACCGTCGGCACGGACGCGCTCCGGGTCGGCCTGAACGAACGCACCATGAACTTCGGCTGGGACCTGACCGCGCCCGGGGAGCGCGGCACGGCCCTGCACGAGATCGGTCACGGGCTCGGCATGCTGCACGAGCATCAGAGCCCGTTCGCCGGCATCCACTGGGACGACGAGGCCGTCTACGCCGATCTGGCGGGCCCGCCGAACTTCTGGAGCCGGGACCGCACGTTCTTCAACATTCTGCGCAAGCTGGACCCGCGGGAGGTGAACGGCTCCGTGTGGGACCCGCAGTCGATCATGGAGTATCCCTTCGAGGCGGGTCTGATCCTGGAGCCGGAGCAGTACCGCGGGGGTCTCAACCCGCCCGGCACGCTCTCCGCCGCCGACAAGGAGTACGTCCTGCGCTGGTATCCGCCGGGCGAGCCCCGGCGGGCGCCCGCGCTGGTGCCCTTCCGTTCCGTGCCGCTCGGTCTCGGCCCGGGCGAACAGGCCGACTTCGCCGTCGAGCCGCCGGAGACCCGCGAGTACACCGTGGGCACCTTCGGCGACAGCGACGCCGTGGTGGTGCTCTTCGAGGAGCGGGACGGCGAGCCCCGCTACCTCACCGGCGAGGACGACGGGGGCACCGCGCGCAACGCCACGATCAAGGCCCGTCTCGTGAAGGGCCGCCGCTACTTCGTCCGTGTGCGCCTGTACTCCAGCTGGGGTTCGGGGGAAACAGCGGTCATGTGCTGGTGACAGCACATGCGGGCCGCACGGGCGATGCTGGGCCACTGTCCGGCGCCGGGGGAAGCGGTCGGGGGCACGTCACCTTCGGGGGAGGGTGACGTGCCCCCGACCCATGCCGGGATGTCGGTCATGGGTCGTAGCCTCGTCCGCACACAGGCATCGACCGTCAGGGGACAGCACGTGATCACCGGATACGTCATCGGCGAAAGCCTCCGCCCCGGCGCCGTGTTCGAGCCGCGCGGACTGCGGCTGCTGAAGGTCAGCCGCGTCGATCTCGCATCGAGCGCCACCGACGGACAGCCGCAGCTGTGGACGTTCGTCGAGTGGGAGAGCGACGGCGAGGACATCGCCGCTCTCGCGGACGCCTTCGCCGCCGCGCTGGAGCCGGAGAACGGCTGGTACGCCGACTTCACCGCCGGTGACGAGCGCGTGGTCGTCTTCGCCGGGAAGGTCTTCCGCTACCGGCGCGGCGACGAGGCGGGCCGCGCCGAAGCGATCGCGTACGGCCGCTCGGTGGGCACTCCCGAGCATCAGCTCGACTGGGAGGAGTGACCCCGCCGGTCTTCAGGACGCCACTCGCTGCTCGCCCCCTACCGCGTCCGGGTGAGCGAGGCCGAGGTGGTCGCGCAGGGTCGGGCCCTCGTACTCGGTGCGGAACACTCCCTGTTCCTGGAGCAGGGGGACGACCTGGTCGGCGAAGGCGTCGAGGCCGGTCGGGGTGATGTGCGGGACGAGAATGAAGCCGTCACTGGCGTCGGCCTGGACGAAGTCGTTGATGGTCCGGGCCACGGTGGCCGGGGAGCCGACGAAGTTCTGGCGGCTGCCGGTCTCGATGACCAGGTCCCGGATCGACCAGTTGTTGGCGGCGGCGAGCTCGCGCCACTCGCGGGCGGTGGCCAGCGGATCGCGGTACATGCGCACCTGGGCCCGACCGCGCGCGATGTGGTGCTCGCCGGGGTCCGGGTCGATGTCGGGGAGCGGGCCGTCCGGGTCGTACGAGGACAGGTCCCGGTTCCAGACGAACTCCAGGTGCTTGAGGGCGGTGGCCCCGCTGACCTGCCGGCGGCGGACGTCCTCGGCGATCTCCTCGGCCTCGGCGTCGGTGTCGCCGAGGACGAAGCTCGCGGCGGGCAGGATCTTGAGCTGGTCGTGGCGGCGGCCGTACTTGGCGAGGCGGTTCTTGACGTCCGTGTAGAAGGCCCGGCCCGCGTCGAGGGTGGCGTACCGGCTGAAGATCGCGTCGGCGTCGGCGGCGGCGAACTCGCGGCCTTCCTCGGAGTCTCCGGCCTGGAAGACGACCGGGCGGCCCTGCGGGGAGCGGGGCACGTTGAACTGCCCGTGGATGTCGAAGTGTTGCCCGGTGTGGACGAAGGAGCCGGCCTTGGCGTCACGCAGGAAGGTGCCGGTGCTCTGGTCGGCGAGGATCTCGTCGCCGTGCCAGGAGTCGAAGAGTTCGTTCGCGGTGGCCAGGAACTCCTTGGCGCGGGAGTAGCGCTCGTCCTGCGGGAGGAAGCCGCCGCGGCGGAAGTTCTCGCCGGTGAAGGCGTCCCACGAGGTGACGACGTTCCAGGCGGAGCGGCCGCCGGAGAGGTGGTCGAGGCTCGCGAACTGGCGGGCGACCTCGTAGGGCTCGTTGAAGGTGGAGTTGATCGTGCCGGTCAGCCCCAGGTGCTCGGTGACGGCGGCGAGCGCGGCGAGGACGGTGAAGGTGTCGGGGCGGCCGACCACGTCCAAGTCGTAGATCCTTCCGCCCTGTTCGCGCAGCCTGAGTCCTTCGGCGAGGAACAGGAAGTCGAACTTGGCGCGCTCGGCGGTCCGCGCGAAGTGGGCGAAGGAGCTGAACTCGATGTGGCTGCCGGCTTCGGGGTCGCTCCAGACGGTGGTGTTGTTGACGCCGGGGAAATGGGCGGCCAGATGGATCTGCTTCAGGGGCTTGCTCATGGTCTGGGGTCCTTCCGGCTCAGGCGGCGGCGTAGCGGTTGGCGGGCCGGGCAAGGCCCAGCAGTCCGCGCAGGGTGTCGGCCTCGTAGGCGCGGCGGAAGGCGTCGCGGCGCTGGAGTTCGGGGACCAGGCCGCGAGTGATCGCCGGGAGGTCGTGGCCGAGGACGGCCGGACGGAGCCGGAAGCCGGTGAGATCGGCCGACGCCAACTCCTGCAGCAGGTCCGCGAGTTGGAAAGGGGATCCGGTGAAGATGCGGGCGTCGCTGGTGTACTGCTCCCCCGACGACGCGTCGAGACGGTCCCGGCGGGCCGCTGCCTCGGCCGGATTGTCGTCGAGGAAGACCACCAGGTCCCCGAAGACGTGCAGGGGCTCGTCGGCACGGCCCGCCGTCTCCTGCTCGGCCCGGATCTCGGCGACGATCGCACGGGCCTGGTCGGTGTCGTGCGGGGTGACGTGGCCGACGTCGGCCGCGCGGGCCACCAGCCGGTAAGGGACGGTGTCGTGCGCGAGGGCGCTGACCAGCGGCTGGCCCTGCGGCGGGCGGGGCGTGATGGAGGGCCCCTTGACGCTGAAGTGCCTGCCCCCGAAGTCGATGTAGTGCAGCTTGTCGCGGTCGACGAAGCGACCGGTGGCCACGTCCCGGATCTCCGCGTCGTCCTCCCAGCTGTCCCAGAGGCGGCGCACGACCTCCACGTGGTCGGCGGCCTCGTCGAAGAGGTCGGCCACCAGGTCCCGGGTGTCCGGGCTGTCGTAGGACTCGATGCGGGGGATGGTGCGGCGGCCGAAGTGCGCGGCCTCGTTCGGGCGGGCGGTGATCTGCACCCTGACTCCCGCGCGGCCACCGCTCACGTAGTCGAGGGTGGCGATCGCCTTGGAGAGGTGGAACGGCTCCGTGTGGGTGACCACCGCGGTCGGGACCAGTCCGATGTGCCGGGACAGCGGGGCGATGCGCGCCGCGATCAGGACGGCGTCCAGGCGGCCGCGGACCTGGTCGGTGCGCTCGTCCGGTTCGAGGAAGTGGGCGGACTGCGGGCCGAGACCGTCCTCGATGGTCACGAAGTCGAGCAGGCCGCGTTCCGCCTCGGCGACCAGGTCGGCCCAGTATCCGGCGGTGAACAGGTCGCGGGGGCGGGCCACCGGCTCGCGCCAGGAGGCCGGATGCCAGCCGGTGCCGTCCAGCGCGACGGCAAGGTGCAGGGAGGGAGCGGGAGATGGGGACACGGGTGGGTGCCTTCCTGGAGGTCCGTACGAGATCACCGGCCCGCACACAGGGGGGCACGGCGGCTGGGCGACGGGTCAGGAGCAACAGAGCGCGCCGGCCACGCGCTGGAGATCGATGTGGGGCCGGGAGTGGAGATGAACGGCGTGCAGTGTGCGGGTCACGGCCGTCACCTCCTTCGTCCGGGCGCGAGAGGACACCTCGCGGATCTCGTCGTGAGTCACAACGCCCTGGCCTCGTGGGATGTTCCTGGACTGCGTACCAGGAGGATGGGCGAGCGGCGGCGCAGGGTGAAGCCGATCGACTCGTACAGCCGGATGGCGGGGATGTTGTCCGCGGCGGCGTGCAGGAACGGGGTGTCGCCGCGTTCGCGGATGCCCGCGGCGACCGCGCGCACCAGCGGGGTGGCCAGGCCCCGGCCGCGGTGTCGCGGGTCGGTGCAGACCGCGCTGATCTCCGTCCAGCCGGGCGGCCGGATCCTCCCCCGGCCTTCGGCAGGGGGGACCCCCATCTCGCTTCGCTCGCCGGCCATGGCGATCAGTCGTCCCCGCTCCCGGATGCCGAGGTGCCGAGGTGCCGAGCGCGACCGTCCGCTTCAGGAACGGGCCCGGCCTGGTGCGGGCGACGAGGTCCAGGATCTCGGGGACGTCGTCGGGCCCGAGCGGTACCGCCTCGGGGGCGGGCTCGGCCCGCAGGGCCGTGTCGACGAGTTGGACGCCCACGCCGCCGCCGATCACCTTCCAGGCGTCGGGCACCTTCTCGACCGGTTTGATCCGTACGACGGTCCCCGCACCGACGAGTGTGTGCAGGCCGGCCCAGGCCGCTGGGTCCTCGGGGTCGGCGAGGGCGGCGAGGGCGGCGAAGTCGTGGACGTCGTTCGGGTGGCGGGCGGCTCGGCCGACGCGCTCGGCGAGGTGGGCGTGCGGGCCGTCGAGCGCCGCCCACACGGCGTTGTCGAGGACGGGGGCGTCGGGTGCGGACAGGGCCCCGCCTGTACGGACGTCGGTCTGATGGACCACGGAGGCGGTGTCCTTTCTTGATACGACGTGCCTGTGCCGCACGTCAGGTGACGACCGATCAGGAATTGGTCAGGGGCAGGCCGGGCGGGTTGACCTCGGACTTGGCGACGGCCTCGTTGGAGAGGTTCCAGGCGGCGAGCCACTTGGCGTAGTGACCGGTCTCGATCAGGTGGTTGATGGCGTCGGCGAGTGGCTCGGCGAGGCCGCTGTCCTTCTTCGCCGTCGCGGCGATCAGGCCCTGGAGCGTTTCACCGGCACCGGAGAACTGGCCCGCGATACGGGTCGCCTGGGGCGTGCCGACGGTCTTCGCCGCGTGGTAGGCGAGGTTCGGGTTGGGGCCGAAGTAGGCGTCGATCTTGCCGCTGCTCAGCGCCAGATAGATGCTGTTGGTCTCCTGGAAGTACTTGACGGTGAGGGGCTTCCTGCCCTCCTTGGCCAGCTTCGCCTTCCACTCCAGGAGGAGCTTCTCCTGGTTGGTGCCGTTGCCGACGGAGACCGTCTTGCCGGCGAGGCTCTCGTAGTCGCCGTCGAACTTCCAGGTGTTGTCCTTTCTCACCTCGAAGGCGAGATCGTCCTTCCGGTAGGACGCGAACTCGTACTTCTGTTTGCGCTCCTCGGTGTCGGTGACGTTGGAGAAGGCCACGTCGACCTTTCCGCTGTCGAGGCCGATGAACAGGTTCTCCCACGTCGACCGGCGTACCTCGGGCTGGAGTCCGAAGACGGCGGCCACCAGCCGGCCGAGGTCGGGTTCGGAGCCGGTGATCGTCTTCTGGTCGTCTCCGACGAAGCCGAGCGGTGGACTGCCGGAGGGCAGCGTGCCGGATCCGATCACCAGCTTGCCGCTCTTCTTGAGGGCGGCGGGCAGTTCGTCGCTGATGGACTTCACCTCGGAGACCTTCAGGGTGGTCTCCTTGGCGGCGCCGTTGGACAGCCGGCCAACGGTGACCGTGCCGGCGGTGTCGGTCCTGGTCGCGGCGTCGCTGTCGCCCCCGCAGGCTGCGAGCTGGGTGGCGAGGGCGGTGACGGCGGTCGCCGCGGTGATCCCGCGTATCAGGCCGCGTCGGGAGATCTGGGTGGGCATGGCTGTCCTTGTCATGGAGAGGGCGGTGACGGTGGTGTGTGTGCGAGGGAGGCAGCGGTGGTTCCCGGCACCGGCCGGGTCAGAGCACCTTGCTCAGGAAGTCCCGGGTCCGCTCGTGGCGCGGCTTGTCCAGGACTTGGGAGGGCGGGCCCTGTTCGACGATCCGGCCTTCGTCGATGAAGACGACCCGGTCGGCGATCTCACGGGCGAAGCCGATCTCGTGGGTGACGATCATCAGGGTGGTGCCGCTCCTCGCCAGGTCCTTGATGACGGCGAGGACCTCTCCGACGAGTTCGGGGTCGAGCGCGGAGGTCGGCTCGTCGAAGAGGATGAGTCCGGGACGCAGTGCCAGGGCGCGTGCGATGGCCACGCGCTGCTGCTGGCCGCCCGACAACTGCCGCGGGTAGGCGGTGGCCTTCTCGGCCAGACCGACCCGGTCCAGCAGTTCCCGGGCGAGTGCCAGGGCCTCGGCCTTGCCGAGCTTCCCGGTCGCCACCGGGGCGGCGGCCACGTTGTCCAGCACGGTGAGGTGCGGGAAGAGGTTGAAGTTCTGGAAGACGAAGCCGATGCGGCTGCGCTGGGTCAGGATGGCCCGCTCGCTCAGCTCCTTCAGGCGCTCGCCCTGGCGGCGTACGCCGATCAGCTCGCCGTTGACGCTGACGTGGCCGGTCTGCGGCTTCTCCAGGTGGTTGACGACCCGCAGCAGAGTGGACTTGCCGGAACCGGACGGGCCGAGGATCACGGTGACCTCGCCGGGCCGCACCGTCAGGTCGACCCCGTCCAGGACCCGGTGGGTGCCGTACCACTTGTGCACGTCGTGCACCTTGACGGCGGCGGCGTGGTCGATCGTCCCGGCGGTCATACGGCGGCCTCCCGGCGGATGCGGTCCCGCAGGTCGGTGAGACCGGTCCGCAGCTTCTGCAACGGCGTCGGCGGCAGGGTTCGCGTGGCGCCCCGGGCGTAGTACCGCTCGACGTAGAACTGGATGACGGACACGACGCTGGTGAGGATCAGGTACCAGACGGTGACGACCAGCAGGAGCGGCACGATGTCGCCGGGGTAGGTGGCGCCCATGGTCTGCGCGGTGCCGAACAGGTCGAGCAACGACACGTAGAAGACCAGCGAGGTGGCTTTGATGAGGCCGATGAGCTGGTTGACGTAGTTCGGAGTGATGGACCGCAGCGCCTGCGGGAAGACGATCCTCCTGAACTGGTAGCCCTTGGGCAGGCCGAGCGCGGAGGCCGCCTCGTGCTGGCCCTGGTCGACGGAGAGGATGCCGCCGCGGACGACCTCGGCCGCGTACGCCGCCTCGTTGAGGCTGAGTCCGATGACGGCGACGGCCATGTCGGTGGCGAGCCGTGACTCGTCGAAGGTGAAGAAGGCCGGCCCGAAGGGGACGCCCAGGCTGAGCGTCCGGTACAGGGCGCTGAAGTTGTACAGGAACAGCAGCACCACGATCAGCGGGATCGACCGCAGTGCCCAGACGTAGGTCCAGCTGACGGCGCGGAGCACCGGGCTGCGCGAGAGCCGGGCGAGGGCCAGCAGGATGCCGCCGAGGAGGCCCAACACCGCGCTGTAGGCGGCGACTTCAAGGGTGATGAGGAGCCCGTCGAGGATGGTCGGCCGCAGGAACCAGTAGCCGAACCGGTCCCACTGGTAGAAGGGGTTGGACACCAGTCCGTGGACGAACTGGGCTGCCAGGACCAGGACGACCGCGGTGGCGATCCAGCGGCCGGGCCGCCGCAGTGGCAGAACTCGCTGGGCGGCGAGTGGTCTTGACGGTGTGGCGGCGGGCGGTGGTGCCTCGGCGAGGGACACGGCGGCGCCTGAGGGTTCACTCATGGAGGGCTCCGGCGGGGCGGGGTCGGGACCCCCCGGGACAGCGCGAACGTGGTGCCGCTACGGCGGCCGCTCCGCGGCGGCGGGACGTGGCACACGGGAACGCACGGTGACCGGGGGCTGGGCGGACGACGACGCACCGCGAGGGCGGGCTTCGTCAGGAACGCGGGGGCTGGGGAAGGACGTCAGCCCCGACAGCGGGCACGGCCTGGTGCGGTACACAGTGCGCTGCTCACGCGGAGCAGATCGACGTTCCGGTCGGCGACGAGCTGGTGCGCGTACGGCGGAACGCAGCTCTGGGAGCGGCGCGTGGCCGTCCTGGGAGCTGCGTACATGCCTGTCACCCTGCTCTTCCGGCCCTGAGGGCCCTCGCGCTTACCGAATGTCATCCGGTCCGGTCGTCACCTGGGGCACCCCACCGCGTGCGAGGGTTGCCGGTCAGCAAGCCAGGGCTTGTCGCTGACGCTCATTACCGTTCTGGCAGTCAGTTAAGACAAACGCTCGAACGAATGTCAACGCCGGTCCGCCAGATGGAACGCGCTACGCCCTCTGAGCCGCGTGGGCAGCCCAGTCGAGGATCTGCACGGCCGCTCCGGCGGCTTCCAGACCCTGACAGTTGGCGTGGTGCCGGCGGGCGATGCCGTCGAGGTCGAGGTGGATGCCGAAGGACGGGTGGGCGGCCAGGCGGCGGGCGTAGGCCCACAGGACGGGATGGTCGGCGACGCGGTGCACCGCGGCGGCGTCCAGGTGGTGGCGGTGCACGGTGTCGAGTTGGACCAGCGCGACCCACAACTCGACGTCGGCTGCGGTGACGTGATTACGGATCAGGTACTCGCGTCCGACGAGCCAGCGCTCCAGCGATCCCAGCGCCTCCAGCAGCCTGTCGAGCGCCACGTCACGCGCCCCGCTGTCCGGGCCCGCCGCCCCCGCCGCCTGCGCGGCCTGCTCGACGCCCTGCGCGCAGAGCCGCTCCACGGCCTCGATCTCCGACTCCGCCCCGCACGGGTACAGCACCGAACGGCCGCCCCCGAAGTGCCGGGCCAGGTCGCGGGTGATGTCGGGGGCGTGGGTGCTGACGATCCGCCCCGACCAGTCGTCGCTGAGCACCGGCCCGGCGGCCGCACCGGTGTACCGGTGCACGCTCGCCTCGTACAGCGGGCGGAGTGCGGAGTGTCCCCCGTCGGGACAGTCGGGGACCGCGCCCAGAAGCGTCACGGGGCAGACGTCGTCGAGTCCGAGCAGGCTGTGCGTCACGGCGATGCGGAGGCCGTCGGGACACGTGGGCGACAGGTGGAGGCGATAGCGGCGGGGCACGGCGTAGTGCCCGCTGCGCGCGTCCCTGCCGATCCTCCCCCGGAATGCGGGGGCGGGCTGTGCGGAGGAGACGGTGGCGAGCGGTGTGACGGACATGGTTCTCCCCGGGTGGGTGCGTGGACGTACGCGCGGCGGAAGCGTCGTCGGGCGGTGCGAGGGCGGCCCTCCCCGCGTGCGACGGCGACGGCGGCCGTCGGGGCGTGGAGGAGGCCGGGCTCAGCCCAGGGGCCTGATCGCGCTGCACACGCGCTGCAGATCGATGTGGCGGCGGGAGGTCAGAAGGGGTGACTGCCCGGACGTACGGCTCACGTCTGCGGTGACCGGTCCAAGGCGCCCCATGTTTCCCTACCTGTTCACTAGGATTCCCCTTTGGAGTGTCGTTCGCGCCCCGGCCGGCGTCAAGAGGGCGTCCAGGGGGCGGGCGCCGCCCCCTTCACCACACCACCCGGTCGTGGTCCCGCCGCCTGTCCGGCCGCCCTCGGCCGGGGCGTGACGGGCGGAATGGAGGCACCGGACCCCCTCGCCCGAGCGGCGCCACCGGCGGTTCGGCCTCGGCGGAGACCACGTCGCCTGTACCCCCCGTACCCTTCATGGTGTCCACGGCGTCACATAGCGGTCGCCAAACCACTGGAGGCAACACCTCGTGCTCATTGCTCAGCGTCCGTCCCTGACCGAAGAGGTCGTCGACGAGTTCCGCTCCCGGTTCGTGATCGAGCCGCTGGAGCCGGGCTTCGGCTACACCCTCGGCAACTCCCTGCGTCGTACG
>NZ_JAGMUK010000081.1 GCF_019049245.1 Streptomyces sp. AC555_RSS877 | reverse complement strand
CCCTGTTCTGGAAACGGCGGCCAAGCACCTGGTGGACGCAGGTCGACTGGACGAGGCGCTGTCCTGGTTCGAGCGCGCCGCCGCCGCAGGCCACACCCTTGTTCTGGAAACGGCGGCCAAGCACCTGGTGGACGCAGGTCGACCGGACGAGGCGCTGTCCTGGTTCGAGCGCGCCGCCGCCGCAGGCCACACTTATGTCCCACGGATAGCGGCCAGGTATCTGGTGGACGCAGGCCGGGTGGAGGAGGCGCTGTCCTGGTGCGAGCGCGCCGCCACCGCAGGCCACACCAGTGCTCTGCTAACGGCGGCCAAGCACCTGGTGGACGAAGGCCGACTGGAAGAGGCGTTGCCCTGGTTCGAGCATGCTGCCACCACAGGCAACATCACGGCTCTGCGGACGGCGGCCCAGTATCTGGTGGACACTGGTCGGCTGGAGGAGGCGCTGTCCTGGTGCGAGCGCGCCGCCGCCGCAGGCGACACTCGTGCTCTGCGGACGGCGGCCGAGCATCTGGGGCGTGCTGGTCGGGTCGAGGAGGCGCTGTCCTGGTGCGAGCGCGCCGCCGCCGCAGGCGACACTCGTGCCCTGTGGACAGCGGCCGGGTGGTTGGCGTGGGCTGGTCAGCTGGAGGAGGCGTTGCCCTGGTTCGAGCGCGCCGCCGCCGCAGGAGACACCCACGCTCTGCGGACAGCGGCCGAGTGGTTGGGGCATGCTGGTCGGCTGGAGGAGGCGCTGTCCTGGTGCGAGCGCGCCGCCACCGCAGGCGGCGCCGGTGCTTTGTGGTGGGCGGCCGGGCGACTGGCGAAGGCCGGACAGTTGAACGAGGCATTGTCCCGGTTCGAGCGTATCGCCGAGGCCGGCGACATACACGTCCTATGGACGGTGGCCGGGCGACTGGCGAAGGCCGGACAGTTGAACGAGGCATTGTCCTGGTGCGAGCGCGCCGTCGCCGCAGGCGACACCCATGCTCTGCAGAGGGCGGCCGGGTATCTGGTGGACGCGGGTCGGCTGGAAGAGGCGTTGCCCTGGTTCGAGCGCGCCGCCACCGCAGGCAGCACCTATGCTCTGCACAGGGCGGCCGGGTCTCT
>NZ_JAGMUK010000080.1:34036-81414 GCF_019049245.1 Streptomyces sp. AC555_RSS877 | reverse complement strand
TGGCGGAACCTCAGGCATCGGCTTGAGCCTCGCGCAATCCTTCGTGGAGCTCGGGGCGTCTGTCGTCGTTTGCGGACGTTCGCAGGCTGCGCTTGACCGATTCGCGCAGGCCCACCCGCAGGCGCTGGCCGTGCGGGCTGATGTGACGAACGCGGCTGATCGGGCAGCGCTGCTGCAAGCAGTCGCTGATCGCTTCGGGCGTCTGGACGTGCTGGTCAACAATGCCGGTACGTTCGAGGAACGAGACTATGCCGCCGGCAAGAACCCGAATGCGACGCTCGATGCCGAGGTGGCGTTGAACCTCACCGCCCCCATCCACTTGACGGGTGAAGTGCTCGAGCGGTGGCCAGAGCCCGACGCGATCGTACTCATCACCTCGGGGTTCGCTCTGGTCTCGCCCACTCGCGCGCCTACCCACGGCGCGGTGAAGGCCGGCCTGCACGGCTTTGCGGATGGCTTGCGCCGTCAACTCGCCCCGCAGGGCACCCATGTCCTCGAGGTCCTCCCACCGTCCACGGACACGCCCATGAACGCCGAAGCCACGGGGAAGAAACTGACTCCCGAGCAGGTGGCGGCGGTCACGATGAAGGCTCTTCGGCGGAGGCGGAACATGGCATTCCCCGGTCAGACGAAAGTCATGCCCGCCATGCTGCGCATCGCGCCGGGCTTCCTGCGACGCACCGTCGCCGAGCTCTGAACCCCAGGGAAAACCCTTCCCCCGGCAACACCTCACCGAGTGGGCCGAGTGGGCTCCCGTCTCCCGCGAAGCCGCAGGCAAGCAGCCGTTTCGACCTGGGGCCAATGCCGTGACTCTGTTGGTGATCTTGCCGGGGTCAGCCGTGGGCGGTGCAGAGGGCGTGGAAGTGGCTTGGTGCCCGTCGGGGGGTCGGTTCGGCGATCCAGTCGGCGATGCGGGTGACGTTGCAGATCGGTGCGGTCAGGAGGTGCCCGATGTGCGTTTTCGGTGGGCCTCGGTAGCGGGTTCGGCGCCGGCCGTAGGCGCGGACGTTCTGGGAGGGGGTGGCTTCGATGCCGGCGCGGACCGCGTACCGGCGTCATTGTTGATCAACGTACTTGAGCAAGCAGATAAACCAGGCATGTTGAAGGAGCATCATGTATGACGTCGTAGTGGTGGGCGGGCGCCTGGCGGGCGCCGCCACGGCAGCTCATCTCAGCAAACAAGGGCGAAGTGTCCTCCTCCTGGAGAAGGACACTTTTCCCAAGGACGTGCTTTCGACGCACTTCATGTGGCCCCGCGGCGCCAGCTACCTGGCTCGACTCGGCGTCCTGGACCGCCTCGTCCCGGTGGCCCCCTTCTTCGAGGAGGTGGACCTGGTGATCGAAGGCGTCAGCATCCGCTCCGGAGTGGCGGAGGAGGACCTGCGTAACCGATTCCGCAGCTTGCACGGGGACGACAAGGACGTCGTCAACGCCTCATTCTCCGCCCGCCGCGACATGCTTGACGACCTGCTGCTCGCGTACGCGGCTGAGTGCGGCGTCGAGGTCCGGCAGGGCGCGCGGATGACCGAACTGGTCGAGGAGGACGGCCGGGTGGTGGGCGTGCGGTGGCGGTCGAGCCCCGACGGGCCCGAGACGACCGAGCGGGCCAGGATCGTCGTGGGCGCCGACGGCCGCCGCTCGCACGTGGCACGGCTGGCAGGCGCCGCGCGCAAGGACGTGCGGCGGAACGGATCCTTCGCCTGCTACACATACCTCGACAGCCACCTTCTGAAGGTTCCCACGCTCCGGCGCCGGGGGCGTCTCGGTATGGCTTTAAGCCCGACCAGCGGCGGCCAGACGATGGCGTTGGTCTACGGCCCCAGTGACTGGTACCAGGCCTTCCGGCAGGACAGCGCGGCCCATTTCGCCCAGGCGTTGGACTACGTCAGCCCAGACATGGCGGCCCTGGTCGACGGCGCGACACGCGTCTGCGGATTCTTCATGACCAACGACCAGACCCCCTTCATCCGCGAGGTGTCCGGCGACGGCTGGGCTCTGGTCGGCGATGCGGCATCGTTCAAGGACCAAGCCACCGCCAGCGGTATGACGCACGCCCTCAGGGACGCCGAACTGCTCGCCCAGACCATTGGCCCCGCCCTCGCCGCCGGAGACGACCTCACGAGGTCGCTGTCGGACTACCGCGAGCGCCGTCACCTCGACAGCTGGAAGTACTACGACTTCGTCTGTTCCCAGGCCGAGATGCGGGCAGCGGAGGCCTCTGAGGTCAACCTGTTCCGCGCGGTGAGCGCCGACCTGCGCCACGCCAGCACGCTCCTCGGAGTGTTCAGCGACACGGTCGACCCCGACGCCGTCTTCTCCGTCGACAGCATGCAGCGCATCCTGTCCTCGAACTCCAGCGTCGCCCCTCCGGCGGACGAACCGACCGTGGCGTCCGACAGCAACCCGTTCGCCGCACAGGACACGGCGGAGGACGAGCACCTGGCACTCACTCACACGGTGCGCAGCTTCGCCTCCCCGGCCGGCAGCCGACTACTGGAGCGGGTGGAGCCGTTCCACCGCTGGTACAGCGCCCGCGTCGAATCGGAGACGTGGCTGTACTCCAGGACCCTTGCCGCTGCGCCGCTGTCCACGACCCAGCTCCTCGATGCCGGTGGGCGGGTTCTGGAGGGGATCAACTTCGCCTCCCAGGATTACCTGGGGCTGAGCAACCACCCCGAGGTGGTCGAGGCGGCGACCGCCGCCATCGCTGAGTTCGGTGTGCACAGCGCCGGTTCGGCAGCGGCCATCGGCAACACCGTCCATTCCCGGCGCCTTGAACAGAGCATCGCCGAACTCGTGGAAACGGACCATGTCGTCCTCTTCCCGACCGGCTGGGCCGCCGCGTACGGAGCGATCAACGCCCTGGTCCGCCACTACGACCACGTGGTCATGGACCACTATGCCCACGCCAGCCTCTCCCAGGGGGCCCACGCCGCCTCGCGCAACGTCCACCGGGTGCCGCACCTGGACAACGAAGCCGTCCACGCCGTACTCCGCGAACTGCGCGACCGGAATCCCCACCACGCCATTCTGGTCGTCACCGAAGGCCTCTTCTCCATGGACGCCGACAGCCCCGACCTCGCCCGGCTCCAGGACATCTGCCACGAGTACGAGGCGACCCTCCTCGTCGACGTCGCCCACGACCTCGGATCCACCGGCCCCGGAGGGCAGGGCCAGATCGGGATCCAACAGCTCGCCGGCCAAGTCGACCTGGTGATGGGCAGCTTCTCCAAGACCTTCGCCTCCAACGGAGGCTTTGTGGCCACTGCCTCGCCCGCCGTCCGAAGCTACATCGAGACCTACGCCACCTCGCACGTCTTCTCCAACGCCTTGTCGCCCGCCCAGGCCGCGGCAGCCAACGCCGCATTGCGGATCGCGATGTCCCCGGAAGGAGCACGGCTGCGCCGGCAGACACTCGGCGCCGCGTCGGCACTGCGTGAAGCTCTGGCCGACCACGGACTGGCCTGCCTGGGCAGCCCGGGTCCGATCGTTCCCGCCGTCATCGGCGACGAACGCGTAGCACGCCTCACACACCGCAATCTGCGCCCGCGCGGAGTGGCAGCCATGGTCGTCGAATACCCCGTGGTGCCAAGCGGCTCCGCCAGACTGCGCCTACAGGTCATGCCGTCCCACACGCCCGAACAAGCCGGGCAGGCCGCCGCCGCGATCGCCGCCGCGGTGTCCGAGGCCCGAACCGCCATCGACAGCCTCGACGCCGCTTCGGGCCTCGCCCGCCCCCACTCGCGCTGAAGCGTCCCAGGATGAGCGGCCTGCCGGCGTTCGACGCCGTCGTTGCGGACCAGGTCGAATTCCTGACCCGCCACCTCCTGAACAACTGACCCGCCCGTTCCGGATTGAAAGGATTCTCCATGTCCAAATTCCCCCTCCACCTGGTTCCTTCCCGCAGGGCGCTGACGACCGGGCGCTTCATCGTCGCGGCCACCCACTTGTTCACCCCGCGGCTGGCCGCGCAGTTTTTCCAGCTCACGGCTAGCGGTACCCCCGCTATCCCTTATTCGCGGATGTTCGCGATCCGCAACGCTGCTCTCGGGCTTGGACTGCAACGGATGGACAGTTTCACCCGGCCCCAGCAGCAGCATTTTCTTGCGGTGAACATCGTCATGGACTCGGTCGATGCCGCCGCTTTCCTGGCCGCGGGCCTGCGGGGCGACGTCAGCCGTAAGTCGACCATGCTGTCCGCCGCCGTGGCTCTTTCTGCGGTGGTAGCCGGTACCACGGCCCTCATCGAGCACAAGCAAGCGGCCGCCCAAGAAACGGAGCCGACAGCGACGGCGCCATCGGACAGCGGCTGGAAGTGACCGCACCGGCGTGGCACCGCAGCTGATCCACCGCACCGCCTCCATTGGCTGGAGGCCGCCGAGGACGGGTTGGCGGTCTCTGTCGAGTTCAGCATCGGGCGGATGAGGTTCTGGCGAAGACGTGGACGACGGTGTCCGGTGCCGTCGACGGTGAGGGCGGCCGGCTTCCCCCGACGGGGCCGGCCGGGTCACCGGCTGCTCGCACTGGGGGCGATCGCGGGGAGGACGGCGAGCGGATGCCGCCGGTCAGGGCGAGGACGGGGTAGCCGGAGGCGGAGACGACGAGGCCGGAGCTGAAGCCCCCGGTGGCGCCGGCGATGGCGATGGAGACGTCGGCCATGCCCTGGTTCTTGGCGCGGGTGGCCATGGGCAGCACCACCCAGCCCGCCACGCGGGCCCATCTCGGAAGGTGCCTGCCCATGTCCGCCCTGCCTCAGCTTCTCAACGGCGCCCTGCTGCCTGCCGGCGTCGCCGCCGCGGTGTACACCGGCACCATCGCCGCGGTCGCGCTGACCGCATCGCTGGCCCGCGATCCCAGCGTCGCCGGGATGCACGCGAAGCCCTCAAGGTCCTCCTCCGCAAGACCGGCGGCCGGTGACGCCACCCCGGGCCAGCCACGGCCTGTCCCCGCCGACCGGCGCGCGGGTCACCGGCGTTCCGGGGCTGCGACGTCCCGGCGGGCGCCTGTCTCTGGTCGGTTGCTGCAGTACGGGTTGGCGTTCAACCAGAACAAGGCGGCCAGCCCTGCGGCTACGCCGCCGACTCCGGACCCTACGGCGTCGTCGAGGAGGCCCAGGCGCGGCGCGAGCAGGACGCAGCCGTGCGCCACTGGATCCGGGACGAGGACGAACTCGACTATACGAGCAGCAGTTGCGCAACAAGGAAGAGGCCGAGCAGCAGCGGATGGAGGCCTGGGTCGACGACCTCACCGACGACGAGCTGGAGGAGCTGCAGCTCGGGCGCGGGACGTCTCAGTCTCCGCGCGGCGCTCGCCGCGTACACCTGGGCGGTGGACGGACTCGGCGGCTGAGGGTCGCCCCGGTCCCCGGCACTACCCCTACGGAGCCTTCGGCACAACCCAGTGCGACCGCTGGCTCAGCGCGGATGGAACCCAGGCCCCGGGCCTTCTCCTCGATGGCGGTTCGGACCATCCGCTCGGCCGCCTCTGACCCCCTGTCTCCACGGCAACGGCCACAACCGCACGCACAAGGTGAACCCGTGAGTCACCGGACCCCCACACGTGTTGTCAATCCGCCAGGAGGGCCCGCGCCACCTCGGCATCGGTGATCAGAATGTTGATCCACCCGCCACGGGCTGCCCCCCGGACCGCTGCGATCTTGTGGGTCCCGCCGGCGATGCCTATCCGTCGTTCCACCGCACGCAGCCGGTCCGGTTCGATGCCGATGATGCGGTCGTTGAACGGCGCGTCGACGGCAACTCCATCCGCGTCGAAATAGCGGGCGCAGACGTCACCGACGGCACCTAGTCGTTTGAGTTGCTGTTGGTCCTCTGAGGTAATGGCGTTGCCTGAAAGGCGCAGCAACGGCGACGGCTCGATCGGGCCGATACCGAGGACGGCCAGGGTGACGCGGGACCACGCCTGCATGACCTCCGCCATCGCCGGTTCCCGCGACAGCAGGTCTCGCAGTTCCCTGCTGCCGACCAGCGCGGCGGACGGAGCGAACACCGGGCGCGCTCCGGTGAGTTCCGCCAGACGGCTGGTCAGCCGGGTGGCGTGCAGCTGTACTTCCGGGCTGCCGGACCCGCCGACCATCTGCACGACTTCCTGTGCCGTGGACGGCGTCTGGGCACGCATGACCTTGACGGATTCCAGGAGGGTGGCGCTCCAGGAGGAGATGCCGATGACGTCTCCTCCTTTGAGTGTGGCGTCGAGATAGGTGGCGGTTGCCGCGGCCAGAGCGGGGATCACATCCAGTCCCGCGCCTTCCACCTCCACCACGACCACGTCACGCAACCCGTACCGTTCCGCGAGGGCTTCTTCGAGTTCGGCGTGTACGCCGTCCGGGGAGATCACCACGGTGCGCACGACACCGCGATCGACCGCCTCCTTCAGCAGACGCGAGACCCGGGGCTGGGACATGCTGAGACGCGCCGCGATCTCGGGTTGCCGCAGGCCGCGCTCGTGGTACATGCGAGCCACCTTGACCAGCAGCCGCATGTGGTCAGGGCTGGGAGTGGATGACGCTGCCGCCATCGTGCCACCCTCCTCCTCGCTCTGGCGGCCAGGCCGGCGCCGGGCCGCACATCATCGCCGCCGAACACACTATCGTCGGACCACGTGGCGGAACGTGCTTCAGCCCCCCAGCTCTGGCCTCGCAGCTCAGCTGTATTCATGACGGCCCGTGGCCACCGCCCTTCCCGAGGCCGCGCGCGGTCTCAAGACACCGGTGCCATCGTGCGACCGCGCTGCGGCGCTGTGCGTCGTCCCAACCGGAGGTGAAGATCTTCATATCGCTGTCCGCGCGCTCCTCCAAGTCACCTGTCATCCACAGGCCCAGCTCGAGTCCAGCCAGCTGGGCGGCTCCCGCGGCGGAGAGTTCGTGGTGCCGGGCGCGTGCCACAGCCACGTCTGCGACGTCGGCCTGCAGTTGCATGAGCGCGTCGCTGCGGCTCAGGCCTCCGTCGGCGACGACCTGATGCAGGCCGGGCAGCACGGCGAGGACGTCCGCCACCTGGTAGGCGACCGATTCCAGCGCGGCGCGCGCCAGATGGGCACGGCCACTGCCCAGGCCGAATCCGGCGAGTACGGGTATGGCGTCGGCGTCCCACCAGGGCGCTCCGATGCCGCCGAACGCCGGGACCAGCGTCACACCGCCCGCGTCCGCGCCGGCCGCGAGCCGGATGAGCTCGTCGGGGGAGGTATTGAGCAGCTGTGCCAGCCATGTGACGGTACGCCCGGCGGAGCGGATGTTGGCCTCGTGGGCGAAGGCCGGCCGGCCGGTGGACCAGGCGATCGTGCTGCACACCTGCTCCACCGGTTCGGTCGAGTCCGTAATCGTCATGACGGACGAGCCGGTGCCGTAGGTGACCTTGACGATGCCCGGCCGCCAGCCGGCGTGGGCGAACAACGCGGCGTGCGAGTCACCCATGACCGCGAGCACCGGGGTGCCGTCGAGCAGCGGGGCGAGTCCGCGCAGTCCGCCGAAGGGCCCGTTGGACGCGACGATCCGGCTCAGAGCCGGGCGCGGAACGTCGAACAGGCCGAGCAGTTCGTCGTCCCACTCACCTGTCGTGAGGTTGACCAGTTGGGTTCGGGAAGCGTTGCCGACCTCGGTGACCAGCTCCCCGGTCAGCGCGTGCAGGAGATACGCGTCCACGGTGCCCAGCCGTAGGCGGCCGGCGCCGCTGAGTGCGCGGGAAGGATCGTGCTGGTCGAGGAGTGCTCCCATTTTCAGGGCCGAGAACATCGGGTCGAGCGGAAGACCAGTGCGTCGCCTGACCGCCTCGCCCATCCCTGCGCGGGCGAGGCGGTCGGCGCGTTCGGATCCACGCTGGTCCTGCCAGCTGACCAAAGGAGCGACGGGCCGGCCGGTCACCGCGTCCCACAGGACAACCGACTCACGCTGGGTGCTCAGCGCCACGCCGGCCACGGAGCGCGGGTCAGCGGCCTTCATGCAGTCGGCGACCGCAGTGCGCACACTGCCCAGGAGCGCCAGAGCGTCCTGCTCCACCAGGCCGGGGCCCGGGTGGGACTGCGACAGGGGCGCGCTCGCCCGGGAGACGACCTCGCCGGCGGCGTCCAGGAGCAGCACCTTGGTCGAGCTGGTGCCCTGATCGATGGCGAGAACGTGCGGCTTCATCAGGCCCGTCCAAGGGCCTCGCGCGCGGCGGCGGCGATGCCTTCGGCGTTCAGGCCGAAATGGTCGAGAAGGAAGGACGCGCTGCCGGTCGGGGCGAAGGTGGGCACGCCCAACATGCGCACCGGGACAGGGTCGTGCTCGGCCACGACCTTGGCGACCGCGGCTCCCAGACCACCGGAGAGGAGCCCTTCCTCCGCGGTGACGATGGCAGTGGTCTCCCGGGCGGCGGCCACCACGGAAGCCACGTCGAGTGGCTCGACGAACGTCATGTTGAGCACGCGGGCCGAGACCCCCTGCCGCCCGAGGATTTCGGCTGCCTGCAGCGCACGCGAGACCATCGTGCCCACGGCGATCAGGGTGACATCGGTGCCGTCGGCGAGACAGGCGGCCCGGCCGGCTTCGAACGGCGTGCCCTCGGGAGTGACAGCGGGGACCTTGAACCGGGGAACGCGGATGTAGGTCGGCTTGCCCGATGCGGCGGCCCAGCGCACCGCGCTGCGGGTCTCCGCAGGATCCGCGGGAACGATGATCTCCAGACCGGGTATCGCACGCATCCAGGAGAGGTCCTCGATGCCGTGATGGGTGGGGCCGAGCTCGCCGTAGGCCATGCCGGGGCTCTGCCCGCACAGCACGACATGCCGGTAGGTGTAGGCGATGTCAGCCTTGATCTGTTCCAGCGCACGCCCCGTCAGAAAGGGCGTCGCGGCGGACACGAACGGAACGAACCCGGCGTTGGCGAGGCCGGCCGCCACACCGACCATGTCCTGCTCCGCGATGCCCACGTTGACCAGCCGGATGGGGAACTCCTCACGGAACTGGACGAGGTTGCTGGAGCCCACCGAGTCATTGCACACCGCCACGATCCGCTCATCGGCGCGGGCCAGTACGGCAAGCTCGTCGGCGAAGTCCGCCCGGCAGTCGAACGTGGGGGTCTGCGCGGCCACGGCGGTCATCGGTTCAGCTCCTCGAGCGCGAGTCGGACCTGTTCATCGGTGGGCACCTTGTGGTGCCACTCGACGCGGTCTTCCATGAACGAGACACCCTTGCCCTTGACGGTGTTGGCGATCACCGCGACCGGGCGACCCGTGGTCGACGGCGCGTACGCCTGTTTGATCGCCTCGTGGTCGTGGCCGTCGATGACACGGACCTCCCACCCGAAGCTGGCCCACTTCGCGTCCAGCGGCTCCAGGGACTTGGTGTCCTCGGTACGGGCGCCCTGCTGCAGCCGGTTGCGGTCCACCACAGCCGTCAGGTCGGCCAGTTCGTAGTGGGCGGCTGTCATCGCGGCCTCCCAGTTGCTGCCTTCCTGGATCTCTCCGTCGCCCAGCACGACGATGGTCCGCCACGTCTGGCCGCGCAGTCGCGCTCCGAGTGCGATACCAGTGGCGACCGGGAAGCCGTGTCCGAGCGGACCGGTGTTGGTCTCCACACCGGGGACCTTCAGCCGGGCGGGATGACCGTTGAGCGGCGACAGCGGGGCCATGAACTCGCTGAGGCGGGCCCGCGGGAAGAACCCACAGGAGGCCAACGTCGAGTACAGCGCCGCGGCACAGTGCCCCTTGCTCAGGACGAAGCGGTCGCGCTGGGGATGCTCGGGCTCGGACGGATGCATCCGCAAGGTCCCCCACAGAGCCGTGACCAGCAGATCGGTCACGGACAGGTCACCGCCGACGTGGCCCATGCCCGCCGACTGGATCGTGGTGAGGATGTCACGGCGGACGGAGGTCGAGATCTCGGCGAGGGCCCGGGCGGCCTCGGTCGGCGATGCCGCCCGCAACTGGGCGCTGCGCTGGTGGTACATCCGGGCAGCGTCCTCGTCGGGCCGCAGCGGAGCCATGGTTTCCAGGGTGGTGGTCACTCGGATTCACTTTCCGCGAGCGCACGAAACAGCGCCCGCTTCGCGATGCGCTGCGCGCCCAGGGCGTCCTGCGCCGACTGGGCGGCGGCCAGTTCGTCCCGGTCGAGGTAGCCCAGCGCCTGGTGGAAGGCGCGCATGGTCCGGATGCCGGTGCGTGCGGCCTCGACCGGGTCCTCGCGGAAGGGGAACTGATCCAGCTGCCAGACGCCCTGCCAGCCGGCGTCGTGCAGCGCGAAGAAGAACTCGAAGGTCTCCAGCAGGTGCACCGAGCCGACGACCATGTCGTCGTCCCAGCCGCGGAAGTTGTCGTTGACGTCGATGGCGAACAGCTTGTTGCGAGCGATCGCCATCCGTGCTGCCTCGGCCGGGGTCTCGCCGCCGTACAGGGAGTGGCCGAAGTCCAGCAGGACACCGACGTTGTCCACGCCCATGTCCTGGATCGCGAGCAGGGTGCGTGCCACGGAGGAGAAGACCATCCGGTTGCGCGGCTCACGCGGCTTGTACTCGATCGCGAACTTCAGGTCCGGGAACGACTGGGCGAGCTCGCGCAGCGCGTCCACCGACTTGGCCCACAGGTCGGTGTAGTCGGCCTGGAAGGGATAGTCGTAGCCGTCCTGTCCCGGCCAGATCTTGACGTAGTCCACGCCGAGTTCGCGACCGACCTCGGCGGACGCTGCGACCAGGTCGATGGCCTTCCGGCGGACGGCGGGATCGGGGTTGGTGAAACCGCCCTTGGCGAACTTGCCGGTGTAGAACTCCGGCGTCACCGCGATGGCGCGCAGTTGCTGCTCGGCCAGCGCGGCGCGTACTTCGGCCGTGCTGATGTCGCCGGGAGGGAAGGGCCAGTTCAGGTCGAGGACGGACAGGCCATCGACCGCTCCGGCCAGCTTGATGGCTTCGAGGACGGTGCGCGGGCCGCCGTATCCGTCCGTGGCGTAGCGGTCGACGTAGGTGGCGAAGTGCCAGACGCCTGCGCCGTAGATCGGCTCACGCCGATTTTGAATGTCTATTCGACTATGAGTAGGCATGCACATCACGCTAGGAATGAGCCAGCGATGTGTCAAGGGCTTGCGTCGGCGCAGTCGCAGGAGGCTGTAAGGGGGGCGGCGTACGGCCGCAGGCTGCCGGAATGCCGAACCTGAGCTACGCCGACACTGGAGGCCAGGACCGGGTACTCATCATCTGTCTGTGCGTCATTGCCCCGCGGCCTCGCCGCCGCGGTCATGGGGTCGCGTCGGTGATGAGGTCGCGCTGCATGAGGATGGTGTCCAGCCAACGGCCGTCCTTGTGACCGACGGCAGTCAGTCGGCCCACGTGCTGGAAGCCGAAGCGGCGATGCAGGGCGGTGAGGCATCGTCCCCGGTGTCGGCGATCACCGCGATCATCTGGCGCAGGCCGCACCCGGCGGAGGCTTTCACCAGTGCTTCCAGCAGTTTCGTGCCCAGGCCGCGGCCGACGTACTTCGGCGAGAGGTAGACGGCGTCCTCTGCCACGTGCCGGTTGCTGGGCTTGGGGCGCCACGGCGCGGCATAGGAGTAACCCGCCACCTCATCCGCCGCGACCACCACCAGGAAAGGCAGCCCCCGAGCGCCGAGGTCCTCGAACCGTTGCAGCCAACGCTCGGCCGAGGGGGGCTCGACTTCGAATGTAGCCACCGTGTTCAGGACGTAGTGGACATAGATGTCCGCCACCCCGGCCAAGTCCTCCGGCACGTTCTGGCCGGAGGATGACTTCACGATCTGCCACGCGGAACTCTCCTCTCGTCTGTTCAGCGTCGGCTCCGCAGGCAAAGCCGGTCGGAAGCCGCCCCCTCAACAGCTCCCGACGCGACGTAGAGGACGTCCCGCGCCGGCGTTGGCCTGCACGTCCGCGGCGGAGCCGGCCCTCGCGGACAAACTCGCCGAGATCTGTCCCAGCTGGCCTCAGACTGACGTGCCGCAACCGGACGCATCTTGTGCGCAGGACCTGGTGGAGGCGAAAGGGGATCTCTAGTGGACGACGACGCGCACCCGGCCGAGGTTCGCCACCTGGGCGAAGGGGGTTGCGGTGTCGCCTTGCCGTTGCGCCGCCACCCTCAGCACCGGGAAGTACGTGCCCGGCTTGGAGTAGGTGAACGTCTGGCTCACCTCGACGGTTCGGCGAGACAGCCCGAAGGACTTGGGCGTGAAGGTGCCGGTGCCGGCGAAGTCCCATTCCGTCGTCACAATGCGGCCGGCGGCGGGCGGGACCTCGATCCTGGCCTTGAAGGTGACGGACCGGCCGACGGCCACATCGATCCTGTCGGTGCCGTCGACGGTCAGATCGACGACGGGCTGGATTCCCCGGCGAGCCGTGGCATTTCCTGGCACCTCGACCTGGCTGTCCTCCACGGCATAGGGAGTCGAGCGCGCCGGTGCCACACCCTTCTCCACCCAGCTGCTCAGGTCGCGTAGCGCTTGCTGCAGGATGCCGGTGAACTCGACGAGCCGGGCCGCGCGGGCGCCGGTGACGGGGCCTTCGAGGTGGTCGGCGTTGTCGTTGAACCAGAGGCGGAAGCTGTCGTCGTATCCCTCGCCGAGGGCTTCCTTGACCCGCGCGCGGTACCAGTCGGCGGGCCAGGGGTAGGCGTCGGTGTCGAGGAGGTTGGCGACGACGATGACCTTGCCGTTGATCCTGCCCGTGTGCGTGCCGCCGCCGCTGGTGGACGCGGAGATGGCGGGGCCGACTTGGACCTTGCGCTGCGGGTAGAGGGGCTGCCCGTCGGATCCCCGGTACTGGTCCCAGGCGTAGAAGCCGGGACGGGTCGGAACCTGGTAGCGGTGGTAGGCGCGGAAGGCGAGGGACCATCGGTTGCCCATGTGCAGCTTGTCGCCGGTACCGAGGGCGGCCAGCACCCCGGCGTTGTTCCCGCTGTCGAGGGTGAGGACCCGCGTGGTCGGGTCGAATGAACCCGACAGCGTTCCGATGACCGTCGTGCCGTCGCTTTCGTAGGCGCTGAAATCCAGTCCCGTTGTGTCCGGCTGGGACGGCGCGGTGTCGAGGACAAGGCTCGTCGGCTTGTTCTGGGTGTCCCGGTTGATCTGCTTGACCGTGGTCTGATGGTCGATTCGCGCGGCACGGATCAGATCGCCGAGGGGCGACTGCTCGGTGCCGAGGTAGCCCGGCGTGCCCCAGAAATCGTCCGCGTAGGTGGGATCCATACTGCGCACGAGGGCCGTGAACCCGAGGAGGCCGTCGGGGGCGGTCAGCCCCAGCACGTAGCGATAGTCCTCCCAGGCCCGGAGCGGAACACCCATTCGCGTGGCTTCTCGCAGCATGGCCCGCTCCACCTGGTTGAGGTGTGCGTACGGGTCGCCGCTGCCCCCGGGTGCCACCGAGTCGGCGATCAGAGGTGCCTTGTCGCGCAGGACGAGCCGGGCCAGGGCGCGGACGGTGAAGCTATTGGGGACGGCGGCCGGCGTGCCGGGGATGAAGGGCACCGCGCCGTCCCACACGCCCGAGGTGTTCTCGATGGCGCCGATGGTCTGGTAGGAGCCTCCGCTGCCGCCGTAGACGTAGCCGTGGATACGTCGCTTCGAGCCGTAGTACCGCGCCGCGTACGTCCGGGAGAACTTGGCCGTGGCCGCGTCCACGCGGTAGCCGATGCCGCCGTTCGTCTGCACGACGTAGGCGCCGCTGTCCACTCCGAAGGCGATGTCCTCGGCGGCTGGGTTCTCGTCCTGCAGCGGATACACCTTGTGGAAGAAGCGGCCCTGCCACTGCCGCTTCAAGGGGAGGCAGAGGGTGAACTTCTTGTCAGTGCCCGCGAAGTGGCCCGAGACCTTGCGGTGCGGCACCGGTGTGGTGAGGTTCGCCTCGCTGTCGATCACAGGTTGGTTGTACAGGGGGTCGTCGCAGTCGGGTGTGACCCATATCGGCCCGCCGGTGACGCGCGCCGTGCACTGCGGCCGGGATGCGGCCGCGGCGCTGGGGACCTGGATCGACGACGCGCCCAGCACCACCACGGCGCCGGCTGTCGCGTTGCGGACGAAATGGCGTCTTGACCATGCCCCTGCCGGGGAACCGTGCGACCTGTCGTCACCGGCCGTTCCGTGTGTCTTCATGAGTTCCCCTTGAGGTCGGAAAGCTCTGCGGTGTCGAGTTGCAGCCGCTTGGCGCGCCGGATGCGTTGTTTCTTCGGATCCGCGACGGGAGCCGCCATCTGCAACCTGCGGGTGTAGGGGTGCTGTGGGTTCGTCGCGACGTCGTGTGCCTTGCCGATCTCCGCGATGCGCCCCTGGTGGAGGACGGCGATCCGGTCGCTCACCTCGTTCACGACGCCCAGGTCGTGGCTGATGAACAGGTAGGCCACGCCCGTCCGGCGCTGGATGTCCTGCAGGAGCGTGAGGACGCGGGCCTGAGTGGTCACGTCCAGAGCGCTGGTGGGTTCGTCGCAGATGATGACCGAGGGATCGAGGGCGAGCGCGCGAGCGATCGCGATCCGTTGCCGCTGCCCGCCGGAGAACTCCCGCGGATACCTCCCGCCGGAGTCGGCCGGAAGACCGACGGCGTCCAGCAGTTCCCGTACGCGGGTTCGGCCGGCCTCGGCCCCGGCTGCGACGAGGGGTTCGACGAGGATGTCCTCGACCTGCATGGACGGGTTGAGTGACGAGTAGGGGTCCTGGAAGATGACCTGGATGTCGCGGGCGACCTTGCGTCGGCGGGCCCGGGAGATGTTGCTGATGGTCTCGCCGCGGAAGGTGATCGAGCCTGCCGTGACCGGCGCGAGTCCGAGGACCGCACGGCCGATGGTCGTCTTGCCCGAACCGGACTCGCCGACCAGGCTCAGTGTCTCCCCGGCGCGCAGATCGAAGGAGACGTCGTCGATCACCGTAGTCCCGGCACTCTTCCGGCTGCCGTAGCGGACGACGAGGTTGTCGACCTTCAGTACCGGCTCTGGCACCTCATACCTCCGCGATCTCGACACGGCGTGCCGACGAGAGCAGTTCCCGGGTGTAGTCCTCGGCAGGGGACTCGAAGAGCGCGGCCACGTCGCTGCGTTCCACGATGCGGCCGTCCCGCATGACGCTGACCGTGTCGCAGATGTCCGCGACGACACCGAGGTTGTGGGTCACGAGGATCACGGCGAGACCGCGTTCGTCGCGCAGTTCGCGCAGCAGCTCCAGTACCTCGGCCTGCACGGTCACATCCAGGGCCGTGGTGGGCTCGTCGGCCACGATCAGGTCGGGGTTCGAGGCCACCGCGCCGCAGATGAGCACGCGCTGTGCCATGCCGCCGGAGATCTCGTGCGGATACTGGCGGAAGACCCGTTCGGGATCCTTGATGCCGACCCGTGCGAGCAGTCTCAGCAGCTCCCTTTCCGCTTCCTGCTTGGACATCTTCTTCACCGCGCGCAGGCCGTGGGTGAGTTGCGCGCCGACCGTGAAGCAGGGGTCGAGGTTCGACATGGGTTCCTGCGGCACGTAGGCGATGCGCCGGCCGCGTGCCGCGCGCAGCTGCTGGTCGTCGGCCAGCAGGTCCTTGCCGTCCAGCACGATGCTGCCGCCGAGGACGACCGCCTCGCGGGGCAGGATGCCCAGGGTCGAGAAGGCGATCTGGGACTTGCCGGAGCCTGACTCGCCCACCAGGCCGTGGATCTCGCCCCGCCGTACGTCCAGGTCGACGCCGTGCACGACCTCGCGGACGCTGTTCTCGCCGTCCGGGTAGCCGATGCGCAGGCCGCGGATCGACAGGACCGCTTCGGCCGGTGCGGCTGCGGGGTCTGTGGTGGTCGACTGGCGTTGCTCCTGTGCCTGCCGGGTCAGTTCGCGGCGCCGGCGCGGGGACAGCGTCCTGCTGTGGGCCGACGACTGGAGCACATCGCGCAGGGCGTTGCCGAGCAGGACGAGCGCCAGGACGGTCAGACTGATGAGGAGGGCCGGCCACAGGACACCGGCCTTGTTGTTGTAGATGTTGCCGAACGCCTCCTGCAGGACGCCGCCCCAGGATGCCTTGGCGGGGTTGCTCAGACCGAGGAAGCCCAGGCCGGCTTCCATCGCGATCCCGGCCGCGAGGACGAACGAACTCTGGATGACGACGGGCGCGCGAACGGCCCACAGTACGTGGCGGCCGACGATCCTCCGATCGGAGAGCCCGACCACCTTGGCCGCGTCCACATACAGCTCGCTGCGGACTCCGAGGACGACGGACCGGACCAGCCGGAAGTACGACGGTGCCACGATGAGGCCGTAGACGGCCATGGCCGCGACGATGTTCGACCCGGTCCGGGCATACAGCGCGATGAGCAGGATGACGCCGGGCGTCGACATGACGACGTCGGAAACCCAGTTCAACACCGCGTCGACCCTGCCGCGGTAGAAGCCGGCAGCGAGGCCGCTGGTCACTCCGAGTACGACGGAGACGACGAGTACCACCACACAGGCGAGCAGCGTCTGGCGGGCTCCCCACATCAGCCGGGACAGGATGTCCCGCCCCGTCGAGTCCGCCCCGAGGAGGTGCCCGGAACTGAACGGGGACGCGTCCACGGCGCTGAGGTCTGTCACGTTCGGGCCGTGCGGGGCCAGCCAGGAGCAGGACAGGCCCAGGAACACCACAAAGAGCAGGAAGACCAGGCAGACCGCGCCCTGCGGATTGGTGAGCAGTCGCCGGAAGAGAGACCGCCTCTTCGCGGCCGCCTGCACAAGAACGGCCGTCTCCAGCGGGGGTGTCGTGGTCATCGCGTCCTCGCTTTCGGGTTGACCGCTGCCGTGACGAGGTCGCCCAGCAGGTTGACGACGAGCACGACCACGATCGTCACCAGCACGCACCCCATCACCAGCGGCACGTCTCCCTTCTGCGCCGAGGTGTTGCTCAGGTCGCCCAGGCCAGGCAGAGCGAACACCTGCTCGATGACCACCGCCCCGCCGATGAGGCCGAGGGTCTGCAGGCTCAGGGCGGTGAGACCGGGACCGGCGGCATTGCGCAGCACATGCCGGAAGACGACCTGCGATTCCGGGATCCCCCGCGCTCGCAGCGTCCGTACGAAGTCCTGGGAGAGCGTGTCCAGGACCGCTCCGCGGAACTGCGCGGCGGCGTTGGCGATGGATCCCACAAGGAGGGCGATGACCGGGAGGGTGACCGACTTGAGCCATCCACTGAGGCTCTGGTCCGGTGAGACGTACCCCGTCGCCGGGAGCAGCCGGACCGAGACGGCGAAGGCGAAGACGAGCCCGATCGCGATGATGAAGGCCGGCACGGCCGCTCCCAGCACGGACAGGAACTGCACCATCCGGTCCAACCACCCGCCGCGGACGGCGGCGGCGACGCCCAGGAGGACGCTCGCCACCGCTGTCAGCAGGAGCGACAGGACGATCAGGGTGAGGGTCACCGGTACCCGGGAGGAGAGGGCCGAGGTCACGGACTGGCCCGTGAAGAACGAGTCGCCGAGGTTGCCCGTGACGACGCCCTTGAGCCAATCGCCGTACTGCACCAGGAGCGGCTTGTCCAGACCGAGTCTGACCACCTCCGCCCGGACGTCGGCCTCGCTGGCCCTCGTGCCCAGGACACCCCGCGCGATCCCCGGCCCGTTGCCGTACATCAGGACGAACGTCGCGAAGCTGACCACGAGCAGCACCGTCAGTGAGCGGACCAGCTTCTTCACCACAGAACCCAACACCTGTCACTCCAATCGTTCATGCGTGGGGCTACTGGAAGTCCCACAGGAGCGGGTGCAGGCCGGACGGGTCGGTGGACTTCCGGACCTTGAGCTTGGAGTTGTAGGCGTAGATGGTGCCCGTGGACACCATCGGGACGAACCAGGCCTGGTCGACGACGTAGCGGTTGATGGCCTGCTGATCCTTGGCCGACTGCTGCGGGTTGTCGGTCAGGATCTTTTCCCAGAGCCCGGCCACTGTCGGATCGGTCTGGTGCATGACGTTCCAGATGCCGTCGGGCAGGATGTAGTCGGCGATGTCCAGCCGCGACTCGCCGTAGTTCCCGAGCACCCACATGGGGATGGGGTACTTGCCGCTGAGCAGTTCACTGATGGCGTTCGGGCCGGACAGGGTGACCTGCTTGACCTTGATGTTCAGCAGGCCCAGCTGCTGCTTGACGACCGGCATCAACGCGTCCAGGTTCTGCCCCTGCAGGTACGGGATCTCGATGCTGAAGCCGTTCGCATATCCCGCCTTCTTCATCAGGGCCTTCGCGGCCTCGACGTCGTAGGGGTAGGGGTCCTTGAGGTCCTTGATGTACGCCGCGGAGCCGGGACGGAAGATCTGCGGGGTCGGGGTGGCCAGCCCTCGGAAGAGGTTCTTCGCCATGGCGTCCTTGTCGAACACCATGTTCATCGCGCGGCGGACGTCCACGTTGCCCAGAGCGGGGATCTTCTTGCCCAGGTGGTCGGTCAGCAGGAGCCGGGCCACCTCGCTCGGCTGCATCTGGATCTTCAGTCCGGATGACTTGGCCTGGCTGTACGTCGCCTGCGTGATGAGGGAGCCGTCGATCTGCCCGGTCTTGAGCGCGTTGATCGTCGCTGTCTCGCTGGTGATGACCTTCAGCACGAGCTTCTTGTACGGGAACGACTTGGCGTCCCAGTACGCGTCGTTCTTGACGAAGGTGTAGACCGAGCCACCGGTCGTCGCCGATGCGTCGAGGGTGTACGGGCCCGAGCCGACCGGAGCCTTGTTCCGGTTGCCCGAGGCCAGGTACTTCGGACTGGCTATCGCGAGGTCGCACAGACGTGCGGTGAGCAGCGGGTTCGGCTTCGTGGAGATCACGGCGGTCAGCTTGTCCGGCGTGGAGACCTTCATGCCGGCGAAGCGGGCTGTGCTGGCGCCGTGTGTCGCCGCGTACTCGACCGACGCCTTGACCGCCGCCGAATTGACCGGGGTTCCGTCGGAGAACTTCATGCCCGGACGTAGGTGCATCGTCACGCCGGTGTTGTCCGACTTGAATTTCCAGGTCTTCGCGGCGGCAGGCTGGGGCTTGCCCTGAGCGTCACACCGGAAGGGCTTGTCGTACACCGCCGAGGCGCCCCAACCCTGGTAGCTGGGCTGGTTGACCGGGTCCCAGCCCTGGATGTCCTGGGTCATGCCGAGCGTGAGTGTGCCCTTGCCGCCGGCGTTCCCCGAGGTGGAACTCGCGTCGGTACAGCCGCTCAGGGCGACGAGTGCGGCCAGGGCTGTGGTCATCGTGACTGCCGTGGCGGCAGGTCGGGTGGTGCGCCGCATTATGGACTCCTTCGGACGCGAATGAAGTTGCGGCCTGTTTACATGCGGGCCGACGCAGATCTGTCCAGCGCTCGGTGAGAGACAGTGCGAACTGGACGACGTGATGTGTACAACGTTCTACGCGGCAAGGTACGGAGACGGCCAGAACGAGTCAAGAGATCGCGCCAACCCCGCCGTGTAACAGTTCGGCAACGCGCCGGTAGCGCGATCTTCACTCTCCGGTGCCACACCACTTACTACCAGCCAAGTCTCGCCCTGATCGACTTTTCCGGCGCCTGCGACAGCGGGCGCGGGGCGATGTGTCGCGGGTCGCGGCAGTCCACCGGGTCAGCGAGAAGAGTGCACCGATGCACAAGGCGAGGGGAGATGTGCAGACAGGAACACGGGACGCGCTAGGAGCGCGCCGCTCGTGCGGCACGGTCGCGCGCCGGAGCCGCGCTCGTCCCGCGGGGCACGAGCCGGGGCGCCACGACGTAGTGGACCGGCTGGGTGCGGCCATTGAGCCGCTCCAGGAGAAGCCGTGTGCTCATTTGGCCCGTGAGGTGGCCCGACTGGTCCACCGTCGTGAGCGAGACCCGGCCGATCGAGGAGGCGTTGACGTTGTCGTAGCCGGTCACCGTCAAATCTTCCGGTACCCGCAGACCGCGTTCCTCCGCTGCCCGCAGGGCGCCCAGCGCAGCGATGTCGGCGCCCGCGAAGATCGCGGTCGGCGGTGTCGGCCTGGACAGTGCCTCGGTGGCGGCCCGGTAGCCGCCCTCCTCCGTGTAGCTCGTCTCGATGACGTCAGGCTCGAGGCCGTGGCGCTGCATGGCCCTGATGTACCCGTCGCACCGTGCGGTGTGCGCGAGGACATGCGGGCGTTCCAGGACCCCCGTCGGATGGGTGGTGTGTGCGATGCGCCGGTGGCCGAGACTCACCAGGTGGTCGACCATGAGGCGCGCACCCCCCTGGTCGTCGTCGACAACGGTGTCGAAGGAGGTGGCGCCACCATGGCGCGCGACCACCACCGTGGGCAGACTCGCCCCGAGCCGTTCGAGCCAGGCCGTGCTCATCTCCGGCGCGATGATGACGAGGCCGTCGACCTGGCGGTCGACGAGGGCCTCGATGCTGCGTTGCTGGCGCTCGGCCGCGAGGCCGCCGGTGATGAGTATCTCCTGGTAGGGCGTCGGCTCCAGTTCGTCCGTGACACCCTCGACGATCTCGGGCTGGAAGGGATGGGACAGCGCCACGAGCATGACTCCGACGGTGTAGGAGCGGCCCCGCATGGCGCGCGCGCCGGCCTGCGGCCGGTAGCCCAGCTTCTCGATCGCCGCGGTGACCTTGATCCGCATCTCCGGGCTGACGCCGTAGGCGTCGCGCAGCACCTTGGACACGGCCGACACCGACACCTGCGCTTCCCGGGCCACGTCCTGGATCGTCACGCGGCGCACTCCGGAGGACTGCGCGGTGCCATCGCCGCGCGAGCGGACAGGCCGCTTGTCTCCGTTGCGTGAAGCCGTCATGCCGCCCCGCAGATCGGCGTCAGCAGCGCTGTTGTCCATTCGCGCCATGCTACAAGCGCCCGTTCCGATCGGTACCCCATGGATCGGTCCCTTCCGTTGCCTTGACATGAATTCAGGCAGCTCCCTACGCTCCCTGACGTAGAACGTTACACAACGCCGGCCCCCTCAGGTGGTTCCTTCCCCTGTGTGTGAGGGCGTTCCTGAGCGGAGCCACACAATGCCCGCCTCGGGCCCGGTCACCCAATGCTCGATGAGTCTGGAGACTTACATGGTCGTGGCTGCCGCTCCCTGCGCCCCCCGGTTCGAGCACCTCACCGATCCCTCACCGGTCCGCGGTGTCGGCACGGGCTCTCCCCGTCTGTCGTGGTCGGTCCCGCAGGCGGACGCGGACTACCGCCAGACCGCCTACGAGATCGAGGTCCTGCGGGGCGGCACCACCGAGACGTTCCGGGCCGACAGCTCCGAGCAGATCCTGGTGCCCTGGCCGGCGCGGCCGCTGGCCTCCCGGGAGTACGCCGCCGTGCGGGTCCGCGTCGCCTGCCGGGACCGGTGGAGCGAATGGAGCGAACGAGCTGTCGTGGAGGCCGGCCTCCTTGACGCGGCCGACTGGACGGCGGACTTCATCAGTCCGGTCGGCATCGCCGGCACGCGTATGCCCGCTCCGGTGCTGAGCGGATCGCTCGAGGTGCCGGGCGAGGTGCGCACAGCCCGCCTCTACGCCACCGCGCACGGCCTGTACGTCGCCACGCTCAACGGCCGGCGCGTCGGCGACCTGGTGCTCGCCCCGGGCTGGACGGCCTACGAGCACCGGCTGCGCTACCAGACGTACGACGTGACGGAACTGGTCCGCAGCGGGGAGAACGTGCTGGAGGTCCTGCTCGGCAACGGCTGGTACCGGGGCCGACTGGGCTTCAACGGCGAGCGTGCCCTGTACGGCGACCGGCTGGCCCTGCTGGCCCAGCTGGAGGTCACCACCACCGACGGACAGGTCCATGTGCTCGCCACGGACGGCACATGGACGGCTCGGGAGAGCGAGGTCCTCGCCGACGACCTCTACGACGGCCAGCGCACCGACCTGCGTCGCCGCGGCCCCGGCTGGCGCCCGGCAGCCGGCGCGGTCGAGGTGGTGGCGGGCGACCTCACCCGCCTCGTTGCCCCGGAAGGACCGCCCGTCCGGGTCAGCTGCGTCCTTCCGGCCGAGAAGGTGTGGATGTCACCGTCGGGCCGGACTCTGGTCGACTTCGGACAGAACGCCGTGGGATGGGTACGGCTGCGGGTGCGCGGCCTGGCATCCGGCGCCGAGGTCGTCGTCCGCCATGCTGAGGTCCTGGAGGACGGCGAGCTCGGCACTCGTCCGCTGCGCGCGGCCGAAGCCACCGACACGTACCTCGTCGCGGGCACGGGCGAGGAGATCCTCGAACCGTCCCTCACCTTCCACGGCTTCCGCTACGCGGAGATCTCGGGCGTGCCAGGCCTGCGTGCCGAGGACGTCGAGACCGTGGTGATCGGGTCGGACCTGCGCCGCACCGGCTGGTTCGCCTCCTCCCACACACTGCTCAACCGCTTCCACGAGAACGTGGTGTGGGGCATGCGCGGCAACTTCGTCGACGTACCCACCGACTGCCCGCAGCGTGACGAACGCCTCGGCTGGACCGGCGACATCCAGGTGTTCGCCCCGACGGCGACCTTTCTCTTCGACAGCGCGGGGTTCCTCAGGTCGTGGCTGGCGGACCTGGCGGCCGAACAGCAACCCGACGGATCAGTGCCCTACGTCGTACCGGACGTGCTGCGCGACCGCGCGCCGACCGCGGCAGCCTGGGGCGACGCCGCGACGATCGTGCCCTGGGCGCTGTATCAGCGCACAGGCGACCGTCAAGTCCTGGAGCGGCAGTGGCCGAGCATGCGCGCCTGGGTCGACCGGCTCGCGGACCTCGCCGGCCCGGACCGGCTGTGGTCGGGCGGCTTCCAGTTCGGCGACTGGCTCGACCCCACGGCTCCACCGGAGGCCCCCTCCCGGGCCAAGGCCGACCCCGACGTGGTGGCCACCGCGCACTTCGCACGCTCCGCGGAAATCGTGGCCGAGGCCGCGCGAGTGCTGGGGCGCGAGAACGAGGCCGAGCGGTACGGCGCCCTGGCGGCCGAGGTGCGCGCGGCGTTCGCCCGTGCCTACGTCACGCCGGCCGGCCGGGTCCTCTCCGACGCGCAGACGGTCTACGCCCTGGCCATCGAGTGGGCGCTGCTGCCGGGCGCCGAACAGCGCGAGCGGGCCGGCCGGCGCCTGGCGGACCTCGTACGCGCGAGCGGCTTCCGCATCAGCACCGGGTTCGTCGGTACGCCCCTGGTGACCGACGCGCTGACCTCGACCGGACACGCCCAGGTCGCCTACCGGCTGCTGCTGCAGACCGGCTGCCCGTCCTGGCTGTACCCGGTCACCATGGGGGCGACCACCATCTGGGAGCGCTGGGACAGCATGCTCCCCGACGGCAGTATCAACCCCGGTGACATGACGTCGTTCAACCACTACGCGCTCGGCGCCGTCGCGGACTGGCTGCACCGCACCGTCGCCGGCCTCGCACCCGCCGCCCCCGGCTACCGCGAGATCCTCGTCCACCCGCGACCGTCCGCCGACCTCACGTCCGCCTCGGCGCGCCACCTCACCCCCTACGGCGAGGCCGGTGTCGCCTGGGAGCGGGCCGGCGGGACGTTCCGGCTCGATGTCCGCGTTCCGGTGGGGGCCACCGCGCTGGTGCACCTGCCCAGGACGGCCGAGCCAAAGTCCGTCGGCCACGGCGAGCACCACTGGGAGATACCCGATCCGATGGCAGACGGTGCCACCCAGCACGCGACGGCCACCGTCCGGGACGTGCTCGACGACCCGGACACCTGGGCCGCCGTCGTTGCAGCCGCCGTCGAGACAGGCGTCGTTCCCGGAGGGGAGGCGCAGGTCGCCGGCCGGCTCGCCGCGTATCTCGACGCACCCGCCGCCGAACTGGTCCTGGCGCTGACACCGCAGGAGTCGCTGGCGGGCTTGGCCTCCCTGGAGCGACGGCTGGAGGCGATCCTCGGTCTGCGCCCTGCCTGACGGCGCTCCTGCGCGAGCCCCGCCCCCGCATCACCCGACGACCAGGAAAGCAGCCGGTCATGAAACACGGCACCCAGCAGGGCAGCAGTTCGTTCAGGCCCGGCCAGGTGCGCCGCGACATCCCGGCCGGACTCCCGGCAGCTTCCGGGCACCCCACCGCGAGGAACGAACGTTGAGCAAGCCGACCGACAACCACCGTGACCCCCGCCTGCCCGCCGCCACGCGCGCCGAGCTGCTGATGCGGGAGATGACCCTTGAGGAGAAGTGCCACCAGCTCGTCTCCGTCATGCCCTGGACCCTGGTCCGCGCCGACGGGTCGGACTCCGGCGAGCTCGAGGAATGGCTCGGGCACCCGCCGGGCCATGTGGCCGGACTGATCGTCGACACCCCGGCCAAGCTGGCGCACCTGGTCGGCAGCATCCAACGGCAGGCAGTCGAACGCACCCGGCTCGGCATCCCCGTGCTGTTCCACCAGGAGGCCCTCAGCGGCTTCCTGGCCGGCGGCCACATGGCCTTCCCCACCGGTACCGGGCTCGCGGCCACCTGGAGTCCTGACCTCGTCCAGGACATGACCGAGCTGATTCGCGCCCAGATGATCCGCACGGGTGTCCGCCACGCGCTGTCGCCCGTCATGGACGTCGCGCTCGACCCGAGGTGGGGCCGGGTACACGAGACCTACGGAGAGGACCCCTACCTGTCCGCCGCCCTCAGCGTCGCGTTCACCCGCGGCCTGCAGGGCGACGACCTCGCCCGGGGCGTCATCGCGACCGGCAAGCACTTCCTCGGGTACGCCCTGCCGATCGGCGGTTCCAACACGTCGGCGTACGAGGGAGGCGCGCGCTGGACCCGGGACCTGTTCGCCTACCCGTTCGAGGCCGCGATCCAGCTCGCCGGCCTGCGCTCGGTGATGAACTCGTACGCGGACGTGGACGGCGTCCCCGTGGGTGTCTCGCGGGAGGTGCTCACCGACCTGCTGCGCGGGGTCCTCGGGTTCGACGGGTTCATCTCGTCGGACTACACGACCCTGGAACAGGTGGTCGACCGCCAGCGCGTTGCGGCCGACGCAGGAGAGGCGGCGTGCCTCGCGATCTCCGCCGGCCTCGATGTGGAGATGCCCAAGCCGTACGCCTACGGCCAGGTGCTCGCGCAACAGGTCGAGCAGGGCAAGGCGGACGTCCGCAACGTCGACACGAGCGTCCTGCGCGTTCTGAAGGCCAAGTTCGAGCTAGGCCTGTTCGAGAATCCCTATCCGGCCGAGCACATCGACGTGTCCGCGGTCGCGGCGGAGGGCACGGACCTCTCGCATGAGCTGGCCCGGCGCTCCGTGGTGCTCGCCAAGAACGACGGAATCCTCCCCCTGACCTCCGGGACGCTGAACGTCGCCGTGATCGGGCCGCACGCCAATGCGGCCAGACTCCAGTTCCCCACATACACCTATGCCTCATGGCGGGAAGCGACCGACGCCGTCACACGCGGCGAACTCGGCAACATGCTCGGCGCGGAAGACGTCACGACCTCCTGGTACAAGGCGATGTTCGAACCCGTCGGCCCGGAGGCGTTTGTCCACGAACGGTTCGGGGCCCGCTCGATCTCGGAGGAGATCGCCGGATTCGCCCAGCAGGTGCGCAGCGAACAGGGATCCACGCTGACCCGCCCGCTGGAGCAACAAGCCATCGACCGGGCTGTTGACATCGCACGCGAAGCCGACGTGGTAGTGCTCGCCCTCGGCGGCGGAAGTCTGTGGTTCACCGGAGAACGCACCGAGGGCGAGGCCAGCGACACCGCCGACATCTCCCTGCCGGCCGCACAGACCCGTATCGCCGAGGCGGTGGCCGCCACCGGCAAGCGCCTGGTCGTCGTGCTCGTGCAGGGACGTCCGTACGCACTGCCCGAGGTGGTACAGAACGCCTCGGCGATCGTGATGGCGCCCTACGGCGGACCGTTCGGTCCGAAGGCGATCGCAGAGGTCCTCTTCGGCGTCACCAACCCCAGCGGCAAGCTGCCCTACAGCATCCCCCGCCACTCCGGGCAGGTCCCCGTCTACCACCACCAGAAGGCCGGCTCCGGCTACCGCAACCCGCTGCCCCCGAACGTCGCCCGGCACTATCTCGACCTGGAGGCCACACCGTTCCTCCCGTTCGCGCACGGTCTGAGCTACACCGACTTCGACCTCGGCGGCCTGTCCCACGACACCCGGATCGACACCGACGGGACCGCACGGATCACCGTCACTGTCACCAACACCGGCCCGGTGACGGGCGCGACCGTCGTCCAGCTCTACGTCCGGGTCAACACCAAGGGCCTCACCCGGCCCGCCCAGCAGCTGGCCGGCTTCAGCCGCATCGAACTGCCCAGAGGCGCATCCCGCCGGGTCACCTTCCGCCTCGCCGCAGCCCAGCTCGGCTACACCAACCTCGCCCGTGACTTCGCTGTCGAGCCCGCGGGCGTCGACTTCTTCCTCGGCTTCGACTCCGACGACCGGCGGGTCGAAGGAGCCTTCGAGCTGGCGGGCAAGCCCCGTGTCCTCACGAGCGCCGACCGCGCCTTCCTGTCCGACGTGGAGATAGAGAATGTCTGAGCTGCCCAATCCGCTGATCCCGGGCTTCAACCCCGACCCGAGCTGCATCCTTGTCGCCGGGACGTACTACCTGGTCACGTCCACATTCGAGTACCTGCCGGCCCTCCCCGTCTACCGGAGCACGGACTTCGTCGCCTGGGAGCACATCGGCAACGTCGCGACCAGGGAGGAGCAGGTCGGCCTGGCCCAGGCCACCTCGGCGGCCGGCGTGTGGGCTCCGACCATCCGTCACCACGACGGACGGTTCCACGTCATCGTCTCGGTGACCGACAGCCCTCGGGGCTGCGTCGTGTTCACCGCCGACGACCCGGCCGGGCCCTGGAGCGACGGCATCACCCTCGCCGGGATCGCCGGAATCGACCCCGACCTCGCCTGGGACGAGTCCGGCGCCGCCTACGTCACCTACAGTGCCCTGGAGCTGGACGGGGTCGAGCCCGTCGGCTTCCACGGCATCCAGCAAGCACGGGTCGACCTCGACGCGGGCAAGATCCTTGAGGAGCCGCGGCCGATGTGGTCCGGCACCGGGCTGGTCGCGCCCGAGGCCCCTCACCTGTACCGGCGCGACGGCTACTGGTACCTGATCATCGCGGAAGGCGGCACCGGCCAGGGCCACGCCGTGAGCGTCGCGCGCAGTCGCTCCATCGAAGGACCGTATGAGGGTGCGCCCAACAATCCCGTGCTGCGCGAGGCGGGTTGGAACCACCCGGTCGAATGCACGGGCCACGCGGACCTGGTCCGCGGCCCGGACGGCGACGACGTCCTCGTCCTGCTGGGCACACGCCGCGCCGGCCACGGCTCGCCACTCGGCAGGGAGACCTATGTCACCGCCGTGGAGTGGAGCGACGGCTGGCCGCAGCCCGCGCA
The DNA here is from genome assembly GCF_019049245.1 of Streptomyces sp. AC555_RSS877. Classification (GTDB taxonomy): domain Bacteria; phylum Actinomycetota; class Actinomycetes; order Streptomycetales; family Streptomycetaceae; genus Streptomyces. Next base: position 54,202 of record NZ_JAGMUK010000080.1, on the reverse strand, counting down.
CGTTGACCTCAACCTGCGTCCGGAACCGGTGGAGGAGTACTTCGACTTCGCGGACGGCTCCGGCCTGACCGACCCCGGCTGGCTCGCCGTCGGTCGGCCACCCGCCGAACTCGCCTCTGTCGGCGAGCAGCCCGGTCGGCTCACGATCCGCGCCGCCGACGGCGGTCTCGACGCCTTCCGCCCCGCCTTCGTCGGCCGCCGCCAACGCCACCTGGACAGCCTCTTCGAGACCAGGATCGACCCGGCGAACGGCCGCGGCGGCCTCGGACTGCGCTTCACCGAGGACTTCACCCTCTGCCTCGTCGCAGAGCGGGCCCCGTCGGGAACCGGCACGAGGATCACGGCGCGGGCGAGCATCCCGACCCTCTGCCAGTCCTGGAGCACGGAGGTCGCAGGCGACCAGGTCACGCTTCGCCTGGTCACGCAGGTACCTTCGCGATGCCGAGCGCCATGGTTTCCCCCCGGCGACCGCATCCAGCTGATCGTCGTGGACGACACCGGCGCCGAGACCCAACTGGCCGAAGTGGACGGGCGGTTCTGGTCGGTCGAGACCTCCGCGACGTTCACCGGTCGTGTCACCGGCATATTCGCAGAGGAAGGCACCGTCCACTTCGCCGACTTCCGCTATCGCGGCGAGGGCGGCTCATGACCACCGGGTCCACGGGCACACCCAAGGGAACCACCATGTACGACTCCTTCCGGCCCGGCCAGACGTGGCTGGACACGAACAGCCACCGCATCCACGCACACGGCGGGTCCGTGCTGTTCGAGGGCGGCGTCTACTACTGGTACGGCGAGAACAAGGAGCACTCGAAGCCGGGGAGCGGCATCTGGACCTGGGGCATCCGCTGCTACACGTCGACCGACCTCTACAACTGGCAGGACCGCGGGTTGATCATCCCGCCGGTCCTCGACGACCGCACGTCGCCCCTGCACCCGTCCCAGATGATCGACCGCCCGCACATCATCCACAACCCGCACACGGGAACGTACGTCTGCTGGCTCAAGATCATGGGTGCCGGCGGCGAACAGCTCTGCACGGTTCTGACGGCGGACTCGCTCCTCGGTCCTTACGACATCGTCCGTACGGGGCTCAGCCCGCTCGGCATGTCCGCAGGCGATTTCGACCTGGTCGTCGATCCGGCCGACGGCAAGGCGTACTACTACTTCGAGCGGGTGCACAGCGAGCTGATCTGTGCCGAACTCAACGATGACTACACGGATCTGACGGGGGTGCACTCGACTCACTTCCCCCGCCCGCACCCCCCGCTGGTACGTGAAGCGCCCGCCCACTTTCGGCGCGGGGACAAGCACTACCTGATCACTTCGGGTACGACGTGGTACTTCCCGAACCCGTCGGAAGCGGCTGTGGCCGACACGTACCACGGCCCGTTCACCGTGCTCGGCGACCCGCACCCCACGGACCCGAGCGGCACCTCGTTCCGGTCTCAGATCAGCTCCGTCTTCCAGCACCCAAACCACGACGACCTCTACATCGCGATCGCGGACCGGTGGCTGCTCCAACTGTCGGAGGAGGAGTCGAACTGGGGCGAAGCCTTCCGACGGCACTACTCGGCGAAGGCGGAGGGGCGCGAGGCTCCTTCGCTCGTACTGCCCGAGGCCGATACATCGGTCGCGGACCATGTGTGGCTTCCCATCCGGTTCGACGGTGAGATGCCAGTGATCGAATGGCACGACGAGTGGCGTATCGGGGACGCCAAGTGACGGTCAACTGGATGGACTTGGCCCCCAGGGGCTTGCTCGAAGTCACGGGTGGTTGACGATGCCGACATCCGCCTACCGGGACCTGCTGCGCACGCCGTCGGTGCCCTGGCTGCTCGCGACCTCGGTCATCGGCCGCCTCAACCAGGGCATGACCGGTCTGGCTCTGCTGATGCTCACGACCGAGCATGCGACCTACGCCGTGGCCGGCGTGGTGTCGACGGCCGGTGTGGTGGGAGGCTTCATCGCCGGGCCGGTCCTCAGCCGGTGGGCCGATGCCCGTGGCCGCCGCCGAGTGCTCACCGTCACCGCGGTTTGCAACGCGTTCACCATGGGCGCGCTGGTCCTGGCACCGCCGCAACCGGCCCTGCTGACCGGTCTCTCGTTCCTGTGTGGGCTGTGCACACCTCCGATGACGGCGTCGGTCCGGGCGACGCTGCCTGCCCTGGTCGGTTCGGACCGACGTCGCAGCGTGTTCGCCCTGGAAGCCGCGCTTCAGGAAGTCATCTTCGTCCTCGGCCCGCCGATCGCCGCACTGCTGGCCGCGTTTGGCGGTCCTCGCCTCGCCCTGGGCGTGTGCGGGGCGCTCGTACTCGTCGGAACCCTCGCCTACGCACGCGACCGCAATGTCGACGCCGGCCGCGAGCCTGGCCTTCGTAAGAAGGATCGCCGTGTCCTGCGTGTGACGGGCGTGCCCCGAGTCATCCTGGCCGGCACCCTGCTCTTCGCCGCGCTGGGGTGCCAGGCGCTCGGCGTCATCGCCATGGTGAGCGGCTCCCGGGTGTCCGCGGACGCCGGACTGGTCGTGGCGTGCGGAAGCCTCGGGTCACTGTGCGGCGGCCTGGTCTACGGTTCACTACCGCGTCACCGGGCCGGGCTGCGGCGTCTGATGCTGTACGTGGCGGCCGGTCTGGCCCTGCTTCCCCTGGCGCCCGGCCAAGGGCTGCTGTCTGTGCTGGTGTTCTGCTGGGGGCTGCCCCTCGCTCCGGCGATGTCCGGGCTGTTCGACCGGCTGTCGACGCTCACCCCACGCGAGTCCGCGACGGAGGCGTTCGGCTGGATGAACAGTGCGGTCGCCGCCGGCAATGGTCTCGGGACCGCGCTCAGCGGTTTCCTGATCACCGAGTTCGGCGCCCGTGCCTCGCTGGCGGTGGCATGTGCGGCCGCTCTTCTCGCCGCGCTCGTCTGCGAGCCGTGGCCCGCTCGTACCCCAATGTCCGATCGATCAATGGAGTCTGTCATGCCTTACGGCCCCTCGTCCGTTCTAGGTGAGGTACTGCGCAACAAACAGGCCGAGGCGGTGGTCCGCAAGTACGCGCCCCATCTCGACAAGGAGATCGAGAGCGCCCAGATGCGGTACGGCACGCTCGCGCAGGTGACCACGATGCTGCAGGGGGTACGGACCGATCCCGCGGCCCGCGACGCCCTCTACGCCGAGCTGGCCACCCTCGAAGAGCCGGACGATGAGGCGGCGTCGCCCCGCGATGAGGAGATCATCCCGGCCGCGGACTACGAGTCAGAACACGTGCCCTCCGGCAGCGCCCGGCTGGTCGCCGCCTCGCACGGCACCCTGTGGCGGACCTTCGAGCTGGAACTGCACGGCCCAGCGCACGGCAACCCCTTCACCGACGTCACGCTGCGGGCCGAGTTCCGCAACGGCGACCGCTCGGTGACGGCGCACGGCTTCTACGACGGCGAGGGCATGTACCGCGTCCGGTTCCTGCCGGACGCGGAGGGTGAGTGGTCGTTCCGGACGACCAGCAACGCCCGTTCCCTGGACTCGGTCACCGGCACCTTCCACTGCGGCCCGGCCGACCCCGGTGACCACGGCCCGGTCCGCGTCCACGCGGGCGCCCACTTCCAGCACGCCGACGGCACCCGCTTCCTCCCGCTGGGCACCACCCTGTACGCCTGGACCCACCAGAGTGCGGAGCTGGAGAAGCAGACCCTCGCCACGCTCGCGGGCAGCCCGTTCAGCAAGGTCCGGATGTGCGTCTTCCCGAAGTGGTTCGTCCACAACGAGACCGAGCCGCCCCGCTACCCCTTCGCGGGTTCCGTCGAGGAGGGCTGGGACTTCCAGCGGCCCAACCCCGCGTACTTCCAGCACCTGGAGCAGCAGATCGCCCAGCTCGGCGCCCTCGGCATCCAGGCCGACCTCATCCTCTTGCACCCGTACGACCGCTGGGGCTTCTCCACCATGTCCCCGGCCGAGGACGACCGCTACCTGCGCTACGTGGTCGCCCGGCTCGCCGCCTACCCCAACGTGTGGTGGTCCCTGGCCAACGAATACGACCTGCTGTGGTCCAAGTCGACCGACGACTGGCACCGGATCGCCGCGGTGATCGGCGACCACGACCCGTACGGCCACCTGATGAGCGTGCACAACTGGGTGGAGTTGTGGGACAACGACGTCGACTGGGTCACGCACGCCAGCATCCAGCGCACGCCCGAGGGCACCCGCGAATGGCGCGAGCGCTGGGGCAAGCCCGTCGCCGTCGACGAGCTGGGCTACGAGGGGGACATCGAGTGGGGCTGGGGCAACCTCAACCCTCAGGAGATGGTGCGCCGCTGCTGGGAGGGCGTCGTCCGCGGCGGATACGTCACCCACGGCGAGTGCTTCCTGGCGGACGACGACGTGCTGTGGTGGGCGAAGGGCGGAGTCCTCAAGGGCGAGAGCACGCCCCGGCTGGAGTTCCTGCGGACCATCATGGAGGACATCCCGTCGGACGCGGCGGGCATCGATCCGCTGCCGTCCGACTTCGACGTCCCGGTGGGCGGTGTCGAGGGACGCTACTACCTGGCCTACTGCGGCATCATGCAGCCGCGCCTGCGCACCTTCCATCTTCCCCAGGGAACCCGCTTCCGGGCCGACATCATCGACACCTGGAACATGACCATCGTCGAACTCCCCGACCTCTACGAGGGCACATGCACCGTGTCCCTGCCCGGTCGGCCGTACCTCGCTGTCCGCCTGCGCGCAGTGGAGGGCCGATGACACCCGGGCAGGGAATCGCTTCGGCACGCGTGCTGTTCGGCGCGGCCTACTACCCCGAATACCATCCCGCCGAGCTGAGGAAGACGGATCTCGACCTGATGGCCGAGGCACGCTTCTCCGTCATCCGGGTCGGCGAATCCGTCTGGTCCACCTGGGAGCCCGACGACGGCCACTTCGATCTGGACTGGCTGCAGTCGACGCTCGACGGTGCCCACGAGCGCGGAATCGGCGTCATCCTCGGCACCCCCACGTACGCGGCACCGCCGTGGCTCGTCCGCCTCTATCCGGAGATCGCCGGTGAGTTGGAGAGCGGCCGGCGCATGGGCTGGGGCGCCCGCCAGGAGATGGACTTCACCCACGCGGCGTTCCGCTTCCACGCCGAGCGCGTCATCCGCAAGGTCGTCGCGCGCTACGCCGACCACCCGGCCGTGATCGGATTCCAGGTCGACAACGAGCCGGGCCTGCACCTGCTGCACAACCACGGTGTCTTCCAGCGCTTCGTGAACCGGCTACGCGCACAGTACGGCGACATCGAGAAGCTCAACGAGGAGTGGGGCCTGGTCTACTGGTCGCACCGGCTCACGGACTGGGCCGATCTGTGGACCCCGGACAACAATGCCCAGCCACAGTACGAGCAGGCCTGGCGGCGGTTCCAGGCCGACCAGGTCGGCGAGTTCATCGGCTGGCAGGCCGACATCGTCCGCGAGTACACCCGCCCCGACCAGTTCGTCACCACCTGCATCGACTACAGCCGGCCTGCCGTCGCCGACGACGACCTGACCCGGCGTCTCGACGTCACCGCCGGCAACGCGTACTACGTGATGCAGGACGGTCTGTCCCTGCCGGCGCGGCCCCGGCGCGGCGAGGGGCAGACCTGGACGGCGCAGGATGTCTGGGAGTTCTACCGAACCGCGGACCGGATGTACTCCTCCCGCCAGGAGCCGTTCCTCGTCACCGAGACCAACGCCCAGGCCGTCGGCCCGTCCTGGTTCAACCAGCCCGCCTACGACGGTCAGTGGCGCCAGGCCGCCTGGGCGCTCGTGGCCCGCGGCGCATCGATGATCGAATACTGGCACTGGCGGACGCTGACCTTCGGCGTCGAGACGTACTGGGCGGGTGTGCTGCCGCACAGCGGCCGTCCCGGCCGCACCTATCGAGAGGTCGCCCGCCTCGGCGCCGAGCTGGAGCGCGCAGGGAGTCTGGTGGCCGATCTCGTCCCGGACGCCGACGTCGCGATGCTGTACTCCCACCCCAGCAAGTGGGCCATGACCGCCCAACCGGCGGTGACCGCGCCGGACGGCGATCCGGATCCACGCTCGTACGAGACCATCTTCGGCGCCTTCTACCGGAGCGCGTTCGACGCGGGCCTGCAAACCCGGGTGCTGCACGCCGGGCAGGCCACCGACGAGAATCCGGCTGAGCTGGCCGGGAAGCATCCGGTGCTGGTGGCCGCCGGGCTCTACATCGCCGACGACGCCACACTGGACTGGCTGCACTCGTACGCCGATGCGGGCGGCCATCTGGTCCTCGGTCCGCGCTCGTGCTACGCCGACCACGAGGCTCGTGCCAGGCGCGACATCCAACCCGCCCGTCTCGCGGATGCGGCCGGAGCCTGGTACGACGAATTCTCCACGCTCGACGCCGACTTGGCGGTCCGGGCGGGGGACGATTCGCCCTTGCCGCTGCCCGAGGGCGCGGCCGGCACCCATTGGGCAGACGGACTCCACGCGGACACCGCCACCGTACTCGCCCGCTACGACCACCCGCACTTCGGGCAGTTCGCCGCCATCACCACGAAGGCGCACGGCAAGGGCCGGATCACCTACGTGGGCACCGTCCCCAACGCTGCACTCGGCGCGAGCCTGTTCCGGTGGCTGCTGCCGGACACCGGACCGTGGAGGTCGCTCCCCGCCAGTGTCACCGCCACCGGCGCGACCGCGCAGGACGGCCGTCGGGTCCGTTTCCTGCACAACTGGTCCTGGCAGGAGACGGCGGTTACCGTCCCCGTCCCGGTCAGCGACGTTCTGGACGGAGCCAGTTACGAACCGGCTACCCCGGTGCCACTCGGCCCCTGGGATGTCCGGGTACTACGGGAGACGTGATCACGAAGTCCGCTCGCTCTCCCCGCCCCAGCAGCGAGGATGCGGCCGTGTCGAAGAAGCCTGTGATCGGCCTCATCGGGCAGAATCACAGGCTTCTTCGACGCCTCCGGCAGAGGCTCAGTCGACGTAGACGTGGGTGCTAGGACCCTCGGTCACCCTGCGGCCACTGGGCAGGACGACGGTGGCTTCAGTGCCCGGCGGTACGACCAGCCGCAGGTGCAGGCGGCCGCCGTCAGGCCGCCAGGCCGCCTCGATCCGGCCGTACGGGGACTCGTGGGCGGCCTCCGCCCAGGTTAGCCCGCCGCCGGGGCGAGGTTGTACGAGGAAGCGCCGATAGCCGGGCTCGACCAGCTGGAGACCGGCCACGTAGCGGTGCAGGAAGGAGATGACCGCGCCCTAGGAGTAGTGATTCAGGGACGCGGTGGCCTTGCCGTCGGCAGAGACTCCGCCCCAGTGCTCCCACACGGTGGTCGCACCGCGGTCGATCATGACGAGCCACGACGGCTCGGTGCAACATCATCGGTCTCTACCTGCTGGCTCCCGTGGTCAAGCGCGAACTCAACTCCTTCCTGGACTTCATCCGGAGCCACGACGCGCAGGCCGCCGTGGGCGGCGGGGACCCTGAGGACGAGCGGGAGCCCACCAAGGTCGTCTGACCCCAACACCGGCCGTTTCGGCATATGGGCTGCCTTGTACCATCCCTCGGTACAAGGCAGCCTCCCGTCGTCCAGGGGGTGTCGATCTGGGGCGGGGCACGGAATGCTGGGTGGTGCGGGGGAACGGCTTGTGCCGTTCGGGTACGCCGACGGCGTCCTTGACGGCGCGGGGTCCGGCTGCGCTGCTACCTGGTCGTGCGCCAGAATTTCAGCTCCTACGGCGCGACGGCCGCATCTGGCTGACTCCCAGGAGGATGAGTCCGGAGAACATGAGGGCATTCGTGCCAAAAAACTGGAACTCCCAGGACGGTTTTGGCACGACGTGGAAGTAGAACAGCCCCTGTATCACGCAGGTTGCGCCCATCAGCAGCGCTCCGAGCCCGTAGACCCGAGGACGGGAGACACTACGACGCACCCAGGGCAGCGCCCAACCGGTGCGCATCGACGCCACGCCCACGGCGACCGCCAGCAGGCCCAGGAACATGCCACTACCAACGACCCATTCCATGGGGCCCCTCCCCCGTCGCCTGAGCCCGCCCGGACCTCGCGAACTCACCCGCTGATCATCCACGCTGAGCAAGATCAGCACCAGGCTGCAGAAACAAGCGGTGCCGGAGCCCTCGGGAACGCCAGGTTTCGGCACCGATATCAGCCAAGCGGGCTGAGCCAAGAGCTCAGCCCGGCCGGCGCCGGCCAAAGGCCCGCCACCCAGCCGCGCCCACAGCGTCTCCGGCTGGGCGATTGACCAAGATCGCCCAGATCGGCGGCGCTGCAACGAACCGTCATATTGACCTCGGCGTTCCTCGTTTCAGCCGGATCGTGGGCTGCGGCTGTCGGTATGCGTTCTCGCTGACTGTGGGGCGGACTGGGCACCACAGCCTGTTGCGGATAGGGTCCAAAGAACGCGTCAAGAAAGCGCGGGGTGTGCCGGGAAGTCTGGTCGGCGTCCGTAGGGCCGTGTGCCCTTTTGCCGACACCCCGGAGGTTCGCCGTCTTGGCCGCCGCCCCGCGCTCACGCTCCCCCTTCCTCGGCCTTCTGCCCTGGCCGGAACGTCAGGCCGTTGCCCGAGCCCTGCGCACGGAGACCGTCGGCGGACTGGTCCTGCTGGCCCCGCGGTGGTGGCCCTGGTGTGGGCGAACAGCCCACTCGCCTCCTCCTACAGCACACTTCGCGACGTCCACTTCGGAATACCCGCACTGGGTCTGGATCTGTCGGTCGGCCACTGAACCTCCGACGGGCTGCTGACGATCGTCTTCCTGGTCGCGGGGATCGAGCTGAAACGGGAACTGGTAGTCGGCTCGCTGCGCACCCCGGCCACCGCCGCGCTGCCGGTCATCGCCGCCGCGTGCGGCATGGCGGTGCCCGCCGCCTTCTACGCCGCCACCGCCGCTACAGGCGGGGGCAGCATGGACGGCTGGGCGGTGCCGATGGCCACCGACATCGCCTTCGCCCTGGCGGTCCTGGCGGTCATCTCCACCCACCTGCCGACCGCCCTGCGCGCCTTCCTGCTCACCCTCGCGGTCGTCGACGACCTCGGCGCGATCCTGATCATCGCCCTCTTCTTCACCTCCGACCTCAACTACTGGGCACTGGCCGGGGCGCTGGCCGGACTGGTCGTCTTCTACCTTCTGCAGCGGCTGCGGGTGCGCGGCTGGTGGTGGTACCTGCCGCTCGGCCTAGTGACCTGGGCGCTGATGTACAACGGCGGCATCCACGCCACCGTCGCCGGCGTCGCCATGGGACTGATCCTGCGCACCACCCGCGACGAGCACGGACAGGCCTCGCCCGGCGAACGCACCGGGCACCTGCTGCATCCGCTGTCCGCCGGGGTCTGTGTGCCGCTGTTCGCACTGTTCGCCGCCGGGGTAAGCGTCTCCGGCGACGCGCTGGGCAAGGTGTTCACCAGCCCCGAGCCCCTCGGCGTGGTCATCGGCCTGGTCGCGGGCAAGATCCTCGGTATCTTCGCCGGGACCTACCTGGCCGCCCGCTTCACCCGCGCCCAGCTCAACCCCGAACTCGCCTGGGCCGACGTCTTCGGCCTCGCGACGCTGGCAGGCATCGGGTTCACCGTCGCTCTGCTCATCGGTGAACTCGCCTTCCCCGGCACCGCCACCGGCGAGCACGTCAAGGCCGCCGTCCTCATCGCCTCCCTGGCCGCGGCCCTGCTGGCCGCGCTGCTCCTGCGCCGCCGGAACACCGTCTACCGCCGCCTGTATGAGGAGGAGAACATCGACGAGGACGCCGACGGCATCCCCGACATCTACCAGCGCACCCCAGGCAGCGGCGCATGACACGACCACGCACGCACCGTCCACTGGCGACCGCAGCGGCATGGCTCTTGATCTGCGTACTGGCCACCGTGGCCCTCATCCTCATCGCACCAGCCTGGGGCAAGCTGCTCTGGCTGATCGCTGCCGCCGCCGTCCTGCGCACCGCTGTGCAGTACGCGTGGCGCGCGCGGTGAAAACGATGCCGAGCTGGTGGCGCGCAGCCCTGTCGGTCCTCGCATGGTGGGCGGTCGTCACCCTCACGTTATGGCTGCTGAGCGAGCCCCTCGGCCAGCCTTCGCAGCTCGCCCCGTGCGCCGCGTCAGCCGCTCTGCTGGTCGCGATCGGGGAAACCGGCGACTGGCTGCGACGTCGCTGGAGTGCCCGCCGCCACCACAAACGGTCCGGGTCACCACCGTCACCGCGATGACGAGGTCCGCCTGTGCCAATTCCTGTGGGAACCAGACGCTGGAGAGGTTAGGACTTGTCCGGGCGATCACGACCACGGGGCGCCCCGGGATGGCGGCGTGCCGGTTCCCCGGACAGGCCCTTCCTTGGCCTGCAATCGACAGGCTCCGATACTGCCGGAATCTGGCATGGTGGCCACCAGCATCGCCGCTTACCGTGCCCCAAAGGACAAAGGCCAGGGGAAGGCGGGGAGTTGGGATGGCGGGGAGTGGCGGGGGCAGCGGGCTGTTTTCGGTGGCGTGGGGGGTGTGGGCGACCGGCTTCGGATGGATCGTCGCGACCGACTTTCGGGGAGCGGCTCATCGCTTCCATTCGCTGTCCCAGCGTTCTGTACCGTTCGGAGGTGCCGGACGCCACTTGTCGGTGTCGGCTTTCTCCGGCTCTTGGCCGGTGTGTTCGCCCTGATCGGGCCCGTCGTCCTCGTCAGCGGACTGCTCGAACCGGGCCGGGGACAGCCGGCACCGGATCGGCTGCCTCAGCTGCCTGTTCCGTTCGTCGTGGCCGCAACCCTCATATGTGCCGTTGGGATCTGGATGATGTGGCGCCGTTCTGGCCTGCTCCGGCGCGAGTGGGCCGATGGCACTGGCCTCCAGCGCGCCGCCGTCGCCGTGATCACAGTGGCGCTTGTCGGCTTCCTCACCATGTTCTCGCTCGGACACCGCACCGCAATGCTGGCCTTTTGGCTGGCCGGCGGGGTCTCAGGTCTGATTCTGCTCCTGAGCGGCCGCGCCCGCTCCGATCCCGATCCGGGCCCCGTCGACACCTGACTTCTGTCCAGAGGATCACGGCAGCGCGGGCTCCATCATCAAGAGCCTCCAACGCGGCGGCCGCCGACAGCGAACGGAACGGGGCAGGCCGTCGTAGGCGGTGAGCCGGTACGCGACGGTGCGGCGGGCATCCTGTTCCTCGTCGTTCGCCCCGTCAGAGGTGAGGGGGAAGACCGCTGCCTCGTACATCGCGATGCCCAACAGGACCGTGTCGGCGATCCCTTCCGCATAGCCGTCGCCGCTGACGGCCTGGACGGAAGCCACCGCGGGCCGGGGGCGGACAAGCATGCCGAATCCCGCGCCCAGGCTGGTGGTAGTCGCGCCCACCACGGCGCCCACCCGGCCGTCCAGGACGAAGCCGAAGCAGGCTCCGCTGCCCACCACGGACACCAGCACCGCGACGGTCATCACGTATACGCGGGTACGGAGCGGGGTCGTCATGGCCAGCAGTATGCCCACGCCCCTGGGGAGCGCGGCCGGGGCCCTCGTGTCGTTGGCGAGCGGAGTTGTACGCCGCTCGCCGGGCTATGCGCAGTCACTCGGGTGGCGGACAGTGCGGGTGGAAGGGATGGGAGGTGACATGGACGCTGCCGGAGCCGATGCTGACCACCCCCGTGTCCGTGCCCGATCTGCGGCCTGGCTGTGCTGCGTAGCCGACGTTATCGACAGGGTTTTATGTTGTCCGTTGTCCAGACTCAGGTCCTGCTTGATAGTCCTGAAATCGACGGCGGCCTCACCGCGGTCGCCCTATCTCACCGGTCGCTGGTTAAGCGCCGCTTTCCGGGCTCGGGGGCGGGGCCTGGAAGGACTGGATCATTCAGGCGATCAGTCGGCGCCAGGCGTCCGGGGGGCATCGGCCGTGGCGCCGAGGACTCCGGCGTTGGCCATCAGCAGCACGAGATCGCGGCTGGTGAAGTCCTCGCGCAGCTGCCCGCTGTCCTTGGCGCGGCCGACCTCGCATCCAGCGTCGTCCGCTCCGCGTTCGCCATTTCTCCCGTCCGGCGAGCAGCTGCTGGAAGGCGAGCGCGGTGGCTTCGTCAGCGGCCGCGACGTCGACGACCAGGCGGTACGGCGTGGTGGTGGAGGAACTGGCGGTGGAGGTCATGGCGCAGCTGCCGGACGACCGGGCGCGGCAGGAGGTGATGGCGCTCGTGGAGGTAGCGCGGATGGATCCGCGGGCCTGGCCCGATGTGCGTGATCCGGGCTCGGTTGAGGAGATCCGGTAGGCCTTCGGGCGGCGGTGCTGGATCCAGTACATGCCGCACGCCGGAGCGATCGAGGTCCGTGACATCGGGTGGGCGGGCTGATCACTATCCGTCCCGGTCGGTCTTCGGGGGGTTCTTTGGGGGGTGCCGGGCGGATCGTGCCTCCTCAACGCTCTATGGCCCGGCCGGCGCGTGGGTCAGCGCGCCGAGCTCAGTGGCATGACTCTGCGGTACGTCGGCACTGCGATCGCCGCGACCGCGACGTGCATCACGAGCAGCGCCACCACACCGGTCACTTCACCCTCGCCGAACAGGAAAAAGTCCGGCACGAAGGACAACACGACGACCGACGGGACGAGTCGGCGGAGCAGCCGTTCGGGATCGGAGGAGAACCTGCGGACGAGGGACCACCCGACGGATCCTCCCAGCACTCCCAGCGCGGTCAGAGAGACGTACCTCGATGGCTCCAACTGGCTGAAGTCGTCCGGTGCACCGAGCGCGTGCGCCAGTACGGCGATCAACGCGTTCACCAGCGAGGACAGCAGGAAGGCGACGAACACACCTCCCGCCACCATGATCGGACCCCGACGGGTGGGGAGCGTCTCAGAGACACGGGACATGGCAACTCCAAACGGATAGAGGGACATTGGTTAGTTCTTGGGGCTACTGGTGGCATCCACTTGCTGAAGGAGACGGCCGACGTCGACGCCGTCACGCCTGTCGGCCGCGCGCCGTGTCGCAGCCACGAGGTAGGCGACGGCAGCCGCGAAGACCAGCAGCGCGGTCCAGTCGTTCAGGCGCAGGCCCAGGATGTGGTGGGCCTCGTCCACCCGCAGGTACTCGATCCAGAAGCGGCCGACGGTGTACGCGGCGGCGTACAGCGCGAACGCCCGCCCCCGGTCGAGACGGAAACGGCGATCCGCCCAACGGACCAGGGCGACCACGCCGAGACACCACAACGACTCGTACAGGAACGCCGGGTGATACGTGGCCAGGTTCGGGGTGTCCTCAGGCCGGTGTGCGGGGTCGATCTCCAGGGCCCAGGGGAGAGTGGTGGCCCGCCCGTAGAGCTCCTGGTTGAACCAGTTGCCCCAGCGGCCGATGGCCTGGCCCAGCGCGATGCCGGGAGCGACTGCGTCGGCGAACGCGGACAGGGCAACGCCCTTGCGGCGGCAGCCGATCCAGGCTCCGACGGCCCCACCGGCGATGGCGCCCCAGATACCGATGCCTCCGTCCCAGATGAAAAGGGCCTTGACCGGATCGCCGCCCTTGCCGAAGTACAGCTCGCCGGACGTGATCACGTGGTAGAGGCGGGCACCGACGACACCGAAGGGAACCGCCCACAGGGCGATGTCCGCCACGACGGTCTTCTCTCCGCCGCGAGCGGCCCAGCGGCGGCCGCCCAGCCACACCGCGGCGGCGATTCCGAGGATCAGCATCAGTGAGTAGCCGCGCAGTGGGAGCGGGCCCAGGTGGACCTCGCCGATGGACGGGCTGGGAATGAAGGCCAGGAGCACTGGTGGTTCCTCACAAGGGGCGGTGGTGGAGCAGGCCGTCGGCTGCGGGGCCGATCGTCGCCGCCCGCGCCCCTCACGCACATCGACCGATCGACGCGCCCTGCATCCACCGATCGGTGGACCCGCCCCCACTGGCCGGCTGATTCTGCCGCTAAGCGGCTGCGCCTACTCTGAGGGCCATGGCACTGCGACAGGCGTGGGAGTGGGAGCGGTGGAAGGCCATGGGTCAGCACGCCTTCTTCGCCACCGTGCTCGCCTTGTCCATGCCAGGTGCGCTGGCCGGGGCGGGTATGACGACCGGCGCGGCGCTGTCGCGGATCGGCCTGGCGGTGGGGCTCGCCCTTTGGTACGCGTACTGGATCGCGCTGCGCGGTGGCGCCGACCGCCCGCCGCTGCCCTACCTTGTTGGCGCCTTGGCCGGATGGGCGTTCATGGCCGTGGTGGACCCCGCGTTCCTCCCGGTCGCCGTGGCGGTGCTGAGCCCTTACTGGCTGAGGCGGGCCTGGTGGTCGGCCGGCGGGGTGCTGGTGCTGGGCGCCGGCTGGTCATGGCAGAGCCTCACCACGGACGGCTCCGTCGACGTACGGGCGCTCACGGGATGCGTGCTCGCTACCGCGGTGGCAGTCACCATCACCTGCTACGTCGCCACCCTCGACCATGAGAGTCACAAGCGGCAGCGGCTCCTCGACGAGCTCACCGCCACCCAGGCGGAACGAGCGGCAGCGGAACGTCAGGCGGGTACCCTGGCCGAACGTCAGCGCCTGGCCCGCGAGGTCCACGACACGCTCACCCAGGGGTTCGCGTCCATCGCCATGCTGCTGGACGCCGCACGCGACGACCTGCCACCCGACTCCCCTGCGGCCCGCCGCGTCGAGCAGGCCATGCGCACGGCCCGGGACAACCTCGCAGAGAGCCGCCGCCTCGTGCACGCTCTTCGCCCGGCGCCGCTGGACCGCACGCACCTGGCAGAGGCGGTCCGTGAACTCACCGCCCGGCTCGCGGAGGAGACCGGCACCGAGGTCTACACGGTTGTGACCGGCCGCCCGGCCGCCCTGCCTCCCAGTACCGAGGGCGAGTTGCTGCGGGTCGTGCAGGAGGCACTGACCAACGCCCGGCGGCACGCCCGCGCGATCAGTGTCTCGGTCACGCTGTCGTACCTCGGCGACGTCCTGGCGATCGACATCCAGGACGACGGCACCGGGTTCGCACCCTTTGCCCGGCATACGGGCGTTGGCCTGATCACCATGCGGGAGCGCATTGCCGCTTTGCGCGGCACGTTCGCGGTCGAAAGCTCCCCCGGCGAGGGTACGACCGTCGCCGTCACGGTGCCACTCCCGGTCGAGCCTTCCGCCTCCGGCCCCTCAGCCGTGTCGGGCACCGAGCGGATGGCCCCGGCGTCATGAGGACTTCGACCGGTCCCACGATCCGGGTCCTCCTCGCCGACGACCACCCCGTGGTCCGTGAGGGGCTTGCCGCCATGCTCTCCACCCAGCCCGACCTCACGGTCGTCGGCGAAGCCGCCACCGGCGCCGAGGCACTGCGCCAGACCGCCTCACTCGCACCCGACGTCGTTCTGATGGACCTGCAGATGCCCGGCATGGACGGCACGAAAGCGACCGCCGCCATCCGTGCCGCCCACCCCGAGGTGCGGGTACTCGTCCTGACCACCTACGACACGGACGCCGACATCACTGCCGCCGTCGACGCCGGCGCAGTCGGCTACCTGCTCAAGGACACCGGACGACACGAGCTCTGCGAGGCCGTTCGGACCGCGGCTCGGGGAGGCGCGGCACTGTCGCCCACGGTGGCCGCCAAGGTCCTCGCCCATATGCGCGGCGACCGGGGCACCGGCTTGTCCGGCCGGGAACTCGAAGTCCTGTCCGCCGTGGCCCGGGGGCAGAGCAACAAACAGATCGCCCGCGCCCTGCGCCTGTCCGAGGCCACGGTCAAGACCCATCTGCTGCACATCTACACCAAGCTCGACGTCGGCGACCGGACCGCCGCTGTCACCGCCGCACTTGGCCGAGGAATCATCCGCATGGACTGAAGGCCTTGCGGGAGAGTTGCTCGGCGGTACGGCGAGAGGCCGAGGAGTTCCGTCAGTCGGTCCTCCACCGAGTAGTAGTGCGTCGTTAGGTTGTGGGCTGTCTGCGGCTGCTCCGAGGGCGGGGCCGGGGGCGTCCGCAGGTGGTGCAGGTACCGGTCCAGCACCTCAGGAGGTCCTGAAGAACGTCGAGGACCTGGTAGAGAGTCAGGCCCGTGTGCGGACTTTTGGGTCGAGCCGCCGGAGAGTGAGGAATACCTGGGCGGCGGTGACGAGCGTGACGTGGTGGTGCCAGCCGCGCCAGCTGCGGCCCTCGAAGTGGTCCAGCCCCAGGCCATCCTTGAGCTCGCGGTAGTCGTGCTCGATCCGCCAGCGCATCTTCGCGCACCGCACCAGGTCAGCGACCGGGGTGGTGGCGGGCAGATTCGATATCCAGTAGTCCGTCGGAGTGTCCTGGCCGTCCGGCCATTCGACGAGGAGTGTCTGGACGGGCAGGACGCCGTCCCAACCGTTGCGGCCGCCGCCCGCCTCCTGTGCTGCGGCCAGGGACTGCTTGCCCGCGGGCCGCACTGTCAGCACCGCGAACCGTGAGGTCATCGCGCCTTTGCTGCCCTGCCTCCAGGTCACCTCGGTGAACCGCTCCGCACCCGCCTGCGCTGCGAGGACGCCGACGGCTCGCGGCGGGGTGCGGTAGCGGGGAAGGGTGGGCGGTCCGAGCCCGCCGTAAGCCGGCTGGTGCGGCTCGACGTCCTCGGGGTGGGCGACTTCCTTCCCGTTCAGGGCCAGGACATAAGACAGGCCTCGTTCCTGGAGACCGAGCCGGAAGGAGGTGCTGACGCCGTAGCCGGCGTCGGCAACCACAACCGGCGCCTTCAACTGCCACTGGACGAGTGTGTCCAGCAGGCCGAGCGCCAGACGCTACTTCTCCTGGTGCACCACGTCGTCGGGGACCCCTGCCCTGCGGCATCGGTCCGGCTCGTCCATCCACTCGCGTGGCAGATACAACTGCCACTCCAAGGGGCAGGCGGTGTCGGTGGCGGCATGGACACTGACCGCGACCTGGCAGTTCGCCCGTTTCCCGACCGCTCCGCAGTACTGGCGGGCCACCCCCACCGACGCCTTGCCGCACTTGGGAAACGACACGTCGTCGATCACCCACACCTCAGGAGTGATCACCTCGGACAGCCGCTCGGCGATCCGTCGTCTGACCGGCAGCGGATCCCACGGCGACTGGTTCACGAACTACTGCAGGGAACTGCATGTTCCCGTCCGGCAGACGCGCGGCCATCGGCTGGACCGACTTGCGCCGGCCATCCAGTATCAGCCCCCGCAGATAACACTCACCCCACCGCCGCTGATCCCGCCGCGGCACCGAGGCAAACACATCGGCAACGAACTCCGATAACTCACCCCGGAGTCGTTCCACTTCCCCCAGCCTCATGCCAAGAAGATGCCCAACACCAGGCGAGATCACCCGACGTAACGAAGCACTACTAGGCGGTGCCCGGGCCGGTTTGTGAGAGGCGGACCATGGCGCGGTAGAGGGCGGTGGGCCTCGGGGCGTCGGGCAGCGGGGGGATCGGCGCGCCGGGCGCGGCGTAGGAGCGGAGCATGTGGCCGACGAGGCGGCGCCAGGTGTCGGGGGCGGCGTCGCCGGTGGCGGTGACGACTCCGGCGTTGGCGATGAGCAGGATGACGACGTCCTGGTGAGTGAAGTCCTCGCGCAGGTGCCCGGTGTCCTTGGCACGGGTGATGAGCTCGAGCAGCCGCTCGTACGCCTCGGCGCGGCGTGCCTCCAGCGCCTTGGCGGCGGGAAAGGTCATGGTCAGGACGTCGGCGAAGCCGCGGTCGGCGGCCTGCATGGCGCAGACGGCGTGGAGGTAGCTGATGAAGCCGTGCCAGGGATCGGGGTCGGCCAGTGCCTCGGCGACGGCGTCGGCGTAGGCATCCATGCGATCGGCGAAGACCGCGTTGACGAGTTCCTCCCGGGTGGCGAAGCGCCGGCCGAGCGTGGCTTTGCCGACGCCTGCCTCGCGGGCGACCGAGGCCATGGAGACGCCGAGTCCTTCGGTGGCGTAGAGGCGGCGGGCGGCGGCCAGGATGCGGCAGCGGTTGCGTTCGGCGTCGGCGCGCAGTCCCGGGCCGGGCTGCTGGCCTGGCGTCTGGTCCGAAGGTGGCGAGGTCATACCCCCACTCTACCCAAGTGGAACGGTCGGCCCGCTTCTGCTGTACGGTGTGCGACAGTGAAAGTGGGACGCCTGGCCCACTTACCTGAAAGGACTTCACCATGCCCAGCATCGCCATCGTCGGAGCCGGCCCCGGCATGGGCCTCGCCATCGCCCGCACCTTCGGCTCGCGCGGCTACGACGTCGCTCTCATCGCCCGCAACCGCGCCAAGCTCGACGACCTCGTCGGCCGGCTCACCGCCGAGGGCATCACCGCCGCCGCGTTCCCGGCGGACGTGCGCGACGACGACGCGCTGACCCAGGCCCTCAAGGACGCCGCGACCCGCTTCGGCGCCATCGACGTCCTGGAGCACTCCCCCGCTCCCAGCATCGCCTCCGTGAACCTCACCTCTCCGTCCCAGACCAGCCCCTCCGATGTGCAGGGATGGATCGACTTCCTGCTCTACAGCGCCATCACCGCCACCCAGGCCGTCCTGCCCGCGATGCGTGAGGCCGGCGCGGGCACCCTGCTCTTCACCAACGGCGCCGGCTCGGTCGATCCCATCCCGATGCTCGGCAACGTCAACCCCGCTCAGGCGGCGCTGCGCAACTGGGTGCTCAACCTGCACAAGGAGCTGGCCGGCACCGGTATCCAGGCCGCGCATGTCGCCATCGGTGTGTGGGTCGGCGCGGGCGGCCCTCCCGAAATCCCGACCGCCGAGGCCGAGGACATCGCCCCTCTCTACTGGGACCTGCACACTCAGCGCGACGAAGCCGAGCGCGTCTTCACCGTCTGACGCCTCCCAGCTCTCCCCCGTTGAATCCTGATCCGCTCAGCCCTCATCCGCCGCGGCGGATCCGAAGAAGAAGGTCTCCGCTCCGATGAACGTGTTCCTGTGGATCCTGCAGGGCGTCCTCGCCGCGCTGTTCGTGGCCGCCGGCGTCACCAAGTCCACCCAGCCCCGCGAAAAGCTCATATCCCAGCTGCCGTGGGTCAGTGACGTCTCGACACCCGTGGTGCGTCTGATCGGCGTCGCCGAACTCGCCGGCGGCCTCGGGCTGATCCTGCCGGGCACTTTCGACATCGCCACCGTGCTCACCCCGCTGGCCGCCACCGGCCTGGCTGTGATCATGGTCCTGGCCATGGGCCTCCACGCCCGCCGCAAGGAGCCGCAGGCCATCGGGTTCAACGCGATCCTGCTCATCGTCGCCGCGATCATCATGTGGGGCCGGTTCGGGCCCTACTCCTTCTGAACCCCCAGTCCCCCGCCCCTTCACAGCGGCCCGGCCCGCGACCACGCCGGCCGGGCCGTAAGGTGAGGTCGTACTCGGCCGCCGGACTGATCAGGAACGGCTGACCTTCGGGCACGCCCAGGTCATCCAGCCGCTGATCCAGACCGTCGAACAGCGCATTGAACTCCCGTATGAATGGGCTCACTTCCCTCGGCCACGCGAGGTCTCGCCGGGTGAAGTGCACCCGCCACTCTGTGATCGACATGACGCTGGCCGATAGCCGTGGACAGCTCAACAGCGCATATCCGAAGTGGGACGGATTTCGGGCTCTCGTCTCCGTCGACGCAGGGCGGGTGGTGGTGCGCTCCAGGCGCGGCACCGAGATGGGGCCGTCGTTTCCGGAGGTCGTGGCCGAGGCCGTGCAGCTGCCGAACGCGACCGCACTGGATGGCGAGCTGGTCGTATGGGGTGCCGCGGGCCGCCTCGCGTTCGAGCGGCTGCAGAACCGGCCTGCCCGGCGTGGTGCCGGGCGGCCGGGCGGCGGAGGAGTGGCCGGCCCACTTCACTGGAGTTCACGGGGGTTCCCTGAGACGTACGGCGGTCGCATCGGCGCAAGTACGCAGGTGAGCACCCTGCGCCGGACGAATCAGCGAGCGCACGAGGTTCTCGCACTCACAGGCAGATTCCGCGAGAGGGTTCGGGAACTTGCCCGTGAGTGCGGGAATTCGGAAGTCGCGCGTCAGGCAATCCACGCCTCACCGTGTCGATGCCGGTCCAACCCCACAGCTGAGAACTCGTCCTCGCCGGCGCCTGCCACTACGCCCAACCGCCGCAGCGCTTGAGAGATCGGACTGCCAGCAGGCGGAAAGGGCTGGCCCTCCTCCACGTGAAGCGGTCCCAGCACGACAGTGCCGCCACCCCACACGGCAGCCCGCTGCTCGCCCACGCCGCCGAAGTACTCAGCTTCCACGTAGGCCAGCGGCCCACCGGCTGGCCAGGCAGCGAGAGCCTTCTCGAAGTCTCC
>NZ_JAGMUK010000080.1:0-34026 GCF_019049245.1 Streptomyces sp. AC555_RSS877 | reverse complement strand
CGACAGGCCTTGTCCGATCGACGCCAGCCGAGCAGCAGGCAAGTCCCGCGCCGCGGCACGCAGCGCCTCCCCGTCAGCGATCACTGCTTGCAGGTTGTCACCCATCCCAACGCCCCTCCAGATCGGAGGCCCCATCTTGTCCCAGATGGCGGACGTGAACCCGCGCCGAACCCCCGCCAGGACCACCACACCCCCAGCGGGTTCTCGCCGGAGCACCCTCCAGATCCCTCGAACCCGCTGGTTTCCGCCTTCGATGTCTTGCGGCTGTCCGGGACAGACACGACCGGATGGCCCTACCGGCGGCGCAGAGCCGCCCTCGAGTCGGTGTTCACCGCCCGCGGGCTCATCGCGCCGTGGGTGTTGTGTCCGTCGACCACCGACCCGGACACCGTGCGCGAATGGCTGACGTGGACCTCGGTCGGGATCGAGGGTGTGCTCTTCAAGCGGCTGGGCGATGCCTACCGGCCTTCAGACAGAGGCTGGCAGAAATACAAGGTGCGCGAGACCACGGAGGCGATCGTCGGTGCTGTCACCGGCTCCCTGACCGCTCCCCGTGGTCTGCTGCTCGGCAGGTACGACGACGGGCGCC
This sequence comes from Streptomyces sp. AC555_RSS877, assembly GCF_019049245.1. Taxonomy (GTDB): domain Bacteria; phylum Actinomycetota; class Actinomycetes; order Streptomycetales; family Streptomycetaceae; genus Streptomyces. The sequence goes on along the minus strand of NZ_JAGMUK010000080.1, from coordinate 33,437 downwards.
TGCAGTACACCGGCCGCACCACCACCCTCACCCGGACGGCCAGCACTACGGTCGCCGGACAGCTTGCTTCAGCGCAGCACGGTCATCCGTGGACGGGATGGTCGTTCTCCGCCGGATGGGGCAGTAGCGAGACACTGAACGTCACGCTGGTGGAACCCGAGCTGGTGGTGGAAGTGGGCGTCGACGTCGCCCGCGACGCTGCCGGCCGGTGGCGCCACCCCGCACGCCTGCACCGCGCCCGCCCCACTCCGGCAGCAGGCCCTCGAGACGGCCGCCAAGCAGCGGGCTCAGGAGCGTTCCTGAGAATGCCCTCCGCGCCCCGACAAGCCCGGACGTGCGGCGCAACTGCGGCTACAGGCGCTGGGCGAGGGTCTCGCAGCAGGCCAAGGGGACGGTCGCCTGGTACACGTTGCCCTCGGCTGCGTTCCGGGAGGCCACCCCGAGCATCATCGCGAGGCTGTGCAGCGTCTCGTCTCCGTCGGCGGGGTCTTCGCCCAGGCGGGCGCGCATGACGCGGTCCGCCTGGTCCAGGACCTCGGGCCAGACACCGGCGTACGTCTTCGGGTCCACCCCGGTCAGGGGCGTCAGCCACAGGTCGGCGTGCGACTGGAGCAGCTGCTCGGCCGACCGGTAGTCCAGGACGGATCCGCAGGACAGGCGTAGTCCGTCGGTGTCGGCGGCGGTGCCGGGCCACCCGGGCAGGGCCTGGGAGTGGGCGGGGCACAGGAGTGCGAGCCAGTCCGGCGGCTCCCCCGGCGAGGCGGCGGGGCCCTGCCGGAGCGTGGTCGGCGTGGCGGGGCAGTCCAGCACCTGGCGGAGCCCGGTGAGCTGTCGGCCGGCGGTGAGCTGCGTGATGTCGGATGGCACCCTGGGCTCCTTCGGCGGCTAGACCTCGATGTACGCGACGACCACGACGGTGCGCAAAGCGCCGATCCAGTACAAGAGGCGTACTCGCTCGACTTCGTCGGCGTACTGGCGCAGCTGGGGGCCGGTGGCGTCGCCGGGGATCGGCTCGCCGACGTCGGGGTCGACGGAGATGACGACCAGGGCGCGGTCCAGGGCGTGGATGTCCGCCTCGCTGGTGATGTTCTCCAGCTGCTTGGCGGCGGAGTCGGAGAAGGCGATGCGTGCGCGGCGGGGGCCGTGCTGTGGGGCCATCAGGCGACGGCCGGGCGTTGGGCTGCGAGGCGGGCGAGGTGGGCCTCGCGCAGCTCCTCCCACGGCGTGCAGTCCTCCACCGAGGGCAGCCCGTTGGCCGCGATGTCCTCGAGGACGGCGGCGAACTGGTCGGCGTTCTCACGGGTCCTGGCCGCGTACGCGCGCAATCCGTCGGCGGCCGCGGGCTCCAGCTGTTGCCGGGCGTGGTCAGCGGGGGCCGGCTGTTCGCTCATCGAGGCCTCCAGTAAGGCGGAAGTGGCGTCTGCGCCAACGGTATCGGCCGCCCCGGCCCGAGGGGACCACTCCGGACGAACCCGGCCGTACGACGATGCGGGACCTAGGGGCCCAGGTGGACCCAGCAGCCGTTGCGGATCGTGTCCACCAGCGAAAACACTGGTCTCGGGACCCAGGGGCCCAGGTTTTGGGGCCGTTGCTGGGTCCACCTGGGCCCGCCCGCGCGATGACACAGATCAGCTGAACAGTGACACAGATGAGTGTGCCCACCTGGGGAAACGGAGGGTTGATGACACAGATGACACAGGCCAGCTCCACTGTTCAGGCCGGGCGCCGGCCACGACCTGGCCGTCGGGCGGCCTGGACGCGGGCGGTCTTCGTGTGGCCGTCGCCCACCATCTACCGGCTATCGCCGTCGTTACGTTCTGTGCTGTTCACGAGTGCGCGCGATGCATGATCACAGGCGTCACGCTCCGCCTTCGAATCCCGCCCTGGAGAGGCTCACGAGATCCAAGAACCGGACATAAGGGGGTACATTCAAGAGCGCCTGGAGCTCATCGGCGCGGGCCGCGACCCGGGCGGCTTCGCGCAGCTCGGCCTCCCGTCCGGCGGCGGCCGCGGCGTCGGCGGCGAGCTCCGCCTGGACGACATCGTCGGCGTCCGGGTCGTAGACAGTGTCCGGGGCCGCGGCGGCGAGCAGCTGCTCGATGCGCTCCCACTCCGCGAGCTCCGCCGGGCCGCGGACGTCGTCGGCCAGGTCCTCGTGCCGGGAAGCTTGCCGGGCGTCGAACCGCGCTTCCTCGAGGGCCGCCGCGACGGCGCCGGCGTCCATCCCCTCCGCCCGGCGCCGGACGACGCGGCGACCGATGCGGGCGGGGTCGACCGATTCGTGGTGCGGATTCGGAGCGGGCCGCCGCCAGAGCGTTGTCGGCGGCCCGCCGATACGTGTGACTGAGCGCTTCAGTTGGCCAGTGAGCACTCGAGTTGGACACTCCAAGCTCGACGCATTGCCATCGCTGTGACTGACGCACGGCGGCCCGGTTCAAGTAGGCCTCGCGAGCCCACCCGAATCAGCAGAACGGTCGGAACTCCTTGAAGTCCGGCGTCGGGCGCGGATCGGGCAACCGGTAGGCGCCAATCCGCGGCCGATCGCTGGCCGGGTCGGCGGTCCCGTCGGACAGAGCGCCCGGTATCGAACGCCACCCCAGATTGGTCTCGAAGTACGCCACGGCAGCGCCGACCGATGGCCACCAGACATCGTCGAGCAGCACGACGCCGCCAGGTCGGACGATCTCGCCCAGGAAGTGGAGGTCGACGAACACGTTGTGGAAGTGGTGGCTGCCGTCGACGAACGCCGCGTCCGCGGCGAAACCCGCGTCGGCCAACCGGGCAAGGAACCGCTGCGATGGTTCGGTCACCAACTCGGCGACGTCGTCCAGGCCGGCGCTGCGCAGCAGCTCCCACCCGACACCGTCGTAAGCCGTGTACTGGAACGGGTCGATCACCACATGCCGCGGGTTTCGTGAACCGCAGCGCAGCAGGGCCTCACTGATCGCCAGCGCCGAGCTGGCATAGGCGAGCCCGATCTCGACGACCGTGCCGACTCTCTCATCCACCAGGAGGTCACGTACCTGATCACAGTCGCGCTCCGGCAGCGTGACGGTGGCGAAGTCCGGAGCGCCATCGGGACGCCGCGGCGGCCCGTGCTCGGTGAGCTCGCGGCGTACGGCGGCCACTCGATCCCGCCACCCGCCCGCGACTCCGTCCGGTTGCTCGATCGAGTTCACCAAGCACACTCCTTTTGGCTGCGGGCACGGTAGGTGGCCAACTGTGACACTCAGAGCGCCAACTGAAGCGCTCAGTCACAATACGTGTGCTGAAGCACGATAGTTGTCACCATCGGCGGCCACTGAGCTGCGGCATCAGCACGGCGAGGCACTGCAGTTGTCACCAGGTCGGCATGCTATTTGTCACCAGCAGCGCCGAAAGCATGGCAGTTGTCACCGGCTCCAGTGCTCCGCCGCCATGCGACCTGCACGACGGTTCCGTGTGACTGAGCTGCGGGGAATGGACTCAGCACCTTCATGCCCACTGCTAGGAGTCGAGGGATGCGGTGTTGCGTCGGGTCTCCGCGAGGTGGATGTCGATGTACCGGGTGAGGATCAGCGCGTCGTGCGGCTCGTCAGCCTGGAAGGTGACGCGACGCAGCAGGCTGACTCCGTCGAGCGTGACGCCCTCGCGGGCGAGGACGAAGACGAGGGCGAGGAAGGCGGACCGGGCGTTGCCGTCGTCGAAGGGATGGAAGAAGCAGATGTCGAGATAGGCACGTGCGGCGCGGGCAATGAGGGGAACGGGCCGATCGGCGTGGCGCGCGCTCTCGGCCAGGCAGGCGTCGAGGCGGGCTCGGGTGCCCGGGCCGATGCCGTAGCGTTCCCTGCCCCCCTTGGCGAAGGCCGGCAGGTCGCGGAACGGCGGCGGCTGCGATGTGCCCAGCACGTGCTGCTGCCAGCGCTGGAGCAGCTCGAAGTCGAGGGCGGCGCCGCGCGCCGCGTCGATCCGCAGCAGGTCCAGGGCGGCGAGCAGGCCCCGTGCGCGGGCGGGATCCAAGGCGCCGTCGAAGGTGTGTATGTCCTCCGCAACGCCGTCGCGCGACGAGGCCACCGGTTCGTCCCCGCCGCCGTCCGGAACGTCCTGCCATGGCACTGTCTCGCGCACCGCGAGCCAGCGCTCGAGGTGGTCCGGCGCGGGTCCGGCGGATTGTGCGCCGTCGTCCGGCCGCAGCGACAGCGCGAGCCGCTCCGCGACGTCCTCGACCAGCACGATGTCGGGGCCGGTCCAGCTCGCGAACCGCCCGCCGATCGCCTCGTCGACCAACTCTTGCGCGAGGTCGGGCGCGACGCCCCAGCGGCTGAGGAACCAGGTGAGCACTTGACGGCAGTGTCCGTGCCAACCGCTGCCGCAGCCTGTGCGGTCGGTCACCTGCAGGATCAGGTTCCGGGCAGCGCGCTCCCACAGGATTCGCTGATCCTCGACCTCGGTCAGGTCCAGCGGGTACGCGTCGAACCACCCGGCGAGACTCTCCAGCCACTCGCGCCATTCGCGCAGCGCCGCGACGACACGGGCGAGCGTCTCCTGCGGTGTGGTGATCGAGTCCCTGGGGCAGCACCAGTTCCCGACGGGTCCTCCATCGAAGTCGCCTTCGTCGTGCGACCAGCGCCAGCCCACGGTCCAGCGGCCGTAGTGCTCGGCGAGGGCGTGCGACATGGCGTCGGCCCAGGGCTGTCCCTCGCCCCAGCTCCAGGCATTCATCGCCGGGTTGCCGAAGGGGAGGTCGGGGCGGCTGGGCACCCTCCGGGCGGGCCCGAGTGACCGCACCACCTGCGGCGCCGACGCGCTGTCGAAGGGATGACGGGCGGGATCCACATCATCCCAGGTCAGAAAACGGGGGGCCAGCTCGACAATCACCGCGCAAGCCTGCCACGTCCACCCGATAGTGGTTCAAGCGAATTACCGCGGGAGGTGCCAGCCGAAGTGTTCAGTCTCATCCCGTCAGTCGCCCTGAGCGGGCCGTCCTCCGATCTTGGTGACAACAAGCATGCCTCTGTGACAACTACCGCGCTTCGGCTCAATACGTTTTATAGCAGGCTCTGAATTCCGCTTGTTCAGAACTGGAAATCTATCGACTGTACGTGCGTAAAATCCGCTCTGAGGCCGTGGGCACGGGTGCCCCACTCCGTGAAATACGACTCGGTGATGGCCTCAGCGACGATCGGATGTAGGTCTTCCTCTGTCGCACCGGCCTCCTGGAGCTGGAGGATCTGCGCGGCGTAGGTGGGCGAGATCGGCGTAGTGATGGTGCGCTCGCGGCCGTCGTCCGAGCTGCCCGTGCAGGTGAATCCGAAGTAGGCCGTCACCTCCACCATCATGCCGCTGGAGGTCGCCGCTCGCTCCCGCGCCCGCGCCCTGACCTGCGGTTGCCACTGAGATTCGGTCTCCTCCACCAGGGCCGCCTGGAGCCTCTTCTGAGGCTTCGTCTGCTGTCCGGCGCGGTAGCGCTGCACCGTGCGGGGCGAGACGCCCAGTTGTTCGGCCAGGGCCTTCGTCGACTGCTTGGCGCGCGTGTAGAGGAATTCCATCTGAGCCTTCGCGGATTTCGGCGCGGGCCGGGTGAACACCTTGCGCTCCGCCCGCTCGAGGGCGTCCAGGACCCTGTTGCGGCGCTGGGCCGGCGGCTGTGTGTCGTCGCTGTCGATCATTCCTTCAGCAGACACCCGTTCCCCTGTGGACAGATTCCGTGCCCGGGCGTCCCGCCGTCGCGGGTGGGGATGACGGCGTAGATCAGCGGGTCTTGGGTGGAGGGCCACGTTCAGAGCACGGGGACTGGCCATAGATCTGCTCAGGTTCTCCGACCGGCTGCCGCAGTATTCACGCTGCCGCGGCGACCTCATCATGAGCGGGGTGGCGCCACAGAACGACAAGCACGGGCGGCCGATCCACCTGGAGCTGTGTCCGGTGTGCGACACCGGAGACGGGGACCGCCCGGCGGCCGGCCTTCTCGTGCAGTGGTTCGCCGACCGTGGCGGTCATGACGAGAGCCGCGTCAAGGAGGGCTCGCACCTGCTGATGGAGTGGACGAAGGAGTGCATGGCCACCCACGGCTGGTACTTGCACGAGACCAGGCCCGACCAGCCCTGAGCCGTCATCAGCAGAAGCTGCCGGGCGCGCAGTGCCGCCGCGTCGTACGGGCAGTACGGCCGCCGGGTCGAACTACTGTTGGGGTCGTGGCGACAACGTACGACTACCCCAAGGTCTCTAGGGAGTGAGGCTGTCGTAGAGGTGTGCACCTCCGGTTTGTGCAGCTCAGCCACTCGTGGTCGAACTCTGGCTAGTGCAACAGCTGTGGTGCTATCGCTGGTTGGAGTGTCTTTGATGGCACCTGAGTGATCCGCTTGTCGGTCGCCTCCACGGCCGCCTGGTCGAGCGGCCCGGGCCGGAAGTCGTCCGTCAGCAAGAGCGCCCGGTCGCCGCGCGGCGATCGGCACTACGTCTGCGAGGCAAGGGTGGCCGACAGCCCCTGCTTGACCTGCGCGGTGAGCTCGTCGGCCAGGATCTCCGGTGTGCCCTGCTCGATCGCACGCAGCGCCTGCGCTGCGACCTCGGCCGGGTCGGACTTGCCCTCGGGCGGCACCATGGCGGTCATGTCGGTGTCCATGAGGCCGACGTACAGAGCGGAGACCAAGATGCCGCGGGGGGCGAGTTCCTCACGTACCGCGTTGCTCATCGCCCAGGCGGCCGCTTTGGAGGTGGCGTAGGAACCGGCCTGGGCAGGGTGCATCCAGGCGATCACCGACGCGACGTTCAGCACGGTGCCGCCGCCGTTGGCTTCGATGACCGGGGCGAACGCGCGCGTCATCGCAAGCGGGCCGTAGAAGTTGGTGTCCATCTCGGCGCGCACATGCTCCATGCTGCCGCTGATCAGCGGGTTGTACAGGGAGATACCAGCGTTGTTGACCAGGAGCGTCACATCCCAGGCGATACGGGCGGCCTCGAGCACCAAGTTCTCGTCGGTCACGTCCAAAGCCAGCGGGGTCACGCCCTCCACGTCCACCGTCTCGGGGCGGCGCGCCGCGGCGTAGACCTTCGCGCCCCTGTTCACCAACTGCTGCGCGAGGTGGCGTCCCAGGCCGCGGTTGGGGCCCGTAACCAGCGCGACAGACCCCTTGAGTTCCATGATCACTCCATTTCAGGCGGGCCGTCCGGCCATCCATCTCGTTGCTGATCGTCCCGTGCGGCAACTCAGTGCTGGACAAGTGGAGTTGCCGCACGGTCGGCGGGTCGCGCTGCGGGAGCGGGACTTGATCGATCCGACCGGCCACTACGCGCCGGACGTGTGTGCGGCCGCCGCCGCGCCCCTGGGAGAAGGGGACACGGCGGCCGGCCTCGATGCCCGGCGGTGAGGGGTCGTAGGCCGCCGGACGTCGATGGGAGCGTCGGTCGGGCCGGTGGGTGGGCCGTCCCGACCGCCGCTCAGAGCAGGGCTTCGGGGGTGATGGGCAGTTCGCGGATCCGGCGGCCGGTGGCGTTGAAGACGGCGTTGGCGATGGCGGGGGCCGCGCCGATCATGACGATCTCACCGAGCCCCTTGGCGCCGATCGGGTCGGCCTTATAGTCCTCCCCGTCGATGTAGATGGCCTTCTGGTCGGTGGGGATGTCGGCGTGGGCCGGTACGAGGTAGTCGGCGAGGTTGGCGTTGACGATCCGGCCGTCGCGGTGGTCGGTGACCGGGTGTTCGAGGAGGGCCTGGCCGATGCCGCCGATCATGGCCCCCGGACAGCTTCGACATGCGGCACCTTCGCGCGGCGCAGAATTTCCTCGTAACGGTCGCCGCCGGTCTTGCGGGCCATGGCCTTCAGCATGCCGACGACCGCATATCTGCGAGCGCCGCTGACATCACGTGAAGGCCGCCGCCGTCGATGTCAGTTGACAGGTTGGGGCCGGTCGGCACTCAGGTAGGCGGTGAGGAAGGCTGCGGCGCGGTCCAGCGCGGCATCGGCCTCGTCGAGACGGCCGTACTGGAGCTGGAAGACATGAGGGAGGCCAGGCCCGACCTCGAGCGTGACCTCGACGTCGTCGGCGCCCGCACGGGCGGCCAGCCGGACCGCGTCGTCGAGCAGCACCTCGTTCGCCCCTACCTGCACGAGCAGCGGAGGCAGCCCGGTGAGGTCGGCGAACAACGGGCTGGCCAGGGGATGCGCCCGGTCGCCTGCACCGACGTAGAGATCGGCGAAGGCGCGCAGGTCGGCCTCGATGAAGAGGGGGTCGGCGTCCTGCTTGGAACGCATGCTTTCGCCGGCGAGGGTGAGGTCGACCCACGGGGAGAAGAGGACCACGGCCGCTGGTTGCGGCAGCCCGGCGTGCCGGGCTGCGAGGAGCGTGGCGATGCTCAGGCCGCCGCCGGCGGAGTCACCGGCGATGACGAGGTCGCGTGGGTCGATGCCCGCGTCCAGCAGCTCGCGATACGCTGCGAGCGCGTCGTCGACGGCCGCCGGGAAGGGATGTTCGGGAGCCAGCCGGTAATCCACCGACAGCGCTCGCAGGCCGAGGCGGCGGGCCAGTTCACTGACCAGCCCTTCATGGGTGTCCGGTGAGCCGACGACGTAGCCGCCACCGTGCAGGTAGAGCAGCCGGCCCCGACCGGAGACTTCGGCCGGCTCCAGTTCCAGGGCCGGCCGCCCACCCAGAACGGTTCTGCGGGTGACCACGCCCGCCAGAGCGGGCCGGGTGAGAGCTGCGCTGAATCCGCTGCGTTGTTCCGCCACCGTGGGGGGGGGCGTCTCGCTGCGGGGGGCGGAACGGAGCATGGCGTCCAGGGCGTCGCGCTGGGATCTGGACATGGGAAACCTCTATCGGTCAGAAGGACAGCACCGTCGCGGCGGGGCCGGCATCGGCCCCGGGTTCGCACGTGCTGGAGGATTGCGTCGATCACTTGCCGGTGCTCACGCCATCGGGCGCAAGGCCGCGTGTACGCCGGCAGTACCGGGAGGGCGCGTGCACCTGTCCCGGCAGGGGGACGTATCGGCGTTCTGGCAGAGTGAAGTGGTGGTCCGGGGTATCAGGATCCGGTGCTGTAGCGCTTGAGCATGAGGGCGACGGCTTCGTCCACGATCGCGGGATCAGTGGGGCTGGGCGGGACGAAGTCGGTCCGTACCAGTTGAGGCCACAGCAACTGGGCGCAGATCATGCCGAGGAACTGCTCGGCCACTGCGGATGCCGACTGTGGCTGTCCGTCGGCCGAACGGAAGTCGAGTGTGCCGGCCTGTGCTTCGGTTTCCAGGTAGTCGCGGAGCCGGTCGAAGAAGGGGCCGCGGTCGATGGCGAAGCCGGTGCCGACGATGTCGGCGAGTTCCGGCATCTGGGGAAGTTCGGTGATGATCAGGCGGCACAGCGCCGCCGTGCCGGGCCGCGCGACCAGGCAGGCGTAGTCGCGGCCGATGTGGTCCAGACCGAACCGGGGATCACCGGGCGGGGGCGGTGCGGCGTACTCCACGTCCAGCTGCCATTGCTCGGAGGTGACGGCCGCGAACAGTGCGGCCTTGGAGGGGTACCGCTTGAAGAGGGTGCCGGTGGAGACGCGGGCCTGCTTGGCGATCTGGGCGAGGGAGGTCTTGTCGTATCCCCGGGCGAGGAAGAGATCGCGGGCGGCGCGGATGATGCGCGCCCGGTTCTCCTCTTTGATCTGCGCGTGGTACCCGGCCTGGCACGTGTCGCCAAGGGTTTCCGCTCGGTCCTCCACCGACATTCCTCTACCCCTCGCCCCTCGCCCGTCTTCCGGCCGTGTCCTTGCTGTCAGAGGACGGTCGAACCTCCGTCCAGGATAAGGTCCTGGCCCACAGCGAAGGCGGAGGCGTCGGAGGCCAGGTAGACGACGGCCTCCGCGACCTCCTCGGGCAGACCCATGCGGCCCAGCGGGATGCCGGCGCTGATCCCCTCCAGGACCGCCGCCTGCACCGCGGGGTCCTCGATCCCGAGCTTGGAGTAGAGCGGGGTGTCCACCGGGCCGGGGCTGACCGCGTTGAACCGGATGCCGTGCGACTTGAGCAGGTCCGCGTTCCACGACCGCATCAGGGAGGAGACAGCCGCCTTCGTCGCGGCGTAGGCGTTCGCCTGCCCGTAGCCGCCGTGCACGCTGGCGGACGCGTTGAGGATCACCGAGGACGGGTTGGCCAGCACCGGCACCAGGGCCTGCGTGAGGAAGAAGACGCTCTTGACGTTGATGTCGAACAGCCGGTCGTAGCTGTCCACCGTGTGGTCCTCGAACGACCGCCAGTCCGACACGCCGGCGTTCAGGAACACCACGTCCAGACCCCCGAAGTGCTCACCCACCTGCTTGGCCAGGTCCCGCTGGGCGTCGAGATCGCGTGCGTCGGCCTGCACGACGGGCACCTTGTCCCCGAGGATCTCCCGCGCCTTCTCGATGCTGGCCGGGGTGACGCCGGTGACCAGCACGTCGGCTCCCTCCGCGATGAAACGCTGGGCGGTCGCCAGGCCGATGCCGCTCGTACCGCCGGTGATGAGGGCGCGCTTGCCCGCAAGACGAGTCATGTTCATGGTTCCTTGCCGAGAAGTAAGGTAAGTCGGTGGACTTACCCCTTGAAGGTAGCCCTCGCACCGTCCTCGTGGCAAGTCGATCCACTTACCTTTAATTCCTGGAGTGGCCCGACAATGCCGGACGGCCGGCACGGCTCAAGGCCATGTCGCTGCCGTCCGCCAGGGGCGGGCGATGGGTGGCCTTCCCGGGGTGCGGCTCTTCTGCAGTGAGCTGGTGATGCAGTGCGCCGTTCTTGGAGGCGGCGATGGTTTCGTGGTTGGAGGAGCTCAATCGGCGGAAGACCGCCGCGCGGGGGAGATTGCCGAACTGCCGGACCCGATCGAGGCATTGACGCGTCCTACTGACCGGGAGAAGCTGTTGTCCCGGCTGGAGATCACTCTGGGGTCCTGCACGCCGAACGCTTCGCCTGGGCCCTGACCACCCGCATCACCGGCTCGGCCATCCTCGCCCTGCCGACGATCGGCACTGTCGACCAGTTCATCGACAGCACCGACGTCCTCAGCCGCCTGGAACTGAGACACGCGTCCACCTGCGCAACGGTCAGCCCTCCTCCTGAAAGCTCCGCCTTCAGGGAACAGAGGAAGAGCGCGAAACCGCCTCAGCAGGCCTGGTTCAGTGCCCGGGTCAGTTCCCGGTTAGCCGCCCGCGCGGCATCAAGTTCCTCGGTCCGCTCCTCGAGCTGGCCTCTTATGTCGGCCAGGTCTTGTTCGAGCAGCGTGGTGCGGCGTTGAAGCTGGTCGATGTCGGCGGACGCACCAAGGCCGGATTCCTTCCATGCGGTTTCACCGAGGCTCTCGGACAGGCGCTTCTCCAACTGGCGGACCCGGACTGTCAGCCGCCTGTTCCGCTACTGGCTCGCCACCTCCCGCGCGTACCCGGCCTCGCCGGGCTGGTCGGAGCAGGAGCAGCGGGAAGTCGCCGCGCTGCGCGAGCGGGAAACGCGACCTCACCGCCGTGATCGTCACGCACGCCTTCTGGAACGACGTCGCCGGGCCCGAACGGCCCGATGCCCGCTCCCAGCTCAAGCACGCCCTCGTACGCGAGGGCCAGGAGGCGGCGTAGCCGTGGCGGACACGCCACCCGAGCCGGAGTCACCGCCCATCATCGTGGTCCTGCCCGACGGCCAGGAGGTCACCGGCCGCCTCCAGGAGCGCCAGCAGGTCCCGGGCGCCTGGCTGTACAAGGTTGCCGTCCTCGGCCCGGCAGAACACGCCAAACGCGAGCGCCGTTGCAGGCAATTCAGCGTGGCGGGCCTGGTCGTCGGTGCCGTCCTTCCGGCGGAGGCACCCTGAACATGACCCGCCGTAGCCGGCCGGGCCAGAAGTGTCCGACCGGCCATCACCAGTCCGACCCCCAGCACGGCGCCTCCGATGGCGACGCAGCCGGAAGACAGCCAGCCGAATCTGCCGCAGACCTGCGCGAACGCGGCTGTCGCGGGCCGTCACCATCCGTCTACTCCAGGGCGGCCAGGTGGTCCGCGGTGCCGCCACGCCACTCGACCATGAGGATGGTCGCATCGTCGCTGGTGCGCCCGCCCCGCTGCTGCTTCAGGGTGCGGGAGAGCCGGCGCACCTCGGCCCGCACTCCCGCTTCCGAGTGCTCTGTGCGGTTGGCACAGCGGATGAGCCGTTCCTCGCCGAACGGTTCTCCTTCCGCGTCGCGTTCCTCGATCACGCCGTCGGTGTAGAACAGCAGCCGATCGCCGCGCTGGAGTGTGTATGCGCTGATCTGCGGGCGCTCACCGCCGAAGCCGACCGGCAGGGTGGGAGGGCTGTCCAGACGCCGCAGGACCTGACGGTTGCGAATCAGCAGCGGCGGTGGGTGGCCCGCGTTGACCCATTGCAACTGCCCGGTTGTGATGTCCAGGTCCATCATCTGGGCGGTGACGAAGTGGTCGGGACCGAACTGTTCGGCGATGGCCTGGTCCATGTACACGTACTTCTCGGACAGGCCGACCCAGGCGCGCCGGGCGTGCCGGTAGGCGCCGACCGCGACAGTCGCCATGGTGGCGGCGTCCAGGCCGTGGCCCATCGCATCGAACACGGCCACGTGCAGCATGTTGTCATTGAGGGCGTAGTCGAAGCTGTCGCCGGCGATGCTGTAGGCCGGCTCCAGGATCCCGGCGAGGGCGACCTGCGGCACGGACATCGTCAGCGGCGGCAGCAGGGACCACTGCATCTCCGCGGCCACACTCATCGGTTCCTGGCGACGGGCCTGGAAGAACCGGTCGGTGTAGGCATGCTTGGTGACCAGCATGTCGGCAACCAGACCGGCGAGCCTGCGCAGCAGCCGCCGGTCGTCGTCATCGACCGTGTCCAGGGTGAGGGCCATCACTCCCACCTCGTCGCTGCCGTCCAGCAACGGCAGGTACATCCGTACGCCGTCAGACTGACGGACCTCAAGGGGAGTCACGTGCAGGAAGGCCATGCCGGCCGGGGAGTCGTCAACCGGCTCGGCATCACCGACCAGCAGTCTCCTGCCGGGCAGCGGCACGAGCAGCTCCTGTGCGTAGTCCTGCAGCAGGATAGAGACCTCGCGGCCGCCGATCCTGGCCACCTCTTCCGCGACCAGCGGCGCGATCAGCTGGGGCGGCATCTCATGTGCTCGGTCCAGCAGCACCCCCAGGAGCCGCTCACCGAAACCCTCCGACCGGTCTACCGTCTTCCGGCCGGCTCGCCGCTCGTTTCGTGTCATAACCCGTCCTCATACCGATCGACCGACATCGATCACAGGCGCGAGAGACGGTCGCCGCTCCTCTTGTCTGGAACGCTCTCAGCCGTCGTGATCATCGTTCACCGGCACCGCACCCACCAGATCCAAGCGCACTTAACCACGATGAAACCCCCAAATAGTCCAGAAAGTATTGCAAGCAGTTACTTATGACCCTTGACGCACGGCTGTTGGAGCGCGTCCCGTCGGTCGCGACCGGGGAATACCGCAGCATCGCGATACTGCCTCTCCACCAGTTCTCCGGGCATGTGGAGCCCGCCTGGTACATGGTGTGGGTGCAAGCCCCCGACCACGTGAAGCCCGTGCCCGGCGTCTCGTACGACGACGTCCCCACGACCCGGCTGCCGCCGCCGTCGACGGAGCAGCAAATCCTCGGGGAGCGCCGGCCCTCGGGCTGGGTCCTGCAGAAGCTGGACGGCGGCCGCGGTCCCGGCCGGGGCGTCATCCACGCCGCCGACTGCGAGGAAGCACCCGCCGGGGCACCGCTGCTGACCCTGGACAAGGCGCTGGACGCCGCAGAGCATCCAGGTACCCGGCTGTCTTCTCCGTGCAGCGCGGCCGCCGAACTGGACCCCGTACTCGAGGAGCGGGAGCGGGAACTCGCCCTTGCTGTTCAGCATGCGTCCCCCGAATGTGCCGGTGTTGTCCCTGCCCTGCATCATGCCCGCGTCAGGGGACCTTCCAGCTGGCGCAACCTCGCCGCCGGAGCCCCCTGCACGGCCGGAGTGAAGAACATCGCGGCCGGTCTCCGCCGCAACGCCCGCGACCCTCGACGCCCCTCGCACTCCTCGGCCTCGGATGATCAAGAACCGGACGTCATGCGGCTACGCCGAAGCCATGGCCGCGCGCCCTCTGTTGGCGCTGCTGTTGTCAGTCGAACTGCTCAACCGTGCTTTGTAGCGGCATCGACTCCACGCTGCCACATTTCATAGTTCCCACATTCTGCCGTGATCTCGGCCGCCGCCTGAGCCGCGGTGAAGAAGTCGTCGACCACCGGCGAGATGCGCGATGCCGCCACCGCGAGGCACACCTGGTCGGGCGCCAGATCCGGGACGTGCACATAGATGACGTCCGGATGTGAGTAGAACACGGTCGCCGAACGGGCCAGGAATGAGATGCCCCGGCCGGCAGCGACATGCTCGAGCGTTTCGTCCACCCCGCGCGCCAGGTACCCGGCGTTGGGGTGCGGGTGCCTGGTGGGCTGCGTGCTCGGGTCGGCATGCCAGACCAGCGGCTCACCGGCCAGGTCGGTCTCGGTGACTTCTTCCTTGCCGGCCAATCGGTGGCCGACGGGCAGCACCGCCACCCGTGGCTCGGCGTAGAGCGGGGCGACGCGCAGGCCGGTCTCGTCGATGGGCAGCCGCACATAGCCGATGTCGATGCGGCCGTCGAGCAGCATCGGGGCCTGGTCGTCCCATTCGATCCGTTGCACGTCCACCAGAACGTCCGGGTGCCGGGTGGCGAACCGTTGTACCGCCGGCGCGACCGCGATGCCTGCCCGGAAGCCGACCATTAGCCGCTGGCTGCCCCGCGCGGCCACGGTCACCCGGTGGCGGGCCGCGTGCGCGGAGGCGAGCAGCGGACCGGCGTCGGCCAGCAGTTGTCGGCCCGCGTCGGTCAGCGCTACGCCGTGGCGATCCCTGGTGAACAGCGAGGCGCCGAGATCCTGCTCGAGGGCGCGGATCTGTCGGCTGAGCACCGGCTGTGCGATATGTAGCTCATCGGCGGCGCGGCTGAAGTGCAACTGGTCGGCCACGGCAACGAAGTAGCGCAGTTTGCGCAGGTCCAGATCCATGGCGCCTCCCGGCCCGGTGATGCCTTCAGGGTATCACCGCGGCTTAAAGAGGTCTTGGACACCCACTCAGGCCAATGACAATCTGAACAGGCACCTAACGGGGCCGAAGTGAATTCGGCATAAGCATTCGACATCGAAACTTGATGGCAGGGTTCAGGCCGGAATTAACACGTCAGGAATTGAGCGCCATCCATCGCGTCATTCGGGCATGGCGTCCTATCCAGCTCCAGAAAGCAGGCACACCAATGAGCGGCATCAGCATTATCGGCCTGGGGAACATGGCCGGCGCCCTGGCCGGCCGGGCACTCGCCGGCGGCAACGCCGTCGAGATCATCGGCCGCGACCCGGCCAAGGCCAAGGAATTGGCCGCCGCGCTAGGCGGCGCCACTGTCGGGACGGCCGGCGCCGCCCCGGCCGGGGACATCGTTGTCCTCGCCGTGCCGTACGCCAGCGCGGCGGCGGTGGTGAGCGAGTACGGGGACGCACTACACGGCAAGGTCATCATCGACGTCACCAACCCCGTCTCCCCCGATTCCCAGGGCCTTGTCACCCCCGAGGGCAGTTCCGGCGCGCAGGAGATCGCCAAGGTCGCCCCCATCGGCGCGCCCGTCGTGAAGGCGTTCAACACCGTCTTCGGTCACATGCTGGCGCAGGGCAACTCGCTGGACGTGCTCATCGCCGGCGACGCCGCCGAGGCCAAGGCGACTGTGTCGGCATTCATCGAGAGCCTCGGACTGCGGCCGATGGACACCGGCCCCCTGGGAATGGCGCGCTGGCTGGAGGGAACAGGCCTGGTGATGATCGGCCTGGGCCGCTATGGCGCGGGGAGCTTCGACTTCACCCTCGGCGTCAACACTTCTGCCTGAGCCCGCCCGCACCACCACCCCTCGCGCCACATCAATCACAAGGACCAGTAGCATGCGCGTTTTCGTCACTGGCGGGACCGGCCATTCCGGTTCGTACATCATCCCCGAGCTCGTCGCCGCCGGGCACGAGGTCACCGGCCTGGCCCGATCGGACACGGCCGCGGCGGCGCTGTCCGCGCTCGGCGCGAAGGTGCGCCGCGGCGACCTCGAGGATCTCGACGGGCTCAAGGAGGCGGCTGCGGATTCCGACGGCGTCGTCCACATCGCGCACAGGCAAGACTTGCTTCCGTCCGGCGGGATGGACGCTGTGGCCGCCGCGGAGCTCCCGATCATGCTCGCGTACGGCGAGGCACTTGCGGGAACCGGAAAGCCCCTGGTCGCGGCGGGGAGCATAGGGTCGCCCGGGAGGCTGGGCCGGCCGGCCACCGAGGAGGACCCGGCCCTTTTTGTCGGCGATGAGCACAAGGGCACCCTCCGGGTCCGCAATGTCGTGGAAGCCGCCGTAATCGGTCTCGCCGAACGGGGAGTGCGGTCTTCGGTCGTGCGGATTGCCAACATCATGCACAGCACGACTGATGCCGGCTTCCTCCCCATGCTGATCGCGCTCGCGAAGGAGAAGGGCTTCGCCGGATATCCCGGAGACGGCGCGAACCTGTGGAACGCCGTGCATGTCCGCGATGTCGCCTCGTTGTTCCGCTTGGCGCTGGAGAAGGGCCCGGCTGGCAAATATTGGCACGCGGTTGAGGACGGGGGCATCCCGTTCCGTGAGATCGCCGAGGCCATTGGCAGCCGCCTGGGCCTGCCCACGGTGAGCATTCCCGCGGACGAACTGATGGTGCCGGGATACTTTGGGTTTCTCGCGAACATAGTCACGCAGAACTACCCGGCGTCCAACCTCATCACCCGCCGGACCCTTGGCTGGGAACCCGCTCAGTCCAGCCTGCTCGCCGATTTGGACAACGGCCATTACTTCTCCGCCGGCTGACGGCAGGAATCCGAATCGCAACGAGCCCGGCAAATGACAAGGGTTCAGGACTTCTGGAGGGACGCTGAGAATATGACGACTGTGGGATTTATCGGAAGCGGATACATCGGCAGTACCATCGCGCGGCTCGCCATCGAGGCCGGGCACCAGGTCGTGCTCAGCAACTCGCGCGGTCCCGAAACGCTCGCGGACACGGCCGCGGAACTGGGGCCACGGGCGTCTGCGGCGACGAGCGGGGAGGCCGCGGCGGCCGGTGACGTCGTCGTGGTCACGGTGCCGGTCAATGCCTTCCCCAACTTGCCCGCCACGCCACTGGCCGGGAAAACGGTCATCGACACGTGCAATTACGGCCCCGAGCGTGACGGGAACATCCCCGAGCTCGACAGCAAGTCGCTCACCTCGAGCGAACTGCCGCTGCGGAACATCCCGGAGGCCATGCTCGTGAAAGCCTTCAACAACATCTTCTTCAAGCACCTGCTGTCACTCGCCCGCCCCGCGGGGGCGGCCGACCGCTCGTACCTGCCGGTCGCCGGGGACTCCGCGCCGGCAAAGGCGGCGGTGACCGAATTCATCGAATCCATCGGGTACAGCGTGGTGAACGCGGGACCGCTGGCCCATAGCTGGCGGCAGGCGACGGACACGCCGGTGTGGGGGACCCCGCACGGGCCGACCTCGAACGAGAAGGGCCAGCCGGTCGGCGAGGACGCCATCCGCGCGGCACTGGCCACCGCAACGCTCGGCCCTGGGAGCCTTGCCGGTCACCCGGCTGCTGCAGGTCCAAGTTCTCGCAGCCCCCGGGTGATGCGGCGGGTCGCAGCGTGATCGCGCCCAGGGTGACCCCGGGGCGCATCGGAGACGGCGGTACACGAGGAGTTCGCGCCTTGCGGCGGGTGCGGATCACCGGTGCAAGACCCGTTGAGGCCGGGAGGGGCCGGTCGACCTCCCCAGGCGTTGCGGCCCCTCCCGGTCAACAGCAAACGGCTACCCGGAGACCGTGGACTCATTCCCATCCACCTGCCATCTGGCCACAGCGGCAACCAAATGGTCCCGCAGGGTCTGCGGCATCGGTTCCTTCCCAGCCGCTGCCGCCGTCACCGCGCCGACCACCACCCGCACCTTGACGTTGCTGCGCTGGGACACCTCCACCAAGATCTCCCAGGCGTTTTCGGAAGGACAAACCAACCAGCCCATCAGCACCCCGCGAGCCATATCGATGACCGGTCGGCTCTCCATTGCCTGTTTGAGCTGCTCATTCTCCACTTGAAGCCGTGCGAGTTCCTCGGCAGCCCGTCCATCGGAGTCCGTGGTGAGCGGGCCGTCGCCAGGCGGTTCCGACGGTCCCTCACGAGCACGCTGATCTTGCTTGTCGGGGGGAGGTTGCATACGAAGCGCCTCCCCACTCGTCGACCGGAATACGTCAGAAAGATCCAGAGCCTTCCAACGGGATCTCAGGCATCGTCACTGTCCGCCGTCGCCGAACACGTTCTCAGCTTGACTCAGTCGGGGAGGACTTATTCGACTGCCTGACCGCGCGCGGGGACGAGCTGTTCGACCTCGCCGACGCGTTGCTGTGCGCGGACGGACCGGTGACGGCGCCGGTCGACCTGACGCTGGTGGCTGAGCACCGGCGCGGACACGACGCGATGTACGACGCGCTCAAGAGCGGAAACGTGGACGCGCCCCGGCTGCGCCAGGTGCTGGCCGGCGTGCCCATGCCGCAGGCCGCCGACGGCCGCTTGGTCCTCGCGGTCGACGTGAGTAACTGGCTCCGCCCGGACGCGCCGACCAGCGCGGATCGTCTGTTCTGTCACGTCTACGGCCGCAGCCTACGTCCGACTGCCCCGAAGAAATTACCCAGGCTCAGGTCAGGGGTTCCAGTAAACCGAGGTGAACGCACGGTCGAAGCGCCGCGCGGCCAGGTCTTCGCGCTGGATCACCCAGTGGACGGTGGAGCCCTCCCGGCCCCGCACGTCCATGCCGGCATGCCAGTCGGCCAGAAGCACCCAGTCCGAGACGTCAGCCGAAACCGGTCCGTCCCACTGGCCCGCTTCCGCCGCTCTCACGACCGTGGACATGGCAGCGGCGACCGGGTCGGTGTAGACGGCCTCCTCATCGGCGTATCCCCCGATCTGCAGCGGCCCCTCGGAGGTGATGTCGTCATGGGTGCTCTCCCAGACCTCGACGAGTTCCTGGGAGCGGGGATGCCCGGGAAGTGGCCCGCTCCACGGTTTCTGGGGGAGTTCGACCGCCTTGTGGCAGGGCAGCGACACAGTGGTCGTCGCCCGCAGCGGACCCTGCGGGAACGCCTTGAACATCGCCTCGTCGTCCTCGAATTCGGAGAGGTTCCAAGCGTGCCTGTCCCGTTCCGTCACGGCAGCGCCGACGGGGAGGTACACCACACTGCCCATGGTTTCGTCATCGTCGGCGGTCTCGGGGAAGGCGAAGAGCAGCAGGTGGCCGTCGGGGGGCAGGGGCAGGTCCGTCGCGTCGGCGGGCAGGGCCGCCAGGTCGATGGAGGCGACGAAGGGCTGGGCGGGGTCCGGGGTATCGGCCGGAAGCAGGATCGGACCGCCGAATTGGCCCACCACCGGCCCGTCCCCGTCCTGCGTCAGCGTCGCGCAGGGACGGGCGGTGGCCAACCACCGCTCCACGTCCTCGGCTGGTATGCCCCGCGCGATCGCCTCGTCACGGAAGGGACCTAATCGGTTCCACATCTCAGGAGTCATGGGCACACCGTAGAGGCAGGGGCTGACACAGCGGCGTCGAAGCCGTCGGCGGGCCACGGAGGAGCTGTCCGGCCCCTTGTCCGGTGAAACCGGCACGGCGACGGGAGGTGCCTCGTGCGGTGTGGTGCTGGTTGCCTCCCCCGAGTCGTCGTGGGGTACCGGGCGGCCAATCAGTGGAAGCCACATCATCGGCTATCGGGTGACAGCCACACCCGGCACCCCTGGGTGGGTGAACCATACGAAGGGCTCACCGCCTCCCGCAGAACAACGTAGGGATCGGGTGACGGTGGCTGGGTGAGAGCGAGGTCCGCAACGGACAGGGCTTCCATGCCGTTGAGGTGTCCGGCAGAGCGCTGAGGGTGTTCAGCGCTACGGCAGCGTGTGGGGCCAGCAGTTGCCAAGCCGAGCACGTCGGTGGGTCCTCGGGGGTCGCCGGTCTCCCCGGCGGCTTTTGCTGCGGCCTTCAGCAGGCGGGCGGCCGGTTCCGTAAAGACCGGCAGGTCAGGGCCGGGTACTGGGCGGCTGGTGTCGCGTACCGGCGGGTGCAGCCGCGCGAGCGGCAGTGCGTCCAGCCCGGTCGCGGAGTGCCAAGTCAGCTTGGCACTTCCTCCCGTCGCCGGTCATCGCCGGCTGTGGCGGGGATGGCGTTGTCGATGAGGACGGCGGCGATGGCGGCGGCGGTGGGGAAGGCGTCGGCGTTGAGGACCCGGGTGCGGGCCGCGGCGCCGTCGAGGAGCAGCGCGAGCTGCTCGCCGAGTTGTTCAGGGTCGGCGGCGCCGGCTTCGCGGGCGGTGTCGGCGAGCCGCGCGGCGACGGCTTTCTTGTAGTCGCGTGCGTACTGGGATGCGGGGTGCTGGGGGTCGTGGAGTTCGACGGCGGCGGCGATGTAGGGGCATAGGGGGGTGGTGGGGGGGATGTCGAAGGCGGCGAGGAGCCGTTCGCGGGGCGTGAGGTCGGTGCGGTCGAACACGCCGGACAGGACGGAGGGGTCGAACCGGCGCAGGTACTCGGCGACGAGTTCGTCCTTGCCGGTGAAGTGCTGGTAGGCCGTGCGCTTGGACACCTCGGCCGCCGCGCAGAGCTGGTCCATTCCGGTGCGGTTGATGCCCTGCTCGCGGAACAGCTGCTGGGCCGCGCCGATGATGCGCTCGCGAGCGCCCCGGCCGCGGCGGCGGCCCGTGGGGCCCTTCTCCAACTCCGTCATGGGCCCATGGTACCCCAGCCGGGTAACGACCGGTGTACATAGTTTGCGTCCCGGCCGCCCGCCCCGTACGGTACGTACACAGGACGGTGTACATAACACCGTCGTTCCAGGTGCGCACGGCACCACCGACCCAAGGGAATGACTATGGGAAAGCTCGACGGCAAGGTAGCGGTCATCACCGGCGGCACCACCGGCATGGCGCTGGCCGGCGCGAAGCTGTTCGTTGATGAGGGAGCGCACGTCTTCATCACCGGCCGCCGCCAGGACGCCCTGGACGAGGCCGTGAAGCAGATCGGCCGCAACGTCACCGGCGTCCAGGGCGACGCCGCCGACCTGGACGACCTGGACCGTCTGTACGACACCGTCAAGCGGGAGAAGGGCAGCCTCGACGTGCTGTGGGCCAGCGCCGGCGGCGGCGAGCCCGCCCCGCTCGGCGAGATCACCGAGGCCCAGTTCGACACCTGGTTCGGGCTCAACGCCCGCGGCACCCTGTTCACCGTCCAGAAGGCCCTCCCGCTCTTCAACGACGGCGGCTCCATCCTCATGACCGGCTCCAACGCCTCCCTCGGCGCCTTCCCCGGCTGGAGCGTCTACGCCGGCAGCAAGGCCGTCCAGCAGGCCTGGGCCCGCATCTGGCTCAACGAGCTCAAGGACCGCCGCATCCGCGTCAACGTCCTCACCCCCGGCCAGGTCGCAACCGCCAAGCAGGCAGAACTCTTCGACGAGGCCACCAAGCGCCAGTTCGAGTCCCTCATCCCCCGCGGCCAGATGGGCCGCCCCGATGAAATCGCCACCGCCGCCCTCTTCCTCGCCTCCGACGACTCCAGCTACGTCAACGGCATGGAACTGGTCGCCGATGGCGGCACCACCGCCATCTGAACCGGACAACCCACAACCAGGGCAGGACATCTCATGAGCAACATCAGCATCATCGGCACCGGGAACATGGCCCGCACCATCGGCGCGCGGGCAATAGCGGGCGGCAACACCGTCGAGGTCATGGGCCGCGATCAGTCCAAGGCCGCCGACCTGGCCAAGGCTCTCGGCGACGGCGCCACGACCGGAGAATGGGGCACCGCCCCGGCCGGGGACATCGTCATCGTGGCCCTGTTGTCCAACGGTGTCGTGCCGGCCGTCGCCCAGTACGGAGACGCACTCGCGAACAAGGTCATCGTCGACATCAGCAACCCCTTCAACTCCGCGTTCGACGGGCTGGCCCACCGCGAGGAGACCTCGATCGCGCAGGAAGTCGCCAAAGCGGTACCGGCAAGCGCCAGCGTGGTGAAGGCGTTCAACACCATCTTCCGCCATGTCCTGGAGAAGGGCCGGCCCGACGTCTTCATCGCCGGCGACAATGCGCAGGCCAAGGCAAGTGTGGAGGCGTTCATCGAGAGCCTCGGGCTGCGCCCGCTGGACGTCGGCGGCCTGAAAATGGCGCACTGGCTGGAAGGAGCAGGCGTGGTCACGATGGGCCTCGCCAACCACGGGGTGGGGAACTTGAACTTCGCCCTCAGCATCACCGAACTCCCCGTCTGAGCAAACGAACGCCGCCGCCGACGCCCCGCTGGGACCGGAGCAGGCCGCCGCGCGACTCGGTGTGCGCAGGGTTGAGTTCGACCGGATGGTGCGGCTCGGTTGGATCCGCTCACCGCAGTCGATCGAGGTCCGCTTCGGCACCAGCCGCGCCGCGGCCGTCGACGTCGCGCTCTCCACCACGGCGTCGGTCGACGCGATCCCCGCCGCGCACCCCGAGACGTCTCCTACGAGACC
Organism: Streptomyces sp. AC555_RSS877; assembly: GCF_019049245.1. Taxonomy (GTDB): domain Bacteria; phylum Actinomycetota; class Actinomycetes; order Streptomycetales; family Streptomycetaceae; genus Streptomyces. The sequence continues at coordinate 10,860 of NZ_JAGMUK010000080.1, read as the reverse complement.
ATCCGCCGCTGGTGCGTGAAGTTCGGGCAGCGGTACGCCAATTCGCTGCGCCGTCGCCGGCCCCGGCCTGGTGACAAGTGGCACCTGGACGAGGTCTTCATCAAGATCAACGGCGAGCAGAAGTACCTCTGGAGGGCTGTCGACCAGGACGGCATGGTGCTGGACATCCTGGTGCAGAACCGGCGGGACAAGACCGCGGCCAGGCGATTCTTCCGTCGTCTGGTGAAAAGGACCCGTACGGTGCCGCGGGTGGTCGTCACGGACAAGCTCCGCTCCTACGGCGCCGCTCACCGCGAGGTCATGCCCTCGGTCGAGCACCGCTCGCACAAAGGGCTCAACAACCGGGCGGAGAACAGCCACCAGCCGACGAGGCAGCGTGAACGTGCGATGAAGGGCTTCCGCTCCGCTGGAGGGGCGCAGCGGTTTCTGTCCGCGTTCAGCGGTATCTCACCGCACTTCCGGCCCTGCCGCCATCTGATGACCGACCCCGACTACCGAGCCGAAATGACCATCCGCTTCGCCATCTGGGACCACATCACCGGCACCGCTGGCCAGCCCGCAACAGCCTGACCCAAGTTCGACACTCCGCCCCACCACACCCCGGTACACCATCAGGCACCCACACACCCAACAACGTGACAACGCCCCTCTCCCACATGCCGTCCGCCGACCACCTGCGATGACGATCGTGAACCGTCTTCCAGCTGCCGAAGCAGGGAGGCAGGTCCCGCCAGGGGAGTCCGGTCCGCTGCCGGAACAGAATCCCGTTGATCACACGGCGGTGGGATTGCCAGCGTCCACCCCGCCCGTGATTCGTCGGCATGTGCGGCTCCAGTCGAGCCCACTCTTCATCCGAAAGATCTCCCCGCCCCATGTCCCACGGAACGAGTGCCCAGCGAGAGCGTCACGCGACCCATCGGACACGACCTAGTAGGGCTTGGTCATCTTCGTTGTGAATGCGTGTCTACTGCTCGGTGAGTGTCGTTGGACCTGGTGTGACACCTGAGGAGATCGCCTCGGTCCGGGAGGATCTGGAGGCGTTCGCGGCGGAGTTGTTCGACGGGTTCTTCCGTGCGGATCAGCGGCGGTGGGGGCAGGCGTATGTGCGCGGGCTGCTGCTGCGGGCGGCGCAAGTCGGTGGAACCGATGGCCGCTCGGCTGAGTGAGGACGGCAACCGGCAGGCACTGGCCCACTTCATCACCTCCAGCCCGTGGGATCCCGCGCATGTGCGGGCCCGGCTGCACCGCGGGCAAGGTCACTAAATGCCAGGTGGGCGTCTCCCTGCACCTGGCCAATGACCGTGCCTCCGCGGCCGTCAACTGGCGGCTGTTCCTGCCCGCATCCTGGGATCCCGACTCGCCGGAGGCCGATGCGGACAAGATCGCCAGCCGCGGCCGCTGCGGGATCCCCCCAGGCCGGTCACGTGGAGAAGTGGCAGCTGGCCCTGGACATGATCGACGAGGCCCGGTCATGGGGCGTCGAAGTTCCCCTGGTGGTCGCGGACGCCGGATACGGTGATGCCGCTGCCTTCCGCCTGGGCCTGGAAGAACGCAAGCTGCCCTATGTAGTGGGGATTTCCTCTCGCCATACCGCCCAGCCCGCCGGCGCCCGGCCCGTCCAGCCCGCCTATGCGGGCACCGGCCGGCCACCCAAATTGCAGTACCCCGAGCCTGCGCAGACCATTAAGGACCTGGTCATCGAAGCCGGCCGGACGGCCGCACGGCCGGTGTCCTGGAGGGAAGGCTCCCGGCCGGGCAGGAGCCAAAGTGGCTTCAAACGCATGTACTCGCGGTTCGTCGCCCTGCGGATCCGCCCGGCCGGACGCGGCCTCCGCAAGACCAGCGACACTCTCGAGCTGCCTGAGCGCTGGCTGCTGGCCGAATGGCCCGCCGACGAGAGCGGACCGGTGCACGAGACCCAAAAGACGCGGCGCAGGTCTGAGCCTCTACCAGGTCGTCCGGGAACTGCAGACACTCCTCGCCACCTGGGCAGGCGCCTGCCCCACCTGCCACCGCGACATACCCACACCCATACGAACCTGACCAAGCCCTACTAGGCCCGTACGCCGATCCTGCGGCGGGACCCCGCCGGGCGGGCGTCGGGCACGAAGGGCCTGGCCCGTCACCTCGAGGGAATGTGACGGGCCAGAGCCGACCCAACGGTGCCACACCGCGAACTGTCGCGCGCCTTTACGGAGCAGGTAGGGGTGCGCTGTCGTTTCCGTCGGCTTGACCGCACTGTCAGGCGTCCACGTCGCAGACGTGGACGAACTGCTGTCTCCGGGACGCAGCACAGGGGGCGATGGATCTCCGGGGCGGGGCAATTACGTCATTGCAGGCGTACAGGGCGTCTGTGCTGCTCTAGTGTGTGGCCAGCTTGGACAGCAGTGGCCGGGGGCACTCACATCGCGCGGGGGCCTGGTTCGGGGGTGTGGTGTGGCTGAAGTCGAGCGGTTCGATGCGTTCATCTCGTACGCGCATACCGATGCGCCGTGGGTATCCGAGCTGGCAGACAACCTGCACCGGCTGGGCCTGGATGTGTGGCTGGACCAGTGGGAGATGGTCGCAGGCCAGCGAGTGGCGACACGGTTGCAGGACGGGCTGACGAAGGCCGGCGCCGTGGTGGCTGTTGTCAGCCGGCGCTGGGTGGAGTCCGGGTGGTGCGGCGAGGAATTCGCGGCCGCCGTGACCGCTGCGGTAGAGCACGGCAAGCCGCTGATCCCGGTTGTGGTGGGCGAGGTGGAGCTGCCGCCCTTCATCGCTTCCCGCTTTTACGTCGACTTCCGGCATGCCGCTTCTCCGGCCCAGTACGAGAGCCTGGTACGGCAGTTGGAGCAGGCCGTACGCGGCCGACCGTCGGCGCGGCGTCCGGAGCGAGGCGGGCCGCTTGCAGTGCCCGACACTGTGGCTTACCGGCCGGACGGGCCTACGCAGGCGGAGTTACGGATCGGCGCCTCGAAGGTGACGTTCTCCACCGCGAGAGGCGAGGTGTCGTGCCAGCCGCGCGGCGTGGATCACAAACTCGAGGAGCAGTTGTGGCTGCTGCAACGGTCTCGTGACCGGGCCTCCCACGGTCAGGTCACGCGGCATCTGCTGACGGCGGAGGAGATAACGGCTTCGGGAGGGCCTGCGGCGGCGCTGTCGGCGGTGGGTGAGGCGCTGGGTGAGCGGTTCGCCTGCGGTGAGGTGGCGGCAGCCCTGGCCCGCGAGGAGCAGTCGGCCCGGGCGCGTCATGAGTCGTTACGGATCGGGCTGGCAGTGGACGACCCGCGGTGGGTGGACCTGCCGTGGGAGACCCTGACCGTGCCGGGGACCGGACCGTTGGCGCTGTCTAACCAGGTCGACTTGTACCGCACCATCGGGCGGGAGGAAGCTCCGGTCGCGGTGCAGATTCCGGGTCCGCTGCGGATCCTGGCGGTGGTGGCGAGTCCCGAGGCCGGCGGGGGCGAGCTGCTGGATTACGAGCGGGAGCTGGGCCGGATCCTGGACGCGGTCGATCCGGCGCGGGCCGGGCATGGCGCGTATGTGCGGGTGCTGAACTGGGGCAGTCTGACCGAGATCCGTGCCGCCCTGGAGCAGGAGCGGTTCCATATCCTGCACCTGTCCTGCCACGCCGGGCCCGGGGTACTGCTGCTGGAGGACGAGCGGGGTCGGGCCGACGAGGTCGATGCGGAGCGGTTCCTGTCGGAAGGTCTGCCCACCGGCCGGACCGTGCCGCTGGTGGTACTGGCTGGCTGTTCCACAGCCCGCACCCCCACTCCCCCACCCGCCGTGCAGCCGTCGCAAGAGCAGCCCCCGGAGAAGGCAGAGCCTTCGGACAGCGACGTCGAAACCCCAGATGCAGAAGATGCGCGGGCGCAGGGGCGCGCTCGAGCCGGTCTGGCGCGTGAACTGCTGGCGCGCGGCGTGCCGGCGGTGCTGGCGATGACGGAAGCCGTCACCGACCGCTACGCCACCGAACTGGCCGCGGAGACATACAAGACGCTGGCGCGTGTGGAGCACCCCGATCCCCTGACCGCGCTGTCCAACGCCCGACGCACCCTGGAAGCACGGCGTCGGAAGCTGCCGGAGAACGATCCGTTCGCCGTGTGGCCGGAGTGGCCGACCCCGGCCCTGTTCCTGGCTGGTCCGCCGCTGCCGTTGTTCGACCGCACCCTCAGCGTCGGTCAGGTACAGGTCGTGCCGGAAATGGTGCTGAACAGGGGCATGGTGGTGCGTAAGGTTGGTGAGTTCGTCGGCCGCCGCACCGAACTGCGCCACCTGCTGGCCGTGCTGCGGGACAACCGTAAGGCCGGGGTTCTGGTGCACGGGATGGGCGGGGTCGGCAAGTCCACCCTGGCCGCCGAACTCCTGCACCACTACGGCACCCACAACCGGCTGATCGTGCCTGTCTCGGCCACGACGGCCCTCACTGCCGATGCCGTGCTGCAGACACTCCGACTGCGCCTGAACGCCTACTGCTCAGCCGAAGGCCTGCCGGACAGCGACCCGCTGCGGCAGGCAACCGTGGCACTGACAGATGCCCGTGCGCCGTGGCGGGAGAGCTGGGAGCTGGTGAGGCAGAACGTGCTGCCCCGGCTCCCAGCGATGCTGATCGTGGACAACGCCGAAGACCTCCTCACTCGCACGCCGTCCGGTGACGGTCGGCGGCCGGCCGATCCGGAACTGGCGGATCTGCTGGAAGCATGGACGGCGGCCAGCCCAGACACCCGGCTGCTGGTCACCAGCCGCTACCCCTTCAGCCTCCCCGGCCGCGCCCACCGACGGCTGGCCGCTCATCATCTGGGGCCGCTGTCGTTTGCGGAGACCCGCAAGCTGATCTGGCGGCTGCCCGGCCTGGACGCCCTCAGCCCTGCCGACCAGCAGCGTGCCTACACCGACGTCGGAGGCCACCCGCGCGCCCTGGAATACCTCGACGCCCTGCTGCGCGGCGGGCAGGCACGCTTCCCCGACATCGCCGACCGCATGGAAACCGCCCTCGAGGAGCGCGGCATCCCCGATCCCGAGCGCTGGCTCGCAGGCGTCAAGGGCGACCTGGACACGGCGCTGGCCGAAACCGTCACCCTCGCCGTCGACGACATCCTCCTCGACACTCTCCTCGCCCAGATCGAACACGTACCAGGGGCACGGCTGCTGCTGGACGGCCTGGCCGTCTACCGCACCCCGGTCGACCGGACCGGGGCCGCCTGGCAGCAGTCAGAACTCACCACATCCCCCGAGCCCGATCCCGCCCTCCTTCAGCGCCTCCAGGCGGTGAACGCACTCATCGCGGAAGCCCAAGCCGCCGGAGCAGGACCGGAGAACGGCTACGACCTGCCACCTGAGACGGTCGCCGAATATCAAGCAGTCTGGGCAGAGCTGCAGCGGAGCCCCGTCGGCCGAGAGGCCCAGGCCGGGAACGCCCTGAAGCGGCTGCTGGACCTCGGGCTGGTGTCCCCGGCGCCCGCGCCCCAAGATGAGCCGGGCAGCCTCCCCAGCGGGCTGACGGTGCATCACTGGACCGCCGCAGCCCTCCGCCGACGCGCCCACCCCGACACCCTCAACGCCGCTCACCGGCGGGCGGCCGCCTACTGGCAATGGCGCGTCACCGTCCAGCCCCAGTCCCGCACCGACGACATCACCCAGCTCATCGAAGCACGCCACCACCATCACCAAGCCGGCGACCTCGACCAAGCCGAAACCATCACATGGCAGGTCTGCTCTCAGCTGGACACCTTGGGAGCCTGGGACTGGGAAATTCACCTGCTCGAAGAAACCCTCACCTGGCTCCCCACCCGCTCCCGCTCTGCCGCCGCCTACATCCACCAGCTCGGCATCATCGCCCAGAAGCGGGGTGACTATGCCCAGGCCGAGGAGCGCTACCGCGCTGCCCTCACCATCCTGGAGGACCTCGGAGACCGGGCCAGTATCGCCAGCAGCTACCACCAGCTCGGCACCATCGCTCAGCTGCGAGGTGACTACGCCCAGGCCGAGGAGCTCTATCGCGCCTCCCTCACCATGGAAGTGGAGCTCGGCAACCGCGCCGGCATCGCCATCAGCTACCACCAGCTCGGCATCATCGCTCAGCTGCGGGGTGACTACGCCCAGGCCGAGGAGCGCTACCTCGCCTCCCTCACCATCAAGGAGGACCTCGGCGACCGGTCCGGCATCGCCATCAGCTACCACCAGCTCGGCATGATCGCTCAGGAGCGGGGTGACTACGCCCAGGCCGAGGAGCGCTACCGCGCTGCCCTCACCATCCTGGAGGACCTCGGCGACCGGTCCGGCATCGCCAGCAGCTACCACGAACTTGGCATCATCGCTCAGCTGCGGGGTGACTACGCCCAGGCCGAGGAGCGCTACCGCGCTGCCCTCACCATCCTGGAGGACCTCGGAGACCGGGCCAGTATCGCCAGCAGCTACCACCAACTTGGCATCATCGCTCAGCTGCGGGGTGACTACGCCCAGGCCGAGGAGCGCTACCTCGCCTCCCTCACCATCGTGGAGGACCTCGGCGACCGGTCCAGCATCGCCATCAGCTACGGCCAGTTGGGGGTGCTCCGTACGGTGCAACAGCGCCCCGCAGAAGGCGTGCCTTACATGCTGCATACGTTGGGGCTTCAGCTGGAGATCGGAAATCCGCCCGGCAACACTCTCTCTTGGCTCAGCCGGCAAAGGGCTGTCCTCGGCGACGACGCCTTCCGAACCATCCTCGACGACCTGCTGGAGGAGGACACAGCGGCAGCGATTATGGACGTCACGCAACCCCAGGAAGAGCCTCCACCTGACGAGGGCTGACGGGCCGGGGTAACTCTGAGAAGTACCAGTTCGCTGTGGCGATCCGGACGGGCAACTATGACGGACGAGCTGGGCGTGCGGTCGGCGAGCCGGTCGACCTCGCTCTCCAACCCGTCGCTGAGCATTGTCACGTTGGCTGAGCGGGGTGGGATGATCTTGTGGTTGATCGTGTCGGGAGGGGATCGCCCGGTGTCGTCCGCGTCTCCGTCGTACAAGGGGCACCGGTACCCGGTGGGGGTCATCTCGCACTGTGTGGCTGTACTTCCGGTTCCCGCTCAGCCTCCGTGAGGTCGAGGAGCTGATGCTGGAGCGCGGCGTGATCGTGTCCTACGAGAGCATCCGCCGCTGGTGTCTGAAGTTCGGGCAGGCCTACGCCAACGCGCTGCGCCGCAGGCGTCCCCGGCCCGGTGACAAGTGGCACCTGGACGAGGTCTGCATCAAGATCAACGGGCGGTTGCAGTACCTGTGGCGGGCCGTCGACCAGGACGGCAACGTCCTGGACATTCTGGTGCAGAACCGGCGGGACAAGGCCGCGGCCAGGCGATTCTTCCGCCGGCTCCTCATGGAGACCGGGTCCGTGCCGCGGGTGGTCGTCACCGATAAGCTCCGCTCCTACGGCGCCGCCCACCGCGAGGTCATGCCCTGCGTCGAGCACCGGCAGTCGAAGTACCTGAACAACCGCGCCGAGAACTCCCACCAACCGACCCGGCAGCGCGAACGGGCCATGAAAGGCTTCCGCAGCGTCGGCGGAGCGCAGAGATTCCTCGCCGCGTTCAGCGGCATCTCACCCCACTTCCGACACGCCGCCACCGTTTCACCGCCCACGACTACCGCACCGAAATGCACCACCGCTTCACCACCTGGCGCATCGTCACCGGCTGCGCCCCCGCGGATGCCTGAAGCGTGCAGTACCGGCGACACGATCACCTCAGCCTGCCCCAACTACCCTTTCAGTCCCACAAGTTGACAGTGCCCGTCGGACAGCTCGAACAGTTCATCGCGCCGAGCGGTCAAACACTCGTAGAACTCTCCCCGGAAGCGGGAGGCCTCCGCGAACGCTTCCCTCCGGACAGCATCAGGCAGCAGACTCACCCTCACGGTCTTCGTCGTGGTCACATGCACCTTGGTCGGAGCACCTGATCAGACGAAGGCCGCCCCCACGTCCGGCGAATCCTCAGGTGAGCGCATCAGTTCGAGACGTCGTTCGAGATGGCGACATAGTCTCTCACCGTGCCCACTCCCCTGGACCTCTGCAGTCTCTCGACGAACAGCCTGCCGGTGATCTACGCGGCCAAGCCCTGGACGGCCGCCTCAGACGCGGTCGTCGCAACATTCGACGCGCCGCCGCCCAACCTTCCTTAGCTACTCGAAGTTGTACTGGCTCAGGACGTCCTCGAAGTGTGGTCGTCCTGGCGGAGCGGAGCCGGGCCGGACGCCTCGGAGAAATGCAAGGCAGTCATCCACTACGCCGAGCACGACGCGTACCTGGACGTACATCACTGAGCATCGCCACGCAGCAACAACGGCTTCGGCCGTCGTTGATGAAGAACAAGCCGAGACGTCGTTTCCTTTGGTGCCCTTGCGGTTATCGTGCCTGGTTGTTGCCCTGCATCAGGGCTGGGCCAGGGACTGGGGGATCGTGGACGAGACGTTTGACGCCGTTGGGGAGGCGGTGTGCTGCGCCGCGGCCATCCGGCTGGGCGGAGCTATGCAGGTGTTGGCGGAGCGAGCCGGCCTGTTCGACCGCTACAGCCTGATCATGGCGGGAGTGACGAACATCGTGGCGTTTCTTGACGGCCGAGAACTCGACGACGACCTGCTCGGCTCTGCGTTTGCCGAGAGCTGGTCGCTGGACGCCAGGTACCCGGCAGAGTTCGCGGGGCATGACTTCGTCAGAGGCTGGACCTCTGTGGTGTTCGCCGTAGTGGTGCTGACGAAGCCAAAGCAGCAGGACATCGTGGCAGCGCAGGGGCTGGACCTGGCGTCGAAGGCGGTGGCAGCTTGGCCGTCCGCCATCCGTATCGGCTCCTTCGACAGCCTCGTCCGCTTCGAGCTGGCCTGCCAGCAGGATGCGGAAGGCCGGCTCCGGAAGAACGGCCTGCCTGCTCTGTGGAAACTGGCGGAAGTTCAGTCGAAGCAGTACCGCCAAGCGGCAGAACGGCTCGTCGGATAGTCGGCACCTCAGCTGGTGAGTCTTCGCTAGCCGATGAGGGTTGCGGCTATGCCGACGAAGGCGAGGAAGTGTTCCGACTTCCGCTCGTAGCGGCGGTGCAGGCGTCGGCAGCCGGCCAGCCAGGACACGGTCCTCTCGACCACCCAGCGGTGACGGCCGAGCCGCTTGGACGACTCGATGCCCTTGCGGGCGATGCGGTGGCGGATACCCCTCTGGCGGAGCCATTTCCGCAGGTGGTCGTAGTCGTAGCCCTTGTCGGCGTGGAGCTTGGCAGGGCGTCCGCGGCAGGAGCGGATGGGCGGGATCCCGCGCACGAGCGGCTTCAGGCCGAGGCTGTCGTGCATGTTGGCGCCGGAGATACCCAGCGACACCGGCAGGCCGTTCCGGTCCGTGATGAGGTGGATCTTCGATCCCAACTTGCCACGGTCAGTCGGATTCGGTCCCGTCAGTGGCCCCCTTTTGTGCAGCCCGGACACTGACTGAGTCGATCGCGCACCGGGACCAGTCCAGCTCACCCCGCCTGCCGAGTTCGTCCAGGACGATGCGGTGGAGCCTGGCCCAGACCCGGTCCCGGCTCCACTGGGCAAAGCGCCGGTAGACGGTGGGCCAGGCCAGCCCGAACACCGGCGGCAGCTGCCGCCAGGTGCAGCCCGAGGTGGCCACTGGTCGACGACTTCGAGGTAGCCGGCGAGGGTCCGGGTCGCTGGAGATGAGCCCCTTCTGGACTCCGGATATAGCGCTCATGCGCGCCTCGCGCCGTGCCCGCGGCGGTGTTCCGGCGCGCGCATCGCGGCACTCCCACACTTCCCGCCACCGGGCCGTTGACCAGGACAAATCCAGAAGTTCGCCGAGTGGCTAGCCGCTGTGCCGAACATTATCAATGCACGACACGCCGACAGCAGTGTGAAAGAACGTCAGCCCCGTCCCGGGCCGCTCAGCTTCCTACGCAAGTGGTCTTCGCTGACATCTATTTGATGGATCATCATACAAAAAATTGACCCTCCACGAGCACTCGATCGGCCCTGTTCCATCACCCCTGGAAACGTTTCTGAGGTGCCGACGGAAATAGGCATCAGTATGTTCATTCACGGTTGGCCGCTCAGCTGACACCTCTGAGAGACGGAGAAACGGAATGCCGGAGAAAAAGAGAAGTGGAACGCGTAGGCGTACCGTTGTCGCGATCGCAGCATCGTTGGGCATCGCGGCCCTGGCTGTGACCAGTGTGAACTACGCCTCGGCTTCCAGTTCCGTCCCGAAGTCCGCCCCGCCGGTGCAAGATGCCGCTGCTCCCCTCGGAGGCGACGGCCAGACGAACTACAGCTACCGAAACGACAACGACGGTCGGATCCACGTCAACGAGCGAACCTATTCGGCCGAGTCGGGTGTGTGCACCGCTGTGATCAGCAGTCCCGCCACCAGCTTCAACGTCCGAAACGACAGCGACAGGACCGTCGAATTCTTCAGCGGAATTACCTGCGACACCGGCGCTCCCATCGCCACTATCGGGCCCCGAAACTCCAGCAGCGCAATTCCCGGCACGACGGTCTTCGACGGGGCCGTGGTGCCGTTCGCACTTGTCGGCAGCTTCCGAGCCGTCGACAAACGCCACTGACCCCACGCGGACCAAGGACACCGACAAGCCTGCCTGTGTGGCACACGGGCCCCGGACCGCCGCAACCGGCCCGGGGGCCGTGCCTGTCACCTCGCTCTCTTGAAGCGCTGGTGGCGACGATGGACGGAGTGATCCACCGAGTGATTGCCGATGTGCTCGACGTTGCGCTCCGCCACGGCGAGCAGGCAGACCGTCCGTCCAGGCCCTGTGTGATGTCGTGATCAATCGGCTGTTCGCAACAGTTCTTCGAGCCAGATCATCGAGGCGCGGAGTTCGAGGCCGGCGAGGTAGCTCTCGG
>NZ_JAGMUK010000079.1:207488-317768 GCF_019049245.1 Streptomyces sp. AC555_RSS877 | reverse complement strand
GGTCGGCCGTTCCTGGCTGCGGGCCGTGTGCGTGCCGGTCGCCGCTGCCGGAAGGCGGGACAGGCGGGTGGCCCTCATCGCCCCCGTCACTCCCGTCACTCCCGTCACTTCCCTCAACACTCCCGGCCCGCCCGGCAGCCGCGCGGGACGGCCCGGTCGCCCGCACGCCGTACCCCGGCCGAGGCCCACTCGCCGGCCCTCCGGAGCCGTCCGGCCGCAGCAGCTCCCCGTGCAGGGCCCTCAGTTCCGGGCCCGGGCCGGTTCCGAGGCGGTCTGCCAGCAGGTGGCGTACGGCCTCGTAGGCGGCCAGTGCCTCCGCCCTGCGGCCCGCGTCGCGCAGGGCACGTAGGCGCAGGGACTGGAGGGGTTCGTCCAGGGGGTGGGTGTCACACAGGGCGGTCAGTTCGGGCAGGGACTGTTCGGCGTGGCCGAGGGCGAGCGCGGCGGTGTGGCGGGCGCGCAGGGCGTCGAGGTGGCGGGCCTGTCGGCGGGCCGCCTCGGCGGTGCGGTCGGGCAGATCGGCGAGTACGGGGCCGCGCCACAGAGTGAGGGCGTCGTCGAGGACGACGGCCGCCTTCGTGGGGTCGCCGTCGGACAGCGCCCGCATGCCCTCGCCGACCAGCCGCTCGAAACGGTGCAGGTCGATGTCGTCGGGCGCCGCTGTAAGGCGGTAACCGCCGTCCACCAAGGCGACCGCGTCCGCGCCGAGCGCCCGGCGCAGCCGTCCGACCAGCGCCTGCAACGCGCCCGTCGCGTCGGCGGGCGGATCGCCGTCGCCCCACACCTCGTCGACCAGGAGCCCGGCGGGCACGGCGCGGCCGGGCCGCAGCGCCAGCACGGTCAGCAGCGCACGCAGCCGCGCCCCGCCTACGGGGACGGGCGTGCCGTCGGGGCGGAGGGCCTGGGTGGTGCCGAGGATGCGGTAGCGCACGGGGTCCATTGTCTCCAGTGGCGTCGAGGCCGGTCACGGCGTTCCGGCGGTGCGGCGGAAAGGGGCGCCGACAGCCGGGGGAGGGAATCGCCCGCGGCCTGTGGAAATGGGGGCGCCCGTCGGGCAAGAGACCCGCCCTGAGCCTCCCTGGGTCCCAGCACTCCCTCGGACTCCCTCGGACCCGACCCTCCCGCGATCCCGGCCCTCGGTCGGGGCCTCCTACTGAAGGTGGCCGACAGGGCCGCCAGCACCTCCGCCGGTGCGGAAAGCAACCGCCCCGCAGGCCCACGCAAGGGAACGGCCGTCCGCCAAGAGGGCCACCTCAGCCCCTCTCGGTCCCGGACCCCCTGCCGAGCCGGCCAACAGGGCCGACCCCCAGCTCAAACGCCGGTGCGGAAAGCAACCGCCCCGCAGGCCCACGCACCCACGCAGGGGAACAGCCGTCGGATTAAAGGCCACCCTCAGCCCTCTTTCGGTCCCACACCCCTGCTGAAGGTGGCCAGCAGGGCCGCCAGCGCATCCGCCGGGATGCCCTCGGTCTCCGTGCCGAGGGCCGCGCCCTGGTGTGGGATCCCGCACGCCTCGCGGACCGCGTGCGGGATCCCACCGCACGCCTCGCGGACCGCGTGCGACAGCCACGAGTCCGTCCCCGGGACCTCCAGGGTCACCACGGCGCCCGCGTCCGAGCGGCTTCGGCCGCCGCTGAACCACTTGGGGCACGTGTCCACCGACCGCAGCGACCGCCCTTCGGGGACGGGCTCCCCGGCTCCCGAGCCGGGCGCGGGATCCGCGAAGCCCTGGGTCACCACCTGGATCGCCCGCACCCGGCCCCGGACCTCGGGCAGGTCGACGCTCCCGTGTGTCTCGACCGTGAGGAGACCGACCGCGCGGATCCGGTCCCCCGGCCGCACCTCACCCTCGCCGAACTCGTCCGCGCCGACGAGCTGCTCATGCAGGGCGACCAGCAGGCCCGTCTCCTCCCGCACCACCCGCACGGCACCCTCTTCGCCCCGTACGTCCGCCACCGGACCGACGATCTTGCTGAGCTGGTCGTGCCAGCCGCCGCCCAGCACCTCGTCGGCGTCGCTGAGCAGGAGCGGCCAGCTCACCTCCTCGCCCAGCGAGAACGGCGTACCGCAGCACTCCATCTGCCAGTCCGCGTAGAACACGTGCCAAAGCCCCATGGGTCCACCTTCCCCGGAACCCTCGGGGGACCGCGAGACGTTTTCCCGCTGCGCCCGGTACCGTCGGGCAGTCCCACCGCGTGCACGAGAGGCCAGGGAGCCCCATGACCACCGCCATGACCCGCCACAGCGACCGGCGGATCAGTCCCGTCTTCGTCGGGATCCTCGCCGTGACGGCGGTGACCGGCTGGGCCACCTGGACCGGGTTCGCCGAACAGCCCGGGTTCTCCGTGTTCCTGTTCGTGACGGCCGCGTGGATCGTCTCCCTGTGCCTGCACGAGTACGCGCACGCGCGCACCGCCCTGCACAGCGGCGACATCTCGGTCGGCGCGAAGGGCTATCTCACGCTGAACCCGCTGAAGTACACGCACGCCCTGCTGAGCATCGTGCTCCCCGTGATCTTCGTGATCATGGGCGGCATCGGTCTTCCCGGCGGTGCCGTCTTCATCGAGCGCGGCCGGATCCAGGGCCGCTGGCGGCACAGCCTGATCTCGGCGGCCGGTCCGCTGACGAACGTCCTGTTCGCGATCGTCTGCACGGCCCCGTTCTGGCTGGACGCCCTGGACGGCGTGCCGCGCGACTTCCGGTTCGCCCTCGCCTTCCTCGCCCTGCTCCAGGTCACCGCCGCGATCCTGAACTTCCTGCCGGTTCCGGGCCTGGACGGCTACGGCATCCTCGAGCCCTGGCTGTCGTACAACGTCAAGCGCCAGGTGGAGCCGTTCGCGCCCTTCGGCCTGCTGTTCGTGTTCGCGCTGCTGTGGCTGCCCGCGGTCAACGGCGTGTTCTTCGATGTGGTCGACTCGATCCTGAAGAGCCTCGGGATCAGCGACTTCGACAGCTACTGCGGGCAGGAGCTGTTCCGCTTCTGGCAGGGCACGAACGAGTTCTGCCAGGTCAGTCAGTGACGGACTTGCGGACCTGCGCGCGCTTCACGTAGTACCAGCACATGTTGGACGACAGTCCCGCCATGAGCACCCACACGATCCCCAGAAAGCTGCCCTGGGCGAAGGAGACGACCGCCGCGGCCACGGCGAGGACACAGACGGCGAGGGCGTAGAGGGCGAGGCGGGGCATGGGGTGAATCTCCTGTCCGGGGGCACTGCGCTGCTGTACCGAACAGTGTCCCCCATGCCCCCGTGCCCCCGTGCCCTCACACGTCGGTGATACGGAGTCCCGCGTGCGCCTTGTACCGGCGGTTCACGGAGATCAGGTTCGCGACCAGCGACTCCACCTGGTGGGCGTTGCGCAGCCGCCCGGCGAAGATGCCGCGCATGCCGGGGATACGGCCGGCCAGCGCCTGGACGATCTCCACGTCGGCCCGCACCTCGCCCAGCACCATCACGTCGGTGTCGATCTCGTCGACCTCCGGGTCCTGGAGCAGGACCGCCGACAGGTGGTGGAAGGCGGCCGTCACCCGTGAGTCCGGCAGCAGGGCGGCGGCCTGCTCGGCGGCACTGCCCTCCTCCGGCTTCAGCGCGTACGCGCCCTTCTTGTCGAAGCCGAGCGGGTTGACGCAGTCCACGACGAGCTTGCCCGCCAGTTCCTCGCGCAGCGACTCCAGGGTCTTGCCGTGGCCGTCCCACGGCACGGCGACGATCACGATGTCGCTGCGCCGGGCGGTCTCGGCGTTGTCGGCGCCCTCCACGCCGTGGCCGAGCTCATCGGCGGCGGCCTGGGCACGGTCCGCGGCCCGCGAGCCGATGATCACCTTCTGGCCGGCCTTGGCGAGCCGGTAGGCGAGGCCCTTGCCCTGCGGGCCGGTGCCGCCGAGCACGCCCACGACGAGTCCGGAGACGTCGGGCAGGTCCCAGGGGTCCTTGGCGGGGGCCTTCTGTGCACTGTCGGTAGAGGTCATGGCCCGACTTTACGTCCGCCTTGCCCACGGCGAAGGCTCAGGTGGGCGGCATCACGGGACGTACCAGTGGTACGAGGGGCCGCCCTGGCCGGAACCGGAACACGCCGACCGGACAGCGGGCCCACTTTGTGCCCGAGTAGGGCGAATTCGGGGTGAACCGGGTGCCGTACGGCGCTGGTTGCGGCAGGATGCGGTCGCATGGATGCCGTACGGGTCGCGTTGCTGCGCGAAGTGCTCGCCGGAACCGAGTGGTTGGGGGCCACGCGGCGGTTCGCGGGGGCGCTGCGGGGGTCCGTGGTGTCGCACGGGGGCGGGCTGCTGCTCGTGGGCACGGCGGAGTACGAGCCGTGGCATCTCGCGGCCCACCTGGTGGACGAGGCCGCGTGGTCGGGGACGCCGGAGCTGGCCCCGACTCTCGTCCGGCACGACGCGCGGGCGTCCGACCCCGCGCATCTGTCGGTCGGACCGGGGCGGTTGGCCGCGGCGCGGCGGGGCGAGACGTTGCTGGTCGTGTCTCCCGACGGGCCGGGCGCTCCGCTGCTGGAGCGGGTGCACGACGCGCGGCGGGCCGGGGCGACGGTGCTGGCGCTGGGCGACGGCGGGGGCGAGCTGACGGCGATGGCCCACGAGTCGCTGGCCGTGCCCGACGGGGCGGAACTGGACCTGGACAGCGTGCAGCACCTGGTGAGCGCGGCGGCCGGCGAGAACTCCCTGCCGACGCCGCGCGGTCACCGCCGCTTGCGCGACCGCCTCTCCAGGCTGGCGGACGAACTCACGGCACCGCCCCCCGCCCGCTGGTGACCTCCACCGGCCGGGCGGGGCACGGACCCGGCACAGGGCACGGACCCAGGCTCGATCCGCTCAGTCGTCGTCCCGGTTCGCCGCCGGGGCGTCGTGCCACTTGGGGTCGTTCTCCCATTCGAGGTTGCGCTCGCGGGCCGTCGCCATCGCGTGCTCGGCCTCCTTGCGGGTGGTGTAGGGCCCGAACCGGTCCTTGGCGGGGCACTCCGGCCCCTCCTCGACCTTCTGGTGCTGCAGGCAGTAGTACCACTCGCCCGGCTTGCCGACCGTCCGCTTCTTGAACAGGGCCATGACCAGCTCCTCTCGCCACCGACATGTTCCCCCATGACCGCTGGTTAGACTCGCTGGCATGTCTGGCCAGTCGCTGCTCGTCCCAGGGGAGCTGTCCCCCATCCGTTCCGTGCCCGGAAACATCCGCCGCCCCGAGTACGTCGGCAAGCCCGCCCCGACGCCGTACACCGGCCCGGAGGTGCAGACGCCCGAGACGATCGAGGCGATGCGCGTTGCCGGCCGGATCGCCGCGCGGGCGATGGCGGAGGCCGCGAAGCTGATCGCGCCGGGTGTCACCACCGACGAGCTGGACAAGGTGGCGCACGACTACATGTGCGACCACGGCGCCTACCCGTCGACGCTGGGCTACCGCGGCTTCCCCAAGTCCCTGTGCACGTCCGTCAACGAGGTCATCTGCCACGGCATCCCGGACTCGACGGTCCTGGCCGACGGCGACATCGTCAACCTGGACGTGACGGCGTACATCGGCGGGGTGCACGGCGACAACAACGCCACGTACCTGGTGGGGGACGTCGACGAGGAGAGCCGGCTGCTGGTGGAGCGGACCCGGGAGTCCCTCGAGCGCGCGATCAAGGCGGTCAAGCCGGGCCGGCAGATCAACATCATCGGGCGGGTCATCGAGTCGTACGCGAAGAGGTTCGGGTACGGGGTCGTGCGGGACTTCACCGGCCACGGGATCAACTCGTCGTTCCACTCCGGGCTGATCATCCCGCACTACGACAGCCCGCACGCGACGACCGTGATCCAGCCCGGCATGACGTTCACGATCGAGCCGATGCTCACCCTCGGGACCCACGAGTACGACATGTGGGACGACGGGTGGACGGTCGTGACGAAGGACCGCAAGCGCACGGCCCAGTTCGAGCACACGCTGGTGGTGACGGAGACGGGCGCGGAGGTCCTGACCCTGCCGTAGCCCCGTCGCAGGACTGCCGTAGCCCTGCGGCAGCCCTGCACAGCTCCGCCGCTCGCCCGAGCCCGCTCTCTTCGGAGGGCGGGCTTCCTGCATGTGAGCCCCGGATTTTCCGGGTACGGTTTTACCGACAGAGAGTCGGCAAAGCATTGACTTAGGTTAGCCTAACCATAGAAAATCGGGGCCATGGACTCCTTCTCGACACTCATCCGCACCGCCTCCCATGAGCAGCACGAAGAGGCGAACACCTCGACGTTCATCAGCGACCTGCTCGGCGGCGGACTCGGCGTCGACGCGTACGCGCGCTACACCGAGCAGCTGTGGTTCGTGTACGAGGCACTGGAGAGCGGGGCCGAGAAGCTGGCGTCGGACCCGGTGGCGGGGCCCTTCGTCCAGCCGGAGCTGTTCCGGCTGGCCGCGCTGGAGCGGGACCTGGCGCATCTGCGCGGCCCGGACTGGCGGGCGCGGATGTCCGCACTGCCGGCGACGGGGGCGTACGTCGAGCGGGTGCGGGAGTGCGTCGAGCAGTGGCCGGCCGGCTACATCGCCCACCACTACACGCGCTACCTCGGCGACCTGTCCGGCGGCCAGATCATCCGCGACAAGGCGGAGAAGACCTGGGGCTTCGCGAAGAAGGGGGACGGCGTCCGTTTCTACGTCTTCGAGGAGATCTCCAACCCGGCCGCGTTCAAGCGGGGTTACCGCGGGCTGCTGGACGCCGTCGACGCGGACGATCTGGAGAGGCAGCGGATCGTGGCGGAGTGCCGGAAGGCGTTCGCCCTGAACATCGACGTCCTCCGGGCACTCGGGGACGAGTTTCCGCTGAGCGCCTGACCGTCAGCGCTCCAGGAACACCCGCCCGCCGACCTCCACCCAGCCTCCCGGCTGCGGGGCCGTGAGGATCTGCGAGCCCGCGCCCTGCGTGATGTTCAGGGCGCGGCCCAGCCGGTCCGTGAGCAGGAGTGCCGCCGCGCCCGTCGCCTCGTCCTCCTCGATGCCGTCGTCCCGGCCGGGGAAGGCGCGGGCGCGGACGCGTCCGGCCGCCTCGTCCTCCCAGGCCCAGGCGTAGATCCACTCCCCCTTCGGCGGGACCGGCAGGTCGTCGACCTCCGCCGCCGTGGAGTACTGGCGCAGCGTGCGCGGCGGCACCCACTCCGCCAGCGCCTCGATCCAGCTGAACTCGCCGTCCAGGCGGGTGCCCACCACCCCGGCCGGGGTGACCAGTTCGGGCACGTCGAGCAGCCAGGCCGTGCCGACGCAGGGGTGCCCGGCGAAGGGCAGGCGCAGGGTGGGCGTGTAGATGTCGATGACGCCGCGCTCGGGGTCGTCGACGAACACGGTCTCGCTGAAGCCCAGCTTTCCGGCGAACGCCTGCCGTTCTTCCGGGTCGGGCAGCAGGGAGCCCTCGCGGACGACACCGAGTTCGTTGCCGTATCCGCCGTTCGCTCCGCAGAAGACACGGAGCACGTCGTAGTCAGTCACGCGGGGCATTGTGCCCTGAGTGGCTCGGCGATCCCACAGGAGAATGCCATGACCGTACTGGACAAGGCGGTTGACCAGGCGCCCGCCGCGACGCCGCCGCCGAGCCGGCACACCACCGCCTGGCTGCTGACCGTCGGGTTGGTCGCCGCCCTCCTCGTCCTCGTGCCGGTCGCGGCCGGCATCGGCGCCTACCCGGTGCCGATCGGGGACGTACTGGCCTCGGTGCAGCACAGAAGCGGGCTGGGCGGTGCTGAGTCGGACCGGGTCGCCGAGTCGGTGCTGTGGAGCGTCCGCTTCCCGCGGATCGTCCTCGCGCTGCTCATCGGGGCATCCCTGGGCTGTGCGGGCGCGCTGATGCAGGGCGTGTTCGGCAACCCGCTCGCCGAGCCGGGCGTGATCGGGATCTCCTCGGGCGCGGCGGTGGGCGCGGTCGGCGCGATCGCCCTGGGCCTCGAATTCTTCGGTACGTGGACGGTCTCCGTCTGCGCGTTCGTCGCCGGGCTCGGCACGGTCCTGGTCGTGTACGCGATGTCACGCGAGGGCGGCCGGACGGAGGTGGTGACGCTGATCCTCACCGGTATCGCGCTGAACGCGTTCGCGGGGGCGCTGATCGGGCTGTTCCTGTTCTTCGCGGACGCCGCGGCCATCCAGCAGATCACCTTCTGGCAGCTCGGCTCGCTCGCACAGGCGACCTGGCCCAAGGTGCTCGCGGTCCTGCCGTGCGCGGCGCTCGGGCTGGCCGTCGCGCCGCTGTACAGCCGCCGTCTCGACCTGCTGGCGCTCGGCGAGCGGCCCGCCCGGCATCTGGGCGTGGACGTGGAGCGGATGCGGATCGCCCTCATCGTCGTCATCGCGCTGCTGACCGCGGCGGCCGTGAGCGTCGCCGGGATCATCAGCTTCGTCGGCCTCGTCGTACCGCACCTGCTGCGCATGGCCGCGGGGCCCGGGCACCGGTTTCTGATCCCGGGCAGCGCCCTGCTCGGTGCGGTGGTGCTGCTCGCCGCGGACCTCGCGGCCCGCACGATCGCCGCCCCCGCCGAACTGCCGCTCGGTGTCCTGACCGCCCTGCTGGGCAGTCCGTTCTTCTTCTGGCTGCTGCGGAGGACTCGGCGCAGGCAAGGGGGCTGGGCCTGAAGGGTCGTATGTCGTCTGCGGGTGCGTGGGAGCTGGTCGCGCCCACGCGGCGGAGCCGCAAATCGAAACAGCCCCGCGCCCCTTCAGGGCGCTCTCGCCCCCTGACACCAGTTCAGCCCTCCGCCTCAAGGACCCCTCCCATGAGACTCCTCCGCCCCCGTCCCGCACCTCCCGTTCCCGCCTCGCCCGGAGACGTCCTCGCCGAGGCCGAGGACCTCCGCGTCCGCCTCGGCGCCCGGGACGTCCTCGACGGAGTGTCCGTCACGGTCCGCGCCGGCGAGGTGCTCGCCCTGGTCGGCCCCAACGGGGCGGGAAAGTCAACCCTGTTGGGCGCTCTGTCCGCCGATCTGCCGCCCGCCGCAGGGGTCGTACGCATCCACGGCCGCCCGGCGTCGCAGTGGTCCGCGCCCGAACTGGCCCTGCGCCGGGCGGTCCTCCCCCAGTCCGCCACGCTGTCCTTCCCCTTCAAGGTCGAGGAGGTCGTCCGCATGGGCCGCGCGCCCTGGGCCGCGCTCGCCATGGAGGACGACGACGCGGCCGTGGCCGAGGCGATGGCCGCGACCGAGGTGACCGCCTTCGCCCTGCGGCCGTTCTCCGCGCTCAGCGGTGGCGAGCGGGCCCGGGTCGCGCTCGCCAGGGTGCTCGCCCAGCGCGCGCCTCTCCTCCTGCTCGACGAGCCGACCGCGGCCCTCGACCTCAAGCACCAGGAGCTGGTGCTGCGGGTGTGCCGGGAGCGGGCGCGGGCCGGGGACGCCGTGGTGGTGGTCCTGCACGACCTGGGTCTCGCGGCGGCCTACGCGCACCGGGTGGCGATCCTGCACGCCGGCCGGGTGGCCGCCGAGGGGCCGCCCACCGAGGTGTTCTCCGACCGGCTGCTGACGGAGGTCTACGACCAGCCGGTCGAGGTACTTCCGCATCCACGCACCGGAGAGGTCCTGGTGACTCCGCGTCGGGACGCTTGACCGGTTCTTGACCTCTTCCTGAGATCCAGTTTTGGCCACCGTGACCAGGTCGTGCTCATACGGCGTCCATGAGAGCTGAATCACCGCTTGAGGGGGTCGAACACAGGAAAACCTTAGGTACGTTAGGCGAGCCTCACCTTATGTGAGACGCGTCACGCGTATTTTTCGGCCATTCCCTGGAGTCCGCATGCGAGCCGTCAGATTCTCCGCTCTCACCGCTGCCGCCACCGCGGCGGCCCTCGCCGCCGTCACCGGCTGCACCGAGAAGGGCAGTTCGGGGAGCGACCGGGTCCTCGAGGTGACGGCGACGGACGACAAGTGCGAAGTGTCGAAGACGGAGTTCCCGGCCGGCCACGTCGAGCTCGCCATCGAGAACAAGGGCTCCAAGGTCACCGAGGTCTACGTCCTGTTCCCGGACGACCGGATCGTGACCGAGCGCGAGAACATAGGCCCCGGCACGAAGCAGCGGGTCACCGCCGAGGTGAAGGCGGGCGACTACCAGATCGCCTGCAAGCCCGGCATGAAGGGCGACGGCATCCGCCAGGACGTCAAGGCCACCGGCGGCACGGTCGCCAAGCGCGACCCGCGCCTCGACAAGGCCGTCGCCTCCTACCGCGCGTACGTGCAGGCGCAGGCCGACGAGACGCTGCCGCTCGCCGAGACCTTCGCCAAGGCGGTCAAGGACGGCGACCTCGAGGCCGCCAAGAAGGCCTACGCGCCCTCCCGCATCGGCTGGGAGCGCACCGAGCCGGTCGCCGAGTCCTTCGGCGACATCGACCCGAAGGTCGACGTCCGCGCGGACGGCCTGGAGGAGGGCCAGGAGTTCACCGGCTGGCACCGCCTGGAGAAGGCGCTCTGGCAGGACAAGAAGATCGGCGCCGCGGAGAAGACCCTCGCCGACCAGCTGATCACCGACCTCAAGGACTGGCAGAAGCGGGTCGGCAAGGCCGACATCACTCCGACGTCCATGGCCAACGGCGCCAAGGAACTCCTCGACGAGGTCGCCACCGGCAAGGTCACCGGCGAGGAGGAGCGCTACTCGCACACCGACCTCGTCGACTTCAAGGCCAACGTCGAGGGCGCCGAGAAGTCGTACGCGCTGCTGAAGCCGGTGGCCAAGGAGAACGACGCCGCGCTGGTCACCGAGCTGGACCAGCAGTTCGCCGCGCTGAACACGCTGCTCGACAAGTACCGGACGGACCCGTCGTCGTACGACTTCACCTCCTACGACAAGGTCGGCGACGCCGACCGCAAGGAGCTGTCGGACGGCGTCAACGCGCTCGCGGAACCGCTGTCCAAGCTCGCCGCCGCCGTCGTCGTGAAGTAGGGGCGGGCCATGACCGACGACTCCGCAGAGGCCGCGGCTCCCTCCCGGCGCGCGCTGATCGGCTGGGGCGGCGCCGGGCTGGCGCTCGGTGCCGTCGCGGCCGGCGGCACGGTCGCGATGACGAACGTCGGCGACGACGCCGACCCGGCCGGCGCGTCGACGGGCGCCGCGATCGCCTTCCACGGCACCCATCAGGCGGGCATCTCGACACCCGTGCAGGACCGGCTGCACTTCGCCGCGTTCGACGTGACCACCGACGACCGCGCCGCCTTCGTGCAGATGCTGAAGGACTGGACCGAGGCCGCGCGGCAGCTGACCGCCGGGCACGCGGTCGGCGAGGGCGCGTACGGCGGTCTCCCCGAGGCCCCGCCGGACGACACCGGCGAGGCGCTGGGGCTGAAGCCGTCGCGGCTGACGCTGACGATCGGGTTCGGGCCGTCGCTGTTCGAGAGGTTCGGGCTTAAGGACAAGCGGCCCGAAGCCCTGATCGACCTGCCGAAGTTCGCCGGCGACAACCTCGACAGGAACCGCAGCGGCGGCGACCTGTGCATCCAGGCGTGCGCGGACGACCCCCAGGTCGCCGTGCACGCGATCCGCAACCTCGCAAGGATAGGCTTCGGCAAGGTCGTCATCCGCTGGTCGCAGCTCGGCTTCGGCAAGACCTCGTCCACCACGCCCGACGCGCAGACCCCGCGCAACCTGATGGGCTTCAAGGACGGCACCCGCAACATCGCGGGCACGGAGACCGACCGCCTGGAGAAGTTCGTCTGGGTGGACCGGAAGGACGGTCCCGACTGGATGGCCGGCGGCTCCTATCTCGTCGCCCGCCGCATCCGCATGCACATCGAGACCTGGGACCGCACCTCGCTGCAGGAGCAGGAGGACATCTTCGGCCGCGACAAGGGCGAGGGCGCCCCGGTCGGCAAGGCCAAGGAACGCGACGAGCCGTTCCTGAAGGCGATGCTGCCCGACGCGCACGTACGGCTCGCGCACCCCGACTCCAACCACGGGGCGACGATCCTGCGCCGCGGCTACTCCTTCACCGACGGCACGGACGGTCTCGGCCGTCTCGACGCCGGTCTGTTCTTCCTGGCCTATCAGCGGGACGTCCGCAAGGGCTTCGTCCAGATCCAGCGCAACCTGGCCACGGACACCCTCAACGAGTACATCCAGCACGTGGGTTCCGCGGTGTTCGCGGTCCCGCCCGGCGTCCGCGGCAAGGACGACTGGTGGGGCAGCACGCTGCTGACCGAGGAGGCCTGAGCCGTGTTCTCCAACTACCTGATCGGCCTGCGCGAGGGGCTGGAAGCCAGCCTCGTCGTCTGCATCCTCATCGCCTACCTGGTCAAGACGGACCGCCGGGACGCGCTGAAGCCCATCTGGATCGGCATCGGCGTCGCGGTCGCCCTCGCCCTGGGCTTCGGCTCCGCGCTCGAATTCGGCTCCCAGGAGCTGACCTTCGAGGCGCAGGAGGCGCTCGGCGGCACCCTGTCGATCCTCGCGGTCGGCCTGGTGACGTGGATGGTGTTCTGGATGCGGCGCACCGCCCGGCACCTCAGGTCCGAGCTGCACGGCAAACTGGACGCCGCCCTGCAGATGGGCACCGGCGCCCTGGTCGCCACGGCCTTCCTCGCGGTCGGCCGGGAGGGCCTGGAGACCGCCCTGTTCGTGTGGGCGTCGGTGCACGCGGCGAGCGACGGCACCCCGCGACCGCTGGTCGGCGTCGGTCTGGGCATCGCGACGGCGGTGTTCCTGGGCTGGCTGTTCTACCGGGGCGCGGTGCGCATCAACCTCGCCAAGTTCTTCACCTGGACCGGCGGCATGCTGGTCGTGGTGGCCGCCGGCGTGCTGGCGTACGGCTTCCACGACCTCCAGGAGGCCGACTGGCTGCCGGGCCTGACGAACAAGGCCTTCGACATCACCGGGACCATCCCCCCGGACAGCTGGTACGGCACTCTCCTCAAGGGCGTCTTCAACTTCCAGCCCGACCCGACGGTCCTTCAGGTCACGGTGTGGCTGCTGTACTTGGTCCCGACGCTCGCGCTTTTCCTCGCCCCGGTAGGGTTCGCCTCCGGGAAGGGGAAGGTGAAGGAACCTGATGAGCCAGGATCGCGGCCCTCGAAGGCTCCGCAGTCTTGACCGGAGCGCACTGATAGCAGCATCAGTGACCGCTTTGTCGCTGACGGCGAGCGGATGCATGGTGGTGCACGGGGAGCGGGAGGTGCTCCCCGCGGCCACGCAGGCGGAGGCCGCCAAGGCACTCCAGCAGTTCACGAACGCGTACAACGAGGCCGACAAGGAGTACGACAGTTCCCTGGACGCCGACTTCGTCACCGGCGCCCTGGAGGACATCGACCGGGCCAGGCTGAAGGCGGGCGCCGCGAACAACCCGGACGGCAACCCGACGCACACCCCGCTGACGCTGACGGACGCGAAGTACACGATCCCGAAGAAGGCGGGCTGGCCGCGCTGGTTCCTCGCCGACGCGGCCGGCAACAAGGGCGGCACCTCGCGCTGGCTGCTCGTGTTCACGCGGGGCGGCCTCGACGAGCCGTGGCAGGTGGCGTATCTGACGCTGGTCGCGCCGGAGAAGGTGCCGGAGTTCAAGACCGACGCGGACGGCTTCGCCGAGGCCGTGCCCGCGAACTCGACCGACGTGGCCGTGGCGCCCGGGAACCTGAGCAAGGACTACACGGCGTACCTCAAGACCGGCGGGGACGGCTTCACCGACGGCCTGAACACCGACCAGTGGCGTACGGCCCGCAAGAAGAACGCGAAGAAGCCGGGCCTGGTCACCCAGTACATCGACGAGCCCCTGACGAGCGGCGCCTACGCACCGCTGGCGCTGCGCACGAAGGACGGCGGGGCGCTGGTGTTCTTCACCACGCACCACTACGAGAAGCAGACGGCCGCGCAGGGCACGTCCGTGCCGACGCCCAACAAGGACGTCCTCGCCCTGACCACCGGTGAGATCAAGCAGTCGCTCACCATGCAGTTCGTCTCCAACGAGGTGGCCCTGGACCCGGCGAAGGGCTCGGGCGACCAGAAGGTGGCGGTGCTGGGCCGGATCCAGGGACTGACGTCGGCGCAGGGCGAGTAGGAGCGGCCGGGACGCCTGCGCCGGCTCGGGGGCGGCGGCTTCCAGGCCGTCGACGCTGCCCGACATGATCGTGCGCACATGCTCGGTGATGTGCTCGGCCGGCCAGTCCCACCAGGCCTCGGCCAGGAGCCGGGCGATATCCGGCTCGCCGAAGCGGGTGCGGATCAGGCGGGCCGGGTTGCCGCCGACGATGCCGTGGTCGGGCACGTCGGTGGTGACCACGGCGCCGGTGCCGATGATCGCGCCGTGTCCGATGCGTACGCCCGGCAATAGAGCACGTGCGGGCCTCGAACGCGGTGACCAGCGGCCTGAGCACGGCGGGCGGTCCCTTGCGCAGGATTCCTTGGCGGACGCGGGGCTCAGCGGCGCGTGGGCCAGGCCGAGTTGGCGTGGTCGGATTCCTCGCCGATGTAGCGGGCGCAGGCGTCGGTGAGGACTTCCAGGAGGGTCAGCGGGTCGGGCAGTGGGTGCTCCAGGCCGCGGATCCAGTACACGGACCGGTCGTCACCGGGCAGCCGGGCGGGCGGGACGAGGACGTAGGAGCCGCGGCAGTGCCAGCGCAGGCCCGGGTGCTCGTCCATCGTCTCGGGGTGGCAGTCCAGCTCGCACGGCCACCACTCGTCCTCGTCCTCGGGGGTGCCGCGGGTGAGGGTGAAGAAGAGCAGCCGGTCACCGCCGCTCTCGGCGACCGGGCCGACCTCGATGCCGGACTCGAGCAGCCGCTCCAGCGCTTCCCGTCCGACCTCCAGCGGCACGTCGAGGACGTCGTGCACCATGCCGGTCGCGGTGATGAAGTTGGCCTGCGGCTGGTGCCGGGCCCAGCGTTCGATCTGCCCGCGGTCGGTGGTCGACTGGGTCTGCCAGGCGAACGACACGGGGTGCCGGGCCGGGGTGGGACAGCCGACGCGGTCGCAGGAACAGCCGTAGCCGGGAGCGGGATACGCGGCGGGCGCCAACGGCAGCCCCACCTCGGCGGCGGCGAGCAGCAGGGCCTCACGGCCGTCGTCCCCGACGGCCTCCTTCGGGCGGCGTCCACGCAGCCATTGGGAGATTTTGCCCTGCCGGCCGGTGCGACCGCCGAACTCCGCGCTCATCTATCCCCTCGCCTCGCTGTCGTGCGGAACAGCATGCCCTATGGTCCCACTTTCCCGCGCTTCGGGGGGCCGGAGCCGACAACCGGGATGGCTGGGGCGAGACGGGCCCGTCACCTGAATCGAGTGTCATTGCACGCTTTGCCAGGATTTACCCCCCTACCGTGGTCGGCATGGTCACATGGATCACGTTGACCGGTCTGGCCTCCGCCGCTTCCGTGGTCTCGCTGACCCTCACGGGGCCGACGGCCCCGCTGGAGTGGGGCGCCGGGCCGCTGACCGTGGACTCGTTGCCCCGCGTGACGTACGTCGCGCATCGCGGCGGAGCCCGTGAGGTGCCCGAGAACAGCATGTCGGGGCTGATGGCGGCCTACCGGCGCGGTACGGCCCAGGTACTGGACCTCGACACGCAGATGCTGCGCGACGGCACGCTCGTCGTGCTGCACGACCCCACCCTGAACCGCACGACGTTCCTCGGCGGCGAGGTCCGCGGGCTGAGCGCGCCGGAGTGGCAGGGGGTGCGGCTGCGGCCGCGGGCCTCGCTGCCCGGGAGCTGGCGGTCGGAACGCCCGCCGACGGTGGCCGAGGTCCTGGACCGCCTCGGCGGACGGATCGTCCTGATGCTGGAGGCGAAGGACCCACGCAGCATCGAGGGGCTGGCCAGGCTGATCCGCACCCGGGGCCTGACCCGCTCCGTCTTCGTCAACTCCAACGATCCCGAGGTGGCCCGGCGGACCCATCGCCTGGGTCTGCTCTCCCAGCTGTGGCGCACGGCCGGGCAGCTGCGGCGGGACCATCCCGAGCGCTGGCGCCCCTTCGTCGACCTGCTCGACGTCGACCACCGGGCGCGGGACGCCGACATCGCGCGGGCGGTGCGCTCCGGCATCCCCCGCGTCTGGGCGCACACCGTGCTCACGCCCGCCCAGCGGGACCGGGCACTGGCGCTGGGCTGCGACGGGATCGTCACGGACGCGCCGGGGCGGCTGGCACGGCGGCCCGCCCGGGGGGCTCACCTGGGCGCGAGTCCGTGGAGGGCGTAGTCGACCAGGGTGTCGGTGTACTCGTACGAGATCGGGCCGGTGTACTGCAGCCAGCGCTGCGCCAGCGGGGAGACGAAGAGCTCGAGGGCGATGCGCGGGTCGATCTCCTGGCGGACCTGCCCTGCCTCCTGCGCGGCGCGCAGCCGGTCCACGTACAGCTGGAGCGACGGTTCGAGGAGCTTGCCGACCATGACCCGGCCGAGCTGCTCGTCGACCACGCCCTCGGCGGCCAGGGCGCGCGACGGGGCCTCGAACCGGGGGTCCTTGAGCTGGTCGACGGTGGCCCGCAGTACGGCCTTGAGGTCGGCGGCGAGGTCGCCGGTGTCCGGGATGACGTACACGTCCTGCGGGTCCGCCTCCCGCGCCGCCTGTTCGCTCAGATCGAGGAACGCCTCCAGCAGCACGTCCGCCTTCGACGACCACCACCGGTAGATCGTCTGCTTGCCGACGCCGGCGCGGGCGGCGATGCCCTCGATGGTGGTCCTGGGGTAGCCGACCTCGGCGACGAGCGCGATGGCGGCGTCGTAGATGGCGCGGCGGGACCTCTCGCTGCGGCGGGCGGTGTCGGGGGCGGGCTGCTTGACCATGTGCCGACGGTAGCAGGCAGATGAGACGGGCCGTCTCGTCGGGCGGCTTCATCTCGCTCCTCAAACGCCGGCGGGGCTGGATTTTTCAGCCCGTCCGGCGTTTGAGGACGAGCGCGAAGCGCGACATGGGGGTCTGGGGGCGCAGCCCCCAGGGACGGGACGGGAAGGGGCGGCGGGGGCGAGACAAGCTCACGGCGGCCAGGGGTCGCCCCAGTCCGTGTCGCGGGCCGCCTTGTACAGGTCGCCGTGGCGCTTGGTGATCGTGCGGCGGGACAGTTGCCCCTCGGGCTCGCACAGGTCGAGGAGCACCTGCCCCTTGCGGATCTGCGGCCGCCGCACGACGCGCGAGGGCGCCGGAGCAGCGGGAAAACGGGCAGCCGCGACGTACGCGAACTTCTCGTCCTCGTAGGGGAGGGAGCCGCCCTTGACCTGCCGGTGGAGGGAGGACCGGCTGACCCGGGCCGAGAAGTGGCACCAGTCCTCGCCCGGCACGATGGGGCAGGCCGCGCTGTGCGGACAGGGCGCCGCCACCCGGAATCCGGCGGCGATCAGACGGTCGCGGGCCTCGATGACGCGGGCGTAGCCGTCGGGGGTGCCGGGTTCGACGATGACGACGGCCTGGGCGGCGTGCGCGGCGGCGTCGACGAGGGCGACCCGGTCGGGGGCGGTGAGCTCGTTGAGGACGTACGACACGGTGACCAGGTCGGTGCTGTCGAGGGTGAGCGCCGAGCCGATGCGGGCGCGCTGCCAGTGCGCGGTGCGCAGCGCCGGGTTGGTGGCGGCGATCTCCCGGCCGAGGGCGAGCGCGGGTTCGGCCCAGTCGAGGACGGTGACGGGCCGCTCACCGGACCAGGTGGCACTGACGGCCCAGGTCGCGGCACCGGTGCCGCCGCCGACGTCGATGTGGCTGCCGGGTGTCCAGTCCGGGGCGGCCTGCGCGAACGCCTCCAGCGCGGAGCGCACGGCCTCGAAGGTGGCGGGCATCCGGTAGGCGGCGTAGGCGGCCACGTCGGCGCGGTCCCGGAGGATGGGGGCGTTGGTGGGAGTGGCGCCCCGGTAGTTGCTGATCAGCCGGTCGACGGCCTGCGCTGCCTGCCTGGGCGGGAGGCCGTCGAGCAGGGCGGCGAGGGCGGTGCGCAGGGTTTCGGCGGCCGGGGGCGCGGGGGCGTTCACCCGGCGATTCTAAGTGGGCCGGTGCGGGTGCGAACCCGGCTGGGGCTCCGCCGCCGGTCCCGGAGGATGGGGGCGTTGGTGGGAGTGGCGCCCCGGTAGTTGCTGATCAGCCGGTCGACGGCCTGCGCTGCCTGCCGGGGCGGGAGGCCGTCGAGCAGGGCGGCGAGGGCGGTGCGCAGGGTTTCGGCGGCCGGGGGTGCGGGGGCGTTCACCCGGCGATTCTCAGTGGGCCGGTGCGGGTGCGAACCCGGCTGGGGCTCCGCCGCCGGTCCCGGAGGATGGGGGCGTTGGTGGGAGTGGCGCCCCGGTAGTCGCTGATCAGCCGGTCGACGGCCTGCGCTGCCTGCCGGGGCGGGAGGCCGTCGAGCAGGGCGGCGAGGGCGGTGCGCAGGGTTTCGGCGGCCGGGGGTGCGGGGGCGTTCACCCGGCGATTCTCAGTGGGCCGCTGCGGGTGCGAACCCGGCTGGGGCTCCGCCGCCGGTCCTCGGGCCCCGACGCCCGGGCCACGCCCCCCACACCACCCGCCTACGTCTCCCGCACCGCCCGCGCCACCCACGTCGCCGCCCTCGCCCGCGGTCTGCTGTCCGGGGGCCGTCTTCGGGGATGGACCGTGTTCGCCAGCAGGACCAGGAACGTGTCCGTCGCCTGGTCCATCACCAGCGAGGTTCCCGTGAAGCCCGTGTGGCCCGCCGCTCCCCTGCCCGCCAGCTCCCCCATGAACCAGGGCTGGTCGAGGGCGAAGCCCAGGCCCGGCGGGGTCAGCATCAGTTCCACGAAGTCGGGGCCGAGGATGCGGGCGGGGCCGTACGCGCCGCCCGCGAGTAACGCGCGGCAGAAGACGGCGAGGTCCCGGCCGGTCGAGAACAGGCCCGCGTGGCCGGCCACGCCGCCCAGCGCCCAGGCGTTCTCGTCGTGGACCACGCCCCGCAGCATGCCCCGGTCCGCCTTGGCCCACGGCCGGCGCTGGTCCTCGGTGGCGGCCGCGCCTGGACTCGGTCCGAAGCCGGTGGACGTCATGCCGAGGGGGCGGGTGATGCCGTCGTGGACGAGGACGTCGAGGGTGCGGCCGGTGATGCGTTCCAGGACGTGCTGGAGCAGGAGCAGGTTCAGGTCGGAATAGGTGTAGGTGCCGGGCACGCTCATCGGGGGCTCCGCCCGCAGCATGGCCAGGCGTTCCGCGTCGTCGGCGCGCTCGTACAGGGGGAGGTCGGGCCGTAGGCCGGAGGTGTGGGTGAGCAGCTCTCGTACGGTGATGCCGTGTTCGGCGGCCGCCCGGAAGTCCGGGAGGTAGGCGCCGACGCGGGCGTCGATGCCAAGCGTGCCCCGCTCGATCTGCTGGACGGCCGCGACCGACGTGAACAGCTTGGTGAGGGAGGCCAGGTCGAAGGGGGTGTCGACGGTCATCGGGACGCGCGCCTTGCGCGGCAGTTCCACGCCCTGGTCGGTCGCGGGGTCGTAGGAGGCGTACCGGACGGCCCAGCCCGCCGCCTCCTCCACGGCGATCACCGGACCGCGCCCGGCGACCACGACGGCACCCGCCGCCCAGGGGCGCTCGCCGGCGGTGAGGTCGTGGACCTGCTGGACCAGGTGTCGGAGTTCCTCGGGGTCGAGCCCGGCCCGTTCCGGGGTGTCGCTGCGCAGTCTCGGCGCGCTCAGCTCTCCTCCCCCACTCTCGAATGCGCTCGAGCGGGGGGACCCCCACCCTCCGCGCTCGCACGTCTGTTCCAAGGACGGCACATAACCACGAAGCAGGCACCCGCCACCAGTACGGCACCCAGTTGGACGAGTGCCATCGGTACGGCGGTGTCCTCGCCGGCGATCCCGACCAGCGGTGCCGCGACCGCGCCGATGAGGAAGGACGAGGTGCCGAGCAGCGCGGAAGCGGCACCGGCCGAGTGCTCGACGCGCATCAGGGCCAGTGCCTGGGCGTTGGGCATGGTCAGGGCGATCGCGGACATCACCAGGAACAGCCCGGCGGCGATCGGGACGAGCCCCACCTCGCCGAAGACGCCCGCCGACATCAGCAGCAGGGCGGTCGCGGCGACCCCGAGCAGGACGAGGCCGACGGCGAGCACCTTGTCGAGGCTGACCCGGCCGACCAGCAGCTTTCCGTTGATCTGCCCGGTGATCACCAGCCCCACGGAGTTGACGCCGAACAGCAGGCTGAAGGTCTGCGGGGAGGCGCCGTAGATCTCCTGGACGACGAACGGCGACGCCGAGATGTAGGCGAAGACGACGACGAAGGCGAAGCTGCCGGTGAGGACGTAGCCCGAGAAGACCCGGTCGGCGAGCAGGGCGCGCATGGAGCGCACGGCCTCGCCGAAGCCGCCGTCGTGCCGGTCGGCCGGTGCCAGGGTCTCGGGCAGCCGCAGCCAGACGAGGACGGTGAGCGCGGCCCCGATGACCGTCAGCACCACGAACACCCCCCGCCAGTCCGTCACCCGCAGGATCTGCCCGCCGACGAGCGGCGCCACGATCGGGGCGACCCCGGAGATCAGCATGAGGTTGGAGAAGAAGCGGGCCATGGCCACGCCGTCGTACATGTCCCGTACGACGGCCCGCGCGATCACGATCCCGGCCGCGCCGGCGAGGCCCTGGGCCAGCCGGAAGGCGACCAGGAGCTCGACGGTGGGCGCGAAGGCGCAGACGGCGGTGGCGGCGACGTAGATGACCAGTCCGACGAGCAGGGGGCGTCTGCGGCCCCACTTGTCGCTCATCGGGCCGACCACTAGCTGTCCGAGCGCCATGCCGACCAGGCAGGCGGTGAGCGTGAGCTGGACGGTGGCGGCGGTCGCGTGCAGGGAGTCGGTGACCTCCGGGAGCGCGGGGAGGTACATGTCCATCGCCAGCGGGGGCGTGGCGGTGAGGCCGCCGAGGACGAAGGTGACGAGCAGGCCGGTGCGGCGCACCGCTCGGACCGGGATGTCCGTGCCGGGTGCCGCTGCCTGTGACGTGTCCGCTGCCGACGCCCCGTGCTCGGGCATGTGCCCCTCCCTCTCCGAGTGATCCGCCGCCTATGCTCTCAGCTCGTACAGAGTGCCGAGGTGTGGTGGAGCGAGGGTGGGGCCGGGATGACGGAGCAGAAGGTGCGCTGGGGGATCCTGGCGACGGGCGGGATCGCGGCGGCGTTCACCGCCGACCTGGTGGATCTGCCGGACGCGGAGGTCGTGGCGGTGGCCTCGCGGACCGAGGAGTCGGCGAAGGCGTTCGCGGAGCGGTTCGGGATCCCCCGGGCCTACGGCGGCTGGGACGCGCTCGCCCGGGACGAGGACGTCGACGTCGTGTACGTCGCCACCCCGCACTCGGCACACCGCGCGGCCGCGGGCCTGTGTCTGGAGGCCGGGCGGAACGTCCTGTGCGAGAAGGCGTTCACGCTGAACGCCCGCGAGGCCGAGGAGCTGGTCGCGCTGGCGAGGAAGCGCGGGAGCTTCCTCATGGAGGCCATGTGGATGTACTGCAACCCGCTCATCCGGCGCCTCGCCGACCTGGTGCGGGACGGCGCGATCGGCGAAGTACGCAATGTGCAGGCCGACTTCGGGCTTGCCGGTCCCTTCCCGCCCACCCACCGGCTGCGTGACCCGCAGCAGGGCGGCGGCGCGCTGCTCGACCTCGGCGTCTATCCGGTGTCCTTCGCCCACCTGCTGCTCGGGGAGCCGTCGGACATCGCGGCGCGCGCCACCCTGTCCGACGAGGGCGTCGACCTCCAGACGAGCGCGCTGCTCTCCTGGGACGGCGGCGCGCTCGCCTCGGTGCACTGTTCCGTCATCGGCGGCACGGCCACCACCGCGTCCGTCACGGGCTCGCTTGGCCGCATCGACATCCCGTACGGCTTCTTCCACACCGACCGGTTCGTGCTGCACCGCGACGGCCGCGACCCGCAGGAGTTCGCCGCCGACCCGGCGGACGGTCCCCGGGGCAGCCTTCGCCACGAGGCCCTGGAGGTCATGCGCGCCCTGCGGGCGGGCGAGACCGAGTCCCCGCTCGTCCCGCTGGACGGCACCCTCGCGGTGATGCGGACGCTCGACGCGATACGGGAGCGCGTCGGCGTCCGCTATCCGGGCGAGGACCCGGTGGAGCCGGTGGAGCCGGTGGCCGGGCTCACGCCGGCGTGAGCCCCTGCTCCCCCACCTGGGTCACGAAGGACGCGGCCGTCGCGATCGGCGCCCCGGGCCTGGTCACGTACGGCACGCTCCTGAAGTCGGCCCGGGCCCGCTCGCGGCCCAGCTCGACGGTCACGTAGCCGCGCAGCCCGTTGTAGAACTTCATGTGCGGGTTGGCCCGGGTGTACGTGTCCCAGGTCGCGGGCTTGTCGGCGCCGTCCCGGCCGCTGGAGATCGACGACCCGACGATCTCCGTGCCGAGGGTGCGGGAGGCGGGGTCGTCGAAGTCGTCCTTGATGTCGTAGGCGTACGCGACGTGCACGTCACCGGTGAGGACCATCAGGTTGTCGATGCCGGCCGCCTTGGCCCCGTCGAGGATCCGGCGGCGCGAGGCCCGGTAGCCGTCCCAGGCGTCCATCGACAGCCGTGCCGGGTCCGTGAGGTCGAGCTTGCGCTGCGAGAAGTTCACCTGCTGCGGTACGACGTTCCACAGGGCCCGTGAGTCGCGCCAGCCGTCGAGCAGCCACCGCTCCTGGGTCTCGCCGGTCATCGTGCGCGCCGGGTCGTCGATCTCGGGGCCGGGCAGGTCGAGGCCGTCGCCGTAGGCCTGGTCGGAGCGGTACTGACGGGTGTCGAGGACGTCGAACTGGGCGAGCCGGCCCCAGTGCAGACGCCGGTAGAGCCGCATGTCCGGTCCCGCGGGCTGCTGCGGGCGGCGCAGCGGCTGGTTCTCCCAGTAGGCGCGGTAGGCGGCGGCGCGGCGCAGCAGGAACTCCTCCGGCGGGACGCTGTTCTCGGGGATCTCGTCGGCGTAGTTGTTCTCGGTCTCGTGGTCGTCCCAGGTGACGACGAAGGGGTGCGCGGCGTGCGCGGCCATCAGGTCGGGGTCGGACTTGTAGAGGGCGTAGCGCAGGCGGTAGTCCTCCAGGGTGACCGTCTCGCGGTTGAACACCGCGGGGAGGGTGCGGTCGGTGTAGTTCCGGTAGCCGCCCACCGAGTTGACCGCGTACTCGTACAGGTAGTCCCCGAGGTGGAGGACCACGTCGACGTCCTCGGCGGCGAGATGGCCGTACGGGGTGAAGTAGCCGTCGGTGTACGCCTGGCAGGACACGGCGGCGAAGGTGAGCGCCGAGGTGCGGCTGCCGGGGGCCGGTGCGGTGCGGGTGCGGCCGACGGGGCTGATCCAACTGCCCGCGCGGAACCGGTAGTAGAAGACGCGGCCGGAGCCGAGGTGGGCGACCTCGGCGTGGACGGTGTGGTGGAACTCGGGGTGTGCCACGGCCGTGCCGCGTCTGGCGATCCGGCGGAATCTCTCGTCGTGGGCCACCTCCCAGTGGACCAGGACGCGTTCGGCCGGAAGGCCGCCGTCGGGCTGGTACGGGGCGGGGGCGAGCCGGGTCCACAGGAGCACGGAGTCGGGCAGCGGGTCGCCCGATCCGACGCCGAGGGTGAAGGGGTTCTCGGTGATCCTCGCGGCGTCGAGCTCGGCGGCGCTCGCCGTGCCGGCGGCGGGCAGGTTCACGGAGAACGCGAGCGCGGCGGCCGCGCCGGTGACGGTCAGGAAGCGGCGGCGGTTCACGTGGCGGGCGACGGCGCGAAGTTCGGGGGCGTGCTGTGACGGGCGGGTGTCGAGTGTCATCCGGTCCTCCCCTGACTGATGAGTGCAGGAGCAATTGGAGTGGCCGGGGACGACATCCGATTGGCACGTACACAACACTCAGATGGCGGACGGATGAGTTCCGTACGGCGGGCCCCGTCCGGCCCCTCCCGTACGCTGCGGGCCCATGAATGCCATGCGAACTGCGAAGGATTCGAGGATCGCGGTGGTGACCGGCGCCGGCTCCGGCATCGGCCGCGCGGTCGCCGTGGAGCTGCTGCGGGCGGGCTGGTCGGTGGCGCTGGCGGGCCGCCGGATGGAGACGCTGGAGGGGACGGCGGCGCTGGCGCCCGAAGGCGCCGACGGGACCGACGGGACCCATGGGACCGACGGCGCCTCGATCACCGGCTCCTCGATCACCGGCGTCTCAATCAGCGGCGCCTCGATCGCCGTGCGCACCGATGTGTCCCAACCGGAGGACGTGGCCGCGCTGTTCGCCGCCACCGCGGACCGCTTCGGGCGCGTGGACCTGCTCTTCAACAACGCGGGGACCTTCGGGCCGGGCGGGGTGCCCGTCGAGGAACTGCCGTACGACGCCTGGCGGCACGTGGTGGACACCAACCTCAACGGGGCGTTCCTGTGCGCGCAGGCGGCGTACCGGCAGATGAAGGAGCAGGACCCGCGGGGCGGCCGGATCATCAACAACGGCTCCATCTCCGCGCACACACCCCGGCCGCACTCCGTCGCCTACACCGCGACCAAGCACGCGCTGACGGGGCTGACCAAGGCGCTGTCCCTCGACGGGCGGCCGTACGGCATCGCGGTCGGGCAGATCGACATCGGCAACGCGGCGACCGACATGACCGACCGGATGCGGACCGGCGCCCTTCAGGCCAACGGGGAGATGGCGCCCGAGCCGGTGATGGACGTCGCCGACGTCGCGCGGACCGTGCGGCACATGGCGGAGCTGCCGCTGGAGGCGAACGTGCAGTTCGCGACGGTACTGGCGACGACGATGCCGTACGTGGGCCGCGGCTGAGCACAACCTGCACAACCGGAATCTAAAACTCCGCACCATACGTACCGGTGGAAGCCTTATGCTCTTGCTCTCCTCCACGAGAGCTTCACACTTGGAGGACCCGGCTTCCACAACCGCACCCGAGGGGGGTGGCGGCAGCCGTTCCACCGCGTCGGGTGGGGGTGGATCTCGCGAGGGGCTGCGGGGTACGCACCGATGCGCGGAACGGCTGCCGCGTCGATCCGCCGGAGTGGCAGCTCACCGCCCGAGAATGCGGTCGACCTCCGCCAACTGCTCCGCGGTGAGCGGCCCCTTCTCGATCGCGCCCGCGTTCTGCTCGGCCTGGGCGACCGAACGGAAGCCGGGAATCGGGACCGTGCGCGGGCTGCGCGCCCACAGCCAGGCGAGGGCACCCTGGGCGGGCGTACGGCCGCCGCTGGTGAGGACGTCCTTCAGCGCGTCGACGCGGGCGACCCAGTCGGGAGCGGCACCGGAGCCCTCCTCGAACCCCTGCAGCCACTCCGGCGGACGGCTCCGGATGTCACCGGCCTCCAGGGCCCCGCGCCGCTTCCCGGTCAGCAACCCCATGGCGAGCGGGCTGCGGTTGATGCTCGCCAGGTCCAACTCCTCGCACAGCGCGAGCATGTCGGGCGCGTCCTGCAGCACGTTGATCGCGTGCTGCACGGCCGCACAGTGCTCCCCCTCCGCGAAGACGGCGGCACGGGCCGGGTCGTCGGTGCTCCAGGCGTACGCCCGGATCAGCCCCTCGCGCACGAACTCCTCGCAGGTGTCGCGCAGTTCGGCGGCACGCTCCGGGTCGGCGTCCGAGAGGTGCAGCTGGTAGAGGTCGACGTGGTCGGTGCCCAGGCGGGTGAGGGATGCCGTCAGGGCGCGGCGGGCGTAGGCCGGGGTGTCGTCGCCGCCCGTGAGCGTGCGGGTGGCCTCGTCGAAGACGTTGCCCCACTTGGTGGCGAGGACCACGTCGTCCCGGCGCCTGCCGAGCGCCCGGCCGAGGACGCGCTCGCTGTGCCCGGCGCCGTAGGTGTCGGCGGTGTCGAAGAAGGTGACGCCCAGATCGAGGGCGCGCCGGACCGCCCGTACGGACTCCTCGTCGTCGACCTTGCCCCAGCCGAGCGGCTGCCCGTCCGCGTCCTGCCATTCGCCGCCGATCGCCCAGCAGCCGAAGCCGAGAGGGCTGACCTCGATGCCGGTGCGGCCCAGTGTCCGGGTGCTCTGCGTGGTCTGCGTGGACTGCGTGCTCTGCGTGGACTGCGTGGTCTCCATGGCGTTGCACGCTAGGAGTTGGAGTGCACTCTAGGGCAAGGGTTTTCTGCTAGGGGGTTTCTACGAGTTGCCGTACGGGGCTTTCAGGCCTGGCCGGTCTCGAAGCGGGAGATCCTGCCGTCGTCCTCCACCGTGAAGCTCCACCGGGTGCGCATCTCGCCCCAGGTGTCGTTGCTGTAGCGGGCGAGAATGGCACGGCCGCCCCAGGACTCGTTGTCGACCTCCATGTGGCCGTGCGAGGTGAAGATCTCCCGGTCGATCCACTCGTCGAGGTCGCGGTCGGCCCCGTCGTCCGCCATGGTCGCGCCAGGGGCGAGGAGCTTCACGAAGGCCTCGCGGTCGTGGGCGTTGACGGCGGTGACGAAGGCGCGGACGGCCGGGTCGCTCAGCTTGGCTGTCTGAATCGTCATGGCAGTCAGAGTCACACCGCCGTCGCAGGAGCGCCACCCGAACGGCACGGCGGGCGGAGCCGGGGGGTGTGAGCGGTGCGACGGTGGAAACGCGTGGGGTGTTCCTACCTCTTCACCTCTTCTGTCAGTACCGGGAGTCATCGTGAGCTCTTACGACCGACGTGATCTGGGCCTGCTGCTGCTCCGGCTGGGCGCCGGCGGAGTGCTGGCCGCGCACGGCACGCAGAAGCTGTTCGGGTGGTTCGGCGGACACGGACTGGAGGGCACCGGCCAGTTCTTCGAGTCCGTCGGCTACGCCCCCGGGAAGCCGAGCGCCGCGGCGGCCGGGCTGGCCGAGGCCGGCGGCGGCACCCTGCTGGCGCTGGGCCTGGCGACCCCGGCGGCCGGTGCGGCGGCGGCCGGCGCGATGGCGGGTGCGGCCGCGGTGCACACCCCGAACGGCTTCTTCAACCAGAGCGGCGGCTACGAGTACGCGGCGTCCCTGGGCCTGACCGCGGCGGGCCTCGCCGTCACCGGCCCCGGCCGGCTCTCCCTGGACCACTCGCTGCGGCACGCGGTCAACCGGGGCTGGATGGTCCCGGCGGCGTTCGCGGCGACCGGACTGGTGACGGCACTGGTCGTGGGCGCGCGGAACCGGCGGCTGCGGAAGACGGAGGAGGGCGAGCAGCAGGCGCTGTTCGAGGAGACGTTCGACGAGTGACGAGTAGGGGCATGGGGCCTGGTGTTCCGCGGGCAGCGTGACAGGCTGCCCGCATGACGAATCAGGCCACCTCTCCCCCGACGACTGCGGAAACGACCGCGGAGACGACCGCGGACCTGTGGAGCTCCATCGACGCGCTGTGGACGTGGCTGGAGGAGAACCGCCCGATCGACGGCGACCAGGGCGGCCTGTTGCTGCGCATACTGAAGCTCTCCGAGGAGGTCGGCGAGGTCGCCCAGGCGGTGATCGGGGCGACCGGCCAGAACCCGCGCAAGGGCGTCACCCACACCTGGGACGACGTGCAGGGTGAACTGTGCGACGTCGTGATCACGGCCCTGGTGGCCCTGCGCACGCTCACCCCGGACACCCGCGAGGTCTTCGCCCGCCATCTGGCCCGCGTGACGGAACGCTCCCTGGGAACGGCCCCGGCGCCCTAGGGGAGCCGCCCGCCCTGGTCGGCGTCGACGAGGACGTCCTCCGTACCGCCCTCCGCGCGCCAGCGGGCGAGCAGTTCGTGAAAGACGACGGGCCCGTCGCCGAACTGTTCGCTGCGCTGCCGCGGGCGCCCCTCGTTGTTGTAGTAGCCGGGGGTGCACTCGGCATGGAAGAGGTACTGGTCGGGTGCCTTCTCGCGGATCGTCGCCACCCAGGCCTCCTCGGCCTCGGCGCTGGGCTCGACGTACCGCGCCCCGCGTCTGCGCGCCTCGGCGACGACGGCGCCGATGTGGGTGGCCTGTTCGTCGAGGACGTGGACGAAGTTGACGGCGGCGGCGTTCTGCAGCGACCCGAGCTGGAAGAGGTTCGGGAAGCCGTGGGTGCACAAGCCGTGGAGGGTACGCGGGCCGCCCTCCTTCCACCGGTCCAGCAGGGCGACACCGCCGCGCCCGTACGCCGGCAGCTGCCCGGACACCAGCCCCGACACCCCGACCGCGAAGCCGGTGGCGAAGATGACGCAGTCGACGTCGTACTCCGTGCCACCGACGACGACGGAGGTCTCGGTGATCCGCTCCACGCCGTGGGTGTCGGCCGTGTCGACGAGGGTGACGTTGGGCCGGTTGAAGGTCTGGAGGTAGTGGTCGCTGAACGTGGGCCGCTTGCACATGTAGCGGTACCAGGGCTTGAGCTTCTCGGCGGTCTCCGGGTCCTCGACGATCGACTCCACCCGGGCCCGGATCTCGTTCATCTTCTGGAAGTCGGCAAGCTCGTACGCCCGTTCACGCTCCTCGGCCGGGATGTGCGCGTAGGCGTTGGTCGGGATCAGCTTCTCCTGCAACCGCGCGCTGCTGGTCCAGCCGTCGTTCACCAGGTCCTCCTCACCGCGCACGCCGGTGACGACCTTGAGGAAGTTGTCCCTGCGGTGCCGGTGCCAGCCGGGCCGCAGCGACCGGGCCCACTCCGGATCGGTCCGACGGTTTCCGCGCACGTCGACGGAGGAGGGCGTGCGCTGGAACACGTACAGGTGCCGCGCGTCGGCCCCGAGGTGCGGCACCACCTGGATGCCGGTGGCCCCGGTGCCGATGAGGGCGACCCGCTTGTCGGCGAGTCCGGTCAGGCCGCCGTCCGCGTCACCGCCGGTGTAGGCGTAGTCCCAGCGGCTGGTGTGGAACGTATGCCCCTTGAACGTCTCGATCCCCGGGATGCCGGGCAGCTTGGCCTGGCTGAGGGTGCCGCTGGAGACCACGACGTACCGCGCCCGGATCCGGTCACCACGGTCGGTGCCGACGACCCACTCCGCCCTCCCCTCATCCCAGCGGAGCTCGGTGGCCTGCGTCTGGAAGCAGGCGTCGTCGTAGAGACCGAAGTGCCGCGCGACGGCACGCGCGTGCTGCCGGATCTCCTCCCCCGGCGCGTACCGCCATCGGGGGACGTAACCGATCTCCTCCAGCAACGGCAGATAGACGTACGACTCGATGTCGCAGTGGATGCCGGGGTACCGGTTCCAGTACCAGGTGCCGCCGAAGTCCCCGCCCTTCTCGATCACCCGGACCGACGCGACCCCGGCCTGCCGCAGCCGAGCCCCGGCGAGCAGCCCACCGAACCCACCACCGACGACCACCGCCTCGACCCGGTCGTGCAACGGCTGCCGCGTGAACTCCTGGTCGGCGTACGGGTCTTCGTCGTACGAGCCGAACTCGCCGCTGGTGACGCGGTACTGGGCCCGGCCGTCGGGGCGGACGCGGCGGTCGCGTTCGGTGCGGTATCTGGCGCGGAGGGCTTCGGGGTCGAAGTCGAGGCGGGGTGGGGCGGGGGTGTGGGGGACGTTGGGAGTGTTGGGGGCGTGGGGGGTGGTCATGTCTCTTCTCTCCTCGGTCGGGGAGGCCGGGACAGGGGCAGCTGAGAGACAGTCAAGCGGACTGACCTGACGGTTCCCTGACAGCTTCAGGCCAATCGAGCGGTGGGCCGTACCGAGGCCGGCGTCTATCGACGGGCATCGACGGGTATCGACGGGACTCGGTCGAGCAGGTGATCGAAAGGCATGCCGCCGAGACGGAGGACACCATGCACGGCACGGCACGGCACGGCACGACGCGGCACGGCACGACGCGACGCGACGCGACGACGCTTGCCGCTCACGCGCCGGGCCGTTGTCAGTGGCCCGCGCTAGTCTGCGTCGGTCCGACAGTTCAGCCCATTTCGATCGTTTCGATCACTTCGGGAGGTATTGATGGCCTCACGCCTCAACCCGTATCTCAGCTTCGACGGCGACGCCCGGCAGGCGATGGAGTTCTACAAGGAGGTCTTTGGCGGCACCCTCAAGCTCAACACCTACGGGGAGTTCGGCCAGCCGGGCACCCCGGACGCGGACAAGATCATGCACGGCATGCTGGAGACGCCGAGCGGCTTCACCCTGATGGGCGCGGACAACCCGCCCGGCATGGAGCACACGCCGGGCAACACCTTCTCGGTGAGCCTCAGCGGCGACGACGAAACCGAACTGCGCGGCTACTGGGAGAAGCTGTCCGCCGGCGGTTCCGTCTCCGTCCCGCTGGACAAGCAGATGTGGGGCGACGTGTTCGGCATGTGCACGGACCGCTTCGGCATCCCGTGGATGGTCAACATCGTCCAGCCACAGGGCTGAGGGAACCCCACCGGGGTGACCGGGCACGCCTGAATCCCCGGGTTCCACCGACTGAACCGTCGACGGAACCCGGGACCGGATGACTTGGGTTGGTCGAGAGTCCGGCGCGGCGGCGACCGGACAACAAGACCGAGCTGTCGCCGACCGACAAGGCGGACCGGCAAGTGCACGTCATCCTTCTGAACTTGGAGGACGATCGCCGGCGGTCCTGACGCCGACGGATGTTACGCGTGATTGCTGTTGCTATCTCGTTAACTGGAACCCTTGACGCTGAACGCGCTTACGCGTTGGCTTTCATCACCTGGTCACCAGGCTGCTCTCTAGCCCCGGAAGGCACCTGCAGTGAACGCTTCACCCATCCTCCGCTCCGCCGCACGTCGTTTCCCCCTCGTCGTGGCCGTTTCCACCTCGACCCTGATGCTCGCCGCGTGC
Organism: Streptomyces sp. AC555_RSS877; assembly: GCF_019049245.1. Classification (GTDB taxonomy): domain Bacteria; phylum Actinomycetota; class Actinomycetes; order Streptomycetales; family Streptomycetaceae; genus Streptomyces. Next base: position 287,277 of record NZ_JAGMUK010000079.1, on the reverse strand, counting down.
GGCGCCATCGAGGGCATCGCCGGGAGCAGCAGCTCCGTGAGCCCGAAGAAGGGCGACGACATCACGGTGGGTCTGCTCCTGCCCGACAAGGACACGAGACGCTTCGAGAAGTTCGACTACCCCCTCATCAAGGAAAAGGTTGCCTCCCTCACCAACAAGAAGGGCACGGTCCGCTACGCCAACGCCGGCGCGAGCGCGGCCAAGCAGAGCCAACAGTTCCAGGAGATGATCGACGCCAAGGTGGACGTGATCCTGGTGGACGCGGTCGACGCCAAGGCCATCGCGTCCGACGTCCAGAAGGCCAAGGACGCGGACATCCCCGTCATCGCCTACGACCGGCTCGCTCAGGGCCCGATCGACGCGTACGTCTCGCACGACAACGAGCTCGTCGGCCAGGTGCAGGGCCGCGCCATCGTCGGGGCACTCGGCGAGGACTCCAAGACCAGCAAGATCGTCATGATGAACGGCTCGCTCGCCGACCCGAACACGGCACTCTTCAAGCAGGGCGCGCTCAGCGAGTTGGACGGCAACGTCATCATCGCCAAGCAGTACGACACCAAGGAGTGGCTGCCTTCGGTCGCCAAGGCGAACATGGCGAAGGCCATCCAGGCCCTCGGCCTCGACAACATAGCCGCCGTCTACTCGGCGAACGACGGCATGGCGGGCGCCGTCATCGACGCGCTGAAGGAGGCAGGAGCGAGCAAGATCCCACCGGTGACCGGCCAGGACGCGGATCTGGCCGCGCTCCAGCGAATCGTCTCCGGCGAGCAGTACATGACCGTCTACAAGCCGTTCCTGCTGGAGGCGCACAACGCCGCGGAGCTGGCCGTGGCCAAGGTCCAGGGCCGCGCACTCGAGTTCGACGCGCTGACCCCCGACGCCGTCGACAGCCCGACGGAAAAGGACATCCGGTCCAACCTGGTCCCGGTGGTCGCCGTAACGAAGGACAACATCAAGGAAACGGTGATCCAGGACGGCGTCTACACCGTCAAGGACATCTGCACCCCGAAGTACGCGGCGGACTGCGCGGAGATCGGGCTGAAGTAGCGAGAAGCCGGGCGCGGGCGAGGCACTCCGGCGGAACCCCCGCCGGCGATGTCCTCGGGGCGGGCCGGGCAGCCCGTCAGACCTCCGGCTTTTCCAAGGCCCGGAAGACAGCTCCTCCGCAAAACGGCGTCCGCCTCGGCGAAGACGCCGAGGAGGACAGCCTGGTCGGAGGTAAGTCCCGCCTACCTCGCACAGGCGGCCGCGGCGCGCGGCCGCCTCCGGGGGCGAGAACTCGGCGTCGAAGTCGGCTCACCTCCACCGCCCGTACCGACCGACGCCCACGCTGGAAAGCACACGCCCACCACACCGCCGAACCTCGAAGGTTCACCCGCACAAGTCCTCACCGCCATTACCGGCTCAGGCGGCCGAGTCGCCGGGTTCGGCCTTGTGTCGGCCGTGGCGTTCCCCGCACTCCCGGCAGAGTGCGTGCGGATCCTGCGAGCGGAAGGCGCGTTCACAGCCGTCGCAGGTGACCAGCGGCACCGGTCGCAGCGGGGACGTCTCCGTCGCCGTACGGAGAGGCGCTGTTGGCAACGGCGGTGGGAGAAGGGTCGTCAGGCGGTATTCGAGGAGCCGGGCCGGATTACGGATGAGGTCGGCCTCGGACGGGAGGCCCGCGGTGAGCGTGCGGGTGATCTGGTCCGGCGTCGCGGCACGGGCGAGCCAGGTCTCGACAGCAGGCGCGAGCCGCTGAACGTCCCGTTCGGACAGCAGCAGCCGGGCGTCGGCGAGCCGCAGACGCGCGAGCAGGTCGGCCGCCGGTCCGTCGGGCACCGTAGCGGGTTCGGGCGCAGCACGCCTCGTACGGACGGAAGCCGGCCGCGAGTCAGGCCGCGAGCCCTCCGCCTGGCCCTGAAGAGCCACCGGCCCCGAAGTAGGAGGAGGTTCGGCCTCATCCCCGGCAGCAGAGGACAGAACAGGAGCGGCAGCCTCGAACCCCCCTCTGCCTCGCACAGAGGCTCGTACGACCACCCCCGGATGATCGAGAAAGAAGGTACGCGTGGCGATACGGCCACCCCCGAGCGGCACCCGGCGGCGGACGAGATACCCGGCCGCCTCCAGTTCCCGCAACGCCCTGCCGATCGTCACCTCACCCTCTGGGAAGCGCAGGGTGAGCGCCTTGATGGTGACCGAAGCACCATCCGGCAGGGACTGGATGTGGACGCCGATACCGATTGCCGTGGCGGAGAGGCTGGGGTGCTGGGCGAGGTGGTTGCCGACGACGGTGTAGCGCTCGGTGTGGCGGTGCCGTACGTGGAGGACTCCGGCGCGGGGTGCGTCCGGCGGGAGTTCCGGAGGCGCGGGCGGCGAGTGCTCGGGCGAGGGGTACGCGGGCAGGGCCGCGTTAGACTGCGGATCAGCCATCGGGAAGCTCTATTCTTCCTGGTTGGTCAGGCCCTCGCCGGGATTGCCGTCCTGCCGGGGGCCGTTCTCTGTTTGCGGTTGTGTGCGGCGACCGTACCCCACCCGCGCGACCCGCTGACGGTCCCATCACTCGAATGAGTGGCGCCCCAACTCGCGGTCGTGGAGGGCGGGTTCGGTGGGGTCGGTAGTTTCCCCAAGGCCTTTGAAGAACATTGCGCACCACCGAGTCACGGGTTCCCGCGTCCCGGTACCGAGCTGGGCGAATAACCCGTCACCGGGCCGTCAACGCTCCAACACCCCTGCACGCGACCCAGGTTGTGCGCAACTGGCCAAGACGGTGTGTGGACCAGCCCCCGGGCGGAGTGGCGAGGTTCCAGTACGCGCACCTCCAATGGCATGATCGATTGGCTGTTCGAGGTGACGGACTTGGAGGGGGAACAGGTTGTCTTTCGAAGAGGAGTGGGCCCAGTTGAAGGCCGCCGCCCTGGCGCGTCAGCAGACCGGTATGCAGATCGACCAGCTGCCGGCAGACAGCGGCGGCGGGGCCGTCGCCCCGGCTACCGGTTCCCTGGTCGCCAAGGCCGAGTCGATCAATGGCAACGCGAATCTGCTGATCGAGATCGCGGGCTTTCTCCATGAGGGTCGGCCCGATGCCGAACTGACCACCATGGCCCGCGAACCCCGGGCGTCCGCGGACGTGGCCAAGCAGGTGGCGCGGTTCGCGGGATTCGCCGGTGACCAGTACCTGGACGTGGTCGCCCTGTTCGCGGCGCTGTCCACTCGCCTCAGGACGACCGGCAGCGACTTCGTGAAGATCGAGGACGACACGGCCCGAGGCTTCCTGGACAACGTCCTGGAGTACGGCCAGTACGTCGCCCCGGAGGCGCGATGAGCAGCGGCATCAGCCACCGCAAGGACGTCGAGTTCCTGGAGGACTGCAACCCGCCCCTCGTCGAACGGAATGCGGACGAGTTCAAGCGCGTGCACGACATGCTCGTGGCGGTCGACCCTTCCGCCGAGCGTGCGGAGAAGCACACGCGGTGGAAGAGCGAGGGCAGTCAGCACTACGAAGCCCGGCTCGCCGAGGGGCGCAAGCTGCTGGCGGAACTCGCGGAAGGCTACGACAAGGCCGCCGGCGCTCTGCGCAGCTACGCGTTCGCGCTGGAGGTCGCCAAGGCCCACTACTCCAATGGCAAGGCGAACGAGCAGACCCTCGCGGAACTGATCCACACCAAGGGCACGGCGATCACCCGTGAGGCGCAGGAGGCGGAGCCGATGCGCCAGTGGGAGGACATGCGGGACACGACTGGTGTCATGGACTTCTTCGCCGAGCTGACCATGGATGTCGACGACATCCGCGACGACGCGAACCGGCTGCACGACGCCGCCGGCGGGGACTTCCACCTGGCGAAGATCACGGAGCACGAGGCGCGGGAGATCTGCGTGCACGAGCTCAAGCAGGCCTATGACCTGCTGCCGGACTTCCGGATGGGTTTCATCCAACGTGTCGATGTCGTCTCGGCGATCTCGGAGTTGCGGCGAGAGGCGGCCGAGGCGAGCGCGAACCCGCTGACGCGGCTGCCCGGCAGCGGCCCCAAGCAGGACTACTACCCTCTCGCCGGCGACGACATCGTCTCCCCGACCCTGCGGGACATCCGCCTCCAGGTCGCCAACCTCCCTGGCGCGCAGGACAGTTACTGGAGCCCGCCGTCCACCGCACAGGACAGGGCCGACTGGATAGCGGCGAACAAGGAGATCATCAAGGCCGCGGCACGGAATTCGGGGCTGCCGCCGGACATGGTGGCCGGTATCGCGTGGCAGGAGGTCGGCGGACAGCCCGGCATCCTGGACGACATGACCGACACCATCCGCGAGCAGGCGGACTCCCCCTTGAGCCCGATCGCTCCTGAGAGCCTGCCGTGGCGACTCGGCGGTGACCCGGACAACACGTCCATGGGCCCCATCGCCATCCAGGTGCGACGGGGCGCCGAGGTTCTCGGTTACGACCCCGAGCACCTCACCGACCAGCAGCGCGGCACGGTGGAAACGGCCCTGCAGGACCCCGCGCAGAACATCTTCATTGCCTCGGAGTACCTGGCCCAGCTCAAGGCGGAGAGCGAGTTCGCCGACGTGCCGGCCGAGGAGATGACACCGGCCCAGTACCAGGAACTCGCCGCGCGTTACAACGGCGGGCCGTACTGGGAGACCGACGACGCCCAGTCCTACGGGCGTGGGTTCGCGAACAATCTGGACGAGGCAAGGAACGCACTGCGCTGATGACCAGCCCTTCCCACGTGGACGACGACCGCGGCTGCCTCCGTGTGGTCCTCGCCGTACCCCTCACCCTGCTCACCCTCATCGCCGCGTACTTCTGCTGGACCGCACTGACCATCACGCCGTCCGGCACCTGGGACGACGACGCGTACGCCGGAATCGTGCTGTCGTGCGTCGTAACCATCGCGGCAGCCGGGGCCGCGGCGGCGCTGTGGCTGGTGCCTTCGGTGCGCAGGGCCATGCCGTGGTGGTGGATATCTCCCGCTCTGCTGTTGGGCGTGGTTGCAGGAGCGCGATGGGTGGTGGGCGGTTAGGCCCACCGCCACCGTGGCGTGTCGCATCCGCCCCGCGCCTTGCGATCAGGACATCCCGGACTACCGACGCCAGCAGCGGGACGAAGCACAGGAGAGGGCGCGGGCCGACGGGTTCACCGCCGGAAGACCACGACGCGTCCAACCAAGGCGACGCCATCTGGACGCGCTCCAACCGGACCGTCTGCTTCCAGCAGGTCTGCACATCGTCGGGCGGCACGAGGACGATCGGCTTCGGAGCCGTGCTAACCGGCGCTCATGCCGTTCGCCGCGGCAGCGGTTCTCCCAGGAAGGACGTACTCCGCCCAGACAGTCTTGCCCGGACCGTCGGAGCGCGAGTACCAGTCCCAGCGCGCAGCCAGATGCGATACGAGGAGCAGCCCGCGGCCCGTCTCTTCGCCACCAGCGATGTCGGTGACGGCGGGACGCCGAGGGACGCGTTCGGCGCGAGTGTCGGTGACCTCGACACGAACTGTGCGGCTGTCGGCCGGCGCGTGCACGCGGAGGTGGAAGTCGCGACCGGCAACGTGGCCGTGCCGCACGGCGTTCGCGGTCAACTCGGCCACGATCAGCACGATCTCGTCGTGGGGTGCTGCGTCGTACGGGATCCCCCACGCGTCCAGGCGTACGCCCGTCAGGCGGCGGGCGAGTCGGGCACCGCGGGGTGTGGAGGTGAAGCGCATCTCGAAGGTGCGGTCGCCGCGCGCTTCGAATTCAGAGATCAAGTACGGAGTGTGAGCGGTGAGTTGAGCCGGGGCGGTGGGGCGGTCGGGCTTGGTCGTCATGCCGATAACGGTCCCGTTGGTGGCGTAGCGTGACCAGTGGTGACGCACCGACGCTGACCGGCTGTACGCGCGGTGTCGGTACGAGTACGAGGCGCGCGGCGTTACGGCGTTCCCTGCAGGGGCGTTGGGCCGGGGAGGCGGTGGTCGATGACGGACGTTACGGCGAGTACGGCGGCGGGGACCGAGGTGGTAGCGGGCACCGGCGACGAGGCGGTCGTGAGCCTCGGGGACGGCTGGAAGAACGACGTCGGGGGCGGGGGCGGGCCGCGGCCGGAGGACGATGCCGGGCGAGGCATCGTCACGGCGTTCGGGCAGACCATGAAGACGCTGCGGGTGCGGGAGGGCATGGAGCGGGAGGAGTTCGGGAGGCAGCTCGGCTATTCGGCGTCCACGATCGCGTCGTTCGAGCAGGGGCGGAGGATTCCGTCGCCTCGGACGATCGAGCGGGCGGATGAGGTGCTGAGGGCGAGTGGGTTGCTGTGCCTGTGGAAGGAGGAGGTGGAGCGGGCGCAGTACCCGGTGTTCTTTCAGGGGATGGCGGCGCTGGAGAAGGAATGCCTTGAGCTGCTCATGTACGACACGCATCTCGTCAACGGACTCCTGCAGACCGAGGACTACATGAGGGCCCTGCTCGCTATGCGGCGTCCGCCCCTGGACCAGGAAACGATCGAGCAGCGCGTAACCGCGCGGCTGGCTCGACAGGACATCTTCGACCGGCGACCTGCACCGCTACTCGGTTTCGTGATGGACGAGGCGGTTTTGCGGCACCGGTACGGCGGCAAGGACGTCCTACGAGGACAGCTGGAGCATCTCCTCCTGATCGGCCAGAAGCGGAACGTCGAGATCCAGGTCATGCCGATCGACTGCGAGGACAACGCAGGAGTGAACGGGCCGTTCACAGTCGTCACGCGGAAGGACGGCAAAAAGTTCGTGTACGCCGAGACCCACGCAACCAGCACGCTCGAGACCGACCCGGAACAGACGGTTCTCGCCGCGGCCCGCTATGGGATTATCCGCTCACAGGCTCTCACTCCGCGAGAGTCACTGGAGTTCATGGAAGGGTTGCTGGGATCGCTATGAACAACGCTGAGTCCTCGACCGCCGCATCCGGCCTCGCCTGGTTCAAGAGCAGCTACAGCGGAACCGAGGGCGGCCAGTGTGTAGAGGTAGCGGCCGGTACGGCAGTTGTGCACGTCCGAGACTCCAAGGCCGACGCCGGCCCCATCGTCACGGTGTCGCGTACAGCGTGGGAGGGGTTCGTCGGGCCAGCCTCGTCGAGGCGCGAGGCCTAACGCTCGTACGATCGCGAGAGCCCTGCCGGTTCCTGTCGGACGGCAGGGCTCTCGGCGTAACGGCGCTGTGCCGACCGGCATGAAGGCTTACGAAGGTCCGTGGGCCACGTGGCAAGCTGCGAGCGCTGCCACCTACCGCTATGCCCTGATCCGTTGGGCCCCCGAGAAGTACAAGCGGGTCCACGCCCTCACCGACGCCGACCTCGGCTACGGCCTCGCCGCCTGAGCCCAGGCCCTGACTCTCATGGAGGGCATGACCTCCGACCGTACTCGGAAGGCGATCACATCGCTCCCTCCACGAACCGACCGATGAAGGGACGTAACCGTGGCTCAGCCACAGACCGACGACCAGCCCGACGCCCTGCCGCCCGCCCTCGAATCCATGACAGTGCTTGTCGCCGCCGTCATCGTCCACGACAAGGCCACCAACCGAGTCGTCCTCCTCCAGCGTGGCCAGAACGCCAAGTTCTCCCAGGGCATGTGGGACCTCCCCGTCGGCAAGAGCGAGCCCGGCGAGCCCATCACCGAAACGGCCGTACGCGAGCTGTACGAGGAAACCGGCCTGACCGTGAACCCAGAGTCCCTGAAAGTCGCCCACATCATCCACGGCGCCTTGGGCGTTGAAGCCCCCAACGGCTTCCTCACCGTCGTCTTCGCCGCCCACGAGTGGACCGGCGAACCCGAGAACAGGGAACCGCTCAAGCACGCCCAGGTCCGCTGGGTCGGTGCCGACTCCCTCCCCGAGGAGTTCGTAAAGACCAGCGCCGGCGCCCTCCGTCACTACCTCACCGACGGACCCCAACTCTCGCTCGCTGGCTGGTAAGAGAGGCGACCAACGCTTCATACAGCGCAGCGGTGCACTGTGCTATCTCGCCAACCGCCGGATCCCAGTCGCTGGACTGGCTGCGCGCGGCGCTCGGCAAGCGAGACTCCACCTCACCGAACCCTCCACCGTCCCCTCCACGTGATCGACACGCTCACCTAGGATGGCGAGCAACATCTCAGCGGCCCGACGGGCTTCCTGATCCGCCTACCCGGCGGACCTCGAAGGACATGCCCCCACCCGCACGAGTCTTCTTCGTGCTGCATGGGGGCGTTTTCTTGCTGTTCCGTGAGTCCGCGGCGTCCGTCGCCGCCCGCATCCTCGAAGGGTCGCTGTCGCTGCATCTGACCGAGAACTTCCGTCACCAGCACGGCCGGCGCCCCGCGCAGGCCGAGGTGCGGTCCTGGGAGCGCAGCCTCCCCGCTCTCGTCAACGCGCTCCTCGAGGCGGGGCTCGACGACGTGGAGGTCCTCGTCGAGTACAGCCTGCCCCTCACCAGCAAGCGCGCGGACGCCCTGCTCGCCGGCGTGCACCCGACCACAGGCGAGCCGTCGTACGTAGTCGTCGAACTCAAGCAGTGGAGCGCGGCCTACCCGGAGGAGGACGAGCCGCTGCTGTGCCGGATCGACGCGTACCCGCAGCCCGTCCTCAACCCGATCGAGCAGGTACGCGGCTACTGCGAGTATCTACAGTCGTTCAACGGTGCGTTGGAACGAATGCCCAACTCACTGGCCGGCGTGGCGTTCCTGCACAACGCGACCGAGTTCCAGATCGCGGGGCTCAGGACCGTCGAGGAGAACCAGTACGGTCGGATGTACACCGGGGAACAGCGCGGCGCCTTCCTCGACTTCCTGCGCTCGCGGCTCGCCGCGAAGCCGGGCGCACACGTGGCCGACGTACTGCTCGACGCCAAGGTTCGGCCGTCGAAGCAGCTGATGTCCGTCGCGGCAGCCGAGATCCGCGACCGGGAACAGTTCGTGCTCATCGCCGAGCAGAAGGTCGCGTACGAGAAGGTGATGTCCGCGGTCCGCAAGGCCAAGCGCGGCAACCACAAGCAGGTGATCGTGGTGACCGGCGGTCCCGGATCCGGCAAGAGCGTGATCGCTCTGTCGGTCCTGGGCGAGCTGTACCGCCGCGGAGTACCAGCGCTGCACGCGACAGGGTCGGCGTCGTTCACCAAGACGATGCGCAGGGTCGCGGGGCACAAGAAACGTGAAGTGCAGCAGTTGTTCATGTACTTCAACAGCTTCATGGACGCCGAGCCCAACGACCTCGACGTCCTGATCTGCGACGAGGCCCACCGCCTGCGGAAAACGTCCGCCAACCGCTACACCAAGGCGGCGCTCCGCACCGGACGCCCCCAGGTGGCGGAACTGATCGACGCGGCCCGGGTCCCCGTGTTCTTGCTCGACCAGCACCAGGTGGTGCGCCCCGGCGAGATGGGGACCCGGCAGGAGATCGAACGGGCCGCCGCCGAGCAGGGTCTCGACTGCACGGTGGTGGAACTGGACGGCCAGTTCCGGTGCGGCGGCAGCGACGCGTACGAGAAGTGGGTCATCGACCTGCTCGGCCTGGACGGCGGCACGCCCAGCCAATGGGAGCCCGACGGCAAGCTGCAACTACTGACCGCCGAGACCCCGCAGGAACTGGAGGACTTCCTCGTTGCACGCCGGGAGGAGGGCTACGGCGCCCGCATGTCGGCCGGCTACTGCTGGAAATGGACCACGAAGATCACGCCAGACATGACGACACTCCCCGAAGACGTCGTGATCGGCCAATGGTCCCGCCCCTGGAACCTCTACGGCGACCGCTCCGCCCTCGGCGCACCACCCGCCCCCCTCTGGGCCACCGACCCGGCCGGCTTCGGCCAAGTCGGGTGCGTCTACACGGCGCAGGGCTTCGAGTACGACTGGTCCGGCGTGATCATCGGCCCCGACCTGGTCTGGCGAACGGACTGCTGGGTGGTCGACCGCTCAGCCTCAAAGGACCCGTCGTTCACCAAGGCGACGCCGGACGACGACGTCGACCGCCTCATCCGCAACACGTACAAGGTGCTGCTGACGCGGGGAATGGTCGGGACGATCCTCTACTCGACGGACGCGGAGACTCGCGAGAAACTGCGGTCGCTGATTCATCCGGCATCGCGAGCCGAGGTGCCGGAACCCGTGTAGTTCGGTGTGCGCGAGAGGTCGTCAGCCTGGCCCCAACGTCGTGCTTTACCGGCAGGACCACACACCGCCCGACGCGACGGAAGCTTACGGGGCCATGATTGCGGGGAGTGAACACAGCAGGCTGCAGGTGGTGAAGAGTGGAAGTGCGGCACGCCTGCTCATACGCACCGGCAGCGATCACAACTCTTAGCTCATAACTGCTGAGCAGAGTCCGCATCGGCAAGCTGATCTTCGTGCTGATGCACATGCGGAACGCTTCTTGCGTTCCGATCTGAGGAGGGTGGGGTCGACGCATCAGCGCCAGCCTTCCGCGGCGGGTCGCGGACCTGGCCAGTGCTCGCCCTTCGGCACCCAATTGGTCATCGAATTCTTCGAGAATGTCCTCAAACGACATGCCGTCCTCGGCGAGCGACTGGATCAGTCGGTTGAACTGAGCCTCCGTCAACCACGGTGTGCTGGCAGCACCGACGCTCTACCAGCGTCGCCGACCGTCGCTTCCACGCATCTAGGTCGAAGCCTCGCCTCCCCGCCAGTCCCCTCTGCGAGCTTGGTGACCTCACTCAGCAAACCACCGCCACGCACCCACCAGGGACACGGCCAAGGGCCCCGACTAGGCCATAAGGCCAAGCCAGAGCCGTAGCGGCAGACGAGTCGGGCTGTACGCCGGGTTCTGTCGCCCGGTCGCCTCGCGGCGGCCGGGGAGACGGCCATCCATCTAGGGCCGGCGTTGCCGCCGGCCTCGTGCGGTCTACCCGCGGACTCGGGCGGGCAGCCCTCGAACGTCCGCGCAGAGCGCGTTTTACGGCGCTCCTTTTGACCTTGCTCCGGGTGGGGTTTACCTAGCTGCCCAGGTCGCCCTGGGCACTGGTGGTCTCTTACACCACCGTTTCACCCTTACCCAGCACCTAGGCGCTGGGCGGTTTCTTTTCTGTGGCACTTTCCCGCGGGTCACCCCGGGTGGCCGTTAGCCATCACCCTGCCCTGTGGAGCCCGGACGTTCCTCGGGAATTCCCCTGAGGGTCTTCACGCGGCCGTCCGCCCGGCTCGTCTGCCGTGTCGACCATGTTACCGGGCGCGGGCCTCGCCTCGGTCCGGTCGGGGGTCATGCCCTCGGCGTAGCCGCTGTGAGAGGCCGCGTCGACCTGGGTGACCTAGCACCGGGCCGGTGGCCGAGCCCGGGCCAGACGCCGTCGCCAGTACCGAGCCCGCCAGGATCAGCGTGAACGCCGCCACGACGCCCGCCGTCAGCGGTTCGTCCAGGAAGATCGCGCCCGCTGCCACCGCCACCGCCGGGTTGACGTACGTGAACACCGTCGCCCTGGTCGGGCCGACCTCCTTGATCAGTTCCAGGAAGGCCACGAAGGCGACCGCCGTGCAGATGACGCCCAGTGCCGCCAGTGCGGCCAGGACCTCGTTGGAGGGCAGCTCGGCGGGCCGGGTCAGGGCCGCCGCGGGGGCGTAGACCAGGGCCGCGAGGGCCAGGCAGGGGGCGATGAGCTGGAGGGTCGGGACGTTCTTCAGGTGGCGGGCCGCGATCAAGGGGGCCGCTGCGTAGCCGACCACCGTCACCAGGACCTCCGCGAGGGAGCGGGCGTCGCCGCCGGTCAGGTGCGGGACTGTGAGGACTCCTACGCCAGCCAGGCCCAGGCCGAGCCCGACGACGCGCCTCGCCCCCAGCCTCTCCGTGTCGCCGAAGAAGCGGGCCAACGCCACTCCTACGATCGGGACGCCGGCGATGAGGAGGCCTGCCGTGGAGCTGGACAGGTGGCGTTCGGCGTCGGTCAGGGTCCACCAGGGGCCGATGATCTCGATGCATGCGAAGGCCAGCATCGGGCGCCAGTGGGTCCGTACGGTGGCGGGCAGGCCGCCCTGGCGTAGGGCGAAGGGCAGGAGCAGGGCCGCGCCGAGCGCACAGCGGGTGAACACCACCATGGACGGGGACAGTGGGGCATCCACCGCCACCTTGATCAGCAGGTAGGGGATGCCCCAGACCACTCCCATCAGGGAGAACAGAAACCAGCCGCGTGCAGTCATGCGGCCATGTTCGCCGCGTCAGCGGCGGCCGTCTTGAACGCTGTTGCGGTACGCCGCCGGGGTTACCCCGAGGACCCGCCGGAACCAGCGGGTCAGGTGCGCCTGGTCGGCGAAGCCCACCAGGCCCGCGACCTCGGCCGGCTTCAGCCCGGACTCCAGTAGCCCGCGGGCCCGGTGCACCCGGTGCTGCGCCAGCCACGCGTACGGGGGTATCCCCATCGTCGTACGGAAGGCTCGGAGGAGTTGGTAGCGGGACAGGCCCAAGACGGCGGCGAGTTCGGCGAGGGAGGGGGGCTCCAGGAGCTCGTCGGCCAGGCGGTCGCGTACGGCGTGGGCGATGTGGGTGGCGCCGGGGACCGTGTCGCTCGTCGCGCGGGCCGTGGAGTGGCGGCGGGCCAGCGCCGTGAGGAGCCATGGGAGGCGGGACTCGGTCTCCAGCGGGTCGGGGCAGGCGCTGAGTTCGGTGTGGGCGCGGCGGAGGGCGGTCGCTAGTTCGGGGTCGTCGAGGAGGGGCTCGGGGAAGTGCGGGAGGCCGTCGCCGAGGGTGCCTTCGGTGAGGAGGGAGGGGTCGGGGTACAGGGCTCGGTAGGCGTAGCCGTCGGACGCTGCGGGGCGGCCCGTGTGCATTTCTCCGGGGGCCAGTACGACGATGGAGCCCGGGCCGGGGCGGAGGTGGTCGCCCCGGTAGTCGATGACCTCGGAGCCGTCGACGCAGATGCCGATGCTGAACTGCTCGTGCGTGTGCGCGGCGTAGGTGTGTCGGTCGAAGCGGGCGGTGAGCAGGTCGAGCGGGGGACCGCAGCTGCCTAGGCGTGCCCTGGTCCACCGTGCCTGCTCCATGCGCCGCCCCCTGGTCGTCGTCCTTGTGGGTGGAACGCCGGAGGGCTCAGAGAAAGTCCGACGTGTCCAGGTCGAAGGCGAAGGGGTCTGGGAGGGTTAGCGGCTTGCCGAATGCGGCGGCGTGGATCTCCCGGTAGTCGCCCGACGCCGGGTCGCTGAACAGCGTGGTCCACGAGGCCTCGCGGTCGACCAGCAGGTAGAGGGGGATGCCGCCGCGGGCGTAGCAGCGGCGTTTGGTCTCGCGGTCGGTCTGGGGTTTCGCGGACGTCACCTCCAGCACCAAGGCGACCCCTTCACCAGGCATCCAGGTATCGGCTCCTCGGTACAGCTGCAGCTCCTTCGAGGCGAAGGTGCCGTCCGGGATCATGTGGTCCTTCGGGCAGCCGTCCGCGCTCGGCAGCAGCAGACCCTTGTTCGCCGAGAACTCCATCTCCGCTGGGGACCGCCGATACACCTGGCGCGCGGTCCGGCTGATGCAGTGCTCGTGGTGCCCGTCCGGCACCAGGGTCACGACGAGCTCCCCCTCGATGAGTTCCGCTCGAAGGCCCGCTGGAGTGTCCAGGTCGGCGAACCAGTCCAGCAGGAGCTTCTGTGTGATCGGGTCCAGTGGCATGGCTTCCATGCAATGCCGAAGCCAGTCGCTCACCGGAAGGAACTGCGGAAGATCACCTGTACGAGAAGGCGCCGGCCCGCGTCCTTGACCCTGCCGCAGCGTCAGCGTTTGTACTGGTCCCATGCGGATCGGAGAACTTGCCGCCGCGGTCGGGGTCACGACCCGGGCCGTTCGGCACTACCACCATCTCGGCCTGTTGCCCGAGCCCCAGCGGCTCGGCAACGGCTATCGGGACTACACGCTGCGGCATGCCGTCGTGCTCGCCCGGATCCGGCGGCTCACCGAGCTCGGGCTGGGGCTCGCGGAGGTGCGGGACGTGCTCGCCGAGGATGCCGGGAAGGATCTCGTCGAGGTTCTCACCGAGCTCGACGAGGATCTGGCCCGGCAGGAGGCGGCGATCCGGGAGCAGCGTGCCCGGCTGCGCGGGCTCGTCGAGCAGGGTTCGCTGCCTGCCGAGGGGCCGGTCTCGCCGGAGCTCGCGGCGCTGCTCAGCGAGGTGGGGGACGTCTCCGACTCGCCCATGGCGGCCAAGGACCGCGAGATCCTCGCTCTCATCGACACCTCGGCGACACCGGAGGCCCGGGAGCAGCTGATCGGCCTGCTGGGCAGTACCTTCACCACCCCTGGGGGCGTGGAACGGGCCCGTGCCGCCTACGCGCTGCTCGACGCGCTCGCCGACGCCGACCCGTCCGACCCCCGCGTGGACGAGGCCGCCCGTGCCCTCGTCGACTGCCTGCCCGCCGAGTTGCTGCCGGAGGCCGACATCGATCACGACGACAGTTTTCTTCGGGCCCTTTACGCGGACTTCGCTCCCGCCCAGGCCGAGGCGATCCGCCGGACGCTGCGGATCCTGACCGAGGGCAGGGACCGATGAGGACCGTGGGCGTGCTCGTCCGGCACGAGCTGAGGATGCTGGTGAGTCTTGTCCTGTGGGCGGGCCGGAGGACCCACGGCACCGGCGACGGCGGGCGGGCCTTCGGGTACGCGCGCGGGCAGGGCGCGATGATGTTCGGCTTCGCGTTCGTGTGTGTGGTCGAGACGCTCACGATGTCCGTGCTGCTGCGCGACTATCCGGTCGTGCATCGGGTGTGGCTCGCCCTTGACCTGTACACCATTCTCTTCGTCGTCGGACTGCACGCGGCGAACGTGGTGCGGCCGCATGTGCTCGACGCCGGTTCGCTGCGGATCCGCCGGGGCGTCCACGTGGATCTGCGCGTTCCTCTGGAGACCATCGCGGACGTACGCCGTGAGCTGCGGGCCAGCCATCAGCGTGCCGACAGTCAACTCGACCTCGCCGTGGGCGCGCAGACCTCCGTCACTCTCGAACTCGCCGAGCCCATACAGCACTTGACGTCCCTCGGCCGTCGCCGGGACATCCACCTCGTGCGTTTCCACGCCGAGGACGCCGACGGTCTCGTACGCGCGATCAAGCAGGCGCGAACAGCACTTTCGACGGGGCGTCCGCTTCCGGATCGGCCTGCGTGAGGCGTACCCGCAGGCGTTCCCCCAGGGGAAGGTGTTCGCCCTCGATGCGGGCGATGATCGCCGGTGCCTCCAACTGCACCGTTCCGACCGTGGGTTGGCGCTCCTCCACGTCCACCACCCACCCGTCGAACTCCTCCCCCACCCGGCCCTTGAGCAGTGCGGCCTCCACGATGTCGACGCACCCGCGCTCGGCGGCCCCCGCGCGCCGGGTGCCGTCGGCCATCTCCTTGCGCAGTACGTCGAGCGAGGCGAGCACCCACTCGGG
Organism: Streptomyces sp. AC555_RSS877; assembly: GCF_019049245.1. Classification (GTDB taxonomy): domain Bacteria; phylum Actinomycetota; class Actinomycetes; order Streptomycetales; family Streptomycetaceae; genus Streptomyces. The sequence continues at coordinate 271,972 of NZ_JAGMUK010000079.1, read as the reverse complement.
CGGGCCGTCGCCGGCGACGGCCGCCAGGCAGATCTCCGACGCGTAGCGGTCGACGAGGCGGCGGAGCGGGGCCGTGCAGTGGGCGTAGGGGGCGGCGACGGCGGCGTGCGTGGTGATGTCCGGCAGGGCACCGCCCCGGAAGGGGGTGTAGCCGGCTCCGCGCAGGAGGGTCGTGCACTCCTGGAGGAAGGCCGCGTGGTGCGGGCGGTGCGGGTCCAGGGAGCGGACCAGGTGGGCGTACGAGACGTGGTGCGGCCAGTCGATGTGCAGGGCGTGCGCGGTACGGCGGAGGCGGCCGACCGCGCCGTCGGGGGCGGCAGGGAGGGTGCGGAGTATGCCCGTGCCGTTCGCGGTCATCAGGTCGGCCGCCGCCATCCCGGTGAGCAGGGAGATCTGGGCGTTCCAGCCGTCGGCGGGGAGTGGGGCGCGGTATGTCAGCTCGTACGTGTGGTCCTGGTCGACGATCTCCTGCTCGGGGACGTTGAGTGAGATGCCGCCGCGTTCGGCCTCCAGCGCCTCGCGCCGCTCGCCGATCTCCTTGAGCAGCGCCAGCGGCTCCTCGGCGGTGCCGGAGTCGATCCGCTTCTGTACGGCCGCGTAGTCGAGCTTGGCCCGGCTGCGGACGAGGGCCCGGCGGACGTCGACGGCGAGCGTACGGCCGTCCGCGTCGAGGTCGATCGTCCACAGCGCGGCCGGGCGGACCTGGTCGGGGAGGAGGCTGGCGGCGCCCTCGCTGAGCACGGGCGGATGCAGGGGGACCCGCCCGTCGGGGAAGTAGAGCGTGGTCACCCGACGGTGGGCCTCCGTGTCCACGGCCCCGCCGGGCACGACGAAGGCGGCGACATCGGCGATGGCGTACCGGACGCGGTAGCCGGTGCCGTGCCGGGACAGGTGCATCGCCTGGTCCAGGTCGGTGGAGGCGGGCGGGTCGATGGTGAACAGGGGAAGGTCGGTGGCGTCGTACGCGGGGAGGGCGGGCGCCTTCGCCGATCGCTCGGCCTCGGCCAGCACCTCGGGCGGGAAGCTCTCGGGCACGCCGAGTTCTGAACGCAGTGCGGTGAGGGCGGCCCGGAGGGGGGCTTCGGGGGCACCGGACACGCGGATGTGGCGGCGGGGCATACAGCGAGCGTAGGGCCTGTCCGGCGGATCAGCTCGGGGGAAAGCCGCGATGCCTGATAAGCGCAGGCGAGCGGGGCTTGGTGCGTGCAGCTGCAAGGCGGAGGAAGGAGTCGACGCGATGGGGGTCCCCCCGCGCGAGGTTGTTCGAGCGTGGGGGAGTCGGCGACTGACGACAACGCGGCAGATGGGCGTGCCAAGCCCCGCGTCTTCGAGAGGATCCGCCGGGCAGGCCCTACGGGCGGGGGCGGCTCGGGGGCACGCCGTACGCTGTTGCGGAGCTCAACCGAAGGAGATCGATCCCGTGCTTGTCCTGCTGCCGCCCTCCGAAGGCAAGGCCTCTTCCGGCCGCGGCGCCCCGCTGAAGTTGGAGTCGCTGTCGCTGCCGGGGCTCACCGCCGCCCGTGAGGCCGTACTGGACGAGCTGGTCGAGCTGTGCGTGGGTGACGAGGACAAGGCGCGCGACGTGCTCGGACTGAGCGAAGGGCTGAAGGGCGAGGTCGCGAAGAACGCGGAGCTGCGGACGGCGGGGGCGCGGCCCGCCGGGGAGATCTACACGGGTGTGCTGTACGACGCCCTCGGCCTGGCGTCCCTGGACGCCGCCGCCAAGAGGCGCGCCGCCCGGTCGCTGCTCGTCTTCTCCGGGCTGTGGGGCGCGGTCCGGGTGACCGACCGCATCCCCTCCTACCGGTGCTCGATGGGCGTGAAGCTGCCCGGGACCGGGGCGCTGGGCGCGCACTGGCGCACGGCGATGGCGTCCGCGCTTCCGGAGGTGGCCGGGGCCGGGCTGGTGCTGGACCTGCGGTCCTCGGCGTACGCGGCCGCGTGGAAGCCGAAGGGTGAGGTCGCCGGGCGGACGGCGACGGTACGGGTGCTGCACGCGCCGACCCGGAAGGTCGTCAGCCACTTCAACAAGGCGACGAAGGGGCGGATCGTCCGGAGTCTGCTGTCGGCCGGGATCGCGCCCAGGGATCCGGCGGAGCTGGTGACGGTGCTTCGGGACCTCGGGTACGTGGTGGAGGCGGAAGCGCCCGCGAAGGCGAAAGCGGGGACGGGGACGGGGACGACGGCTTGGGCGCTCGATGTGCTGGTGGACGAGGTCCACTGAGCTGCCAGCCCAACTGCCAAGCCACAGCCACAGCCACAGCCACCCATTGCAGCATGCGCAACGACCTTTGCGCATGCTGCATGCCGAGGGCAGGATGACGCCATGGCCCCGTCACTCCTGGACCTCGCGCCCGTCGTGCCCGTCGTCGTCATCGACGACGCCTCCGACGCCGTGCCGCTCGCCCGGGCGCTGGTCGCCGGGGGGCTGCCCGCGATCGAGGTGACGCTGCGGACGCCCGCCGCGCTCGACGCGATCCGGGCGATCGCCGGGGACGTGCCCGGGGCGGTGGTCGGCGCGGGCACCGTGCTGACGCCGGCGCAGGTCACGCGGGCGGTGGGGGCCGGGGCGCGTTTTCTGGTGAGCCCGGGCTGGACGGACGTACTGCTGGAGGCGATGCGGGCGTCCGGGGTGCCGTTCCTGCCGGGGGTGTCGACGACGTCCGAGGTGGTCGCGCTGTTGGAGCGCGGGGTGCGGGAGATGAAGTTCTTCCCGGCGCAGGCGGCGGGCGGTACGGCCTATCTGCGGTCGCTGGCGGGGCCCTTGCCGCAGGCGCGGTTCTGTCCGACCGGCGGAATCGGGATCGAGTCGGCGCCGGAGTATCTGTCGTTGCCCAACGTCGGCTGTGTGGGCGGGAGTTGGATGCTTCCGGCGGACGCTGTGGCGGCGCGGGACTGGGGGCGGATCGAGGAGCTGGCCCGTGGGGCCGCCGGGCTCAGCGCAGGTGGGACGTGTCGTTGAGGAGCCGGACGCTGGCGTTGCCGTCCGCGTAGTACGCCACCGCCGACAGGGAGGCCGCCGAGAGTTCCATGCGGAAGAGGGACTCGGGCGGGGCGCCGAGGGCGAGTCGTACGAACGTCTTGATCGGCGTGACGTGGGTGACGAGCAGGACCGTGCGGCCCGCGTACGCCGCGACCAGCTTGTCGCGGGTGGCGGCGATCCGGGTGGCGGTGGCCGCGAAGCTCTCGCCGCCGCCGGTGGGTTCGGCCTCCGGGTCGGCCAGCCATTTGTTCAGGTCGTCCGGGAAGCGCTCGCGGACCTCTCCGAAGGTCAGGCCCTCCCAGGAACCGAAGTCGGTCTCGCGCAGGCCCTCGTCGACGCTCACCTCGAGACCGAGGCGGGCGGCGACGGCTGCGGCGGTCTCGCGGGTGCGGGCGAGGGGCGAGGCGACGATGTCCTGGATGGTGCCGCGCCGGGCGAGCGCCGCGGCGACCCGCTCCGCCTGGTCCCGCCCGATGTCGGAGAGGGAGGGGTCGCTCCCGCCGCTCCCGGAGAACCGCTTCTGAGGCGTGAGCGGCGTCTCCCCGTGCCGGAGCAGCACGAAGGTGGCAGGCGCCCCCATGTCGGCCGCACCCCACCCGGGCGAGGCCACGACCTGCGCGGCCCGCACATCGGCACCGGCCTTCGCGGCTCCACCGCCGGGTGACTCCGCTGCTCCGCGGCTGGAGGACAGGGCGGTGGCGAGGGGAGGACGCTCGGCCGAAGATGACACGTCCGCAGCTGCCGCAGGCCGGCCGCCGGCCTCGACACCGCCGTCGGCTACCTCCGTCCGACCGTCGACCGTCACGCCACCGCCACCTACCGCCACACCCCCGCCCCGCACATCGGCGTCTGCGTCACCCTCGGCCTTCGCGGCTCCGCGGCCGGGTGAGTCCGCCGCTCCGCGGCGGGAGGACAGGACGGGTGACGAGGCAGCGGCGGCGAAGGGAGGAGGCCCGGCCGGAGAGGACGCGCCGGCCATCGCGGCACGCGCACGCGCCGCGCCCGCAGCCGCGTCTCCGGGCGGCCCGGACGGCTCGGACGGCTCAAGGACCGCCGGGCGAGCCGCTGCCCGGTGAGCCGCGGCCGAGCGCGCATCGGCCGCGTCCAGCTCCGCCGTGGATGCCGACGCCACCCACTGCTCGCCCCGCTTGCCCGCGTCCATCGCCTCGTTGGCCAGCCGGTCCGCGTGCTTGTTCTGCTCGCGGGGGATCCACTCGTACGTCACCTGGGAGGCCGGAAGGACCCGCGCCGCCTCCGCCGCGAGTGGCTTCATGTCGGGGTGCTTGATCTTCCAGCGGCCCGACATCTGCTCGACGACGAGCTTGGAGTCCATGCGGACGTGGACCTTGGCCGTGGGGTCGAGTCCGTGCGCGGCGCGCAGGCCGGCCACCAGCCCCCGGTACTCGGCCACGTTGTTCGTGGTGACGCCGATGTACTCGGCCGCCTCGGCAAGGGTCTCCCCCGTCGCCGCGTCGATCACCACGGATCCGTAGCCCGCGGGCCCCGGGTTGCCCCGTGACCCGCCGTCGGCCTCGACGATGAACTCCCGCACGTCCCAAGCCCCTTACCGGATCACCGTGGTCCTAGAGACCCGACTCGGACGTACGCACCAGGATGCGGCGGCAGTTCTCGCAGCGGACGACCGTGTCGGGCGCCGCCGCGCGGACCTCGTTGAAGTCGGTGATCGCGAGCTCCTGGCGGCAGCCCTGGCAGGTGCGCTGGTAGAGCTTGGCCGCGCCGACGCCGCCCTGCTGGGCGCGCAGCTTGTCGTAGAGCTTGAGCAGGTCCGCGGGGATCGTGCCGGCGATGACCTCGCGCTCCTTCGTCGCCGTCGCCGCCTCGCCGTCGAGGGACTCGAAGGCGGCGTCCCGGCGGGCCGTCGCGTCCTCGATCTTCGACTCGACGGACGCGACCCGCTCGGTCAGCTCGGCGGCCCGCTCCTGCGCGGACTCGCGGCGCTCCATGATCTCGAGGACGACGTCCTCCAGGTCGCCCTGCCGCTTGGCGAGGGAGGCGATCTCGCGCTGCAGGTTCTCCAGGTCCTTGGGGGAGGTGGCCGCGCCGGAGTCGAGGCGCTGCTGGTCGCGGGCGGCGCGCTGGCGCACCTGGTCCACGTCCTGCTCGGCCTTGATCTGCTCGCGGGCGGTGTCGCTCTCCTCGGTCTGCGCGGCCACGAGGAGGTCGCGCAGCTGGGTCAGGTCCTTGGTCAGCGCCTCGATCTCGGCGTGCTCGGGCAGCGACCTGCGCTTGTGCGCGAGCTGCTGGAGACGGACGTCGAGGTCCTGGACGTCGAGAAGGCGGATCTGGTCGGCGGGCTCGGCGTTCAGTTGGGGGCTCCCAGGTTTTCATTGGTGGTGACGGACGCCGCGTGGGCGGTCCAAGGGTCGGTGACCGTCTTGGAGACGTGGACGCGAAGGCCCCATCCGTTGCGGTCGGAGATCTCGTCGAGCTGCGTGGCGGCCAGCTCGCACCAGGGCCACTCTGTGGCCCAGTGTGCCGCGTCGAGCAGCGCGAGGGGACTGTGGGTGTGCCCTGCCACGAACTCCGACGCCGGGTGGTGGCGCAGGTCCGCGGTGAGGAAGGCGTCGACGCCGGCCGCGCGGACGTCGTCGAACAGGCTGTCGCCCGAGCCGCCGCTCACGGCGACCGTGCGCACCACGGCCTCGGGGTCGCCCGCCACCCGGATGCCTTGCGCGGTGGCGGGCAGTCGCTCGGCGGCGCGGGCGGCGAAGTCCCTCAAGGACAGCGGGTGGTCCAGCTCGCAGATGCGGCCCAGGCCTCGGCGGCCGGACGGATCGGTCGGGTCCGGCACCAGGGGGCGTACGACGCGAAGGTCGAGCGCGCCGGCGAGGGCGTCGGAGACGCCCGGGTCCGCCTTGTCCGCGTTGGTGTGGGCGACGTGCAGCGCGATGTCGTTCTTGATCAGCGTGTGCACCACGCGGCCCTTGAAGGTGGAGGCCGCGACCGTGGTCGTACCGCGCAGGTAGAGGGGGTGGTGGGTGACCAGCAGGCCGGCGCCCAGCTTCACCGCCTCGTCGACGATCTCCTGGACCGGGTCGACGGCGAACAGGACCCGCGTGACCTCCTGGTCGGGGTCGCCCACGACGGTGCCGACCGCGTCCCAGGACTCGGCCCGCGCGGCGGGCCACAGGTTCTCCAGCGCGGTGATGACTTCAGACAGACGGGGCACGAGGAAAGGCTACCTGTCTGTTCTCCGCCACTGAACCGGCGCCGCCGCCGGTCCCCCCGCTCAGCACAGTCGCCCCGGGTTCCTCAGGCGAATCGTTCCTGGGCCACACCTTTGTGTGAAGTGACGGCTCGCCGGTCCCCCGTGTGTGCGTACGAAAACTAGCTTCGTGGCCGGAGGTGACCAGACGATGACGGCCTGTGCGATCGAGCCCCCGGCGGAAGACGCGGATGGTGCCACGCGGCCGGAGTGCGCCATCACGGCGGACGGTGCCTATGCCGCCCGTCTCACGCAGGACGGCGACTCCTGGTTCCCGGAGCGCTGGACGCTGGACGGCCCCGAGCCGTACGCGGTGCCGCTGCCGGGCAACCAGCCGGAGGAGCCCGGGACCGAGGTCCAGCCGATGGGCGACGGACGCGTCCTCATCCGGCGGCTCGCGGGCGGACGGCACACCTTCTCGCTCCTCTATCCGACCGGCCCCGACACCGGCGAGCTGCCGCTGGGCGCGGTCGAGTGCCCCGACGAGGGCACCCGGCTGCGGCTGCTGCCGCCGGCGCCGGGTGGCGAGAAGGCGTACGCCGTCGCCGTGGGCCGGAGCTCCAGCGCGGTGTGGCAGGTGGCGGGCGGCGCCTTCGGGCCGGAGCACCTCGCGGAGGTCCCGGGGCGTTGCTCGGGCGGGGCGTGGCTGGACCACGCCGGTCGGATGCTGGCCCTGGACCGGGAGGCCGACGGCCGTACGAAGGCCGTCGTGGTCGACCTGGAGCGCGGCGGCGAGGTCTCGCCGCTGCTCCAGATCGCGGCGGACAGCGACGACCGGCTGCTGCTCGCCGACCCGGACAGCGGACTGCTGCTGATCCGCTCGGACGCGCCGTCGCCGGGGCAGGGCCGGCTGGGCTGGGGGGTCCTGGGCAGCACCCTGCCGGTGCGCTTTCCGGAGTGCCTGCGGGTGCCCGACTGCACGGTCACGCCGTTCGCCATCCAGCCCGGGCAGGTGCTGATGCCGGAGAGCTGCGCGGTGGCGTTGCGGGTCGACGGCCCGGTCGGCAGCTGGGTCGGGGTGTGGAGGCCCGCGCAGCGCCGGATGTACCACCTGCCGCCGCCCCAGGGGTGGCTGGCGGGCGCGGGTCTCTGGACCGGGGACGGGGTGCTCCACCTGCCGTACGCGACGGCCGAGGCACCGTGCGGGGTGGCGCGGGTGGCGGCGCCCTCGGGGGACGAGGGGGACATGGGGGCGACGGGGGGAGCGGAGGGCTCGGGGGGTATGGGGGGCACGGGGGCGGAGGGTCCGGTCCGGGACGGTACGGCTTCGGAGGCGACGTCGGAGGGGTTCTCCGCGGCGTCCGGCGAGCCGTCGGAAGCGGACCCTCCGGCCCCCGCCGTACTGCGTCCTGTGCCCCTTCAGGAGGCGCCCCTTGGGCGTCTTGTAACGAAGTAGTGCCGGTTGGCGTGGCCGCCTGGATTCGGGGTGTGGGCCGCCGGTTAAACTCGCCCGGCTGTTTGAAAGATCATGTTGACGGGGTGAGTTTTCCGATGAGTGACGCCAGCACGAACCAGCACACTGCCGACGTCCAGGAGTCCACCGGCCACGGCCGGCACCGGGGTCCGGTTTCGGCGCAGCACGACGGCGAGGCGGGCCAGGCGGCCCCCCGCGGCCGTCACCGCAGGCCGGTCGAGCAGACGCAGACCGAACACGCGGCCTGACGAAGCCTCAGGCACTCGGCTTCTTTCGACAGTCCCCGGCATCGCCTGATGCCGGGGACTGTCGCGTTACATGACGACTGGGACATCGGGGCCTGAACGCCGGTGGACCGCCCAACGCGGCCCGCCCAGCGTCACGAGCGCCGCAGTCCCAGCACTTCCGCCGCCGCGAAGGTCTCCCCCTGTGGCCGTTGCGCGTAGTGCGGGGTGAGCAGCGCGTCCAGTTCGTCGTAGGTGAACGTGTCCTGCTTGCTGTCGAACCTGGCCTGTACGCGCGGCCGTTCGACGATCGCCACCATGCCGCCGTGTACGACGATCAGCTGGCCGTTGACCCGTGCGGCGGCGGGCGAGGCCAGGTAGCCGACGAGCGGGGCGACATGCTCGGGGGCGAGAGGGTCCAGGCCGTCGGCGGGCTGCTGGAACCCGGCGAAGACGTCCTCGGTCATCCGGGTGCGGGCGCGCGGGCAGATGGCGTTGGCGGTCACGCCGTACTTGGCGAGCGCGAGGGCCGTCGACGTGGTGAGCCCGACGATGCCTCCCTTCGCCGCCGCGTAGTTGGGCTGGCCGGCGGACCCGGCCAGGAACGCCTCCGACGACGTGTTCACGATCCGCCCGTACACCGGCCCGCCCACCGCCTTGGACCGCTCGCGCCAGTGCGCGGCCGCGAAGTGGGTGGTGTTGAAGTGGCCCTTGAGGTGGACGCGGATCACCGCGTCCCACTCGTCCTCGGTCATGGAGAACACCATGCGGTCGCGCAGGATGCCCGCGTTGTTGACCAGGATGTCCAGCCGGCCGAACTCGCCGGTCGCCGACTCGACCAGTTCACCGGCCTGTCGGAAGTCGGAGACGTCCCCGGTGTGGGCCAGCGCCCTTCCGCCCGCCGCTCGTATCTCGGCGGCGACCTGTTCGGCGGGGGCGGTGGAGGCTTCGCCCGAGCCGTCCCGGCCGGGCTGCCCGAAGTCGTTGACGACGACGGCCGCGCCGAGCCGGGCCAGTTCCAGCGCCTCGGCCCGGCCGAGGCCGCGGCCCGCGCCGGTGACGATGGCACAGAGCCCTTCGAGTGGCAGTGACATACCGGTCCCTCAGATCTCGATGCAGGTGCGCAGAGCCGTCCCCGTCCGCATCTGGTCGAGCGCTTCGTTGATCTCGCTCAGCGGCACCCGGTGGGTGATCAGGCCGTCCAGGTCGACGCGGCCGGCCCGCCACAGGGCGATGGTCCGCTCGTAGGAGCGCAGGACGTCCCCGCCGCCGTACATGGACGGCAGGATCCGCTTCTCGTCGAAGAACAGCTCGAACATGTTGAGCTGGAGGTAGTCGTCCATGGCGCCGGCGCCGACGACGACCAGGGTGCCGCCGCGCCGCGTGGTGTCGTACGCCGTGCGGGCGGTGGCGGAGCGGCCGACGACCTCGAAGACGTAGTCGAAGCCCTCACCGGCGGTGACCTGCTGCTTGGCGTCGGCCAGTTCGTCGGGCGAGACGGCCCTGGTGGCCCCGAACCGGAGCGCGGACTCGCGGCGCGAGCCGACCGGGTCGACCGCGACGATCTCTGCGGCACCCTTGAGGCGTGCGCCCTGGATCGCGGAGATGCCGACCCCGCCGCAGCCGATGACGGCGACCGACGAACCCGCCTCCACGTCGGCGGTGTTGAGCGCCGCCCCCAGTCCGGTGGTGACCCCGCAGCCGATGAGCGCGGCGATGTCGAAGGGCACGTCGTCGGGTATCGGCACCGCACAGCCGGCGTCGACCACGACCTCCTCGGCGAAGGTGCCGGTGCCGGCGAAGCCGAAGAGGTCACCGCCGGGGCGCCTGAAGTTGGGGGTGCCCGCGTTCATGAAACCGGCCAGGCACAGCTGGGTCTGGCCGCGCTTGCAGGCGGGACAGACACCACAGGCGGGCAGCCAGCAGACGACGACCCGGTCGCCGGGCTTCACGTGGCTGACGCCCTCCCCCACGTCAAGGACTTCCCCGGCGCCCTCGTGGCCGGGCACGAACGGCGCCGGCTGCGGAAGTACGCCGCCCATCGCGGACAGGTCCGAGTGGCACAGCCCGGTGGCCCGCACCCGGATCCTCGCCCTGCCGGGGCCGAAGCCCACCGCCTCGACGTCGTCGAGGACCTCCAGCTTGTCCTGGCCGATCTCGTGCAGTACGGCTGCGCGCATGGTGCGGCTCCCCTCGAGAGGCTGGTGGCTCGGTGACCCGTTGGCTCGGTGGCCGTTGGCTCGGTGGCTCAGGAGTGTTCGACGACGGTGTCGGCGAGGACCGGGGCGTCGTCCCGCTCGACCGCGTGCACGGCGACCCGCACGACCCCCTCCCGCCGCCACATGCGCACGCGCAGGGTCTCGCCCGGGTACACGACCCCGGCGAACCGGGTGGCGTACCCGCGCACCCGGGTCACGTCCCCGCCGAGCAGCGTGTCGACGACCGCCTTGAGCGTGATGCCGTACGTGCACAGCCCGTGCAGGATGGGCCGCTCGAACCCGGCGACCTTGGCGAACTCCGGGTCGGCGTGCAGCGGGTTCCGGTCGCCGGAGAGGCGGTAGAGCAGGGCCTGGTCCTCGCGGACGGGCCGCTCGACGACGCGGTCGGGCTCGGCGTCGATCGGTTCGAGGCGGGCCGAGGGGCCGCGGTCGCCGCCCCAGCCGCCTTCTCCGCGGACGAAGATCTGGGCGTCGTTGGTCCACAGCGGGCCGTCGGCGTCGGCGACCTCGGTGCGCATCACGAGGACGGCCGCCTTCCCCTTGTCGTACACGCCGGCGATGCGGGAGGTCGCGGTGGCCGTGCCCTCGACCGGCAGGGGGCGGTGGATCTCCAGGCTCTGGCCGCCGTGCAGGACGCGGGCCAGGTCGACGTCGACGCCGGGCATGGACAGACCGCTGATCACCCCGGGCGAGCCGGCGCCCGCGACGGTGGCGAAGCTCGGCAGGACGTGCAGCCGGGACTCCAGGGTGTAGCGCAGCTCGTCGGGGTCGGTGGCGGGGATGCCCGCGCCGATGCCCAGGTGATACAGCTGGACGTCCTTCGCGGTCCAGGCGATCTCGCCGGAACGGGGTTCGGCGGCCAGGGCCTTGGCTGCGTCGATGGGCATGGGGCTCCCTGCTCCTGAGGGCTCAGAGACCTCGGTGCGGCTGTCCGCACCGTCGGCCGCACCGAGGTCGACACGGGGCCGACCTAGAACGCGTTCCAGTCCGGCGACCCCTGTATAGCCCAGCGCCCCACAGTTGTGAAGGCTCCTGACGGGGTGTCAGGTGGGCCGGGTGGGCGCCTCCCCGGCGCCCGGATCGTCGTGCCTGCGCGTGAGTCGGCCCCCTGCCGCCACCGGTACGGCGGCCCCCTGCCATCACAGGTACGCCGACCCCTCCCCTCGACCGCCCCGGCACCCCGGCGCCTCACCCCCCGAGCCGGTAGAACCGCCACAGGTCATGGTCGACGTCCAGTACCTCGCAGTCGGCGTACCCGGCCTCGCGGGCGTACGCCGCCACCGTGTCGGCCCGCAGGACCGTGCCCGCCTCCACCCGCGCGTTCTCGGCGCGGGTCGCGGGCAGACAGTGCAGCACGCTGAAGGCGTAGTTGAACCGCTCCAGTTCCGGGCCGGGAGCGGCGAAGCGGTCCTCCACCTTCTCGTCGCCGATCAGCACGGCACCGCTCGGGCCCAGCAGCCCGCGGGCCGTCTTGAGGGCGGCCACCGGGTCGGCCATGTCGTGCAGCGCCTCGAAGACCGTCACCAGCTCCACCGCACCGGACGACTCCAGCAGGGCCGCGTCGCCGCAGGAGAACTCCACCTGCTCGGCGAGCCCCGCCTCTGCCGCGTTGCCCAGGGCCTGTTCGATCGAGGCCGGGTCCAGGTCGACCCCGGTGATGCGGGCGGCGGGGAACGCCTCCGCCATGGCGAGGGTCGACCAGCCGACCCCGCAGCCGAGGTCGACGATCCGGGCGCCGGGCACGGCGAGCCGCTCCAGCACGTCCGGCATCGCCCGCAGCCAGGACCGTACGAGGTCGTTGCGGAACATCGGCCGGTTCAGGCCGGCGATGCCCTCCCGGGTGTCGCGACCGTAGCGGGCGTAGGGCACGCCCTCACCCGTCCGGAACGCGGCCAGCAGATGCGGGACCGCCTCCGCGACGCCGAGCATGAACAGCGGCCCCGCCGCGAGGTAGAGGGGGTCGTCCGGCGAGGTCAGCACCCGGCGGTGCTCGGCCGGCAGCCGGAAGCGCCGGTGGTAGGAGTCGCTGCCCTGGCCCTCCTGGGCGTGGTCCGGCGCTTCCAGCACCCCGGCCACGGCCTGCTGCTCCAGCCATTCGCGGGCGTATCTCGGATGGATCGAGGCGGCCTCGGCCAGCTCGTCGGGGGTCAGTGTGTCGTGGGCCGCCAGCGCCTCGTAGAGCCCCGCGCGCACCCCGACGTACATGTTGAAGATCTCCAGCGTGGACAGCAGACCGCGGAAGATCTCCTCGGACAGTTCCTCGGCGCTCCAGGGCACTTCGCCGCCGCGCCGGTGGTCACCTGAGGTGGTCATGGGTCCGCCCTTCTGAGCGTCCTGCACGGTGGAACCGCGGTGATGGTGGCGATACTGGGCAATTCGTCCGGGTTTTTCAACGATCATCCGCTTATGCGGCAACGAGTTCCACCACCGCCGTGGAGGCCACGGCCCTCGCCGTTTCCACCCCACCCGGCCTCACCCACCCGGCCTCACTCCGCGGCGGCCCTCCGCGGCAGCCACAGCAGCATCAGCACCACCCCGCCGGCCAGCACCCCGGTCCCCACCCGGAACGCCAGCGCGTACCCCTCCGTCAGCGCCTCGGGAGAGCCGCGCCCGGCCGTGCGGGCCGCCGCGATCGTCGACATGACCGCGAGGCCCAGCGAACCGCCCATCGTGCGCGAGGTGTTGACCAGCCCCGACACCAGCCCGGCCTCCCCCGGTGCCGCCCCCGCCGTGGCCAGCGCGGCGAGCGGCGTCGCGGCCAGGCCCGCGCCCAGCATCATCAGGATGCCCGGGATCATGATGGTGGTGAGGTACGCCCCGTCCACGGTCATCGTCGACTGCCAGCCGAACCCGGCGACCGCGACCAGGGTCCCGAGCACCGCCACGGCACGCGCCCCGGCCCGCCGCATGAACCGCGGCGCGAGCTTGGAGCCGACGACCACGGCGAGGGAGCTCGGCACCAGCGCGAGACCGGCGTCCAGCGGCGAGTAGCCGAGCACGTTCTGCGCGTACAACGTCATGAAGAACCACATGCAGAACATGGCGGAGCCGCACAGGAACATCGCCACGTTGGCGGACGCCACGGCCCGCACCCTGAGCAGTGCGAGCGGCATCAGCGGTGCCGCCGTACGGGCCTCGACGGCGAGGAAGCACCCGATCAGCGCGAGCCCGGCCAGCAGCGGTACCAGGGCGGCCGCCGCCGTCCACCCCTCGGCCTCGGTCTGCGAGATGCCGTACGCCAGGGTGGCGAGCCCGGCCGTCACCAGCAGCGCGCCCGGCAGGTCGAGTCGCCGTCCGTCCCCCGCCCTTCCCTCGACCAGCCACACCACCGAGCCGAGGAGCACCACCACCCCCACCGGCACGTTGATCAGCAGCACCCACCGCCACGACAGGACGTCCACCAGGACCCCGCCGACCAGCCCGCCGGCAGCCCCGCCGACCGCGCCGACCGCCGTCCAGGTCGCGATGGCACGCGCGCGTGCGGCACCCTCCGGGACGGCGGACGTGAGGATCGTCAGCGTCGAGGGCGCGAGCACCGCCGCACCGAGCCCCTGCGCGGCGCGCGCCACCAGCAGCTGCCAGCCCTCCTGGGCGAGTCCGCCGGCCAGCGAGGCCACGGTGAACAGGCCGAGCCCGACCAGGAACATCCGCTTGCGGCCGTAGAGGTCACCGGCCCGCCCGCCGAGCAGCATGAACCCGGCGAAGGCGATGGCGTAGGCGTTGACCACCCACTGGAGCCCCTGCTGGCTCAGCCCCAGGTCGGCCCGCATCGACGGGAGTGCCACGTTCACGACGGACACGTCGAGCACGACCAGGAACTGTCCGGCACACGCGAGCGCGAGGACCAGCCAGGTCGGCGGCGCGGTACGGCGAGGGGACACGGTGACGTCAGCGGCTCCGAGCATGGCTGTCATGCTCTCAACCACCCGCTCCCCCTGCATCGGCATTTCGGCCTGGTCCCACCCAGTCCCCCCTAGTCCCAAGAGAAGACAAAGAAATCGTTAGGACGCCGAAGCACTGGAATAGTTGCCCAGGCGCACGGGGTTCACCCTGCACGCATCCCGCACGGGACCATCCGAACCACCGGCCTGGAGGCCCCACTCCATGACGCACACGTCGACCGACCAGCCCGTACGCAAAGCGAGCGGCGCCGTGGTCCCGGTGCTCGCCTTCGCGGGCATCGTGGTCGCGGTGATGCAGACCCTGCTCGTGCCGGTCATCAAGGACCTGCCGCAACTGCTGGACACCGAGCCGAGCAACGCCACCTGGGTGCTGACCTCGACCCTGCTCTCCGGCGCCGTCGCCACCCCGATCATGGGCCGCCTCGGCGACCTGTACGGCAAGCGGCGCATGCTGATCTTCAGCCTCTCGGTGATGGTCGTCGGCGCGCTGGTCAGCGCCCTCACCAGCGACCTGCTCACGATGATCGCGGGCCGTACCCTCCAGGGCTTCGCGATGGGCGCGATACCGCTCGGCATCGGCCTGATGCGCGACATGCTGCCCCGCGAGAAGCTCGGCTCGGCGATGGCCCTGATGAGCTCCTCGATCGGCGTCGGCGGCGGCCTCGCCCTGCCCGCCGCGGCCCTGGTCGCCCAGCACGCCGACTGGCACGCCCTCTTCTACGGTGCCGCCGGCCTCGGCGCCCTCGCCATCGCGCTCACCCTCCTCGTCGTGCCCGAGTCCCCGATGCGCGCCAAGGGCACCTTCGACGTCCTCGGCGCGATCGGCCTCTCCGCGGGCCTCGTCCTCTTCCTCCTGCCCATCACCAAGGGCAGCGACTGGGGCTGGACCTCGGCCACCACCCTCGGCCTGTTCGCCGCCTCGGCCGTCGTGCTCGTCCTGTGGGGCGTGATGGAGCTGCGCCTGAAGGCCCCCCTGGTGGACCTGCGCACCACGGCCCGCCCGGCGGTGCTCTTCACCAACCTCGCCTCGATCATGGTCGGCGTCTCGTTCTACGTCGTCTCGCTGGTCCTGCCCCAGCTCCTCCAGCTGCCCAAGTCCACCGGCTACGGCCTCGGCCAGTCGATGGTCGTGGCGGGCCTGCTCGTCGCACCCCTCGGCCTGACCATGATGGTCACGGCCCCCGTCTACGCCCGCCTGTCGGCCAAGTACGGCCCCAAGGTCACCCTGATCCTCGGCATGCTGATCATCGCGATCGGCTACGGCGCCGGCCTCGGCCTGATGAGCGCCCCCTGGCAGAGCCTCGTCATCGCCGTCATCCTGGGCGCGGGCATCGGCCTCGCCTACTCCTCGCTGCCCGCGCTGATCGTCGGCGCGGTCCCGGCGTCGGAGACGGGCGCCGCGAACGGCCTGAACACGCTGATGCGTTCCATCGGTACGTCGGTGTCGAGCGCCGTCATCGGCATGGTCCTCGCCAACACCGCGAACAACGTGAACGGCGTCGCGATCCCCACCATGCACGGCTTCCGCGTCTCCTTCCTGATCGCGACCGGCGCGGTGGCCGTCGGTCTCGTCATGGCGCTCCTCCTGCCCCGCAACCGCCCGGCGGCCAAGCCGCAGCTGCGCGCGAGCAGCGAGGAGGACGCGGTGCTCGAACGCGCCGAGGAAATGCTGCGCGGCTTCCGGGGCCGGGTCCTGGACGCCGCCGGCACCCCCGTCGCCCGAGCCAAGGTCACCCTGATCGACCGCCGCGGCCGCCAGGCCGGCGCGACCCTCTCCGCCGAGGACGGCAGTTACACCCTCGCCGTCCCGGCCCAGGGCCCGTACGTCCTGGCAGCCAAAGCCGCCGGACACGGCCCGCTCGCCTCCGCGGCGACCCACGCGGGCGACGAGCGCGCGGTCGCCCTGGACCTGTCGCTGCCGGGCGAGACCGTCTCCGCCTGACGATCCCCCCGCACGCCCCCCTCTCCTGATGAGGCACCACACCCCCCGTCGCCCACGAGACGGGGGGTGTGGTGCGTCAGGACGGGGGGCGTGGTGCACCATGGGCGCCCGGAAGGACGTACGACCGAAAGGACCCCCATGCCCGCGGCCCCCAAGCCCGAGATCCTGGCCGCCTTCGAGGCCGCGAAGGGGTTCATGCCCGCCGGTGAGGGGCTTGCCCTGTACGCGGCGGCCATGGCGGCCGGGCGGCTCGGCCTGCCGCTCCTCGAGGTGGGCACGTACTGCGGGCGGTCCGCGATCCTGCTCGCCGACGCGGCCCGCGAGGCCGGCGTCACGGCACTCACCGTCGACCACCACCGGGGCAGCGAGGAGCAGCAGCCGGGCTGGGAGTACCACGACCCGGAGACGGTCGACAGCGAGATCGGCCTGATGGACACCCTGCCGACCTTCCGCCGCACGCTGCACCGCGCCGGTCTTGAGGAGCACGTGGTGGCGCTGGTCGGCCGCTCCCCGCAGGTCGCCAAGGTCTGGGGCACCCCCCTTGGCCTGGTCTTCATCGACGGCGGCCACACCGACGAGCACGCGAACGCCGACTACGAGGGCTGGGCGCCCCATGTCGCCGAGGGCGGGCTGCTCGTCATCCACGACGTGTTCCCCGACCCGGTGGACGAGTTCACCGGCCAGGCCCCGTACCGCCTCTACCTCCGGGCCCTGGCGTCCGGTGCCTTCACCGAGGTCTCGGTGACGGACTCCCTGCGGGTGCTGAGGCGCACCGGGCCAGGACTCTGACCCCGGTCCACGAACGCCGCCGCACCGCTCCAAGGGCCCCTGCTCCGTCGCGTGCCAGGGTCAGCGGAGCAGGTGGCCGGCCCGTAAGGTGGCAGTCGTGTCGTACGTAGGCCCGGATTTCGAACCTCCCCGGCCCCGCCGCTCTCGGCGCGGCCCCCTGACCGTCGCGGTCGCCGCACTCGTGCCGGGCGCGCTGCTCGGCTGGCTGGTGTACGAGGCGGTGGGCGGATCCGACGCAGGAGCATCGGCGGGGGCGGTCGGGACACCCTCGTCGTCGAGCGCGTCGGCCTCCCCGAGGACGTCCGCGCCGACGTCCTCCGCCCCCGACGACGCCAAGCAGCCGGCCCCGAGCGCGGCCCCCACCACCTCCGCGCCCGCCGCCACCGGCCCCCTCAAGGGCAAGGTCGTCGTCATCGACCCGGGCCACAACCCGGGCAACTTCCGGCACACCGCCGAGATCAACCGCAAGGTGGACATCGGCACGAACACGAAGGAGTGCGACACCACCGGGACGGCCACCAACTCCGGTTACGCGGAAGCCGAGTTCACCCTCGACGTCGCCCACCGGATGCGCACGCTCCTCCAGGCTCAGGGCGCCACGGTGAAACTGACCCAGGACGGCGACCGGCCCTACGGCCCGTGCGTGGACGAGCGCGCCCGGATCGGCAACGCGGCGCACGCGGACGCCGTCGTCTCGGTCCACGCGGACGGCTCCGCGGCCGGCAACCGCGGCTTCCACGTCATCCTGCCGGGGAGCGTGCACGCGGGCGCCGCCGACACCCGTGCGATCGTGGGCCCTTCGCGCGGACTCGGCGAGCGCATCGCGGGCAACTTCGTACGCGCCACGGGCAGCGCGCCCTCCAACTACATCGGAGACGGCACCGGACTCGACACCCGCACAGACCTGGGCGGTCTCAATCTGTCAACGGTTCCCAAGGTGTTCGTCGAGTGCGGCAACATGCGCGATAACAAGGACGCGGCACTGCTGACCAGTGGTGCGTGGCGGCAGAAGGCGGCGCAAGGGATCTCTGAGGGAATCGTGAGTTTCCTGCGCGGGTAGTGATCGGTGCGCTGATCCGGGCGGACACCCTGTTCTGGCGGACGATAGTGTCGTCCCTACGATGAGGGGCCACCCCCGCGCTTCACACCAGGGCCTGACGGCGACATGGTGACAGCGACGCCTCTACCGACGACGAGACGACCTACGAAGGACCCTGAAGTGAATATCCGCTCCCTCACTCGAGGCGACGGCGTGGTGATCGGAGCAGCGGTGTTGCTGTTCATCGCGTCGTTCCTCGACACGTACTCCAGCGACAGCGGCGGCGGCGACATCCCCAACGCCTGGGAAAACCTCGGCCTGGTGATGAGCCTGTACATCGGTGGCATCATCGGGGCGGCCCTGATCGTCGTCTCCCGCGCACTCCCGCAGCCGCGCAAGGTCGTCGGGCTCGACCTGGGGCAGCTGGGTGTCGCACTGGCGATCTTCGCCGCATGGACCTCGTTCTGGACGATCATCGACCCGCTGGGCGCTTTCAGCGACGATCTCGGTGGAGCGGACATCAGCACCGGCAGCGGCCTCATCCTCGGCCTGATCGGCGCGCTGCTGCTGGCCGGCGCCGCCGTCGCCACCCCCCTGGTCCCCGCCCTGCAGGCCGCCCTCATCCCCGCCCCCAAGCCGGCCGCCCCCCAGCCCTACGGCGCCCAGCCCCCCGGTGGTTACGGCTACCCCGGCGCCCAGCCGCAGCAGCAGCAGCAGCAGCCGTACGGTGCCCAGCCGCAGCCCGGTCAGCCCTTCGGCGCGCAGCCGCAGCAGCCTCAGCCGCCGCAGCAGGCGCAGGCTCAGCCGCCGGCGCCGGAATTCTCGCCGTTCTGGTTCGCCGTGCCGGTGCCGCGGCCGCTGTTCGCGGAGGACGGCTCGTCGGCACCGATCGCCGAACTCGCCCCCGGTACCTGGTACCTGGCGGTCGAGCAGCGCGGCGGGGCGCTGGTCGCGCAGACCCAGGACGGTCGTCGTGGCGTGCTGCAGGACACCTCGGGGATCCAGCGCGGCTGATCCCGTTGTCGACGTGCGGCCCCTCGCCCTTCCGGGCGGGGGGCCGTTGTCGTACAGTCGCCCCTTGGCTGACGCCCCATCAGGAGGCAGCTATGCGGCTCGGTCTCACCCTCGGCTACTGGGGCCGCGGCCCCGACCCGGACCATGTTCCGCTCGTGCAGGAGGCGGAGCGGCTGGGGTACGACTCCGTGTGGACGGCCGAGTCGTGGGGCTCGGACGCGTTCACTCCGCTGACCTGGATCGCCGCGCAGACCTCCCGCATCAGGCTCGGTACGGCGGTGGCCCAGATGGCGGCCCGCTCCCCGACCACGACGGCCATGCACGCCCTCACCCTGGACCACCTCTCCGGGGGCCGCATGATGCTCGGGCTCGGGCTGTCCGGCCCGCAGGTCGTCGAGGGCTGGTACGGCCGCCCGTTCCCGAGGTCGCCGCTGACCGCGACCCGGGAGTACGTCGATGTCGTCCGCCAAGTCCTCGGGCGAAAGGGGCCGGTCGAGCTGGACGGCCGCTTCCACTCCCACCCCTACCGGGGCGCCGACGGCACCGGCCTCGGCAAGGCGCTCAAGTCCATCACCCACCCCCTCCGCCCCGGCCTCCCGGTCCTGCTCGGCGCCGAGGGGCCGAAGAACGTGGCGCAGACGATCCGGATCGCCGACGGCTGGCTGCCGCTGTACTGGTCGCCGAGCCGGCCCGAGGTGTACGGGGAGGCGGTGGCCGGCCTCCCCGAGGGCTTCCTCGTGGCGCCCATGGCGCAGGTGAGGGTCTGCGACGACGTCGCCCAAGGGCTGCTCCCCGTCAAGGCGATGCTCGGCTTCTACATCGGCGGGATGGGGCACGCGGCCCGCAACTTCCACGCCGACCTGATGGCGCGCATGGGGTACGAGGAGGAGGCCCGGCGGATCCAGGAGCTGTTCCTGTCCGGCCGCCGGGAGGAGGCCGTGCTCGCCGTGCCGGACGCGTTCGCGGACGAGATCTCCCTGGTCGGACCGCGCGAACGCATCGCGGAACGGCTGGAGTCGTGGCGCAAGGGGCCGGTGACGGACCTGCTGGCGATGAACCCGGACCGGCACACGCTGCGGGTGCTCGCCGAGCTCAACTCCTGACCGGTCGGCGGTCGGCGGCCAGCGATTGGCCGCCGCCGGTCACCCGACGCCCGTCGCCCGCTACCGGAAGATCGCGATCGCCTCCAGCGTCACCTCGCCGGTGTCCTGCCGCCAGCCGGTCATCTTGCCCAGGCAGCGGGCGGTGAAGGTGCCCTCCGGGATGGTCTCGCGCCGCAGGCCCTCGCGGGCGCCGACGACCCTGACGTACGGCGGCTCCTGCGGATCGCTGTACGCGGCGCGCAGGACGATGCCCTGCGAGGTGTCCGGGTCCATCAGGAAGCGGCCCCGCACCGAGACGAACTCGTCGATGTCGCTCAGCGCGATCCGGGTGTCGCCGTCGAGGGCGTCGGTGAGAGCCCGGTTGGGCCGTACGTTGCCCGTGCGCAGGTCGGCGTGGACGATGGCGTCGGCCCGGTCGAGGGCGTCCATCAACATCCCTATGACGTTGATGGGTTCGTTCTTCTGGACGTACTTGGTGAACTTCTCCTGGGTGACGTCCCGGCCGGCCTTGACGGTCCACGGCATGAGCTTGCCGAGGAAGCCGACGCTGGTGTTGACGTTGGTGCGGTGCTCCACCGCCTGTTCGAGCGCCTCGCTGTAGTGGCTGACCTGGTAGAGGTCCATGACGGACTTCCCGTCCAGGTAGAAGCAGATGCTGTACGCCGTCTGCCGGGCCGCCGCCCGTCGGCGGGCCTCGCGCGCGTGGATCAGCAGGACGACGGCGAGCACCACGAGGCCCGCTGCCGTCACCAGCCAGAGCGTCATCCACGGCCACCACACGCTCCACCACAGTCCATCAGTGACAGCCACGGATCTCCTTGAATGCCTCGGAAAGGGACGAGTCGTCGGCGTCCACCATCCGCCCGCCGGTCCTCGCCGCCGCGCGTCGCAGTTCGCCCGCGTCGGCTTCGCCGAAGTGGATGGAATAGGTGGGGACGTCGCGCGCCGCGTCGGGCAGCGCCTCGTAGTGGCGTACGAACTCCGGGTAGGACAGGCCCGCGTTGTTCTCGCCGTCCGTCATCAGGACCACGGAGACGGAACGTCCTGGGTCGGCGGCGACGGCGTCGGCGGCGGTGCGGTAGCCGTGGTCGAGGGCGGACCATACGGCGGTGCCGTCGCCGTAACCGCCGCGGGCGACGGTGTCGGAGAGGGCGTCCAGGTCCTCCGGGCCGTTGACGGTGACCGTCCTCTCCTCCAGGACACGACCGCCGAACCGTACGACGGTCAGGCGCTCACCCTGGTAGAAGCGGGTGAACTTCCCCGTCACCGAGGCGTCCGCCCCGCTGAGCCCGGCGAACGCCTCGCGCAGGGCGGCCATCCGGGGGCCGCGCATCGAGCCCGAGAAGTCGAGCAGGAAGACGACCTGGCCTGCGGTGCGGTGCTTCGGGTCGCCGTAGTCCGCCAGCAGACGGTCCAGTACGGCCGGCTGGTCGGGGAAGTACAGGGCGTTGCCGATCGGTGCGCGCAGGGGGGCGTCCCGGGGCACCGTGGCGCTGACCGGGCGGCGCTGGGTGCTGTGCATGATCTTCTCCTGCACGGCGTCGCGCCGCAGCCACTCGGTGACCTTGTCGTAGGCGGCGCGGCGGGACGGGTCGAGCAGGAGGAGGGGGAAGTCGGACAGGACCAAGCCGTCCTCGGGGCGGACGACTGTCAGTTTCTCCTTCAGCCGCCCCGAGGCGTTGAGGGCGAGCAGGTCGGACTCGTACGCGATCAGCGCGTCGGCCCGGTCCTGGTGGGTGACGTAGGAGTCGACGAGGTCGGGTGAGGTGGCCGCGGTGAGTGTCTGGCCGGAGCGGAAGCCGCGCAGCCGGTCGCAGGAGACGTCCTCGGTGCGCAGGGCGGCGCCGGTGCCGGCGGCGGCCGTGGCCACGCCGACCAGGGCGGCGAGCCCGCTGCCCGCGTTGCGGGGGTCGGCCATGCCGAAGCGGACCTCGCCCTGCGCGGCGGCGTCGGCGACGTCCGCCCAGGTGAGCCGGGAGCCGGGCACGCCCGCGGCCAGTGTGCGGGCGGTGCCGGGGGTGAGGCCGATGACGACGGGGGACGTCATGGTCGGCGTGCGCTGCATCCCCTGGGTGGACCGTTTGTCACGCAGCCGCAGATAGCGGTCGGAGGAGAGCCAGGCGAGGTCGTATCCGGTGCGGGACGCGGCGGGCCGGGTCTCCGCGTCGGCCAGGGGGTCGAGGTCGAGTTCGACGCCGGTCTCGTCCGCCAACTCTTCGAGGAGCGGGGCGAGTACGGCGAGATCGGGGCTGGCGAGGACGCGCAGCCGGACGCGTTCGCCGTCGCCGTCGCCGGTGCAGGCGGACAGCAGGGTGGCGACCAGGACCGTGCACACCGTCAGAAGTGCTGCGCTGCCCCTCACTCGGCGCCCTCGGCGGGCGGGCAGTCGCCGACGATCTGGATCATCCGCTCCAGCAGGGGCAGCCGGGGCAGTACGGCCTTGGTGTCGTCGGCGGAGGTGACGGGTGCGGGGATGTTCCGCTCGCCGAGGAAGCCGGCCAGCCCATCGCCGGTCGCGTCGCTGCCGGCGTCACGCACGCGGAATCCCAACTCCATGGCGCGGTGCTGGAGTTCGGGGTCGTTGGCGACGAGGTCGCCGAGCCGGTCACCGTCCCGGGTGAGGGCGACGAGCTGGGGCTCGGTGACGAAGCGGGTGGAGGGGTAGAGCAGGACGCGTTCGGTGTCCGGGGTGCCGTGCTCGGCCTCGTACTGGATCTGGTGGGCCAGGAACTGGTGCTCGTAGATCACCGCGATCGGTGAGATGCCCTTGCCGTCGGCGGACAGGTAGGTCTCGGCCTTCTCCGAGGAGGGCAGGCCCTGTTCGACGAGGAGGGGCTTGATACGGCCGGCGAGTTCCTCCGCTTCCGCCTCGGTGTCCGGGGCGTCGTTGTCGCCCTCCACGAAGGCGACCAGGCCGAGGTAGGTGGCGCCGGAGTTGGCCTCGCAGATGTCGGAGGTCTGGGCGAGGATCTTGTTGCCGTTGCGGACGCCCTGCCGGGAGATGCCGATGTCGTCCCAGCGTTTCCCGGACCTGGTCAGCTTGAGAAAATTTGCCATGTCCAGGGTGTAGTAGAGATGCCGGCCGCCCGGGCCGGGCAGGCGCTCGGCCACGCCCGCGCCTCGCAGGGCCTCCGCGTACCCCCGGTAGGTGGCCAGCACGATGGGGCTGACGAAGGGGCGGTAGTTCGTCACGGGGCGGTCGGCCGCCGCACGCTCGCGGGTGATCAGGTCGGCGGCGGGCTGGCCGGACGGGAAGACGACGTCGTAGCCCTTGATGTCCTGGTTGGCGATCTCCCGGGACCCCATGCGGGTGATGTGCACCCTGAAGCCGTGCTTCAGCAGCAGCCGTTCGACTTCGGGGTCCTCGAAGAAGTCCCGCTTGGAGGCCATCTTGGCCTCGATGGTGACGACGTTCTGCATCGGCAGTAACAGATGTCCCGACGTCATCAGCAGCACCAGGCCGAGGACCGGGACGGGCAGCGCGACCGCCATGGCTCTGCGCAGGCGGCCGCGCGCGGGTCTGGTGACGGCCAGACGAGGCTCCAGCGGAGCGGGTCTGTTCGCGGACACCGGCGTCCTCCCCCCAGGGTGGGCCAGGATCGTCGACGACGCCCCTTACCCCCGAACGACCATAGATCGAACGCCAGTTGAACGTAAGGAACCTGCACGATGAACGCCCACGACGTGCCCGGTCAGGCCGGTTGAGGTTTCATTCAGGGTTGAGCGGCAACCCGATGGGCATGTCCCCTCGATATCGCAACGGTTCCAACCAGGCCGGCACGATCATCGCCGTCGTCGCCGACATCATGGCCTTCATCCTGGGCCTGTGGATCCTGATGTATCTGATGGACGCGAACCGCGCGAACGACTTCGTGCAGTTCATCCACGACGCCGCCCGCTGGCTCGCCGGCTGGTCCCACGACCTCTTCACCTTCGACGAGGCCTGGGCCAGGGTCGTCGCCGGCTACGGCCTGGCCGCGGTCGTCTACCTCTTCGTCGGCCACGCCATCGCCAACCGCGTACACCGGCACTGAGCGGGCCCACGGACGTGCTCAGTCGCAGCAGTCCGGGTCCAGGCCCCTCGGCAGGCGGTCGCCGCTGAAGACCGAGCAGGTCGCCTCGTCGCCGCCCAGCGCGGCGACCGCGAGGAGCAGGGAGCCGGCCGTCCACGTGGTCAGTTCCCGCGGCCAGACGGCCTTGTCCTCGAAGACGAAACCCGTCCAGTACAGGCCGGACTCCGGGTCCCGCAGGTGCTGGATCCACTGGAGGATCTCCAGCGCGCGGTCGGACTCGCCCATCACCCACAGGGCGATGGCGAGTTCGGCCGACTCACCGCCCGTGACCCACGGGTTGGGCACGACACAGCGCACCCCGAGGCCGGGGACGACGAAGCGCTCCCAGTCCGCCTCCAGGCGGGACTTGGCCTCCGCGTCGGTGAGCGCGCCGCCCAGCACCGGGTAGTACCAGTCCATCGAGTAGCGGTCCTTGTCGAGGAACCGCTCCGGGTGGCGGCGGATCGCGTGCCGCAGCGCACCGACCGCCAACTCCCAGTCCGGCTGCGGCTCTTCGCGCTGCTCGGCGATGGCGAGCGCACACCGCAGCGCGTGGTGGATCGAGGATGAACCGGTCAGCAGCGCGTCCGCGGTCTGCGTGCCGTCGTCCTCGCGCTTCCAGCCGATCTGCCCGCCCGGCTGCTGGAGTTGCAGGACGAACTCGATGGCCGCGTAGACCGTCGGCCACATGCGGTCGAGGAACATGTCGTCGCCGGTGGACAGGTAGTGGTGCCAGATGCCCACGGCTATGTAGGCGACGAAGTTCGTCTCCCGGCCCTTGTCGGTGACGTCGTCGTGGGCCCCGTCGGCGTACGCCGCGTACCAGGAGCCGTCCTCGTTCTGGTGTCGCGCCAGCCACGTGTACGCCCGCTCGGCGGCCTCGTGTTCGCCCGCCGCGTCCAGGGCCATCGCGGCCTCGGTGTGGTCCCACGGGTCCAGGTGGTGTCCCCGGAACCACGGGATCGCCCCGTCCTCCCGCTGCACGGCGAGGATGCCGGCGACGGTCGCGGCGGCCTCCTCGGCGGTGAGGACCCCGGGCAGGACGAGGTGTTCTGTCCGGGGGGTGGTCACTTGGCGGCCACCTCGGTCCCGGCGAGACGCGGCAGGTGGGGCTTGGTCGCGTACGCCACGAAGCTCTTGCCGATCAGCGGGTTCAGCGCCTGCTCGGCGACCCGGGTCGCGAGCGGCTTCTTCATGATGTCCCAGACCAGCAGCTTGTGGTACGCCCGCACCGGCAGCGCCTTGTCGTTGTCGACGCCGAACGCGCACTTCAGCCACCAGTACGGCGAGTGCAGTGCGTGGGCGTGGTGGGAGCCGTACGGCTTGAGGCCCGCCTCGCGGATCTTCGCCAGCAGCTCGTCCGCCTTGTAGATGCGGATGTGGCCGCCCTCGACCTCGTGGTAGGCGTCGGACAGCGTCCAGCAGACCTTCTCGGGGCCGTAGCGCGGGACGGTGACGGCGATCCGGCCGCCGGGCCGCAACACCCGCACCATCTCGGCGAGTACACCCTTGTCGTCGGGGATGTGCTCCATCACCTCGGAGATGATGACGACGTCGAAGGACTCGTCGGGGAAGGGCAGCGCGAGGGCGTCACCCTCCATGGCCGTCGCGGTGGCGCCCTCCGGGGCCTCCCCCGCCTCCTTCATCGCCGCGAACCACTTGGCGACCTCGCGGATCTCCTCGGCGTTCTGGTCGAGCGCCACGACCTGGGCGCCGCGCCGGTAGCACTCGAACGCGTGCCGGCCAGCGCCGCAGCCGAGGTCCAGGACTCGGTCGCCCGGGGCGAGCGGGAACCGGGAGAAGTCGACGGTCAGCACGTGGCCCTGCTTTCGCGATCGGATACAACGTCGGCAACTTCGGGGGCCGCGGGGCGGCTCGGGGCGGGGACCGCGGGGGCGGCCTCGGCCGCGGAGCGGGCCATGGCCTCCCGGTAGCGGGCGACCGTGCCCTGGGCGGCGCGGGCCCAGGTGAAGCGGGCCAGTACGCGCTCACGGCCGGCCGCGCCCAGTCGTGCTCGTAGCTCCGGGTCGGCCAGCAGACGGCTCAGGCCCGCCGCCAACGCGCCGGAGTCTCCCGGCGGTACCGCGAGGCAGGTCTCGCCGTCCGGGCCGGCGACCTCGGGGATCGCGCCGCCGGTCGTGGCCAGCAGCGGTGTTCCGGTGGCCATGGCTTCCGCGGCCGGCAGGGAGAAGCCCTCGTACAGCGACGGGACGCACGCG
Organism: Streptomyces sp. AC555_RSS877; assembly: GCF_019049245.1. Lineage (GTDB taxonomy): Bacteria > Actinomycetota > Actinomycetes > Streptomycetales > Streptomycetaceae > Streptomyces. The sequence continues at coordinate 245,846 of NZ_JAGMUK010000079.1, read as the reverse complement.
ACCTCCGCCGAGCGCACCAGGTCGACGAGTTCGGCGTCCGAGATGCCCTTGACGAACTCGACGGCGCCTTCGAGGCCGTACCGCTCGATCACCTGGGCGACGGGGCCCTCCGCGGGCCGCTTGCCGACGACGACGAGGTGGGCGTCGGGGCGCTCGGTGCGTACCTTCGCCAGCGCCTCGACGAGGAAGACGAGGCCCTTGAGCGGCACGTCGGCGCTGGACGTCGTCACGATCCGGCCCGGCACGACGGGCACCGAGGGGTCCGGGGCGAACAGGTCGGTGTCGGCGCCGATGTGGACGACGTGGATGCGGTCGTCGCGTACGCCGAGATGGTCGGCGATCTCCTGGCGGGAGGTGCCGGAGACGGTGAGCACGGAAGGCAGGCGGCGGGCCACGCGCCTCTGCATGCGCGTGAAGCCGTACCAGCGGCGTATGGAGTACTTGCGCCGCAGGCCCTCCGCCGCGTCCAGCTCCAGCCGACGGTCCACGGTGATGGGGTGGTGGATCGTGGTGACCAGCGGGGCGCCGACGTCGCCCAACAGGCCGTAGCCGAGCGTCTGGTTGTCGTGGACGACGTCGAACTCGCCGCGCCGGGCGCGCAGATGGCGGCGGGCGCGCAGCGAGAAGGTGAGCGGCTCGGGGAAGCCGCCGGTCCACATAGTGGCGACTTCGAGCGCGTCGATCCAGTCGCGGTACTCGCCGCGCTTCGGGGTGCGGAAGGGATCGGGATGCCGGTAGAGGTCGAGACTGGGCAGCTCGGTGAGGCTCAGGCGGTCGTCGTGGCCCTCGTCGAGGACCGGGTAGGGCTGGGAGCCGATGACCTCGACGGTGTGGCCGAGGCGGGCCAGCTCGCGCGCGAGGTGCCGTACGTAGACGCCTTGTCCCCCGCAGAACGGGTTCCCTTTGTATGTGAGGAGTGCGATGCGGAGCGGTCGCTCGCCGTCGGTGCCGGGTCCTTCGGAAGGCCCCGCCTGACTGGCCTCAGCGGTCACTCTGGGCCCCCTTCTGCCTGCACTGTCCCGCGAGATTACGCCGGGACGCTAATCTAGAACAAGTTTCAGACTTGATCGTTCAAGAGGCTCTGAATCTACCGGCAGGTAGGGGCACAGTGAGCGGTGGATCAGGTGATTCACGCCACGACCGGCGCCCCTGGCATGCTGTGCGATCACTCGCCCTCACCGACTGTCACGGAGCGGGACCCATGCCTGCGGAAGCCAAGGTGAACCAGATGGCCAAGGTGGATGCCAGTACCGCGCGGTCCGACTCTGCGCCGCTCACCGAACGGCAGGAGGCGCGTCGGCGGCGCATCCTGCACGCGAGCGCGCAGTTGGCCAGCCGGGGCGGTTTCGACGCGGTGCAGATGCGGGAGGTCGCGGAGTCCTCGCAGGTGGCGCTGGGCACGCTGTACCGCTACTTCCCGTCCAAGGTCCATCTGCTGGTCGCCACCATGCAGGACCAGTTGGAGCACATGCACGGCACGCTGCGGAAGAAGCCGCCGACGGGCGAGACGGCGGCGGAGCGGGTGGCGGAGACGCTGATGCGGGCCTTCCGGGCGCTGCAGCGTGAGCCGCATCTGGCGGACGCGATGGTCCGCGCGCTCACGTTCGCGGACCGCAGTGTGAGCCCGGAGGTCGACCAGGTCTCCCGGCAGACCACGGTGATCGTCCTGGACGCGATGGGTCTGGAGAATCCGACGCCGGAGCAGTTGTCCGCGGTCCGGGTCATCGAGCATACCTGGCACTCGGCCCTGATCACCTGGCTGTCGGGGCGTGCCTCCATCGCCCAGGTGAAGATCGACATCGAGACGGTGTGCCGACTGATCGACCTGACGGACCCGGCCAACGACAGCCGGCTCTAGGGGCCTGTCCGGCGGATCATGCCGCAGACGCGGGGCCTGGCACGCCGATCTGCGTCGATGAGGCGCCGCGGGTGTCCTGCGACCTGATCCGCCGGACAGGCCCTACGCACGCCAAGAACCTACGAGACGGGTTCCCTTCGCCGGTATTACCCGGATCAGGTGCTGGGGGTCGCCTTCCGGCCCGACTACTGCCTTCCGGCCTCTCAGCCCGACCGTCGACGTCGGCAACGGCGGATGCCGAAGCGTCTCGCCACAGTCGGCTACTCCGGTCGAACTCCCTCACTCGTCCCGTAGGCCTCTTCCAGAATAGAACTTTTCTTCGGGGACAAAACCCCCTGAATCATGATTTTTTATGCGGCCCTCTCAAGGAGACGGAGTCGCGGAGGCCGCACCGCAGTCCCGCCCGAGGCCGGAGAGATACAGGCCGCTGAACGCCTGAGGGACCAGCTCTCCTTCTCCCGCGTCCAGCCCGCCGTTCGGGATCCGCGTTCCGCATCAGCTCGTTCCCCCCGCGGCCCTCAGGTTGGCAACGAGTGCTGCGACGGCCTTCCGGTCCGGCTTCGCGCAGGTCCGCACCTCGGCGAACACCGAGCAGTGGCCCGTGCACCCACCAAGCTGATCCGCGACAACCAAGCGATCGGCGTGGAAGATCTGGCGGTCAAAGGACTCGCGCGCACCAGGCTGGCCAAGAGTGTTCACGATGCCGGATGGTCGGCGTTCGTGGACATGCTGGAGTACAAGGCCGCCCGGTACGGCCGGACCCTGGTCAAGATCGGCCGGTTCGAGCCGACCTCCCAGACCTGCTCGGCCTGCGGTATCAAAGACGGCCCCAAACCCCTGAAGGTCCGGGAATGGACCTGCACCGCCTGTGGCACCCTCCACGACCGGGACCACAACGCCGCGATCAACGTCAAGACGGCCGCCGGACTGGCGGTATCAGCCTGCGGAGCGCCGGTAAGACCAGGACTCGTCCCGGCACAGCGCGAAGAAACAGGAAGCCGCGGATTCCCGCCCGAAACCTGTGCCGCGTAGCGGCACAGCAACGGACGAGAAGACCAGAATCCTCGGGGTTCAGCCCGAGGAGCAAGTCAATCCTCCGGAGGGAACACCGGCTCCCCGCTCCCCAGCAGCGTGATCATGATCGCTTCGACCGGGCAGCTCTCCGCCGCCGCGAGGATCTTCTCGTTGGCGTCGGTCTCGGGGGCGACGGGGTGGGACTGGCGGCCCGTGTCGAGGCGGAAGCCGTCCGGGGCGTGGTGGAGGCACTGGGCCGAGCCGATGCACAGGGAGCGGTCGACCTCTATCTGCCAGCGGTCGCCCATGGTCTCTCAGCCCTCCCAGCCCGCCGGCAGGTGGATCATCTTGTGCTCGAGGTACTCGCCGTAGCCCTCCGGCCCGAACTCCCGCCCCAGTCCGGAGTTCTTGTAGCCGCCGAACGGGCCGAGCATGTCGAGGCTGAAGGTGTTCACCGAGTACGTGCCGGTGCGGACCTGGCGGGCGACCTCGACGCCGCGGGCGACGTCGGCCGTCCACACGCTGCCGCTGAGCCCGTAGTCGGAGTCGTTCGCGATCTTCACGGCCTCGGACTCGTCGCCGTACGGGAGCAGGCAGATGACCGGGCCGAAGATCTCCTCGCGGGCGATCCGCATGGAGTTGTCGACGTCGCCGAAGAGGGTCGGCTCGACGTACCAGCCGCGGTCCAGTCCGGGCGGGCGCCCGCCGCCGGTGAGGATCTTCGCGCCCTCCTCCTGGCCGATGCGGATGTAGTCGAGGTTGCGCTGCTGCTGCCGCCTCGCCACCAGCGGGCCCACCTGGGTCGCCGGGTCCAGCGGGTCGCCGACCACCAGCGCGCCCGCCGCCGCCGTGAAGGCCTCGGCGAACTCGTCGTAGCGCGCCCGCGGCAGCAGGATGCGGGTCTGGGCCACGCACGCCTGCCCGTTGTTCATCCAGGCCGCCGGGACGATCCCCGCGACCGCCGTCTGGACGTCGGCGTCCGGCAGGACCACCGCCGCCGACTTGCCGCCCAGCTCCAGTGTCACGCGCGTGAGGTTGCGCGCGGCGACCTCCATCACACGCCTGCCGGCCGCCACCGAGCCGGTGAAGGAGACCTTGTCGACACCGGGGTGTCCGACCAGGTACTCGCTGACCTCGCGGTCCGCCGGGAGGATGGACAGGACGCCCTCCGGCAGTCCGGCCTCGCGTGCGATGTCGGCGAGGATGTACGCGTCGAGGGGCGACTCCGGTGACGGCTTCAGCACCACCGTGCAGCCGGTGAGCAGCGCGGGCGCGAGTTTGGCGGCGGCCACGAACTGCGGCACGTTCCAGGGGGCCACGGCGGCGACGACCCCGACCGGCTCGCGCCGCACGAGGATGCGGCCGAGGACGCCGTCGCGCGTCTCCTCGTAGGTGAAGTTCCGCGCGACCGTGATCGCCGAGTCCCACACCATCATCGCGCCGAGGGCCTGCGCGAGGACGCTCCAGGAGTACGGCGACCCGTTCTCGGAGGAGATCACGCGGGCGATCTCCTCGTGCCGTACGGCGATCGCGTCCTTGATCCGCCCGACCACCTCGATCCGCTCGTCGAGGGTCGTGTGCGGCCAGGGCCCCTCGTCGAACGCCTTCCGCGCGGCGGCGACGGCCCGGTCCACGTCCGCCGTCGAGGCGTGCGGCACCCGCCCGATGACCTCCTCGGTGTGCGGCGAGACGACCTCGATGACGTCCTTGCCCAGGGGGTCGGTCAACTCCCCGCCGATGAACAGCTGTCCGTGTTCCACGAGCTCGGTCATGGCGACTGCCTCCCCGGAGCGACTGCTTCTCTGACGGTTCATCAGATAGGGCCACTGATACCAGTTCCCCCCGGAGGAGTCCACGGGCGGGACGTCGACGAGAAGGTCGACCGGGGCTCCCATCGAAACGCGCTCTAGTTATAGTGACCGGACACGGCGATTGGGGACCCCATGACGCAGGTGTACGACCACGGCGGCGGCGTCCGCTCCCTCAAGGTCCCCATCCCGGACAACCCCCTCGGCCACACCCTCGTGTACGTCGTCGACACCGACCGCGGACCGGTACTGATCGACACCGGCTGGGACGACCCGGCCTCCTGGGACACCCTCGCCGAGGGACTGACCGCCTGCGGCACCTCCCCCGCCGAGATCCACGGTGTGGTGATCACCCACCACCATCCCGACCACCACGGCCTGTCCGGCCGGGTGCGGGAGGCGTCCGGCGCGTGGATCGCGATGCACGAGGCGGACGGCGCGATCGTCCGGCGGACCCGCTCCACCCGCCCCGAACGCTGGCTCACCTACATGACCGCCAAACTCGAAGCCGCCGGCGCCCCCGAGGAACACCTGGCGCCTATGCGCACCGCCTGGCCCCGCTCCGTCCCCGGCCTGGCCCCCGTCCTGCCCGACCGTGAGATCGTCCCCGGCGAACTCCTCGCCCTCCCCGGCCGCCGGCTGCGCGCGATCTGGACGCCGGGCCACACCCCCGGCCACGTCTGCCTGCACCTTGAGGAGGAGCACCCCGCCCGACTCCCGGGCCACGGACGCCTGTTCTCCGGCGACCACCTGCTCCCCGAGATCACCCCGCACATCGGCCTGTACGAGGATCCCGACGACACCACCGTCACCGACCCCCTCGGCGACTACCTCGACTCCCTGGAACGTGTCGGCCGCCTCGCCCCGGCCGAGGTGCTTCCCGCCCACCAGCACGCGTTCACCGACGCGGCTTCCCGCGTACGGGAGTTGCTCACCCACCACGAGGACCGCCTCACCGGCCTGCTCGCCCTCCTGGCCGAGCCTCTGACCCCCTGGCAGCTCGCCGAGCGCATGGAGTGGAACCGTCCCTGGGCCCAGATCCCGTACGGCTCGCGGAACATCGCCGTCTCGGAGGCGGAGGCCCATCTGCGGCGGCTGGTGAAACTGGGGCGGGCGGAGGCGGTGGCGGGGAGCGAGCCGGTGACCTACCTGGTCGTGTAAAGGTGACCTCCTGGCCGTGTAAAACGGTCGCGCCACCTAGGTGGCCATTGATACCAACGACCCCATGGACCCCCTCGACCGTCTCCTCGCCGAGCGCGCCTGCGAGCGCCTGGTCATCGACTTCGTCCGGCGGCTCGACCTCGGCGAACCGGGCTCCGTCGCCGAGCTGTTCACCGAGGACGGCAGCTGGCAGTGGCCGGCCGGCGACCGCCCGGTCAAGGGCCGGGACGCCCTGCGCCGGTACTTCGCCGCCCGCCCCGCAGACCGTCTCTCCCGCCGCCTGATGTCCAACATCCTCGTCACGGTCGGCTCCCCGGACACGGCGACGGCGACCTCGTACTTCACGACGTACCGCGTCGACGGCCACGACGGCCGTACGGATCCCGTCCCGTCCGGCCCGCCGGTCCAGGTCGGCCACTACGAGGACTCCTTCCACCGCCGCCCCGACGGCACCTGGCTGCTCGCCGCCCGCGTCCTCCACCTCCCCTTCGGCGGACCCACCCCGCGCATGAGTTCGATAACCTGAGCCGGTCTTGATCAGGGGGGAATTGTGCGAAGAACGCTGACCGTGATGACGGTTGCGCTGGCTTGTGTGACGGCCGCGGGCGCGACGGCCGGCTGCTCAGGAGGTTCCTCCGCCAAAGAGCCGTCCGCCGAGCGGCTGCTGGAGGACGCGAACGACACGATGACGGCGCTCAGGTCGGTGACCGTGGTCGCCAAGACCACCACCGTGGCCACCGGCAAAGGCTTCACCAGCCGGCTGACGACCGACCTCGAGGACACGTGCCGGTCCAGTCGGACCTGGACCGACGGTGCCCGCCTCGAGCAGATCCGGATCGGCGGCGCGGACTACGTCCGGCCGAACCGCGCCTACCTGGAGCGGGCGGGCAAGGATGTGGCCGGCACGGGGGAACAGGAGCGCTGGGTCAAGTCCCCGGCCAAGGAGACGGCGTCGGGATCGGAGGAAGCCGGACTCTCCGACTGCACCCGGCCGTTCTCCTCCTTCGGCGAAGCGACGAAGGGCGAACCGACCGAGGTCGCGGGCAGGCCGGCGATCACGCTGGTCGTGACCGACGAGGCGGACAAGGGCGGCACCTACACGTTCTACGTCGCCACCCAGGGCAAGCCCCACCTCCTCCAGGTCGTCTACAAAGGCACCGACTACCGCAGCACCACCGCGTTCAGCGCCTTCGACGAGCCCCTGGGTGTGCGGCCTCCGGCCGAGAAGGACGTGCTGGACGCGACGGGACTGTCCGGCGACTAGGGCCTGTCCGGCGGATCAGGTCGCAGGACATGCGCGGCGCCTCGTCGACGCAGGTGAGCGGGGCCTGGTGCGTCGAGCTGCAAGGCGGAGGAGGGCGTCGACGCGATGGGGGTCCCCCCGCTCGAGCGAAGTCGAGAGTGGGGGAGTCGGCAACCGACGACAACGCGGCAGATCGGCGTGCCAGGCCCCGCGTCTGCGGCATGATCCGCCGGACAGGCCCTAGGACACGACCGAGCGGATCAAGTCCGTTGCCGCGCCGAGCAGTTCGACCTCCCGGCGGCTCATCGTCGGGTTGTCCGCGCGTCGCCTCCGGGCCTCGGTCAGGCCCGCCTCGGTGAGGTGGGACGGGTCGGTGAGCAGGGCGGTCAGTATCGTGCGGGCGGGCTCGGCGAGCGCTTCGTCGCCGACGGCGACCTGGGCGAGGATCATCGCGGAGACGCCCCAGTCCAGGCCCGGGTCGCCCTCCTCCGTGTTGGACCAGTCGATGACCCGGGGACCGTCGGCGGTGAGGACGACGTTGTCCGGGTGGAGGTCGAGGTGGAGGACGCGGCCCGAGGAGCGGCGGGGCGGGATCGCGTGCAGGTCGCGCAGCAGCCGGGCGAGGGTGGTGCCCGCCTCGTCGAGGGCCAGGGAGCCGGTCAGGACCGCCTCCAGCATGGTCGGGCCGTACAGCCGCTCCAGCACCAGGTCGGTGCGGGTGGAGTCGGCCGGGCGGACGCGCGGCACCGGGTAGCCGTGGCCGCGCACGTACTCCATCACCTCGCCCTCGGCGGCCGCGTCCCCGTGCCCCTGCCGGTCGCGGCGCACCACCCACGCCTCGTCGATCTCGTACACGTCGTTGGCCCGGCCGGAGCCGAGCAGTCTCCCCGTCGGCTGCATGGGCCGAACCTACCCGGGCGCACAGGCTGCCCTCAGGGGCTTCGTTACGCACCGGTAGAGTGGCCGGGTCGTATCACACCCGTACGGGGGGAAGCCGGTGCAATTCCGGCGCTGCCCCTCCCCCAGTGCCTTAAGGGCCTGGGAGGGACCCCCATCGTGAACCGTCCGTAGAAGGCGGTGAGCCGGACTGCCCCGGACGGTCGTGACCGGCTCACGTGCACCGGCAACCGGCCGGTGTGCGGCACCGTCGAGGTATACGGAGCCGAGCCGCCGGGGTGTCCCCTGCTGCCCGGCTCCCCATCAGGGAGAGGCACCCGCCGATCATGAACGTCCGCCGCAGCGCCGCGGTACTGGCCGCCGCCACCGCCGTGATCGGTGCCGCCGTGCCCGCCGTCGCCGCCGACCCGTCCCCCTCCACGTCGCAGGCGTTGCCCGCCGCGCTCTACGGAGGCACGGACCCGACGTACGACGGTGTCTGGCGCCAGTCCCTCGCCCTGCTCGCCCAGCACACGGTGGGGGTGAAGCCCGCCGCGAAGTCCGTCGGCTGGCTGACCGGGCAGCAGTGCGCGAACGGCGCCTTCGCCCCCTACCGCGCCGACCCCGCCACGGCCTGCGACCCGAAGCTCATGGTCGACACCAACAACACCGCCGCCGCCGTCCAGGCCCTCGCCGCGCTCGGCGGCCACGACGCCGTCACCGGCAAGGCCATCGCCTGGCTCAAGTCCGTGCAGAACAAGGACGGCGGCTGGGGCTACACCCCGGGCGGCGCCAGCGACACCAACTCGACGTCCGTCGTCGTCGGTGCGCTGACCGCCGCGGGAGAGAAGCCGCAGGACGTGCGCAAGGGTGAACAGGGGCCGTACGACGCCCTGGTGAAGCTCGCCCTGTCGTGCGAGGGCTCCGACGCCGGTGCCTTCGCCTTCCAGCCCGACAAGAAGGGCGAACTGGCCGCGAACGCGGACGCCACCGCGGCCGGTGTCGTCGGTGCCCTCGGCCAGGGACTCGTGGTCGAGCCCGCCAAGCAGGCGGAGGCCGCCACCTGCGCGGACTCCGGCTATCCGTCCCCGCAGCAGGCCGCCGCCAACGGCGCCGCCTACCTCACCGAGGCCCTCGCCAAGGACGGCCACCTCACCTCCGCCCTCCCCGGCTCCACCGACCAGCCCGACTACGGCAACACCGCGGACGCCGTCGTCGCCCTCGCCGCGCAGGGGCAGACCGCGGAGGCGAAGAAGTCGCTGGAGTGGCTGGAGAAGAACTCCGATAGCTGGGCGGCGCAGAGCGGTCCCGCCGCCTACGCCCAGTTGATCTTCGCGGCCCACGCGACCGGCACGGACCCGCGCGACTTCGGCGGGGCGGACCTGGTGAAGCAGCTCAACGCGACGGGGCCGGCTCCCGAGCCGGCGACCGCCAAGAGCGAGGCCGACGGCAAGGACGACTCCGGCAGCGGCTCCGGCGACGTCTGGTGGATGGTCGGCGCCGGCCTCGCCGCCGGAGCGGGCGTCGGGTTCCTGCTGAGCAGCCGCAGGAAGAGGCAGCAGCCGTGACCCGCCGTTGTGCCGCGGCCCTCGTGGTCCTGGTCGCGTCCCTGCTTCTCGGGAACGCGGGCCCGGCCCAGGCCGCCGGCTACCGCTACTGGTCCTTCTGGGAACGTGACGGCAACCAGTGGACGTACGCCACCCAGGGCCCCTCGACCACCCGGCCCTCCGACGGTGACGTCCAGGGTTTCCGTTTCGCGGTCAGCGAGGACTCCGGCGACGCGACCAAGCCGCGCGGCACGGCCGACTTCACGACGATCTGCGCGAAGACGCCGGCGCAGGACGGCAGGAAGCGCGTGGCCCTCGTCATCGACTTCGGTACGACGACGGACGCCCCGACCGGCGAGACCCCGCCGGCGGCCCGTACGGCCTGCGCGGTGACCGCTCCCGACGCGACGACGGCCGAGGCCCTGGCCGCCGTCGCCAAACCCCTGCGGTACAACACCAACGCCCTGCTGTGCGCGATCTCGGGCTACCCGCAGACGGGCTGCGGCGAGCCGGTGGGGCGTCGGCAACCGACGGCCGCGCCGAAGAAGGACACCGAGGACCACGGCCCGTCACTCGGCCTGTTCGCCGGCGCCGCGGCCGTGGCAGCACTGGGCGCGGCGGCGGTGTGGCAGGCAAGGCGGCGCAAGCATGCCTAGCGTGCCCGGCGGCACCCCCGCACAACCACCCGCAGCCCTCCGCCTCCTTCGCAGCTCCGGGCAGGCGTGGCGCTGGGGCGACGGGAGTCCTCCCGCTCGAGCGACGTCGAGGGTGGGGGAGGGTGGGCGCAGCGGCACCCGGCAGGCGCCGGTGAGCGTCCCCACCCCCCGGCGACGGCCCCGCGCAGCCCTGCACCCCGGCGCCTGGTGGCTCTGGTCCCTCGGCCTCGGCACCGCCGCCACCCGCACCACCAACCCCCTCCTCCTCGCCCTCCTCATCGCCACCTCCGCCTACGTCGTGGCCGCCCGCCGCCCCGACACCCCCACCGCCCGCTCCTACACCGCCTTCGTCAAACTCGCCCTGGCCGTCATCCTCATCCGCCTCGTCTTCGCGACAGCGCTCGGCTCGCCCGTCCCCGGCACGCACGTGATCGCCTCCCTCCCCGAAGTCCCCCTCCCCGACCGGGCGCAGGGCATCCGCCTGGGCGGCAAGGTCACCGCCGAAGGTCTCCTCTTCGCCTTCTACGACGGCCTGCACCTGGCCACCCTCCTCATCTGCGTCGGCGCCGCGAACGCCCTCGCCAACCCGGCCCGTCTCCTCAAGTCCCTCCCTGGCGCCCTGTACGAGATGGGCGTGGCCGTGGTCGTGGCCCTCACCTTCGCCCCGAACCTGATCCTCGACGTCCAGCGCCTGCGCGCCGCCCGCCGTCTGCGCGGCCGCCCCGACAAGGGCGTACGGGGTCTTCTCCAGGTCGCGCTCCCGGTCCTGGAGGGCGCACTCGAACGCTCCGTCGCCCTCGCCGCCGCGATGGACGCCCGCGGCTACGGCCGTACCGCCGACGTCCCCGCCCCCGTCCGCCGTACGACCACCGCCCTCACCCTCGGCGGTCTGCTCGGCGTCTGCGCGGGAACGTACGGGCTGCTGACCGCCGAGGGCGGCGCGTACGGGCTTCCCGTCCTCCTCCTCGGACTGGCCGCCGCCCTCGCGGGCCTCCGCCTGGGCGGCCGGCGTTCGCTGCGCACCCGTTACCGCCCGGACCGCTGGAATGTGCGCGCCTGGCTGGTCACCGGCTCCGGTGTGGCGGTGGCCGCGCTGTTCGTGCTGGCCTCCGTCCACGGCCCCGAGGCCCTGAACCCGGGCGTGATCCCCCTCGTCGCCCCCACCCTGCCCCTGTGGCCCGCGGCGGCCGTACTCCTCGGCCTGCTCCCGGCGTTCGCCGCCCCCGACCCCAAGGACCCGTCGTGATCCGCTTCGAGAACGTCTCCGTGACGTACGACGGCGCCGCCGAACCCACCGTCCAGCGCGTGGACTTCGAGGTGCCGGAGGGGGAACTGGTCCTGCTGGTGGGGCCGTCGGGAGTGGGCAAGTCCACCGTGCTGGGCGCGGTCAGCGGTCTCGTGCCGCATTTCACCGGCGGCACCCTGCGCGGAAGGGTCACGGTGGCGGGCCGGGACACCCGCACGCACAAGCCGCGGGAACTCGCCGACGTGGTCGGCACGGTGGGCCAGGACCCGCTCTCCCACTTCGTGACGGACACCGTCGAGGACGAACTCGCCTACGGCATGGAGTCGTTGGGCCTCGCCCCGGATGTGATGCGCCGCCGCGTGGAGGAGACCCTCGACCTTCTCGGCCTGGCCGACCTGCGCGACCGCCCCATCGCCACCCTCTCGGGCGGCCAGCAGCAGCGGGTCGCGATCGGCTCGGTCCTCACCCCGCACCCGAGGGTCCTCGTCCTCGACGAGCCGACCTCCGCGCTCGACCCGGCCGCCGCGGAGGAGGTCCTCGCGGTCCTCCAGCGCCTGGTCCACGACCTCGGGACGACGGTTCTCATGGCCGAGCACCGCCTGGAGCGCGTCGTCCAGTACGCCGACCAGGTCGCCCTCCTCCCCGCCCCCGGCTCGGCCCCCGTCCTGGGCACCCCCGCGGAGATCATGGCCGTATCGCCGGTGTACCCGCCGGTGGTGGACCTGGGCCGGCTCGCGGACTGGTCCCCGCTGCCGCTGACGGTCCGGGACGCGCGGCGACGGGCGGGCGGCCTGCGGGAGCGGCTGACCGGACGCGACGGGACCCGGGACACACCGTCCGTCCCCCCGGCGCCGCCCGAACCCGCCGCTCCCCTCGCGTCGTCCCGTTGGCGCCTCCGCAAGAGGCCCGCCCCCGCCCCGACTGCCGCGCCTCCGGCCGAAGTCCGCTCCCTCGCCGTCCGCCGCGGCCGCGTCCAGGCCCTGCGTCACGTCGACCTGACCGTCGCACCCGGCGAGACCGTGGCGCTCATGGGCCGCAACGGCGCCGGAAAGTCGACGCTGCTGTCCGCGCTGGTCGGCCTGGTGGAGCCGGCCGCCGGATCGGTGCGGGTCGGCGACGTCGTACCGCACCGCACGGCGCCACCCGAGCTGGTCAGCCGCGTGGGTCTCGTACCGCAGGAGCCACGCGACCTGCTGTACGCCGACACGGTCGCCGCCGAGTGCGAGGCCGCCGACCGGGACGCCGGCGCGGCGCCGGGCACCTGCCGGGCCCTGGTCACCGAGCTGCTTCCCGGTGTCACCGACGGCACCCATCCCCGCGACCTCTCCGAGGGCCAGCGGCTCGCCCTCGCGCTGGCCGTGGTCCTGACGGCCCGCCCTCCCCTCCTGCTCCTCGACGAGCCGACCCGGGGCCTGGACTACGCGGCGAAGGCCCGCCTGGTCGCCGTGCTGCGCGGGCTGGCGGCCGAGGGGCACGCGATCGTCCTGGCGACGCACGACGTGGAACTGGCCGCCGAGCTCGTGCACCGGGTGGTGCTCCTCGCCGACGGCGAGGTGATCGCGGACGGTCCGACGGCGGACGTGGTGGTGGCCTCTCCCTCCTTCGCCCCGCAGGTCACGAAGATCCTCGCGCCGCAGAAGTGGCTCACGGTCACACAGGTGAGGCGGGCGCTGGCATGACGGACACCCGCCAGGCCAAGGCCGTCCGGCTGGGCCCTCGTTCCCTCGCCGCCCTGGTCCTCGTGAGCGCGGTCGGCGTGGCCGCCCTGGGCTGGCCGTTCCTCGCCCCGCCGGCCTCCCGGGCCGGCGCGCACGCGCAGGATGCCCCGTGGCTCTTCGCGGGACTGCTGCTCCTCCTGGTGGCCGTCCTGGCGGCGACGATCTCCGAGTCCGGCCTCGGCCCGAAGGCGGTGGCGATGCTCGGCGTACTGGCCGCGACCGGTGCGGCCCTGCGGCCCATCGGCGCCGGGACGGCCGGCATCGAGCCGATGTTCTTCCTGATGGTGCTGAGCGGTCGCGTGCTCGGCCCTGGCTTCGGCTTCGTGCTGGGCTCGGTGACGATGTTCGCGTCGGCGCTGCTCACGGGCGGGGTGGGTCCGTGGATGCCGTTCCAGATGCTGGCGATGGGCTGGTTCACGATGGGCGCGGGCCTGCTGCCGGGCCCCGACCGCCTGCGCGGTCGCCCCGAACTGGCGCTCCTCGCCGTCTACGGCTTCCTGTCCGCCTTCGCCTACGGCACGATCACCAACCTCGCGGGCTGGACCTTCATGAGGGAGAACGCCTCGAACATCGCCTTCCAGCCGGACGGGGCGGTCGCCGCCAACCTGGCCCGCTTCGTCGCGTACTGCCTGGCCACGTCGCTCGGCTGGGACGGGGGCCGGGCGCTCGTCACGGTCGCCCTGACGGTGACGATCGGCCCGGCGATCCTCCGGGCCCTGCGCCGCGCCACCCGCCGGGCGGCCTTCGAGACACCGGTCACTTTCGGCTCCCACGCTGAGTGAACCGCCGTGCGCTCGCCGTGGCACGGCGGCGGGCACACGGTGAAGCACCCCACATGACGCAGGTCACCTACGAAGCCGGGCCGTAGCCGTGTGCGCGTGGCATGTACGCGCACGCAGCGCCTCTGACCTGCGCATCGAGAGCCAGGTCACATGGCGGACCAAACCCCTACGTGCGGCCACAACTAGTAAAAGCGGTCATTGCGGACGCAGCCCCGGCCTGTTTCTCTGGATGACGTCGCACGGCGCCGACGTGCCCCCAGGGCCGCGGCGCCGCGGCATGCCACCGCCGCCCGCACCGGCTGGTCACGGCAGGCCCGGCACCCCGTCCCCGAAGAAAAGGTTCTCCGTGTCCGTCGCCCGCATCGTTCGTCGCATCGCTTCCCCGAAGAAGGCCCTCACCGCCGTGGCGCTGGCCTCAGCCGCCGTCGGCATGGCCCTGACCGCGGCCCCCGCCCACGCGGCCACCACGGTCTCGGCCACCGAGGCGAAGTCGATCGCGCACAAACTGATCCCGGACACCGCGCAGTACAACGCCTTCAGCAAGATCGTCGAGCACGAGAGCGGCTGGGACGTCGACGCCACGAACGCCTCCTCCGGCGCCTACGGCCTGGTCCAGGCCCTGCCCGGCTCCAAGATGGCCTCCGCCGGCTCCGACTGGAAGACCAACGCCGAGACCCAGATCGAGTGGGGCCTCGACTACATGAACTCCCGCTACGGCAGCCCGACCGGCGCCTGGGCCTTCTGGCAGGCCAACGGCTGGTACTGATCCACCCCCGGTCAGCCCCCTCTACCGATCAGCCCCCTCTCCGCGAAGGCGGCGGCCCCCGATCCCCGGGGCCGCCGCCTTCGCCCGCCACAGGGCAAGTCGTGCCGGTTCCGACGGGCAGGAGCAGCGGAAGGGACGAGATCACCTCACGCGACGGCGGTGCCCTCGAGCTCGACCATCTGGCCGGGGATCGCCAGACGCGTCACCCCGAGCATCGTGGTGGCCGGCGCGACCCCGGCAGCGCCCAGCCGTCCGGCCAGCACGCCGTAGTGCTGGAAGAGCAGGTCGACGTCGGTCGTGTAGACGTTGAGCCGGACGAGATGCGAGAGGGACATGCCGGCCTCGGCGAGCACGGCCTCGACGTTGTCGACGCTCAGCGCCAGCTGCGCCGCCATGTCACCGTCGTGCTCGGGCTTTCCTTCGCTGCTCATCGCGGTCTGTCCCGAGATGTACAGGGTGCGCGAGTGCCCGGAGACGACCTCACCCTGGTTGAAGCCCATCTCCACCGACCACGACACCGGGTTGACCGCATTTCGTTCCATTGCAGCACTGGCTCCCTTCGATTCACGGACCGTACGTGGTCCATCGGCTCGGCAGTGCCGAGCCTTCTGACGTCGTGTGAGGGAGCCTCCCAACAAAACGTGACACCCTTGGTCATGTATTTTTGCTAGCTTTTCCGCGTGCGGGCCGACCGGTTGGTTTCCCTGGTGCTCCTCCTGCGTCAGCGCGGTCGGATGACCGCGGACATGCTGGCCAGTGAGCTGGAGGTGTCCACCCGCACGGTGCTGCGCGACATGGAGGCGCTGTCCGCGGCCGGTGTCCCGGTCTACGCCGAACGCGGCAGGCACGGCGGTTTCGCGTTGTTGCCCGATTTCCGGACGGCGCTCACCGGACTGAACCACGACGAGGCGCTGGCCCTGCTGGTCGTCGGATCACGGCGCGGCGCGCAGCTGTTCGGCCTCGGCTCGGCACTCGCCTCCGCCATGCTCAAACTGGTCGACGCACTGCCCGAAGGCCTTCGGGACACCGCGGCCGGCGCGGCGCAGCGCCTGCTCATCGACCCGGAGACCGACCTCCTCTCGCGCCGCGTGACCGCGGACGAGGTGTCCGACACCATCGCGGCCGAGGTCCGGCGCGCCGTGTTCGCCGGACACAGGCTGCGCATCCAGTACGCAGCTGTGGACCAGACCCCGAAGTGGCGCACGGTGGACCCGATCGGCCTGGTCACCGTCCGCGAGCAGGGCTACCTGCTGGCCACGAGGGGCGGCGCGGACCGCACGTACCGGCTGTCCCGGGTGCTGGCCGCCGAGGCGCTGGACGAACCCGCGCAGCGTCCGGGCACGGTCGACCTGGACCAGGCCTGGCAGGAACGCAGCGCGCGGTTCCGCACCGGAGGCGACCAACTCGCCGTGCTGGTACGGGTGGACCCGGCGCGGCGGGACCACCTGGTGGGCACCGCGCTGGCCGTCCGCGCCGAGGAATCCGACGCGGACGGCCGACTGCGACTGAACCTGGTCTTCCAGGATGCGCGGCACGCCGAGTGGGCGCTGTGGCAGCACGCCACGCACGCGGAGGTCCTGGCCCCGGAAGAACTGCGTGCCACCCTGCACCACCGTGCCGCCATGATCGTCGCCCGCTACGGAGCGTCATCCTGAGCGGCCACGGCGACGTGGACAGCTGCATGGACAGCTGCATGGACAGCGACTACAGCCGCTGAATGATCGTCCCGGTGGCCAGCCCGCCGCCCGCGCACATCGTCACCAGCGCGAACTCCTTGTCCACGCGCTCCAGTTCATGCAGCGCGGTCGTGATGAGCCGGACCCCGGACGCCCCGACGGGGTGCCCGAGCGCGATCGCGCCACCGTTGACGTTGACCTTCTCCAGGTCCTGCTCGAAGACCTGCGCCCAGCTCAGCACCACGGACGCGAACGCCTCGTTGATCTCGACGACGTCGATGTCCTTCATCGCCATGCCGGCCTTCCCCAGCACCGCCCGCGTCGCGTCGATCGGCCCGTCCAGGTGGAAATGCGGGTCGGCACCCACCAGCGCCTGGGCGACGATCCGTGCCCGGGGCCGCAGCTTCAGCGCGCGGGCCATCCGCTTGGACGCCCACATGATCGCCGCCGAACCGTCGCTGATCTGGGAGGAGTTGCCCGCCGTGTGCACGGCGGTCGGCATGATCGGCTTCAGCCTGGCCAGCGCCTCCATGGACGTGTCGCGCAGCCCCTCGTCCCGGTCGACCAGCCGCCACATACCCTGCCCGGCCCGCTGTTCCTCCTCGGTCGTCGGCACCTGTACGGCGAACGTCTCGCGCTTGAACCGCTCCTCGGCCCAGGCCACCGCGGCCCGCTCCTGCGAGAGAAGCCCCAGCGAGTCGACGTTCTCCCGGGTCAGGCCCCGGTGTCGGGCGATCCGCTCCGCCGCCTCGAACTGGTTCGGCAGATCCACGTTCCACTCGTCGGGGAACGGCTTGCCCGGCCCGTGCTTCGACCCGGACCCCAGCGGCACCCGTGACATCGACTCGACGCCACAGCTGATGCCCACGTCGATCACGCCCGCGGCGATCATGTTGGCCACCATGTGCGAGGCCTGCTGCGAGGATCCGCACTGCGCGTCGACGGTCGTCGCCGCCGTCTCGTACGGCAGCCCGACGGCCAGCCAGGCCGTGCGCGCGGGGTTCATGGACTGTTCGCCGGCGTGGGTGACGGTGCCGCCGACGATCTGTTCGACGCAGTCGGCGGGGATGCCGGTGCGGCCGAGGAGTTCACGGTAGGTCTCGCCCAGGAGATAGGCGGGATGCAGGTTGGCGAGCGCGCCGCCGCGCCTGCCGATGGGGGTGCGTACGGCCTCGACGATCACGGGTTCCGCGGCCATGGGGAGTTCCTCTCCTCCGGTACCCGCGCGGCGCGGGGGCGTCCCGGCCCGGCCCGCCACGCGGAACTAGTACGTGTTCTAGTTCCACCTGCAGTCTGCTGACCGGTCGCCCGCCACCGCAAGGGGCGTGCAGCCAATTCGAGGCGCCGCACCCCTTGCTACTTCTAGAACCCGTTACTACCTTCACGGCGACCTCATCCCTGATGGACCGTCAGGCAACACCACGGCCCAGACCCTCAGCTGGAGTCGCCCATGCCCTGTCCAGCTCTCCCCGACGGGTTCGACTTCTCCGACCCCGATCTGCTGCAACACCGCGTCCCGCTGCCGGAGTTCGCCGAGCTGCGCCGAGCCGAGCCGGTCTGCTGGATCCCCCAGACCTCGAACCTCGCCGGCTTCCAGGACGACGGGTACTGGGCCGTCACCCGGCACGCGGACGTCAAGTACGTCTCGACCCACCCGGAGCTCTTCTCCTCGTACCTCAACACGGCGATCATCCGCTTCAACGAGCACATCGAGCGCGACGCGATCGACGCCCAGCGGCTGATCCTGCTCAACATGGACCCGCCGGAACACACCCGCGTCCGCCAGATCGTGCAGCGCGTGTTCACCCCGCGGGCCATCCGCGCCCTGGAGGACACCCTGCGTGCCCGAGCCCACGCGATCGTCGCGGAGGCCCGCGCCCGCTCCGGCTCCTTCGACTTCGTCACCCAGGTCGCCTGCGAGCTGCCGCTCCAGGCGATCGCCGAGCTCATCGGGATCCCGCAGGACGACCGGGCCAAGATCTTCGACTGGTCCAACAAGATGATCTCGTACGACGATCCGGAGTACGCGATCACCGAGGAGGTCGGCCAGGAATCGGCCACCGAACTCATCGCCTACGCGATGAACATGGCCGCCGACCGCAAGCGGTGCCCGGCCAAGGACATCGTGACGACACTGGTGTCGGCCGAGGACGAGGGCACCCTCAACTCGGACGAGTTCGGGTTCTTCGTGCTGATGCTGGCCGTCGCGGGCAACGAGACCACGCGCAACGCCATCACCCACGGCATGCACGCCTTCCTCACCCACCCCGACCAGTGGGAGCTGTACAAGGCGGAGCGGCCGGCGACCGCCGCCGAGGAGATCGTCCGCTGGGCCACACCGGTCAACTCCTTCCAGCGCACCGCCACCCAGGACACCGAACTGGGCGGCAAGCAGATCAAGAAGGGCGACCGGGTCGGCCTCTTCTACGCCTCCGCCAACCACGACTCCGAGGTGTTCGAGAACCCGGACGCCTTCGACATCACCCGCGACCCGAACCCCCACCTCGGCTTCGGCGGCGGAGGCCCGCACTACTGCCTCGGCAAGTCCCTGGCCGTGCTGGAGATCGACCTCATCTTCAACGCGATCGCCGATGCGATGCCCGGCCTCAGGCCGACGGGAGACCCCCGGCGACTGCGCTCCGCGTGGATCAACGGCGTCAAGGAACTCCAGGTCAGCACCGGCTGACCGGCCGGCACTCGGGCCGACGGCTTCCCGGCGCCGTCGGCCCGTCCGACCTGCGCCCACGGCCCCGCCCGCACCGGTTCAGCTCGGAGCGGGATCCTTCAGATCCTTCACCCGGGCCGGCTCGCTGTCGGCGGCGACGGCCGTCGTCAGCCGTGCCCGCGGCCCCTGGAACAGATACGCCAGCCCGAAGCCCGCCACCACGACCAACGCACCGCCCGCCGCGTCCAGCACCCAGTGGTTGCCGGTCACCACGATCGCCGTGACCGTGAAGAGCGGGTGCAGCAGGCCCAGGGCCTTCATCCACCCTCTCGGCGCGATGATCGCGATGACGAGCCCGCACCACAGGGACCAGCCGAAGTGGAGGGAGGGCATCGCCGCGTACTGGTTGGTGAGGGCGGTCAGGGTGCCGTAGTCCGGCTTGGAGAAGTCCTGGACGCCGTGCACGGTGTCGATGATGCCGAGGTTCGGCATCAGGCGCGGCGGCGCGAGCGGGTAGAGCCAGAAGCCGACGAGGGCGAGCAGGGTGGTGAAGCCGAGGGAGGAGCGGGCCCAGCGGTAGTCGACGGGACGGCGCCAGTACAGGACGGCGAGGACGCTCAGCGGGACGACGAAGTGGAACGACGTGTAGTAGAAGTCGAAGAACTCGCGGATCCAGTCGACCTTGACGACCGCGTGGTTGGCCCAGTACTCGATGTCGATGTGGAGCCATCGCTCCATGTCGTGGATCTGGTGGCCGTGCTCCTCGGCCCTGGCCCGGCCGGCCGAGTTGGAGCCGCCGGTCGCCGCGAGGCGCACCTGCTGGTAGGCGGCGTACGTGACGCGGATGAGCAGCAGCTCCAGCAGGAGGTTGGGGCGGCTGAGGACCCGGCGCAGGAAGGGCAGGAGCGGGACGTGCCGCAGGCGTGCGGGGACGGGCGCGGCGTACTGCGTCGGGATCGGTGACTGGTAGTACGGCGAGGTGCGGGACAGGAACGGGATGACGGTGGCCGCCGCGACGGCCGCGAGCAGCACCGCGTTGTCCCGCAGGGCGTACAGCGCCGCCATGTTCGGCAGCATCATCTTCGCGGGCAGCGTCATCACCAGGACGACGGCGACCGGCCACACGTACCGGTCGGAGGCCCGCTTGCCGACCCGGCCGACGACCGCCAGCAGCACCCACAGCAGTTGGTGCTGCCAGGTGGTCGGCGAGACGGCGATCGCCGCGCAGCCGGTGGTCGCGACGGCGAGCAGGAGCTGTCCGTCGCGGGCGTAGCGCACGGCGCGGCCCAGGCCGAGGGCGGCGACCGCGGCGCCCAGCAGCAGGAAGAGGGCGATCTCCAGGGGGCCGGACAGACCCAGGCGGAGCAGGAACCCGTGCAGGGACTGGTTGGCGAGGTCGTCGGCCTTGCCGCCGAGGCCCACGCCGGCCATGTGGTGCACCCAGTAGGTGTACGAGTCGTGCGGCATCGCCGCCCAGGCGAGCGCCGTACATCCGGCGAAGGTGACGCCGGTGGACAGGGCGGCCTTGCGGCGGCCGGTGAACCACAGCAGCGGGGCGAAGAGCAGGACGGTGGGCTGCAGGGCGGCGGCGAAGCCGATGAGCAGGCCGCTGGCGCGCTGGCCACGTACGGCGAAGCAGCCGAGCAGTACAAGCAGGACCGGGATGACGCTGGTCTGGCCGAGCCAGAGCGTGTTGCGCACCGGCAGCGACAGCATCAGCAGGCTGATCGCGACCGGCGCGGCGAGCAGGGAGGCGCGGCGGCCGACGGGCTGGGGCAGGGCGCGGGCGGCGACCAGGCCGAGCGCGACGACCAGCAGCAGCGTGCCGAAGGTCCAGCCCCAGCCGAGGGCCTGTTCGGCGGCTCTGGTGAGCGGCTTCATCACCAGTCCACCGAAAGGAGTACCGGTGAAGCGCGTCGAGTCGTACAGCGAGCCCTTCACATGCAGGACGCCGTTCGGACCGACCCAGGTCTCCAGATCCGTCAGCCGGTCCCCCCGCGGGGTACTGAGGACGACGGCCACCTGTCTGACGGCGAGGACCACGGCGACCAGCCACAGGCCGAGCCGGGCCGCGCGGAGGCGGGCCCGGGCAGGCGTGGCCGGGCCGCCGGCTGCCGCCCCGAACGCTTCTGCCGGTCGCCCGCTGTGCTCCGCATTTGCCACGCCGCGTCGGCCTCCGCCCCGTCGTCCCACGCATCGCTGCGCCGGATCGCTCAGCGAACCCTCGGGGGCTCGCACCATCCCCCGGAGAGAGACGCGGGCAACCCCTGCTTCCCCTGACGTCCGCTCTCCTTTTGTCCGGATGACGATAGTCCGCCGGAGATTCGGTTGCCTGCGCAGGACGCGAGAAGGATCACAACGAGTCACCGGGACATCGACTCCGGGACCGGGGCACGGGCCTGCATACAGCGCATTTACGTGCACCCTGCAAGCAGTCGTGTACGGCACGTGAACAGGACAAGTACCCCTATGGTCGATTTTCTGCCTGCCCGCCGGCGCTGTCGCGCAGGACCGTCCCCCGTCGCCGTCGAAAGGAGGCGAGCGTCGTTTTGACGACTGCCACAGTCGCCGCGTCCCCGCCCCCCGTCCCCACCCCGGAGAACGCCACCGTCACGGACCCGGCTCTGGTGAAGCGTGCCGTCAGGGCCGCCGCGCTGGGCAACGCGATGGAGTGGTTCGACTTCGGTGTCTACAGCTACATCGCGGTCACGCTGGGCAAGGTCTTCTTCCCGTCCGGCAACCCCACCGCCCAGCTGCTCTCCACGTTCGGCGCCTTCGCCGCGGCCTTCCTGGTCCGCCCGCTCGGCGGCATGGTCTTCGGGCCGCTCGGTGACCGCGTCGGACGGCAGAAGGTCCTCGCCGTCACGATGATCATGATGGCCGCGGGCACCTTCGCCATCGGTCTCATCCCGTCGTACGCCACGATCGGCGTCGGCGCTCCGCTCCTCCTGCTGGCCGCCCGCCTGGTCCAGGGCTTCTCCACCGGCGGCGAGTACGCGGGCGCCTCCACCTTCATCGCCGAGTACGCCCCCGACAAGCGGCGCGGCTTCCTCGGCAGCTGGCTGGAGTTCGGCACGCTCGCCGGGTACGTCGGCGGCGCGGGCCTGGTCACGCTGATGACCGCCCTGCTGTCCAGCGACGACCTGCTGAGCTGGGGCTGGCGGATCCCGTTCCTGATCGCGGGCCCGATGGGCCTCATCGGCCTGTACCTGCGGCTGCGCCTGGAGGAGACCCCGGCGTTCGCGGCCGAGGTCGCGAAGGCCGAGGCGGACCGCCCGAAGGTGCCGCTGCGCGAGATGATCACCGGCCAGTGGCGGGCGCTGCTGCTGTGCGTCGGCCTCGTGCTGGTCTTCAACGTCACCGACTACATGCTGCTGTCGTACATGCCGAGCTATCTGACCAGTGAGCTCCGGTACGACGAGACGCACGGTCTGCTCGTCGTCCTGGGCGTGATGGCCCTGATGATGATCGTCCAGCCCTTCGCCGGTGCCCTGACCGACCGGATCGGCCGCCGTCCCGTCATCGCCGCGGGCTGCGCGGGCTTCCTGCTGCTGTCCGTCCCGGCCCTGCTGCTGATCCGCCAGGGCAGCCTGCTCGCGGTCGCGCTCGGCATGGGCGCTCTGGGCCTGCTGCTGGTCTGCTTCACGGCGGCGATGCCGTCCGCGCTGCCGGCGCTGTTCCCGACGAGGGTCCGCTACGGCTCCCTGTCCATCGGCTTCAACGTGTCGGTGTCGCTGTTCGGCGGAACGACCCCGCTGGTGGTGACGGCGCTGATCGGCGCGACCGGGAACATGATGATGCCCGCGTACTACATGATGGCCGCGGCCGTGATCGGCGGTGTGGCGGTGTGGTTCATGGCGGAGTCGGCCGGCCGGCCGCTGCCGGGCTCGGCGCCCTCGGTCGAGGGGCACTGACACCGTCTGGGCCGATCGGCTGAAACCCGCCCGTGGGAAGTCCCTGACAGGCATCCGGCACGCGACTATATTCGTTAGCGCAGCTAGTTAGCAATTCTAACTAGCCATACGAAAGGCACAGGTGCATGAGCGAGTCGCAGCGCTGGGACGACGTCGACGACTACTTCACCACCCACCTCGCGCGGGACGACGAGGCCCTGGAGGCGGCCCTGCGCGACAGCGAGGCGGCCGAACTGCCGCGCGTCAACGTCACGGCGCCCCAGGGCAAGCTCCTCCAGCTCCTCGCCGAGATCCAGGGCGCCCGCACCATCCTGGAGATCGGCACTCTCGGCGGCTACAGCACCATCTGGCTGGCCCGCGCGCTGCCCGCCGACGGCCGCCTGATCTCCCTGGAGTACAGCCCCCGGCACGCCGAGGTCGCCACCCGCAACATCGCCCGCGCGGGCCTGGACAAGCTGGTCGAGGTGCGGGTGGGCGCGGCCCTGGAGTCGCTGCCCAAGCTGGCCGACGAGAACCCGGCCCCCTTCGACCTGGTCTTCATCGACGCCGACAAGGCCAACAACCCGCACTACGTGGAGTGGGCGCTCCGGCTGACCAGCGTCGGCAGCCTGATCGTCGTCGACAACGTGGTGCGGGACGGCCGGGTCGCCGACGCCGACAGCACCGCCCCCGACGTCCAGGGCACCCGGACCGCCATCGAACTGATCGGCAAGCACCCGAGGCTGAGCGGTACCGCGATCCAGACGGTGGGCGGCAAGGGCTACGACGGCTTCGCGCTGGCGCGGGTCCTCGCGTAGCCCCTGCTCCCGCCTCCGTGGCCCCTGCTCCCGCCTCTCCCTCAGACCTCGTGGAAGAAGCCCACGTTGACGCTGCGCGGGGCGGTGCGGTCCTGGACGATGATCTCGCCGCTGCCGCCCCTGGGCAGCGGCACGGTCCCGCCGTAGGTGAGCGACTGCGCGTACTCGCCGACGGTGAGGCGGACCTCGGAGGACGGGTCGGGCTGGGAGCCCTGCAGCCAGGTCAGGTGCCAGGTGCCGTCCGGGCCGCAGAGGAACTCCAGATGGACCCTGGAGACGAACAGCCAGTCGTCCGGTGTCGCGAGACGGCACACGGACTTGTCCCGGCCCACCCGCAGCACGGCCCCCGGCTCGCTGGGTGAGTCGGCCATGAGCATGCCGGCCGTGGCACCCTCCTCCGCCGCGGAGACGGCGGCCATGGTGAGTTCGAGCACGTGCGCTCCTCCTGAAGTGTCCTTACACAGCCGCCGCATGATAGATCGCCCGGCCCGGAGCCGTCCGGCACAATCGGCTCACGACCGAGCGAACACCACCCGGAATTCCGTTCGAGACCGGGTTTCCCCTCGCGCTGCGCAAGGTCGACGTCAAGATCCACGACGTCACGTTCACACCTCCGCCGGCCCCCTCCGGACATGCGTACTGCCGTACGGCGTCGAGGACGCCGTACGGCAGTGGCGGGAGCGCCGGGCGACCCGGGCCTCGGACCCGAAGGCCCTCATGGTCCGAAGGCCCTCATGGCCCGGAGGCCTCAGATACGCAGCAGCCGCTCCGCCAGTTCGCGGTAGTCCCGCAGCGCCAGGCGGAGTTGCTCGGTGTCGGTGGACGTCGTCGGCTTGCCCTCGGTGCCGCTGTCCGTGGCCTGCCACGAGTTGCGCAGGGTACGGCGCCGCTGTGTCACCGCGTCGGTGAAGCGGGCGGCGGCCTCCTCCAGGACGTGGTCGGCCTCCTCGACCGCGGTCTTCGGCCCGTCCACGAATCCGGCGACCGCGTGCTGCAGCCGCTGGGTGAGCTTGTCGCTCTCGTCGTGCGGCAGCAGGCTCGAGCCGTGGGCGCCGTCGTGGCCGCCGGCACCGCGCTCGGAACCGTGGCTGCCGTGGCTCTGCTCGGAACCGGTGACCAGCGGCGCCGCGTCCCTCGAGGTCCCGGAGGGGCCGTGGCTGCCCGGGGTGCCCGCCGGGGCCGGGGCGCTGTCGCGGCCCGTGGCGGTCTCGCCGCCGAGCCCGCCGGTGGTGGCGCCGGACGCCCCGGGAGCCGCTGCGCCGCCCCGCTCCGTCTCACGGCCGCGTCCTGCGGTCGTGTCCGTCGGCACGTTGCCCGCGACCTTCTCGCCTGTCACCGGGTCACGGCCCGGGGTCGCCGGCGGAACCGTCGCCCGCCCCCGCGGCTTCCCGTCGCGCGGAGCGCCCTCGGCACCCGCACCGCTCGTCGCATCCGTCATGTTCGCTCAACTCCCCTTCGCGTGGTGGCGGCTGGTGGGCACGGCCGTCAGCGCGGCCCTGTGCCGTACCGCCGTCGGACCTTTCGACGGTCTTCCGGGACTCCTCCCGGTTCCGGGCCGGGCGCACCAGGTCCTCGAACAGGGCCCGTGCCTCGACCATGGCCTCGCGCATCTCCTCGGTGCCGGACCGGCCGTCGCCGTTCTGCGCCCCGCTTCCGCCCGCGGCGGCGACGCGGTGCAGGCGCCGGTAGCCGTGCACGTGGTGTGCGTGGTGCACGGACAGCGCGTCGAGCTGTTCGTCGTGCCGGGCGCCGTCCGGGAAGCCCCGGGCGCCGGCCAGTTCGGCGAGCAGCCGGTCCGCCTCGGCCACGGCCTCCCGGGGCGAGTCGACGAACCGCTCCTGGGCGGCCGTCCAGCGGGCTTCGTACTGCTCGCGCTGCGCGGGCTCCAGGGACCGCTCGCGCAGCGATCCGTGCCGCTCCACGCGTTCGGCCAGTTCCTGTTCGGCCGCCTTGGCGTCCCCGTCGTGCCGGGCCACTGCCCGGTCGTACTCGGGCCCGAAGCGCCGCTTCAGGTTCTGGCCGCCGGGCCCGCGCCGGGCCCGCGACATCAGGACGGCCGCGACGATCACGATGGCCGCCACGATCACGATCAGAGCGATGATCACGCCTGTGGACATGAGTGCCTTCCGGGTTCTCGACCCAACCGGCTCTCCGTACGGGCCGGTTTCCCCGACCGGGTAGCCCGGACGGCGGCACCCAAACGGTCTGCGTATTCGTGGTGACGGCGTGTCGATTCGGCACCGGCCCGATCGACGCACAGGTGTAGAGGGAGTCACCGACTGAGGAGATCGTGATGGGTGAGGTCATCGCACGGCTGGCCATGTCGCTCGACGGATACGTCGCCGGTCCCGATTCGGGACGCGAGCACCCGCTCGGCATCGGCGGGGAGCGGCTGCACCAGTGGCTGTACGGGCTGCGGACGTTCCGGAGGATGCAGGGGATGGAGGGCGGGGACACCGGCCCCGACGACCAGCTGATCGCTGCGTGGATCGAGCGGCCGGGGGCGGTGGTCATGGGTCACGGCATGTACATCAACGGTGAGCTCCCGTGGGGCGAGGACCCGCCCTTCCACATGCCGGTCCACGTCGTCACCCACCATGCGCGCGAGTCGCTGGTGAAGCAGGGCGGCACCACCTTCCACTTCGTCACCGAGGGCCCCGAACACGCCCTCGCCCTCGCCCGGAAGGCGGCCGGGGAGAAGGACGTCTCGCTGGCCGGCGGGGCGGACCTGGTGCAGCAGTTCATCCGGGCCGGATGGCTGGACGAGTTGCTGCTGCACGTCGTGCCCGTGCTCGCCTGCGGCGGCCGGCGGCTCTTCGACGGGCTCGGGGACCAGCACATCGAGTGGCGGAAGACGCAGGTGCTGGACTCGCCCGGGGTGACCCATGTCCGGTTGCGGGCGGCCTAGGCGCGCTGCCGGCAAGGGGCGCCATGACGACATGGACCGTCGGCGGCGACCGCTGGTACCTGCTCCACGAAGGGCACCGGACCGGCCCCGGCGAGCTGGAACGGAAGACCGTCGGCGGCCGCGCGGGCGTACTGGCATACGGCTGCGCGCACCTCAGTTGAGCCGGTTCACCGGGCGCCCGTTGTGCGGGCGTTCCGCCTCCGAGCCGCACAGCTCGCCGTTCAGCTCCTTGACCAGCTGGATCAGGTCCGTCGGCCGGTCCGGGCCCCACCAGTCGCCGAGGAGCTCGCCGAGGGACTCCTCGCGGGCCTGGGCGAGCCGTTCGGCGACCTCGTGACCCTCGGCGGACAGGACGAGGTCGAGGCCGCTGCGGAGGGCGAGGCGGCGCTCCTCGACCTGACGGGACGCCTCGATGACGACGGTCAGCGGGACGGTGGTGCGCTCGGCCAGCACACCCGGTTCCTGACTGCCGTACTTCCTGATCCGCAGCAGCAGCCAGCTCGCCGCGGGGAGCAGGTCGTACCCCGCCTTCGCGGTGATCTCCTGGTAGATCTCCCGCCGGCCCTCCCGGGTACCGAGCACGGACAGCGCACGGCAGACCTCGTCGTACGACGACCGCTCCACCGGGTTGCTGGCGAGCGTCTCCGTGACGTCCGGCGCCGTGACCGAGCCGCGCAGCCGGTCCTCCTTCAGGAACCAGGCGAGGACGAAGCCGACGAGGGCGACGGGAACGGCATACAGGAAGACGTCGGTGATGGACGAGGCGTACGCGTGCAGGGCCGGCGGGCGCAGGTCGGCCGGCAGGGCGGGGATGCCGCGCGGGTCGGCCTCCAGCCCGCCCACGGAGACGCCGGGCGGCAGCTGGGTGCCGGCGAAGGCGTCGGTGAGTTTGTCGCCGAGGCGGCTCGCGAAGACCGTGCCGAAGATGGCGACGCCGAAGGAGGCCCCGATGGAGCGGAAGAACGTCGCGCCGGAGGTGGCGACGCCCAGGTCCTCGTACGAGACGGCGTTCTGCACGATCAGGACCAGGACCTGCATGACCAGGCCGAGGCCCAGGCCGAAGACGAAGAAGAAGCCGCTCATCACGCCCGTCGAGCTGTTCTCGTCCAGCTGGTGGAGGAGGAGCAGGCCGAGGGCGGTGATGCCGGTGCCCGCGACCGGGAACACCTTCCAGCGGCCGGTGCGGCTGACGATCTGTCCGGAGAGGGTCGAGGACAGCAGCAGTCCGAGCACCATGGGCAGCATGTGCACGCCGGACATGGTCGGGCTGACGCCCTGGACGACCTGGAGGAACGTCGGCAGATAGGTCATCGCGCCGAACATCGCGAAACCGACGATGAAGCTGATGAGCGCGGAGAGGGTGAAGGTGCGGATGCGGAAGAGCTTGAGGGGCAGGACGGGTTCGGCGGCCCGCCGCTCGGCGGCCACGAACGCGACGGCGAGTACGACGCCCAGGACCGCGAGTCCCACGATCTGCGGCGAGCCCCAGCCCCACGTCGTCCCGCCCAGGGACGCCACCAGCACCAGGCAGGTGGCGACGGACGCGATGAGGAACGTACCGAGGTAGTCGATGACGTGCCGCGTGGACTTGCGCGGGATGCGCAGCACCGTCGCGATCACGGCGAGCGCGACGACACCGATAGGCAGGTTGATGTAGAACACCCAGCGCCAGCTCAGGTGCTCGGTGAACAGCCCGCCGAGCAGCGGGCCCAGCACGCTGGTGGCCCCGAAGACGGCACCGAACAGCCCTTGGTAGCGACCGCGTTCGCGGGGGGAGACGAGGTCGCCGACGATCGCCATCGACAGCACCATCAGCCCGCCGCCGCCGAGTCCCTGGAGCGCGCGGAACGCGATGAGCTGCGTCATGTCCTGCGCCGCGCCGCACAGTCCCGAGCCGACCAGGAAGATCACGATCGCGATCTGGAACAGCCTTTTCCGGCCGTACTGGTCGCCGAGCTTGCCCCACAGCGGGGTCGCCGCGGTCGAGGCCAGCAGGTACGCGGTGACCACCCAGGAGAGGTGGTCCATGCCGCCGAGTTCGCTGACGATCGTCGGCAGCGCCGTCGACACGATCGTCTGGTCGAGAGCCGCCAGCAGCATCCCGAGGAGCAGGGCACCGATCGAGACGAGGACGTTGCCGGACACGTGTCCGTCGCGTGCGTCCCGCCCCTGCTCCGTCGTCGCGTGCGCGTCCCCGGCCATGAAGACCTCCCGCGGTCTCGTTCCCATCCCATCGTGATCGGTGTGACCAGTTATGGCCTGTTGAGTCCTGTCCGGAAGCCTTTCTTCCGGGGGCTCGTGGCCAACGGTGTGGAGGAGGTCTGGATAATCTCTGGAGTTCGCGAGGGGAGACGCGAGGGGAGGAACGAACACGTGGACGAGTCAACGGGGCATCTGTGCCCGGAATGCGGTGCCCCCCGGGGCGCCGACAACACCCCGTCCTGCGCCTGCACCCAGCGGGCGTCCGACGCCCTGCGCGACGCCCGTACGGCGGAGGCGGCCGCGGCGGAGGACTTCGACCCGCTGCGGATACGGCCGTACGTCGAGCTCGACGGGGCGGCGGCGCAGGGGGCCGCGGCCGGGCGGTCGGACGAACAGGCATCCGCCGCGCCGACCATGCCGGACGCACCCCCGGCCGAGGCGACCATGCCGCTGCGTGCGGTCGGCCCCGCGGTGGACCCGACGGCCGCCCCAGCCGCCCGGCCCGTCGCCTCGCCCGACGCTGACGCCACCGTCGTGCTGCCCGCCGTGGACGCCACCGCCGCGCTCCCGACTTCCTTCGCACCCCCGGCCGCCGCTCCCGTCCCCGTCGACCCGCACCTGTTCGAGGGGGCCGACGGCCCGGGGCCCGCCTCGCCCGGCCACGGTGACGAGAGGCCGGGGCGCCGTCGTCGCCGTACCGTGCTGCTGGGCGTCTGCGCGGCCGTCGTCTCGGTCGTGGCGGCGGCCGGGATCGCGAGCGGGCTGTTCTCGTACGAGACGCCGTCGCGGGACGGCGCACCGCCGCAGGACGTACGGGCGGCCGTACCGGACGCCTCGACGAGCGCGGCGTCCGTGTCGCCCTCCGCGCCGCCCACCTCCGCGCCGCCGACGTCCGCCTCCCCGTCCGCGTCCGTCAGTGAGAGCCCGTCGCCCACCGCGTCGCCGTCGGCATCCGCGTCCAGCGCCTCGCCGAGCCCGTCCCGGTCGGCCGAGCCGACCCGGTCCCCGACGAGCAGCGAGGCCGCGGATGCAGGCTCCGCCGAGGGGGCGGACGAGGACCGGGCCGACGAACCGGTCCTGAGCCGGGGCGACCGGGGCCCCGAGGTCACCGAGCTCCAGCAGCGCCTGCGCCAGCTGCACCTCTACAACGACGAGATCGACGGGAACTTCACCGACAAGGTCGAGAACGCGCTGCGCAACTACCAGTGGTCGCGGGGCGTCGGCACGGACACCCTCGGCGTGTACGACGAGGAGACCCGCGCCAAGCTGGAGTCGGAGACGGCCGAGCCGTAGGGCCTGGCCGCCGGATCAGCACGCAGACGCGAGGTCCGGCACGCGCTCCCGGAGCAGGACAAGGGGGACACCCACCCGCGTTGCCGTCGTGCTCCCGACGGCCCGGCTTCGCGCCGCAACCATGCGCCCTGATCCGCCCGACGAGACCCTGGCGGCCCTCCGGCGCAGGACCCGCCCCACCCGGAAACAGCCGAAGCCAGCCGAAGACCGGGCCGCTCTCTCAGCCGACGTACAGCCTGATCGTCCCGTCCGCCACGGCCTCCACCCGTACCTCCGTCAGGTCCCGCACCAGCGCGTCCGGGGCGTGGAGGCCGGCCCGCGGTCCCACGCCGACGACCCGCATCCCGGCCGCGCGGCCGGCCTGGATCCCGGCGCCGGAGTCCTCGAAGACGACGCAGTCGGCCGGGGCGACGCCCAGTTCGGCGGCGCCCTTGAGGAAGCCCTCGGGGTCGGGCTTGCTCGCGCCGACGGACTCGGCGGTGATCCGGACGTCGGGCAGGCCGAGTCCCGCGGCGGCCATGCGCGCGGTGGACAGGGCGACGTCCGCGGAGGTGACCAGGGCGTGCGGAAGGCCGTGGAGTGCCTTGAGGAACGAGGCGGCGCCCGGGATCGCGACCACGCCGTCCATGTCGGCGGTCTCCTCGGCGAGCATCCGCGCGTTGTCGGCGTGGTTCTGCTCCATGGGGCGGCCGGGCAGCAGCAGCGCCATCGAGGCGTGCCCCTGGCGGCCGTGGACGACCTGCATGACCTCGTCCGCGTCGAGCCCGTGGCGGTCGGCCCAGCGCCGCCAGATGCGTTCGACGACGGCGTCGGAATTGACCAGGGTGCCGTCCATGTCCAACAGCAGGGCGCGGGCGGTGAGCACGGCGGTGGCCGTCATCGGCAGCTCCAAGGACGCGGGGCGGGCGGGGCGTGTGGGTGGGCCCCGGAGGAACAAGGTGACCCCGCCCGCCGGTCAGGGAAAACGGGCGGGAGCCACTTTGTTCCTCCACGGTACAAAACAGAACCGGCCGCCGCCACCGTCTCCCGAAATGATTCACCCGCCGTTCAGCTCGCCCGGCCGGTTCAGCCGGCCACGGCCTCCCACAGGGACCACAGTCCGAGCCCGAGCATCAACAGCGCCGCGACCTTGGTGATCAGCCGCAGCGGAACCCGCTTCATCAGGGCCTTTCCGCCGACGATGCCGAGTCCGGCGACCGCCCACAGCGCGAGCACCGCACCGAGGCCGACGGAGAGCGGATCGTCGTAACGGGCCGCGAGGTTCGCCGTCATGATCTGCGTGAGGTCACCGAACTCGGCGACCAGGATCAGCATGAAGCCCGCGCCGGAGACCTTCCAGAAGGACTGGTCCTCCGGCCTGCGGACCTCCGCTTCGTCCTCGTCCTTCTTCAGCAGCAGCACGGCGGCGCCGCCGAGGAAGAGCACCCCGGTCAGCGCCTGCACGATCTGCTGCGGCAGGAGCGTCAGCACGCTGCCGGCCGCGACGGCGAGCGCGGCATGGAGCGTGAAGGCGGCGGCGACGCCCGCGAAGACGTAGGAGGCTCGGTAGCGGGTGCCGAGGACGAGTCCGGCGAGCGCGGTCTTGTCCGGCAGCTCGGCGAGGAAGACGACGCCGAAGACGAGCGCCGTCACGGTGAAGCTGATCAAGGGTCCTCAATCGGTCGGGCTGCCCCACCGAGAGTGACGACCGCTCTTGCGACACCTCGGCACGGCAGCGCACTGGTCGCCCGTGCCGTGTGGCACAGGCGTGCACTGCTTGCCGAAGGTCTCGCTGGCCGATCACAAAGGATCCGCCTCCGGGCGCCGGCTCAGACGAGCTGAGCAGTATGTCGACGGTCCGGCGAAGAGCTACTCCCCTTCTGCGCCGTCCATGGTACGTGACCCATGAACCGACTCTCCGGGCCGAAAGTCCCGTCGCAGGCATAGACGTGTCATGAGCACGTCATTAGCTTCTTACCCGACGCTCATCCCCCCGCAACACGGCGCCGCGAGCATTCCCTCGCTCGCACTCCAACGCCCCCGCATCCCCTGGGAGTTCGCATGTCGAAGTTCTACGCGCGTCGACGCGTCAGCATACTCACGGCGCTCACCGGACTCATAGCCTCGGTCGCGCTCTTCAACAGCCCGACCGCGTCCGCCGCCCTCCCCACGCCGGTCAGCGCCACCACCGCCCGCACCTACCTCGCCTCGCTCACCGTGGCGACGGAGGACCGTACCGGCTACAGCCGCGACCTGTTCAACCACTGGATCACCATCAGCGGGACCTGCAACACCCGCGAGACGGTCCTCAAGCGCGACGGCTCGAACGTCGTCACCGACTCCGCCTGCGCCTCGACCAGCGGCCGCTGGTACTCCCCCTACGACGGCGCCACCTGGACCGTCGCCTCCGACCTGGACATCGACCACCTCGTACCGCTGGCCGAGGCCTGGGACTCCGGCGCCGACAGCTGGACCAGCACCAAGCGCCAGAACTTCGCCAACGACCTGACCCGCCCGCAGCTGATCGCCGTCACCGACAACGTGAACCAGTCGAAGAGCGACCAGGACCCGGCCACCTGGATGCCCTCGGTCACCTCGTACCGCTGCACCTACGTCCGCGCCTGGGTCCAGGTGAAGTACTACTACGGCCTCTCCGTCGACTCGGCCGAGAAGAGCGCGCTCACCAGCTACCTGTCGAGCTGCTGATCCCGCGATCCTGAAAGATCCACAAGGATCGACAAACCGTGACCCGCGGAATCTCCCCGTTCCCCTCCGTCGTTCCGTACCGTACGGGACGACGGAGGAGGGTGATCACGTGGCGGGACTGCGCCTGGGGCCACTGCTGAGGTATGCCGACGGCTCGTCCGCGACCGTGTGGGTCGAGGCAAGCCGTCCGTGCACCGCCGAGGTGCGCTGCGCGGAGGGCGGCGGGGGCGAGGCCCCCACGTTCCAGATCGAGGGGCACCACTACGCCCTGGTCCCGGTGACCGGCCTGACGCCGGGCACGACGCGGGCGTACGAGGTGTTCCTCGACGGCACGCGCGTGTGGCCGTTGCCCGACTCCCCGTTCCCGCCCTCGGTCATCCGCACCACCATGGAGGACGACGACGTCCGGGTCGCCTTCGGCTCCTGCCGCTGGGCCTCGCCCCCGACCGGCGAGAAGGACCCGGTCGGCCCGGACGCCCTGGACACCCTCGCGGCCCGGATGGTGGGCGAACCCGAGGGCGAACGTCCGGACGTGCTGCTGCTGTTGGGCGACCAGGTCTACGCCGACGAGACCACGGACGCGACCCGCCGCTGGCTGGCCGCCCGCCGCGACCTGAACGACCCGCCGGGCAACGAGGTCGCGGACTACGAGGAGTACACCCGCCTCTACTACGAGTCCTGGCTCGACCCCGAGGTGCGCTGGCTGCTGTCCACCGTGCCCAGCTGCATGATCTTCGACGACCACGACGTCATCGACGACTGGAACACCTCCGCCTCCTGGCTCGAGGACATGCGGGCCACCGGCTGGTGGCAGGAGCGGCTGATGAGCGGCCTGATGTCGTACTGGGTGTACCAGCACCTGGGGAACATGACGCCGGACGAACTGGCCGCCGACCCGGTGTACGCGGCCGTGCGCGACACGCCCGACGGCACCGACGTGCTGCGCGCCCTCGCCGCCCGGGCCGACACCGACTCCCCCTCGGTGCGCTGGAGCTACCGCCGCGACTTCGGCCGCGTCCGCCTGCTGATGGTGGACAGCCGGGCGGCCCGGGTCCTCGACGAGGAGCGGCGCTCGATGCTCGACCCGGGCGAGGCGAGGTGGGTGCGCGAACAGACGCTGGACACGCCGGGGTCGTACGACCACCTCCTCATCGGCACCTCCCTGCCCTGGCTGCTGCCGCAGCTGGTGCACGACGCCGAGGCGTGGAACGCGGCGTTGTGCCGGGGCGAGAAGGGCGCCCGCTGGGCCCGCTTCGGGGAGGACCTGCGGCGCAAGGCCGACCTGGAGCACTGGGCGGCCTTCCCGGAGTCCTTCGCCGCGCTGGCCGAGCTGATCGCCGAGGCCGGTTCGGGGCCCCAGGCGCCGGCGACGATCCTCGTCCTGTCCGGCGACGTGCACCACGCGTACGTGGCCGAGCCGAAGTGGCGTTCCGGGGCGCGGTCACCCCAGGCCCGCGTTCTCCAGCTGACCTGCTCCCCCGTCCACAACTCCATCCCCCTGTCGATAAGGCTCGGCTTCCGGTTCGGCTGGAGCTCCCTGGCCCGCGCCCTCGGCCGCCGCTTCGCCTGGCACGCCCGCTCGCCCCTCCCGCCGGTCAGCTGGCGCAAGAAGGGCGGCCCTTGGTTCGGCAACCAGCTCATGACCCTGACGCTGCGCGGCCGTTCGGCCCGGCTGCGGCTGGAGCAGGCACGGGCGGTGCGGGGCGCCAGGCCACGGCTGGAGACCGTCACGGAGTCCGAACTCGCCCGGTAATCAACCCCTTACGGACGTTTCCTGCACCCGTGGCCCGTGATGCTCGTGATGCGTCCCACAGTCCGTGCACCCTGGGCTCGGCTCCCCCGGCACCCGACGGCATGATGAGGCGGACCGTCCGCTTCCAGTGGTCGCCACCGCGCGCCCCACACGCCCGGGAGTCCCCCTCTTGCCCGCACCGACCGAGGACCACGTGCCCGTCTCCGTCGCCCTGGTCGGCGCCGGACCGCGCGGGACCAGCGTGCTGGAACGCCTGTGCGCCT
Organism: Streptomyces sp. AC555_RSS877; assembly: GCF_019049245.1. Classification (GTDB taxonomy): domain Bacteria; phylum Actinomycetota; class Actinomycetes; order Streptomycetales; family Streptomycetaceae; genus Streptomyces. The sequence goes on along the minus strand of NZ_JAGMUK010000079.1, from coordinate 211,015 downwards.
CGGCGCCGGAACTCCTCCCGCCGGGCGCCCGGCTGACGGTCCACGTGGTCGATCCGGCGCCACCCGGCCCCGGCCGCGTCTGGCGGACCGCGCAGTCGCCGGAGCTGCTGATGAACACCGTGGCCTCGCAGGTGACCCTGTTCACCGACGACAGCGTGGACTGCGCGGGCCCGATCCGGCCGGGACCGAGCCTGTACGAGTGGGCGGGCGGTGCGCTCGGGCCCGACGAGTACCCGACCCGGGCCCGGTACGGCCGTTACCTGGAGTGGGTGTTCGCACGGGCGGTGCGCGAGGCGCCCCCCGGGGTACGGGTGGAGACGCACGCGGCACGGGCGGTACGGCTCGACGACGCCTGCGACGGCCTCCAGACCCTCACCCTCGACGACGGCCGCACCCTGTCCGGCCTGTCCGCCGTCGTCCTGGCGCAGGGTCATCTGCCGGTGGTCGCGGACACGGCCGTACGGCGGCTCACCGCGTACGCCGAACAGCACGGCCTGTGCCACCTACCGCCCGCCAACCCCGCCGACGTCGACCTGTCCTCCGTCTCCCCCGGTGAGCCGGTGCTGTTGCGCGGTCTGGGTCTCAACTTCTTCGATCACACGGCCCTGTTGACTACCGGCCGCGGCGGACGCTTCGTTCGCGGCCGTCGCGGCCTGCGGTACCTGCCCTCCGGCCGGGAGCCGCGCCTGTACGCCGGTTCGCGGCGCGGCATCCCGTACCAGGCCCGGGGCGACAACGCGAAGGGCCCCTACGGCCGTCACCTCCCGTTCGTCCTCACCGACGAGGTGATCGCCCGCTTCCGCAAGCGCGCCGACTCCGGCGAGTCACCGGACTTCCTCACGGAGATATGGCCGCTGGTGGCCAAGGAGGTGGAGACGGTCTACTACGAAGCCCTCCTGCGGGACCCGGAGTTCAGGGAGCGCTTCCTGGCCGCCGCGCACGGAAGCCCTCAAGAGGCGTCCGTACTGGACGAGTTCGGGGTGGCAGGGACCGACCGCTGGTCCTGGGACCGGATGTCCCGCCCGTACGCGGGACGCGCCTTCCCCGATCCCCGCGCCTGGCGGGACTGGCTGCTCGCCCACCTCCGCGAGGACGCCGACCAGGCCGCCCTCGGCAACGTGTCCGGCCCGTTGAAGGCCGCCCAGGACGTGCTGCGCGACCTGCGCAACGAGCTGCGGCAGATCGTCGACCACGGCGGACTCGCGGGCACGTCCCGCCGGGACCACCTGGACCGCTGGTACACCCCGCTCAACGCCTTCCTGTCCATCGGCCCGCCCCGGCGCCGCATCGAGGAGCTGGCCGCACTGGTGGAGGCGGGCGTGGTGGAGGTGCTCGGTCCGCGGCTGGAGGTCCGCGAGGAGGAAGGGGCATGGATGGCGCGCTCCCCCGAGGTGCCGGGGTCCGCCGTACGCGTGACAACTCTCATAGAGGCGCGGCTGCCGGAACCGGATCTGCGGCGCACGGCCGACGACCTGCTCGCCCGGCTGCTGAAAACCGGTCAGTGCCGGCCACACGCCGTGGACGGTTACGAAACGGGAGGACTCGACGTGACGCAGCGGCCGTACCACCTGAGGGACCGTCAAGGACGGGCCCACTCAAGGCGGTTGGCGTTCGGCGTACCCACGGAGGGCGTGCACTGGGTGACCGCGGCGGGGGCCCGTCCGGGTGTGGATTCGGTCACGCTTTCGGATGCGGATGCAGTGGCGAGAGCGGCTCTACGTGCAGCTGGGACCGAAAGGGAAGGGCAAACGGAAGTAAACCAATGGCCAAATGTTGAACTTGCAAGCATCGATTAGGCGCACCTAGCGTGGGTCACTCACTCGGTTCTGTCCCCCGACCGGTCCGCCCCACGGACCGGCCCGACCGAAGGAGCAACCCCCACATGACCGCACGTCTCAACAGCGCCCAGCCGTACGCGCTCGGCCTGTTCCGCATCGTCGTAGGCCTGCTCTTCGCCTGCCACGGCGCCTCCTCGCTCTTCGGCGTCCTCGGCGGCGCCGACGGCAGCGGCGGCACGGCCGAGACCGGCGCCTGGCCCAACTGGTACGCGGCCGTGATCGAGTTGGTCGGCGGCTCGCTCGTGCTGCTCGGCCTGGGCACGCGGGCCGCCGCGTTCATCTCCTCGGGCGCGATGGCCTACGCCTACTTCAAGGTGCACCAGCCGAACGGCCTGTGGCCGATGGAGAACAGCGGCGAGGGCGCGGCGATGTTCTGCTGGGCCTTCCTGCTGCTGGTCTTCACCGGGTCCGGCGCCTTCGGCCTGGACCGGCTGTTCGCCAACCGCTCCACGGCGGCGGACAAGTCGGCCACGGAACAGACGCCGGTCGCGGCCTGACCCCTCGGCCGCCCGCGAACGACGGCGCCCGTCCCCGCGCGCTCACGCCGGGACGGGCGCCGTCGCGTGTCAGCCGGGTGAACATACGGTGCCGAACACCCGGGCCCCCCGTGAATCTCCTGTCAGACCCGCGGCGTACGCTGTATGGCTGTTGAGGCCGCCCCTGCCGCTCCCCCGCGACATCGCGGCACGGTCTGGCCACGGGGGACCACGGGGAGTTCACGGTGCTGGAAAGCATGGAGAGTGTGGGGCTGCTGACCGGCAGTCCATGGATCTACGCGGTGATCGGCGCATCCGTCCTGCTGGACGTGTTCGTGCCGGTCCTGCCGAGCGGCGTCCTCGTCATCGCGGCCGCCACGGCGGCTGCCGCCGGCACCGGCGCGGCGACCGGCCAGGTCCCGGCGCACGAGGTTCCCGACATCCTGGCCCTCATCCTCTGCGCCGCGACCGCGTCCGTGCTGGGCGACCTGGTCGCGTACCGCCTGGCCTGGCGCGGCGGGGCCCGCCTGGACCGCGCGATCGCCCGCTCCCCCCGGCTGACCACCGCGCAGGAACGTCTCGGCGCGGCCCTCGCCCGCGGTGGCGGCATCCTGGTCGTCCTCGCCCGATTCGCCCCCGCCGGCCGCTCGGTCGTCTCCCTCGGCGCCGGCGCCGCCCACCACCGCGCCCGCGACTTCCTCCCCTGGTCCGCCCTCGCGGGCCTCTCCTGGGCCGCCTACAGCGTCGCCCTCGGCTACTTCGGCGCCCAGTGGCTGGGCACCACCTGGCTCGCGACGGGAGTCTCGGTCCTGGCGCTGTTCGGGGCGGGAGCGGGAGCGGCATACGTGATGAGACGCCGACCGGCCCCGGCGGAGGCACCGTAGCGCCGGGGCCCGATGCCTTGGCCCGGGCGGAGGCCCGTAAGGGCGGGGCCCGGACCTGCCGATCCGCGGATACCCACGGGGCCACCCCAGGCGTCCGGGGCCGCAGGTCCGCGGACGCCCACAGGGTCACCCCGGTCAGCTGAGCCCGACGAGCCACCTACGCCGCCACTCCGCGGATGCCAACCGGGGCCCCACGCAACTGAGCCCGACAGCCACGTGCCCTCGACATCGCCGCTCGCCACTAAGGGGGTCCTTTCACTATGAGCGTCCGATCAGGTCGCGTGGTCTGGTGCCGTGCATCGCAAGGCGCCGGAGCGGCCGCGATGGGA
>NZ_JAGMUK010000079.1:113091-207478 GCF_019049245.1 Streptomyces sp. AC555_RSS877 | reverse complement strand
GGTTGTTCGAGCGTGGGGGAGGAGCCACGTGGGCGTCGGCAACGCGGCGAGGTGCGGTGCCAGGCCGCGCGACCCGGACGGGCATAGTGAAAGGACCCTTAAGCCGCAGGCAGACGAAACGGGCAACCCGAAGCGGCGGTGGCCGAGGCGCCGAAGTGGCGGGCAGGCGACGCCCGCGATCCGCGGACGCCCACACCGCCGGCCCCGGGCCGCCCGTAGCAGCCCATGCGCCACCACACCGGCGGAGCCCGTCGGCGCGGGACCGCGCGGCCCATCCCCGCCCGGTGCCGTGACCGGCACCCGGCAGACCCTCAGACCCGGCAGATCCCAGCCCGTTCTACCCGGCTCGCTGCGCGGCGGAGCCCCGTACCTCCAGGTCGGCCAACAGTTCCGCCGTGGCCTCGGCGATCGCGTCGACGGCCCGGTCGAACACCTCACGGTTGTGCGCGGCGGGGGCCCGGAAGCCGGAGACCTTGCGGACGTACTGCAGGGCTGCGGCCCGGATGTCCTCCTCCGTCGCCTCCTCGGGCAGGACGGGTGGACGAAGCGTCTTGATACTGCGGCACATGCTTCCAGTCTCGCCCCTGCCGGGGAATACCGCCGGGCCCTGCCCGGATTTCCACGGACGACGGCCACCGCCGAGCCCCGCCTGCGATGATCACTGCGAGGCGGCCACCATCCCGGGGCCGACCGTAGAGAGGAACCCAGCATCATGGCGTACGACGAACTGACCGTGGCCGTACTCGGTCCCGGCGGCACCGGCGGCCTCCTCGCCGCGCTCCTGTCCCGCGCCGGCCACCGCGTGGTCTGCCTGGCCGGCGAGGAGACCGCCGACACGCTCCGCACGGCCGGCATCCGTGTCCACAGCGAGAGGTTCGGCGACTTCACCGCCCGTGTGGAGGCGGACACGACCCTGCGCGAGCCGGTCGACGTCTGCGTGGTCGCCGTCAAGCACACGAGCCTCGACGCCGCCCTCGACCGCGTCCCGCCCGCGGTCCTCGGCGACGGTCTGGTCGTACCGCTCCTGAACGGCGTGGAACACCCAGCGACCCTTCGCACCCGCTACCGCCCCGACCGCGTGGCCCCCGCCGTCATCCGCGTGGAGTCGACGCGGGTGGCACCGGGCGTGATCGAGCACGGCAGCCCCTTCGCCGAGGTCGACCTCACCGGCGACGGCGTCCCCCGCGAGCGCCTGGACGCGTTGGCGGAGGCCCTCACGGCCGCCGGTCCGACCACCCGCGTACTGCCCGACGAGTCGGCGGTCCTGTGGGCGAAGATGTCGTTCCTGGCACCGTTCGCGCTGCTGACGACCCGTCACGGGCTCCCGCTGGGCGACGTCCGCACGAAGTACCGTGAGGAGCTGACGGCCCTGGTGGAGGAGACCGCCGAGGTCAGCGCGGCCTGCGGCGGCCCGGCGGACCCGGGCGGTGCCCTCGCCCGCTACGACGGCTTCCCGCCCGCGATGAAGTCGTCGATGCAGCGCGACGCGGAGGCGGGCCGCCCTCTCGAACTCGACGCGATCGGTGGGGCGTTGCTGCGCGCAGCCGAGCGGCACGGCGTTGCGGTGCCAGTAACGGCCCGTCTGGTACGGGAGTTGAGGGACGCCGGCCACTGACGCGGGCCCCTCTTCGTGTCGCGGCCGGGTGCCGGAGGGACGCACTAAGTTGAATCCTCCCCTCCCTGAAGGGAGGGGATTCCTGGCTCAGGCAGCCTCCTGGAGCAGCGCTCCAGGAGGTCTTGCGCCATCAGCACCAGCCGGGTTGAGACCAGCCCGGACGAGCATCACGCGTGCGGAGTTCTTGTCCCGTGGGGACACCGCTCCGCACGCGGCGCGGGTGTAGGTGCGCATTCCCAGCGGCAGTGCGTGCTTGGCTCTCGCATCGCAGTGCGCGCAGTCCATCGTGGTGTGCGCGGGGTGTACCAGGCGGATGTCCCGCCCGTGCTTGCGGCCCATCTCGATCAGAGCGGCCTTGGTGGCGCCGATGGCGGCGTCAGCGGCCTTGCGGGCCATGCTGGTCCGAGCAAGGAACTTCGGGCGGAAGACGGGCGCTGCGATGCCCGAGGGACTGACCGAGAACCGCACGGACCTCCAGAACAGGGTCACCGGGAGCCTCCCGGTGACGCTGCACGGGGGGACGGCGTACGCCGCCGCGTTCGATCACGTGCAGGCGGTCGACTCCGCCACCGGAGACGTCACGGCGACCATCGAGCCCGAGGGCACCGCGGCGGCCGAGGACACCGGCGTCACCCACGACGCGGGCCCGCCCGCCCTGGTCACCACCGGCGGCAAGCCGACTCTGGTGACCCCGTTCCTGGTCCGGCAGGCCGGCACGGGAACCCAGGCAGACCACCAGGCGGTCGAGATCGCCGTCAGCGACGCGGACACCGCCAAGGTGCTGTGGCGGCTGACGCTGCGACTGCCGGAGTGGGGCGACGACCACGCATGCCGCAGCAGGCCCCCACCGCTGGCCGCCCTGCGCGCCGGCTGAGCGCCCGGGCGCTCCCGTGTCGGCGATGAGTTCGTCGGTCGACGCCCAGCACCTGCTGGAGGACCCCGCACACGGTCATCCAGGGCGACCGGGTGCTGCACCTGCGCTATCGCGTCCGCCGCCAGGGACGCGGGTTCAGCGCAGGTCGAGCCGCATCAGGACCCGGGGATGACCGGCCAGCACGGAGGTGGTGTCGGCGGCGTGGACGAACCCGGCGCGCTCGAAGTTCTTCCGGATGCCGGCGTACGCCATCGTCAGGTCGACCCTGGCGCCCCCGTTGTCGAGGGGGTATGCCTCGACCGCCGGCGCGCCGTGGGCGCGGGCGAAGGCGACCGCGCCGGCGATGAGGGCGTGGGAGATCCCCTTCCTCCGGTGCCCGGGGCGTACCCGGACGCACCACAGGGACCACACCGGCAGATCGTCGACGTGCGGAATCCTGCGGCTGTGCGCGAAGGAGGTGTCCGAGCGCGGCGCCACGGCCGCCCAGCCGACCGGCTCATCACCGTCGTAGGCGAGCACCCCCGGCGGGGGTCCCGCACGGCACAGCTCGGCGACGTACTCACCGCGGGCCGGCCCGCGCAGCTCGTTGTTGAGCCGGGAGGGGATCCGGTAGCTCAGGCACCAACAGACATTGGCCCCGGGTGACTTCGGGCCGAGGAGCTCACGGACGTCCTCGAAGACCGAAGCCGGGCGCACCTCGATGGTCATGGCACCACCGTGCCACGGCGTTCCGGGTGACGCGAGCACACCCGTTCGCATGAACCACCCGAAGGAACTCGCCACCCAAAATCGAACAGGCGTAGCATTGTGCCGTGGCAACGACCTATGACTTTCCGAGTGACCTCCTCGCCGGTCAGGAGGAGCTGCATCAGGTCCGGGCCGAGCTGTCGGCCCTGCTCAAACGGCTTCCCTGGTCGGTCGAGCCCCTGGACGGATTCAGCGACGCGGGCGGCTGGCGCAAGGTGGAGCGCCCCGCCTCCCCCGGCTGGACGGCCGACGAACAGGCCGCGGTGGAGAAGCTGCGTCGGCGCGAGCACGAACTGGCGGTCTTCGTGAGCTGCCACCGCTTCTGGGCGGAGATCGCGGCGCCGGAGCAGGTGGACGCGCGCATGAAGCTGAAGCACGCGCACGAGACGCCGGAGGAAGAGGGTTCCTGAACCACGAAGACCCCGGCCGTGATCGGCCGGGGTCTTCTCGTGGTGTGGGCGCGGACGGTTTCGAACCGCCGACATCCTGCTTGTAAGGCAGGCGCTCTACCCCTGAGCTACGCACCCGAGACGAGTCGACAGCCTACATTGCCCGGGGCACTGCCCCGCAAACCCGTATCCCCGGCCGACCTGCGGGCCGACACACCGGGCCGGCATCCGGGCCGACAGGCGGGCCGACATGTGGGCCGACATGCGGGCCGCCCCCGACGCCGGCCCGGGGGTTATCCCCACCCGCGATCCGGGAGCGTCCCGGATGCCCGCGCGAGCCCGGGATCCGTACGGTCGAAGAGCGTCCTAGCAGGAGCTTCGCCGCTTGTCCCAGGGGGAGATCGTCATGACCCGTACCGTTCCCGTCCGTGCCGTCGCCCTAGCGGGTGTGGTCGCGGCTCTCGTCGCCGGTGCCACCGCGTGTGGTGCCGCCGCCGCGGACGACAAGGATCCCGACCACCGGTCCTTCGCCCTGCGGGGCCAGACGCTCACGATCGACTCCGACGACTCCGCACTGGAGATCGTCGCCGCCGACTCGCACGAGGCGGGCACGGTCGACGTCACCCGCTGGTTCCAGGGCACGGTCGCCATGGGCAAGGAACCCGAGGTGACCTGGTCCATGAGCGACGACCGGCTGAAGCTGCGGCTCAAGTGCACCGGCGTGGTCGCCGACTGCGCGGCCAAGCACCGGATCGAGGTGCCGCGCGGGATCGCGGTGAACGTCGTGGACGGCGACGGCAGCGTGCGCGCGCGGGGCTTCGAGGACGCGCTGAACATCCGTACCGGCGACGGTTCCGTGCACGTCACCGACTCCAGCGGCCCGCTGAGGTTGCGCACCGGCGACGGCTCGGTGCGCGCCGAGGTCTCCTCGCGCCAGGTCCGCGCCCGGACCGGCGACGGCTCGGTCCACCTCGAACTGGGCGCCGTACCGGACCTCGTGGAGTCCCGCGCCGGCGACGGATCCGTGACGATCACGCTGCCCGACGCCACGTACCGGGTGACGGCCGAGACGGGCGACGGCGCCGAGGACATTTCGGTGCCCCGGGACGCCTCCAGCTCCCACGTGGTGTCCGCGCGGACGGGCGACGGCAAAGTAACGGTCCGTACAGCGAACTGACCGGCCCGTGTGTTCGTCCTTAACCGGTGGGAGAATGACAGCGGGCAAGGTCGAACACAGCACGGGAGAGGGATGTGACGGCGACACCTTCGCAGCCGTACTCGCCGTTGGTGCCGCACGCACACCATTCTGTGCGTCACGCACTGCGGGACACCCTCGCCCTGCTCGGACTGCCCCTCGTGATCGCGCTCGCGCTGCCCACCGCCTTCGCGAGCGGCGGGGGCAGCGGCACCCGGCGCTGGTTCGGCGGGCGCGCGGAGAGCCAGCGGGCCGAGGCGCAGTCCGCGAAGGACGCCGCCGCGGCCGCCTTCTACGACCTGGACACCGCCCAGCGCGATCTGCGGATCTCGATAGAGACCATCACGGCCGTCGACGACTCCCCCGCCGCCCGGCGCGCGGTCGCCGACTTCCAGGCGATCAGCACCCGCATCGACGAGGCCAGCTTCCAGTACATCAACGCCGTCGACGCGCACGACCTGGACCGCGACGACCTGGAGGCCTCGGCCGCCGCGCAGGCCCGCACCGAACTCACCCGCGCCAAGGACGAACTGGGCCGGGTCAGGCAGGAGCTGGACCGGTTCACCGCCGGGCTCGGGCCGCTGCTCGGCAAGGCCGAGACCCAGCTGGCCCGTCTCGCTCCCGCCGTCGAGCGGGCCCGGCAGGGACTGCTGGCGGCGTCGAACGCGCTCGACGCGGTACGGGGATCAGGGCTGAAGGCGGACGACCTGGCCGCCCGGCTCGCCGCCCTCGGACCCGAGCTGACCAAGTTGAACCAGGGCGCCGGAGCCCATGGTGTGCCCCAGACGCTGGAGCGGGCCGAGCGCGTGGCGCGGGAGGCCGAATCCGTCCGGGTGGAGGCCGAGCGGCTGCCGGAGCGGGCCTCCGAGATCGACCACCGGCTGGTCTCCCTGCGCACCCGCGCCCAGGCCCTCACCACCCGCGCCGAACAGGTCGACCCCGTCCTCAGCGAGCTCCGGCGCCGCTTCGTGGCCGACTGCTGGCAGGACCTCCAGCACGTGCCGGACCAGGCCGCGGAGAACGTGGCGCAGGCCGAGCTGAAGCTGCGCGAGGCCCGGGCCGCCCGCGACGAACAGCGCTGGCCGGACGCGACCGCCCTGCTCTCCACGGTCCGGGCGCTGCTGAACACCACCGACGAGTCCGTCTCCGCCGCCGGGGACCGGCTGCGCCGGCTGAACGAGGTGCAGAAGGACCCGCGGCAGGAGATCGAACGCACCCGCTTCGCCATCCGGGACGCCCAGCGCCTCGCGATGGCCGGCCGCAACACTCCCGACCCGCGCCACGCCCGCCCTCTGGACGACGCGGTAGCCCGCCTCGACCGCGCGATCGGCACCCTGGAGGGCCGCCACCCGGACTACTGGCACTTCCTCACGGAGACGGAGGCGGTCCGGCAGGCGGTGGGCCGGGTCGTGAGCCAGATCCGGGACGAGCGCGGGTCCGGGCACTGACTCGCCCCTACGGCACCGGGCGGACGCCGGTTAACCTGTGCGCATGCCTCGCTATGAGTACCGCTGCCGGACCTGCGGCGACACGTTCGAACTGAGCCGCCCGATGGCGGAGTCCTCCGCCCCCGCCGACTGCCCCGCGGGCCACGACGACACGGTCAAGCTCCTGTCGACGGTGGCGGTCGGCGGCTCGGCCTCCGCACCCGCCCAGGCCCCCCGGTCGGGCGGCGGTGGCGGGGGCGGCTGCTGCGGCGGGGGCTGCTGCGGCTGATCACCGTTCATCGGGGTACGGCTGCCGGGGCGTAGGGCTGCCGCGGCGGTCCGCTGCCGCGACGGCCACTGCGGCGTACGGCTGCCACAGCGGCCGGTCTCAGGCCGCCGCAGGCGGGTGCGGGGCGTGAGCGCGACCCGTTAGGCCTCCAGGCCCTCCAGGCACACCCGCGGCCATCTCAGGTGGGGAATCTCCAACCGCACCCACGCCCACGCATCCACGCGCCCTCAGACGGCCCCCTGTCGCGCCTCGCGCAGGAACTCCCGCAGGATCCGCTCCCCCGCCAGCACGCCCCGCTCCGGCAGTGCGCTGATCATCGGGGCGCTCCAGTCGGCGTCGGCCAGCTCGCCGTGGCCCGGGCGCCAGCCCCGGTCCGCGGCCAGCAGGAGGTCGGCGTCGAGGAGGGAGTCTCCGGCGGCGAGGGTGAGTTCGGCGCCGGTGCGGCGGGCGACCTCACGCATGGCCGCGCTCTTGGTGAGCGGCTTCGGGACGGCGTAGATCTTGCGGCCCTGCAGTGAGACCGTCCAGCCGCGGTTCTCCGCCCAGACGGCGAGTTCCTTCACCCACTCCTCGGGGAGCAGCTCGCGCTCGACGACCATGTAGGCGAACAGGTCCTCGGCGATCCGGTGCTTGCGCACCCAGAGCGGGTCGGCCGTCGTCATCAGGTGCTCGCGCACCTCGTCGAGCGGTGCGCATTCGTCGGCCAGGCGGGCCGTCACGCGTGCGTGCCAGTCCGGGTCGGAGACGCCGTCCACCAGCAGGTGCCCGCCGTTCGCGCAGATCGCGTAGGTCGGGGCGGGGCCGGGGAGGTTGATGCGCTGGTACTGCTTGCGGGTCCGGGTCGTCGTCGGTACGAAGACCGCCGCGTCGCCGAGCTCGGCGAGCAGGGCGGCCGACGTCTCCGTCATGTAGGTCAGCGGCTTGCTCTCGTGCACCTCGACGCACAGCAGCCGGGGCGCCCGCGCGTCCGGCATGGTCAGCGCGAGGGCCGCGGCGGAGTAGATGAGCGTACGGTCGAGGTCACTGGCCACCAGCACCGGCATCAGACCGTCACCGCCCTGCCGTCGGCGCCCGTCGCGCCCCGCGTGTACTTGGGGTGGATCAACCCCACGCAGGTGTACGGGAGTTCGGCGACCTCTTCCACCGGGACACCTCTCTGTTCGGCCAGCAGACGCACGTGGTCGAGGTCGGCGCCCGCCCCGGCCCGCGCGAGGATCTTCCAGGGCACCCGGCGCAGCAGCACCCGGGTGGTCTCGCCGACGCCGGGCTTGACGAGGTTCACGTCGTGGATGCCGTACTCCTCGCTGATGCGCTCGACGGCCGCCCAGCCCTCCCACGTCGGGGCGCGGTCGCCGGACAGCAGCTCCTTGGCCTGTGCGTCGACGGCGTCCACGACCTCGGGGAAGCGGGCGGCGACCGCGTCCAGGAAGGCCACCGACACGTCGGCGCCGGCGAGTTCGCGGTAGAACTTCGCGCCGTGGAAGTCGTTCGGTCCGACCAGGTCGGCGCGCAGGACCGTACGCGAAATCAGGCCGGACACCGTGGAGTTGAGGCACGCGGACGGTATGAGGAAGTCCTCGCGGGTGCCGTACGTCCGCACGCACGAGCCCGGGTCGGCGAGCACCGCGATCTCCGGGTCGAAGCCGGGCGCACCGCCCGCTGCCTCGAACTCCTTGACGGCGTCGGCGAGTTCGCGGGTGATGGCGCCCTTGCCGGTCCAGCCGTCGACGAAGACGACGTCACGCGGGTCGTGGTGGGCGGCCAGCCAGCGCAGCGCGTTGGCGTCGATGCCGCGGCCGCGCACGATGGAGACGGCGTAGTGCGGCAGGTCGAGGCCGTGCCGGAACTGGGCCCAGCGGCGCATCAGCACACCGATCGGCGTGCCCGCGCGGGCCAGCGAGACGAGCACCGGCCGGGGCGAGCGTTCGGCGAGGACGAGTTCGGTGACCGCGCCCACCGCCAGCGCCAGCCGCCCCGCCGAGGCGTCCAGCGCCGTGTGGAAGAGCTCCTGGTACTGCTCGCTCGGCTGGTACTCCACCGGCAGCGACTCGGCGTAGTGCGCGCCGCCGCTCTGGATGGCCTCCTCGCGCTCCTCGGTCGGCGCCTCCAGCGTGACGTCCGAGAGGTCCTGGAGCAGCCAGCCGACCTCCTCGGGCGGGTACGAGGAGAAGGCGGGGCCGCGGAGGGGCTCGGGCAGCATGGCGGATCTTTCTCCAGGGGTGCGGGCGGCGTACCGCGGCTCGGGCACGTACGCGGGCACGACCGCGAGGACGACGTGCGGGGTGTGGGCGGCCAGCCGGTCCAGCAGGCCGCCGGGCGCGTGCAGGGCGGGGGTGTCGGCGACCGAGTCGACGACGGCGACGACGGTGTCGAAGCCGCCGCCCGCCACGTTGTAGGCGTAGCGCTCACCGGGGCCGTCGGCCGGGTCGTCGTGGGCGGGGAAGACGAGGCGGCTGCGGATCGCGTAGCCGGGGTCGTCGACGGCGAGGACGGGTGAGCGGGTGGTGGTGGAGTAGCGGACCTCGGCGCCGACGGTGTCAGCGGTGTCAGCGAGCCGCTCCAGCTCGCGGGCCAGCCTCAGCGGGGCGTACATCAGCTCCTCGAAGCCGAGGACGAGAACCCGCCGGGCCTGCGCGGGCAGCGCTTCGGCGAGCCGGGCGGCCATGGCGGGCAGCGCGCCCTCCAGGCGTATTCGGTGCTGCGGCGTGAAGCCGTGCCGCCCGCCGTCGGGCAGGCCACGGGGCCAGCACAGGTCCACCCGGGTGATCCGGCCGGACGACGCCTCCTCGGGCGCCGTGGGCTCGGGCGCCGCCGCCTCGTGTCGGGCGACCAGCTCCTGCCCTTTCTCCAGCACGCCGTCCGGCAGCCGTACGGTCCCCGAGGCGGCCGTCACCAGGTCCACGCGGGCGCCGATCTCCCGGGCGAAGACGTCCAGGCGGCCGGCGTCGGCCGGTGAGCGCATATCGACGAGGGCGACCACCACGTACCGCCCGCGCGGGTAGCGTTCGTGCAGGTCACGGATGGTGTTGAGGACCGTGTTCCCGGTGGAGAACTCGTCGTCGACCAGGACCAGCGGCCCGTCCCCGGCCAGCAGCGCGGGGTCCTGGGGCAGCAGCAGGTGGGACGTGGCGTGCGAGTGGGCCTCCTCGAAGCCGCCGGCCGGGGCGAGGCCCTGGACCGGGCGGCGGGTGGAGTGCAGGTACGGGGCGAGGCCCACACCGTCGGCGACGGAGTGGCCGAGGCCGGTGGCGGTCTCCGCGTAGCCCAGGACGACGGCACGGCCGGCCTCCTCGGTACCGAGGAGGTCGCGGACCCGGCGGCCGAGGGCGAAGCCGTGGCCGTAGACGACGGACGGTGACTGCGGGACGTGCTTGCCGAGCACGTTCGACACGAGCAGGTGGGCCCGCTTGGGGTTGCGGCGCAGTGCCAGCCCCAGCAGACCGCTCAGCTCGTCGTCGCCCACCAGTTCGACACCGAGTCGCTCGGCGACCCAGCTGCCGGACCAGACGGCGTTGTTCGCTGCGTGATTCATACGTCCCTTGTTGTTCAGCGGTCTCACTCGGGGATTCCGGCCGCGAGCAGCTCCACGAAGCCGATGTCCTCGTTCGCCACACCGAACACCTCGGCACGCAGCAGGGTCCGCTCGGCCCAGGCGCGGTGCGGCTTCACTTCATTCATTTTGTTCGTGTACGCCGACTTCAGCACACCGCCGCCGCCGCGCTCGGGCCGCAGGATGTCCTGGGCGTCACTGAACTCCTCGTGGCTGACCACGGAGAGTGCGTGGACGGGCAGTACGTGGGAGGGGTGGATGCAGGTCTTGCCCTGCAGGCCGTTGGCCTGGTCGAGGGTGATCTCGCGCAGCAGGCCGTCCATGGCGTGCTCGATGAGCGCCTCGCGCAGTTCCTCGGCCTTGCCCTCCAGGAAGGGGCTGCGGCGCAGCTGCGGCTTGAACATGCGCTCCTGGACGCGGAAGTACTCCCACACCGGCCCGGTCACCGTGAACCCGGTGCCGTCGGCCCGGCCCATCATGTTCACCACGTCGGCGATCACGGAGGCGACGACCTGGACGTCGTAGGCGGTCATGTCGGGCGCTCGGCGCAGGCCGTACGAGGAGCAGAAGTCGGTGACGCCCAGGCGCAGGGCCAGGACGCGCTCGCGGTACTTGTCGACCGCTCGGGAGATGCCCTCCAGGGTGTCCACCCGCGACTCCCGGTACAACAGCTCGGGCGACTCCAGCACGGGCATCGCGAAGAGCCGCCGCCCGCTCGCCGTCTCGGCACTCGCGAGCGCCTCCATGAAGGGGATCCCGCGCTCTTCGGTGAACTTCGGCATCACGAACCCGGACAGCAGCCGGGCGGCGGGGCCGAGACGTCGTACGAGGTCGGGGATCTGCTCGGGGGTGCGGACCCGGATGAACAGCAGCGGCGGGTCCATGCCCTCGCGTCCGGCGAGGTCCGTGAACTGTCGTACGAGGTTCTCCTCGGCGTCCACGACCTCGTCGTCGCCGATCGAGTCCTCCAGGCACAGCACCATCGAGACCACACCGCGCCCGGTCTGCTTGACGATGTCGTCGGCGAGCCGCGGCCGGGTGGCCGGACTGTAGAGCGTGGCGCCCAGGGCCACGGCGAGGAGCCGGGCTGAGGAGTCCGCGGTGAACTCGCAGGGCTCCACGTGGAAGAGGCGCTGTCGCACCTCAGGGGCGATGTGCCCGAAATGACGCATAGAACTCCCCCGTGGATGCTGATCGGCTCCTGCGGCTGTCCACAGGTGGCCGGTAATAGTACGTAGGGATCCATGTCACAGGTTCCCGCAGGGCATGAACTTCAGGTAACGCGGACACACACAGCCAAACATATGGATCTGCGACCCCGCGTTGTCGTGACCAGGACCGAGAAGGCAGGATGACCGCATGACGCACGCGATGCTGAAGGGGTCGAACGTCCCGCTCGAAGCCACAACGGTACGCGCCGTGCTGCGCTGGGCGCCCGGCCAGGGGGTTCCGGTCGTCGACGCCTCGGCGCTGCTCCTCGGCCCTGACGGTCGTGTGCGATCCGACGAGGACTTCGTCTTCTACAACCAGCCCCGTCATCCCTCGGGCAAGGTCTGGCTGCTCGGCAAGAAGCGTGTCGCCGAGGGGCCCACGGACACGATCCAGACAGATCTGACCGGTGTCGAGTCCGATGTCAGCCGGATTCTTCTGGTCGCGTCCGCGGACGACGTCACCTTCGACCGCGTACAGGGCCTGCGCATCCTGCTGTACGACGCCACCCTCCCCGAGGGCGAGCCGCTGGCCCACTTCGACATCAAGCCGGAGACGGGCGAGGAGACCGCCCTGATCTGCGGCGAGCTGTACCGCCGCGGCGAGGGCTGGAAGTTCCGCGCCCTGGGCGAGGGCTACTCCAACGGCCTCCAGGGCCTGGCCACCGACTTCGGCATCGCGGTGGACGAGTCGGAGGAGCAGCACACCGCGGACGAGCCCGTGACGCAGGTACCCCCGGAGACCTCCTCCCAGCCCCTTCCCCCCGAGCAGCCCACGGTCGTCCCGGCCCAGCCGGCCTACGGCTACCCGCAGCAGCCGGCCCCCACGGTCCAGCCGGCGTACGGCTACCCGCAGCCGGTGACGGCGGCGGTCGGGGCCCAGGAGTTCAGACTGCCGCCGCAGGGCCCGCAGTTCATCGGACGCTAGAGGCGGCGCCCCAGGAGGCGCGCGGGCCGGTCAGCGTTCGGCCTTGGCCTTGTACCCCCGCCCCCACTGCAGTCCCCAGCCGTACAACCGGTCCAGCTCCGCCTGGAACCCGTAGACGAACTTCACCTCACGCCGGACGAGCAGTTCCCCCTTGACGTTCTCGATCATGACGACCGCACACGACCGGGCCTGGGGATGCCGCTCGTCGAGGCCTATCTCGATCCGCGGCCCGTTGCTCGGATACAGCGTGACGATCGCGTGGGTGCGGTCGAACGCCGGCGTCTGGTCGTAGATGTACACGAACACCAGCAACCGCTTGATCGCGTCCCGGTGGTCGAGGTTGACGTACATCGTCTCCCCGGACGCCGACCCGAACCGGTCGTCCCCGCTGAGCTTCACGTACGGCGGCCCGTTGACGTCCCCGAGGTAGCCCCCGAGCGGCTGCACGACGCCCTTGGTGCCGTCCTGGAGCTCGTACAGGCATCCCAGGTCGAGGTCGACGTTGACCATGCTCTGGCTGTGTCCGAGGACCTCCGGCGGCTTGAGCGCCTGGAAGGGGTGCCGCAGCAGACTCTCCCGCTGGGAGCCGCCGAAGTCGGACGTCCGCATCCGCCAGGCCAGGTTGACGCGCAGGTGCCCGGTGGCGGCGCCCTGCTTGGTGAGGGAGACCTGGGTGTGCCGTTTGGTCAGCTCGATGGAGTTGGTCGCCGCGTTGCCCGAGTCGAAGTCGGACTCGCGCCCGCGCCGGAGCCCGTCGAAGAAACCCATTCCCGCCCCCACCTTCACGTCAAAGACCGGCGGGGCGGCGCCGAGGAGTCGCCTCGTCGCCGCCCCGCACAGAGCGTTCCTCACCCCGAGGGGTGTCACACCCCGGACGACACCTCAGTCTTGTCGTCCGAGCCCGCTTTTCCCTCTGCCGCTGCCAGGGCCTTGTTGCGGCGCACGGAGGACCAGAAGGACCAGCCGATCAGGACGACACCGACGAGGCCGGTGATGAACTCGTTGATCTGGTACTGGATCGTGATCAGGAGGATCGCGGCGAGGGCGCCGATCGCGTAGTGCGCGCCGTGCTCGAGGTAGACGTAGTCGTCGAGGGTGCCCTCGCGGACCAGGTAGACCGTCAGCGACCGCACGTACATGGCGCCGATGCCGAGGCCCAGGGCCATCAGGACGATGTCGTTGGTGATGGCGAAGGCGCCGATCACGCCGTCGAAGGAGAAGGACGCGTCCAGGACCTCGAGGTAGAGGAACATGAAGAACGCGGCCTTGCCGACCATGACGACCGCCGAGCGGGGCTTCCCCTGGCGTTCGGCGGCTTCCTCCGCCTCGTGCTCCCGCTCCTCCTGCTCTTCGAGCCTGTCCTCGAAGAAGCCGGAGAGTCCGCCGACGATCATGTAGGTGATGAGGCCACCGACGCCGGAGAGGAGGACCGTCTCCGCCTTGTCGACGTGCGTTCCGCCGTGCTGGTGGGCGTTGGTCGCGAAGGTCAGCGCGGAGATCAGCAGCACGACCAGGGCGATGCAGACCGAGAGCATGTCGACCTTGCCGAGCTTGGCGAGCGGCCGCTCCAGCCAGCCGAGCCACTTGATGTCCCGGTCCTCGAAGATGAAGTCGAGGAAGATCATCAGCAGGAACATGCCACCGAAGGCGGCGATCGACGGGTGAGCGTCGGTCACCAGCTGTTCGTAGCGGTCCTTGTCGGTGAGGGCGAGGTCGACGGCCTCGATCGGGCCCATCGAGGCACTGATGGCGACGATGACGACGGGGAAGACCAGTCGCATGCCGAAGACGGCGATGAGAACGCCGATGGTGAGGAAGATCTTCTGCCAGAAGGCACTCATCTTCTTCAGGATTCCGGCGTTGACCACTGCGTTGTCGAAGGACAGCGAGATCTCGAGGACGGAGAGGATCGCCACAACACCGAAAGCGGTCCACCCCCCGTAGAAGACCGCCGCGACGAGGCCGAGCGCGGTGACCGCGAACGACCAGCCGAAGGTTTTCAGAACCACTGGCTACCCAATCCTGTAAGTACGGATTTCTATCGCGCCGTACTCGGCTTTACGAAACATTGACTCCGAAGTCTAGAGCGATGCCCCGCAGTCCCGACGCGTACCCCTGCCCCACCGCCCTGAACTTCCATTCGCCCTGATGGCGATAGACCTCGCCGAAGATCATCGCGGTCTCTGTGGAGGCGTCCTCGGAGAGGTCGTAGCGGGCGAGTTCCTGGCCGTCCGCCTGGTTGACCACCCGGATGAAGGCGTTGCTGACCTGGCCGAAGGTCTGGCCGCGGTTGTCGGCGTCGTGGATCGAGACCGGGAAGACGATCTTGTCGACGTTGGCGGGCACCTTGGAGAGGTCGATCAGCAGCGACTCGTCGTCGCCCTCGCCCTCACCGGTGAGGTTGTCACCGGTGTGCTCGACCGAGCCCTCCGGGCTCTTGAGCTGGTTGTAGAAGATGAACCACTCGTCCCCCAGTACTCGCCCGTTGTTGCACATCAGCGCACTGGCGTCGAGGTCGAAGGGCGCGCCGGTGGTGGAGCGCGCGTCCCAGCCGAGCCCGACCATCACCTGGGTGAGGTTGGGTGCGGCCTTGGACAGGGAGACATTGCCTCCCTTGGCGAGCGTGACGCCCATGATCCTGTCCCTCCCCGAGAGTCTTCTCTGCTTGTCCTGCACGTCCGGCGCCGCACGCAAACCGTGCGGCGCCGGACGGTGAGGCCCGAGGGCCGGTCAGACGTTGACGCCGAAGTCCTGCGCGATGCCGCGCAGGCCCGAGGCGTAGCCCTGGCCGATGGCGCGGAACTTCCACTCCGCGCCGTGGCGGTAGAGCTCGCCGAAGACCATGGCGGTCTCCGTGGAGGCGTCCTCCGAGAGGTCGTACCTCGCGATCTCGGCGCCGCCGGCCTGGTTCACCACGCGGATGAACGCGTTGCGCACCTGGCCGAAGGACTGCTGGCGGTTCTCGGCGTCGTAGATCGACACCGGGAAGGTGATCTTTTCGACGTCGGCCGGGACGCCGGCGAGGTTGACCTTGATCTGCTCGTCGTCGCCCTCGCCCTCACCGGTGAGGTTGTCACCGGTGTGCTCGACCGAGCCGTCCGGGCTCTTGAGGTTGTTGAAGAAGATGAAGTTGGCGTCGCTGGAGACCTTGCCGGAGGAGTCCAGCAGCAGTGCGCTGGCATCCAGGTCGAAGTCGGTGCCGGTGGTGGTGCGGATGTCCCACCCGAGACCGATGATGACCGCGGTCAGGCCCGGAGCCTCCTTGCTCAGAGATACGTTGCCGCCCTTGCTGAGGCTGACTCCCACGAGTCCTCCATTGGTGTCCAGGGGCGGGGAGCCCCGCCGTGCGTTCGATGTCGGATCAACGAGTCGATCCTAGTAACGGGTTCCCGCACCACGCATGGCTTGGAACCGAAGAATCACAGGGTGTCGAGCGCCTTGACGTACTCGTTCAGGTCTCGCGCGTCCGGCAGGGCGTTGACGACGGTCCAGCGCACGAGGCCCTCCTTGTCGATGACGAAGGTGCCGCGCACCGCGCAGCCCTTGTCCTCGGCGAAGACGCCGTACGCGCGGGAGACCTCGCCGTGCGGCCAGAAGTCGCTGAGCAGCGGGTACTCCAGGCCCTCCTGCTCGGCGAAGACGCGCAGGGTGTGGATGGAGTCGTTCGAGACGGCGAGCAACTGGGTGTCGCGGTCGGCGAACTGCGGCAGATGGTCGCGCAGCTCGCACAGCTCACCGGTGCACACGCCGGTGAAGGCGAAGGGGTAGAAGAGCAGTACGACGTTCTTGCTGCCGCGGAAGTCGGACAGCTTCACGGTCGCACCGTGGTTGTCCCTGAGCTCGAAGTCGGGGGCCTTGTCGCCGACCTGGATCGCCATCGCCTCGGATGTCCCTTCGTGGGCTGTTCGGGTGAGAACAGCCTACTCAGCGATCACCGAGGGCCTTCGGACGGGCTGGGGGGTCTCGGTCACTGCCGAGCGCTGTCCAGCCCGTCCGGCGCTGCGGGCTACTTCTTGGACTTGGCGGCCTTCGGCGTCACCAGCCGGCTGCCACTCCAGTCCTTGCCGACGCTGACGCTCTTGGACGCGGACAGCCCTGCCGTGGTCGCGGCTTCAGAGATGTCGCTCGGCTCCACGTAGCCGTCCCGGCCGGTCTTCGGGGTCAGCAGCAGGATCGAACCGCCCTCTTCGATGTACGTGATGGCATCCACCAGCACATCGGTCAGGTCGCCGTCCTCGTCGCGGAACCACAGCACAACGGCGTCGGCGACGTCGTCGTATTCCTCGTCCACGAGGTCTGTGCCGATGACTTCCTCAATGGCCTCGCGGAGTTCCTGGTCTACGTCGTCGTCGTAGCCGATCTCCTGGACCACCTGCTCGGGCTGGAACCCCAGCCTGACGGCAGGGTTCGTCCGCTCCTCCGCGTGGTCCGCGGTCGCGCTCACGGGTTGCCTCCTGATCATGTTCTTGGATGGGGGTCCCCCCGAGCCCCTCAAGGGCTTGGGGGAGTCTCAGCCACGCGCGTGCGCGAAGCATTGGCCGTAGTCCACACGGGCGGGGCGGATCGCGCAAGTACCCGGCCGTTCAGACCGCCGAAACGGTGACGATACCGGCCGTGTCGCCGCAACCTACGGCACACCGCCCCGAGGCCGAGTGACGCAGCCCACACCTTTCTGCCCCGTTTGTGCGTTTGGGAACCACGTCGGGGGGCGCCCGTACGGACCAAGCCTTGATTACCTCACAGTAGAGATGACGTTTGCGACGTCGAGGTACACGATGGGGATCGGTGCAGGCATACGAAAACCCCGAGAAAACCCTCGCAAAGCAGCCCTCTGACAGGTAAGGAACAGCGTGGCTTCCGGATCCGATCGCAATCCGATCATCATTGGCGGCCTTCCGAGTCAGGTTCCTGACTTCGACCCCGAGGAGACCCAGGAGTGGCTCGACTCCCTCGACGCCGCCGTGGACGAGCGCGGCCGGGAGCGGGCCCGCTACCTGATGCTCCGGCTCATCGAGCGCGCCCGTGAGAAGCGCGTGGCCGTGCCCGAGATGCGCAGCACGGACTACGTCAACACCATCCCCACCAGGGCCGAGCCCTTCTTCCCGGGCAACGAGGAGATCGAGCGCCGGATCCTGAACGCGACCCGGTGGAACGCCGCGGTCATGGTCTCGCGCGCCCAGCGGCCCGGCATCGGCGTCGGCGGCCACATCGCCACCTTCGCCTCCTCGGCGTCGCTCTACGACGTCGGCTTCAACCACTTCTTCCGCGGCAAGGACGAGGGCGACGGCGGCGACCAGGTCTTCTTCCAGGGCCACGCCTCGCCGGGCATCTACGCCCGCGCGTTCCTGCTGGACCGCCTCAGCGACCAGAACCTGGACGCGTTCCGCCAGGAGAAGTCGAAGGCGCCCCACGGCCTGTCCAGCTACCCGCATCCGCGGCTGATGCCGGACTTCTGGGAGTTCCCGACCGTGTCGATGGGCCTCGGCCCGATCGGCGCGATCTACCAGGCCCGGATGAACCGCTATCTGCACGCGCGTGAGATCGCGGACACCTCGAAGTCGCACGTCTGGGCGTTCCTCGGGGACGGCGAGATGGACGAGCCCGAGTCGCTCGGCCAGCTGTCCATCGCCGCCCGCGAGGGCCTGGACAACCTCACCTTCGTCGTCAACTGCAACCTCCAGCGGCTCGACGGCCCGGTGCGCGGCAACGGCAAGATCATCCAGGAGCTGGAGTCGATCTTCCGCGGGGCCGGCTGGAACGTGATCAAGCTGGTGTGGGACCGGACCTGGGACCCGCTGCTGGCGCAGGACCGCGACGGCGTGCTGGTCAACAAGATGAACACCACGCCGGACGGGCAGTTCCAGACGTACGCCACCGAGACCGGCTCGTACATCCGCGACCACTTCTTCGGGGACGACCACCGGCTGCGCGCGATGGTCGAGAACATGACCGACGACCAGATCCTGCACCTGGGCCGCGGCGGTCACGACCACCGGAAGATCTTCGCGGCGTACAAGGCGGCCGTGGAGCACAAGGGCCAGCCGACGGTGATCCTCGCCAAGACGATCAAGGGCTGGACGCTGGGCCCGAACTTCGAGGGCCGCAACGCCACGCACCAGATGAAGAAGCTGACGGTCGCCGACCTCAAGGGCTTCCGCGACCGGCTGCACCTGCCGATCTCCGACAAGGAGCTGGAGTCGGGCCTGCCGCCCTACTTCCACCCGGGCCGGGACTCGGAGGAGATCCAGTACATGCACGACCGCCGCAACTCGCTCGGCGGTTACGTCCCGACACGCGTCGTGCGCTCGAAGCCGCTCGCACTGCCGGACGACAAGACGTACGCGACCGTGAAGAAGGGCTCGGGCCAGCAGTCCATCGCGACGACCATGGCCTTCGTCCGGCTCCTCAAGGACCTCATGCGGGACAAGGAGATCGGCAAGCGGTTCGTGCTGATCGCGCCGGACGAGTACCGCACCTTCGGCATGGACTCGTTCTTCCCGAGCGCGAAGATCTACAACCCGCTCGGCCAGCAGTACGAGGCCGTGGACCGGGACCTGCTCCTCGCGTACAAGGAGTCGCCGACCGGGCAGATGCTGCACGACGGCATCTCCGAGGCGGGCTGCACCGCCTCGCTGATCGCCGCGGGTTCGTCGTACGCCACGCACGGCGAGCCGCTCATCCCGGTGTACGTCTTCTACTCGATGTTCGGTTTCCAGCGCACCGGCGACCAGTTCTGGCAGATGGCCGACCAGCTGGCGCGCGGTTTCGTCCTGGGCGCGACCGCCGGCCGTACGACCCTGACCGGTGAGGGCCTCCAGCACGCGGACGGCCACTCACAGCTGCTCGCCTCGACCAACCCGGGCTGTGTGGCGTACGACCCGGCCTACGGCTTCGAGATCGCGCACATCGTGCAGGACGGTCTGCGCCGGATGTACGGCCCGGACAGTGAGGACGTCTTCTACTACCTCACCGTCTACAACGAGCCGATCCAGCACCCGGCCGAGCCCGAGAACGTGGACGTCGAGGGCATCGTCAAGGGCATCCACCGCTTCGCGGCGGGCACCGCGGGATCCATCCCGGCGCAGATCATGGCGTCCGGTGTGGCCGTGCCCTGGGCGGTCGAGGCGCAGAGGATCCTCGCCGAGGAGTGGAACGTGAAGGCCGACGTCTGGTCGGCGACCTCCTGGAACGAGCTGCGGCGCGAGGCCGTGCGGTGCGAGGAGCACAACCTGCTGCACCCCGAGGAGGAGCAGCGGGTGCCGTACGTGACGCGGAAACTGTCCGGCGCGGAGGGGCCGTTCGTGGCCGTGTCCGACTGGATGCGGTCGGTTCCGGACCAGATCGCGCGGTGGGTGCCGGGGACGTACCAGTCGCTGGGCGCCGACGGCTTCGGCTTCGCCGACACTCGCGGGGCGGCCCGCCGGCACTTCCACATCGACGCCCAGTCGATCGTGGTGGGCGTGCTGACCGAGCTGGCCAAGGAGGGCAAGGTCGACCGGTCGGCGCTGAAGCAGGCGATCGACCGGTACCAGCTCCTCGACGTCTCGGCGGCGGACCCGGGGGCCGCGGGCGGCGACGCGTAACGCTGCGCGGCGGGCATGACCGAAGGGCGGTGGGGCCGTGTCCCCACCGCCCTTACCGCTTCTTTACGATGCGCTCATGAAGGAACAACCGGCACAGGTGCGGTGGGAACGGCGCACCCAACGACCCCTCCTGGCGCTCGCGGTGCTGTTCGCCCTCGCCTACGCCGTGCCCATAGTGGTCAGTCCGGCGAGCCGGTCGCTGACCGACGCGTGCGCGGCCGTCGAGTGGGTGGTCTGGGGGGCCTTCGCCGTCGACTACCTGGTGCGGCTGTTCCTCGCCGAGGATCGCCGGCGGTTCGTCCGCAGGCACTGGCTGGACCTGTGTGCGGTGGTTCTGCCGCTGCTCCAGCCGCTGCGGCTGCTGCGGCTGGTGTCGACCCTGCTGCTGGTGCAGCGGCGGGCGCGGATGGCCTCGCAGATCCGGCTGACGACCTATGTCGCGGGGGCGGTGGTCGGGCTGCTGATGTTCGGGTCGCTGGCCGTGCTGTCGGTGGAACGGGAGTCCGCGGACGGGAACATCAGGACACTGGGTGACGCGGTGTGGTGGTCGTTCACGACGATGACGACCGTCGGCTACGGGGATCACGCGCCGACCACCGGGCTGGGCCGGGTGATCGCCGTGGGGCTGATGCTGTCCGGGATCGCGCTGCTGGGTGTGGTGACCGCGAACATCGCGGCGTGGTTCATCGCACGGTTCGAGAAGGACGACGTGGAGGAGCGGCGGCAGACGGAGGCGATCCGGTTGCTGACCGACGAGGTGCGGGCGCTGCGCGCCGAGGTGACGGCGTTGCGGGAGCGGCCGCTTCGGTCCTGAGCCGGGTCCGGACATGAAGGCGGGCCCCCGGTCGTCCCACCGGGGGCCCTTCCCTCACTCGCCCCGGGTCAGAACATCCCGCTGCCCGGGGTTGCCGCTCCGGCCAGCCAGATGACGGCCAGGAGCGTGTCGATGGCGCCCAGTACGAGGGCGACCAGGGCCGGGACGGGGCGACTGCCCGCCCAGCTGCGGCCCATGGCGAGCCATCCGCACACGATCGCGACGGGGCCGAGGATGATCCCCAGCACGAAGAATCCGGCGATCGCGCAGATGACTCCGATGATTCCGAGCGTCGCGCGATCCGGCCCGCTCCGTGACCACGTCCGGCTACGTGAACGGGGGTGCCTGCGCGTTCCTTGTCCGAAGCCCGCCATCATCAACTCCCAGAACCCCTCGGTGAATTCGGGTCGTTCTCGGGTTCGTAGAAGCGGGTACCCCGGGCTGAGTTCCTAATCCCCCGCACTTGCTGCCGGTTCGACTCCGGCCTTGCGGCGCGCCGCCCCCCTCCGGCAGCGCGCCGCAGATCCGGTCGCCCTCATTCGTCGTACGAACGTCCCGAACTTGCCTGGGGAACATGCCGTACTGAGGACCTGACCCACTGTGGCCCGCGGCGCGTACCGGGTGCGAGGAATCTTTAGCGGTGTCACCCTGATAGGTGAACTCCGGCTATTCCTCGCCGGGTTGTCAGATGTGTCCGACGCCCGCGCCCGCCTCCGCGTTCTGACCTCGCTTGGTGAGCAGTGCGACCAGGACGGCGACGACGGCGACTCCGGCGGCGACCAGGGACGCCAGGCTCATGCCGGAGATGAAGGTGTCGTGCGCCACGTCGGCGATCTTCGTGGCGATCGCCTCCGGCGTGCCCTTGGCGACCGGGGGGACACCGACCTGGACCGCTTCCGCGGCCTGGTCGAGCTGGGTCGGCGTGAGCTCAGGGAGCCCCGCGTCCTTCCAGTTGCCCGCGAGGTCGCTGTCCACCTTGGAGGCCATCACGGCGCCGAGGACGGCCGTACCGAGGCTGCCGCCGATCTGCATCGCCGCCTGCTGGAGTCCGCCGGCGACACCGGAGAGCTCCATCGGGGCGTTGCCGACGATGACTTCGGTGGCGCCAACCATGACGGGCGCGAGTCCGAGTCCCAGCAGGGCGAACCAGAGGGACATGACGGCGCTGCCGGTGTCCGTCTCCAGCGTGGACATCCCGAACATGGCGATCGCCACGGCTGCCATGCCGCCGGCCAGCGGGACGCGCGGGCCCAGCTTGGTGATCATCGCGCCCGCCAGCGGGGAGCCGACGATCATCATCCCGGTGAGCGGAAGCAGGTGCAGACCCGCGTCGATCGGGCCCATACCGTGCACGTTCTGCAGATAGAAGGTGACGAAGAACAGGCCGCCCATGAAGGCGATCGCCATGAGGACCATGAGGACGACACCCGCCGACAGCGGAACCGAGCGGAACAGCGCCAGCGGGATCAGCGGCTCCTTGACCTTCGTCTCCCAGAAGGCGAAGACCGCGAAGCCGACGACGGCGGCGAGGAGGAAGGTCCAGGTCGTGCCGGAACCCCAACCCCATTCCGGGGCCTTGATGAGCGCCCACACCAGGCAGAACATGGCCGCCGACAACAGGGCGATACCCAGGATGTCGAAGGAGCGCGGGGCGTTCTCGGCACGGTGGTCGACCAGCATCACCACGCCGAGGGCGACGGCGAGGATGCCGACCGGCACGTTGATGAAGAACACCGACTGCCAGTTGACGTGCTCGACCAGGACGCCGCCGAGGATCGGGCCGCCCGCGGTGGAGGCGCCGATGACCATGCCCCAGATGCCGATGGCCATGTTGAGCTTCTCGGCCGGGAAGGTCGCGCGCAGCAGGCCGAGCGCGGCCGGCATCAGCAGGGCGCCGAACAGGCCCTGCAGGACCCGGAAGGTGATGACCAGCGCGATGCTGTCGGACATGCCGATCGCGCCCGAGGCGGCGGCGAAGCCGACCACGCCGATCAGGAAGGTCTGGCGGTGGCCGAAGCGGTCACCGAGCTTGCCCGCGGTGATCAGGCAGACCGCGAGGGCGAGGAAGTAGCCGTTGGTGATCCACTGGACGTCGGCGAAGCTCGCCTTCAGGTCCGACTGGATGGCCGGGTTGGCGATGGCCACGATGGTGCCGTCCAGGGCCACCATCATGACCCCGACGGCCACGGTTATGAGGGTGAACCAGGGGTGGCCGCGCAGCCCGCTGGCAGGCGACCGGTCCGACGGGGGTGTTGGCGCCTTGTCCCCCGGCCCCGTCGCGTCGATGGTGGTCTGACTAGTCATGCGTGCGAGGCTAATGACAGCCACTGACAATTGACAAACCAATTCACAAGTCGGTAACTGTCAGGACAGTGATATCCACAAGGAGTGGCCCATGACCACGGCGTCACGGCCGGGACTGCGCGAGCGCAAGAAGCAGCGCACCCGCGACGCGCTGATCCGGGCCGCCCACGAACTGTTCACCTGCCGCGGCTACGAGCAGACGACGGTCGACGACATCACGGAGGCGGTCGACGTCTCGCAGCGCACCTTCTTCCGCTACTTCGCGAACAAGGAGGAGGCCGCGCTCGCCGTCCAGGAGATGACGGTGGAACGCTTCGTCGAGTCGGTGCGCGAGCGTCCGGCGCACGAGGCTCCGATGGAAGCGCTGCGGCAGGCGGTCCTGGAGGGCTGGGACACGCTCAACGAGATCGTCGAGTCCGTCGTACCGGTGGAGCTGCATCTGCGCATGTACCGGGTGATCGAGTCGACGCCCATCCTGCTCGCCGCCCATCTGCGTCGCTCCGCAGAGGCCGAGGAGACCATCGCGCGGGTGCTGGCCGAGCGCGAAGGCCTCGACGTGGACACCGACCCCCGCCCCCGGCTGACGGTGGCCGTCTTCAGCGCGGTGATCAGGGTGACGGAACGGCAGTGGAGCACCGGCGAGGATTTCAGCCTCGACGCGATGCGGTCGTTGACGGTCGCGTATCTCGAACAGGTGGGCCCCGCACTGACCGGAAACTGGCGAACGGCCTGAAGACGCCCGCACTATGCCCCGAAGGGCCCTGTTTGTCCAAACGTGATTCACGCCACTTGGTTAACGCGAGACCCAGTCGTTCTCCTAGTGTGTCCTTTCAGTGACTTCCTTCGACACCTCTCCGCAACTGAACGTCTGGCGCGCACTGCTCGCGCTGGCCGTGGTGTTCGTGATGCTGGCCACCACCGGCTGGACCGCACTGCGCAGCCAGCGAAGCTCCACCGCGCTGCAGACCTCGCTCTCCGAGTGGGAGCACGGCCGCGTCGCCGGGCACCGGCTCCCGGACCCGCAGGAGACGTCCCCCCACCGTCTCGCCCGGTTCTTCGCCTCGCTCACCCCGCAGCAGCGCACCGGCCTCGCCCGGCGCTATCCGCTCGCCGTGGGCAACATGAACGGCGCCCCCGTGGAGCTGCGTTACCGCGCCAACCGCATCGCGCTCGGGCAGGCCCGCAAGGTGGAGCTCACCCGCATGCACGACGTACGGCTCACCCCGGACGGCCAGCGGGAAGCCGGGCGGCGCATGCACCGCTACGTCTCGCTGATGAGCAAGAGCCGCCACATCCTCGCCTTCAACCCCGACGGCTCCGGGCGGGTCGCCGAGGTCTTCGGCGATCTGGACACGGCGGAGCGGGTCTCGGTCGTCGTCCCCGGCGTCGACACCGACCTTCTCACCTTCCAGCGCACCTCCCGCCAGTACTCCGCGCCGGTCGGCATGGCCACGGCCCTGTACCAGGCCGAGCGCACGGCGAGCCCGTCGACGCGCACGGCCGTCATCGCCTGGGCCGACTACACCTCGCCCAACGGACTCGGCATCGACTCGGCCACCGCGATGCGCGCGGCGGACGGCGCGATCCGGCTGAACGCGCTGGTGCGCGCCCTGCCCGGCGGCGCCCCCGTCTCCCTGTTCTGCCACAGCTACGGCTCCGTGCTGTGCGGCCTCGCCGCGCACACACTGCCGGACCGGGTGGCCGACATAGCGGTGGCCGGCAGCCCCGGGATGCGGGTCGCGAAGGCGTCCCAGCTCCGCACCTCCGCCCAGGTGTGGGCGATGCGGGACGCCGAGGACTGGGTGCAGGACGTGCCCTACCTGGAGGTCGGAGGGCTCGGTCACGGGGCGGACCCAATGTCCGCCGCGTTCGGTGCCCGCGTGCTGTCGGCGCGGGGCGCGGACGGGCACAGCGGCTATTTCGAGCCGGGCACGGAGAGCCTGCTGAACTTCGCCGAGATCGGCATTGGCGCATACCGCTCGGTGCACTGCGCGGGCGATACCGAAGCCTGCCGGACGGGTTTGTCCGCGACGGCGCCGGCCGGACGCGCGTAGAGAAGAAGGAATCGCGGTTTGCACGGGGAGGGGACGAAGATGCTCGTGCCGCATACGATGAGCCGCATGGGTGACGTACTGGCCGGATTTCATGCCGTCTGGGAGTTCGAGTCCGACTCCATGCTCATCCGCTACGAACGGGGGATGCGAACACCCAAGCTCTTCCAGGCGCTGGGGGAACGACGTGTCCCTCTCGACGCGCTCGCCGGGGTGACGCTCACGCCCGGCAAACGCGGGACGGTGGTCCTGCGCGCCGAACCCCGCCCCGGCGCCGATCCGTTGATGGAGGCGGCCGAGGGGCAGCTCAAGGAGGGGTGCGATCCGTACCGGCTGGTGCTGCCCGCCGAGAAGGAGACGCTCGCCGAGTACTACGCCGACGAGCTGCGTGCGCAGCTGAAGCAGGACACGGGGCCGGCCGACAGGTTCCTGGTGCCGGCGCCCGAAGTGCCGCTGCAGTTCAAGGCGTACGACGGGAAGGCGTCCTTCGACGGCCGGACCGTGCACTTCCGGTGGTTCTGGACCGGGGCGTCGTCGGCGAAGTGGAAGGCCGGCGACCAGAGTTTCCCACTGTCCGAGCTGACCGGGGTTCAGTGGCGGTCACCGGAAGTGTTCGAGGGGCATCTGCGGCTGCTGCGCGGGGAGGCTTCCCCGATGCCGGCCGACCAGGATCCCGCCGCCGTGGTGTTCGGGCTCGGATACGGGCCCGTCCACGAGTCGTTGCCGTTCGCCGCGGCGGTACTGGCGGCGGTCCGGAACCGCTCCGCGGTACCGGCGGTCCCGACGGCGGCCATACCGCGCCGGGACCCTGCCGACATCGCCGAGCGGATCCGGCACCTCGGGGAGTTGCATCAGGCGGGGCTGGTGACGGACGAGGAGTTCTCGGTGAAGAAGGCCGAGTTGTTGGCTGAGCTTTGAGGGTTCGTTGCCGGGTGCGGGCCGGATGTGGCCGGCCGCGCCCCGCGCCCCTTGGGGCGTTGCTCTACTCCCTGCCTGCAGAAGTGAACGTCATGTCCGCGTAGCGGTCTCCGGCCACCTTCGCCGCGATCGGCTCCAGGAGCGCCAGCTCCTCCTTCGTCAGCTCGATCCTCGTCGCCGCCGTGTTCTCCTCGATCCGGCTCACCTTGCGCGTGCCCGGGATCGGGATCACCGGGAGGCCGTGCACCGACGCCTGCTGCTGGACCCAGGCCAGGGCTATCTGACCCGGCGACACCCCGTGGGCCTCGGCCAGCGTGCGGACCGGCTCCAGCAGGGCCACGTTGGCGGCGGCGTTCTCGCCGGTGAAGCGGGGCTGCTGGCGGCGGAAGTCGTCGGCGGTGAGGTCCTTGTCGGCGTTGGCGAAGGAGCCGGTGAGGAAGCCGCGGCCGAGCGGGGAGTACGGCACCAGGGCCACGCCCAGCTCACGGGCCGCCGGCACCACGCTCGCCTCGATGTCCCGGCTGAACAGGGACCACTCCGACTGCAGGGCGGCGATCGGGTGGACGGCCTGCGCGGCGCGCAGCTCGGCGGCCGTCACCTCGCTCAGGCCGAGGTGCTTGACCTTGCCCTCGCGCACCAGCTCGGCCATGGCGGCGACGGTGTCCTCGATCGGCACGTTCACATCGCGCCGGTGCATGTAGTAGAGGTCGATCACGTCGACGTCCAGGCGCTCCAGGCTCGCCTCGACGGCCTGGCGGATGTAGGGCCGATCGTTGCGGATGATGCGCCGGGTCGGGTCGTCCGGGGGGATCGCCAGGGCGAACTTGGTGGCGATGACCACCTCGTCGCGGTGTGCCTTGAAGAAGGGGGAGAGGAACTTCTCGTTCTCCCCCGCGCCGTAAGCGTCCGCGGTGTCGTACAGGGTGACGCCGAGCTCCAGGGCGCGTTCCAGCGTGGCCCGCGACTCGCCGGCGTCCGTGGGGCCGTACGCGAAGCTCATGCCCATGCAGCCGAGACCCTGTACGCCGACCTCGGGGCCGTCGTCGCCGAGCCGTGCCGCGGGGATCTTGCCGTCCGTCATCAGGACCTCTCCGACGCCAGGGCCCGCCCGGCGTCCGCGTAGAAATTGATCTTCCGGTCGAGGACCGCGAGCGTGTCCTGGAGTTCCGCGATCCGGGCGAGGACGTCCTCGCGGGTCTCCTTCAGCAGCTCGAAGCGGTCGGTGTAGGTGTGGTCGCCCTCGCGGACCAGTTCCGCGTAGCGGACCATGTCCGCCACCGGCATTCCGGTCAGCCGGAGCTTGCCGACGAGGTCGAGCCAGTCGAGGTCGCGGTTGCAGTAGCGGCGCTGGCCGGTGTGCGAGCGGTCGATGTGCGGCATCAGGCCGATGCGCTCGTACCAGCGCAGGGTGTGCGCGGTCAGGCCGGTGATCGCGACGACCTCGCTGATCGTGTAGCTGTCCTGGCCGTCCGGACGTCGACCGTTTCGGTGCTCCGGGGCGGCACAGCTGTCGGTCCTGGTACCCGTGGTTTCCATCACCGTCATGACCGCAACGCTAGGGCCTTGGAGTGCACTCCAAGCAAGCGGTACCGGTAAGAAATCGGCAGGCCGTTCCCCGGGCCGGCTGGCTGGCGTGCGGGCATGAGTATCGTACGTCGTGGCACGACCGAGGACGCGGGGGAAGTTCTGCGTCTGCGCCAGGTGATGATCGATTCACTGTCCGGGCCGGACGCCGGGGACACCGAATGGCACGTGGAGGGCCTGCCGGCGCTGCGGGCCCGGCCGGCCGAGCCCGACGGGGACTTCGCGGCCTTCGTCGTCGACCATCCCGAGCGGCCGGGGGCGCTGGCGCTGGTGGCCGGGACCCTCGACCACCGGATCGGCAAGGCGGGCAACCCGCGCGGGATCGGCGGGTACGTCTTCAGCGTCGCCACCGACCCGGACGCCCGCCGCCGCGGGTACGCGCGCGTGCATGGAGGAACTGCTCGCCTGGTTCCGTGAGCGGGGCGCCGGCCAGGTCCTGCTGACCGCGTCCGCGGAGGCCGAGCCGCTGCACGCCGCCCTCGGCTTCGTCCGCAAGCCGGACCCCGCGATGGGGCTGAAGCTCTGAGCGGCTTAGGGGTCCTTTCACTATGCCCGTCCGGGTCGCGCGGCCTGGCACCGCACCTCGCCGCGTTGCCGACGCCCACGTGGCTCCTCCCCCACGCTCGAACAACCTCGCGCGGGGGGACCCCCATCGCGGCCGCTCCGGCGCCTTGCGATGCACGGCACCAGACCACGCGACCTGATCGGACGCTCATAGTGAAAGGACCCCTTAGGCTCGACGGCATGTCCTTGCAGAGCCTTGCCCTGATCGAGAACTGGCCGGTTCCCGCCGCCGCTGCGGCCGTCGTACGCGCTGACGGGACTCTCCTCGGTGCCCACGGCCCGGTCGGGCGGCGGTTCCCGCTGGCCTCGGTCACCAAGCCGCTCGCCGCGTACGCCGCCCTCGTCGCGTACGAGGAGGGGGCGATCGAGATCGACGAGCCGGCCGGGCCGCCCGGGGCCACGGTCCGTCATCTGCTCGCGCACACCTCGGGGCTGGCCTTCGACGAGCACCGGGTGACCGCCACGCCCGGGGAGCGGCGGCTGTACTCCAACGCCGGGTTCGAACAGCTCGGGGACCACATCGCCAAGGCGACGGAGATCCCGTTCGCCGAGTACCTGCGGCAGGCGGTGCTGGAGCCGCTGGGGATGGTCTCGACGACTCTGGACGGCTCCCCGGCCAAGGACGGCGTCTCCACCGTGGACGACCTCGCGCGGTTCGCGGCGGAGGTCCAGGCGCCGCGGCTGCTGGACCCCCGAACGGTCGCCGAGGCGATGACGGTCCAGTACCCGGGCACCAAGGGCGTGCTGCCGGGGTACGGCCACCAGAACCCGAACGACTGGGGGCTCGGCTTCGAGATCCGTGACGGCAAGTCGCCGCACTGGACGGGCGCTTCGTCCTCGCCGCGGACCTTCGGTCACTTCGGCCAGTCGGGTACGTTCCTGTGGACCGACCCGGATGCGGGGGTGGCCTGCGTGGCCCTGGCCGACCGTGCGTTCGGGCCCTGGGCCGTCGAGGCGTGGCCGGTGTTCACGGACGCGGTGCTGGCGGAGCTGCGGGGCTGAGGCTCTTTCGCCTCCGCCGCCCCTTCCCGTCCCGTCCTCAGGGGGCTCCGCCCCCTGGAACCCCCGGCCTTCACCCACCCACCACCCGACTCGGTCGGATGAGAGGTCGGCCTTTCAAGAAACCGAGTCGGGTGGTGGGTGGGCATAGGTCCGGGAGTCTGGGGGCGGAGCCCCCAGTGGCGGCACGTAGGCCGGTCAGCCCGCCATCTCCCAGAGCAGCAGCTCCGCCCCCGTCACCCCCACCGCCTCCAGATCCTTCGCGTCGGTGATCCGTGCCGCGTCGCCCGGCCCCAACTCCTCGCCGTCCAGGCTGACTTCCCCCCGTACGACATGCACGTACGCGCACGCCCCGTCCGGCACCGCCGTCCGCTCCCCCGCCCGCAGGCGCCGTACGTGGAGCATCGCGCCCGCCTCGGGGACGGCGTACGGCGTGGAGTCCGCGATGCCGTGGACGATCTCGTACGACGGGTCGCCGCCCGGCTCCAGCGGGGCCAGCCACATCTGGACGAAGGTCACCGGGTCCGGGCCGTCGTTGCGCTCGACGTGCCGGACGCCCGCCGCCGAGCTCAGGTGCTGGACGTCACCGGCGCGTACGACCGTCTCGTGGCCCGTGGAGTCGCGGTGGGTCAGTTCGCCCTCGACCACCCAGGTGACGATCTCGGTGCGGCTGTGCGGGTGCTCGTCGAAGCCGGCGCCGGGGGCGAGCCGCTCCTCGTTGCAGGCGATCAGCGCGCCGAAGCGGAGATTGCCGGGATCGTAGTGCGGGCCGAAGGAGAAGGCGTGGAGCGACTCGATTCCGGCCTCCGGGTCACCGCCTCGGTAGCGCTCCGTGGCGCGCCGTACGTCCATCACGCACACCACCGTAGCCCTCACCCGGCACCCGGGGACGCGTACTCCCGTCCGGATAAGGCAGTCTTGTCCCGTGCCCGAACCCGAAACCCACGCCGGCGATCCCGCCGCGCCCGACGCCCACCCGCACCCCGCGACCCTGAAGCGGCTGGAGAAGTCGTCCGGGCGTCTCGCCGCGCAGGCCATCCAGCGCATGGACGAGACGCTGTCGTGGTACCGGGTGATGCCCCCGGAGAACCGTTCCTGGATCGGGCTCGTCGCCCAGGCCGGTATCGCCGCCTTCACCGAGTGGTTCCGGCACCCCGACGCCCCGCAGGCCATCTCCACCGACGTCTTCGGTACCGCGCCCCGCGAGTTGACCAGGGCCATCACTCTGCGGCAGACCGTCGAGATGGTGCGCACCACGATCGAGGTCATGGAGTCGGCCATCGACGAGGTGGCGGCTCCCGGGGACGAGAACGTGCTGCGCGAGGCGCTGCTCGTGTACGCCCGCGAGATCGCCTTCGCCACCGCCCAGGTGTACGCCCAGGCCGCCGAGGCACGCGGTGCCTGGGACGCGCGTCTGGAGTCGCTCGTCGTGAACGCCGTGCTCAGCGGGGAGGCCGACGAGGGCGCCGTCAGCCGGGCCGCCGCCCTCGGCTGGAACTCCCCCGAGCATGTGTGCGTGGTGTTGGGGACGGCTCCCGACGGTGACAGCGAACTGACCGTCGAGGCCATACGGCGGGCCGCCCGGCACGCCAAGCTCCAGGTCCTGACCGGGGTGCTCGGGGCCCGGCTCGTGGTCATCGCGGGCGGCAGCGACAACCCGCTCGCCGTCGCCAAGTCGCTGATCGGACCGTTCGCCGCGGGGCCGGTGGTGGCGGGGCCCGTCGTACCGGATCTGCTGGCCGCGACCCGCTCCGCGCAGGCCGCCGCGGCCGGCCTCAAAGCGTGTTCTGCCTGGCAGGACGCCCCGCGGCCGGTGCTGGCGGACGACCTGCTCCCGGAGCGCGCGATGGCCGGTGACCCCGCGGCCCGTGAGCAGTTGGTGGAGGAGATCTACAGACCACTGGAGGAGGCCGGCTCGGCGCTGCTGGAAACGCTCGCGGTCTATCTCGAACAGGCGAGCAGTCTCGAAGGCGCCGCACGCATGCTCTTCGTTCATCCCAACACCGTGCGCTACCGGCTCCGACGTGTGACTGACGTCACCGGCTGGTCGCCTTCCGATGTACGGTCGGCGTTCACACTGCGGATCGCGCTGATCCTGGGGCGTCTGGCCGACGGGGATCTGCAGACCTAGCCTTTTGTCGGGGGTCTACAAAACCCCCTCGTGTTCTTCGTCCTTGTCCCCACGGGCGGCAGTGGCCGTCCACAAGAGAGAGTGTGAGAGTGCTCGTACTCGTCGCTCCCGGCCAGGGCGCCCAGACGCCCGGCTTCCTGACCCCCTGGCTCGAACTCCCCGGTGCCGCGGACCGCGTCGCCGCGTGGTCCGACGTCATCGGACTGGATCTCGCCCGTTACGGCACGCAGGCCGACGCGGACGAGATCCGGGACACGGCTGTCGCCCAGCCGCTCCTCGTGGCGGCCGGAATCCTGTCCGCCGCGGCACTCGGTGACGTGTCGCCGGGCGCCGTCGCGGGACACAGCGTCGGCGAGATCACCGCCGCCTCCTTCGCGGGTGTCCTGGACGACACCGCCGCGCTGACCCTCGTACGCAGGCGGGGCCTGGCGATGGCCGAGGCCGCCGCCGTCACCGAGACCGGGATGTCGGCGCTGCTCGGCGGCGACCCCGAGGTGAGCGTCGCGCACCTGGAGAAGCTCGGTCTGACCCCGGCGAACGTCAACGGAGCGGGCCAGATCGTCGCCGCGGGCACGCTGGAGCAGCTCGCGGTGCTGAACGACGACAAGCCCGAGGGCGTCCGCAAGGTCGTCCCGCTCAAGGTGGCCGGTGCCTTCCACACGCACCACATGGCCCCCGCGGTCGACGCGCTGGCGAAGGCCGCCGAGGCCCTCACGCCCGCCGACCCGAAAATCGTCTACGTCTCCAACAAGGACGGCAAGGCCGTCGACACGGGCGCCGAGATCGTCGCGCGCCTGGTCGGCCAGGTCGCCAACCCGGTCCGCTGGGACCTGTGCATGGAAACCTTCAAGGCGCTCGGCGTGACCGCCCTGATCGAGGTGTGCCCCGGCGGCACACTGACCGGGCTCGCCAAGCGTGCGCTGCCCGGCGTGAAGACGCTGGCTCTGAAGACCCCCGACGACCTCGACGCCGCTCGCGCGCTCATCGCCGAGACAGCCACACCTGCCGCTGACGCGGCGGGCGCCTGACAAGGAGCCTGGAGAGCATGTCGAAGATCAAGCCCAGCAAGGGCGCCCCGTACGCGCGGATCCTCGGTGTGGGCGGCTACCGTCCCACCCGGGTCGTGCCGAACGAGGTGATCCTCGAGACGATCGACTCCTCCGACGAGTGGATCCGCTCGCGCTCCGGCATCGAGACCCGGCACTGGGCGAACGACGAGGAGACCGTCGCCGCCATGTCGATCGAGGCGTCCGGCAAGGCGATCGCCGACGCCGGGATCTCCGTCGAGCAGATCGGGGCCGTGGTCGTCTCGACCGTCTCGCACTTCAAGCAGACGCCGGCCGTCGCCACCGAGATCGCCGACAAGCTCGGCACCGACAAGGCCGCCGCGTTCGACATCTCGGCGGGCTGCGCGGGCTTCGGCTACGGCCTCACCCTCGCCAAGGGCATGGTCGTCGAGGGCTCGGCGGAGTACGTCCTCGTCATCGGTGTGGAGCGGCTGTCCGACCTGACCGACCTGGAGGACCGGGCCACGGCCTTCCTGTTCGGGGACGGCGCGGGCGCGGTCGTGGTGGGTCCCTCGGCGGAGCCCGCGATGGGCCCGACCGTCTGGGGCTCGGAGGGCGACAAGTCCGACACCATCAAGCAGACCGTGCCGTGGACGGACTACCGCGACGGCGAGGTCGCCAAGTTCCCGGCGATCACGCAGGAGGGCCAGGCGGTGTTCCGCTGGGCCGTGTTCGAGATGGCGAAGGTCGCCCAGCAGGCGCTGGACGCGGCCGGGATCAGCTCGGACGACCTGGACGTCTTCATTCCGCACCAGGCCAACGAGCGGATCATCGACTCGATGGTGAAGACTCTCAAGCTGCCGGAGCACGTCATGGTCGCGCGTGACGTACGCACCACCGGCAACACCTCGGCCGCCTCGATTCCGCTCGCGATGGAGCGGCTTCTGGCGACCGGCGAGGCGAAGAGCGGCGACACCGCGCTCGTCATCGGATTCGGGGCGGGTCTCGTGTACGCCGCGACGGTCGTTACCCTCCCCTAGGCACTCCGTACCGGATCATGCGGTCCGGTACGGGAAATGCACCACCTGCCGCTCACGCGGTGGACGCCACACCCTCTGATTACTACGAAGGAGCGCCTGACATGGCCGCCACTCAGGAAGAGATCGTCGCCGGTCTCGCCGACATCGTGAACGAGATCGCCGGCATCCCGGTTGAGGACGTCCAGCTGGACAAGTCCTTCACCGACGACCTGGACGTCGACTCGCTGTCCATGGTCGAGGTCGTCGTCGCCGCCGAGGAGCGCTTCGACGTCAAGATCCCCGACGAGGACGTCAAGAACCTCAAGACGGTCGGCGACGCGACCGAGTACATCCTCAAGAACCAGGCCTGATCCTCTAGGCCCGGAGCCTGGCCCCGCCACCCGGCGGTGGCGCCGCTGAATCCTCGTATCCGTTGGAGAAAGAATTCCCGTGAGCTCGACCAATCGCACCGTGGTCGTCACCGGTATCGGCGCAACCACACCGCTGGGTGGCGACGCAGCCTCTACCTGGGAGGGCCTGGTCGCCGGCAGGTCCGGCGTCAAGCCCCTGGAGCAGGAGTGGGCCGCCGAACAGGCGGTTCGCATCGCCGCTCAGATCGCCGTGGAGCCGACCGAGGTCATCCCGCGGCCGCAGGCCCGCCGACTGGACCGATCGGCGCAGTTCGCGCTGATCGCCGCCAAGGAGGCGTGGGCCGACGCAGGTTTCACCGCGACGGCGGGTGACGACAGTGCCGTCGACCCCGACCGGCTCGGTGCCGTCATCGCCTCCGGCATCGGCGGCGTGACGACCCTGCTCGACCAGTACGACGTGCTGAAGGAGAAGGGCGTCCGCCGCGTCTCCCCGCACACCGTCCCCATGCTGATGCCGAACAGCCCCTCCGCCAACGTGGGCCTGCTCGTGGGCGCCCGTGCGGGCGTGCACACGCCGGTCTCCGCGTGCGCGTCGGGCGCCGAGGCCATCGGCTACGCCATCGAGATGATCCGTACCGGCCGTGCCGACGTCGTCGTCGCGGGTGGCACGGAGGCGGCGATCCACCCGCTGCCCATCGCCGCGTTCGGCAACATGATGGCGATGTCCAAGAACAACGAGGACCCCGAGGGCGCCTCGCGTCCCTACGACATCGCCCGCGACGGCTTCGTCCTCGGCGAGGGCGCCGGCGTGATCGTCCTGGAGTCCGCCGAGCATGCCGCCAAGCGCGGTGCGCGGGTGTACGCCGAGGCGGTCGGTCAGGGCATCTCCGCCGACGGTCACGACATCGTGCAGCCGGAGCCGGAGGGGCGTGGCATCTCGCACGCCCTGCAGAACCTGCTGGAGCGCACCGACCTGGATCCGGCCGAGATCATGCACGTCAACGCGCATGCCACCTCGACGCCGGCCGGTGACGTGGCCGAGCTGAAGGCGCTGCGCCATGTGTTCGGCGACGACGCCGACCACATGGCGGTCTCCGCGACCAAGTCGATGACCGGTCACCTGCTGGGTGGCGCGGGCGGTGTGGAGTCGGTGGCGACGGTTCTCGCCCTGTACCACCGGATCGCCCCGCCGACCATCAACGTCGAGAACCTCGACCCGGAGGCCGAGGCCAACGCCGACATCGTGCGCGGCGAGGCCCGGAAGCTGCCGGTCGAGGGCCGTATCGCCGCGCTGAACGACTCGTTCGGCTTCGGCGGGCACAACGTGGTGCTGGCGTTCCGTACGGTCTGATTTCCTGCCGTGAACGGCGAGTGGCCCGAACCCCGGTCGGGGTCGGGCCACTCGCCGTTTTGGTGTGCGCCCCTGAGAGCCTCACACCACCTGGTGGAGCCAGCGGACCGGCGCGCCCTCGCCCGCGTACCTGAACGGTTCCAGTTCGTCGTCCCACGGCTTGCCCAGGAGCTTGGACAGTTCCGCCTCCAAGTCTGTCTCTCCCCGCTGGGAGCGGACGAGAGCAGCCCTCAGGCGGTCCTCGGGGATGAGGATGTCGCCGTGGATGCCGGTCACGGCGTGGAAGATGCCGAGGTCCGGGGTGCAGCTGTAGCGCTCGCCCTCGGCGGTGGCGCAGGGCTCGGCGGTGACCTCGAAGCGCAGGAGGTGCCAGCCTCTCAGCGCGGAGGCCAGCTTGGAGGCAGTGCCGGCCTGGGCCTGCCAGGAGAACTCCGAGCGCCAGGTGCCGGGCGCGGCGGGCTGCCGGATCCAGTCGAGGTTGACGCGTGTGCCGAGCACCCCGGCGACGGCCCACTCGACGTGCGGGCACAGCGCGCGCGGCGCGGAGTGCACGTACAGAACTCCACGTGTCGTCACCGGGACCTCCGGGCAGAGCGGGACATCTTGCGAACTGGCGGACGGCAGTGGCCGGGCAGCCACGTTGATGGCGAGGCTACCGTGCGGCGGCGCAAGGAGTGTGACGTACCGTCGGTCCCAGTGCCGTGAAACCCCCGCCATTCACCCGGCAGGACGCTGGTTCGGGTGCGAAGCGTTGCGTGGCGGCCGCCGGGAACTCCCGCGCGTTGTTATGGACGGACGACCTTTTCCACGTTTCATGTCATCACCCGACCACGCAACACCCGACGACCGAGGGGATCACCACCGGATGCGGAAGCAGGGACACCGCTCGCGAGCCGTTCTCGCCGTCCTGGCCGCGGCCGTCCTGGGCGTCACCGGCTGTGACGCCGTCGGTGGCAACTCGCCGGGGCCGAGCGGCACCGGGGCGCAGAAGGCGAAGCCGTCCCCGAAGCCGACCCCGGCCTGGGACAGCAGCCCGGCGTCGGTCGCCGCCGTCGGGGACTCCATCACCCGCGGTTTCGACGCGTGCGCGGTGCTGTCGGACTGCCCCGAGGTGTCGTGGGCGACGGGCAGCAGCGCCAAGGTCGACAGTCTCGCCGTACGGCTGCTGGGGAAGGCCAAGGCGGCCGAGCGGAGTTGGAACTACGCCGTGACCGGGGCCCGGATGGCGGACCTGCCCGGTCAGATGGCTCAGGCGGCGGCCAGGAAGCCGGGGCTGGTGGCGGTGATGGTGGGGGCCAACGACGCCTGCCGGTCCAGCACCTCGGCGATGACGTCCGTGGCCGACTTCCGCGCCGACTTCGAGGACGCGATGAACACGCTGCGCAAGGCTTCCCCCAAGGCGCAGGTGTACGTGGCGAGCGTGCCGAACCTGAAGCGGCTGTGGTCCGAGGGCCGTACCAACCCGATGGGCAAGCAGGTGTGGAAGCTGGGCCTGTGCCCGTCGATGCTGGCCGACCCGGACGCCCTCGACGCGACGGCGACCGAGCGGCGGAACGCCGTGCAGCAGCGGGTGGAGGACTACAACGAGATGCTGGAGGAGGTCTGCGCCGAGGACCGCCACTGTCGCTTCGACGGGGGCGCGGTCTACGCCTTCCGCTTCGGCACCGCCCAGCTGAGCCAGTGGGACTGGTTCCACCCGAGTGTGAACGGCCAGGCGCGGCTCGCGGAAATCGCCTATCGCACGGTGACGGGCAAGAAGGCCTGACGCCCGGTTCGTGACTTAGGGTTCCGCACATGAACGAACTCTTCGGAACACTTTCCGACGGCACCCCTGTTCAGCGCTGGACCCTGGAGCGGGCGGGGGTGCGCGTGCGGGTCCTGTCGTACGGCGGGATCGTGCAGTCGGTGGAGGTCCCGGACCGGGAGGGGCGCGCCGAGAACGTGGTGCTGGGGTTCGGGGACCTCGACGGCTATGTCACCCACCCGGACCCCTACTTGGGCGCCCTGGTCGGGCGGTACGCGAACCGGATCGCGGGCGGCCGCTTCCCGCTGGACGGCCGGACGTACGCGCTCGCGCGCAACAACCCGCCCAACTCCCTGCACGGCGGCGAGCGCGGCTTCGACAAGCGGGGGTGGGACGTGGCGCCGGTCGAGCACGGCGTGCGTCTGAGCCGGGTCGCCGCTCACGGCGAGGAGGGCTTCCCGGGGCGCGTGGAGGTCTCGGCGACGTACACGCTGGAGGGGTCCGGTGCGCTGCGGATCGCGTACGAGGCGGTCACCGACGCGCCGACCATCGTGAACCTGACCAACCACAGCTACTTCAACCTCGGCGGGTCGGGGAACGCGGGCGGGCACGAACTGCGGATCGCGGCCTCCCGGTTCACCCCGGTGGACGCGGACCTGATCCCGACCGGCGTCCTGGAGGAGGTGGCGGACACGCGCTTCGACTTCCGGGAGGCGCGGAAGGTCGGGTCCGGGTACGACCACAACTTCGTGCTCGACAAGGGCGTGACGCGGACGCCTGTCGAGGTAGCCGAGCTGCACGAGCTCGCGTCCGGCCGGGTGCTCACCGTGGCGACCACCGAACCCGGCCTCCAGCTGTACACCGCGGACCACCTCGGCGAGCCCTTCGCCCCCGGCGACGGCATCGCGCTGGAGACCCAGCACTTCCCCGACTCCCCGAACCGCCCGGAGTTCCCGAGCACGGTGCTGCGGCCGGGCGAGGTGTACCGGTCGGAGACGGTGTACGGGTTCTCGATCCGTTAGACGTTCCTACCGTCGGACGTTCTTCGCCCATTGGACGTCATGAGCCCCGGCCCAGGGGTCAGGACCCGGGCCGGGGCTGGTCGTGGGGAAACTTGTCCCGGATCAGACGTTAATCGTCGCGGTGAGCCGGCGGTCCGAGATCGAGCGGCTCACCTGGATCTCGTACGAACCCTTCACAAACGACCAGGACCCCTCCTTCTCGTCCCAGACCTCGAAGGCGCGGCGCGGGAGCTCCACGGTGGCCTCGACGGTCTCGCCGGGGGCGGCGGTGACGCCCGCGAAGCCGGCCAGCCTGCGTGCCGGGCGCTCGGTGTCGGGCTCGCCGGGGGCCAGATAGACCTGGACGACCTCGCGGCCGGGGCGGGTGCCGGAGTTGCGCAGGCGGACCCGGACGGTGGTGCCCCGCACCTCGACCGACTCGTAGGTCCAGCCGGTGTAGCCGAGGCCGTGGCCGAAGGGGTACGCGGGGGTGCGGCCCTGCTTCTCCCAGGCCGGGTAGCCGATGAAGACGCCCTCGCTGTACGGGAGCTCGCCGTGGTCCGGGACGACCTGGGTGACCGGGGCGTCGGCGAGGCTGCCCCAGGTGCTGGGGAGGCGCCCGCCGGGTTCGTGGACGCCGGTCAGCACGTCGGCGAGGGCGTCGCCGCCCTCCTGGCCGGGGAACCAGCTCAGCAGGACGGCGGCCACCTCGTCGCGCCAGGGCAGTTCGACCGGGGAACCGGCGTTGACGACCACGACGGTGTTCGGGTTGGCGGCGGCGACCGCGCGGACCAGGTCGTCCTGGCGGCCGGGGAGGGTGAGGTCGGCGCGGTCGAAGCCCTCGGACTCGACGCGTTCGGTGGTGGCGACCACGACGACGGCCGTGTCGGCGGCGCGGGCGGCCTCGACCGCCTCGGCGATCAGCTCGTCGGGGTCGCGCTGCGGTTCCTGGTGGGCGAGGGCGAAGGAGAGGACCTTCATCGGGAGGCCGTCCGGGAAGCTGACCGTGTGGGTGAGGGAGACCTCGACCGGGCGGCCCGCGGTGAGTTCGGCCCGCGCGCGGGGCTCCGGGGCGCCGAAGAAGGTGAGGAACGGGTCGTCCTTGGTGGGGCGTTGGACGTCGTCGTAGTAGGTGGTGCCGTCGACGCGCAGGGTGAAGGCGCCGAGGCCCTTGATGCCGAAGGTGTGGACGCCGGTGTCGCGCGGGGTGAAGATGCCGGTCAGCTTGACGGTGTGGAGACGGTCGTGCGTGACGCCCTCGGGAAGGTCCTCGCCCATCCACTGGAGCTGGCCGTTCGGCGCGGAGGCGGTGCCGATGACCTGGCCGTCGGCGTCGCGGCAGACGGCCCGCAGCTCGAAGCCCTTCTCCGCGACGGCGAGTTCGGTGTTCGGGTCGGCGCCGACGGCGTAGGTGAGGGCGCCTTCGGGGAGGGCGGCGGTGAGGCCGTCGAGCGGGGAGACGATCCGGGCCGGGATGACGGTGGCGGAGCCACCGCCGAGGACGCGGGCGTCGCGGGCGGCGGCACCGATGAGGGCGACCGTCCCCGGCTTCAGCGGAAGTGCCTGGTTCTCGTTGCGCACCAGGACGAAGGAGCGGCGGGCGATCTCGCGGGCCAGGGCCTCGCCGTCGACGGTGCCGGGCAGTTCGGTGACGGCCGGCTCGGCGCCCTCCAGGATGCCGACGCGGGCGGCCAGCCGCAGGACGTTGCGGACGGCGCCGTCGACCGTGGCCTCGTCGACCTCGCCGTCGCGTACGGCCTGGGCGAGCGCGTCGCCGTAGACGGTGTGCGGGCCGGGCATGGCCACGTCCAGGCCGCCGTTGATGGCAGCGGTGGTGGAGCGGGCGGCGGTCCAGTCGGAGACGTTGAAGCCGTCGAAGCCCCATTCGCCGCGCAGGATCTCGTTCACGAGGTGGTGGTGCTCGGTCATCGTCGTGCCGTTGACCGAGTTGTAGGCGGTCATGATGCCCCAGGGGTGGGCGTTGGCGACGATCGCCTCGAAGGGGGCGAGGTACAGCTCGCGCAGGGTTCGCTCGCTGAGCAGGTTGTTCACCGTGAAGCGGTCGGTCTCGGCGTCGTTGGCGACGAAGTGCTTGACGGTGGTACCGACGCCGCCGGACTGGACGCCGGCCACATAGCCGGAGCCGATCAGGCCCGTGAGGTACGGGTCCTCGCTGTACGCCTCGAAGTGGCGGCCGCCGAGCGGGGAGCGGTGCAGGTTGACCGTGGGGGCGAGCAGGACGTGGACGCCCTTGCGGCGGGCCTCCTGGGCGAGGAGGGTGCCGGCGCGGCGGGCGAGTTCCGGGTCCCAGGTGGCGGCCAGCGCGGTCGGGGAGGGCAGCGCGATGGACGGGTCGTCGGCGGTCCAGCGCACGCCCCGGACGCCGATGGGGCCGTCCGACATGACGAGGGACTGCAGGCCGATCTCCGGCAGGGCGGGCAGGGACCAGGCGTCCTGGCCGGCCAGCAGCCGGGCCTTGGCGTCCAGGTCGAGCCGGCTCAGGGCCGCCTCCACGGCCGCCTCCAGGTCCGGGGGTGTCGGGGTTCCCGCCATGGCGGTGCCTCCTCGTTGAAGTCCGTGCGGTCCTCTCATCCTGCCTCGACCACCTGTAGAGCGGTAGGTTTCGTTATTCTGCCGTTACATATGCCCGGGTCAGGTGTCGTACGGTGACGGCATGGGCGCGAGAGTCAGGAGCGAGGAGCGGCGGGCCGCCATCGTCACGGCCGCGCTGGAGGTGATCGCCGAGCGCGGCTACCGGGGCGCGAGCCTCGCGGCGGTGGCCGAGCGGGTGGGGCTGACCCAGCAGGGGCTGCTGCACTACTTCCCGACGAAGGACGCGCTGCTGGTCGCCGTGCTGGAGGAGCGGGACCGCTGGGACGCCGTGCCGGCCCGGCGGTTGCGGCTGGACCTGCTGGCCTCGCTCGTCGAGTACAACGCGATGCGGCCCGGCATCGTCCAGACCTTCTCGGCACTGCTCGGCGAGAGCGTGACCGAAGGGCATCCGGCGCGCGGCTACTTCACCGAGCGCTACGCGCAGGTGCGGGCGAGCATGGCGCAGATCCTGCGCGCCGAGTACGGCGACCGGCTGCCGAACGGACTCACACCGGAGCGCACGGCCCCGCTGCTGGTCGCGGTGATGGACGGCCTGCAGTACCAGTGGCTGCTGGACCCGGAGTCGGTCGACATGCCGGGGGCGTTCCGGGACTTCCTCGCGATGCTCGGCGAGGCCTCCTAGGTACGCGTACTCAGGCGCCCGCCCGGCCTCAGGGACGACGATGAGCCCTATGAGGGGGAGAAACATCATCGCGGTACTCGCTCTGCTGCCCGTCGACATCGCGGCCG
Source organism: Streptomyces sp. AC555_RSS877 (assembly GCF_019049245.1). GTDB lineage: Bacteria > Actinomycetota > Actinomycetes > Streptomycetales > Streptomycetaceae > Streptomyces. The sequence continues at coordinate 166,473 of NZ_JAGMUK010000079.1, read as the reverse complement.
TGGGCTACGGGTGGCTGGCGGCCGGCATGACCGGGTGGGCGGCGGGCGTCAACGACGAGCCGTACGAACCGCCGCTGGCCGAACTGAGCATGGCCTGCGGGGCGGTGGCGGTCGTCGGTGTGGTGCTGTGGCTGGTCCGGCTGCGTGGGGCCGCGGTGTTCCAGGTGGTTCCGCTGCTCGTGCTCACCCTGCTGATGGCGCCCTGAGCCACGCCCCATGGCGTAGACCACTTCCGTCACGCGATACTGCGGCCGTTCGCACCCCACGCGCCCCACCGCGACGGAAGGAACTGAACTCCCGTGAACTCCATACGTGTTCGGATCGGCGTGCTCGGACTGGCCCTGGTGGCCGGGCTGGCGGCCCCCACGCAGGCGTCCGCCGCCGAGGCGGTCCTCACACCCACCGTCGAGGAGCAGCGGCTCGACCGGGCGGTGCCGCAGGAGATCCTCCGGCGGTCCGGATTCGACGCCGTGACCGGGGAGTTCGCCCGGGAGCTCGGTGCGGCCCGCTCCTACGCCGAGGCGCGGCGGATCGTCGTACGGGAGGGGTCCGCGCTGTGGCGGCGGGCCGTCGGACGGGCGCAGGGGCGGGGGCCGGCGGGCGGGGATCTCAGTCGGGACGACGACCGGCCGTTGTACTGGGCCCGGCTGGCGATGACGCGGGAGGTGCGCACCTGGGAGCCGGGGTTCGGGTTGGCGGACGACCGGCGTGCGGCTCTGCTGGGTGAGCTGGAGCGGACCTCGCGCGGTCAGACCGCCGTCCGGTATCCGCAGGGCAAGGGGATCAAGCGGGTTCTCGTCACCGGCTTCGACCCGTTCACGCTGGACCGGGACATCCGGATCTCCAACCCGTCGGGGGCGACCGCGCTCGCGCTCGACGGCACGGTGATCGAGACCGCGGACGGGCCGGCGCGGGTCGAGACCGTCGTCTTCCCGGTGCGCTGGCAGGACTTCACGGCAGGGACGGTGGAGCGGACGCTGCGGCCGTATCTGCGGAAGGTGGATCTCTTCGCCACCGTGAGCCAGGGGCGGGTGGGCCGGTTCGACATCGAGCGGACCAACGGGGCCTGGCGGGGCGGCTTCCCGGACAACGACACCATCGGCCGCACCGAGACCGTCCCGGTCGCCGATCCGGCCTCGCAGCCGCAGTGGACGACGACGACCCTGCCGTACGGGAAGATCGTGGCCGCACAGACCGGACGGTTCCCCGTGTACGACAACACGAGCGTGACCGAGATCCCGGCGGGTGGCACGGAGGCCGTCGTGCGGGCGGACGGGCCGACTCCCGGGTCGACCGCGCGGGCCGGGGGCGGCGGGAACTACCTGTCCAACGAGATCGCGTACCGGGCCACGCTGTTGCGGGACCGGCTGGGGTTGCGCGACGTGCTGCCGGGTGGGCATGTGCACACGCCTGTGCTGCAGTTCGGGGCGGGGAACACGGATCCGGCGAGCGGGGTGGTGACGGATGCGGAGTTCGTGCGGAACCGGGTGGACATCATCGCGCAGGTGACACGGATCGTGCGGGTGGCGGTGGAGGGGGCGTCGGGTTCGTAGGCGAGCCGGGGAGGGGCGTGTTCGGCCCCCGCCAGGGCCTGTCCGGCGGATCAGGTCGCAGGACATCCGCGGCGCCTCGTCGACGCAGGTGAGCGGGGCCTGGTGCGTCGAGCTGCAAGGCGACGGAGGGCGTCGACGCGATGGGGGTCCCCCCGCTCGAGCGAAGTCGAGAGTGGGGGAGTCGGCAACCGACGACAACGCCGCAGATCGGCGGGCCAGGCCCCGCGTCTGCGGCATGATCCGCCGGACAGGCCCTAGTCGGCCCGAAGGGTCTTGTCCTCAAGCGCCCCCGAAGGGGAGACCCCCGGACGGGCTGGGTCGTTCGTCTCCTCGCCCAGGAGTGCCCTGGCCATGAGCGTCGCGCCCGCTACCGCGCCCGGCATCAGGAAGACCGCGACGAAGGGGATGAGGAAGGACACGGCCAGCGGGGTGCCGAAGCCCCAGATCAGGGTCCTGCGGGAGCGGAGGAGGGCGAGGCGGTCGCGGAGTTCGACGCGACGGCGCTGGAGGGCGACGGAGGTGAGTTCCTGGGTGAGGAAGAAGCCGGTGACGAGGAAGCCGATCACCGGGACGACCGTCTGGCCGACGACCGGGACGAAGCCGAGCGCGAAGAGCAGGATCCCCCAGAGCAGGGCGCGCACGAGGATGCGGAGGCTGTCGCGGGCCGAGATCCACAGCTCGCGCCAGAGCGGGAGGCCGGACTCGGGGGCGGTGCCGTCGGGCGAGACGTCCCGGTCGACCTTCTCGGAGAGGTTCTCGTAGAAGGGCTGGCCGATCAGGAGGGTGACCGCGGTGAAGGTGATGACGGAGAGGAGGAGGGCGAGGGCGAACAGCACCGCGGTGAGGAAGCCGCGGAAGAGGCCTGCCCAGGGGCTCGTCCAGTCGTCGGCGAACGGGGTCGCCCACGCGACGAAGTCCTCCCCCCACAGCGCGAGGGCGACGAGGACCGCCGCGTAGAGGACGAGGGTGATCAGGCCCGGGAGGAGGCCGAAGCCGAACTGCCTGCCGTGCCGGGCCACCCACCGTTGGCCCTCCAGGAGGTACTTGAATCCCGCCCCGAGATCGCGCATGGGGGAACTCTATCGGGCGGTCGTCGGCTCACTTGTCGGCCCACCTCACCCGGTGCCGCGCCCTCCGGGGCACCCGCGCCACGAACTGCCCCTGTTGCGGTTGAGTCGAACAGGTGCACCTCGCCGTACCGATCTCAGGAAGCCCCTCAGGAGGTACGCGTGCGCACCAGGAGAACCGTTCCTGCGAGACCTGACCCGATCACGGCCCTCGCCGTCACCGCGGCGGCCTCACTTCTGCGCAGCCCTCACACCCGGCCGAGCCGGTCGAGCCGGTCGAGGGCGACGGGGACGCCAACGGCGAGGTTCGGGTGGTGAATTCGGGGCAGGTGACCGCCGGTGCGCCGGACCACGGGTTCGTGTACACGCCCGTCTGGTTCACCGGCCTCGGGCCGGAGGTCCGGGTGGAGCAGACGTACGGGGCCGGGAACCCGCTCGTCTCCGGGCACCGGCGGGCGCTGGAGGACGGCTCCGGCGGTCCCGCACAGGCGGCCGGACAGGCCTCGGTCGTCAGTAGCTCGGGGGCCGTTCTGTTCGGCACCGAACCCCTCTTCCGGGACCATCCGAAGGGGGAATTCGCGCAGGTCGCACGGGCGCTGTCCACAGTGGCGCACGCACATGGCGGTACAGGTGAGGAGAGCGGATGACACAGGAGATCCACGGCACGGTCGCGGACGGATTCGAGGCGGTGCGCGAGGAGTTCGCCGCCTTCGTGGCGGGCGAACTGCCGGACTACGAAGGGCAGTTGTGCGCGTACGTGCACGGGCGGCAAGTCGTCGACCTGTGGGCGGGGGACGGCGCCGACGCCGGATCCCTCTACGGCGTGTTCTCGTCGACCAAGGGCGCCGCACACCTCGTGGTCGCGCTCCTCGTGCAGGACGGCACGCTCGAACTGGACCGCAAGGTGACGTACTACTGGCCGGAGTTCGGCGCCGAGGGCAAGGGCGGGCTCACCCTGCGCGACCTGATCGCCCACCGGGCGGGCCTGGTCGGCCTCGACTCCGGGTTCAGCCCGCAGGAGCTGGCCGACGACCGGGCTCTCGCCGAACGGCTCGCGGACCAGCGGCCGTTCTGGCGGCCGGGCACGGCCTTCGGCTACCACGCCCTCGTCATCGGCGCGCTCACCGGCGAGGTCGTCCGCCGCGCCACCGGCCGTACGCTCCAGGAGGTGTACGAGGAGCGCATCCGCGCCCCGTACGGCCTCGACTTCTTCCTGGGGCTGCCCGAGGCGCTGGAGCCCCGCTACCGGTCCGTGCGGCCGATGGCCCCGACGGCGACGCAGCAGGCGCTGCTGGACTCGGTGGCGACCGGCCCGCACACACTCTCCTCGATCGCGTTCAACCAGCACGTCCCGGACTCGGGTGACCTGGTCGACTACGCCAACTCCCGTGCCGTACGCGCGAAGGGACCGGCGTCGGCGGGCGGGGTCGCCTCCGCTCGCGGGCTCGCCGGGATGTACGCGGCGGCGATCAGCGAGGTGGACGGGCGGCCGCCGCTGCTGAAGCCGGACACCGTCGCCGAGGTGGGGCAGATCCACTCGACCGGGTACGACCTGGTGGCCCGGGCGCACAAGTCGTACGGGCTCGGCTTCCAGGCGACGGCGGACGTCTGGCACCCGTTCCTGGGCGCCGGGACCTTCGGGCACAGCGGCGCGGGCGGTTCGCAGGCCTTCGCGGACCCGCGCGGCGGGCTCGCCTACGGTTACACCCGTCGCCGGATGGCGTTCCCCGGCGGGGCGGCGCCGGAGAACGAGCGGTTGGTGCGGGCGGTGCACAACGCGGCGCTCGCTGCGGACAGCAGGTAGGGACGGAGGCCGCACCCCACGTCCAGGGGTGCGGCCTCCGTCGTCGTAGGTGACGAGCAGGCCGGGCGAACGTCACGGTGATGCCGCCGTTCGCCGCCTTCGAGGTCCGGAAGACGTGCCCCGCAGGTCAGAGCTTGACGATCATCTTCCCGGTGTTGTCGCCCCGCAGGACACCGAGGAAGGCCTCCAGGTTGTTCTCGATGCCCTCGACGACCGTCTCGCGGTACTTGAGCGCGCCCGAGGCGACCCAGGGGCCGACCTCCTGGACGAACTGCGGCTGGAGGTCGTAGTGGTCGCCGACCAGGAAGCCCTCGATGCGGCCGCGGGTCTGGATGAGGCGGGCCAGGTTCCTCGGGCCGGGAGCGGGCTCGGTGTTGTTGTACACCGAGATCATTCCGCAGACGGCGATCCGGCCGTCGCGGTTGAGGGAGCCGATGGCCGCCTCCAGGTGGTCGCCGCCGACGTTGTCGAAGTAGACGTCGATCCCGTCCGGGGCCGCCTCGCGCAGCTGCTGGGCGACCGGGCCGCTCTTGTAGTTGAAGGCCGCGTCGAAGCCGTACTCCTCGACGAGGAGCTTGACCTTCTCGTCGGAGCCGGCCGAGCCGATGACCCGGGAGGCGCCCTTGAGCTTGGCGATCTGGCCGACCTGGCTGCCGACCGCGCCGGCCGCGCCGGACACGAAGACCGCGTCGCCCTCCTTGAAGGCGGCGGTGCGCAGCAGGCCGGCGTAGGCGGTGAGGCCGGTCATGCCGAGGACGCCGAGGTACGTGGAGAGCGGGGCGGCCTCGGGGTCGACCTTGACCGCCTGCTGGGCGTCGAAGGTGGCGTACTCGCGCCAGCCGCCGAAGTGCAGCACGTGGTCGCCGACGGCGATGCCCTCGGCCTGGGAGGCGACGACCTCGCCGACCGCACCGCCCTGCATGGCCTTGCCCAGCTCGAAGGGGGCCACGTAGGACTTGGCGGCACTCATCCGGCCGCGCATGTACGGGTCGACCGAGAGGTACGCGTTGCGCACGAGTACCTGGCCGGGGCCGGGCTGCCGGATCTCCGCCTCGGCCAGCTCGAAGTCCTCGGGCTTGGGCCAGCCGACGGGGCGGCTGAGCAGACGCCATTCGCGGCTGGTGGCGGGCGGAGTGCGGGTGTCGGACATGGAAACCGGGCCTTCCTCAAAATACTTCAGTACCTGAAACAACCATGCTCCTGAATATTTCAGGATGTCAAGTAACCGGGTACCCTGGATCCCATGGCCACACCCGAGAAGACCCGCCGACCCGACGCCCTCACCCTGGAAGTCGTCGAACTCATCGGTGACGTCGTGGCGCGCTTCTACGCGGACTTCGAGGACGCGGCCGCCGGACACGCCCTGACCGGGGCGCAGGCCCGACTGCTGAGTCTGCTGTCCCTGGAGCCGCTGCCCATGCGGAAGCTGGCCCAGAAACTGAAGTGCGAGCCGTCGAACGTCACCGGGATCGTCGACCGGCTGGAGTCACGGGGCCTGGTGGAACGCCGGGCGGATCCCGTGGACCGCCGGGTGAAGGTGGCCGCCGCGACGGAGGAGGGGCGCCTGGTGGCCCGGGAACTGCGGGAGGGGCTGCGCTTCGCGCGCGAGCCGCTGGCCGGGCTGTCGGACGAGCAGCGGCTGGCTTTGCGAGATTTGCTCCAGCAGATGCTGGGGCAGGGCTCCTAGAGGGCGACTGAAGGCTCCCGGCAGTGTTCGCCGGTCGCTCAGCTGCACCACCACAGGAACCGGTCGCACGTCTCCGACGGCGACGGTTCCGCGGTCGGCTCCGACGTCGTCGGGTCGGCCGTCGGGGTCGGAGACTGCGCCGGGGACGTGGGGTCCGCGGTGGGGGACGGATCCGGGGCCGAGCCCGTCGCCGCAGACTGGGCCTCCTTGTCGTCCTCGTCCTGCTTCGACTTGTCGTCCTTCGCGGACTTCGAGGCCGAGGGAGAGGCCGACGCGTCCGGCGAGGCCGAGTCCGACGCGTCCGCTCCCGCACCCGCCGCGCCGGCCGACGGCCGGCTCGTCTCGTCGGCCTCCGGCGACGCCCCGCCCTCCGGAGACTCGCCGCCGGCCACCGCGGGCTTGGGGCCGGAGCCCGGCGCGTCCATGCCCAGTTCCGCCAGGCTCAGTCCGCCTGCCGCGAGCACGAAGCCCGCGGCGATCAGCAGGGTCCGGCGCCGGCGACGCCGGTGCGCGGCGGCTTTGCGGTCGCGGCGACTCGCACCGGCCGCGGGACCGTCGTCCGCCTCGTCATCGTCCTCGACGCCTTCGAGGCCCTCGGGATCGTCGTGGTCGCCGTGGTCCTCGGCATCGTCGGGAGCCTCGACGCCCCGGCCACGACCACGCCCCCGGGCGCGCCGACGGGCCGCCCGGCCGCCCGGCGGCTCCGCCGCCGGGCCACCGCCACCGCCACCGCCGTCGCCGTCGCCGTCGCCGTCGCCGTCGCGACTGTCCCGCTCGGCGCCGCCGCCGTCGCCGCTCGCACGCTCGTCGCCGTAGGAGGCGCTTCCGTGGCTGTCTCCGTACGAGGCGCCTGCGTGCTCGCCCTCGTGCGAGACGGGCTCAGGTCCGCCCCCGTACGAAGCGGCCCCGCGGCTGTCCCCGTACGCCGAGGGAGCCTGCCCGCCTCCGTACGCGGGGGCCTGCCCGCCTCCGTACGCCGCCGCAGGGGCCTGTCCGTCCCCGTACGCCGCCGCAGGGGCCTGTCCGTCCCCGTACGCCGCCGCGGGGGCCTGTCCGTCCCCGTACGCCGCGGTCGCGTCCGTGTAGCCTCCCCCGTACGTTCCGCCCGTCGCGTAGCCCTGGTACGACCCGCCCGGTGCCACGCCGGCCTGGGCCGGCGCAGGTGGCTGCGGCGCGTGCGTGGGGTGGGGTTCGGCCGGGGTGCCGCATCCAGGGCAGGCGAGGGCGCCGTTGAGGTGCCGTCGGCACGGGAGGCAGTAGTCCATGTCGCGGGAAGGTTAAGTTCCTCTCAGCTGACGTTCATAGTCACAGCTGTGAAAGTTGTGTAGGGAACCATCCGTTCCGGAGAGATAATTCGCGCCAGGACCCACCTTTTCCAGCCAACCTGCGACTTCCGGGCAGCGCGGCGCCTTCCCACCCCATCGCGTCGAAACCGCCCCCGAAAGCCCTGTCGAAAGCAATGTCGAAACCGTTACCCGCTCGACCCATTGACACTGCCCTCGCACCATCCTTACTGTCACGCCAGCATTTCGAACGTGTGACGAAATTTCGAACACACGCCAAGTGAGTCGGCGAAGCAGACAGACACAAAACGCAGCAAGGGGCTACTGCCGTGCGCATCACCGGAATCAGCACACACGTCGTCGGGACGCCGTGGCGCAACCTGACATACGTCCTGGTCCACACCGACGAGGGCATCACGGGTGTCGGAGAGACCCGCATGCTCGGCCACACCGACGCGCTGATCGGCTATCTGCGGGAGGCCCAGACCAATCACATTCTGGGCTCCGACCCGTTCGCCACGGAAGACCTCGTCAAGCGGATGAAGTACGGCGACTACGGGCGGGCCGGCGAGATCGTGATGTCCGGCATCGCCGTCATCGAGATGGCCTGCTGGGACATCAAGGGCAAGGCCCTCGGCGTGCCGGTGTGGCAGCTGCTGGGCGGCAAGGTGACCGACAAGGTCAAGGCGTACGCCAACGGCTGGTACACCACCGAGCGGACGCCCGAGGCCTACCACAAGGCCGCCAAGGGAGTCATGGAGCGCGGCTACAAGGCGCTCAAGATCGACCCCTTCGGCACCGGGCACTTCGAGCTCGACCACCAGCAGAGCCTGTACGCCGTCTCCCTCATCGAGGCCGTGCGCGACGCCATCGGGCCGGACGCCGAGCTGATGCTGGAGATGCACGGGCGCTTCTCCCCCGCCACCGCCGTCCGGCTGGCGAAGGACCTCGCGCCCTTCAAGCCCGCGTGGCTGGAAGAGCCCGTACCGCCGGAGAACCTCAAGGCGCTGGAGAAGGTCGCCGCCAAGGTGGACATCCCGGTCGCCACGGGTGAGCGGATTCACGATCGCATCGAGTTCCGGGAGCTCTTCGAGAGCCAGGCCGTCGACATCATCCAGCCGGACGTGGGTCATATCGGCGGCATCTGGGAGACCCGGAAGCTGGCCGCGACCGCCGAGACGCACTACGTGCTGGTCGCCCCGCACAACGTGGGCGGCCCGGTCCTCACCGCCGCTTCCCTCCAGGTCGGCTTCACCTCCCCGAACTTCAAGATCCTCGAGCACTTCAACGACTTCGCGGACGCGGAGATCAAGAAGGTCGTCAAGGGCGCGCCCGAGGTGATCGACGGGTACTTCCACCTCTCCGACGCTCCCGGTCTGGGTGTCGAGCTGGACGTCGACGCCGCCGCCGAGTTCCCGCAGCAGCAGGCTCGGTTCGACCTGTGGGCCGAGGGCTGGGAGCAGCGCAAGCCGAAGGCCGCCAAGTGAGCACGGCCGTCGTCGTCGAGGCACCGGGCGAGCACCGGCTCGCCGGGCACACGCCCCGCGAGCCCGGCGCCGGCGATGCGCTGGTGCGGGTCCACGCCGTCGGCATCTGCGGCAGCGACCGTGAGGTGTACCAGGGCAACCGGCCCGAGGGGTACGTCCGCTACCCGCTGACGCCCGGCCACGAGTGGTCCGGGACGGTCGAGCAGGTGGGCGCGGGCGTGCCCGAGTCCCTCGTCGGCCGCAAGGTCGTGGGGGAGGGCTTCCGCAACTGCCAGGTCTGCGACCGCTGCCACGCGGGCGAGACCACGCTGTGCACGGCGGGGTACGAGGAGACCGGGTTCACCCAGCCCGGGGCGATGGCCACCACCCTCACCCTGCCCGCCCGGTTGCTGCACGTCCTGCCGGACGACGCCGACCTGACGGCGGCGGCCCTGCTGGAGCCGGCCGCGTGCATCGCGGCCGCCGCGATCAAGGCGAACGCGCTGCCCGGGGAGCGGGTCGCCGTCGTCGGCACCGGCACCCTCGGCATGTTCGCCGTTCAGTTCCTGAAGGCGGGCTCCCCGGCGGAGCTGCTGGTCGTCGGCACGCGGAACGACCGCGAGACGCTGTCCCGGCAGTTCGGAGCCACCGACTTCCGTACGAAGGACCAGGAGCTCCCCGACGACTTCGACGTCGTCATCGAGACCGCCGGGTCCGCGTCCGCCGCGGGCACCGCCGCCTCCCTGCTCAGGCGGGGCGGGCGGCTGGTCCTGACGGGCATCCCGGCACCGGGCGCCGAAGGCCTGGACCCGACCGACCTGGTCGTACGGCAGCTGGAGGTGCACACCGTCTTCGGGGCACCGCCGGACGCCTGGGCGCACACGGTGCGGGTGTTCGGGGCCGGGCTGCTCGATCCGCTGCCGCTGGTGACGCACGAGCTGCCGCTCGACGGGTTCCAGGAGGCCATCGAGCTGGTGGGGTCCGGCGACCCGAAGGTGGGCAAGGTGCTGCTCCGCCCCTGAGACGTACGCCGGTACGGAGGCGACCTGACGGCCCTCGTACCGGCGTACACCAATTGCCCCCACGACTTGAGCCGCGAACCTCGTCCGACATATCGAACACAAAGGACAGCTTGTGACGACCGACGCTTCCGCCACGGCAGCCCGCAGGCCCGGTGAGCAGGCGCTCACCGCTCTCGGCCTGGGCGCGCCCGCCCTCGACCCCGCCGACGCATCGCCGCACACCTTCCCCGGTGGCGGCCGCTGGCGCACCGAGATCCCCTCGTGCGAGGGTCCCGAAGCGCTGGCCGTCGTCCTGAAGGAAGCCTCGCGCCTCGACGTGCCGATCCACCGGATCAGCCAGGGCAGTGGCGTGTGGATGCTGACCGACGACGAGATCACCGAGATGGTCGACGCGACCGGTGAACGCGACATCGAGCTCTGCCTGTTCACCGGCCCGCGCGGCACCTGGGACATCGGCGGCTCGACCCGTACCGACTCGCGCGGCGGCGGCCTGCGGGCCCGCGGCCACGACGCGGTCGCCGGGTGCGTCGAGGACGCCGTCCGCGCGACGGAGCTGGGCGTCAAGTGCCTCCTCGTCGCCGACGAGGGCGTGCTGTGGACGCTGCACCGGGCGCGCCGCGCCGGGATCATCCCGGCCGACACCACGCTCAAGGTCTCCGCGCTGATCGGACCCGTGAACCCGGCCGCGTACGCCGTGTACGAGAACCTGGGCGGCGACTCGATCAACGTGCCCAGCGACCTGACGCTGGACCACCTCACCGAGATCCGGCGGATCTCGGCCGCCCCCATGGACATGTACATCGAGGCCCCCGACGATCTCGGCGGCTATGTGCGGATGTACGAGGTCGCCGAGCTGATCCGGCGCGGCGCGCCGCTGTATCTGAAGTTCGGTCTGTCCAAGGCCCCGGGGCTCTACCCGTACGGGCACCACATGCGTGATGTGACCCTGAACACCGCGCGGGAGAGAGTGCGCCGCGGCCGGCTCGCCCTGGACCTTCTGGCGCGGCACGGAGTGGGTGACGACATGGCTCCGCTCGGTTCACGTCTGCCGGGCGATCTGCGTCGGTTCGAAACTCCCTCATAACGTTCCGGACAACGCCCCTTCACAAAAGACGACGCAGCCGCACACAATCCCACACACCCTCTTCTCGGTCTCACCTCGTACTCGTGCCACGCAGCGGCCCCGCAACGCCAGACCGAGCCAGCCCCACACATCAAGGATGATGATCATGCGTACTCGTCGAGCCGCACTGGCCGCCGTAGCCGGAGCCGCCTCCCTCGCCCTCACCCTGTCCGCCTGCGGCCAGAGCAGCGAGGGCGGCAGCGAGGAGGCCTCGGACAGCTCCAAGGGCGCCACCATCGGTATCGCCATGCCCACCAAGTCCTCCGAGCGCTGGATCGCCGACGGCAAGAACGTCGTCGCCGACCTGGAGTCCAAGGGCTACAAGACCAAGCTGGTCTACGGCGAGGACGACCCGGACCAGCAGGTCTCCCAGGTCGAGAACCTGATCACGCAGGGCGTCAAGGCGCTGATCATCGCGGCCATCGACAACAAGTCGATGAACAACGTCCTCCAGCAGGCCAAGGACGCCGACATCCCGGTGATCTCCTACGACCGCCTGATCCTCGGCACGGAGAACGTCGACTACTACGCCTCCTTCGACAACGAGAAGGTCGGCGAGCTCCAGGGCAACTACATCGTCGAGAAGCTCGGCCTGAAGGACGGCAGCAAGAAGGGCCCGTTCAACATCGAGCTCTTCGCCGGCTCGAACGACGACAACAACACCCGCTACTTCTTCCAGGGCGCGATGAACGTCCTGCAGCCCTACATCGACAAGAAGCAGCTCGTCGTCCGGTCCGGCCAGACCAAGCTGACCCAGGTCAGCACCCTGCGCTGGGACGGCGGCGTCGCCCAGAAGCGCATGGACGACATCCTGACCTCGGCCTACAAGAGCGAGCGGGTCGACGCGGTCCTGTCGCCCTACGACGGCATCTCCATCGGCATCCTCTCCGCGCTGAAGTCGGACGACTACGGCTCCAAGAGCAAGCCGCTGCCGGTCGTCACCGGTCAGGACGCCGAGGTCGCCTCGGTGAAGTCGATCATCGCCGACCAGCAGTCGATGACCGTCTACAAGGACACCCGCGAGCTCGCCAAGGTGTCCTCGAACATGGTCGACGCGCTGCTGAACGACAAGAAGCCCGAGACGAACGACACCAAGACGTACGACAACGGCTCGAAGGTCGTCCCCTCCTTCCTGCTGGAGCCGGTCGCCGTCGACAAGGCCAACTACCAGACGGTCGTCGTCGACTCCGGCTACATCAAGGCCAGCGACCTGAAGTAACCGCCACCCCCCTAGTGATTGGAAGGCACGACCATGGCGGGACCCGTCCTGGAAATGCGCTCGATCGTCAAGACCTTTCCCGGCGTCAAAGCGCTGTCGGACGTCACACTGACCGTCCATCAGGGCGAGGTCCACGCCATCTGCGGGGAGAACGGCGCCGGCAAGTCGACCTTGATGAAGGTCCTCTCCGGCGTCCACCCGCACGGCACGTACGAGGGCGAGATCCTCTTCGAGGGTGACGTCTGCGAGTTCAAGGACATCCGGGCCAGTGAGCATCACGGCATCGTGATCATTCACCAGGAGCTGGCCCTGGTGCCCTACCTCTCCCTCGCGGAGAACATCTTCCTCGGCAACGAACACGCCTCGGGCGGGTTCATCAACTGGAACGACACCCTCAAGCACGCCAGCGAACTGCTGCGCCGGGTCGGTCTCTCCGACCACCCGGAGACCCGCGTCGCCGACATCGGCGTGGGCAAGCAGCAGCTCGTGGAGATCGCGAAGGCACTGTCGAAGAAGGTGAAGCTGCTCATCCTCGACGAGCCGACCGCGGCTCTGAACGACGAGGACAGCGGCAAACTCCTGGATCTCATCCTGGAGTTGAAGAAGCAGGGCATCACCTCGATCATCATCTCGCACAAGCTGAACGAGATCCGCAAGGTCGCCGACTCGGTGACGATCCTTCGCGACGGGCGCACCATCGAGACGCTCGACGTGAAGGCGGCGGAGACGACCGAGGACCGGATCATCAGCGGAATGGTCGGCCGCGACCTGGAGCACCGCTTCCCGGAGCGCTCCCCGCACGAGCCGGAGGAGGGCCAGGCGCCCGCCCTGGAGGTCCGCAACTGGACCGTGCACCACCCGATCGACCAGCAGCGCAAGGTCGTCGACGACGTCTCCCTGGCCGTACGGCGGGGCGAGATCGTCGGTATCGCGGGCCTGATGGGCGCCGGCCGCACCGAGCTCGCGATGAGCGTCTTCGGGCGCTCCTACGGCCGGTACGCGGGCGGCAAGGTCTTCAAGGACGGCACGGAGATCCGTACGAAGTCCGTCCCCGAGGCGGTCAAGCACGGCATCGCGTACGTCACCGAGGACCGCAAGCACTACGGCCTCAACCTCATCGACACCATCGGGCGGAACATCTCGCTCAGCGCGCTGGGCAAGGTCTCCACGCGCGGAGTGGTCGACGAGCACGAGGAGCGGCAGGTCGCCGAGGGCTTCCGCAAGTCCATGAACATCAAGGCTCCAACCGTCTTCGAGCCGGTGGGCAAGCTGTCCGGCGGCAACCAGCAGAAGGTCGTCCTCAGCAAGTGGATCTTCGCGGGTCCCGACGTGCTGATCCTGGACGAGCCGACGCGCGGTATCGACGTCGGTGCCAAGTACGAGATCTACACGGTCATCGACCAGCTGGCCGCCCAGGGCAAGGCGGTCGTCTTCATCTCCTCGGAGCTGCCGGAACTGCTGGGAATGTGTGACCGCATCTACACGATGGCCGCGGGACGGCTGACCGGTGAGTTCTCGCGGGCGGAGGCCTCGCAGGAATCGCTGATGCGCCAGATGACAAAGGACAAAGAGGTAACCCGATGAGCACGGACGTGACCGCCAAGACGCCGGCCCCGTCGCCGCCCGGCAAGGGCGGTGCGGCAACCGGTGACAGCCTGCTGCAGCTGATGCTGGACGGCATGCGCCGCAACATGCGGCAGTACGGCATGTTGTTCGCCCTCGGTCTGATCGTGGTGCTGTTCGCCGTGTGGACCAACGGTGACCTGCTGCTGCCGCGCAACGTCTCCAACCTGGTGCTGCAGAACAGCTACATCCTGATCCTCGCGATCGGCATGATGCTCGTCATCATCGCGGGCCACATCGACCTGTCGGTCGGCTCGCTGACGGCGTTCGTGGGCGCGGTGGGAGCCGTGCTGATGGTCAACCACGACATCCCCTGGCCCATCGCCCTGGTGATGTGTCTGGCCATCGGAGCGGCGGCCGGTGCCGCGCAAGGGTTCCTCATCGCCTATCTCGGCATCCCGTCGTTCATCGTGACGCTGGCGGGCATGCTGACCTTCCGCGGGCTCACGGAGATCTTCCTGGAGGGCCAGACGATCGGCCCGTTCCCGGAGGGTCTGCAGAAGGTCGCCAACAGCTTCCTGCCCGAGGTCGGCCCGGACACCAACTACCACAACCTCACCCTGCTGCTCGGCCTCGCCGTGATCGTGTTCGTGGTGCTCCAGGAGCTCCGCGACCGCAAGCGGCAGCAGGAGTTCGCCCTCGAGGTGCCGCCCGCCAAGCTCTTCGCGCTCAAGCTCGTCGCGCTGGTGGCCGCCGTGCTCACCGTCACGATGCTGCTCGCCAGCTACAAGGGCGCCCCGATCGTGCTGCTGATCCTCGGCATCCTGGTCGTCGGCTTCGGCTACATCATGCGCAACGCGATCATCGGCCGGCACATCTACGCGATCGGCGGCAACCTGCCGGCCGCCAAGCTGTCGGGCGTCAAGGACAAGAAGGTCACCTTCCTCGTCTTCCTCAACATGGGCATGCTCGCGGCCCTGGCGGGTCTGGTCTTCGCCGCCCGCTTCAACGCGGCCTCGCCCAAGGCCGGCCTCAACTTCGAGCTGGAGGCCATCGCGGCCTCCTTCATCGGCGGCGCGTCGATGAGCGGCGGTGTCGGTACCGTCCTCGGCGCGATCATCGGCGGTGTGGTCCTGGGCGTGCTGAACAACGGCATGAACCTGGTCGGCATCGGCACCGACTGGCAGCAGGTCATCAAGGGCCTGGTGCTTCTGGCGGCCGTCGGCTTCGACGTGTGGAACAAGCGCAAGGTCGGTTCGTAACCGACCACGCCGGCACGTGAGGGCCCCGCCGGAAGGCGGGGCCCTTTCCACGGGAGGAACAGGAGGAAGCCTGTGAAGTCGCACTTCGGCACGCTCGCCGACGGCACCGAGATCCACAGCTGGGCGCTGGAGAACGGCGGCACCCGCCTGAAGGTCCTGTCCTGGGGTGGCGTCGTCCAGTCCCTGGAGATCCCTGACCGCGAGGGCCGGTACGCCAACGTCTCCCTCGGCTTCGGCACCATCGAGGACTACGTCGCCGGGAGCCCGTACTTCGGCGCGCTGATCGGCCGCTACGGCAACCGCATCGCCGAGGGCCGGTTCACTCTGGACGGCACGAGCCACCAGGTGGACGTCAACGACGGCGTCAACAGCCTGCACGGCGGCGCCGAGGGCTTCGACAAGCGCGTGTGGGACGTCGAGCCGTTCACCGAGGGCTCCGACGTCGGCCTGTACCTGTACCGCACGAGCGCCGACGGCGAGATGGGCCACCCCGGCACGCTCACGACGAAGGTGACGTACACCCTCACCGGGCAGGGCGACTGGCGCGTCGACTACGAGGCCACCACGGACAGGGCCACCGTCGTGAACCTCACCAGCCACGTCTACTGGAACCTGGCCGGCGAGAACAGCGGCACCGCCCACGACCACGAGCTGGAGATCGCGGCCTCCCGCTACACGCCCGTCGACTCCGGTCTGATCCCCACCGGCGAGCCGGCGGAGGTCGCCGGCACCCCCTTCGACTTCCGCCGCACCAAGACGGTCGGCCAGGACCTCCGGGCCGCCCACCAACAGCTGCTGTACGCCAAGGGCATCGACCACAACTACGTCCTCGACAAGGGGAGCACGGACGAGCCGGAGCACGTCGCGACGCTGAGGGACCCGTCCTCCGGACGGACCATGAAGATCGCGACGACCGAGCCGGGACTGCAGTTCTACTCGGGCAACTTCCTCGACGGCACTCTGGTCGGCACGGGCGGCGGCATCTACCGCCAGGGGGACGCCCTCTGCCTGGAGACGCAGCACTTCCCGGACTCGCCGAACCAGCCGTCGTTCCCCTCGACGGTGCTCCGACCTGGGCAGACGTACCGGTCGACGACCGTGCACTCGTTCCACGCGTGACCGTTCTCCACAGGTGGCGCACAAGTTCCTACCCGTTTCTCAGCGGTTGAACAGCACCACCCGAGCCTCCGTATGTAAGGGCGGCCCGTGCTCCCCCGCGCGGGCCACCCAATGACGACGGGCCCAGTCGTCCCCACCGGGCCCGCCCCATACGGAGGCTCCCTTTGGCTGACAACGTCACCTCGCTGTTCCGCAGCACCGCGGCGCACAGCCCGTCGATGGCGGCGCTCACGCGGGAGGGCGGCGAAGGAGCCGGTCCGGTCGACTTCTGCATCCCCTGCAACCCGTACTTCCCCACGCCTGCCATGTTCGAGGAGATGGCCGGACGGCTGCGGGACATCATCACGTACTACCCGAGCAGCGCCGACACCATCACGGCCGAGCTGTGCAGCCTGCTCCAACTCCCGCCGCAGTGCGTGGCGATGGGCAACGGCTCGACCGAGCTCATCACCTGGATCGACCACCTGCTGGTGCGGGAGTCCCTCGCCATCCCCGTCCCCACCTTCGGCCGCTGGACCGACCAGCCGATGGAGACCGGCAAGCGGGTCGACATGTTCCCGCTCCAGGAGTCCAGCGGCTTCGCCCTGGACCTCGCGCAGTACGCCGAGTTCATCCGGGCGCGCGGCACCCGGGTGGCCGTGATCTGCAACCCGAACAACCCCGACGGCGGCTTCCTGCACAAGCACGCCATCGTGCAGTTCATGGACGCGATGGCGGACCTGGACCTGGTCATCATCGACGAGTCGTTCCTGGAGTTCGCGGACGCGGAGGTCGAGCCGAGCGTCGTCCAGGAGGCGATGCTGCGGCCGAACGTGATCGTGCTGCGCAGCCTCGGCAAGAACTTCGGCCTGCACGGCATACGGTTCGGCTACCTGGTCGCCAACCCGTCCCTCGCCGGCCGCATCCGCTCGATGCTGCCCAAGTGGAACCTCAACTCCTTCGCCGAGCACGTGGTGTTCATCCTCAAGCAGCACGGCGCCGAGTACGCGCAGAGCCTCCAACAAGTCCGCCGCGACCGCCTGGACATGGCCGGCCAGCTCGCGTCCCTGCCCGGACTGACGGTCTACCCGTCACAGGGCAACTTCCTCTTCGTACGCCTGCCCGTGGGCGCCGAAGGCACCGTGGTCCGGGACCGGATGCTCACCGAGCACCGGATCCTCGTCCGCGAGTGCGGCAACAAGATCGGCTCCTCAAGCCGCTTCCTGAGACTCGTGGTGCGCCCCCAGGTGGACGTGCGTCGCCTGGTGTCCGGCCTGGAACAGGTGCTCTACGGGACCAGGAGGGGAGCCGCCGTGCCCGAGCTGGCTACAGGGACCAGCTACAGCTCGGGTACGGCGGCAGTCGACCGGTTGGTCGGCGCCACCAACGGCTCCGGCATGCAGGGCCTCGCCGCTCAGGCCATGGCCGCCGCCCCGGAACCCCAGGCCGCCCCGTCCATCGGCGCCGGCATGCCGATGCCCGCCGCGGCCCAGACCCCACAGCCGGGTCAGCCGTTCGGGGCCGGGATGCCGATGCCGGCGGTGGCCCAGGCGGCCCCACAGCCGGTCGGCTACCCGGCCCCCGCCCCGGCTCCGGTGCCGTCGCAGGCCCCGAACCCGATGCAGCCCCCGAACCCGGTGCAGGCGCCGGCTCCGGCCCCCATGGCCGCTCCGATGCCCGCCGCCGCCGCGATGACCGGCCAGACCCCGCCGGGTGTCCCCGCCCGCGGCGGCCTCACCGCGGCCCAGGTCCGCGGCATGACCGCCCCGGCCGGCGTACAGGACCTGTCGACGGCTCCGGCGACCGGCTGGCCGGGTGCCCAGCGCTGGCCGAACGCGGCGGGCATGGGCCAGGCCGGCTGAGACGCCTGGACGCCGCAGGTTTGTGACTGGTCGCGCCCCCGCCGCCCCGTCCCGCCCCGTCCCGCCCCTGGGGGCTCCGCCCCCAGACCCCCGCTTCGGCCCGAAGGGCCTCGTCCTCAAACGCCGGACGGGCTGAAATTCAGCCCCTCCGGCGTTTGAGGAGCGGGGGTTTGGGGGCGGAGCCCCAGAAGGACGGGAACGGGAAGGGGCGGCGGGGGCGAGAACCGCCCTTGCGGGCTGCCTTAAACCGGGTTCAGCCTCCACTGCTGGCAGGCGTTGTTCAGCCAGGACCACTGACGTACGTCGGCGGCGTCCGCGGCGGAGCAGTTCGCGACGTCGGCGACCTTGCCCGTGGCCTGGTTGACGATGCGGACGTAGCCGCTGTCGGTGGCCAGGAACCGGAACCGCTGGCAGGTGTTGTTCAGCCACGACCACTGCCGCAGGTCGGCACCGTCGGCGGACGAGCAGTCGGCGGTGTCGAGCACCTTGCCGGTGGCGACGTTCACGAGCCGGCTGGTGTCGTCGCCCTGGTCCTCGATCCGCCACCTCTGGTTGTTGCCGCTGCCGCACGTGTACTGCTGGACGTTGGCACCGTCGGCCGTCGAGCTCCCGGCGACGTCGAGGCACTTGCCGCTGTTGCGGTTGCTGATGGTGTACGTCGTCGACGCGGTGGACGGCTCACCGGACGGGCCGGTCAGGCTCGCCCCGAGCCTGACCGGCGTACCGAAGTTCGGCGTGCCGTCGGAGTTCCAGGTGAGCTTCTGAGCCCGCGCCGTACGCCCGTTGTCGCAGCCCTCGGAGGCGGCGTCGTTGGCGTGGTAGACGATCCAGTCCTCGGTGCCGTCAGGGGACTTGAAGTGGCCGTGGTGACCGGGACCGTAGACACCGTTCGCGTCGTTCCGCTGGAACACCGGCGTGGACTTCTTCGTCCACGAGGACGCGGACAGCGGATCGGAGCCGGTGAGGGTGAGCTGGCCGAGCTTGTAGTCGGGGGTCCAGCAGCCGCTCGCCGAGTAGATGAGGAAGGTCCTGCCACCGCGTTGGAGGATCTCCGGCCCCTCGTTCACCGGGGCGCCGGACGTCTCCCACGAGTTGGTCGGCGTGGAGATGGTGGAGAAGCCGGTGGCGAGGGTGTACGGGTTGGACATCCGCGCCGCGACGAGGTTCTGGGTGCCGCCTCCGCCCGCGCTGCCGAACAGGTACAGCTGCCCGTTGATGGTGGCGACCGTCGGGTCCAGCATCCAGGCGGAGTTGAGCTGGTTCTTGTACGTGTACGGGCCCATCGGATCCGAGCCCGCGCTCTCCAGGACGTGCGTGCGCTGGGTCGGGTTGTAGTCGGAGACGTTCTGTCCGGCGACGTAGTACAGGTACCAGCGGCCGTTGAGGTAGTGCATCTCGGGCGCCCAGGTGTTGAAGCCCGGGGAGGCGGCGTCGCCCTTCCACACCTGGACGCTGGGCGCGGTGGCCAGGCCGGCGAGGGTGGCGGACTTGCGCAGGGTGATGACGTCGGTCCAACTGGTCGTCACCATGTAGTAGTTGCCGTTGTGGAACGAGATCCAGGGGTCGGCGCCCTTCTGCGCCTTGATCGCGTTGGTGAACGAGGCCGCGCTCGCGGACGACTGCCCGAGCGAGAGAGCCAGCAGCAGCGCTGCCAGCAGGGTCAGTATGCGACGGGCCATCCGGAGCTCCAGTTCAGTAGGTTGACGCCCAGCTTGGGCGTGCCGTTGTCGTTGCCGTCGTAGTAGTGGTAGACGATCAGGTCCCCGTCGGAGTCGTTCATGATCGACTGTCCGCCGGGGCCGATCACGCTCCCGTGGGTCTCCAGCACCGGCGTCCCGCCGTTGTTCGTCATCGGGACGCCGTTCTTGTCGTGGTACGGCCCGGTGACACTGGTGGCGCGGCCGACCTTGACCTTGTACGTCGACCCGGTGCCGGCGCAGCAGGTGTCGTACGAGGCGAAGAGGTAGTAGTAGCTCCCCCGCTTGACGATGGACGGGGCCTCGACGGCCTTGGTCCCGGTGGGGCGGGAGGCGATCGAGTAGCGCGTGGTGTTGCCGGCGAGCTGCTTGCCGGTGGCGGGGTTGATCTGGATCATCTTCAGGCCGGTCCACCAACTGCCGAAGGACAGCCACCACTTGCCGTCGGTGTCCACGAAGAGGTTCGGGTCGATGGCGTTGTAGTCGCTGGAGGTGGTGGAGGTGTAGACGGTGCCCTGGTCGGTCCAGGAGCCGGGCAGCCCGGTCGCCGAGGTCGCCAGTCCGATGGCGGACCTGTTCGACCCGAAGGTCGAGACGGCGTAGTACATCAGGTACTTGCCGCCGTGGTACGAGATGTCGGGCGCCCAGGCCTCGGTGGCGTACGACGACCACCAACCCGGCTTGGCGGAGAAGGCGTCGGCGCCGCCGACGAAGGCGGTCCGGTCGGTGGAGCTCTTGTGGTCGAGGCCGCCGCCGGTGCCGTAGAGCAGGTAGCGGCCGGAGGAGGTGCGGATCATCGTCGGGTCGTGGACGACGATGTCGCCGGTGACCCGGCCGGGGTTGGGGTAGGCGGACGCGCTGCTCGGTATCAGGGCGAGCAGGACGGCTGCTGGGACGGCTAGGAGGGCGGTTCGGCGGGGTGTACGGGAGGTGCGGCTCACGCGGGGCCTCCTTGTGCGGGGGGATACGGTCCGTTCGGTATTTCGATCACCGATCAGAACTTCGGACGGACCGTAGAATCGAACCCCTTCCGCGTCAATGGTCCGCGCAGCCCCAGTAATCGCTCCCCCGGTACGGCACCTCCTCGATCACGGCCGCGGCAGGCCCTTTCTCACACCCCCGGCCCGAAGTCCGCCTCCAGCCGTTCCCGCCAGCCCGCGTCCGCCAGCCCCGCCCCCACCAGCACATCGCGCCAGTCCTCCTTGGCCAGCTGCAGGGCGTCGAGGAGGCGGTCCATGCGGCCCCGGCTGCACAGGAGGGTCGCGGCGGCGATGCGTTCCTTGTCCTCGCTGTCGCCCCGCTCGGTGAGGTGGTGGACGAGTTCGGCGAGGAGTTCCTCCACGACCCGGCCGTCGCGGCCGGGGAAGTCCTTGGCGATGCGCTGTTCGACGCGTCCGGTCAGCCTCATTCGTACTCCCATGCGAAACCCTTCGAAGCTTTTGACCCGTTTTATCCCTTTAGGTCGCCACGCTACCTCGCCCCGCCTCGCACGACGGGCTGTCTCGCAAGGACTTGACGGATTGTCGCCTTACCCGACCGGCGGAAGACCGACGGAACCGGCTCGCTCAATAATGTCGTGCTCATGACAGTTACTCTCACGCGCGCCATGGACGGACCGGCGGTGGCCCCGCCGCTCGCGGGGCCACCGCGGTACCTCGTCAGGACTCCGGGCACTCCTTCCACGCCAGGTGGTACACCGTGCTGATGTCCCCGTCCGTCGAGTCCATCGTCATGAAGCTGACCTTGCCCGGCGCCTGGCTGCCGGCCGTCACGCGGAGCTCGGTGTTGATGTTGAAGTTGCGCTGGACTCCGCAGGGTGCCCAGACCAGTTGGGCCCAGTCCGTGGTGTCGGTGGCCTGCCAGTTGTCGTTGTAGGGGCCGGCGAAGGGGTGGCTCTTGAACACCGTGCTCGAGGAACCCTGGAAGTAGTACGAGGCTCTCTGGACGGCGCTCGCGCCGGACTGGAGTGCGGCGAAGCCGCGGTAGTCCGCGCTGGCGACGGCGTACGTGAAGCCCTGCGGGACGTGCACGAGCAGGTTGAGCTGGCAGTTCTTGCGGAAGGCCGTGGGGTCCGAGTTGCCGCCGGCCTGGGCGAGGTAGTCGCTGTAGGTCACGGTGAAGGCGGTGTTGTCCTCGGAGACGGCCACCGCGGCGGTGCCCTGCGGACAGCCGGAGCCGTTCACCGTGGCGACCTTGATGACGATCTTGTCCGGGGGCGGGTCCTCGAACCCGGAGGACGGGCTTTGCGCGGGCAGTGCGGCGGTGAGGAGCGCGGCGATCGCGCCACCCATGAGCAGGCCAGTGGTCACTGTCCCTCCCTTTCGATGGGATCGGTGGGGGGTGGATGGGCCCCGGCTCCGGGTTCCAAAGCTGTGGAGACTCTGTGCAGTTGCCGTGGAGGCGCGAGGCGATCGCATCGTAGGGAGACCTGACATGTCATGGACAGGTCGAACTCCGGCCATTCACCCCGACCCGTTCACACCGTCACGGGCGGGCGTGCCGTCGTCGTAGGTTTCCCGGTGGCTGAGCAGGGATGAACGGGACGTGACCGCGGGTCGTCATTCCGGGTGGAACCCGGGACCCGGAGGAGGGGCCCTCACAGGCTCAGGGGTTCTCCCAGGCGGCCGGTTCCGCCGCCAGCCGCTGTACCGGCTCGGGCAGGGCGTCCGCCGCGATGTCGGCGATGGTGACGCCTTCCAGGATCTTGCGGACGTTGGCCCGCAGCGCGATCCACAACGGCAGCAGGGGCTGGGCCGATCCGGTGTACGCGAGTCCGGTGGGCCGTTCGCCGCGCACCGACACGATGGGCCCGTCGACTGCGCGGATGACGTCGGCGACCGTGATCGCCCCGGCCTCGCGGGCCAGCCGGTAGCCGCCGCCCCCGCCGCGCCGGCTGTCGACGATGCCGCCGCGTCTCAGGTCGCCGAGAATGCCTTCCAGGAACTTGTGCGGGATGCCCTGGACGGCCGCGACGGTCTCCGCCTTCACCGGTCCGCCGTCCTGCCGTACGGCGACCTCCAGCACCGCCCGTACCGCGTAGTCCGCCCGCGCAGAGATCCTCATACGACAATTGTGCGGTGTCCGACCGTACAGAATGACCCAGCACCCTCGGTCGCGGACGGCACAGGCACTACAGGAGGCGCTCCCTTGGGGCTCAGCAGACGTACATTCAGCGCCCTCGCCGGCACCACGGCGCTCGGCCTCGCGCTGAGCGGCAGCGGCGGCTTCGCGACGAACACCCCCGTGTCCCGCAGCGTGCCCACGGGCCCCGCGCCGGGCCCGCCCGCCGCCGACCGCCGCCGCCACTCGGTCGGCTTCGACCGGTACTCACTGCTCGTCGACGGCAGGCGGCTGGTGTTGTGGTCGGGCGAGATGCACCCGTTCCGGCTGCCGAGCCCCTCGCTGTGGCGGGACGTCCTGCAGAAGATGCGTGCGCACGGCCACAACGCGGTCAGCGCGTACGTCGCCTGGAACCACCACTCCCCCGCACCCGGCGAGTACGACTTCACGGGCGTCCGCGACCTCGGCCTGTTCCTGCGCACGGCCGCCGAGACCGGCCTGTACGTCATCCTGCGCCCGGGCCCGTACATCGACGCGCAGGTCGACGCCGGCGGCTTCCCCGGCTGGCTCACGGCGACCGAGGGCCGGGCGCGCACCTCCGACCCGGCCTACCTGAAGTACGCCGACGAGTGGCTGACCGAGGTGAACGCGATCGTCGCCCGGCACCAGTTCACCCGGGGCACGGGCACGGTCCTGCTCTACCAGATCGAGAACGAGTACGACTCCTTCGCCGGCGACCCGATCGGCCGGGCGTACATGTCCCACCTGTACAAGAAGGTGCGGGCCGACGGGATCGACGTCCCCCTGTTCCACAACGACAAGGGCAGGAACGGCCGTTGGCTGCCGGGGTCGTTCGACACCGGAGGCGAGAGAGGGCGCTGGCTGTACGGCTTCGACGCGTCTCCCGATCCCGCTCAAGCGCCACCGGACCTGGGGCACTTCGGCGCCGGCGGCAGCAAGGGCGGGGCCACGGCCGCCCCCGGGACGCCCGGCTTCCTTTCCGAGTCCGGCGGAGGCGGGTCCGACGCGTGGGGCGGTGTCACCTTCCAGGGCAAGGGGTACGCCGAGGCGCGGCGCACCCGGGACGCGGCCTACGAGCGGCGCTTCCACCTCACCAACCTCGCGGGCGGCATCACGCTGAACAACGTCTACATGACCTTCGGCGGCACCTCCTGGGGCTGGCTGCCCGCGCCGGCCGTCTACACGTCGTACGACTACGGGGCGGCCATCGACGAGGGGCGCAGGGCCACCGCCAAGCTGACCCCGATGCACCAGCTGGGGCATCTGCTGCAACGCGTGCCGGACTTCGCGAAGCTGGACCCGGCGGCGCAGGTGAGGGCGACGGACGACCGGCTGAAGGTGTACCACCTCACCAATCCCGACACCGGCTCCCATGTCTACGTCGTGCGCAACGACACCGACGATGACATCTCCTCGACCATGCCGGACGCCGGGTTCGCGGTGCCGTTCACCGTCCCGGCCCGGGACGCGCTGCTGCTGACCGCCGATCTGGCCCTGGGGCGGCGGAAGTTGAAGTACGCCACCGTGCCGCCCATGTTCTGTCTCACCGCGGGGCGGCTGGACATCGCCCTCTTCGCGGGGCGGCACGGCGACATGGCACAGATCGCGCTGGAGAGCCCACAGGACGTGGAGGCGACCCGGCTGGACCCCGAGGGCGCGTGGATCTACGACCGCGGTCTGCTGCGCGTGACCGCGCCGCTCGGCGTCGGCGGGCTGACCCGGGTCAGGGTCGAGGCCGCCGGGTCCGAGCGGCCGATGCTGCTGCTCTTCGCCGACGACGCGAACGCCCGGCGGATGTGGCCGTTCGACACCCCGTCGGGCACGGTGCTGGTGTACGGCCCGCCGCTGGTGCGCGAGGTGACCGTGCGCGGCGACACGGTGCACCTGACCGGCGACACGCACGGCGCGACCGGCCTCGAGGTGTGGGCCCCGAGGGGTGTCGGTCACGTCACCTGGAACCAGCGGCCGCTGCGCACCAGGATCAGCGCCACCGGCAGTCTGCTGGCCGAGCCGCTGCTGCCCGGCGTGGGCCCCGTGACGCTGCCCGCGCTGGCCCCTGGCTGGCGACGGCGGACGGAGGACCCGGAATCGGAGCCGGACTTCGACGACTCCGCCTGGACCGTCGCCGACAAGAAGACGTCGTTCAGCATCACGCCCGTGCCCGAGGGGCAGCCCGTCCTCTTCGCGGACGACTACGGCTTCCACTACGGCGACGTCTGGTACCGGGGGCGCTTCACCGGCGCATCCGGCGCCGAGTCGGTCTCCCTCTCCTACAGCACGGGCACGCAGGGCCTGCTGATGGCCTGGCTGGACGGGACGCCGCTGGGCACGCACCGCATGCCGGTGCCGGACGCCGACACGGTGGGGAAGGGCAGCTGGGCGGAGACGGCCACCTTCGCCCTGCCCGGGAAACTCCGCGAGAAGCTCCGTGAAGGGGGCGGTGACACCCACGTCCTGTCCGTCCTCGTCCGCCGTATGCAGCACGACCGGGACGGCGCGGCGGACGACGCGCACAAGGTGGCACGCGGCCTCACCGCGGTCACCTTCAAGGGGGCCTCGCCGCAGCCGAAGGTGAGCTGGCGGCTGCAGGGCACGGCCGAACCCGACCCCGTGCGCGGGCCGATGAACACTGGCGGGCTGTTCGGGGAGCGGGAGGGCTGGCACCTGCCCGGGTTCGCGGACGGCGAGTGGCGGACGGTGGACCTCCCGCACGCCGACCACGGACAGGGCGTCACCTGGTACCGGAAGACCTTCCGGCTGGCCGTCGACCCCGGGACCGACGCCTCGATCGGGCTCACCCTCGACGACGACCCGACCCGCGCCTACCGCGTCCAGATCTTCCTGAACGGCTGGAACATGGGCCAGTACATCAACGACGTGGGCCCGCAGCACACCTTCGTCCTGCCGAACGGGATCCTGCGCACACGTGGCACCAACACAC
The DNA here is from genome assembly GCF_019049245.1 of Streptomyces sp. AC555_RSS877. GTDB lineage: Bacteria > Actinomycetota > Actinomycetes > Streptomycetales > Streptomycetaceae > Streptomyces. The sequence continues at coordinate 140,745 of NZ_JAGMUK010000079.1, read as the reverse complement.
TGGCGCTAGCGGTCCTGTCCGACGGGACCACACCGTCGGGCTTGCGGGACGTACGGCTGACCCTGATGGGGGTGGCGGCCGGAGGAGTGCCGGTGGCACCGGTGGACTCCCCCGGCCGCTGATCCCTGACTGCTGCGCCGCTGCTACGCCAGCCGGATCACGTTCCAGGACAGCGGCTCCAGTACGGCGGTCAGGGTGCCGTCCGTCAGGGCGGAGCCCTCGACCGGGTGCGGGGCGACCCGCTCGGGGTCGTCGAGGGTGTTGCGGGCGTCCGGGTCGGCGTCCGCGAGGGCGCTGTGCTCGACGACCGAGGACAGGTCGAGGCCGCTCAGGGCGACCTCGAGCGGCAGCGCGTCGGACTGGCTGCGGTTGACCGCGAAGACGGTGACCGTGCCGTCCTCCGCGCGGACGGCGGTGGCGTGCAGCAGGTCGGCCTCGCCGTACTTCTTCGTCTCGTACGTCGGCGAGTCGACGCGCACGTCGAGGACCTGGCCGCGGCCGTACTTCGAGGCCTGCGCGAACGGGAAGAACGTCGTCTGCCGCCAGGCCGGGCCGCCCGGCTCGGTCATGATCGGGGCGATGACGTTGACGAGCTGGGCGAGGCAGGCGACGGTGACGCGGTCCGCGTGCCGGAGGAGGGCGATGAGCAGCGAGCCGAAGACGACCGCGTCCGTGACGCTGTAGTTGTCCTCCAGCAGGCGCGGGGCCTCGGGCCAGTCGTCCTGCTGGAACGTCTTCGCGTGCTCCTCCCACTCGGGCAGGTACCAGACGTTCCACTCGTCGAAGGAGAGGTTGATCTTCTTCTTCGACTTGAGCTTCGCGCCCACGTGGTCGGCGGTCGCGACCACGTTGTCGATGAAGGACTCCATGTCGACGGCGGAGGCGAGGAAGGAGTCGACGTCGCCGTTCTCCGGCCAGTAGTAGGCGTGCAGGGAGATGTAGTCGACGAGGTCGTACGCCTCCTTGAGGACCGTCGCCTCCCACTCGGCGAAGGTCGGCATGCTCTGGCTGGAGGAGCCGCAGGCGACCAGTTCCACGCTCGGGTCGATCTGGCGCATCGCGCGGGCCGTCTCGGCGGCGATGCGGCCGTACTCCTCGGCCGTCTTGTGGCCGGTCTGCCAGGGGCCGTCCATCTCGTTGCCCAGGCACCACAGCTTGATGCCGAAGGGGTCCTTGTCGCCGTGGGCGATGCGCTGCTCGGCGAGGGCGGTGCCGGAGGTGTGGTTGGCGTACTCCTGGAGTTCCAGCGCCTCGGCGACGCCACGGGTGCCGAGGTTGACGGCCATCATGGGCTCCGCCTGCGGGCCGAGCTTGCGGAGGAAGGCGATGTACTCGGACAGGCCGAAGCGGTTCGTCTCGGTGGAGTGCCAGGCCAGGTCGAGGCGGCGGGGGCGGTCCTCCGCCGGGCCGACGGAGTCCTCCCACTTGTAGCCGGAGACGAAGTTGCCGCCGGGGTAGCGGATGGCGGTCGCGCCGAGTTCGCGGACCAGGTCCAGGACGTCGGTGCGGATGCCGTCCTCGTCGGCGGCGGGGTGGCCGGGTTCGAAGATGCCGGTGTAGACGCAGCGGCCGAGGTGTTCGACGAAGGAGCCGAAGAGGCGGGGGTTCACTTCGCCGATGGTGAAGGCGGGGTCGAGGGTGAAGCGGGCGGTGCTCATGCTTGCCTTTCGGGGGTTCGGTTTCTGTCTGCGGGTGGGTGGGGGCTGGTCGCGCAGTTCCCCGCGCCCCTAAACGACGTGTGGCCAGCCGCTCTTTTTCCAGTTCAGCTTGTTGAGCCCTAGCTTTGGCGTGCCCTCGTCGTCCGCGTCGTAGTAGTGGTACGCCAGCCAGTCCTGGCCTCGGTCGTCGAACACCGACTGGCCTCCTGTGCCGATGAACCTGCCGTGGCCGGCGAGGAGCAGGTCGCCGCCGCCTTCCAGCATGGGCTTGCCCTTGCTGTCGACGTACGGGCCCGTCACCTTCGTCGATCTGGCCACCCTGATCTTGTACGTCGAGTTCACGCCGGAGCAACAGGCGTCGTAGGAAGCGAAGAGGTAGTAGTGGCGGCCCCTCTTCACGATGTAGGGGCCCTCGACCGCGTACGGCGCGTCCGGGCGCGTCGCCAGGTGGTGGACCGTGGTGTCCGGTACCGCCTTGCCCGTCCTCGGGTCCAGCTCGACCATCCGGATGCCCGTCCAGTACGACCCGAACGACATCCACAGCCGGCCGTCCGCCCGGATGATCGCCGGGTCGATGGCGTTCCAGGTGTCGGTCGTCCCGGAGGTGAAGGCCTTGCCGTGGTCGGTCCAGGTGCCGGGGAGGCCGGTCGGGGAGGTGGCGACGCCGATCGCGGAGTGGTTGGTGCCCCAGGAGGAGACCGCGTAGTAGAGCCAGTACCTGCCCGCCCGGTAGGAGATGTCGGGGGCCCACGGGTCGCCGGTGTCGTTGTACTCGTACCACCAGCTCGGCGGCTCGGCGAAGGCGTTGCCCGCGTCGTCCCAGTGGACCCGGTCCTCGGAGACGCGGGCGCCGATCACACCGCCGGTCGAGTAGGCGACGTAGCCGCCGGACTTGAGGCGGATGACGGTCGGGTCGTGGATGATCCGCTGGCCGGTGATCGGCTGCGGGTCGGGGTGGGTGACGTCCGCCGTGGCCGTGGTGGGCAGCAGGGCGAGGAGGGCGGCGGCGACGATCGCCGCGAGTCTGTGGCGCTTCAACTGTGTAGCTCCTTCAGGGGAGTTACTGGCCCGCGAGGCCGGTGTGCGCGACACCCGCCACGATCTGGCGCTGGAAGAAGACGAAGACGATGATCAGCGGCAGGCCCGCCATGAGGCCGCCCGCCATGAGCTGGGCCCACTGGATGCCGTAGGAGTTCATGACGGTCGCGATGCCGTTCGGCATGGTCATCAGGTCGGGGTTGTTGGTCACCATGTACGGCCACAGGAAGTTGTTCCAGGAGGCGATGAAGGTGAAGATGCCGACCGCCGCGAGGGAGGGGCGGGAGAGCGGGAGCACGATGGTGAAGAAGACCCGCCAGCGGCCCGCGCCGTCGATGAAGGCGGCCTCCTCCAGCTCGCGCGGGATGCCCTGGAAGAACTTGTAGAGGATGTAGACCATCGCGGCGGGCGCGCACTGCGGCAGGATCATGCCCCAGTAGGTGTCGACCATCCCCATCTGCTGGACGGTGGTGAACAGCGGCACGCCGAGGACGGCGGGCGAGACCATCAGACCGGTCATGACCAGGCCCAGCAGGGCGTTCTTGCCGCGGAACTCGGTGCGGGCGAAGCCGTATCCGGCGAGCGCGCTGACGAACAGCACCACGGCGGTCACGCAGACCGAGACCACCACCGAGTTGACGAACCAGTTGGTGATGTTGCCGGTCTCGAAGATCGCCGACCATGCCTGGGTCGTCCACACCTTCGGCAGCCAGTGCGGGGGCACCTCCACGGCCTCCGTCTCGGACTTCAGCGAGGTGAACAGCGCCCAGACGAGCGGCGCGAGGAAGACCAGGGAGACGGCGGCGCCGAGGAGCGTGAGGACGATCTGGCTGGGCGTCCACGCCTTGCGCGAGGACTTGACGCGTACGTGTGCGGCGGTGCTCATCGGCCGCCCTCCTCACGGTTGCGCAGCAGCCACATCCGGGCGAGGGCGACGGCCGCGATGATCACGAAGAAGATGATGGAGATCGCGGAGGCGTAGCCGACGCGGTAGCTGGTGAAGCCCTCTTCGAGGGTGTACTGCACGAACGTCCGGGTGGATCCCTCGGGTCCGGGCAGGAAGTCCATCATCACCACGGCCTGGTCGAAGACCTGAAGCGAGGCGAGGATCTGCAAGGCGATGACGAGGCCGGTGATGCTGCGCAGCATCGGCAGGGTGATGTGGACCATGCGGTGCCAGGCGTTGGCGCCGTCCAGCCTGGCGGCCTCGTAGAGGTGCGCGGGGATACCCTGGAGCGCGGCGAGGTAGAGCAGGAAGCTGAAGCCGACCGTCCACCACAGGGTGCAGATGACGACGGCGAGCATCGCGTACGACTTGTCGTTCAGCCACGGCGTCTCGATGCCGAAGACGTGGTTGAACATTCCGGTGCCGGGGTTGAACAGCCACTGCCACAGGTTGGCGGCGACGGTCGACGGCAGCAGGAACGGGGCGAAGAAGCACAGCCGCCACAGCCACTTGGCGCGCTCGATGTGGTGGGCGAGCATCGCGAGGAGGAAGGCGAGGACCGTGATGCAGGGCACGACCAGGAGCGTGAAGTACGCGCTGTGGCCGAGCGACTCCCACACCAGTGGGTCGTCGAGGGCCTCGCGGTAGTTGTCGAGTCCGACGAAGCTCGTGGCGTCGCCGGAGATGTTGGCGTCGGTGAAACTGAGGTACACGCCGCGCAGCAGCGGCCAGATCACGAACAGCACGAACAGCAGCAGGAACGGGGCGACGAACCAGCCACCGTGCTGGAAGCCCTGCTTGCGGCGTACGGTGGCGCTGTCCGCGGCGGTCCGTGCGCGGGGGGGCGCGATGACGGTCTCTGCGCTGGTCGTCGTCATGCGACCGTACCTCCCTGCGCGGCGGTCCGGCCGTCCATGGGGTTCTTCGAGGCGAGCAGCCCGGTGAGCGTGCTCTTCATGGAGCGGGCGGCGGCGTCCGGCTTGGCGGAACCCATCGTCGAGGAGACGACGATCGGGCCGACGCGCTGGGCGAGGATGCCGGTGGAGCCCGCGAACCACACCTTCGGCTCGGTGGCCTGGTGGTCCATCGCGGTGACGTACTCGTTCTGCGGGCTCAGCTCCTGGTACGCGGCCGTCGAGAGGGTCGGCGTGTAGGCGGGGATGTGGCCGCCGGCCGCCCACTGCCTGGCGTGCTGGACGATGTAGGCGGCCAGCCGGTGCGCGCCCTCGTTCGTGTCGCCGCCGCGGCCGGACTGGTGCGGCAGGACGAAGGCGTGCGACTCGGCGTGGGTGGCCTGCCTGCCGAAGACGGGCGGCAGCGGGGTGGCGCCGTAGTCGATCTTCGCGCTGTCGTAGACCGGCACAGACCAGTTGCCCTCCCAGACGAAGGGGCCGCCGTTGACGAACTGTTCGGCGCCCGCGCCACCCGCGAAGTTCGGGTTGGCGTACCCGTCGGTGATGTGCCGGCGCAGGAACTCCAGGACCTGGGTGGCCTTGTCGGTGTCGAAGGTGACCTCGGTGTGGGAGTCGTCGAACCAGGTGCCGCCGAGCTGGGTGTAGAAGGCGACGAAGAACCACCACTGGAAGTTCTGGTCGCTGGACCACATGCCGATGGTCTGCAGGTCCTTCCTGGTGGCCGCCTTGGCCTCCTTGAGCACGTCGAACCATTCGTCGACCGAGGTCACGGGCACGATACGGCCGTCCTCGCCGAGCAGGCCCGCCTTCTTCAGCACATCCTTGCGGTAGAAGCAGAGCTGGACGTGGATGTCGAGCGGGAGGGCGTAGAGCTTGCCGTCGATGACCGCGCGTTTCCACAGCGCCGGGTTGAAGTCCGCTTCCCGCACGCCGTACTTGGCGAGCAGGTCGACGTCCCAGGGGTCCAGGAGGCGGCCGGGCGAGAAGCCGGTGACCCGGCCCAGGTGCATGACGCCGAGGTCCGGTGCGCGGTTGCCCGCCGCCGCCATGGCCAGTTTGGTGTAGAAAGGGCTGCCCCACTGGAGGGTGGAGTCCTTCACGTCGATGCCGGGGTTTTCCCTACGGAAGGCGTCCAGCATGGCGATCATGTTGTAGCCGTCGCCGCCACTGAAGAGGTTCCAGTACCGCACGCGGGTCTGTGAGCCGGAGGCGAGCGCGTCGGCGCCGGTCCCGAGTGCGGCGAAGCCTAAGCTTCCCGCGACCGCGAGACCGCCCGCCGCTGCCAGAAGTTGCCTGCGGTTCAGGCCAGGTTGTCCCATTCCCCGCCCTCACTGTTCGATATTCCGGATCACGCTCGTAGCTTCGAACGGGACCGTAAGTTCGAAGCGCTTGCGCGTCAATGGGGCGGGTGTGAAGCGCCGCACCGAAAACCACCCCGAAAAGCGGTCGAAAAGAGACGGCGGGGCTTTCGGGAAATGATCGTTCCCGATTTGAACAACGGTCACGGGATCGCATGACGCGGACAGTTCCGGACGCGTAATCTCGGACGGGCCGCCGAACGGCGGTGAGAAGGGGGCACGATGGACATCGCGGGCGCGCGGAGGACTGCGTCCCGGATCGCCGCGGCGCTGCGACGTTCGCGGCGCGGCGCCACGATGCGGGCTCTGGCGGCCGATCTCGCCACCGCCCTGCGTGCCAGACCCCGTCCCCCGTCCGACGTCCGCGAGTTGTGCGCCGCACTGTGCGAGGAGATGAGCGTCCGCCGCGGCGGACGGCCCGTCGAGCTGCGCTTCGAGCGGTTCCCCGACGAGATCGAAGTCACCGGCCTGTGGGTGGAGTTCCAGGACTTCGACCTCGTCATCGTCGAGGAGCGGGCCGAGGCCATGCAGCAACTGGTCATCCTCGGACACGAGTTGTGGCACATGACCGCCGAACACACCCACCACCACGTGGCGGGTACGGCGGCGGCGCACGCTCTCGCCGAGCAGCCCGGCTGGAAGGACGTGGCGTTGACCGTGGCCGCCCGCGACGGCTCCCGGCAGCGCGACGAGTCCGAGGCCGACGACTTCGGCCACCGCCTCGCCGCCGTCTTCCGTCCCCTGCTCTCCTTCGAAGGGGCCCCGAACGCGCCCCTCGACCCGGTGCAGCGGTCCATGGGCTACCGCGGACGCGGAGGTACGGCGCGGTGATCACCGCCTTCGCACCGGTGTCCCCGCACGCGGTGGCGGGCCCGGCGTCCCTCGCGCTGGACCCCTCCCGTCTCCTCGGCGGGGTGCACATCTCCTTCTGGCTCCCGACCGCGGTCCTGACCGCCGCCCTCGCGATCAAGCTGCCCAGCATCGTCAAGATGTGGCGGGACCCGCTGCTGCGTGCCGTCGGCGGCCTGCTGCTGTTCGCCTGCGCGGTGTTCGTGTTCGCCGCCCCGGGCACCATCGCCTGGACCAACCGGGTCACCGGCGTCCCGAACATCTCGTCGCCCTGGGTGTACTCCCTGCTCACCACGCTCTGCGCGTCCTGGCTGCTGCTGATCATCGCCTGGCGCAACGGCCTCACCGACCGTGCGCACCGCACCCGCCGCGCCACCCGGTGGGTCGTCTCCGTCTACGCGGGGGTGATCGTCGCCCTGTGGGTGCTCTTCGCGCTCGCGGACACGCCCGTGGAGCGGCTGCGGGACCTGGACACCTACTACGCCAACACGCCGTTCATGCGCGAGCAGATCGTGCTCTACCTGACCGCGCACACGGTCGCCTCCACGGTCACGGCCCGGCTCGTCTGGAACTGGATCCGCACCGACGGCCTCGACGCCTGGCTGCGCTGGGGGCTGCGGCTGCTGGGTATCGGCTTCACCACGAACCTGTTCTTCGCCGCGGCCAAGCTCACCGCCGTGATCGCCCGCTGGACCGGTCACGACCTGGACTGGCTGTCCACCAACGTGGCGCCGTCGGCCGCCTGCGTCGCCGCCACCCTGGTCGCGGTCGGCTTCATCGTCCCGCACGCCGGCCAGTACCTCCAGGAGCGCTGGCGGCTGCGGGACCGCCACCGGCGCCTGCGGCCCCTCTACCTGCTGATGCGGACCGCGACGGGCGGCCGCGAGCCCTTCACGCTGCGCGCCACCGCCGAACTGCGCCTGATCCGCCGCGAGACGTTCATCCGCGACGGACTGCTCCACCTGGCCCGGCACCTCGACGAGGACCTGCGCGCCCGGTCCTACGAGGCCGCCGTCGCCCTCGGCTTCGAGCGCGGCCGGGCACAGGCCCTCGCCGCCGCCGTGACGATCGTGGACGCCGCCTCGGGTGAGCGGCCCCCGGAGGGGGCGCCGGAAGCCGACGGCGAAGGGCAGCCCTCCGAGCCGGACACCACGTATCTGCTGCGGGAGATCCAGGCCGTCTCTGAAGCCCTCCGCAGCCCCGACGACATCTTGGCGGTGCGCACCCGCGCCGCCGCCCCGGCAGAGAGCGTGTCCGCGCATGACTGAACCACCCACCCCCGCCAGAACCGCCGTCGTGCTGGGGGGCTCCCACACGGGCATGCTCGCGGCACGCGCACTGGCGGAGTTCGCCGACCGGGTCGTCGTCGTCGAACGCGACGTACTGCCCGAAGGTCCCGAGCCCCGCAGGGGACTGCCGCAGGCGCGGCACGCCCACATGCTGTGGTCGGGCGGCGTGCGGGCGGTGGAGGAGCTGCTGCCGGGAGCCACCGGCGCGCTCCGGGCGGCCGGGGCGCGCCGGGCGCCGGTCACCACGGACATGGTCGTCCTCGGCACGCGGGGCTGGTTCCGGCGCTGGCCCGAGTCCCACCACGTGATCCTGGCCGGCCGGGACCTGCTGGACGCGACGATCCGCGCCCAGGTCCTCGCGGACGAGCGGATCCAGCTGCTCGGTGCGACCGAGGTGGTGGGGCTCGAAGGCACGGCGGCCGCGGTCACCGGCGTGCGGGTGCGCGAGCGCGACGAGGGCGAGCGGGTCATCGAGGCCGGCCTGGTCGTCGACGCCACGGGCCGCGGCTCCGGGGCCTCCCGGTGGCTCACGGCCCTCGGGCTGCCCGAGGCGGAGCGGCGCGAGGTCGACTCCGGGCTGGTGTACGCCAGCCGTCTCTACCTCGCACCGGAATCGGCCCGGGACGGCTACCCGGTCGTCAACGTGCAGCCCGACCTCAGGGAAGGAGTCCCGGGCCGGGCGGGCTTCCTGCTGCCCATCGAGAACGGCCGGTGGATCGTCACCCTGAACGGCACCCGGGGCGGCGAACCCTCCGCCGCCGGCGACGACTTCGTGCGGTTCGCCCGCGAGGAGCTGCGGCACCCGGTGATCGGCGACCTGCTGGAGCAGGCCGAGCCGCTGACCGACGTGTCGGTCACCCGCACGACGCTCAACCGCCGCCACTTCTTCGAACGGATGCCGGTCTGGCCCGAGAACTTCACCGTCCTCGGCGACGCCCTGGCCGCGTTCAACCCCCTCTACGGTCACGGCCTCTCGGTCGGCGCCCAGAGCGCGCTGATCCTGCGGAAGGTGCTACGGCGTCAGGGATGGGGCGCGCCCCGGCTGGCCCGGCGGATCCAGAAGGCGGTGGTCCGGCCGGTCGGCGCGGCCTGGGACCTCGCCATAGGCCAGGACGTGTTCTACCCGGGCGCCACGGAGAACGGCCCCACGCTCAGGGACCGGCTCCTGGCCGGGTACGTCGACCGGCTCATGTACACCGCCACGGGCAACGGCCGGATCGCCCGCCGGGTGACCGACGTGACGTCGCTCGAACGGGGGGCGGCGGTGCTGCTGTCCCCGTCGGTGCTGCTGGCGGCGGCAGTGGGTCCGCTCAAGCCCGCGCTGAACGGCCCCCCGCTGACAGAAATGGAGCGAAAGGCCGCCGGCCTGGCGTGACACCCGCCGAGCCAACGGGCCGTCCGCCACCGAGGCCCCGGACGGCCACTGCCGCCAAGCCGCACGGGGTGCGACCGCAGGGCCGGCTCCCGCACCGGAGGGACACGGCACCCGGCGCGGCCGACAGGCGTGACGCCGCCTGACCGCGCGCGGTTCGGCCGGCGGGCCGGCACCCACACCGGAGAGACGCGGCACGGCTGCCGGGCTCCCGTGACACCGCCTGACCGCGCACGGTTCGGCCGCCGGGCCGGCACCCACACCGGAGAGACGCGGCACGGCTGCCGGGCTCCCGTGACACCGCCTGGCCCCGCGCGGTTCGGCCGCCGGGCCGGCACCCACACCGGAGAGACGCGGCACCGGGCCGCACGAACCAGCCCCCGCCACCACAGGCCGTCCGCTCCTGAGGCGGCGCACGGCCAACGCCGACAAGCCGCGCGGCGATCGGCCGCCGGGCCGGCTTTCGCGCCGGAGAGGCGCGGCGCCGGGCCGCGTGACCGAGGCGCCGGCGCCGGCAGGACTCAGCCCGCGAACGCCGGTTGCGCCAGGCCCTTGCCCGCGCCCGGTACCACCAGCAGCGAGCCCGCGACCGGGTGGGGTGCGGACAGCCCCACGCGGGCTGTCGTGATGTACAGGTCGGTCAGGTCGGCGCCGCCGAACGCGCAGGCCGTCACGCGGGGCGTGGGCAGGTCGATGACGCGCTCCAGTTCGCCGGCCGGCGTGTAGCGGCGTACCGCCCCGCCGTCCCACAGGGCGACCCACACGCAGCCGTCGGCGTCGACCGTGAGGCCGTCGGGAAAGCCCGCGCCCTCCTCGATCTGCACCAGCGGGCGCCTGTTCAGGGGGCGTCCGTCGGCGAAGTCGAAGACGTCGACGCGGCGGGTCGGCGAGTCGATGTAGTACATCAGCCGGCCGTCGGGGCTCCAGCCCGTGCCGTTGCTCACCGCCACGTCGTCGAGGACGACGTCGGCCGTGCCGTCGCCGGTGATCCGGGACAGCGTGCCGCCGCCGGGTGCCTCGTCGTAGCGCATGGTGCCGGCCCACAGGGAGCCGTCGGCGGCGACGGCGGCGTCGTTGGCGCGGCGCCCGGCGACGGGCTCGTGGTGCAGCCACCGGAACGTGTCGTCGGGGTCCAGGAGGCCGACGCCGTCCCGGAGGTTGAGGACGAGGCCGCCGCCCGCGCGCGGCTTGGCCGCGCCCACGTGCTGGTCGGTGGTGCGGGAGGTACGCCGGCCGGAGACCGGGTCGTAGGTGTTGACCCGCGAGCCCAGGATGTCGATCCAGAGGAGCCGGCCGGCCGCCGCGTCCCACGTCGGGCCCTCGCCGAGGGTCGCCTCCGCCCGGACCGCCACCTCGTACGCGGAGGTCACGGCATCCTCCGGTGGCCGAGCCGCTCGGACAGTTCGGCGGCACCCTTCGCGGCGAGCTGCTCCAGCTCGACACGGCGGTCGTCGCTCCAGCGGATCATCGGCACCGAGATGGACAGCGCGGCGACGACCCGGCCGGTGCGGTCCTGCACCGGCGCGGCCACGCAGGAGACGTCCGGGTTGGACTCGCGGCGCTCCACGGCGACCCCGCGCTGCCGGATCTCGGCAAGGGCCTCGCGCAGGGCGTCCGGCCGGGTGATGCTGTTGGGTGTCATCGCGACCAGATCGGCGTCCTCCGGGACACGCGCCGACAGCTCGTGCTCGGGGAGGGAGGCCAGCAGCATCTTCCCGACGGAGGTGCAGTGGGCGGGCAGTCGCCGGCCCGCCGCGGAGACCATGCGCACGGCGTGCGTGGAGTCCACCTTGGCGATGTAGATGACGTCGGTGCCCTCCAGGATGGCCACGTGCACGGTCTCGTCACAGGTCTCTGCGACCGTGCGGGCCACCTGCTGGCCCTCGGCGGCGAGGTCGAGCTGCTCGGCGTACCGGCTGCCCAGCTGGTACGGCCGTACGCCGAGCCGGTAGCGTCCCGGCTGTCCCGGCACCTGGACGATGTACGACCGGGCGGCGAGCGTGGTGACCAGCTCGTGGACGGTGGTGCGCGGCAGCTGCAGCCTGCGCACTATGTCGGGGGCGGAGAGTGTCCCGTCCCCGTCGAGAAAGAGCTCGAGAATGTCGAGAGCTCGGGTCACCGCAGGTACCAGGCGTCCCACGACCGGCCCCCTCCCTTGTGGTCTCAGCGCCTGTGTTCGAAATTTCAACAGACGATCGGCATGACGAACACAGGCTAGTCATAGAGGTATGTCCGGGCAATGGGCATGGCAGGTCACTTCCGCCTCATGCGTACAACCTTTCCTCCACCGAACCGTCATATCTGTGGAACTCCCATGGGGGGAGCTGGTTTCGAGCTATGGAGTGGTTGATGATTCGCGATTTCGCCGGCCTGCGCCGTGTCCGCCTCAGACGCGGCGCCGCCGCCCTGGCCCTCGTCACGCTGAGTGCGGGCGGCTGGGCCTCGGCGCCCACCGCGACCGCCGCCACCACGGTGGCCGGCTCGGCGTGCGTGCCGACGGCGGGCTTCACGGGCTGCCGACTGTACGACTTCACCGGCGGCAAGGAGAGCTTCCAGGTCCCGTCCGGCGTGAACTCGCTGGACGTGCGGGCCTGGGGGCAGGGCGGCTGGGGCAGCAGCATGGCGACCGGCGGCGCGGGCGGATACACCGCGGGCACGCTGAAGGTCACGCCCGGCGAGACGCTGTCCGTCGCGGTCGGCGGGTACTACGTCGGCAAGGCGTTCGGCGACGCGCTGGGCGGCGCCGGCGGGGGCGGCTGGGCCGAACCCGGCGGCAACAGCAGCGCCATCCGCACCAGCGGCGGCGACGCGCTGGTGATCGCCGGCGGCGGAGGCGGCGCCGGCGGCATCTCGATGGGCTACGGTTCCGGCGGTGCCGCGGGCGGCGAGAAGGGCCAGGACGGCTCCGAGTCGACCTTCGGCGGCAAGGGCGCCGACAAGAACACCGGTGGCGCGGCGACCGGCAACGGCGCCGCGGGGGCCGACGCCACCGCGGGCGGCCGCGGCGGTGCCGGCGGCAAGGGCAGCTCCGGCGGTGGCGGCGGCGGTGCCGGTTACGCGGGCGGCGGCGGTGGCGCGGGCACGGACGACCCGACCGGCAAGGGCAGCGGCAGCGGCGGAGGCGGCACCGGGTACGCCGACCCCGACCGGGTGACCGGAGCCCGCCTAGAGAGCGGCGACCGCTACACGGCGCCCGCGAAGGACGACCCGTTCTGGTCGAAGGGGTGGGAGCCGGAGACCGAGGGGATCGCCGAGGGCGGCGCCAACCTCATCGGCGGCAACGGCCGCGTGGTGATCCAGTGGAAGGGTGCCGTCGCGCCCGCCGAGCTGAGCCCGGCCACCCCCGCGGAGCAGTCCGTCGAGCCGCTTTACGAGGTCCCGCCGATGGCCGCGGTGGTCCGGGACAAGGACGGCAAGCCGGTCGAGGGCGTCTCGGTGAAGTTCGCGATCGACGACCCGCAGAAGCTGGGCCTGATCTTCGGCGCGCGTGACAACGCGACGTCCGTCGTCCTGGCGAGCGACGCCCAGGGCCGCGTGGAGACGCCGACCATCTACGCCGGCGGCAAGAAGGGCGACTTCACCGTCCGGGCGACGGCGCCGGGCGGCCTCTCCACGACGTTCACCGTGCACATCAAGGACCTGGCCAACGAGGTGAAGGTCACCGGCGGTGACAAGCAGCAGGCCGAGCCCGGCGAGCCCTTCGCCGAGGCGCTCCAGGTCCTGGTGACCGACGAGGGCAAGCCGGCCGTCGGCGCGAAGGTGAACTACCTCGTCCAGAGCACCAGTTCGAACCGCCCCAAGTTCGAGGGCAAGGCCGACGGCGTCCAGGCGACGGCCGACGACGAGGGCAAGGCCACGTCGCGCGAGTTGGTCGCCGGCACGGAACTCGGCACGTACACGGTCGTCGCGACGGTCGGCACCGGCGGCGCGTCCGCGACCTTCACGGTCGAGGTCGTCGAGAAGGTCGAGTCCGACCCGTCGGCCTCGGCCTCGCCCAGCCCGTCCGGCTCCGCCGACGGCGTCACGGGCGGCACCGGTGACGACGACGGCTCGACCGCGGGTTCCGGCAACGACAACTCGACGCAGACCACCGGCGGCGGTCTGGCCAGCACCGGTGCGGGCGGTATCGGTCTGATCGCGGGCGTGGCCGCTCTGCTCGCCGCCCTGGGCGTCGCGGCGGTGCGCTTCTCGCCGCGGCTGCGGACCCGTTTCCAGAGCCGGGCCTGACCTCCCGGAGCAGGTGATCCCCTGACCGGGGTGCGGGGCGTACGACACGCCCCGCACCCCGGTCGTCGTTCGGGTACGCCTTCAGAACGCCTGCGGACCCGGGCAGCGTTCCGGCCCGGCGTCCGGCCGACGGTCGGAGGAGTACCGCCCGGCACCTCGGCGACCGTCGTCCGCACGCCGAACCAGAACCAGAACCATGGGCCCGACGGCCGACGCCGACCGCGCTTGAGGCCAGGCGGAGGCCGCGGCATCGGCGAGAGCGGGCCCGGCGACAGCGTTCATCGGCGTAGGGCTGCCGCGGCGGCCGGTGCCAGGCCACCGCAGGCGGGTGCGGGACGTGAGCGCACGGCGCGGTGAGAGCGGGCCCCGCGACAGCGGAAGCGACGGCATCGGCGCGACGGCCCCCTCGACAGCGGAAGCCACGGCTCGGCGAGACCGGGCCCGGCGAACATGCGGCGCGGCGGATCCGGACGCGGTGGTCGCCGGCGGCGGTGTGGCCGGCCTCAGGTCACTCCTTCCGCGCGGAACCCCGCTCTCTCACCCCCGGCCTCTCACGCCCGGCACCTCACCCCCGCCCCGGCGTCTCCCCCAGCGTTCCCCGCAACCGCTGGGCCCTCAGCACGAGTTCCAGCTCGAAGCGGCGGTCGGGGTCGTCGATCTCGGCGCCCCACAGTTCCCGGATCTGCCGGAGCCGGTACCGCACCGTCTGCGGGTGGACTCCCAGGCGTGCCGCCACTTCCGGCGCGCCGCCCCTGGTCTCCAGCCACGCCAGTAACGTCTCGGCGAGCCGTCGGCCGTGGGTCGGCCCGCAGTGGGTCAGCGGGGCGAGGCAGCGCAGGGCGAGGTCGTCGATGAGTTCCTCGGGCTGGAGGAGGACGAGGGCCTCGGTGTGCTCGGTGCAGTACAGGACCTCGCCGGCCGGCAGCAGGCCGCGTTCCATCAGGCCCACCGCCGCCTCCGCCCAGCGCAGCGACTTCGCCGCGTCGACAAGCGGGACCGGCGGGCCGATGGCGCCCGCCCATCCGGTCAGGGCCCGGTGCAGGAGTTCCGGGCGGCCGCCGGCGTCGGGTTCCGGGACGACCATGCGGGGCTGCTCGTACTCCATGTCGAGCAGCACCCCCTGCCCGACCGCCGGGGCGACCGCTTCCCGCGCCGGGCGCAGCAGTACCCCCACGGCGACCTTCTCGGGCAGCGACCAGCCGATGCGGGCGGCGCGCTCGGTGAGGGCTTCGGCGGGGTCGCCGCGGTGGTACTCGGCCAGCAGCAGTTCCATCAGCCGGCGCTGCAGGCGCAACCGCTCGCCGGCCTGGCGGGCCGCCGCCTCTGCGTAGCCGCGTACGGACTGGTCGACGAGGCCGTCGAGGTACTGGTAGCCCGCGTCCACCAGTTCGTACATCGCCGGCGGCGGGATCTCCACGCGCTGGCCGATGTCGGCGAAACGGCGCCAGGCCAGCCGTACGCCCATGCGGTAGATCGCCTGGAGCGAGTCGAGGCTGCGACCGCCCAGGCCCTCGCCGCGGCCGAACTCCTGGAAGACGCCGGGGGGTACGGTCGGGCGGCCCTCCGAGTGGTCGGAGTGCTCCAGGTGCTGGACGAAGACCTCGATGGCGCGGCGGATGCCGATGAGGGCCATCGGTTCGCCGGACTCGTCGAGGACCTCGGGCAGGTGCGGGTACTCGCGGCGGATCTCCCGCAGGATCTCCTCGGCGAGCTCGGGCGCCTCCGCCATGGCGATGGCGGCGAACCGACGGACCTGGATGCGCGGCACGTCGTGCCAGGCCGAGCGGGTGGTGACGCTTGCCGGGTGAGGCGTCACGGGTCAACTCCCCTGGCCCGCTTGCTCGTACGTGATCAAGGGGGTGTTGGGCTGGTCGGGCGTCGCTTCGAGCAGCGCGACGACGCCGAGTGCCGCGCCCACGGCGAGTACGGCGCCGAGTGCCACGGCGAGTGCGGCGGCAAGCAGTCTGGACATCGCAGGGTCAGCCTCTCTGTCCGGCTCGATCCGGAGGTCCCACCCCGGCGTCCACCCTGTCCGTCGGGCCCTAGTGTCGACAAGACATTGACACTCCGTCAAGGGGCGCCTACGGTTCCCGGCCCAAGGGCCCTGTCGTCACGCTCCCGTCTGCCCCACGGCGCCTGGCACGCGCAGCTGCGGCCTTGTCGTCGGTCGCCGACGCCCCGCGTCGACTCCCTCCTCCGCCTTGCAGCTGCACGCACCAGACCCCGCGGGGCCCGCCGTCCGGGCGGACGACGGGAGCCTGACGACAGGGCTCAGAGCGGCCCGAACTCCGTCATCCCACGCCCCAGGAGTGCCCGGATGCGCCGTACCGCCTCACCCATCTCTCTGATCCTGCTGGGACTTGGCTCGTTTCTGCTGGTACTGGCGCCCTTGCTGGCCTGGTACGTCGAGCCGCGAGCCGCCGTCAATCCCATCGACATCGACACCACCGCCGTCTACCGCGGTACGGGCAGCGTCTTCGACACCGAGCGTGTCGAAACCGTCCCCGACCAGCGGATCACCGTCACCCAGCGGGTGCGCGGCAACGTCGCGGACAGCGAGCGCAGCGGCAACGCCGTCTGGGACGTGACGACCACGGTCGACACGGACAAATCGCTGCCGGCCGCCGATCCGCACGACGCGCTGGACTTCGTCCCGCACCGCTGGGTCATGGACCGCAAGACCACCAAGCCGGTGCACTGCTGCCGGGAAACCCCGTACATCGAGGGCGAGGCCTACCTGAAGTTCCCGTTCGACGTGCAGAAGCGCTCCTACCGCTGGTGGGACAACACCCTCGGCTCGACGGTCACCCTGAACTACCGGGGTACCGAGAAGGTGCACGGGCACACGGGTTACCGGTTCACCGGCACGGTCCCGCCGTCGAAGGTCGGTTCCCGGCTGGTGCCGGGCGGCATCGTCGACCAGCCCCAACGGCCGCAGGTGCTGGCCGAGGAGTGGTACTCCAACCACGGCGTCGAGCTGGTCGTCGACCAGGCCACCGGCCGGGTGATCTACGCGCAGACGGGCCCGAAGCGCACGCTGCGGGCGCCCGGCGCGGACAAGGACGCGGTGGTGCTGCTGGAAAGCCGGAAGATCGCGTTCACCACCGCGACACAGAAGGAGGCGGTGCGGCAGGCCGAGCGGGACAGCGGCCAACTGCGCGCGGTGGGCACGACGTTGCCGATCGGGGCGGCCGTGGCCGGATTCGTCCTGGCGGCCGTGGGGGGCGTTTTGGTGGCACGGGGCAGCAGGCGTCCCGAATCCGCCGAAACACCCGATACGCCGAGGGTTCCCGTCACGATGTGACGTGACGTCAGCTCTAATAAAGCCGGAAATTGTCACTTGCGTGAGTAGCCGTGGCGAACGGCGGGGCGAAAACTGTCCACCCCACCCCGAACACAGTCCATCCACACCCACCTCGCAAGAAGCACCCAGGTTCCCCACAGACCGAAAAACCCTCTTCCCCCACGCTGAGTTCCGCACCCTGAGACGAGTTGGAGCACCCATGCCCCAGCACGTGCCATCCCAGCTGCGTGCCCCGGTCCCCCGGGCGTCGCAGCTCCCTCCGGCGCTCCCCCCACCGCCGCGCCGAATCGTTTTCCTCGCCCATCGAGATCTGGACAACCCGGCCGCCGGCGGCTCAGAGCTGCTGGTCGACCGACTCGCCGACGGCCTGACCCGGCTCGGCCACCAGGTGACCCTGCTGTGCGGAGGGCCCGCCTCGTACCGTGACTACCGGGTCGTGTCGGCCGGCGGCGAGTTCGGCCACTACCTGCGTGCCCGCTCGGCCTTCACCCGTCAGGTCGGCGACTGCGACCTGCTGGTCGAGGTCTGCAACGGCATGCCGTACCTGGCACCCCTCTGGCACCGCGGCCCCACCCTGTGCCTGGTCAACCACGTCCACACCGACCTGTGGCAGATGCGGTTCGGCGGGCCGCTGGCCCCGGCCGCGCGCATCGGCCGAAGACTCGAACACTGGGCGCTGGCCGGTGCCCAGCAACGGAACCTGCTGGTCGCCGTCTCCCCGTCGACGGCCCACGCCCTGCGCGCGATCGGCGTGGAACGCGACCGCATCCGGGTCGTGCACAACGGCGTGGAGGAACCCGGCCCGCGGGCCGACCGTTCCCCCGAGCCGCTGTTCGTCGCGGTGGGCCGGCTCGTCGAGTACAAGCGGATCGATCTGCTGCTGAGGCTGTGGGAGCGGGTGCGGCCGGTCACCGGCGGCCGGCTGCTGATCGTCGGCGACGGGCCCGAGCGCGAGCGGCTGCAACAACTCGCCGGTCCCGGCGTGGAGTTCACCGGTCATGTCTCCGAAGCGGAGAAGCACCGTCTGCTGTGCGAGGCCTGGCTGCTGCTGCATCCCTCCGCGGTGGAGGGCTGGGGCCTGGTGGTCACCGAGGCCGCCGCCCGGCAGACCCCGTCGATCGCCTTCGACGTTCCCGGCCTGCGCGACTCGGTCGTGGACGGCGAGACGGGCGTCCTCGCCCACGGCGAGTCGTCCTTCGCGGCGGCCTGGTGCACGCTGGCCCTGTCGGGCCATCGCCGGGAGCTGATGGGGAAGGCGGCGCGCGACCGGGCGGCACAGTACCGCTGGGACCGGACGGTGAAGCAGTTCCGGGCCGTGGCCGCCGAGGCGGTGCGGGGATGGGTGCCGTGACGCCTACTCGCCGTGGCGGAAAGGCCGTCTCGCGGATGTCCGCCCTGCGCGGCTGGTCGCGCGGTTCCCCGCGTCCCTTGGGGGACACTGTGCGGCAGCCGAGTCTGAAGGACCCCTCCTTTCGGCGCTCTCTCACCCTCTTCCGTGCCTTCCTGCACGAGCAGGAGGACCCGGAGGCCTGCTACTCGCTGCTCGCGCGGGACGCCGTCGACCAGGTGGAGGCCTACGACGGTCCGGTGGCCGGCCGTACGGTCGTGGACGTCGGCGGCGGCAGCGGCCACTTCACCGCCGAGTTCCGGCGCCGCGGCGCGCAGGCCCACCTCTTCGAGCCGGACGTACGGGAGCTGGGCGAGAAACCGCCCGAGGGAACCGTGATCGCCGACGGTTACCTGCTGCCCCTGTCCGACGGGGCCGCGGATGTGACTTTCTCCTCCAACGTCCTCGAGCACGTGGCCGATCCGCAGACCTTCATCAGTGAGCTGGTGCGGGTGACCCGGCCCGGCGGGCTGATCTACGTGTCGTTCACCAACTGGCTGTCCCCGTGGGGCGGTCACGAGTGGGCGCCCTGGCACTACCTGGGTGCCGAGCGGGCCCGTGCCCGCTACCGGCGCCGTACCGGAAAGGCCGCAAAGCACACCCTCGGCGAGAACCTGTTCGCCGTGCACATCGGCCCGACCCTGCGGCAGGTGCGCGCCCGCGACGACATCACGGTCGTCTCGGCGCGCTCCCGCTACTGGCCGTTCCTCGCGGAGACCGTCGTAAGAGTCCCCGGGATCCGCGAGGTGGCTACCTGGAACCTCCTCCTCATCCTCCGGCGGTGTCCACCATGACGACGTCCACGGTCCAGGCCCCTCCTCCGGCGGCCGTCCCCACCACCGCGATCATGTCGCGCCCTCCTGAGGGGCCGAGGTCACGGCGCTGGCTGCTGGGGTTCTGGGCCGTGGTGTTCGTGCTGTTCCTGGCGGTCCGTCCGGGCCGCCAGACCTTCGACACCAAGCTCGGCGTCACCACCGACCCGGGCCGGTTCCTCGCCGACCTGGGCCAGCTGTGGCACGACCAGGGCTCGTTCGGCGGGATCCAGGACCAGTACGTCGGCTATGTGTGGCCGATGCTGCCGTTCTACTGGCTGGGCCACGCCGTGCAGCTGCCGGTGTGGCTGATCGAGCGGCTGTGGCTGTCGCTGGTCGTGTCGGTGGCCTTCTGGGGTGCGCTGCGGCTGGCCGAGCGGCTGCGGATCGGCAACGGAACGTCCCGGCTGCTGGCCGCGGTGGCGTACGCGCTGTGGCCCGTGTTCACGGTCGTCGTCGGCTCCACGTCGGCCGCCGCGCTGCCCGGCGCGTTCCTGCCCTGGGTCCTGCTCCCGCTCGCCGACGAGCGCTACACCGCCCGCGTCGCCGCCCTGCGCTCGGCGCTGATCGTCCCGTTCATGGGCGGCGTCAACGCCGCCTCGACCCTGGCGGCCCTGCTCCCGGCCGGCCTCTACCTGCTCTCACGCCCGTCCGGCCCGAGACAGCGCAAGCTGATCGCCTGGTGGGCGCCGGGAGTGCTCCTGGTGACGGCCTGGTGGTGGATCCCGCTCCTCCTGCTCGGCACCTACGGCGAGAACTTCCTTCCATACGTGGAGAGTTCGCAGACCACGACCGAGACCATGTCGGCGACCGAGGCACTGCGCGGCGCCGGCAACTGGGTCGCCTACCTGCACCTGGTGGAGGCGTGGCTGCCGGCCGGCTGGACGGTGGCGTCCTCGGTGCTCGTGATCCTCTGCTCGGCGCTCGCCGCCGGGCTGGGACTCGCGGGACTGGCCCGGCGGGACATGCCGGAGCGGCGCTGGCTGGTGCTGACCGTACTGACGGCCGTACTGGTACTGCTCGCCGGATACGGCGGCGCGTTCGGCGCGCCCTTCCACGGGGCCGTGCAGGACTGGCTGAACAGCGGTCTCGCGCCCTTCCGCAACATCTACAAGTTCCAGGTGGGCCTGGCCCTCGCCCTGGTGCTGGGCCTCGCCCACCTGGTGGGCGTCGCCGCCGAGCCGCGCGGCGCCCGCGAGGTGCGGGGCCGCCGGTTCGCCCCGCTGATCGCGGCGGTGCTCATCCTGCCCGGGCTGATGTGGCCGTACCTCAACGGCTCGATCCTCCAACCGGGTTCCTTCCAGGAACTCCCCAAGTACTGGCACTCCACGGCCGACTGGCTGGAGAAGTACTCCCCCGACTCGCGCGCCCTGGTCGTCCCGGCCACCGCGCACGGCATCTACACCTGGGGCTCCCCCATCGACCAGCCCCTCGACGTGCTCGCCGAGTCCCGCTGGGCGCAACGCGACTACGTCCCCTTCGGCACCCCCGGCAACCGGCGCGCCATGGACGCGGTGGAGGAAGCGCTGCTGACCGGCGGCGAAGTCCCGGGGCTGGCCGACTACTTGAGCCGGGCGGGCGTCTACTACGTCGTCGTCCGCAACGACCTCGACCCCGACCAGATCGGCAACGTGCCGACCTCGACGGTCAAGCGGACCCTGGAGCAGTCCGGCTACGAGCGGGTGACGGGCCTCGGCCCGCTCATGACGGGCGGCGAGATCCAGCCCGACACCCCGCTCCAGGTCGAGGGCCTGTACCCGAGGCAGCGGGCGGTGGAGATCTACCGTCCCGCGAGCGAGGACGTGCGGCGGCCCGGACAGGCCGGACT
Organism: Streptomyces sp. AC555_RSS877; assembly: GCF_019049245.1. Taxonomy (GTDB): domain Bacteria; phylum Actinomycetota; class Actinomycetes; order Streptomycetales; family Streptomycetaceae; genus Streptomyces. The sequence continues at coordinate 119,763 of NZ_JAGMUK010000079.1, read as the reverse complement.
GGCTCCGGTCGCCGACACCGCGGTGGTCTCCGGCGGCCCCGAGGCGCTGCTGCCGCTGGCGGCCGAACTCCGCGGCCGGGCGACCGTGCTGACCGGCGACAACCACCCCGGGCTCGGCACCCCGCCGCTCCAGGTGGTCGGCGACGGGCTGCGCCGCGCGGACACGCGCTTCGGGCTGGTCAACGCGAACACCTCGTACACGTACACCCGCGACGAGCGCAACGCCTCCGGGGCCGCCCAGGACGCCGGTGAGGCACCGCACCAGATCCTGCCGGTCACCGGTCAGGACCACCAGACGGTGGCCGAACTGCGCGGCGCCCGCACGGTCACGGCGTCCTCGTACGGCAACTGGCTGTTCCACCTGCCGCAGTTCGACCCCGTGAACGCCTTCGACGGCAACCCGGACACGGCGTGGACGGAGGGCGTGGCTGGCTCGCCGAACGGCCAGTGGCTGCGGATCGCCTTCTCGGACGACGAGTTCGACATGCCGTCCTCCTTCAAGGTCACGCCGTTGCCGCAGGAGAGCGTGCGGTCGGCGGCGACCCGGGTGCGGGTGGAGACGGAGAAGGGGTCGGTGAGCAGCTTCCTCCGGCCGGACGGCTCCACGCAGAGCATCAAGGCGCCTGCCGGCGCGACGAGCTGGATGAAACTGACGATCACCGACTCGGTGGCCCGGCGGACCGGGCTCGCGGGCGCGGGCTTCGCCGAGATCGACCTGCCGGACGTCCAGGTGACCCGGCTGCTCCGGCTGCCCACCGACGCCGCGGGCGCCGAGAACGCGGCCGCCTCCGCCGAGGTCTTCTCCCTGCACCGCACCGCCGACCCGGCCGGGTTCTCCCCGACGGGCACGGAGGCCGGCCTGCACCGGCGCTTCTCCACGGAGTCGGCGGGGACGTACGAGGTGGAGGCGAGCGCGGTCCCGGTCACCGGGCCCGAACTCGACCGGCTGCTGTACGAGATCGCGCCCGACCAGGCAGGCCGTATCACGGCGACCGCCGACTCCACGGCCGCTCTCGGCGCGGGCCTGTCGGCGCGCAACCTCACCGACGGCGACCTGACGACGGCGTGGATCGCGGGCGACCGGCCCACGATCCACCTGCGCTGGCCCGACAAACAACCGGTCGGCGAGATCGTCCTGCCCGCCGCGGGCGGCCTGTCCACCCGGCCCACCGAGGTCGACATCAGCTCCCCCGACGGGGCGGTGATCGCCGGCGTCGACGACAACGGCTGGGTCCGCTTCCCGGCGATCACCACGGACCGCCTGGACATCACCATCACCAAGACGGCCCCGATGACCCTGCACAACCCGGTCGCCGACGAGGACCTGCAACTGCCGGTCGGCCTCACGGAGGCGTACATCCCGGCCCTGGACCGCTACCGCACGCCCCAGCCGAAGGCGACGCGCACCTTCTCGCTGCCGTGCGGGTCGGGGCCGGTGCTGGCGGTGGACGGCGAGCTGTACCAGACCGGCGTGAAGGGAGCGGTACGGGACCTGACCGAGCGGCGGGCGGTGGAGGTGACGCTCTGCCAGTCGGGGCGTGCCGACGGCGGGCTGGAGCTGGCGGCCGGCTCGCACCGGGTCGAGGGCGGCGACGCCGGACCGCTCACGCTGACCGACGTGACGCTGACCCGCGGCACGGTCACGGAGCCCACCTCGATCGCCCGTGACCTGCGGATACGGGACTGGCTGGGCGACCAGCGCGCCGTGACGGTCGGCTCGGGCGCCGCGTCCTACTTCACGACGTACGAGAACTTCAACGACGGCTGGAAGGCCACACTGGACGGCAAGGAACTGTCGCCGGTGCGGCTGGACGGCTGGCAGCAGGGCTGGCGGATCCCGGCGGGGGCCGGCGGCACGGTGAAGCTGTCGTACGAGCCCTCGACGACGTACGACGCCGGGCTGATCGGGAGCGGGGTGGCGGTGGTCGCCCTGCTGGGCCTGGTGCTGTGGCGGCGGCACGCCCCCAACCCGGACGGCCCGCAGCCGCTGCCGCCGACGCCCGGCCTGTGGCTCGGCACGGTGGCGCTCACCCTGGTGGGCATCGTGATCGCCGGGTGGTTCGCCCTGCTCGTACCGGCGCTGGCGCTCCTCGCGTACCGACGGCACTCGCTCCTCGTCCCGATCACCTTCGTGGCGCTCGCGGGCGCGGGGATCGCGGCGGCGGTGGGGGCCGGGGAGCCGGTGGGCGCGGAGCAAGGGGCGTTCGGGCCCGCGGCCCAACTGCTCGCGTTGATCGGCCTGTTCGCCGCGCTGGTGAGCGTCCGCGAACGGACCGGGACCGCGACGTCCGGGACACCGGCGACCTCCGGGACACCTGTGGCGTCGGAAGCACCTGCGGCGTCCGAGGCGCCGACGCAGCACCTGCCGCCGGCCGAGGCGAACAAGGGGAGGAACGAACCCGCATGACGAGCACACCGCTGCGCATCCCGTTCCCGGTGGTGGACGAGGTGGCCCGGCACTGTCTCCAGGAGGAGGAGCCGGAGACGGTCCACATCGAGGTGCACCTGCCGGGGCAGCTGGACCCGGCGCGCCTGCGGAAGGCCTTCACCGAGGCGCTGCACCGGCACCCGCGCATCCTCATGCGGGAGGCGGCGGGGCGGTGGTACCGACGCCGCTACGAGTGGGAACTGACCTCCGAGCCGGACGTGGAGGTGGTGAGCTTTCCCGCGCCGGGGCGGGACGCGTTGCGGGACGCGCGGACGCGGGCGCTGGTGGAGGCCCCACCGCTGTCGGCTTCGCCGCCGGTGCGGCTGGAGGTCGTCGAAGGGGCAGGGCCGGTCGAGGGCAGCGAGGCGACGGACGCGGTCGGCGCGGCTGCGGGCGGTCGTGCCGCCGGGGCGGCTCCCCGCCCGCGGAGAGCGGCACCCCGCGACCGCGGGCAAGCACCCCCACCGTCCGGCAGCAATCCCGGCCAACGCCCTCCAGGCACCGTCCTGTTCCTCACCATCAACCACACCGCCCTCGACGGCCCCGCCTGCCTGCGCGTCCTCGCCACCGCCGCGGAACTGTACGGCGGCAAGGACAACGCCCCGGCAGCCCCGCCCCTGCGCGCTCCCGAACCCCCCTCGCTCCCCGAGAACACCCCCTCCGTCTGGGCCAAGCCCGCCCGCGTGGCCCCCGGCGCCCCCGAACTCTCGCCCGGCAACGGCCTCCTCGTCACCGAACTCGCCCTGCCGCACCGCCCCAAGGGCTCCCCGTACACCGTGAACGACCAGCTCATGGTCGCGACGGCGCTCACCCTCTCGCACTGGAACCGGGAACACGGCGTCCGGCCCCGCCCGCTGCGCATCACCATGCCCGTGGACGACCGCCCCCGCGACACGGCCATGCCCATCGGCAACGGCACCCGACTCGTCGAAGTCCCCTTCGCGCCGGAGGAGTTGGACCACCCTCCGATGCCCGACCTGCTGCGCCGCACGGCGACCCGCACACGTGCCCTCAAGTCCCTCCCCCGCCCCCAACTGGGCCACGGCGCCTCTCTCCTGACCGCCCCGGTCACGCCCGTGGCGTGGCGTGCCGCGCTCACCCGGGGTCTGCGCAGGGCCGCCGCGCCCTGGACGTCGACGACCCTGCTCAGCAACATCGGGCGGATTCCCTACCCACTGGACTTCGGCGAGGAGGCCGGCCGCGCGCACGCCGTGTGGTTCTCCGCGCCGGCCCGGATGCCCCGCGGGCTCACCGTCACCACCGCGTCCACCGCGGGCCGCCTCCACCTCGCCCTGCGCTGGTCGCGCTCCCTGCTCGGGCACGGCGACGGAGCCCACCTGCGGGACCTCTTCGAGCACTACCTGCACACCACGGAAGCCGGCACATGACCTCTGCCGCGCAACTCCCCAAAGACCTGCGGGACTTCTACGAGGATCCCGCCGTCCCGGTGGCCTCCGGCACCCCCCGATCCCTGCGTCAGGCTCGCATGCTGGCATCCGCGCTCGGCACCGGGAGGGCCCGGACGATCCTCGACATCGGCTGCGGCGACGGCACCGCGGCGGCCACCGCCGCCCCCCTCCTCCCCGGCCACCGCATCGTCGGCGTCGACTGGTCCCAGGACGCCCTGAAACGCGCCCGCGCGCACCTGACGTACGCGATCCGGGGTGAACTCAGCGGCAGCGGGCTCCCGTTCGGCACCGGCTCGGCCGACGCCGTGCTGTTCAGCGAGGTGATCGAGCATCTCGTCGACCCGGACGCCGCGCTCGACGAGATCCGCCGCGTCCTGCGCCCGGGAGGCCACCTCATGCTGTCCACCCCGAACCTGGCGGCCTGGTACAACCGGGCCCTGCTGCTGGCCGGCGTCCAGCCCGTGTTCTCCGAGGTCAGCCTGCGGGGCATTCACGGCCGGCCCGGCAAGGAGGTCGTCGGCCACCTGCGCCTCTACACCGCCCGCGCGCTGCGGGAGTTCGTCGGCGCGGCCGGCTTCGAGGTCGTACGGCTCGAAGGCGCCCCCTTCCACGGTGTACCGCGCCCGCTGCGGCCGCTGGACCGGCTGGCCTGTGCCAGACCGTCCCTCGCGTCGATCCTGCTGCTGCACGCGCGAAAGACGTAGGGGGGCCGGCGATGTGGTGGGGAGTGGCCGCGGCGCTGCTGGCGAACGTCCTGTACAGCACCGGATTCGTTTTGGAGAAACGGGCGTTGGCCGCCCTGCCCGAGGTCAGCATCCGGCAGCCGGCCCGGCTGCTCGCCCTGGTGCTGCGCAGTCCGCTGTGGATCGGGGGGTCGCTCTCGCTCGCCGCCGGATTCGCCGCGCAGCTCGCCGTGTACCGGACGCTGCCGATCGCCGCCGCCCAGGGCATCTTCGTCTCCGGCCTGGTGCTGCTCGTGCTGCTGTCCGCCCGGCTGCTCGGCGAGGAGACCACCGGCCGCGAACGGTACGCGCTGGGCGCGATCCTCGCCGCGCTCCTGATGGTCGTCCTGTCGCTGAACGAGCGCTCCGACACGGTGAGCCAGGAGGCGCCCTACCCGCTGATCCTGCTGGTGTGCGTGCCGTCGCTGGCGGCGGGCGTATGGCTGTACAACTCCGCCGAGCGCCGCACCCGGCACCGCCACCGCGCACCGACGACGGGCGTGGAGTACGGGGTGGCGGTGGGCCTGCTCTACGGCGTCAGCTCCCTCGCGATCAAGGGCATGTCCGGCTACCTCACGTCGAGCGGTCTCGGCGGGGCCGTGGTCGACGTGCTCCGTTCCCCGTATCCGTATCTCCTGCTCTTCACCGGCGCGTTCGGTCTCGTCCTGTCGCAGGCGGCGCTGCAACGCTGCCGGGCCTCGCTGATCGTTCCCGTGTGCACGACCGTCACCTGCCTGTACACGGCCGTGCTCGGCACGCTCTCGTTCGGCGAGGCGCTGCCGCACGACCCGATCAGACTCGCGCTGCGCCTCGCGGGCATCGTGCTGGCCGTGGCCGTACTGCTGGCCATGCCGAAGCACGACAAGGCGCCTCAACCGCCCCTCGGTGCCAAGGAGTTGACACCCCCGTGAAACCCGACGACCCGCTGCTGAAGATCCTCGCGTGCCCGCTCGACAAGGGGCCGCTGCACCTCGTCCCGCCGGACGGTCCGGCACAGGGCGAGGTCCTCTACAACCCACGCCTGCAACGGCGTTACCCGATCCTCGACGGCATCCCCCAGCTGCTGCCGGCCTCCGGGGAACAGGTCTCGGACGACGAGCACGAGGAACTGCTGAAACGGATGAACCCGTGACGGGCCCCGCGCGCACCTTAGCGGCCCGCGTGGCCCCCCACCTGCCCACCCGCCTGGTCGCCGCCGCCGCCCGGGCCGTCTATCCGCGGTTCGAACCGGAGCTGGCGCGGCTGTCCGACCTGTGCCCGCACGACTGCGGTACGGCCGTGGACGTCGGCGGCTGGTACGGCCCCTGGACCCGGCGGCTGTCCGGGCGGGCACGCCGGGTGGTGACCGTCGAGCCGGTGCCGCACCTGGCGCGGCTGCTGACCTCGGCGGCCCCGGCGAACGTCCGGGTGATCCAGGCCGCCGCCGCCGACCGCCCGGGCACCGCCCAGCTGTGGCTGCCGCCGGACGACGCGGGCGACCGGGGGGTGTCGTCGCTGGTGCGCCGGGACATCCACGGCCGAGCGGTGGACGTCCCCTGCATCACCCTCGACGAGCTGGCCCTGCGTGACGTCGGCTTCATCAAGGTCGACGTGGACGGGAGCGAGCTGGCGGTGCTGCGCGGGGCGACCGGGCTGCTGGCGCGCGACCGGCCGGCCCTCTTCATCGAGCTGGAGTCCCGGATCCAGCCGATCGCGCCGGTGGTGACGTACCTGGCCATGCTCGGCTACGACGGCTGGGTGCTGCCCCGCGACAACTGGGTGCCGCTGGCGGGCTTCCCACTGGAGGCCCACCAGTCGGTGGCCTCGTACGTCGTCGCCCACGGCCTGCTGCGCCGCGTCCTCCCGTTCCGCAATCGCCCCCGGTACGTCAACTCGGTGCTGTTCCTGCCGGACGGCAGGCGTCCGGGCCCCGGCCGCGCGGAGCCGGAGGGCGCGTCGGAGTCGAGTGGGCGAGCGCACGGAGGCCCGAAGGACTGAGCACCGTCGTCCCCTCAACACCGACCGAGGCGCCCGGAGGCGGAGCGCCGAAGACACGCGCCGAGCCGGAGGGCGCGTCGGAGTCGAGGGGGCGAGCGCACGGAGGCCCGAAGGACTGAGCACCGTCGTCCCCTCG
>NZ_JAGMUK010000079.1:0-113081 GCF_019049245.1 Streptomyces sp. AC555_RSS877 | reverse complement strand
AGTCGAGGGGGCGAGCGCACGGAGGCCCGAAGGACTGAGCACCGTCGTCCCCTCGACACCGACCGAGGCGCCCGGAGGCGGAGCGCCGAAGACACGCGTGGGGGACGATGGTGCGCATGCCCTCCGGAAAGCCACCGGCCAGCCCCTTCACCCGTCTCGACTTCCAGCTGGTGCTGCTGCGCCGCATGGCCGACCACAATCCCGACCTGGTGGAGGGCGCCCGGCACGAGCTGGGCGTCTCCATCGCGGACATGCGGGAGGCCAACCGACGGTGGCAGGCGATGGTCCGCTCCCCGCGGTCCCGGTCCGCCGCCTCCCGCTACCGCTCGGTCCTCGGCGAACCCGAGTCGGTGCTGACCCGCAGGATCGGCGACCTCGAGTGCGAGGCCCGCCGGTGGCCGCTTCCGCTCTGGCCCGACCTCCGCTTCGAGGTGCTCCTCGCCCCGAACGGCACCGTCTGGAACGAGTGGCTGATCCGCGCCCCCGGAAGCGACGGGCCTTCACTGCGGACCCTCGACGACCTCACTCCCTGGTCCTGCACGGTCGACGAGGCGGCCCGCGCCTTCGCCCCGGCCCGCCCCCTGCAGGGGACGGCGCCGACGCGGTGGGGGCTGGCCTTCACCGCCCCGGACGGTGACGGCGTGCGGTGGGAGTGTGCCGCCGAGTTCACATGGGGTCTGCTGCAGCGGGTGGCGGTCAACGACCGGTCCGCCGACGGCGACCGGAGCGACTAGGGCCTGTCCGGCGGATCATGCCGCAGACGCGGGGCCTGGCACGCCGATCCGCGTCGATGAGGCGCCGCGGATGTCCTGCGACTTGATCCGCCGGACAGGGCAGTACACCTAGGCGCCTCAAAGGGCCGCCGCCAGGATCGCCGCCGCGACGGCGGGCACCGACCCCGGATGCAGGAACAGGAACAGGTTCGGCTCGACCAGCTCCAGCTCCATCACCCGCGGCTGTCCGTCATCCCCGTCCACCAGGTCGACGCGGGCGTACAGCAGGTGATCCGCGTCCGGTACGGCGGCCAGAGCCCGCTCGGCGACGGCGAGTTCGGCCGGGGTCGGCGTCCAGGGCTCCAGGCCCGGGTGGGCGACCTTGTCCGCGTCGAAGGCGGTGCCGGGAGCGAGGACGGCCCGTTTGCGGCTGGCGTGCAGGAGACGGCCGCCGTAGAACTGCAGCGCCCGTTCGCCGGCCGCGTCGATGCTGCGCATGTACGGCTGCACCATCGCCGTCAGCCCCTCCCCGTGCATGCGCGCGAGGTGCCGTACGGCCGTGTCGTGCTGCTCGGGCGTGTAGCGCGCCGCGTAACGGGCGCCCGCGCCGGAGGTCGGCTTGATGACGTACTCGCGGTCGCCGGGCAGGTCGGCCGCGTCGCCGGGCGCGAGGTAGCGGGTGGGGACGACGGGCACGCCGGCCGCCGTCAGATCCCCGAGGTACCACTTGTCGGTGTTCCACCGCACGACGTCCGCCGGATTGGCCAGCCGCGTGACCTTGGCGCAGCGCTCCGCCCACGCCACGAACTCGGCCGCCCGCCAGCTGTAGTCCCAGGTCGACCGGATGACGGCGAGGTCGTAGGCGCCCCAGTCGACCCCGGTGTCGTCCCAGAACACGGCGTCCGCCTCGGCGCCGGCCGCGCGCAGCGCCGCCAGCAGGACGGGCAGGTCGGCGTCCTTGCTGGTCTGGGGCCGGGGGTCGTAGGTGACGAGGGCGACTCGGGGCACGGCGGGGGTCCCTTCTCGTACGGCTCGTGGCCCCGCAGGCTAACCGCCCGCCCCGGAACCGGGACAACCCCTTTGACCTTCACCTTCGGTGAAGCCCCAGCATCGGTGGCGAGGAACGGACGAGACGGGACGGGGGACCCTCATGGAACCGCTGACGATCGGCGCCTTCTCCAAGGCGTGCCGGCTGTCGCCCAAGGCGCTGCGGCTGTACGACGAGCTGGAGCTGCTGCGTCCGGCGCGGGTCGACCCCGACACGGGATACCGGTACTACGCGGTCGAACAGCTGGAGCAGGCGCGGCTGGTGGCGTGGCTGCGGCGGCTCGGGATGCCGCTGGCCCGGATCCGTGAGGTGTGCGCCCTGGAACCGTCCGCCGCCGCCCGGGAGATCCGCGCCCACTGGGCGCGGGTCGAGGCGGAGACGGCCGTACGGCGGGATCTCGCCGCGTTCCTCGTGGACCAACTGACGCAGACACCGAGGAAGGACACCACCATGCTGGAACTGCGCTACTTCGCCCACTCGGACCGGGGGCAGGTCCGCCCCGAGAACCAGGACACCGCGTACGCGGGCACCCGGCTGCTCGCGGTCGCGGACGGCTTCGGACCCGCGGGCGCCCCCGCGAGCAGCGCCGCCGTGGAGGCGCTGAGGTTCCTGGATACGGAGGAGGTGCCGGCGGGCAACGTCCTCAACCTCCTGGAGGACGCGGTTCGGGGCGCGACGGAGGCGGTCCGGGGCATCACCGGGGGCACGGACGAGTACGGCACCACCCTGACCGCCCTGCTGTGGACGGGCTCCCGTCTCGCCCTGGTCCACATCGGCGACTCGCGCGCGTATCTGCTGCGCGACGGCGGCCTGTTCCGCATCACCGACGACCACACGATGGTCCAGTCGCTGATCGACGAGGGCCGTCTCACCCCCGAGGAGGCCACCGCCCACCCCCAACGCTCCCTGCTCCTCAAGGCCCTGCCGTCCGCCGCCGCCGCGACTGCGGACCTCCGCCTCCACGACGCCCGCGCCGGCGACCGCTACCTCCTGTGCTCCGACGGCCTGTCCACCGTCGTCCCCGACGACCGCATCCGCACCCTCCTCGGCGCCGCCCCGGCCCCGGACGAGGCCGTACGCACCCTGGTCGCCGAGGCGAACACGGCCGGCGGGCCGGACAACGTGAGCTGTGTGGTGGCGGACGTGGTGGAGACGGCGACGGCCTGAAGGGTTGCTCCGTTATTCCGGAATAACGTAACGTCGGGGCATGGCCGATGATCCCTTGCAGGAGCGAGTCGCCGCGCTCGAAGAACGGGTGGCGCGGCTGGAGTTGAGACCGCGGGCGCCCCAGAGTGAGGTGTTCTGGGCGCTCGAGGGGCTGCGCGAGCGGCTCACCGGGGACGGTGAGGTCCTCTTCACCGGCGTCGTGGACCTGCCCACGGGCGAGCACTACGCATGGCAGCAGGGTGCGGCGACGGCGGGACTGCTCGAAGCGGACTGGGCGGACCACGCCGCGCCGTACGCCGCCCTGGGGCACCCGGTGCGGCTCACCCTGCTGCGTGCGGTGCTCCGTGGCACCCGCTCCGCGGCCGAGTTGCAGGAGACGGCCGGGCTGAACACGACCGGGCAGCTCTACCACCACCTCAAGCAACTCACCGCCACCGGCTGGCTCCAGGCCGAGGGGCGCGGCCATTACCAGGTGCCCGCGGGCAGAGTGGTTCCGCTGCTCGTGCTGTTGTCCGCGGTGGTGCCGGCACCGAACCCGACGACGACGCAGGAGTAGTTCATGAACCGACGGAATCTCCTGGGCGCGGCGACGGCCGCGGCCGGAATATCACTGTTACCCGGGCACGCCACGGCGGCCGGGAGCGATCTGGCCGCGCGGGTGCGGCCCTACCTGGACCGTGCGCTGGCCGCCGGCAGCCCGAGCGTCGTCTGCGGAGTCATCCGCGGCGCACACAGGCACGTGGCGGGCGCGTCCCAGGACGGCAGGGCCCCGGACGGCAGGACGGTCTTCCAGCTCGGCTCGATAGGCAAGACCCTCACCGCGACGGCTCTCGCGCGCGCCGTGAGCAGCGGGAGGGTCCGCCTCGACACACCGCTGACCCTGCCCCCGGGCTTCCCGGTCCCCCGCAAGGGCCCTCGGCGGATCACCCTGGCCGACCTGGCGACCCACACCTCCGGCCTGCCCTCCCTGCCGCCCAACCTCCTCACGGAGGCGGACCCGTACGACCCCTACGCGCACTACACACTGGCCGACCTGGCCGCCGGCCTGGCCGAGACGCCCCTGAACACCGAGCCGGGCAGCACCTACGCCTATGCGAACCTCGGGTTCGGCCTGCTCGCCCAGGCGCTGGCCTTCGACGACGTGGACGCGATGCTGTGGCGCGACGTGGCAGCCCCGCTGCGCCTGCGCGACACGACGACGACCCTGCGACCGGACATGGCCCTGCGCAAGGCCACCGGCCATCTCGCCGGGGACGCCGTCCCCGACTGGCACGACCACGTCCTCACCGGCGCGGGCACGTCCGTCTACAGCACCGCCGACGACATGCTCCGCTTCCTCGGCGCACAACTGCGCCCGGACCGCTCACCGTTTGGCGACGCGATCGAACTGACCCAGCGCCCCCGCTTCACCGTCGCCCCGACCCTGCGCCTCGGCCTCGGCTGGCACCTCAGCACGCTCTCCGACGGCCGCACCATGACCTGGCACAGCGGCGGCACCGGCGGATTCAGCACCTGCGCGGCGTTCGACAGACGGAGCGGGACGGCGGTGGTGATGCTCGTGAACACCTTCAGCGAGGAGTCCACCGACAGCCCCCGCCCGGTGGACGAGCTGACCTTCGGACTACTCGAAGCGTTGTAGGGGCGCGCGGAAAACAAAACAAGCCCCCCTGGTGCCGGTGACAGGCAGCGGGAGAGCCCGTATCTTCGATTGCGGAAACCGACGTGGGGGGGGGCCATGTCCGCAGAGTGGAATTTCGAGGAATTTTCCCGAAGCATTCTGAAGATGTACCGCGAGGAACTCACGGAGCGCGGAGGGAGTTTCAACCTCGCCCTGTTCGGCGATGCGGGCGCCGGAAAGAGTACGCTCGTCAACACGGTATTCGGAGTTGAGCAGGCCCAAACGGGCATCGGAAACCGGCAGACCGTCCATTTGCAGTTCTACCGGGAACCCGACGACGGACCCCTCGGCATCTGGGACACTCCGGGTTTCGAAATCGGTGCGGGGACGGTCCCGACCCTGATCGCCGCAGTCGAGAGAACCCTGCAAAAAGCGAAGCAGGGAAACGGCGACGAGTCCATTCACGCGGTCTGGTTCGTCACGAGATCCGCCACGGCACGATTCCTCGATGCGCATGCGGAGCTGATCCGGTCCCTGCACGGTCTCGGACTTCCCGTGTTCTCCGTCCTCACCTGCGTGGACCGGCTCGACGACCGTGTCGACCCGGAAGCCCTCGCGCTGGCGGAAGCCATCACGGCCAGGCAACTCCCCCTGGCCGGCGGGAAGGTCTTCTTGGTCAACTCGATCGAGACCGTCCCACTGGCCGGCCCCACCTACCCGGTGCACGGAGTCAGGGAACTCCTTGATGCCACCGTGCAGGAGATCCCCGAATCCGTACGGATCGCGGCCATGGCCGCCCAGCGCCTCGACTTCACCGTTCAGCGCGCGCGGTCGAAAAACATCATCAGAGTGGCGATCGCCGGCGCACTGCCGGCCCATTCGGCCCCTCCGGTCCTGGACATGGCGTCGTTGCTCGCCGTCCACGGAGGCATGATGTCGGGGATCAGCGTGGCCTACGGTGTGCCGGTGGACGTGAAGGCACTCACTCACCTGCTGTGGAAGATCCTGGTCGGTGGCGTCGCCGTCAAAGAAGGCGCCGGCTGGCTGGCCCGCGAGTTGACCAAACGAGCCACTGAGGAAGCCGGGAAAAAGGTAGCGGCCAAAGGCCTCATCAAATTCGTACCGGGACTCAACTTCGTGGTCGGAGCCGTGAGCACAGTTGTCGGGGCACCGGCGATGTACACCGTCGGCCGCGCTTGGATGGATGTCTGCGAGTACCTTCGACACCACCCTGAGGAAATCAAGAGCGGGGGCGAGACCCGGTACCTCGATCTCTTCCTCAAGTGTTATCAGGAAAGGGTGCGGGACAGCGGGCCGAGCTGGTTGTCGGCACTACTGCGGAGGTGACGGCGCATGAGCGGATTCCCCAGGCAGACGCGACCGCTGTTCGTATCCAGTACCTTCGAGGACTTCCATGCCGAGCGGGACCTGCTGACGAGCATCGTCTTTCCCGAGATGGCGGAGCGCCTCGGCTCTCGGCGGTACGGGTTCGAGCCGATCGACCTTCGTCTGGGAGTGGACACCACGGTTCACGCCGACGAGGCGGCCAAGTCGCGTCTGGTCGTACAGGTCTGCCTGGCGGAGGTCGCCCGCAGCAGACCCTTCGTGCTGGGCATGATCGGGGACCGCTACGGCTGGATGGTCCCGGACGAGCTGGCACGGACGACCGCCGAGGAGTCCGGGTACGAGGGGCCGACGGCCGGCCGGAGCATGACGGACCTGGAGCTTCAGTTCGGGCTTTTTCAGGGGCGCACTGACGGGCACCTGACCGGGGCACGCGTGTACGTCCGCGACCTGGACCTCAGCGGCGCGCCCGCTGAGGTCCGGAATCGGTTCACGGACGCGGGAGACGCCGCGAGACGCCTGCACGAGCTGAAGCGTGAGCTGCGGGAGTCGCTGGGTCCAAAACGCTTCCGGGAGTACCGGGCGGTATGGGACGCACAGCAGAACCGTGTGGTGGGACTGGCCGATTTCCGAGCCATGGTGACAGAGGACCTGTGGGCCGACCTCGACGCCGCGACCTCGGGCTCCCGCGCCACGAACGTGGGCTGGCAGGCCCGGGAACGTGCAGTGCTCGACGAGTTCTTTCACTCCTCCGCAGCGGACTTCGTCGGCCGCACGACCCTGCTGCACGAGCTGAAGACATTCGCGACGGGATCACGGACAGCGGGATCGCGGGCACCGGGATCGGGGACGGCGCGGATCTGCGCGGTGACCGGTGTTCCGGGGTCCGGCAAGAGCAGCCTCGCCGCGGAACTGGTCCGGCAGCTGCGCGAATCCGACGACCTGCTGGTACTCGATCACGCCGCCGGCATCGGTGGCGAAGCCGGCTCCGTGGACACCATGCTGCGGCGTTGGCTGCTGGAGCTGCCGAGCGACTCGCGTCCGGCAGCGGTGGACCAGCTCACGGGAGCAGACCTCGAGCGCACGTTCGCCCATGCGCTCACCCGCGTTGCCGCACAGCGGCCGGTCGCCCTCGTCGTCGACGCGGTCGACGAGTTCGAGCGATCGGTGCGCGCCCACCGGATGACCTGGCTCCCGAAGATCTGGCCCGAGGCAGCAAGGCTGATCTTCACCGCCACCCACGGCGACGACGTGGAAGCGGTGAGCCGGCGCACCGGGGCCCTGCGCCTGGAGCTCGGACCATTGGAGCCCGATGAGGCCGCCCGCCTCGTCGACTCGATCTACCGCCGGTATCGGCGTGCCGTCAACCGCGGCGTCAAGCAGGCGATTCTCGCGAAGCGGACGGCGGACGGTGCGGCGGCACACGGCTCACCGGTCTGGCTGGAGCTGGTCTGCCAGGAGATGAACCTGCTCGGTGCCGAGCACTTCGCGCGCTCGACCTCGTTCCCGGGCCCCGCCGACGAGCGCCTCACGGCCCTGCAGCTCGCCCTGGTGGAGGAGCTGCCGGCCACCCCGCGGGGGATGTACCTGCGCATGATGCGGCGCGCCGAAAAGGTCGCGGAGCTGGCCATTTCGGCAGGCACGGGATCCGACGGACAGCAGGGACCCGCGTGGGTCAAGGGCCTGATGGAGATGCTGGCCCTGGGCAGGCAGGGCTGGCGGGAGAGCGACTTCCGCGCGGTCATGGGCGCCCTCACCGGCGTCCGATGGACCGACCTGCTCTTCTCCAGCGTCCGGCGGGTGTTCCGTGATCATCTGGTGCAGCGCGGTGCCGCAGGACAATGGGACTTCTCGCACAGCGCGTTCCGTACCGCGGCTCTCGACGCCTACACGCTCCCCCCGTCCGGCCGTCAGGACCTGCACGAGCGCCTCGCCGCACACCTGGCGGACCTGGATCCGGACGATGCCCACCGCCGACGTGAACTCATGCACCATCTCGTCGGCGCCGACGACAGACTGGGAGCAGCACGGCTCTACGCGCGTGCGGAACCGGCCTCCGACCTGGCCCGCTGGGCGACGGACTCCTTGGCCGCCCGGTTCCACTCCGGGCCGGAGGGCAAGCCGTGGGTGGCAGGCCTGCTCGCCCAGGACGGACTCGGTTTCGCCGAACGCCTGCAGCTCGGCCACATGATGCTGCGGAAACTGGACGACCGGCTGGCGGGCGACGGAGCCGGCACGGACGAGCGCCGTTCGCTTCTCGAGGTGATCCGTGACAGTACTGCCACCGCCGTGGCGTCGGCGGCTTCACCGACGGCACGGAAACTGGCGGAGCGTCAACACGCGGTGGTACTGCTGCGGTTGGCGGACCTGGCCATGGACATCGGGGACCGGGCCTCGGCCAGGCAGTCGTACGAGTACCTCGTCGCCGACAACCACCGGGCCGCGCGCGACTCGCAGGCGTTGCCTCTCGCGGAAGTCGACTTCGCCGTCGCGCTCGAACGGCTCGGCAGCATGGACCTGATCGAAGGCCATCCGAGTGAGGCGAAGCGGCACTACGGCGAATGTGCCCACACGCTGGAACGGTTGATCGCCGAGGGCCCGACGGACGTCGGTGATATGTACATGACGTACTGCACCGCCCTCGAAGGCCTCGCCGAACTGTGCCGGCAGGAGGGCGACGCCCCGACGGCCGCGACCTACTACGCGCGCATGGCGGCTCTGGAACCACACCTCCAGGGCAGCCCGCACCTGGCCGAATTCCGTATCCGCACACACGTCAACTCCGCACGCTTGGCCGAAACCACCGACCGTCTCGCCGATGCCGCTCGCCATTACGCGGAGGCCGAGGACCTCGCGCGCCGCGCGGTCGAAGAAGCGCCGGAGAACGTCGAGTCACACAGACGATGGCTGCACATCCAGTCCAGTCTCGGGGACATCGAGCTCGCACGACGTCGTTCGGCACAGGCCATGCACTGGTGCCTCCAGTCGCTCGAGGGCTACCGAAAGCTGGCGGCGGCCCTGCCCGACGACCTACCGACGCAGCAGCAACTGGCCGCGGCTCTCGCTCGATACGGCGACGCGCTGATGCAGGGCAGGACACCCCAGGACGCACACGCGGTCTTCCACGAATCACTCGCTCTCCGGTCCCGCATCAGCGCGCTCGTCCCCGACGACGTCTGGGCACGGCGGGACGTCGGTCTGGCGTACGAACGCGTCGCATCGCTCCCGGACGTCTCACCCGAGGAAGCGATCGAGCATCTCGACAAGGCGGTCGGAATCTACCGACAGCTGTGGACCGCTCGGCCCGAAGGCGAGGAAGAACCCCGGACCCTGGCGATCGCCCTGTTCGCCCTGGCACGTCAGACGATGCGCGTCCCGGCACGGCAACTGGAGGGACACCAGCTCCTGGCCGAGGCACACTCCATACTGAGCGACCTCCGGGCGCGAGGTGTCACCCTGCACCCGGAGGGGAAGCGTGTCCTGGCCCTGCTGGACCCGCTGTTCGGCGGCTCGGGCCGCTGGACCCACTCGGTCCGGCCGAACGACGAGGCCGCCTATGCCGAGCTCAACGCGCGGGCTCTCATGGGTGAGCGAGCTCTCGGCTTAGGTGACTTCGAAACCGCCGAAGAGGAGTTCAGCCAGGTGCTGGAACTGGCGCGGAGCATCGACCATCCCCCCAGCATCGCGCGCGCGATGGGCAGCCTGGGCAAGGTCGCTCTCGTCGGCGGGAACGCGCAGGAAGCCTCACGACTGCTGCGCTCCGCCGCCGACTACGCCCACACCCATGGCCTTTCCGCCGAGGAAAGCGTCACGCTGTCCCTCCTGGCACGCCTGCATCATCAGATGGGAGACCCCGAGCTCGGTCTGCGCACCACTCTCCAGCGCGTCGAGCTGGCGCGGCGGACCGGCAACGCGCCAGATCTCGGCTCGGCACTCGGCACCGCCGCCGAGTACCACATCAACGCGCGGCGGTTCGACCAGGCGCTGCCACTGTTGCGGGAAGCGGTCGAGGTACTCGGTGAGTACCGCGTCGACGACCAGCTCGCCAGCGCCTACATGTACCTCGGCTGGGCACTCCAGGAACTCGGTCGCGCGGAGGAGGCGATCGACGCGTATCTCCGGCACATCGACCTCAGTGAGACGCCCGACCTCCTCCCACAGATCAACGTGGGACCCCTGCTCGGCGAGGCGGGACGCCTGGACGAGGCCATCGAACAAGGCCGCCGCGCAGTCACCCGCATGGAGTCCGAGGGCGTCGGTCCCATCGAGGCACTCCGGCGGTTGATCGCCGACTGGGAGAGACGACGAGACGCCGGAACCTGACCGTCCCGGTCCTACCGCTCCTCGTCCGGCTCCCAGTCGAGCAGGCGGACCTTCGCGACCGTGCGCACATGGCGGCGCATCGCGGCGGCCGCCTGCTTCGGCTGCCCGGCGGCGATGGCGTCGAGGATCGCCTGATGCTGGGCTAGCGAGCGGTGGGGCCGGTGGGGCTGGCGCAGGGACTCGGTGCGGCTCTCGGCGATCTGGTCGGCGATGGAGCGCATGAACTCGGCGAGGAGGCTGCTGTGGGCGGCCGCGGTGACCGCCGCGTGGAAGAGCCGGTCGCCCTCGGTGCCGTGACCGCCCGCGTCGATCTCCTCGGCCATGTGGGCGAGTGCCGCCCGCATCGCCGCGAGGTCGTCCTCCGTGCCGCGCTCGGCGGCCAGTTCGGCGAGCTTGGTCTCCAGGGCCTCGCGGGCGTCCAGGACGTCCGGGAGGCGTCGGCGGCGCTCGACCATCCTCTCGACGGGTTCGACGTCCAGGCTGTCGCGGACCAGGTACGTCCCGCCGCCGTGCCGCGCCTCCACCAGGCCCTGGACCTCCAGGACCACGATCGCCTGCTTGACCGAGGCCCGGCTGACACCCAGCCGCTGGGCCAGGTCACGCTCGGGCGGGAGGCGGTCGCCGGCCTTCAGGCCGCCCTCGGTGACGTACTCACGCAGCCGGTCGAGCACCTGCTCGTACAGGCGCTGTCTGGTCATGGGGCGCAGGGCGCCGGTCACGGGCTCGGTCACGGGGTCCCCCTCTCCTCGGGAGCCTAACACCGGGCCCTTCGGTGGCCGAGTGGCTGAGCCAATTCGTGCGCGACCCCTTGACGGCGGTCCGCCGGGCGCCCACGCTAACCAGCCAACCGGCCAAAGTGGCTCAGCCACTCGACCACTCGCCCGACGCACCGCCAAGTACACCGAAGTAGCCCGAAGTACCCCCGCAACCGCTCCGGGACCCAAAGACGGGAGCCCGTATGTCCCCCGAACTCATCTCGATCCTCGTGCTCGTCGTGGTGTTCGTCATCGCCACCACCCGTTCCGTCAACATGGGCGCGCTCGCCTTCGCCGCCGCCTTCGCGGTCGGCGAGCTCGTCGCCGGCCTCGACGCGGACGGCATCTTCGCCGGTTTTCCCGGCGACCTGTTCGTCGTGCTCGTCGGCGTCACCTACCTCTTCGCCATCGCGCGGGCCAACGGCACCACCGACTGGCTGGTCCACGCGTCCATCCGGCTCGTGAGGGGACGCGTCGCGCTGATCCCCTGGGTGATGTTCTTCCTCACCGGCGCGCTCACCGCGATCGGCGCGGTCAGCCCGGCCGCGGTCGCGATCGTGGCGCCGATCGCGCTCAGCTTCGCCGCCCGCTACGGGATCAGTCCGCTGCTGATGGGCGCGATGGTGGTGCACGGCGCCCAGGGCGGCGGCTTCTCGCCGATCAGCATCTACGGCACGATCGTCAACGGCATCGTCGAGCGCGAGAAGCTGCCGGGCAACGAGATCGCCCTGTTCCTCGCCTCCCTGATCGCCAACCTGATCATCGCGGGGGTCGTCTTCGTCCTGTTCGGCGGGCTCAAGCTGTGGGCGCGGGGGGCGGTCGCGCCGGACGCGGGCCCCGGCGAGGGCGACCTGCCGGAGGGCGGTACCGGTCCCCGCCCGTCCGCCAGGACCGGCGACGGCACCAGCCCCTCCGGCACCGCCACCGCCGTCGAAGCCCACCCCGGCACCACGGGCACCCCCGGCGCTCCCGGCACCACCCGCCTCAACCCCGCCCGGATCGCCACCCTCACCGCACTGGTCGCCCTCGTCGTCGCCGTGCTCGCCCTCGACCTCGACGCCGGTCTGACCGCGATCACCCTCGCCGTCCTGCTGAGCGCCGCCTGGCCCGAGGACAGCCGCGCGGCGGTCGGCCAGATCGCCTGGTCGACGGTGCTGCTGATCTGCGGTGTCCTCACGTACGTCGGTGTCCTGGACGAGATGGGCACCATCACGTGGGCCGGCGAGGGCGTCGGCGGCATCGGTGTCCCGTTGCTGGCGGCCGTCCTGCTCTGCTACATCGGCGCGCTCGTGTCCGCGTTCGCCTCCTCCGTCGGGATCATGGGCGCGCTGATCCCGCTCGCCGTGCCGTTCCTCGCGCAGGGCGAGATCGGGGCGGTCGGCATGGTGGCGGCGCTCGCGGTGTCGGCGACGGTGGTGGACGTGAGCCCGTTCTCGACGAACGGCGCGCTGGTCCTGGCCGCGGCGCCGGACGTCGACCGCGAGCGTTTCTTCCGGCAGTTGATGATCTACGGAGGGATCGTGGTGGCGGTGGTCCCCGCGGTGGCGTGGCTGGTGATGGTCGTGCCGGGCTGGGGGTAGGACCGACAGACGGCACCAGGCAGTGACAGTGAACAGTTAAGGAGTACGACGCGTGTCCTCTCTCTTCCCGGCCCTGACGGCCGGCCCGGCGGGGCGAGCCGCCCTGCGGTTCGGCGACCGGTCCCTGACGTACGGCGAGCTCGGCGCCGCCTCCGGTGCCCTCGCGGCACGGATCGGCGGGGCGGGCCGGGTCGCCGTCTGGGCGACCCCGGCGCTGGAGACCGCCGTCGCGGTGGTGGCGGCACTGGAGGCCGGTGTCGCCGCCGTGCCGCTCAACCCGAAGTCCGGGGAGAAGGAACTCGGGCACATCCTGGCCGACAGCGCACCCACCCTGGTGCTCGCCGCGCCCGGTGACGAACTCCCGCCTCCCCTGCGGGATCTGACTCGCGTCGACGTCGACGTGCGGGCCACCGGACCCGTCCCCCACGGCGAGGCGCCCGTGGGCGACGACCCCGCCCTGGTCGTCTACACCTCCGGCACCACCGGCCCGCCCAAGGGGGCCGTCATCCCCCGCCGGGCGATCGCCGCCACCCTGGACGCCCTCGCCGACGCCTGGCAGTGGACCGGCGACGACGTGCTCGTGCACGGGCTGCCGCTGTTCCACGTCCACGGCCTGGTCCTGGGGATCCTCGGCCCGCTGCGGCGCGGCGGATCGGTCCGCCACCTGGGCCGGTTCGCCACCGAGGGCGTGACGCGCGAGCTGAACGACGGCGCGACCATGCTGTTCGGCGTCCCGACGATGTACCACCGCATCGCGGAGGCTCTTCCCGACGACCCCGCGCTGGCCAAGGCGCTGGGCCGGGCGCGGCTGCTCGTCTCCGGCTCCGCCGCGCTGCCCGTGCACGACCACGAGCGGATCACGACCGTGACGGGACAGCGCGTCATCGAGCGGTACGGCATGACGGAGACACTCATGAACACGAGCGTCCGGGCGGACGGCGAGCCACGCGCGGGCACGGTCGGCGTACCGCTGCCGGGCGTCGAGCTGCGGCTCGTGGAGGAGGACGGGACGCCGATCACGTCGTACGACGGCGAGAGCGTCGGCGAGATCCAGGTGCGCGGCCCGAACCTGTTCACGGAGTACCTCAACCGGCCGGACGCCACGGCCGCCGCGTTCACCGCCGACGGCTGGTTCCGCACCGGGGACATGGCCGTGCGCGACCCGGACGGCTATGTCCGCATCGTCGGCCGCAAGGCCACCGACCTGATCAAGAGCGGGGGCTACAAGATCGGGGCAGGCGAGATCGAGAACTCGCTGCTGGAACATCCCGGGGTGCGGGAGGCCGCGGTCACCGGCGAGCCGGACGCCGACCTCGGCGAGCGGATCGTGGCGTGGATCGTGCCGACGGACCCGGAATCACCCCCGGCGGACGCCGAGCTGGCGGACCACGTGGCGAGCCGCCTCGCCCCGCACAAGCGTCCCCGGGTGATCCACCACCTGGCCTCCCTCCCCCGCAACGACATGGGGAAGATCATGAAGCGGGCGCTGACCCGTGACTGACCGTCCGACGGCGCGCGAGATCCTCGCCGCCGTCACCGACGACTTCACCGAACTCCCTTACCCCGAGCCGCCCGCCGAGCCCGACGGCCCGCTCGCCTGGCAGGGCTACGACGCCTCGCGCGCCCGTGCCGCCGAACGGACCGGCGAGCAGGAGTCCGTCGTTGGCGGGACCGGGCACGTGGAGGGCACCCGGGCGGTGCTGATCGCGTTCGAGTTCGGCTTCCTGGGCGGCTCGCTCGGCGAGCGCACCGGCGACCGGCTGGAGGCGGCGTACACGCACGCCCGCGAACACCGGTTGCCGGTGGTGCCGTTGACGGCGACCGGCGGCAGCCGCATGCAGGAGGGCATGCTCGCCCTCACCCAACTCCAGCGCGTGGCCCGTCAGTCGGCGCTCACCAGTCAGGCGGGGCTGCCGCAGATCGCGGTCCTGCGGGACCCGACCACCGGCGGCGGCTGGGCCACGCTGGGCGCGGGCGCCGACGTGGTCCTCGCGCTGCCGGGCGCGCAGGTCGGCTTCGCGGGCTCCCGGGTGCGGCCGCCGGACGCGGACCCGGCGGCGTACACAGCCGAGGCGCAGGTCGCGGCAGGCGCGGCCGACGCGGTCGTACGACCGGAGGACCTGCGCCACACGCTGGGCCGGTGGCTGAGGCTGCTGACGAGCCGGTCGGCCGCCCCCGCCCCGGTCCCCCCGCCCCTCGGCACGACGGACCTCCCGGCCACGGGCTGGGCCGCGGTCCAGCGCGCCCGCTCCCCCCGACGCCCGCGCGCGGAACGCTACTTGGACACCTACTTCGCCCACCGGGTGGCGATCAACGGCGACCGCTGCGGCGGCACCGACCCCGACGGCATGCTGTGCGGCTTCGGCGAGCACGATGGCCGTACGGTCGCCTACGCCGCCCAGACCGGCACGGCGACCCGCCCGGCGGGCTACCGCACCGCCGCCCGCCTGATCCGCCTCGCGGACCGGCTCGGCATCCCGGTGCTCACCCTGGTGGACACCCCCGGCGCGGCCAATGACGCCGACGCCGAACGGCAGGGCGCGGGCGCCGCGATCGCGGACCTGTTCGGCGCGGTGGCCGCCGCCCGCACCCCGGTCACCACGCTGCTGATCGGCGAGGGCGGCTCGGGCGGCGCACTGGCCCTGGCGGCACCCGGCAACACCTGGGCCACGCCGGACAGCTACTTCTCGGTCATCGCTCCCGAACTGGCGGCGGCGATCCTGAAGCGAACCCCGGAGGAGGTCGAGGCGACGGCGGACCAACTCCGCATCCGTCCACAGGACTTGGCGGAACTGGGCGTGGTCCGGCATGTATCACGCGACAACCTCGAGCACCGTCCGTAACGACACCGGCTCACAAACCCCCGTTCAGCGGCACCCCACCCGGCCCACCACAAGGCGCGCCCCCTCCCCCGCCGCCGCACGATGCCTAAGAGGCCACCACCCGGCGGCCCACGGTCTGTGCTCTCGGGAGGACCTGCCATGACCGCCAGTCTGGAGCAGCTGCGCCGCTGTCACTTCGCCGTCGACCTGGGTGCGGCGAGGACGCGGGTGTACGTGAAGGGGGCCGGGCTGGTCGTCGACCAGCCGTCCGCGGCCGCCGTGAACACCCGTACCGGCGCGCTGATCGCGGTCGGCGAGTTCGCGGAGAAGATGACGGGCCGTACGCCGGACTACATCCGTGTGGTCAGGCCCGTCTCCGGCGGCACGGTCGTCGACATCGAGATGGCCCAGCGCATGCTGCGGCACCTGCTCGGCGACAAGATGCGCCGCGCCCTGCGCCGCAAGCCCCGGCTGCGGGCCGCCGCCTGCACGCCGCACGACGCCGACCCGCTGGCCCAGCGCGCCGCGATCGAGACGCTCGTCGGGCTCGGCGTCCGCCGCGTGGAGCTGGTCGACACGCTGATCGCCGCCGCGGTCGGCTGCGGACTGCCCGTCGAGCAGCCCGAGGCGACCATGATCATGGTGTGCGGGGCCGCGGCCACCCAGGTGGCCGTCCTCTCCCTCGGCTCGATCGTCACCGCCGAACGCATCCCGGTCGGCGGCGAGGCCGTCGACCACGCGATCGTGCAGCACCTGCGCCACGAACACGAGCTGATGCTGCCGAGCCAGTCGGTACGGCCGCTGCAACTCGCCCTCTCCGGCAACGGCCTCACCCCGCACGGCCCGGCCCGCACCGAGATCCACGGACGGGACGTGGCCACCGGCCTGGCCCGTTCCGTCCAGGTCGACACCGCCGCCGTCCGCGACGCGATCGAGACCCCGCTGACGGCCGTACTCGACGGCATCGGCCGGGTGCTGCGCAACTGCCCGCCCGACCTGGTCGCCGACCTCGCCGACCGCGGGATCATGATGGTCGGCGGAAGCGCCCTGCTGCCCGGCTTCGACCAGATGCTGCGGAACGCGACGGGCATGCCGGTGCACATCGCCGAGCGGCCGGACGTGTGTGCCGCCCAGGGCCTCGGCTACATGCTGGAAGGCAAGATCGAACCGCTGGTCCTGGACCCGCTGGCCACCTGACCCGGCCCCGCCGGAAGCGGTCCGACGGTGGCGCGGCAGGCGCAGGTCAGCGGACGAACCAGCACCGCACCCGCGTGCCCTCCACACCCGTGTGCACCCGCACGAGGTCGGCGACGAGGTTGACCATGAGCAGGCCCCGGCCTCCCCGCTGGTCGCGGCCGGCCGGCCTGCGGCCCGCCAGGGGATCCGTGAGGCGCCCCTTGTCGTGGACCTCGCAGATCACGTACCGGTCGTCGGCCCACACCCGCAGCGTGCCCGAACCGCCGCCGTGGACCACGCTGTTGGTGGTCAGCTCGGCGGTGACGAGCGCCAGGTCCTGGAGGCGGACACCGGTCAGACCGAGCCGGCCGGCCAGGTCCGTGGCGACGTGCCGGGCCTGGGAGAGCGTGTCCGTGTCGTAGGCGAAGGACGGCACGTCGGCGACGGGCGGCAGCGGCTCGTTGTAGCGGGCCACGACGTCCTCGGGGTCGTACGCCCCGCTGGCCTGCTCCGCCCCCGCGCCCCCGTGGATGACGGTCGGGTGGGTGGCGTAGGCGTCGGTGATGACCAACGGGTCGAGGCGCCGGACGTCGTAGGGACACAGGATGCTGACCGTGCGCCCCTGGAAGGCCGCGTTGATGAGCGCTTCGTGCTGGACGCAGGCGGGGTACTCGGTCTCCGACCGGCCCGCCCAGATCGGCTCACCGATGATCCGCACCCGTCGGCCGGGCGGCTGGGCGTCGGCGAAGGCGCGCAGCACGCCGGGGATGATCCGGCCGGGGTTGCGCCCGGCCTCCCGCATGTCCAGGAGCCGTACCGCGTCGGCGTCGGCGCCGAGGCCGTCCCGGATCAGCCGGAGGTTCTCACCGGGCACGGCGACCGCCACGGGGTCACCGGCGGCGAGGCCGTCGCGCACGAAGGACACCGTGCCCGCCAGGTACTCCTGCTCGTCGCCGTAGAAGAGGGCGGGGTGGACGAAGGGTTCGAAGAGTTCGGCCGCGGCACTCATGACATCGACACCTCGATCGCCGGCAGGTCGGGCCAGAACATCTCCAGCACGCGGCGCAGAGTGTGCGGCGGCTGATCCAGCACTATCCTTCGGCCGTCGCCGAGTTGCTGGGCGGCGGCAGCGAGCGCACCGGCTCCGGCCACGTCGACGAACGTCACGGACGACAGCTCCAGGTAGTAGACATCCTCGTCCTCACGGACGGCCTGTTCCAGCACGCGCCGCCACACCTCGTGCGTCGCCAGGCCGACCTCGCCCGCCACGCGCAGCCCACTGCGCTCGGCCAGGGGGGACACCGTCAGTTCCGGGACCGCGGCTGCGGTTCCGGAAGGTGCCAGGTACCGGATGCCCACACCGACTCCCCGTTCTTCCCGGACGAAAGCGCCCATACCCCGGACCTCACCCGACATTCCTGACGACGGTGTGTAGTACGCCGTACGGCGGGCAGGCGCTCATTCAGCGCCGCCGGACCCCACCGTACCGGCCCGGCGGACGGGGGCACGCAACGTCATAAAACTGTCGGTGACCAACAAGGCGGGGAGATGACCTCAGCGGCACACACACCTCTCGCGAAGCAGCTCAAGGCGCTGGTGATCGAGAGCCGCGTGGACGCGGGCCGGGCGGTGCTCGTTCCGCGCGGGGAACTCATCCACGGATCCGCGGACATCCTGGCGAAGACCCTGGCCGAACTTCCGGACGGCATCACCCGGTTGGAGCTGGACATGACCGGGGTGCTCTTCATGGACACGGCCGGGCTGGGTTTCCTGGAGGCCCTCGGCGACCACGGTCGCCGGCAGGGCATAGCGGTCGTGACCGTGAACTGGGACGGCCAGCCGCGCCGGATACTGGAACTGGTCGGTCTGGACACCACGGACCCGCTGCACGCCCCGGACGGCGAGTCCGCTCCCGAACTCCACCACCCGGCCGCCCACTCGGCCGTGGCCCTGGAACGCGCGGAACAGATGAAGCAGCTGCAGGACGAGGTCGCCCAGCTGCGCCAGGCGATCGCCTCCCGGCCCGTGATCGACCAGGCGCGCGGCATCCTGATGGCCACCCACGCCTGCACCTCCGACGAGGCCTGGACCATCCTGCGCGAGGCCTCCCAGCTCTCCAACACCAAGCTCCGCACGGTCGCCGCGGCGGTCACCGCCAGCGCCGGCACCGACGGCCCGCCGCCCCCGGAGGACGTACGCGCGGCCCTGCGCACGGCAGCGACACGGCACGGACGGTAGCGGTCTCGGCCAACTACGGCTCCCCGCCGTGCCCATGCCCCCGGAACCGTCGTGCGGTCTTGATCCGTTCTTCGGCCGGAGCATAGGTTCCGTCACATGACGAACCTTCGGATCGGTGTGATGTACGACCGCGACTGGGCCCCCGAAGGGCTGCCCGCATTCGCACGGCAGGCCGAGGCGCTGGGTGTGGACGACCTGTGGGTGGTCGAGGACCTCGGCTGGAACGGCGGGGTGTCGGCGGCGGCCGTGGCGCTGGGCGCGACGGAGCGCCTGCGGGTGGGCATCGGCATCACACCGGCTCCGCTGCGCAGCCCGGCGTTGCTGGCGATGGAACTGGCGACGCTGGCCCGGGTGTTCCCGGGACGGCTCGTGGCCGGGATCGGGCACGGGGTACGGGAGTGGATGGTGTCGGTCGGCGTCGCGCCGCGTTCACCGCTGGCCCTGCTGGAGGAGACGATCACCGCCGTGCGCGCACTGCTGCGCGGGGAACGGGTGGAGCTGGAGGGCCGGGAGGTGCGGCTCGACGGCGTCCGGTTGGTGCACCCGCCCGCCGAACCGCCGCCCGTGGTCGCGGGCGTGGTCCGCCCCCGCTCGCTGGAACTGTCCGGCCGGGTCGCGGACGGCACACTGATCGCCGAGGGCCACGGCCCGCGAGACCTGGAGAACACCCGGGCGCTCACCACCAAGGGCGGAGCCGGGCCCGGCCACACCCTGACGGTGCTGTCCTTCTGCTGCGTGGGCGAGGACCCCGAGCAGGTGGCACAGACTCTGCACCCGCACACCGAGGGCCAGGGCACCTGGCTCGGCCGCCCGCGGGAAGAGGTGTTCACCGTGTCCGGCAAGCCCACGCAGGCCGCCGAGCACCTCCACGGACTGCAAGCGGCCGGGGCGGACACCGTCGTCCTGCGCATCATCGGCCCCGAGCCGCTCCAGCAGCTCGAAGCCGTACTGGAGGCTCTCGGTCGCTGAGGGCCCCGCGGGCTCCCCGGCCCCCCCTTCTACGGCAGCTCCGGCAACGGTTCCGTCCAGTCGGGGTCCGCCCAGCGCCCGAGGTCGTCCGGGTCGGGCAGACCGGGCCGGTACGCCGGATCCTGCTGTCGCCGGAGGCGGACGCTCGCGTGGAACACCGCGTCCTTGGGCACACCACGGGAGCGCCTGCCGACGAGGAACCAGAGCGGGCCGTTGTGGTGGAGGGGGGCGTCGGCGAACTCCTTGCTCAGCGCCGTCGCCTCCCCGTACGCGTCGCGCCGGAAGTCCAGGTCGTGGCGGACACCGTCGACGATCCACTTGAGGGTGATGGCGGAGAGCAGGGGATCGCCCTTCGCGTGGTCGAAGGTGCCGCCGACATCGGAGTGCACCCCGGCGAACCAGACCTCCTCCAGCGTGTCCCGGACCGGCTGCGGCCGGGGCTTGACGAGGTATTCGCGGTAGGGGCGGCGCCTCTCGTCGAGGGACACGGCGTGCCGGATGCGGGCGGCGTTGGGCAGGGAGCGGGTGTAGGGCCACTGCAGATCGCCCAGGCGGAGGATGCCGGCCGCTTTGACGGTGTCCCAGAGCCCCAGGTAGGCGACCGGTACGGCGTAGCGCGAGACCTGCTTCGGGTCGTTGCGCTTGACCGTCTCCCACAGCGGGTTGGTGGTGGTGTGCCGGCAGAAGGCGTGCGAGAAGCGCGCGACCTCCTGCTGGCTTCGGCCGATGTCCTGGTTGAAGGCGTACTTGGCCACGGCGTAGGGGACGAGGTTCTCCGCCCCGGGCCGTATCAGGCCGGGCTTGTTGAGCATCCCGACGAGCGCGCGGGCCGTGTAGGCGCCGCGGCTGAATCCGAAGACGTACACGGAGTCGCCGGGCTCCCAGTGCCGCATCAGGTAGGTGTAGGCCTCGGCGAGGTTGGTTCTGAGGCCGGTCCCGAAGGCGAGGCCGCCGAGCCGGGAGAGCCGGTGAGCGAGGGGCCCGCGCGCGGTGGCGGACGACATGGTGCCGACGCCGGGGTCGTAGTAGAGGAGCTGGTCCGAGGGGCTGTCGGCTTTCAGCATCTCGTACAGCTTGACCACGTTGGTGGGGTTGCGGGCGCCGACCTGGTTGCCGGTTCCGTCGAGGCAGACGACGATCTTGCGTGGCATGACCGCTCCTCGCTATCCGACGGACGGGGTGGACGCGCTTCTCGCCCCGGGAGGTATCTGCTGCTCGAACGCCGCCAGGGCGACGGGGCTGTCCGGCGGGGCGACGGCCATCATGCGGCGCCGCTGCGCCTCCGCCAGGGCGTCCCCGGCCGGCGTGCCGTGCCGGGCGTGGACGATGCGCACATGGCCGTCACCGGAACCCCGGCGGTCCACCGGGGCGACGCCGGCGTGGGTACCGTCGGGCAGGGTGACCCACAGCTGGAAGTCGTCGAACTTGAAGAAGTCCGCGGACTTGGTCGGCCAGGGGTAGTGGTGTTCGCCGGCCGCCTTGGGCAGGACCCCGGAGTGGTGGGGGGTGCTCATCGGCACGCACGCGTTGAAGAGCCCGTCGGTCCAGGCCTCGACGCCGTCGGCATCCGTGACGGGGGTGCTCAGGAGGGCTCGGGCGCGCTTGTAGCCGAGGGATTCCAGGGCCGGAAGCGTGAACGGGAAGGCTGCCACGAGGTCGGCGGCCTCCTGCCGGAGGCGTTCGACCTTCGCGGGGTCGGCGCAGAACTGCATGCTCCACTCGATGCCGACCCGGGCCCGGTACATCCGCCAGCCGTTCCCCGTCATGACCCAGAGGCTGCCGCCGTGGTGCATCTCCCAGGGCCCGGCCCCGTACGGCGCCTGCGCCGCGTCGCCGCTCAGCTCCTGGAGGATCTTCTTGGCCACCTTCTTCGCGGCACGGAAGTGACTGGACTCGGAGCGCTTGGGATGCTTCACGATGTGGATCTCCCAGGGGCGGGTCTCCCCATGGGTGTGGGTCACCTCCAGGAGCGCGCCGGCCCCCGGACCTGCGCTCTCCGTCGTTCTCACGGATCCGGCGTCTGCCATGGCCGGCCTCCTTCGGTCGGCGGCCCCGCACGCTACGCCGCGCCCGAGCGCCGCTGTCTCCATCGTGCAGCGGCCGCCCGGCACCGTCGACTTCTGGGCAGACAGGGAGGTCAGCCGGGTTTCGCGGTGGCGTCTGCCCCGACGGTGACTCGGAGGTCACGGAACCTGTCGTTCGTCTGACGCTCCGTGTGGCCCGCGTGACGGAAGTGATCGAAGGCCTGAACCCACGCCCAGGCTGGGTTAGCCTCGTCTCCTCGTTGGCGAACTGGCGTACGGCGCACATCATTTCGGGGGTTCCGTGTCAGAAGATCGGCGGTTACCACCTCAGACGGCGACGAGCGAGGCTTCCGCACTCCGGCAGACCGGTGCCGCTCCGCTGAACCCCGGCGACCCGGACCAGGTCGGCCCCTATGTGCCGCTGGCGCTGCTCGGCAGCGGCGGCATGGGACGGGTCTATCTGGCCCGCCCCGTGGACGACAGCCCCGGCCTGGTCGCGGTGAAGGTGATCAGGCCGGAGTACGCCGAAGACGCCAGCTTCCGGCGCAGGTTCGAGCGTGAGGCACTGGTGCACGACCGGCTCCGCACCCCGCACACCCCGAGACTGTGCGGCACGGGCTTCCGGGACGAGCTGCTGTGGATGGCCACCGAGTACCTCCCGGGGCTCGATCTGGCGGAGGCCGTACGGGAGGACGGCGCCCTGGAGACGGCCACGGTCTGGCGGCTGACGGCGCAGCTGGGGCAGGCGCTCGCCGACCTCGCCGCCGCGGGCATCGTGCACCGGGACCTGAAACCGTCCAACGTCCTGCTGACCGTCCGGGGCGCGCATGTGATCGACTTCGGCATCTCGAAGGCCGTGGACGCGAGCTCGATCACCGGCACGGGCAACCGCGTGGGAACTCCGGCCTACATGTCGCCGGAACACCTGAGGACCGGCCTGTCGGACACCGCGTCGGACGTGTTCTCGCTGGCCGGGACGCTGATCTACGCGGCGGCCGGACGTGCCCCGTTCGGCGACGGCACGGGTGTCGACGTGATGCACCGGGTGGCGTTCGAGGAGCCGGACCCGAAGCTGCTCGGCGAGATCGGGGCGGCGGACGCGGCTCTCGGCTCGCTGCTGTCGGCCTGCCTGGCCAAGGAGCCCGAGCTGCGGCCCACTCCCCAGGACCTCGTCGACGCGGCCGCGCCACACGCCGGGCCGCCCGGCTGGGCCGAGCCGCTGGGTGACAGGGTGCTGGCCCGGCAGCGGGCGTACGAAACGCTGCAGCGCCTCCCGGCCGAACGGAGGGCTCGCCCACGCCCTGCGGGCGAGCCGCAGAGGTCGGTGCCCACCCCGCCCGCCCCGGAGAGCAGGCCCGCTCCCCCGGGTTTCGGGCCCGCGGCGGTCACGGCGGGTTCTTCCGCCCTCACCACCGTCACACCGCCGGAGCGGCCACGCCCGACCGGAGGCCGCGCCTGGGCAGGGAGAAATCGGGTGCCGGCCGTCGCCGCGGTCATCACCCTCTGCGCGGTGGCCGCCGGCGCCTTCGTGTTCGCCCGCCAGGACACCCCCGCGACCGCTCACGGTCCGGACGCCGGCGCCACGGCCTCCGCCAACTCCGTGCCCGGCGACGCCGCCGCCTCGTCGATGCCCGGCGCCCCGCAAGGGGCCTCCCCCGACGGCTCGCCGGGCAGGACTGCCGACAGCGCCGCCCACACCGACGGGAACGCCTCGTCCCCTGTGGCCTCCGCCTCCGCCGACGGCGGCCCCACGAACGATCCCGCCGCCCCGGCGACCGAGCCCAGCGCCCCCGCCGACACCCCCGCGTCCCCGAGCCCGGAACCCCCCGAACCGGCCACCCCGCCCTGGATCTCCGACTGCACCCACTACTCCGGCAGCGGACGCACGAGCCAGGGGGACAGCGGCAAGCGCGTGCTGCAGGTGCAGTGCATGCTGACGAACCGCGGTTACGGCGTGGGCGGCAGCGGCGTGGACGGCGAGTTCGGCCCCGAAACGGACGCCGCGGTACGAAGCTTCCAGAGCGACAGGCGGCTGGACGTCGACGGCATCGTGGGCCACGACACCTGGGCGGCGCTCCGCAGCACCGAGTGAGAGCGGATGTTCACCGGTGACTTGAACTGCGCCCGCCTGCGCTCCCCGATCGGTCACGGTCTCGACACGTTGGCGGTGATTCGGCCGATGCCGACGCGTTACGTGACAGAGACCTTGCTTTTGATCCATTTGAGGAGGTGGCTCGCTATCGTCTGATCGTATGACAAGGTTCGTGAGGTCGACGGGGCGGGAGTCGCGGGTGGGTCCATCCGTCCGGGGCCGCAGGGCGCAGAACCTCCGCGGCGCGTGGGACTGGCGCACCATCCGTGGGCGCATGTCGCTCATCCTCGCCGTACCCACGTGCCTGCTGCTGGTGATGGTCGGCTTGGCCGTCGACACCCATCTGCGGGCGTACCAGGACGCGCGCAGCACCCGGGCGCACATCGGAGTGAGCCTGCGCATCCAGGGCCTGGTGCACAACCTGCAGGAAGAGCGCACCTTCACCAACCTGGTCGCCGAGGACGGGAGCTACCGCTCACAGCTCACCCGCAGCCGCGAGCAGGTCGACACATTCCGCCGTGAGCTGGGCGACGAGCCCGTCGTGGCCGCCGCGACGAGCCGCTTCGGGCAGCTCACGGCGGTCCGGGACACCGTGGACTCGGGCACAGCCGACCGGAAGAAGACCCAGGCGTACTACACCAAGGTGGTCGGCGCGCTCAACGCCGCCGACCCCGCCACCGACGAGGCCACCGGCGGCGACCGGCAGCTGCTCCAGTACCTGTCCGCCCTGGAGGCCCTCGCCGAGACGAAGGAAGCAGGCAGCCAGGAAGTCAGCCTGCTCAGCGGGGTGCTGGCCGCGGGCCGCTTCCGGGGGACGGAGTACCTCGACTACGTCTCGACGCGGGCGACCCGCATCTCCGCCATGGCCCGCTTCTTCAGGCTCGCCACCCCGTCCCAGGGCGACGCCGTCAGGAACATGTTCTCCTCGACCATGTCCGATCGCGTCAGCGCCGTCGAGAAGACCGCTCTCAACGCCTCCGACGGATCGCGGATCGACGTCGACACGCGGAAGTACAGCAGCGACATGCTCCGCATCGACACCACCGTGTACCGGGCGGAGCAGCGGGTCGACACCGACGTCCAGGCCCGTGCCAGGACCATCAGCGACAAGGCCGCCTCCGCCCTGACCGGCTACCTGCTCCTGGGCGTCCTGGTGACCGCCGCCCTCATCGCCGCCGCGATGTTCGCCGGCCGCTCCATCACCAGACCCCTGGACGCGCTCGCCCGCGAGGCCGACGACGTCGCCGAGCGCCGTCTGCCCGAGACCGTGGCGCGTATCCAGGCCGGGAAGTCCACCCCGGCCGACGAGGACGAGCCGCTGTCCAGCGGCACGCGGGAGATCACCAGGGTCGTCACCGCCCTGCGGGGCGTCGAGCGCACCGCGGTCGGCCTGGCCACCGAGCAGGCCGTACTGCGCCGCAACACCACCGAGTCCCTCGCCAACCTCGGCCGCCGCAACCAGGGACTCGTGCGCCGTCAGCTGAGCCTCATCACGGCCCTCGAACAGCAGGAACTCGACCCCGAGGCGCTCGCCGAGCTCTTCGAACTCGACCACCTCGCGACCCGTATGCGCCGCAACGCCGAGAGCCTGCTCGTCCTCGTCGACGAACGCAGTCCGCAGTTCAGCAGCGTGACCGCCGGCAGCCTCGAACTCGTGCAGTCCGCCCTGGGCGAGGTCGAGCAGTACCGACGGGTCGCCATAGCCGACATCGAGCCCCGCCGGATCAGTGGCCGAGCCGTCGCCGAACTCTCCCACCTGCTCGCCGAACTCATCGAGAACGCCCTCACGTTCTCCCCGCCCGAGCAGCCCGTGAACATCCACGGCTGGGCGGACGACGACGACTACTCCATCGCCGTGGTCGACCACGGCGTCGGCATGTCCCCCGAGGACCTCGCTCGCGCCAACGCCCGCATCACCGGGGAGGAAGCGTTCCTCGTCGCCCCCACCCGCTACCTCGGCCACTACGTCGTCGGCCGTCTGGCCCGCCGCCTCGGCGTCGAGGTCCTGCTCTCCGACACTCCCGGCGGGGGCGTGTCCGCTCTCGTCACCCTCCCCGCCCGGGTGCTCGCCCCCGACGAGGCGCCACCGCCGGACCGGCAACAGTACGTCTCCTCCATGCTCAACGGCTTCCGGTCGGGCGTCGCGCGCGCCGAAGCCAGATAGGAACGGCCCGTGAACCCCGCTCACCAGAACCTGGCCTGGCTCATCTCCGACTTCGTCCGCACCGCCGACGGCGTCACCCACGCGGTCGCCGTGTCCTCCGACGGCCTTCTCATCGCAGCCTCCGAAGGCCTCAGCCGCGATCTCGCCGACCACCTGTCCGCCCTGGTGTCCGGCATCGTGTCCCTCACCCAGAACGCCGCCGACACGTACGGCTTCCGCGGGATGAAGCTCGTCATGATCGAGATGGTCGACGGCTTCATGATGGTCAACCACATGCGCGACGGCTCCTGCCTCGGCATCCTCGCCGAGGAGGGCTGCGACATCGGACTCGTCGGCTACGAGATGGCCGTCCTCGCCGACCGCGCCGGCACCCTGCTCACCCCGCAGCTCGTCGGTGAACACCGACAGATGCCGCCCGGGAGGCATTGAGCCCGCGCCCCGGTCATGTTCTTCGCGGTCCTGCAAGAGGGCCGCTGGCCTCCGGGCCCGGCATGACTGTGTCCCCCTGTCGAACGGATGACCTGGGGGTGGTGTCACCGGGCCCGGGAGGTGCCGTCGGAGACGCTGACGAGAGGTCCGGCCACTGCCCGGTCCGGCGCAGTACCGGACAGATCGGGGGCTCCACTCGAAGTCCTCCACTGAGGGCAGCTGCGACCCGGACTCCCACTGGCGAGGCAGCGGCTCCAAGCCGGCGGCCACGCACGAAAATGCGAGTCCTCATCGTCGAACCCTGAGCATGACCGTCCAGCAATCTGCTGGCGCCCTGCCCCCAAAGGCGATAGAAGCGAAACGCCCACGTGCAGGAGATCGTGCTGGTTGCCGCCGTGCCGCTCAGGACCGTGGCGGTGCAGTGCTGCCACAAATGACGAGTTGCGTCGGTACGACCACGTCGTGTTCAGTCTCCTCCCCGCCCAGGATGCTCAGCAGCATCCGCCCGGCCAACTCCCCTTGCTCCCGCACCGGTTGCCGGACGGTCGTCAGGTCGGTCAGCTCGGCCACGGGGTGGTCGTCGACGCCGATGACGGACAGGTCGTCGGGGATGCGCAGGCCCGCTGTTCGCTCGCCGCGTCATACAGACGGCACAACCAACTCACCCAGCACGGCCTCGGCAACACTGCACACAGGAGAGCGGCGGCCCCACCGAATTCCGGCAGGGCCGCCGCACTCCATTTCAACTCAGGAACTTGAGAGCAGCGACTGATCAGCTCCAGTTATTGGCCTCGGAGAAATCCTCCAAAGATGCTGTCACATCGGTGGAGAACTCACCCGTAAGGTCGCGCAGCTCGATCAACGTCGATCGCAGATCTCGTTCACCTTCCGCAACGCCTCGCTCCCGCAGCAGGATGGCAAGCACCTGCTCCCGAGCATCCAGCTCACGCTGGACGAGCGGCCCAGGAAGCGGCCGGGGCTCCCCGCTTCGCACAATGATCGGCTTCTCTCCCGAGAGTTTGAAGTCAACCATCGAAAGAAGCGTTCGCATCGTCCTGAATCCGGTTTCGATCCGGTCGATGGAGGGCCTCAACGAAACAGCCAGCGCCTCTCCGACGAGACCAACGGCCTGCTCGGCATGGAACCCGGGATGCGCTGTGGGGTCCGCATCTTCGAATTCACACTCACTGTCTTCGACGAGAGAATCCAGGAGGGCCGAGCAGTCGTCCGCGACGTCATGGCCGGCAGCCATTTGCCACGCGAGTTCCAGGCCGGACTCGACCCAGCTGTTCTGCTCCTCCGATCCGAATACTCGACAGAAAGGAGCCGCCCGCTCCGCTGTCGCCGCGGAGAGGGCCATCAACTCGGTGGCTGACGGGTCAGGAAGGTTACCGATCATGACGCCTCACTGATCGCTCCCGGGCACCCAGAAGTACCTGAAGGGAGAGTATTTCTTAGTATCGTGCCCCCCTCCAGGACGGGAGGCGAGATGGCTGCGCATCTCCCTGATCCGGGTCTGCCCGTCGGGCTTCCGGGCTGCGGCACTTTCGATGGATTTCCCAGAGGTAGAGCCGCGCACGCCCTGTACACGCCGACCGGCCGGCCGAGCACCAACGCCGTCCGCCTCGCTCGAGTGCGAGCACCAGCCGGATGGGTCCACCACAACCTCGATGGCGCGGAAGCCGGCTACCCAGCGGGTACTCGTCGACAAGAGGGGTCGTCGCTGATCAACCACCTAGGTGGCGCAGTGCTCGTTCGGCGGCATGTGCGCCGCACATTCCGTGTGCGCCGGGGCCAGGTGGGGTGGCCGCGGAGCACAGGTAGTGGCCGGGGACCCCGGTGTCGTAGGGCTGCAGGGTGGGGCGTGGGCCGAGTACGAGTTGGGGGATGTCCTTGGCGCCGGTCATGATGTTGCCACCGACGTAGTTGGGGTTGTACTCGGCAAAGCCGGGCGTGGTGCGTACCGCGGTGCCGATGATCCGGTCGCGGAAGCCGGGTGCGAATCGCTCGATCTGCGCGATGATCGCCGCGGTGGCGTCACCGGTGTAGCCGTTCGGGACATGGGCGTAGGACCACACGGGGTGGACGTCGCCGACGGACCGCGACGCGTCCGCCAGGTACTGCTGCCCGACCAGGACGAACGGTCTCTCGGGCATCCGTCCGGCATGGATGTCCCGCTCGGTGGCCGCGATCTCGGCGTACGTGCCGCCGACGTGCACGGTCCCGGCCCGCCGCGCCGCCTCGGCCCGCCACGGGACTCCGCCCTCGACCGCGAAATCGACCTTGAACGCGCCCGGTCCGTACCGGTAGCGCCGGTAGGCGCGGGCTATCCGTGGCGGCAGCAGTTCGCCGAGGATGTCGGCCAGGGCTGTGGGCGCCACGTCCCATACGGTCACGGCCGCGGGCGGAAGCTGGGCGAGCGACCGCACACGTATCCCCGTCTCGATCTTCCCCCCGAGGTCGAGCAGAAGTGCCGCCATGGCGTCGGTGATGCGGCGTGAGCCTCCCTCGGCGACCGCCCAGCCGTAGCGGTGACCCGCGGTGAGGATGCCCAGCCCGATGCTCGCGCTGAGCGGCCGCTCCAGTGGGCGGAAGGCGTGCGCGGCGACTCCGCCCCACAGCGCTCTGGCCTCTTCGGTCTTGAACGCCTTCGCCAGCAGCGACGCGGGGGCGAGTGCCGGTATGCCGAAGCGGGCGAGGCGGACAGGATGTCGGGGAAGGCGCATGAGCGGGCCCATGATGTCGTCAGCGATGGTGTCGTACGCCGCTGAGGGCCCCTCGAACAGTCGACGCCAGGCCCGTCCGTCGGCGCCGAGACCGGCGGCGGTCTCGGTCACCGAACGGTGCAGCACCCCGGCCGAGCCGCCGTCCAGCGGATGCACGCAGTCGATCTCCGGCCACGCCCACCGCAACCCGTAGTGGTCGAGGTTGAGCTCGTTCAGGAACGACGAGCCGACGGCCATGGGGTGGACGGCCGAGCAGTGGTCGTGCAGCAGACCCGGCACGAGCGCCTCACCGGAGCGGGTGCCGCCGCCGATCTGGTCGGCCGCCTCCAGCACCGTGACCCGTACGCCTGCCCTGGCCAGGGCGACGGCCGCGGCCAGACCGTTGGGTCCGGCGCCCACCACGGTCGCTGTGCTCATGTGGCTCTGCCTTTCCGGAAGGTGTTCTGTCCTTGCCCTACGGTGCCAGTCGCTCCGCGACCCGAGGGCCTGTCTCCGACGCCGTGGGCGTGTCTTCGCGGGCCAAGGTGACGTTCAGCGGAATCGGGCCGTTCGGCAGCCATGGTTGCTCCTTCACCGCGTCGGCGACCTTCCACGTACCCCGCTCGATCACTCCGAGGGCGGCGTCGATCACCTGGTAGCTCTGCGTCCCGCGGTGGATGGGCTGTGACTCGACCCAGACGACGATCCACTCTCCGGGAGCGAATCCGATCCGGGCCTGCACGGCGTTGATGAGGTCGATGTTGTGCAGATGGCCGTCGCCGAAGTTGAATCCGATCAGCGAGTTGCAGCCGAACTCCGCCTCGCGCACGGTCCGTCGGTCGAGATCGGGAAGATTCTTCAGCAGCACCGAGAACAGGCCGCGGCCCTGGCTGTGCATCGATCGCCAGGCGATCGTCTGCTGCATGGTGATCTCGGCGACGGCCGGCGGGTACCCCATCGCCTGGAGTTGGTCCACCTGGTTCTTCGTCGGGCGATGCGGCAGCGAGTTCAGCTTCTCCTCCGCGCCGGGCGCGAATGCCCACAGTGCGGAGGCCCAGTTGCCCGCGTACTGCCGCATCGAGGGCAGGAACGACACCAGGTCCGGGCGGAGGTTGCCGACGACCGGGAAGAACAGCAGTCCGGCGGCGATGGCGGTGGCCAGCCACGGCGAGGACATGTCGCTGACGCCGTAGCCGCCCGGGGCGGGGAATCCGAGGAACAGGAAGACCGAGAGGTACGCGAACAACAGGTTCCACTCCAGCGGCACCGCCAGCGGGAACGTGGAGACGATGAAGAAGTGGAAGACGACCATCAGCACCACCGCGGCGAGCGTGAGGCGGTGGTTCGCGGAGAACAGCAGCACCAGCGGGGTGACGATCTCCACGGTCGAACCGCCGACGTGCGCCACGAAGGTCGCGACCTTCGACGGGCGGATGTCGCGGGGGAAGTCGCGGTAGTGCAGCCGCTTGACCCACTTCGCCGGAACGCATGGACTGTTGGAGACCATCGGTGAGACCACGTTGGTGAAGTGCCGCCCGAACTTCGACACCCCGGCACCGACCCAGACCACGCAGATCAGCATCTTGGCCGCGATGATCATGTCGGTGAACGGCAGTACGGCGAAGAACAGCAACGCCGGCAGATACTGCTCACCCCGGGCGGCCAGGAAGATCGTCTTGTCCCGCAGGCCATTCAGCACATACAGGACGATCGGCACCACCAGCAGGGCCGGGCGCACCAGCCCGGAGGTGTTGTGCGGCAGCGCCTCGGTGAGCGAGGCGGTCGAAGTGCCGGGCATCAGGACGGCCAGCAGCAGGGACACCAGGAAGGCCAGGTAGAGGACGACGTCGCCCACCGTGCGGCGGTCCCCGCGCGTGAACGGCACCCGCTTCCACGGCCGCAGCCGGATGGTGCCCGGCCTGGCCCAGAACAGGATCCCGCCGGTCATCGGCTTGAACTTGCCGGCGATCGGGCCCCAGGAGCCCGCGACACCGACGACTTCCAGGAAGACCGTCCAAAGCACCAGCTTCTGGTAGACGACCGGTTCGTTCCACCAGTGCGTGACGTTCCAGAAGGGGCCTGTGCCCGAGGTCCAGGTCGCCAGGGCCGTACCGCCGAGGACATAGAGGACGAGGACCTTGACGGCATAGGTCGCCGGAATCATCTTCGGTGTGCCGAACCCGTATTCCACCCAGTGCAGGGACAGTGCTCTCAGCCGCTCCCTAAGCGGTTCCTCCAGAAAGGTCTCCTGTTCGACGGGGGGAAAGTCGCCCGTTTTGAAGCCCATTATTGTCACCTTTCCTGCCGATTTTCATTTCCTGTTTTCAGGTGCTTTCCGAGCGCGCCGGACCGCGGCCGCGAAAATGCTCGGGTGAATTAAGGGATGATTTCTACGAGTTCAGCGTCGATGTGCGGAGGCGCCGTTTGTCGATCTTTCCCACCGGATTCCTCGGCAGGGCATCGGTGACAGTGACCGCCACCGGCACCTTGATCCGGGCCAGCGAGCCGCGGCAGTGTTCGACGAGCTCGTCGGCGGTGACCGTCGCGCCTGGCAGGAGTACGACGTGCGCGACCGGGACCTCGCCCAGCGTCGGATCGGCTGCCCCGACCACTGCCGCCTCCAGCACCGCCGGGTGGGCGTGCAGGACGTTCTCGATCTCCTTGGGGTAGATGTTCTCCCCGCCCCGGATGATCATGTCCTTGATCCGGTCGACCAGGACGAGATAGCCGTCGGTGTCGAAGCGCCCGACGTCGCCGGTGTGCAGCCACCCGTCGATGACGGTCCGGGCGGTCTCTTCCGGCAGCCCGAGGTAGCCGCGCATGACGTTCGGGCCCCGGACGACGATCTCGCCCTCCGCCCCGGAGCCCAGCAGGTT
Source organism: Streptomyces sp. AC555_RSS877 (assembly GCF_019049245.1). Taxonomy (GTDB): domain Bacteria; phylum Actinomycetota; class Actinomycetes; order Streptomycetales; family Streptomycetaceae; genus Streptomyces. Next base: position 81,038 of record NZ_JAGMUK010000079.1, on the reverse strand, counting down.
GCGCTCGCCGTCCATCACCGCGACCGTCTGTCCGGGCAGTGGCAGCCCGACCGTGCCGGGCTTGCGCAGGCCGGCCGGGGGATTCAGCGTCGAGGCACAGGTGCCCTCGGAGAGTCCGTATCCCTCGACGATCGGCACTCCGTACCGCTGCTCGAACCGGGAAATCAGCTCTGCGGGCATCGGTGCCGCCCCGCAGATGACACGGCGCAGCGAGGAGGTGTCCGGCCGCACGTCGTCGGCCAGCGCCACCAGCATCGCGTAGATCGCCGGCACCGCGGAGAAATAGGTGGGCCGGGCGCGTTCGACCGAGGCGAAGAAGGTCGAGGCGCTGAAGCGGCCGGCGATCGTCGTGCGCCCGCCCGCCAGCAGCGGCGACAGCACGCTCACCACGATCCCGTTGACGTGGAACAGCGGCAGGACCAGGAGACTGTGGTCGCTGTCGTTCAGGCCGACACCGTCGATGATCATCCGGCACATCGCGGCGATGTTGGCATGGTCGAGCATCACGCCCTTCGGACGGCCTGTGGTCCCGCTCGTGTAGATGATCAAGGCGAGGGAGCCGGACGTCAGCGGGACCGCGTTAGCCGAGTCCGCGTCGCCCCCGGACTCCGTGTACGTCGCCTCGGACACGGAGAGCGTCCCGGCGGGGTGGGACGCGTTGTCGGTTATCACCGCTTTCGCTCCGGAATCCTCGATCTGGTGGCGTGCCTCAACCTCGGTGAGTCCCGGATTCACGGGTGTGACCGCGGCGCCGAGACGCCAGGCCGCAAACATGACGACGACGAGTTCCAGGCGATTCGGCAGAATCAGCGCCACTACGTCGCCCGCACCGATTCCTCGTGTGCGCAGAGCTGTCGTCGCGGTCCGCACGCGAGCAAGGAATTCCCGGTTGTTCAGCTGTTCATGATCGTCCGCAATGCAGGGTCCTGTGGGATTCCGGGTGGCCCTGGCATCCGGCAGTTCGGCGATGTGCTGCACGTTTCCTCACCATTGAGTCGCACCGTGACGGAGTTGGTGAGGAAAAGGTAGGAAGGGCACACCCGGTCGGCCATGGGCCCGCGTCCCAGCTCGCAAGCGCGGCTTTGTGCCGCCGTCACAAAGGCACGAGGTGATGGGTACTGGGCGGGCGGGGACGACGGGAAACATGGCGATGAGTCCTGTTGCGGACGCCAGCCATCCGGTTACCGTCAGCCATGAGCACCGACATGGACGGGACCGTGCGGGATGTCGCCAAGTACATCCAGGCCGATCTGGAGAGCCTCACCACCGAGATGACCTCGATGTTCGTCCACGTCATCCCCGAGTTCCGGCACGACGACGCGGTACGGCGGCTCATGGTCGCCAGCACCTCGTCGAACCTGGCGGCCATCCTCGACATGCTGAGGCTGAGCATCTCGCTCGACGACATCACCGTGCCCCCGGCCGCCGCCGAGTACGCACGCCGTTTCGCCCAGCACGACCTGTCGCTGGAGGCGCTGCTGCGGGCCTACCGCCTCGGTGAACACATGCTCGTACAGTGGGCCATGGCCTTTCTGCGCCGTCTGGAGCTTTCCACGGACGAGGCGCTGGCAACGACCAGCCGGATCGCGCTCCTGGTCAACAGCTACATCGACCAGGTCATCGAAGGCCTGATCGACATCTACGAGAACGAACGCAGACGGTGGGACACCCGCTCCGACGCCGCCCGCGCCGCCCAGGTCCGCGCCGTGCTCGACACGGAAGGGCTCGACCTCGTCTCGGCCGAGAACATGCTCTCGACATCGCTGCGCGGATGGCATCTGGCAGCCATCATCTGGGCCGAGCCCAGTGCACCCGCCCCGGCCGCGGCCCAACTCCGGGCAAGCGAGGCGATGCTCGGCGCAGCCACCGGCAAGGCCCCACTGACGATCTCCGCGGACGAACAGACATGCTGGGCGTGGATCTCCTCCGTCGGAAAGCCGGTCCTCGACGTCCACCGGCTCGAAGAGGAACTGGGCAGACACCCGGCGCTCCGCGTCGCCATCGGTGACCCGTCTCCCGGACTCGACGGATTCCGGCAGACGTTCCGTGACGCGCAGCGTGCCCGCAACGTCGCCGCCACCGGGGCCGCCCCCGGTCGTGCGCTCTTCCTTCATGCCCAGGTCGGGCTGGCCGGCCTCCTCGTCGACCACCTCACCGATGTCAGAGCCTGGGCCGGACGCGTGCTCGGTGACCTCATGCGCGACGACGAGGCCACGGTCCGGCTGCGCGAAACCGTGCAGGTCTTCCTCGACGCACGAGGCAGCTTCACCGACGCCGCCGCCAGGATGCACGTGCACAAGAACACCGTCCACTACCGCGTACGCAAGGCCGAGGAGATACTCGGCCACCCGCTCACCGAACACCGTCTGGACATCGAGGTGGCGCTACTGGCCTGCGCGCAGCTCGGGCTCAGGTACGTGCGGGGTGCGTAACCGCACGATCATCGGTCGGGTATCCGGATCAGGGGCGCGATCCAGCAACCCACGGCTATCCGACCGATGACACAGGACAGAGGTGATGGCGCGCGACGGCCCGCTCGACCGGCCGCCGACCGCGCCCGCGGCATCCGCCCCCTCGTCCGCCGCGCCCTGCGCCTGTCCGCTGCTTCTTCGACCGTCGCGCCCTCGACGCCGCCCTGGTGGACAGGGTCGTCCAACGCGGCGTATGCCGACGCGGCCGCGGCTCACCCGCGCCTGATCGATACTGCCATCGCCCTCGCGGGTCATGCCGGCACACTGCCCCCAGCTACTGGTCAGGGGATGCAGGGATGACCATCTGCGTTCTGCTCGTAGATGACCAGGCCCTGATCCGCACCAGCTTCCGCGTGCTCAATCGGCCCTCCTCAGGCCTTGTCAGTCTGTTCCTGTCCTTGCGGCCTCAACGCGGCCTCAATGAGGCCCGCCCAGGTGGGGCGCAGGTACGGGACGCTCATCGCGCCAGCTCGGAAAGGGGCTCCAACTCGTTCGCAGCGGATTCCCCTTCCTCAGCCCAGGGGCTTCGACCCGTTATTCGGGACGGAGCCTCGACGGCCCTCATAAAGGCTGGGACGTCTCCCCGGAGAGAGGCCGAGTACGTCACGTCCTCCCCGCCGGGGTCCGCAGGAGAGCCCGGGTCACCGCGTGGCCTGGAGCGGTGAAGACGGTTGCCGTGGGGCCGGACTCGACGATGCGACCCGCGTCGAGGACGGTGACCGTGTCGGTGCGGTCGGCGATGAGCGGGAGGTCGTGGCTGATGAGGACGAGGGCCGTGCCTCGCTCCTCTCGCAGCCGGACCAACAGGTCCATGATCGCCTCGGCGCTGGCGGAGTCCAGCGCCGAAGTGACCTCGTCGCAGATCAGGACGTCCGGATCGGCGGCGAGCGCCCGGGCGATGGCCACGCGCTGACGCTGTCCGCCGGACAGTTCGTGCGGATAGCGGTCGGCGAACTCGGGCGGCAGACCCATCTGCTCGAGCAACTCCACCACACGCGCGGCCACTTCGCCCGCCCCGCACCGGCGGTGCAGTCGCATCGGCCTGCCGACCGTGGCGCCGACCGTGCGGCTGGGATTGAGCGCACCGAGCGGGTTCTGTGTGACCAGCTGGACCCGGCGCCGCTGTTCGCGGCTCCGGCCGCGCGGGCCGGTGCTCAGCGTCACCCCGTCGAGGCTGATCGTGCCGGCGGTGACCGGCTGCAACCCGACCACGGCACGGGCCAGCGTGGTCTTGCCGGAGCCCGAGGCACCGACGATCCCGGTCGCCGAGCCGGGCGCGACGGCGAGGGCAACACCGTTCAGCGCGGGGGCGTCCGAGCGACGGCCGAAGGTGACACGGAGGTCGCGGACGTCGAGCACGGCTTCGATTGCGGCCGCGGGCGTTTGCCGCTCCGGCCTTTCCCCGGTCGTAGGGGTTGCGGCGGTCCCCCCTGTGTAGGTGCCGGTATAAGCGACGCCTCCGTACGGGCCGAGTTCCACCACCTCGTCCGCGATCCGCTCGACGAGTCCGGGGTCGTGGCAGGAGAGCGCGACGGCAAGGCGGTGCTCAGCGGCCAGGTGCCGTAGCAACTCCCCGATCTCTTCGCGGAGTTCGGGGTGCAGCCCGGCGGTGGGCTCGTCCAGGAGCAGGACCTTGGGGCGGCGGGCCAGGGCACGGGCGAGGGCCACTCGGCGCTGCTGTCCGCCGGACAGGGCGGCGGGGCGGCGGACGGCGAGGGAGCCGTCGTCCGGGAGCCGTACCTCGGCGAGAAGCGCCCGTATCGCCTTCGGGGTCCGGTCGTCGGCGAGTTCGCGGAGCAGGGAGCGGACGCGCATACGGGGGTTCAGTCCCGAGCCGGGGTCCTGGCCGACGTAGGCGAGCCGCTCGCGGCGCAGGGCGCGCAACTCCCGTTCGGGCAGGGCGAACACGTCGTGGCCGAGGACTTCGACCCGGCCGGCGGTGCGTCGTGTGCCGGGTGGCAGTAGTCCGGTGAGGGCCCGCAGCAGCGTGGTCTTGCCGGAGCCGGAGGGGCCGGTCAGAGCGACGACCCGTCCCGGGTGGAGGGCGAGTTCGGCGTCCTGGAGGACCACCCGGCCGTCGAGGGCGGCGACGGTGAGGCCGGAGACCTTGACTGCCGCTTCGGCAGGGGGAGTTGCGGTGCCGTCGGGGCCCGAGTTGTCGTCGTCCTTCCGGTACCGGTCGGGTACGTGGCTCACAGAACGGTCACCGCCTTCCGGCCGGTCTGCGGGGCGAGGGCCGCCGCGGCGAGGTTGACGCTGAGGGCGAGAAGGCCGATGGCGATGCTGGGGGCGACGACGGCCCAGGGGTTGAGGAGGATGCCGGAGGAGTTCTCGCGGATCATCAACGCCCAGTCGGCGGCCGGGGGTTGGGGTCCGACCTGGAGGAACCCGGCGGTGGCGACCAGGTAGACGGCGGCGACGAAGCGCAGGCCGAACAGGGCGAGGAGGGTGGCGCGCAGGTTGGGCAGGACCTCGCGCAGGACGAGGTGCCAGAGACGTTCGCCGCCGGCCGCGGCGGCCTCGACGTACCCGGAGGCGGCGACGGGTGCCGCCGCGCCGGCCGCGAGCCGCACCGCGTACGGCACGCCGAGCAGTACGGCGGCGCTGATGACGGCGAGCCGGCCGCCGTCCGGCCAGGAAAGGGTGACCAGGAGGATGCCCAGGACGGCGGGCAGCAGCATCAGCACGTCGGCGACCCGTTCCACCAGGCGCCCGACTCGCGGCCGCAGGGCACCGGTCGCACCGAGGACCGCCGCGCTGCCGGTGACGAGCACCGCGACCAGCAGCGAGGAGAGCACCAGCTCACGACCGCCGGCCAGCAGCCGCGTGAGGACGTCCCGGCCGAGCTGGTCGCCGCCGAGCACCGCGTCCGCGCCCGGTTCCCCGTACGGCGCGGTGACCGGCGCGTCGATGGCGTGCGGCGCCAGCCACGGTCCGGCAAGGGCGAGGCAGACGAGCAGCAGGGCGGGCAGAACACGTATGAGCGTGGCACGCGCCCGGGGGGTCATCGGCGGCCTCCGGCGTCGAGGGCTCCGGCGTTCGTCGGCAGCCGCTTGTATTTCATCGCCGTGCTCCCGCCGTCAGGTCGCGTACGAGGTCGGCCAGGAGCAGTACGCCGGTGATGACCGCGCCCGACAGGGCGGTCACACCCGCGATGACGGGGCTGTCGCGGTCGGTGACCGCGGAGGCGAGGACGGAGCCGATACCGGGGTAGTTGAAGATGGTCTCCACGACCACCGCGCCGCCGAGGAGCATGCCGGTGGAGGTGGCGAGGCCGGCGGTGATGGTGGGCAGGGCCCCGGGCAGCACGTGGTGGGTGAGGACGCGGTGGGGTGGAAGGCCGTCCAGTACGGCGGTCTCCACGTGCGGCGCGCGGGCCTCGTCGGCGAGGGCGGCGCGCACGATGCGTACGTTCCAGCCGGCCTGCGGGATGGTCAGAGCGAGCGCGGGCAGGACCAGCATCTCCCAGGAGGCGGGGGTTCCGTCGGCGTCGGCGATGGTCACGGCGGGCAGCCATCCTGTCCACAGCGACAGCACCAGGACCAGGGCCACGGCGACCACGAACTCCGGGAGGGCCAGCACGGCGGTGGCCGTGCCGGACACCGCCCGGTCGACCCGGCCGCCTGGCCGGAGCGCGGCCCAGCAGCCGAGGACGGTGGACAGCAGGGCGGTGAGCAGCAGGGCCAGGCCGCCCAGCAACAGCGTGTTCGGGAACGCGGTCGAGAGGAGGTCCGTGACTTTCTCTCCGCGTGCCGAAGTGCCCAGGTCCCCGGTGGGCAGGCCGCTCATCCAGTTCCAGAAGCGTTCCAGGACCGGCCGGTCCAGGCCGAGCAGCCGGCGCCGCTCCTCGGTGTCGGCGGCGCTCTCGCCGCGCTCGGAGGTGGCCGTCGCGGCGTCGCCCGGCAGCAGTTCGACCGTGCCGAAGACCAGCGCGAGGAGCACCGCGAGCAGTACCGCCCGCTTGAGGACGACGAGGCCGACCCGGGCGAGCAACCGGACGGGAGCGCGGGTCGGCCGGGCCCTCTCCACCACGGGAGGGGGCCCGGCCGGCGCGACTGTCTCAGGCGTCAACGGGCCAGCCACGCCTGTTCGAGCTGGACCCTGCCGTAACCGGGCAGCGTGGGCAGCCCGCGGACGGCGGACCCGGCGAGGTCGATGCCGTCGGCCATGCCCCACAGGAGATAGCCGGAGCTGTCGTACTCGATCTTCTGGAGTTCCTTCAGCAGCGCGGTGCGCTCGACCGCGGCGGCGGTGCCGATGGCCTTCTCGTACGCCGTGTCGAATGCCTCGCTCTTCCAGCCGGCCTCGTTCTGGCCGCTGTCGGAGACCATGGTCTTGCTGGCGAAGAAGACCACGGAGTCGTTGGTGCCCCAGTAGGTGGTGTACAGGTCGCCCTTGAGCCAGGTCTTGTCCCAAAAGGTCCCCGACTCCTGCTTGACGACCTTCACCTTCACCCCCGCCTCGCGGACCTGGGTGGCGAAGAGGGTGGCCGACTCGGCGAGGCCGGAGATGTCCTCGGTGGTGTACAGCTCGTACGTCTTGGAGGTGTCGAAGCCCGCCTCCTTCAGCAGTTCCTTGGCCCTGGCGAGGTCGCGGGTGCGCTGCGGGAGGCTCTTGTCGTAGGCCGGGTCGCCGGTGCCGAGGACGTCGTTGGCGACGGTGCCGTAGCCGGAGAGGACCTGCTTGACCATGGCCTCGCGGTCGACGGCCAGGCGCAGCGCCTCGCGGACCTTCACGTCGGCGAAGGGTCCGTCGGCGGTGCGCATGACGATGGGCATCGCCATGTCGTTGGGGCGGCGGACGGTCTGGATGTCCTTGCGGCCCTCGGCTGTACGGGCGGCGACGGCGCCGACGTTGGAAGCGACGTCGATCTGACCCGCGAGCAGGGCACTGGCCATGGCCTGCGGGCTCTCGAAGATCTTCACCTCAATGGCGTCGAGGTACACCTCGCCGCCGTACCAGTCCTCATTGCGGACGAGGCGGGCGTTGCCGCCGCGGAACCAGTCGAGCTTGAAGGGGCCGGTGCCGGGGGCCTTGGCGATGCCCTTGTCGGTGGTGCCCTTCGGTATGACGAAGGTGGTGAGGCGGGTCAGCAGGGGCAGTTCGGCGTTGGCGTAGTCGGAGACGAGGACGACGGTGTCGGTGCCCTCGGCGCTGATGTTTTTCTCCTGGATGCCCGGCAGCCGGGAGGCGCCGGCCGGCGTGGCGCGCAGGCGCTTGAGCGAGAAGACGACGTCTTCGGCGGTGACCGCTGAACCGTCGTGGAACTTCGCGCCCTTGGCGATCGTGAACCGCCACGTCTTCAGGTCGTCGGAGGCTTTCCAGCTCGCCGCGAGCCTCGGCTCGGTGTTGGGCTTGGTGCCGGGCACGGTGAGTGTGTCGTAGATCAGGCTGAGGATGAGGTAGTCGCTCTCGTTGGCCTGAGTGCCGTGGGGGTCACGGGTGATGGCGCCCGCGCGACCCAGTGCGCCGACCCGCAGCGTGCCGCCCTTGCGGGGCTTGGCCGAGTCGCCGGTGGCGGACCCGGTCGGCTCCTCGTCGCTGCCGCCCCCACAGGCGGTCAGCAGGGCGCCCGCGCCGAGGGCGCCGCCGACCCACAGCACGTGACGTCGCGTCAGCTCCACTTGTTCCTCGTTTTCCCGCAGTTGGCTGGATTGCTTAGCCTTACCTACCCTGTGTCGCGCCTGCACGACAAGACCGCGAACAGTGTGACATAGATCCTTCTTAGGTAAGCCTTCCCTATTTCCTATGGGCTGGCTATGTTTCCGACGGGCTACCCGAAGCCGCTCCGGACCAGCCGGTCCGCTCCGGGGAGGCCTTCTTCGCCATGCCCGTAGGCCACTGCACGCGCCTCGCACCGCACAACGCACGTGGAGTGCCCAGCCGCCCCGTTCTGCCGATCCTGCCGGACGACGCCTACGAGGAGGCCCAGGGGTACGAGGGTGAGCCGCCGGCCATGCCCACACTGTGGCAGTCCGAGGACGGCCTGACCCTGCGCTTCGACCCGGCCTACACCCCGCTGGACCGGGCGCCCGAGGACCACCGCGAGGCTTACGGCCGACTGGAGGACGAACTCTCCCGCGTCAGCGTGGCGGTGAGCCTCAGCCTTGGTGAAGTCCTGGTCGTCGACAACGACCTGGTCGTCCATGGCCGCGTCCCCTTCAAGGCCCGCTACGACGGCACGGACCGCTGGCTGAAACGTTCCTCACCGTGCGTGTGCGGGGCCGTCAGACCCGTCCCCCCGCCGAGAAGTCGGAGCACGGATACGGCCAGGCCGTCGACGAGGGCGCCAAGGTCGGCGACATCGAGGCCTTCGCCACCGCCCGGGCCGTGGCCCGCCGCACCGGGCTGCTGCTCGGCGGGCGGGGTGGTGTACGAGGCACTGACCCGGATGACCTCGCTGGCGCCGGGGACGATTATGGTCGCTCTGATCAACGACGGCGGCGAGAAGTACCTGGACACCGTCTTCGACGACGACTGGATGAGCGCCCGGGAGCTGCTCGCCCCCGACGTCGAGCGGGAGGTGGACGAGCTGCTCCCCAAGCTCCGCCGCGTCGCGCCGGAAGCCCAGGTGTAACAGCCCAGGGGTGCCGGCCCCGTCGTACACCCGTCGTACCCCGCACACAGGAACGGACCCGATGCCGCCCGCCCTCGCCCGCCTCCTCGGCGACAGCCGCGCCCTCGCCTCGCTCGCCGTGCCGCTGGCGCTGACCCAGCTCGCCCAGGTCGCCCTCACCACCACCGACACCATCATGATGGGCCTGCTCGGCACCGAGGCCCTGGCTGCGGGCGGCCTCGCCATGGTGATCTTCAACCAGTTGCGCACCATGGGCGTCGGCATGGTCACCGCCGTCGGCAACCAGGTCGCGGCGGCCGACGCGCGCGCAGAATCCGCCGGGGACGGCTCCGGCAACACCGACAAGGAGGCCGCCGAGGACGAGATCCGCGACCTCGTCCGGGCGAGCCTGCTCCTTTCGACCCTGGCGGGTGTCGCCGGTGCCGTCCTGATGGTGCTCATCGGGCACGCCGTGATCTGGCTCGGCCAGGACCCGGACGTGGTCGACGCCGCCAAGCCGGTCCTCTACACCATGGCGCCCGGTCTGATCCCCTGCCTGTGGTTCCAGGCGATACGCCAGTTCACCGTCGGCATGCGCCGCCCACAGGCCCTGCTGCGCATCACCATCGCCTCGATCGCCGTCAACGCCGGCCTCAACTGGGCCCTCATTCACGGCACCTGGATCTTCCCGGCCCTGGGCCTGCCGGGCATCGGCCTGTCCACCAGCCTGGTGTACGCCCTGTCGTGCCTGGCCCTGTACCTCTCCGCCCGGCGCGACGCCCGGCTCGCCCCAGTACTGTCGCTCGCCATCTGGAAGACCCGCCCGGCCACCCTGCGCAGGCTCACCGGGCTGGGTACGCCGATCGCCGCCACCTACGGCTCCGAGGCGGGCTTCTTCTTCGTCGTCGCGCTGTTCGCGGGCAGCTTCGGCACGGCCGCGCTGGCCGCGCACACCGCCGTCAACCAACTCGTCTACATCGTCTTCCAGGTCGCCGTCGGCCTCTCCCACGCCGCGTCCATCGGCGTCAGCCGCGAGCTGGCCCTGCACAACCTGGCCGCGGCGCGGCGCCTGAAGACCACGGCCCTGGCCTGCGCGGCGGCGGTGATGGCCCTGGTCGGGCTGGTGTACGTGACCGTGCCCCAGCTGGTGCTCGCCCCCTTCTTCGACAGCGGTGACGACAGGGCGGTCGAGGTCGCCACGCAGCTCCTCCTGGTCGCCGCGGTCCTGCAGTTCTTCGACTGCACCCAGAACATCGGCGTCGGTCTCCTGCGCGGCCTCGACGACACCAAGGGCGGCTTCCGCGTCACCCTCGTCGGCTACTGGCTCGTGGGTTTGCCCGCCGCGGCCCTCCTCGGCCTCGCCATCGGCTTGGACACCCTCGGCATCTGGCTCGGCCTCCTCACCGGCCTCGCCACCACCGCCGTACTCCTCCTACGCCGCTTCGACCGGGGCCTAAGCCGGCTGCCCCGGGCAACGGAACCGGCGCCGTCCCAGGCCTGAGGGCCGGACGCCGGGCCTTGGGCGGGAAGGCGCTGGTGAAGTCGTTGGCCTGGCGTTCGGCTTCCGGTGCAGGGCGCTCACGGGTGGCGTGCATGACGAGGTGGCCCAGTTCGTGGGCGGCGTCGAACGTGCTCCGCTCGACGGTCTCCATCGTGTTCAGGAAGACGAACGGGGTAGTGCCCCGCCACACCGCGAAGGCATCCACCTCGAGGGAATCCGGTGACAGGGAGAAGACTCGGACGCCGTGGGATTGGAGTAGGTGCACCATGTTGGGCGCTGGAGCGTTGCCCGGGTCCCAGCGGGTGCGCACCATCTCGGAAGCCGTCTCGGGATCCGGTTTGCCGAGGGACGGGAGATCTGGCTCAGGCAAGCGGAAGCGTTCGTCGATCCAGTCGTACAGCTGCGCGGTACCCTCTTGTTGCAAATCATATGCAACAACAGACAATGCGCAGCAAGGGTGTGAGGCTGATGACGACCCGCCGGACAAGAGGTGCCGCCATCATGGCGGCGATGCTGACCGGGCTCGCCGCGTGCTCGGCGCCCAGCAGCGGCGAAGGTGATGGCGAGGCCGCCGCCTCCGTCGTGATCGGGGTCGCGTCCGAGCCGGACACCGTCAGCCCGCTGCTCGGCTACGGCAAGGACGGCAACTCCAAGCTGTTCGACGGACTCCTCGCCCGCGACGCTGACCTGAAGCTCACGCCCGCCCTGGCGAAGGCTCTCCCCCAGGTCGCCGACGACGGGCTCACCTACACCTACACCCTGCGTGAGGGAGTGGAGTTCAGCGACGGGGAGCCGCTGACGGCCTCCGATGTGGTCTTCACCTACCGGACCATGCTGGACGAGAAGACCAACAACACCGCCCGCAGCGAGCTGGACGCTGTCAAGAAGGTCCGGGCGGACGGCGACGACAAGGTCGTCTTCACGCTGAAGTACCCGTACGCACCCTTCGCCGCGCGCACCGTGCTGCCCGTCGTCCCCGAGCACATCGCTGCCAGGCAGGACCCCAACACAGGCTCGTTCAACGCCAAGCCGGTCGGCACCGGCCCGTATGTCCTCTCCTCCTGGAGCAAGGGCGAGAAGCTCACGTTCAAGGCAAACCCGAACTACTGGGGCCCCGCGCCGAAGGTGAAGACGTTCACCATGGCGGTCATCGCGGACGACAACGTACGGGCCACCCGCCTGCGCTCCGGTGACCTGGACGGCGCGATCCTCCCGCCCAACCTCGCCGCCACGTTCAAGGACGACGAAGGCCTGCAGACGTATGACGCCAAGTCCTACGACTTCCGGACCGTCACTCTTCCTCAGCAGAACAAGGTCACCGGCGACCGGGCGATACGGCAGGCGCTCGACGCGGCCGTGGACCGCAGGGCCATGGTCGACAGGATCCTCGATGGGGCGGGGCGTCCCGCGTACGGGCCGCTGCCCGTCGACGATCCGTGGTTCGCCCAGGGCATCGAGCGCGAGCAGGATCTCGGCAAGGCCCGGCGGATCCTCGACCAGGCGGGCTGGAAGACCGGTGAAGGCGGCATCCGCACCAAGGGCGGCCAGCAGGCGGCGTTCACGCTGCTCTATCCCTCGGGTGACAAGGTCCGTCAGGACCACGCCCTCGCCTACGCCTCCGACGCCAAGAAGGCCGGCATCGACGTGACGGTGGAGAGCGCGACCTGGGAGGTCGTCGAGCCTCGGATGAAGGACGACGCGGTCCTCGCGGGCTTCGGCAGCACCGGCGATCCCGACTTCGGCCTGTACACCCTGCTGCACTCCTCCCTCGCCGGTGACGGTTTCAACAACATGGCTCGCTACGACAATGCCGCGGTGGACGAGGCCCTGGACAGCGGCCGGCGCAGCCAGGACCCGAAGAAGCGCGCCACCGCCTACGACACGCTTCAGCGGGAACTCGTGAAGGACCCCGGCTATACCTTCCTCACCCACATCGACCACATCTACGTACTCACCGACCGTTGGAGCGAGCTGACGACGCAACTGGAGCCGCACGAGCACGGCTTCGCGAGCGGCCCCTGGTGGAACATCGAGGACTGGCGGCCGAAGAAGTGACCCGGCCGCCCTGGGGAGCGATGGCGCGGCTCGCGGGGCGGCGGGCGCTGTTCGCCGTGCCCGTGCTCCTTGTCGTCACCTTCGGCGTGTTCGCCATCGCCGCCGCCTCCCCCTTCGACCCCGTCAAGGCGTACGCCGGCCCGGCCGCCCTCGGCGCCGACCAGGAGACCCTGGACCGGCTGCGGGACAACCTCGGCGTGGACGAGCACTTCGCCGTGCGCTGGTGGCGGTGGCTGACCTCCGCGCTCGGCGGTGACCTGGGCCAGTCGAGCGTGCTGCGGCAGCCTGTCACCCAGGTCATCGGCGAACGCCTCGTCTGGTCCACACTGTTGTGCGCGGCCGCGTTCGTGGTCGCCGTGCTGGTCGGCACGCTGCTCGGGGTGCTGGCGGCCCGCCGTCCCGGGGCGTGGCTCGACCGGATCGTCACTTCGCTGGCGTACGCGTTGGAGGCCGCCCCTGTCTTCTGGATCGCGCTGCTCGTCATCTGGCTGTTCGCCCTCCAGCTGGGTGTGCTCCCGGCGGGCGGGCTGACGGACACCGCCAGCGAACAGGTCACGCCCGGGCAGGTGGCAAGTCATCTGGTCCTGCCGGCGGGCGTGCTCGCCGTCTCCCAGCTCCCCTGGTTCGCCCTGTACGTCCGTCAGGGCGTCGGTGACGCCCTGACGGAGGACCCGGTCCGCGGCGCCCGGGCGCGGGGCCTGAGCGAGAGCACCGTCCTGCTCGGACACGCCCTGCGCTCCGGGATGCTTCCCGTCCTCACGCTGGTCGGTTCCCGCGTCCCCGAACTCATCACCGGCGCGCTGCTGGTGGAGAGCGTCTTCAGCTGGCCGGGTATCGCGGCGGCGACGGTGGAGGCGGCCACCGCCGTCGACTTCCCGCTACTCGCCGCCCTGACGACCCTGGCCACCGCCGCCGTGCTGGTCGGCAATCTGCTCGCGGACCTGCTCTACGGCTTGTTCGACCCAAGGGTGAAGTTCAGTGACATGTGACGCCCCGGGCTCCCCGGCTCCCCACCGCCCAGCTCCCGTCCCCCCGCCTCCCGCCGAAGCCGTATGGAGGTCGTACGGCACCCGGCGCCGCTCCACGCGCACACTGCGGGTGCGCGCGTCCGCCGCGCTCGTCGCCTTGACCGTCCTCTCCGTGCTCCTGGTACCCCCGCTCGTCCGGCTCGACCAGCAAGCCGTGGATCTGGCCGCCAAACTGCTTGCGCCGAGCTGGTCCCACCCCTTCGGCACCGACGACCTCGGGCGCGACCTGCTGGTCCGCTGCGTCTACGGGCTGCGGGTCTCCCTGCTGGTCGGTGTGGCGGCGGCCCTGGCCGCGACCGTGATCGGTACCGCCGTCGGCGCCACCGCCGGGGCCCTGGGCGGCTGGGTCGACCGCGGCCTCATGCGTGTGGTCGACGCCTTCTCGTCCATACCCCACCTGCTGATGGGCATCTTCATCGTGGCCGTGTTCCAGCCGGGGGTCTGGCCGGTGGTGGTCTCGGTCGGGCTCACCCACTGGCTGTCCACAGCCCGCATCGTGCGGGCCGAGGTGATGTCCCTGCGGTCGCGCCCCTACATCGACGCCGCCGTCTCCGGTGGCGCGTCCCGGTGGCGGGTGGCGCTACGACACCTGCTGCCTGCAGTTCTGCCCCAGGCCGCGCTCGCCGCCGTCCTGATGGTGCCGCATGCCATGTGGCACGAGTCGGCCCTGTCCTTCCTGGGCCTCGGGCTGCCCACGCACACGGCGAGTCTCGGCACCCTCATCCAGGGCGCACGAGGTTCCCTGCTGGCCGGGCAGTGGTGGCCGACCCTCTTCCCCGGCCTCTTCATCATCGTCCCGACTCTGGCCATCGCCGGTCTCGCGGGGGCCTGGCGGGAGCGGATCAACCCCCGCCGCCGATCGGAGCTGATGCTGTGACTCTCACCGAGCGACAGCCCGTGCTGTCGGTACGCGGGCTGTCCGTGCGCTTCCTCATGCCCGGCGGTCGCCGGATCGCCGCCGTCACCGACGCGCACTTCGACGTGGCGGCCGGCGAGTGCCTGGCCCTGGTCGGGGAGAGCGGCTGCGGCAAGTCCGTCCTCGCCTCCGCCCTGCTCGGCCTGCTCCCCGCCAACGCCCAGACCGCGGGCGAGGCCCGCCTCGGCGATCTCGACCTGCTCTCCACCGACGAGCAGACCCTCGCCCGCAGGGTCCGTGGCCGCCTGATCGGCCTCATTCCGCAGAGTCCCGCCGCGCACCTCACCCCCGTACGCACCATCCGCTCCCAACTGGAGGAGACGGTCGCCGCGTTGACCGGCAGCCGTGGCCGCGCCGCCCGGGCTCAGGCCGCGCGATCGGCAGCCGAGCGTGCCGCCTTCCCCCCGGACCATCTCGACCGTCACCCGCATCAGCTCTCCGGCGGCCTCGCCCAGCGCGCCGCCACCTCCCTCGCCCTCGTCGGCGACGCACCCCTGCTGCTCGCCGACGAACCGACCACCGGACTCGACCGCGACCTGGTCGACCGCACGGTCGACGAGCTACGGCGTCCTGTGGATACCGCCGGACAAGCCCTGCTGGTGATCACCCACGACCTGGCAGCGGCCGAACGCATAGCCGACCGCGTGGCCGTGATGTACGCGGGGCGGCTCGTCGAACTGGCCGACGCGCAGGCCTTCTTCGGCTCTCCCGGCCCCCGCCATCCCTACAGCCGTGGCCTCCTCCAAGCCCTCCCGGACCGCGCCTTCTCCCCCATCCCCGGCATGCCCCCGGAACTGGGCGAACTCCCCGACGGCTGCGCCTTCGCCGCCCGCTGCGCCCGGGCCACCGACACCTGCGCCACCTTGCCGCACCTGACCAGCGCGGGGGCCGTCGCCTGCCACCACCCTTACGTGCAGGAGGATCTCCGTGCTTGAACTGCGCCGCATCACCGCCGGATACGAGCGGCACGCACCCGTGGTGCGGAACGCTTCCCTGACCATCGCTCCCGGCGAAGCTGTCGGGCTGCTCGGGCCAAGCGGCTGCGGCAAGTCCACCCTGGCGCGCGTCGCCGCCCTGCTGCATCGCCCGGACTCCGGCGCCCTCGTCCTGGACGGCGCACCGGTACACCGCTGGCGCCACCGCGCCTCGAGCGAACGGCGCACCGCCATCGGGATCGTCTTCCAGCAGCCCCGGCTGTCCGCCGACCCCCGGCTGCGGCTCACCGACCTGATCGCCGAGCCCCTGCGCGCCACGGGCCGCCGCGAGGCCGTCCCTGAACGGGTTCCCGAACTGGCCGCGACCGTCGGCCTGACCCCCGACCTGCTGGGCAGGCGCCCGCACGAGGTCAGCGACGGCCAGCTGCAACGCGCCTGCTTGGCCCGCGCCCTCGTGCTGCGCCCACGCTGGCTGGTGTGCGACGAGATGACGGCGATGCTGGACGCCTCCACCACAGCCGCGCTGGTCACCGTCGTCGAGGACTACCGCCGGACGACCGGTGCGGGCCTGCTCGCCGTGGGACACGACCGTGTGCTCCTGCGGCGCTGGTGCGACCGGACAGTCGACTGGGACACGCTGGTCAAGGAGAACCCGTCAGCCGGAGGGCCCCTGCGAGTCATGTCCTCGCAGGAGCCCTCTGTTGTGCTGCCTGCGAGTGAAAGTTGAGAAGACGATCACGAGCAGGACATCTGTGCGACCGCGGACGCGCTACGGCCTCATTGCGCTCACGGCGCGAGCAGCAGGCTGTCGCCGCGCTCCTTGGCGGCGGCATAACGCCGCGCCACGTCCTGCCAGTTGACGACGGCCCACATGGCGTCGATGAAGTCGACCTTCTGGTTCTTGTACTGCAGGTAGAAGGCGTGCTCCCAGGCGTCGAAGACCAGGATGGGGGTCGAGCCCTGGCCGACGTTGCCCTGGTGGTCGTAGACCTGCTCGACGATGAGGCGGCCGCTGAGCGGCTCGTAGGCGAGGACGCCCCAGCCCGAACCCTGGGTCGTCGCGGCGGCCTTGGTCAACTGCGCCTTGAAGCCCGCGAACGAGCCGAACGACTCGGCGATCGCATCCGCGAGCTCGCCCACACCATCGGCGGCCAGCGGCTCGCCGCCGCCGTCACCGGTCATGTTGTGCCAGTAGATGGAGTGGAGGATGTGGCCGGAGAGGTGGAAGGCCAGGTTCTTCTCCAGGCCGTTGATCGCACCCCACGCCTCCTTGTCGCGCGCCTCCGCGAGCTGCTCCAGCGTGTCGTTCGCGCCCTTCACGTACGCCGCGTGGTGCTTGTCGTGGTGCAGCTCGACGATCTGGGGGTTGATGACCGGTTCGAGCGCCGCGTAGTCGTACGGAAGCTCCGGGAGCGTGTAAACCGCCATGTCCAACATCCTTCGGCTCATTATTGCAACTAATGTGCAACTGGAAGCTAGCAGCAAGAGCTGCTTCCCGCCGATCAGGCATTGGTCCTAGGACCTTCGCCGTGTCGCGGAGAGACAACCGCCAGGTGAGGTCGGTCCCGGTCATGACGAACGGCCCGCTCGCGGCCGGACGCGCTACAGCATCACCGGAAACCGCACCCTCACACGTCAGCAGTGCGGCCGGGCGGGGGCATCGCCAACGCGCATCCGACGGAAGCGGTGGACAAGACCAAGAAGTTGGCCGGGCTACGGCCGGCTCCTCGCCATTGCTGCTGGCCCAGGGTCGATGTACACGCTGCGGCGGCCTGAGCCTGCCGTCTATCGTCCGGCGTCGGATGACGTGAGGAAGACACTGGTGAGTGGTGCGCGCATGGTCCAGCCAAGCGACTCGTAAAGGCCCTGCCCGTCAACCGTGGCGGCGAGCACCCCAGCCCGAGCGCCCGCCGTGATCGCCGCGTTGGCCAGGGTGCGCATGACTGCCCGTCCCAGGCCCTGGCGACGGTGAGCGGGTGCGGTCTCTATCTGGTCGAACACGACGTGGCCGGCGCGGGAAGGGCCGGCGACCTGGCCGTGGGCGGCAAAGGCGCCGCGCATGTCGAGGATGAGGGCGCGGGTGACATCACCTCGGCTCCAGGTGCGCAGTTGGTAGCCGGCAGGGAGGTCCGTCGTGGACGGGTGCAGGGTTGTCGACATCAGGAAGCCAGGGGCGTCAAAGGCCCATGCGGGTGTGAGCCAGGGGGATATGACCTCTGGGGCCGCGAGTACCTTGAGCCAGGTGCCAGGTGCTGTGGCCGTCTCCATGAGCCTGCGGATGAGCGTCTCGTCGGCGTTGGGTAAGACGTGCCGGGTCACCTGCGTAGGCAGTCCGACGTCCACCGTGAATCCCCAGGGGATTTCCACGGGAGGGGCGGCCCCGCGCGAGGTGGCCCAGCCGTCGACCCAGGCTCGCACGATCTCGGTATCCACACGACCTCCGCATGTAATAGGTGCCGACAGTTAAGGCACATTACATGTCGGGAATGCGAGCCGATCGAGACCCTCGGGACAGAAGGGATGGCCACCTTCCGCGGCACCGGCCCGAGGGCGGCGACGCCCTGGGCGGCGCCCGAGCCCGCCGCCGGTGTCCCGCCGTCCGTCCCAGAGGGCACGCTCTGACCAGGGAGGTCCGCCAGGCCGCCTGCCCTGGCCCGCGGAGCCGGTGAGAAGCTGGGCCGCCGGGGGCGTTTTCGCAGGTCAGGCAGGATGAGCGGTGTCGGTGCTACTCAGCCCTTGTCAGTCTGTTCCCGCCCTTGCGGCCCCAACGCGGCCTCAACGAGGCCGCACAGGAGGGACTGGACCAAGTCAAGCGGCGGCCACAGTTCAGCTCCGGTGGTGGCGAGCTACTCACAGGGCGTTCTGCGGGAGGTCGCTGGTTCTCGTAGTGCTGACCGTCGAGTGCGAGGTCCTCTTCGGAGTGGCGGAAGCCGCCCCAGCGGCACGCGCGGAAACCGGTGCGACGGACCCATCCTCCTGCCCCGTAGAGCAGACGACGGACAGACGTCTGCAGGGAGGGGACCAGAAAGTGGCAGGGCACGGAGTCAGAGTCGTCAAGGGTACGGCGGCCGCGGTGGCGGCGATGGTTGCGCTGACCGCGTCACAGGCGCCGGGGGCGGCCCCGGCGCGGGCCTCGGCGCCGGCACCCGGGCAGGCATCCGCCGGGCACGGACCGGGCGTGTCCGGCAACACCCCGTACCGCACCGAGCTGCCGCCGCTGCGGGCCGGCAAGCGGGACGGCGACGCGGCACCGGCGGCGGTGGGCGCTGCGCTGCCGGCGAGCGTGTTCGCCGCTTACCGGCGAGCAGAGGAGCGGCTCTCACGTGAGGCGCCCGGCTGCCGGCTGCGATGGCAGCTGCTGGCGGCGATCGGGCAGGTGGAGTCCGGGCAGGCGCGGGGTGGCGGAGTGACGTCGGACGGTACGACGGTGACGCCGATCCTCGGGCCACGGCTGGACGGCGTCGCCTTCGCGCTGATCCGGGACACCGACGGCGGTGCTCACGACGGGGACACGGCGTACGACCGGGCGGTCGGGCCGATGCAGTTCATCCCGTCGACCTGGGCCCGCTGGGGCGCGGACGGCAACGGCGACGGGCGTACGGATCCGAACAACGTCTTCGACGCGGCACTCGCCGCCGGACGCTACCTCTGCGCGGGCGGCCGGGATCTGTCGCATCCCGCCCAGCTGGACCGGGCGATCCTCGGCTACAACCACTCGACGGCGTATCTGCGCACGGTCCGGGCCTGGTACGCGTACTTCCTGGAAGGGCACCGGGTGGTGCCGGACGGCTCCGCCGGCGCCTCGGCCCGCCCCGAGCCGTCGCGGTCACCCTCGAAGTCGGCCTCACGCACACCCTCCGCCCGTCCGAGCGCCACCCCGTCCCGCACCCCGTCGACCCCCGCCTCGCCGACCCCCACCACCTCCCGCCCGGCCCCCGATCCCGGGGAGACGGAGGAGCCGCAACTCCCCCTCCCCGACCCGGACATCGGGCTCCCCGGCGACGACCTGCTGCCCAGCGCCGACCAGCTGACCCGTAACGCTGACCAATAACAGCGCGGACTCGATCACCGCCGCCCCCTCCACAACCGCTGATACTCGGCGGTAATGTGCGCCTCCCGCCGGACAGCACGAGACCGGTGGGTGAGCGCGAAGGGGCCCTCATGGCGACGGACATGCCTGCGGAATCGCCCGCGGAAATACCCGCGGAGCTGCACGCCGCCGACGACCGCTGGCAGCGCATGTGGAGCCACCGCGAGCAGCTGCTCAAGGTGGCCCGGCGCCGGTCGATGAGCGCGGAGGACGCCGAGGACGCGGTGCACGAGGCGATGCTGCGCGCCGCCGAGCGCCCCGGCCTGGACGACGAGCGGCTCGTGGCCTGGCTGACGACGGTCACGATGCGGCTGTGCGTCGACCGCTACCGACAGGTGAACCGCGATGCCCAGGTCCGCACCAGCCCGACCCTCATCGCCCCCGGCCCGGTGCCCGTCGAGGAGGCGGTGTGCGACCGGGCCGAGGCGAAGTGGCTGGCTGTACGCAGTGGTGAGCTTCCCGCGCGGCAGGCCGAGGCGCTGCGGCTGAGGTCGGAGGACCTGGACGTCGGCCAGGTCGCCGTCCGGATGGGGCTGAGCTACCGGACCGTCGAGTCGCTGCTGGCCCGGGCACGGCGGACACTGCGGCAGTCGCTGGCGGCCACGCTCGGGTTCGCGCTGTTCGTGATCGGCCGGGGGCGGCCGCGCGGGGACGGCAAGGTGCAGGCCGTTGCGGTCACCTCGACGGCGGCGACGCTGGCGGTGGCGGGGTTGGTGTTGCTGCCGTACGCCGTTGAGGGGGGCGGTACGGCGCCTCGGCCCGCTGTCGCCTCGCAGGGTCCGGAGGCGCTGCGCCCGGACGGCGGTGGCGAGGGGCGTACGTCTCAGGGGAGCCAGCCCGCGTCGGCCGAACGGAGAGCAGCCGGGTCCCCGGCGAGCGAATCGTTCCTGCCGCTCACCGTGCCGTCGCTGCCGGAGCTCTCCGTGTCCCCCCTGCCGGTGCTGTCCGCGCCGGTGCTGTCCGCGCCGGAGGTGCCGCCGGTGCCCGAGGTGCCGGAACTGGCCGGGGTCCCCGATCTGCCGGCCATGTCCTCCGCCCTTCCCACGGACGCGCCACTCCCGGCGATCCCGGACGCCTCCACGGTCGTACCGTCCGCCTCGCTCCCCGTGCCGACGGCGACTCCACTGCCGTAGCTCCGGACATACCGTCACAGATCGCCGCGAACCCCTCGACCGGAAACCCGCTCGAAAAAATCCGCCATCCGAGCGACGGACGCCCGTCCCCTCCCCGTAGAGCAGATGTCAGAGCTGCTCCAGGGGCTGAAGGGTGGACCGGATGGGTGTCGAGATCTGTGTGGAAGGGCTGACCAAGTCCTTCGGTCACCAGGTCATCTGGCAGGACGTCTCACTGACGCTGCCCGCCGGGGAGGTCTCGGTCATGCTCGGCCCCTCGGGCACGGGCAAGTCGGTCTTCCTCAAGACGCTCGTGGGACTGCTGAAACCGGAGCGCGGCTCGATCACGATCCAGGGCCGGGACATCACGAGGCTCCGCGAGCACGACCTGTACGAGGTGCGGAAGCTGTTCGGCGTACTGTTCCAGGACGGCGCACTGTTCGGGTCGATGAACCTGTACGACAACATCGCCTTTCCGCTGCGCGAGCACACCCGTAAGTCCGAGAGCGAGATCCGGCGCATCGTGCTGGAGAAGATGGACATGGTCGGGCTGATCGGCGCCGAGGGGAAGCTGCCCGGCGAGATCTCCGGCGGCATGCGGAAGCGGGCGGGGCTGGCGCGGGCCCTGGTGCTCGACCCGGAGATCATCCTCTTCGACGAACCCGACTCGGGCCTGGACCCGGTCCGCGTCGCCTACCTCAACCAGCTCATCGTCGACCTCAACGCCCAGATCGACGCGACCTTCCTGATCGTCACGCACGACATCGCCTCGGCCCGCCAGGTGCCGGACAACATCGGGCTGCTGTTCCGCCGCGAGCTGGTGATGTTCGGGCCGCGCGAGAAGCTGCTGACCAGCGACGAGCCGGTCGTACGGCAGTTCCTGAACGGCCGGATGCAGGGCCCGATCGGGATGGCGGAGGAGAAGGACGCCGCGCAGGTCGAGCAGGAGCTCGCCGCGCTCGGCGACGACGGCAAGGGCACACGGTCTCCCGGCAGTCAGGCTCTGACTCCCCGCCTGCTGCCGGGGCCGGGCATTCCCCGGCCGCCGCGCTGGGAGGCGATCGCCCGACGCGAGGCCGCGCCGCACCAGAAGGCGGTGGCCGGCGCATGAGTCTGTCACCGACCGGAGCACTGCGGCACTCGGGGAGCCTGTTCGCAATGGCGCTGGACGTCGTCCGGACCATTCCCCGACGGCCCTTCCAGGCAAGGGAGTTCATCCAGCAGGCGTGGTTCGTCGCGAGCGTCACCATCCTGCCGACGGCCCTGGTCTCCATCCCCTTCGGCGCGGTCATCGCGTTGCAGATCGGCAGCCTCACGCGGCAGCTCGGCGCCCAGTCCTTCTCGGGTGCCGCCTCCGTGCTCGCCGTGCTGCGCGAGGCCTCGCCCATCGTCACCGCGCTGCTGATCGCGGGCGCCGGCGGCACGGCGATCTGCGCCGACCTCGGGGCGCGGAAGATCCGCGACGAGATCGACGCGATGCAGGTGCTGGGCATCGACCCCATCCACCGACTCGTCGTGCCGCGCGTGCTGGCGTCGATGCTGGTGGCGGTGCTGCTCAACGGCCTGGTGTCGGTGGTCGGCGTGGCGGGCGGCTACTTCTTCAACGTCGTCCTGCAAAACGGCACTCCCGGCGCCTACCTCGCCTCCTTCACCACCCTCGCCCAGCTCTCCGACCTGTGGGCGGCCGAGGTCAAGGCACTCGTCTTCGGCGCGATCGCCGGGATCGTCGCCTCGTACAAGGGGCTCACCGCGAAGGGCGGACCGAAGGGTGTGGGCGACGCGGTGAACCAGTCGGTGGTGATCACCTTCATGTTGCTGTTCGTGACGAACTTCGTGATGACCGCGGTGTACTTCCAGGTCGTCCCGCAGAGGGGTTAGCCGATGAGACCGCTTCAACGCCCTTTGCGCTCACTCGAAGAGCTCGGAGTCCAACTCGTCTTCTACGGCCGCTCATTGGCCTGGACAGGCCGTACCCTGCGCCGCTACAAGAAGGAGATCCTGCGACTGCTGGCCGAGGTGAGCTTCGGCCGGGGGGCCCTCGCCGTGGTGGGCGGCACGGTCGGTGTGATCGCCTTCCTGTCGTTCTTCACCGGCACCGAGGTCGGCCTCCAGGGATACGCGGCCCTCAACCAGCTCGGCACCTCCAACTTCGTGGCGTTCCTCTCGGCGTACTTCAACACCCGGGAGATCGCCCCGCTGGTGGCGGGGCTCGCGCTCTCGGCGACGGTCGGCGCCGGTTTCACCGCGCAGTTGGGCGCGATGCGGATCAGCGAGGAGACCGACGCGCTCGAAGTCATGGGCGTGCCCTCGCTGCCGTTCCTGGTGACGACGAGGATGATCGCCGGGTTCGTGGCGGTCATCCCGCTGTACGTGATCGGCCTGCTGTCCTCGTACCTCGCCGCCCGCACCATCACCACCGGCTACTACGGGCAGTCGGTCGGTACCTACGACCACTACTTCCAGCAGTACCTGCCACCGGTCGACGTGCTGTGGTCCTTCGGCAAGGTGCTCGTCTTCGCCGTGCTGATCATCCTGGTGCACTGCTTCTACGGCTACTACGCGAGCGGCGGCCCGGCGGGCGTCGGCGTGGCGGTGGGCCGTGCGGTGCGGACCTCGATCGTGGCGATCAACGTCCTTGATTTCTTCCTGTCGCTCGCGATCTGGGGCGCAAACACGACCGTAAGGATCGCGGGGTGAGCCGCCGTATGAGGGTACTGAGGCTGAGGTTGTACGGCGTCGTCTTCATCGTCGTACTCGCCCTGCTGCTGTCGCTGTCGGTAGCCGTCTACCGGCAGGTGTTCACGCCGGTCGTGTGGATCACGCTGGAGGCCGACAGCCTCGGCAACCAGCTCGATCCGCGCGCCGACGTCAAGCTGCGCGGGCTGCTGGTCGGCGAGGTGCGCGAGGTGCGGGCCGATGGGACGAAGGCGACGCTCGACATCGCGCTCAAGCCGGAGCACGTCGCCCACATCCCGTCCGACGTGCGGGCGAGGCTGCTGCCCAAGACGCTGTTCGGCGAGAAGTACGTCGACCTGGTCGCGCCCGCGCACGCTGTGTCCTCATCGTCTTCCTCGGCTCGCCCGATCCGCGCCGGGGACGTCATCACCCAGGACCGCACCCGCGTCGGCATCGAGGTGCAGCAGCTGATGAACGACCTGCTGCCCCTGCTCCGGACGGTCCAGCCCGGCAAGCTCAACGCCACCCTCTCCGCGTTCGCCACCGCCCTCGAAGGCCGCGGTGACCGCGTCGGCGACAACCTCACCCGCCTGGAGGCCTACCTGCGCCGCCTCAACCCCCATCTGCCCTCCCTCACCGAGGACATCGCCCGCTTCGCCGAGGTCGCCGAGGTCTACGGCGACGCGGCGCCCGACCTGATGGAGATCCTGCACAACACCGTCACCACCAGCCGCATGATCGTCGAGCAGAAGGACCGGCTGGCCGCGGCGCTGAAGACCACGGCCACCGTCGCGGGCACGGCGGAGGACTTCCTCGACGCGAACGGCGACCGGCTGATCACCCTCGGTCAGGTCTCGCGTCCGACGCTGGAGCTGTTCGCCCGCTACTCCCCCGAGTACCCGTGCCTGCTGGCCGGTCTCGTCCGGCAGGAGAAGGCCTCCGAGGAGGCGTTCCGGGGCGGCAAGATGCACATCACGCTGGAGGTCGTACGGCCACAGGGGGCGTACGAGCCCGGCGAGGAGCCGCGTTACGGCGAGCGGTCCGGGCCCGACTGCCATGGTCTGCCGAATCCGCAGGTGCCGGCGCCCGGGGCCCACCTCAACGACGGCTCGAAGCCGTCGAGTTCGTCGTCGGGACCGGCCGGCGTCTCCGCCACCCAGGCCGAGCAGCGGGCCGTCGGCTCGCTGGTGGCACCTGTCCTGGGCGTGCCCGCCGACGAGGTGCCGCCGGTCGCGACGCTGCTGTTCGGGCCGTTGGCGCGCGGGACGGCGGTGAGCGTGGCATGAGGACCACGGGTGGAGCCCGGCAGACCGCTGCCCCGCTCATCAAGTTCAGCCTCTTCGCACTGGTGACGATCCTGGCGACGGCCCTGCTGGCCGCCACCATCGTGAACGTCTCCTTCACCCCTGAGCACAGGTACCGCGCGGTGTTCAGCGACGTCACAGGCCTGGAGGAGGGCGACGACATCCGGGTGGCCGGGGTGCGGGTCGGCGAGGTCGAGGGCATCCGGATCAAGGACCGGACGCTGGCCGAGGTCACCTTCACGGTCAGCCAGGACCGGCCGCTGCTGACCGGCACGGGCGCGGTCATCCGGTACCGCAACCTGGTCGGGCAGCGGTACGTCGCGCTGACCGAGGGCACGGGCGACGGCACCCGGCTGCGGCCCGGCGCGACGATCCCGCTGGCGCGTACGCAACCGGCGTTGGACCTCAACGCTCTGCTGGGCGGCTTCAAGCCGCTGTTCGCCGCGCTCAGCCCGAAGGACGTCAACCAGCTCGCCACCGAGATCATCAAGACCCTCCAGGGCGAGGGCGGCACCGTCAACAGCCTGCTCGTACACACGGCGTCGCTCACCTCGACGCTGGCCGACCGCGACGAGCTGGTCGGCTCGGTGATCGACAACCTCAGCACCGTCCTGGAGACGCTCGACAAGCGCGGCGCCCGCTTCTCCGGGCTGCTCAAGCAGCTGCGCCGGGTGATCTCGGGACTGTCCGCCGACCGCAAGCCCATCGGGCAGTCGCTGGTGAGCATCGGCGATCTGACGGAGGCCACCTCGGGGCTGCTGAAGGACGCGCGTCCGCCCCTGAAGGACGACATCGCCGAGCTGACCAAGCTCACCGGAACGCTGAAGGACAACGAGAAGACCGTGGAGGGCGTGCTGAAGCGGCTGCCGAACAAACTCAACGAGCTGACGGGGGCGGCGTCCTACGGCTCGTGGTTCAACTTCTACCTCTGCGACTTCGACGGGCGGATCGTGCTGCCGAAGACGAAGCAGGTGCTCACGCCGGAGATGCATGTGGCGAGGGCGAGGTGCGGGACATGAGCCGTAGGAGCCGTAAGAACCGCCGCCCGGAGCCGCTGTTCAAGGTGCGTGTGGAACCGCCGAGGCTGCCGCGCGTACGGCTGCCGAAGGTACGGCTCCTGCCGCGCCGCAAGCCGCGCCCGCGCCGCCCGGAGCCGCTGATGAAGGTGCGCGTCGAGCTGCCGAAGCTGCCGAGAATACGGCTCCGCCACCCGCACCTCGGCCCCTTCCGCGACCGCAACCCCGTCGTCATCGGCGCGGTCGGCCTCACCGTCCTCGCGCTGCTGACCGTGGCCGCGTTCAACGCCGACCGTCTGCCGGTGATCGGCGGCGGCGAGACGTACAGCGCGGCCTTCGCGGAGGCCGGCGGACTCAAGCCCGGTGACGAGGTGCGGATCGCCGGGGTCAAGGTGGGCAAGGTCGAAGAGGTCGACCTGGACGGCGACCACGTCAAGGTCACCTTCAAGATCAAGGGCGAGCCGGGCTTCGGCAGGGAGACCGGCGCGTCGATCCGGGTGAAGACGATCCTCGGCGCGAAGTACCTGGCGCTGCACCCCAAGGGGCGGGGCCAGTTGGCGCCAGGCAGCGAGATATCGCTGAAGCGCACGGTCCCCGCCTACGACGTCGTACAGGCGTTCAGCGACCTCACCACCACGTCGGAGGAGATCGACACCGACCGCGTGGCGAAGGCCCTGGACACGATCTCCACCACCTTCGAGGACTCACCGGAAGAGGTACGGGCGTCCATCAAGGGCCTGTCGCAGATCTCCCGGACGGTGGCCTCCCGCGACAAGGCGCTGCGCGAGCTACTCGACCACGCGAACGGCGTCACGGGCGTCCTGGCCGACCGCTCCGGGGACTTCACCGCCCTGGTCAAGGACGGCGACAAGCTGTTCAAGGAGATCAGCAAGCGGCGCGGGGCGATCCACAAACTGCTGAAGAGCTCCACCGCGCTCGGCGTCGAGCTCTCCGGCCTGGTCCAGGACAACCAGAAGGAGATCGGGCCCGCGCTCAAGGGCCTGAACGACGTGGTGGACATGCTCGAACGGAACCAGTCCAGCCTGGATCGGAGCATCAGGCTCCTCGCGCCTTATGTACGGGTCTTCACCAACACCCTCGGCAACGGCCGCTGGTTCGACTCCTACGTACAGAACCTGGTCGCCGCTCCGGTGGTGCCGCGGACGGGAAGGGCGGCACAGTGAACATCCCTGTCAGGGCCAGGAAGCGGCTGGCCGTGCTCACGGCACTGGCCCTCGTCGCCGCGCTCGCCTACGTCCTGTGGCCCCGCCTCGAACCGGTCCGCGTCACGGCGTACTTCCCGCGCACGGTCGGCATCTACCCCGGTTCGGACGTCCGCGTCCTCGGGGTCCGGATCGGTGAGGTCAGGAAGATCACGCCGGAGGGCGACCGGGTGCGGGTCGCCCTGGAATACGACGCCGGCCGCAAGGTCCCGGCGGACGCGCAGGCCGCGATCATCAACTCCTCGGTGGTCAGCGACCGTTATGTGCAGCTGCTGCCGGTGTACCGGGGCGGTCCGGTGCTGCGGACCGGGGACGAGATCCCCGAGTCGCGCACGGCGGCCCCCGTCGAACTGGACCGGGTCTTCGACAGCCTGCACACCACGGCCGAGGCGCTCGGCCCCGAGGGCGCCAACAAGGACGGCTCGCTGTCGCGGCTGCTCGGAGTGAGCGCGGACAACCTCGACGGCCAGGGCGAGAACCTGCACCGGACGGTCGAGGACCTCTCGGAAGCGGTCACCACCCTGTCCGACGGCCGCACGGACCTGTTCGGCACGATCCGCAACCTCCAGGTCTTCACGGCTGCGCTGGCGGCCGACGACAAGAGCGTGCGGTCGTTCAACAGCAGCCTCGCGAAGGTCGCCGAGCAACTCGCGGGCGAGCGCGAGGACTTGGCGGCGGCACTGAAGAACCTCGGGACGGCACTGGGTGACGTGTCCGACTTCGTGAAGAAGAACAAGAAGTCGCTGACCTCGAACGTGGAGGGTCTCAGCAAGGTGACCAAGGTACTCGTCACCCAACGAGCCGCTCTGGAGGAGCTGTTGGAGGTCGCCCCGACCGGCCTGTCGAACCTCAACAACGCCTACAACCCGTCGGCCGGCACCCTCGACACCCGCAACAACGCCGACCAGCCGCAGGATCCGGCGTCGCTGCTGTGCTCCGTACTCAGCACGACCGGGGACGAGGGCGGCGAGAACCCCGACTGCGAGGAACTGAGGGAGTTGTTCGACTCCCTGCCGGAGGTCCCGCAGGGCACCGCCGTGACGGGCACGGTCGACCGGACGCTCGGCGGAATTCTGGAGGCGAGCGCATGAGCGTCGAGCGAACGAGGATGCCGCGCAAGGGCGGGGCGGCGGCCTGGGCGGCGGCCGGTTCACTGCTGTTGACCGGCTGCGAGTTCAACGGCTGGTACGACGTTCAGCTGCCGGGAGGTGCGGCGGCGGACGGGAACGCGTACCACGTCACCGTCGAGTTCCGTGACGTACTGGACCTGGTGCCGCAGTCGGCGGTGAAGGTCAACAACGTCACCGTGGGCGCGGTGGAGAAGGTGGAGCTGAAGGGCTGGCACGCGCGCGTACGCCTCCGGGTCGCCGACTCGGTGGAACTGCCCGGCAACGCGATCGCCGAGCTGCGGCAGACCAGCATGCTCGGCGAGAAGTACGTGGCGCTGTCCAAGCCGGTGGGCACGGCGCCGGTCGGGCGGCTCGGCGACGGCGATGTGGTCCCCCTGTCCCGCAGTGGCCGCAACCCGGAGATCGAGGAGGTGCTGTCCGCCCTGTCCGCGCTGCTCAACGGAGGTGGGGTGGCCCAGCTCAAGACGATCACCGTGGAGCTGAACAAGGCACTGGAGGGACGGGAGAACCGGGTCAGGTCCCTGCTGAAGGAGTTGAACGTCTTTGTGGGCGGCCTGGACGCGCAGAAGAAGGACATCATCCGGGCCCTGAAGGCCGTGGACCGACTCGCCAAGAGACTCGCCAAGGAGAAGAAGACCATCGCCGAGGCCGTCGACGCGATGCCGCCGGCCCTGAAGGTGCTGGCCGACCAGCGCCGCGACCTGACCCGCATGCTCACCGCACTGTCGAAGCTCGGCAGGACGGGCACGAAGGTGGTCGACGCCTCGCACGACGACACGGTCGCCAACCTCAAGAAACTGCGCCCGATCCTGCAGCAGCTCAACAAAGCGGGCGACGACCTGCCCAACTCCCTTGAGCTGCTGACCACTTACCCGTTCCCCCGCAACGCGGTGGACGCGATCAGGGGCGACCACGTCAACCTGCACGTCACGGCCGACATCGACCTGGCCGGGATCTACGGCAACGTGACGGACGAGCCGGGCCGCGGGGCCGGCGACGGTCAGACCCCGGGACCCGAGCTTCCTGAGACCCCGGAACTGCCGGACGTACCGGAGATACCGAACCTGCCAGGCGTCCCCACTCCCACCGCCCTGCCAGGCACACCGAGCGTGCCGTCGTCCCCCTCGGCCCCCAACGAGGGTGGCGGTGGCCTGCTGTGCCCGCCGGTGTGCGCCAGCACGTACAGCGGTTACGCCGGCCACGGCAGTTACGGCACCGGGACCGAATGGCCGGAGGACATCGACCTGGACCTGGCCGAGCTGATGCTGAAGGGAGTCCGCCCGTGATCACACGTACGGTCAAGACCCAGCTGCTCGCCTTCGCCACCATCACCGCCGTAGGAGTGTCGTACGTCGGCGCCGAGTACACGGGTCTGGTGGACAAGGTCCTGGACCGCGGCTACACCGTGCGGGCGGACTTCGCCGACTCCGGGGGCATCTTCCCCGGCGCCGAGGTGACGTATCGCGGAGTGCCGGTGGGGAGGGTGGGCGAGCTGCGTCTGACGGGCGCCGACGGCGTGTCCGTCGCCCTCGACATCGACGGCGAGGCGCCGCGCATCCCGGCGGACACGCTGGCGGTCGTGGCGAACCGTTCGGCGGTGGGCGAGCAGTACGTGGATCTGCAACCGCGCACGTCCGACGGCCCGTACCTCCTCGACGGCAGCACGATCTCGCGCGCCGACACGCGCGTTCCGCTCCCGACGACGGAACTGGTCCTCAGCCTGGACCGCCTGGTGAACTCGGTGGGCAAGGACGATCTGCAGGTCACGATCGACGAGTTGGGCAAGGCGTTCGCGGGGACGGGCCCGAACCTGAGCCGCCTGGTGGACTCGGGCAACGCCCTGATCGAGTCGGCGTCGGAGGCGCTGCCGGAGACGATCGCGCTCATCGAGGACTCACGGAAGGTCCTGAAGACCCAGGCGGACCAGGGTTCGTCGATCAAGTCGTTCGCGAACGATCTGGCGGCCCTCACAGCCCAGTTGAAGGCGAGCGACGGTGACCTGCGCAAGCTGATCGGCAACGCGAGGCCGGCGGCGCAAGAGGTGAACTCCCTGCTGAAGTCGGCCGGGCCGGAGCTGTCGGTCCTGCTGGCGAACCTGATCAGCGGTGGCCAGGTGACCCTGGCCCGCCTGCCCGGCGTGGAACAGGCCCTGGTCACCTTCCCGGTGATGGTGGCGGGCAGCTACACGGTCGTACCGGGCGACGGCACGACCCACTTCGGCCTGGTGATCAACGCCGACGACCCCCCTGCGTGCACCCAGGGCTACGGCACGGCGCGCCGCGACCCGGCCGACACCAGTACCCGCGCGGCGAACACCGACGCCCGCTGCACGCTCCCCCGAGGCAGCGAGTCGTCGGTACGGGGCGCGCAGAATGCCCCAGGCGCGTCGGCCGCCTACGGCGACGCTCAGCAGACGGCGTACGTCACGCCGTACGACCCGGAGACCGGCATGACCGCCGGCCCGGATGGAAGGGCCGTCGAGATCGGCTCGACGGGCGGCCAGCGGGCCGTGTTCGGAAAGGAGTCGTGGCAATGGCTGCTAGTCGGACCGATGGCGTGAGGAAGGCGCTGAAGACCATGGGCAAGCTACTGTCGGGACGAGCATCGTCACTGGGCCTGGCGACGGCGACGGTCGTGGTCACCGCACTGACGATCTGGCTGACCCTCGGCCTCTACGAACAGCGCGAGGGAGACCAGCGCCGCCAGGACATCATGGCCGCGGCCCGCCAGTCGGCACTGAACTTCACGTCCCTCGACTACCGGCACTACGACCGCGACAGCGCGAATGTCCTGGCAGGCGCCACGGGCGACTTCAAGAAGCAGTTCGCGGCACAGACGGACCAGTTGACCGAGCTGGTGGCCCAGAACAAATCGGTGTCCGAGGGCCAGATCCTGGAGGCCGGCATCGTCCGCTCGGGCGCGAACTCGGCCCGCGTCCTGGTGGTCGCCGACAGCAAGGTGACCAACACGGCCGTGCCCCAGGGGGAGGCGCGCACGTATCGCCTGCAACTGGACCTGGTGCACCGGGACGGACGCTGGCTGACGTCGGACGTCGAGTTCGTCGGCTGACCGGCACCGCCGCGAAAAGTCACTACTGAGGAGTATGACGATGCCGAAGACGACCCCCAGCCGCACCCCCGGCACCACCACCCGGCGCACGATGACGGCGGCAGCCCGCGCGGCAGCCAAACGCGCGGAACGCAGCCACCACGGCGCCGGCTCGGTGGCGGCCACCGACGAGGAGGCCGAGGGCCGGTCCGAGCGCGCGCTCGCGGGCCGCACCGTGCTCGTCGAGGCCCCGAAGGACGGCTGGCAGGACCCACCGGAGCCGTCGCCGGAGGCGTACGAGGAAGCCGACACACCGGAAAGGCCTGGCAAGTCCGGCCGCCGAAGGCTGCTCACGGCATCGCTCGGCGTCCTGCTCGTGGCGGGCTTGGTGGCAGTCGCCGTACTGGGGTGGCAGTACCGGGACGGACGGCGAACGGAGGCTGCCCGCACCGAGGCGGTCGCGGCCGCACGCAAGGCGGCACCGAGCGTCCTGTCGTACGACTACCGCCACCTCGAGCGCGACTTCGCGAAGGCCCGCACCCACCTCACGGGTGACTTCAGCAGCGAGTACGGGAAGACGACGAAGACCGTGGTGGGCCCAACGGCCAAGAAGTACCAGGGCGTGGTGAAGGCAACGATCGCCGCCCCTGGCTCCGGCGGAACCCCGGCAGCCTCCGTCGTCTCGGCCTCCCCGGACGAGGTCGTGGTCCTGCTCTTCGTCAACCAGGTCACCGAGAGCACGCAGGTCTCGGGGTCCCGGGTGGACCTGAACCGGGTGCGGATGACGATGTCCCGCACGACGGACGCGTGGAAGGTGAGCGCGGTCGACGCACTCTGACGGAGATCCGACCGGCGCAGACGGCGATGTCGCGGTTCCTCGGATTCCCGTAGCGGCAAGCACACTGACGGCACCGCCGTCGACATCCGGATCACCATGCCCAAAGTGACGACCTCCCGCCTCACCTGGAAGTTCGAACGCTGAAAGGAGCCCACCGGGAAGTCCCTGGCGCACACCCCTCTCCTGACGCGCTCGCTGCAAGGCCACGGATCCGGGAAACAGACCGCCCAGGGGCGCGCGAGTCGATATACAATCGATCATGTATATTGATATACGCCGCAGTGTGCATGAGGAGGCCATCTTGAGCCGCACCGTGATCGACCTCGACGACGAGGCACTGGAAGAAGCCGCCAAGGAACTCGGCACCACCACCAAGCGCGACACCATCAACACCGCCCTGCGTGAGGTCACCGCCCGCTACCGGCGCTTGCGCGCGCTCGAAGACGCCCGGCAACTGGTGACCGACGGAGCCCTGGACATCGACATTCTCCTGAACAAGAACCAGTACCGGCCGTGACCGTCGCCGACTACCTCATCGACACCTCCGCCCTCGCCCGCGTCCTGCTCCGCCAGACCACAACTGAGTGGGACGACAGGATCGGCGCCGGCCTCGTCGCGATCTGCGACATCACGGAACTCGAGGTCCTCTACTCCGCCCGCTCAACCGCGGACCGCGCGCGACTGAAGGCTGCACTCGACGCCCACTACGTGTGGTGCCCCATGCCTGACGGCATCTACCGCCGCTCCCGCATCGTCCAGGAACAACTGACCACCAAAGGGGAACACCACAGTGCGGGCCCCGTTGATCTCCTGGTGGCCGCCGCCGCGGAAGAAGCAGGCCTCACCCTGCTCCACTTCGA
This sequence comes from Streptomyces sp. AC555_RSS877, assembly GCF_019049245.1. GTDB lineage: Bacteria > Actinomycetota > Actinomycetes > Streptomycetales > Streptomycetaceae > Streptomyces. Next base: position 48,279 of record NZ_JAGMUK010000079.1, on the reverse strand, counting down.
CCGCGACTTCGAAACCATTGCTCGCACGACGGGGCAGCCGGTCCGCATGATCGATCTCAGGCAGTAGAGTCCGCGCGGCTGCACGGACGGGCGTCAAGCCTCTCGCCGACCGCCCACCCGAGGCGGTATCACGGCGATTCCCCCACTGCCGGACGGCCCTCTTTCCGCGCCCTCGCACCCGCCCCGCGCACTGAGTCGCCTCGCCTACACCCAGTCCGGGGCATGGCACGCGCGGGTGAACTGCCGTACTCACCCGCCGTACTTCGTCGATCACCTGTCGGTGGTCGCGCCACCGAGCGCAACGCCGGGGTCGCACGTCAGGAGTACCGGCAGGCCACGGTCCTGGCTCAGCTGTCGACCGCTGTTGGTTACTGGTAGGACCGGTCGCGCTCGCCGCCATTCCTTGTCGAAGTCACCCATACGTGCACCCGTCCCGGAGGGCGACGTATCGGGGTCCTTGCCACATGAGCTGGTGGTCCAGGGTTCAGGATCCGGTGCGATAGCGGGTGAGCATGAGGGCGACGGCTTCGTCCACGATCGCGGGGTCGGTGGGGTCGGGCGGGACGAAGTCGGTCCGTACGAGTTGGGGCCACAGCAACTGGGCGCAGATCATGCCGAGGAACTGTTCGGCCACTGCGGATGCCGGCTGCGCCTGTCCGTCGGCCGAACGGAAGTCGAGTGTGCCGGCCTGTGCTTCGGCGTCCAGGTAGTCGCGGAGCCGGTCGAAGAAGGGGCCGCGGTCGATGGCGAAGCCTGTGCCGACGATGTCGGCGAGTTCCGGCATCTGGGGAAGTTCGGTGATGATCAGGCGGCACAGCGCCGCCGTGCCGGGCCGCGCGACCAGGCAGGCGTAGTCGCGGCCGATGTGGTCCAGGCCACACCGGGGATCACCGGGCGGGGGCGGTGCGGCGTACTCCACGTCCAGCTGCCATTGCTCGGAGGTGACGGCCGCGAACAGTGCGGCCTTGGTGGGGTACCGCTTGAAGAGGGTGCCGGTGGAGACGCGGGCCTGCTTGGCGATCTGGGCGAGGGAGGTCTTGTCGTATCCCCGGGCGAGGAAGAGGTCGCGGGCCGCCCGGATGATGCGCGCGCGGTTCTCCGCTTTGATCTGCGCGTGATACCCGGCCTGGCACATGTCGCCACCGGTTACCGCTCGGTCCGCCACCGACATACCCACGCCCCTCGCCCGTTTCCCGGCCGCGTCCCCGCCCTCAGAGGACGGTCTGGCCGCCGTCCAGGATAAGGTCCTGGCCCACCGCGAAGGCGGAGGCGTCGGAGGCCAGGTAGACGACGGCTTCCGCGACCTCCTCGGGCAGACCCATGCGGCCGAGCGGGATGGTGGAGCTGATCCCCTCCACAACCGCCGCCTGCACCGCGGGGTCCTCGATCCCGAGCTTGGAGGCGGAGTACAGCGGGGTGTCCACCGGGCCGGGGCTGACCGCGTTGAACCGGATGCCGTGCGAGGTGAGCAGGTCCGCGTTCCACGACCGCATCAGGGAGGAGACAGCCGCCTTCGTCGCGGCGTAGGCGTTCGAGTGCCCGTAGCCGCCGTGCGCGCTGTTGGACGCGTTGAGGATGACCGAGGACGGGTTGGCCAGCACGGGCACCAGGGCCTGAGTGAGAAAGAAGACGCTCTTGACGTTGATGTCGAAGAGCCGGTCGAAACTGTCCTCCGTGTGGTCCTCGAACGGCCGCCAGTCCGAGACACCGGCGTTCAGGAACACCACGTCCAGACCCCCGAAGTGCTCACGCACCCGCTTGGCCAGGCCGCGCTGCGCATCGAGATCGCGTGCGTCGGCCTGCACCACCGGCACCTTCTCCCCGAGGATCTGCCGCGCCCTGTCGATGCTGGCCGGGGTCACGCCCGTGACCAGCACGTCGGCCCCCTCCGCGACAAAACGCCGCGCGGTCTCCAGACCGATCCCGCTGGTGCCGCCGGTGACGAGGGCACGCTTGCCCGCAAGACGAGTCATGTTCATTGTTCCTTGCCGAGGCGAGAGGTAAGTCGATGGACTCACCATGCGAAGATAGCCCTCGCGTCACCCATAAGGCAAGTCGATCCACTTACCATCGACGCCTGGAGCCGTTCGGTTACGGACGCGTCGCGCCGGAGCAGGCGGCCGACACCGGTCCGCATCCACCTGGGGCAAGGAGTGCCCTGGGGTCCGGTTCCCGCCCGGAGAACCCGTCGGCCAGCTGCCGCCGGTCTGGCAGGGGTCTCTTCCGACAGAGTCGGAAAACAGCACCCCTCGCCTCCTCGGAAGGGACGTCGCGGGCGTCGGCCGGTCAGCCGCGTTGCCGGCGGGCACGCAGAGCGGCCCAGTGGCGCAGGCGCTCGGTGATCTGGGCTTCGTAGCCGTTGCGGGTGGGCTGGTAGTACGTCTCGCGGTCCATGTCGTCGGGGAAGTAGTCGTCACCGGAAAAGCTGTCGGCTGTGTCCGGGTCGTACTGGTAGTCCTTGCCGTAGCCGAGGTCTTTCATCAGCGGGGTCGGGGCGTTGAGGATGTGCGCGGGTGGCATGAGTGAGCCGGTGTGCCGGGCTGATCGGTGTGCGGCGTTGAAGCCGCGGTAGACGGCGATGGACTTGGGGGCGGTGGCGAGGTAGACGACGGCCTGGGCGATCGCCAACTCGCCCTCGGGGGAGCCGAGTCGCTCGTACACCTCCCAGGCGGCGAGGGCCTGCTGGACGGCGTGCGGGTCGGCCATGCCGATGTCCTCGTTCGCGAAGCGGACCAGGCGGCGGGCGACGAACAGCGGGTCCTCGCCGCCGTCGAGCATGCGGGTGAGCCAGTACAGGGCCGCGTCCGGGTCGGAGCCGCGCATCGACTTGTGCAGCGCGGAGATCAGGTTGTAGGGGTGCTCCAGCTGGGCCCCGGGGAGTTCCTCCGCGCAGTCGGCGGCGGTCTTGTGCAAGGCCGATCCATTCACGGGTGGTGAGCCTCCTCAGGTGGTGACGGGCTGCGGCATCACAGAGGGCGCGGAGCGCGTCGCGCGGGCGCGCCGGCACGTCCCATCCTTCCGCCGCAGCCGACCGGAAGGACGGTAGGCTGCGGACACGTGATGGTCGACAAGCGACACCCCGACCCGGGCGGAAGCACGGCCGGACCAGCTGCGGTTCCGCTGTACGGTTTCCAGCCCCCGGTCGGTACTCCCTACGGCCTTGAGGTGAGCACCGTCGAGGACTTCTTCGCCGAGCACGACGACTGGCCGTGGAACCCGCCCCGTCCAGGCCGTGCCACCTTCCACTACCTCATCGCGGTCACCGAGGGTGAGCTGCTCCACGACGTCGATCACGTCACGCGGACGGTCGCCGCCGGCCAGTGGCTGTGGGTGCGTCCGGGGCATGCGCAGTGCTGGCATCCGCCCGGCGCGGCCCGCGGCCCGTTCATCCTGTTCGAACCGGATGTACTGCGGCCCGACCTCGCCCGTCTTCTGGCCCCGCTCACCGCGCACGAGGCCCCTGCCGTGCTCAGCCCGCATCCCGACGACACCGCCTGGCTCCAGCAGACGGCACTCCAGCTCCTGGACGAACACCGCGCACTGGGGCGCCGCCCCCTCGACATCCACCACGCCCTGCGGCGCAGCCTGCTCGAATCACTGCTGCTGCGCCTGGCCGACTCCCCGGGCATCGCCCCCGTCGGCACGGCCACGGCCCACGCGGGCCGCGCCGACCGGTACCGGCGCTTCCTGGACGCCTTGGAGCTGCACTTCCGCGAACTCCACCAAGCCGCAGACTACGCCGAGTTGCTCGGCTGCTCGGTCCGCACCCTCAGCCGCGCCGCCCAAGACGCCACCGGCAAGGGAGTACGTGAACTCATCGACGAGCGGCGCCTCCTCGAAGCCCGGCGCCTGCTGAGAGGCGCCCAATGGGATGCCCGGACCGTGGCCGTCCACCTCGGCTTCACCGATCCCGCGAACTTCGGCCGCTTCTTCCGCGACCGCACCGGCCTCACCCCGTCCGCCTTCGCGGCCGGCGAATCCCCGGTTCTCCCCCCTCGCTCCCTTGGTTGACGAGATCTCGGTGGTTTCCGGCTGGGTCTCAGTCGATGGCCTCGATGGCGACGTCGACCGCGCCGTCGTACTTCTTGAGGGCATCGGCCCCCAAGTGGTCGATTTTCCCGAGGATCACGATGCCGGGGTCGGGGATGGACTCGCCGTCGTGGGCGTAGAAGACGGCGATGTCGGGACCAGGTGACCAGTAGGCGATGTCGCCGATCTCGTAGCTGAACCGCGGCTCGCCTCCCACGGCGAGAGACCGGGACAGGTGACCGTACTTCTCGCGCTTGAACAGGTCATCCATCCGCAGAGTCAGCGGAAGCAGCGAGGCGAAGTCGCGTGCCGTCGCGTTGTCGTCGAGGGTTGCGTTGAGGACGGTCGCTCCGGCGGTCAGTCGGATTCTCATAGGGGTTCCGCTCTTCGGGGTGTAGTTGCAGTAATCGTCAGGCCGACTCGGACGCCGCGTTCATCGGTTACGAGCTTCGCTTCGGCACGGACCGCGTGAAGGCAACTTCGACGTCACCGCGATGGCAAGTCGGTTGAATTACCCTTCTCGGCCGCCGGGCCGGTTGACGATGATGACCCGCACGTCACCTGTGCGGCGTCACCGGCTGCTGTCGACTGGCCCGTGCGGGCCACGTGGAGGGGCGGTTCAGTCGGTGGTGAAGCTGGACAGCATCGCGGCCGGGAGGCGGCTGCCTGCCGAGCCGTGGGGAAGGATCTCGGCGATGCGGGCCAGATCGGTGGCGGAGAGCTGGACGTCGGTGGCGCCGGCGTTCTCCTCGAGGCGCTTGGTGCTGCGGGTGCCGGGAATGGGCGCGACGTCCTCGCCCTGGGCGAGCAGCCAGGCCAGCGCGAGCTGGGCGACGGTGATACCCGCGCGGTCGGCCAGGTCCTTGAGCTGCTCGGTGGCGTGCAGGTTGTACGTGTAGTTCTCGCCCTGCCAACGCTCGTCCCAGCTGCGCATGTCGTCCGCGGGGTATTCGCCGGCGGGCTTGACCTGGCCGGTGAGGAAGCCGCGACCGAGCGGGGAGTAGGGCACCAGGCCGACGCCGAGTTCCCGCAGAACGGGAAGGATCTTCTCCTCGACCTCCCGCTCGAAGAGCGAGTACTCGTACTGGAGCACGGAGACCGGGGTGACGGCGTGGGCGCGGCGGATGTACTGGGGGCCGACGTTGCTCAGACCGAAGTACTTCACCTTGCCTTCGGTGATCAGTTCGCCGACCACGCCGGCGACCTCCTCGACCGGAACGTCCGGGTCGGAGATGTGCTGGTAGAAGAGGTCGATGCGGTCGCTCTGCAGGTAGCGCAGGCTGTTCTCGGCGACCTTGCGGATGTTTTCCGGGCGGCTGTTGAAGCCGGGGCTGAGCGCCGGGGCGGTCATGTCGAAGCCGAACTTGGTCGCGAGGACCACCTCGTCGCGGAAGTCTTTGACCGCCTTGCCCAGGAGGATCTCGTTGCTGCCGGTACCGGCGCCGTACAGCTCGGCGGTGTCGAAGAAGTCGATCCCGAGTTCGTGGGCGCGGCGAATGGTCGCGAGGCCCTCGTCGTCGTTCGAGGCGCCGTAGGCCATGGACATGCCCATGGTCCCCAGGCCGAGCGCGGAGACGCGCAGGCCCTGAGAGCCCAGATTGCGGTGCTGCATGAGTTCACTCCCTCAGTGGTTCGCCGGCTTCACCCGCAGAGGCCAAACCGAACTGTTCCGTTTGACCCTATGCGCCGATCGCCCGGACGCCAAACCAAACGGTTCGGTGCTCTATCCTGGGCCCATGTCCCAGTCCCGCGACTCCGGCCAGACCGCAGCTCCCGCCGCCGCCGGCGACACCACGCGCGAGCGCATCCTTGCCGCTGCCATGGTGGAGTTCGCCCGCCACGGCATCGCCGGCGCCCGCGTGGACCGCATCGCCAAGCTCGCCAGGACCAGCAAAGAACGCGTCTACGCCTACTTCCGCAGCAAAGACGCGCTCTATGCCGCTGTCGCTGCACGGGAGTATGTCGTCATCGCCGAGGCCACCCAGATAGACCCGACCGACCTCCCTGGCTACGCGGGCCGTCTGTTCGACTACTTCGTCGCCCGTCCGGACCACCACCGCCTGATCACCTGGGGCCGCCTCGAGCTGCCGGGCACCGCTACCGGTGCCGACGATCCCACCCAGGCAGCGATCACCCGCAAAATCGACCTGCTCCGCCAAGTGCAGCAGGCCGGACAGCTCGACCCCGCCTGGGACCCGGCCGACGTCCTCGCCCTGGTCAACCAGATCGCCACGACCTGGGCGTCACAACCCGAACTCAGCGAGGCCGCCGCCGCACACGCCGTGGACGCCACCACCGCCGCCCGCCGCGCCGCGGTGGTGACCGCTGTCGAGCGGCTTTTCCCTCGAGCACGCTGAGATCGCCCGGACCGGCGGCAGCCTGCTCGAACATTACCGAAACGGTGCCGACCGCCGTTGCCGCTGCCCATGGGCGCATCCTGCTGACGAATCAGAGCTCCTGGCCAGGGGAACAGGTGCCTGGTGGGGCAGGCACGGGCGCCCCTTGTGCCTCACGCCGTGTCAGGATTTCGTGCTCACCGGCGCTTACGTTGTCGGCCCTCGCGCATCGGGAGTGGTTGGTTGTCGTTTCTCGGTTGCCTGGGTCTCAGTCGTCCAGGACGACGACGTGCTTGCCCGGCGTGGTGCCGGACTCGACGTCGGCCTGGGCGTCACGGACCTGTTCCAGGCCGTGGTAGACCTTCGCGACCGGGACGTTGAGGCGTCCTGCGGCGATGGCCTGGAGCTGGTGGGCGAAGACGTCGGCCGGGAGGTCGGCTGCCTGACCGCCATAGGACGTCAGCCGCACCCCGCCCGGGATCATGAACGGGCTGAAATCGGGGATCGTCCACTGGCCCGCCAGGGCTCCGGTGAAGCAGGCAGTGCCGTGCCGGCGAACGGTGCGGAGGGTGTCGGCGAGGACCGAGCAGCCCACCAGCTCCAGTACGGCGTCGACACCCTCCGGCATCAGCTCGCGCACCTGGTCGGCGATCGTGCCGCTGTCGACGAGGGGATGGTCGACGCCCGCGGCCCGCAGTTCCCCGGCCCGACCGGGGCTGCGGGTGGTGGACAGCACGGTGGCTCCGAGGTCCTTCGCGATCGTGGCCGCGCTCAGCCCGACCGTGGAGGTGCCGCCGCGGATCAGCAGCGTCTGCCCGGCCTTGAGGTCCAGGCCGGTGGTCAGCGATCCGTAGGCGGTCTGGAACATCTCCGGCAGCGCACCGACGACTTCCCACGGCAGACCGGACTCGAACGGGATGACCTGCCCGGCTGGGACGCTCACGTACTGGGCGTATGTGCCGTCGTAGGAGCGGCCCATGCCGCCCATCATCGTGGCCACCTGCTGTCCCGGCCGCAGCCCGCTGTCCTCATCACCCTCATCGACCACGCCGACGCCCTCGATGCCGGGCACACGCGGGTAGCTGACCTCCGCATCCGACTCGCCCTTGCGGGTGGTGACCTCGGACTCGTTGACGCCGAACGCCTTCACCCTGATCCGCACCCAGCCGGGCTTGCGTGCGGGCACCGGCACATCCTGGATCTCCAGTGCGTCGAGGCCGCCGGGCCGGGTGACGACGACGGCCCGCATCGTGGCTGGTGCGGCCTCGCCGACTGCTGTCGGTTGGCTCATGTCGGATTCCTCACTCTGTTCGCCCCCGTGGTGCGCGGTTGGGTATCGCCCGATGCCCGTCAGGGGCGGTCGATGCCCTCCCACAGGTCGAGGGCCTGCTGATAGTGGGTGGTGGCCTCGAAGGGAGGGTTGCCGACGCTTTCCGAGGTGGGCCGGTTCGTGACGGCGGGCCACAGCCGGGGCTGCTCGCCGGTGGCGAAGTCGAGCACGATGTCGCGGATACGCTTGTCACGCTCGGCCTGTTCCGCGCTGCGGCCCGGCCGCTCCTGGCCGACCAGCGCGAACATCTCGGTGCCGTGCACGGCGGGCGCGCCCTCGGCGGGCCCGATCAGAAGGAGATGGGCGTTGCCGCCCGCCGCGGTGTGCGCCAGGGCGCCGCGGGCTGCGGGGAGCCCGAAGATGTAGTCCGACAGGAGTGCGGCGCGGACTTCGGCAGGGGTGCGGCCGCCCTGGTCGTAGTCGTCGACGATCTTCTTGGCGCGGGAGCGGGGAATGCGCCACCCGGCGACCTCGTCGACGATGCGGTCGACGGTGTGCGGGTCGAACCGGTCGAGGTCGTTCGCCACCCACCAGCCCATGTCGTCACTGGCCATGCTCAGCAGCACGTCGACATCACGGTGTGCGCCCGAGGCGAGTTCGTCCATGGGGTGGGCGTGCAGCACCGCGCCGGGCTGTCCGGCGTCCAGGACGACGCCGAGGCTCTTGCTGTCCATCCCGCCACGGACTCCGAGATCCGTCGGGGTGACCTTGTGCAGGGCGGTCACCAGGGAGGCCGTATCAAGGTCGAGCAGCTTCTCCGGGTCGTCCGCGACGCCGAGCTCGGTGACGAACCGGTGGGCGAGTTCCTCGGCCCACCAGGCCGGCTGGAGACGCGAGGGCCCGGCGGAGAAGCCGGCCAATCGCCGGTACAGGCCGCCTGCGGAGGCGGCGCCGAGGAGCCCGAAGGTGGCATAGGCGCCGCCGCTGTGGCCGTAGACGGTGACGTTGTCGGGGTCGCCACCGAAGTGGGCGATGTTCCGCTTGATCCAGGTCAGTGCGGCGATGACATCCTGTAGGCAGAGGTTACTGGCCTCGGCGAGCCTCCCGCCGTACTGCGACAGCGAGAGCGCACCCAGCGCGCCGAGCCGGTAGTTGACCGACACACCCACCACGCGCCCCGACGCGGCGAGGCCGGAGGCGTTCGAGGTGATCTGCGTGTTCGCGCCGTACTCGAATCCGCCGCCGTGGATGTACACGGCCACCGGAAGCGCCGTCCCGGCCGGCTGCTCAGGAGCCCACACGTTCAGGTTCAGACAGTCCTCGCCCATCCCGCTGTCCGCTTCCAGCCAGTCGCCGCTGTCGGGCTGGACAGAGACCACGCCCTTGCGGTCATAGGAACGGTTCGGATCGAAATCCGCGACCACGGGGCGGCGGTACCGCTCGGCGGTGGCGTACGGGATTCCCCACCAGGACCGCACCCGGGGTGCAGTCGGGGCCTTGGGACGGGTGGCGGTCAAGGCATGTCCTTCCAGCGCGATTCGGGTGTTCGCGCGGTGCTTCGGCGGCTGGTCGCTCGCGGTGACGTCTCCCATCGTTTCCAGGGATCCGGCAAAACGCCCGGCGGGTGGCGGTCACCCGGTGGTCATCAGGTGACACTTCGGCAACAAGATCTCGGTGCAGGCCATGAGCTTCTCCTACACGGCCGACGGCCGGATCGTTGGCCAACGGGCCGGCCTGACCTCCCGCAAGAGGTCGGTCTCTTCTTCTTGATCAGGCGTCTTCGCGCGAACAGCGCCCGCTGCGGTGAGAGCTGTACTCCCTGCCACCGAGACCCGTAGGGGTGCGGTGTTGCGGCTGCTGAGGCGGTCGAGGGAGATGCGCAGGAGGAGGAGGCGCTCCTGGCCCCGATAGCTGTCACCGGTCGTCAGGGCGGCCTGGCTCAGGGAGCTGCTGAACAGAACCAGACCTCGGCGGTGAGACGGGGCACAGCAGGCCGTCGTTCGTCACGAGCCTCGCCCGGCTCGCGATCGCGGTCGGCCGACGTCCTCCTGTCCAAATCCCGCGGTCTCCAGACCCTGGCAGAGACGGCCGGCGAGCTCGGCCAGCGAGCCCGCGCCGCGACACCCGAGGAGGCGGCCCGCGCCGGTGACCGGGTCGTGGTGAGTATCCCGCCGGCTCCCTACCCGGAGCTTTCACGCCGCCGCGCTGTCGGGCAAGGTCGTGCTCGACATCGGAGCGTCCGTGACGCGCCGTGCGACGAACCCGAGGACGGCTGCGTCGGCCTCGTCGAGCCACGCCACGTCGTCGGCGATCAGCAGCAGCACGCGCTCTGCGGCCCTGGGCAGCGGACCACGTCCCGCCTGAGCGATAGCCGTCGCTGTCGATCGCCATGGTGCGGGCCGCGCGTTGGTCCGCATCCGACGGCGTGTCGCTTGGGGCCTGAAGGGCCGTCAGCAGGTTCTCGATCCCGGCGGTGAACTCCGCTTTGATGTCCGCCGGCTGACGTGCGGCATCGCCGCTGAGAGCCGCGATGGTGCAGCCGTCGCCGCGCCCGTCGCGATGCTCCCGGGAGACGTAGCTCTCGACGAACTCGGCCGGGTCCAGGCCTTCCGCCCGTGCCGCGATCTGCGAGAGCCCGCTCGCGGACGCTTCGGCCATCAGGTCGGCCTTGGAGCGGAAGTGCTTGTAGAACCCGCCATGGGTGAACCCGGCGGCTGCCATCAGTTCCGCCACGCCGACACCGTCATAGCCGCGCTCGCGGAACAGCCTGGCGGCTGTCGCGACGATGTGCGCACGGTTCTGCTCCGCCTGCGCCTTGGTCACTCGCATGGCCGGCCCCCCTTCCACGGTCGACACTCGACGGTCGGCACGTCCTGGGCGTGTCCCCCACCCCCGAAGAACCACTTGAGTGGGGCCCGAGGTGGCGGCCAGCGGCCGGCTGGACGAGTGAAGGAGGGCGTGGGGCCCGATACGGGCGAGAGCGCAAGCAGGAGACGCGGCGGCGGATCATCGAGACGGCTGGGCGTCGGTTCAAGAGCGACGGGATCGACGGTTCGGGATCGCCGCGCTGATGGCCTGATGCCGGTCGCTCTTGTGGGGGCTGGACACGATTCGCCCCGCCCCCGGCGGCTGTCAGAACATCGTGTTGTCGTTGGCGGCGGTCTCGGGCACGGCCTGTTCGGAGCTCCAGTGCTCGACGATCCTGGCATCGCGGACCCTGAAGAGGTCGATGACCGACCGGCCACGCTCGCCCGGCGTGTCGACGTAGTGGCTGTGCACGGCGACCAGGTCGCCTTCGGCGATGACGCGTTTCGGTGTGACACTCGACTGCGGGAACTTGTCGAAGTAGCTGCCCAGGTCGGCCTTGAGGCCGGCCGCGCCGTCGGAGATGTTCGGGCTGTGTTCGTGGTAGTCGGCGCCGACGTAGGCGTCGATGGCGGTCAGGTCCTTGCGGACCAGCAGCTGGTCGACGAACGCGGTGACCAGTTCCTTGTGGTAGGCGGTGAACCAGCGCTGCCCGACCGCGTCGGTCCGCGGCTCGCTGAGCGTGGCGAACATGTCGTTGCCGCTGGCCGTGGTGGCGGGCACTTCCTGAATGACGTCCCAGTGCTCGGCGATCTTGCCGTCCTGGAAGCGGAACAGGTCGAACACGGCCAGACCCGGGGTGCCCGGCACCATGACGTAGCGGGAGTGCAGCAGCACCAGATCGCCGTCGGTGATGATCCGGCGGGGCTCGAAGGCGGCCTGCGGGAACTGCTGTCGCATGGCGCCGCTGAAGTTCTTGAGGGCGTCGGCTCCGTCGGGCGCCAGGGGGTTGTGCTGGATGTAGGAATCGGGCCGCACGACCCGATCGACGATGGCCGTGTCGCCGAGGACGAACACGTCATGCAGCAGTTGCTTGGCAAGTTGTGCCTTGCTGTCTCGGACAGTCAGCACGATCTTGCCGGTGGTGCGGCCGGTCTCGCCGAGCGTGTGCGCCTTCGCGGCCTCGGCGAGCGGGAAGGTGGCGTCGATGTGGGCGCGCAGTGCGCCGGTCTCGACGAGGGCGGCGATGGCCTGCATGCCGGCGTGGTCGGCCTCGACCAGCAGCGACTCGTAGCGGATCCCCCGCTCGGCGATCGCCGCCAGTTCGCCGGCGTCGACGGGTACCGGAAGGATCGAGACGAGGGTGCCGCCCGGGCGCAGCACGGCCACGGATCGGGCGCGGGCGGCGGAGTCACGGGAGATCGGGTCGAGGACCACGTCGATGTCGCTGAGCTCCTCGGTGAAGTCGACGCTGTGGTAGTCGATGACCTCGTCGGCACCGAGGGATCGCAGGAAGTCGTGTTTGGCGGCGCTGGCGGTGCCGATCACGTACGCGCCGCGGTCCTTGGCGATCTGCACGGCGAGGTGACCGACGCCGCCGGCCGCCGCGTGGATCAGGACTCGCTGCCCGGCCCGGACGCCGGCGGTGTCGACCAGTGCCTGGTAGGCGGTCAGCGCGGCCAGCGGCAGCGCACCCGCCTGGACGTGGTCGATGCCGGCGGGCTTGTGCGTGAAGACGCGGGCCGGCCCGGTCACGTACTCGGCGTGCGAGCCGACTCCGCCCGGGTAGGGCAGCATGCCGAAGACCTCGTCGCCGGGCTTGAACAGCGTGACGCCCACGCCGACGGCCTCGACGACGCCGGAGACGTCCCAGCCGAGCACCAGCGGCATCCGGGCGATGGTCGCGGACTGGGCACGGTTCCCCCAGTCGGTCGGGTTGACCCCGGCCGCGTTGACGGCGACCAGGATCTCGCTTACCCCTGGCGCCGGTTTGGGCAGCAGGGTCTCCTGCAGCACGTCGGGGGCGCCGTAGGTGTCCTGGCTGATGGCTCGCATGGTCTCGGTGTCCGTCATGGGCCCAGCCTGGCCGCCGTCACAGGCCCCTACAATGGCGTGATCGCCAATTTTCGACGGGATCCTGCCGTGATCAAGGTGCACCGCGTCGTTGTCCTCGCCTCGCACGGGGTGTACCCGTTCGACCTGGGCATTCCCCACCGCGTCTTCGGCGCCGCGGACGGCCGCTACGAGGTCGTGACCTGCACCATCGACGGTCACCCGGTGCGCACCAACGCGGACTTCTCCATCAGCGTCGATCATGGCCCGGAGGCGTTGCGCACCGCCGACACCGTCATCATCGCGCCGTTCCACACCGGCAACCCCCGCCGTCAGACGTCGGTCGACCTGGCGCAAGTCCTCGCGTACGTGGCCCCCGGCACCCGGATCGTGTCGACCTGCACCGGCGCCTTCGTGCTGGCCGCGGCGGGGCTGCTCGACGGGCACCGGGCCACCACGCACTGGCACGCCACGGGCCTCTTCCGGGAGTGGTACCCGCAGGTGGAACTCGACCCGAACGTCCTGTTCGTCGACGAAGGCGACGTGCTGACCTCGGCCGGTGCCGCTGCCGGCATCGATGTCTGCCTGCACCTTGTCCGCAAGGACCACGGCAGCGAGATCGCCAACCATGTGGCCCGCACCTGTGTCGTCCCCCCGTGGCGCGACGGAGGCCAGGCGCAGTACATCAAACACCCGGTCCCCGACGCAACGGCGAACGACACGTCCGCCGCCCGGCAGTGGGCGCTGCAGAACCTGCACAAGCCGCTGACGCTGAGCGACCTTGCAGAGCAGTCGAACATGAGCCAGCGCACCTTCGCCCGCCGCTTCAAAGAAGAAGTCGGCTTGAGCCCCGGACGCTGGCTCATCCAGCAACGCGTCGACCGGGCCCGGCAGTTGCTGGAATCCACCGACCTGCCGGTCGACGAGATCGCCGGCCAGGTCGGCTTCGCCGGCGGCACCTCGCTGCGCGAACACCTGCACGCCGCTATCGGCGTCACACCACTGGCCTACCGGCGCACCTTCCGAGGCCCACTGGCAACGAGCCGTGCCGCCGCGGCGGATGCCCGGCGGGACGGTCAAGTATGTCGCCCTGGATCGTAAAATTATGTACGTCATACCATCAGCTGTACCGGGGACCGCTATCGGTCGCGGGTATGACAGCAAACGCACCCGTGAGTCGAGCTGTGTCCTAACACGCTGATCCTCAACCCGGGCCGGCACCGACATCGCCACCCGCGCCAAGGGCATCGACAACGGCATCGCCGACGTCGCCACCGTGGCTCGATGGCCCTCGCCGACCCCGACCTGGTCGAGCGCATCCGCGCCGGCGCACCCCTGAGCACCCCCGACCCCGCCACCTTCTACGACGGCGGCACGGCCGGCTACACCGACTACCCGACCTACGCCGCCTGACCGGAACGCCTTGTGCCCGAGGAAGTCGCCTTCCTCGGGCGCTTCGGCGTACGTACGACCCAGTCGGGCACCGATGTACCGGCGATGACCGCGAGGTCGCGCCGCGCGGCTCCGATCCAGACTCGGCCCACCTCCCATGACCAGGGCATCCCCGGCGCCGTTTCCTCTTCGGGCCGTTTCCCTGGCCTCGGGCCTGTCTGCCAGACGCACCGGCATCCGCGCCGCCTCCAGTGCCGGCCCGGCACTCGACCGTCCGCACGGTGGACGGCAGCTCCATGCCGCCGAACCAGCAAACGGGACCACGAAATCGGCCCGGAAACACTCTCGGCATGACCCCGGCCGCGGCCTCCCGGCCCCTGTATGGCCCCTGGGTCTTGGGGACGACCCGCAGCGCAGTCGCCCGGACCGAGAGCGGCAACCTTAGACAACTACTCCGCCGCAGGTCAGAGGGGTTGGATCTCCCCGGAACGCTGCCGGACCTCAAACCTACGAGCAGCGGTCAGTCCGTTCAGGCAGAGTTGACGATCCAACACCCAAAATGAACGTTTCAGCAGGTCAGGGGCCTGTCGAAGTGGGGCGGGTGGGACTCGAACCCACGGCCGACGGATTATGAGTCCTTTGGGGATCTTGGCGGTCCTTGCTTTTCTACGCCGATCCACGTCCTTTCAGCAGGTCAGACTGGGTGAGCCATGTCGGTACTCCTCAGCCCTTGTCAGTCTGTTCCTATCCTTGCGTCCCCAACGCGTCCCCAACTCCGTCGCACAGCAAAAAAGGCACGGGGCTAACATGCGCCCACGCCAGCTCGGAGGGGGTCTCGAACCTGCCCGCAGCGGATTCCCCTTCCAACGCGCAAAAGCGCCGTCCCCCACCGGGGCAGACGCCAAGATCCATCGCGAATCTTGGCGGTTCACCCGACGCCGCGCCGTGTCACACCTGCGCGCGAAGAAGCACAAGCTCGGCCTCCCGCGAGGCGTCGTCTTCCTGTACGACGAACCGACCCGCGATCTCGTCGGGGCCTTCTACGACGGACACGTTGGGCCGCTCGACACCACGCTGACGGCCACTCTGAGGTCCTTGCGGCCCGCTTCGGATCTTCACCAGGTGGCTCGGGATCATTGCAGTCGCTCCGCAATGTGGTCGCCGACGCGTAGGGCGTTGGCGATGGCGGTCAGGGACGGATTGACCGCTCCGATGCTCGGGAAGAAGCTCGTGTCGACGACGTAGAGGTTGTCGAGGTCGTGGGCCTTGCAGTTGACGTCGAGGGCGGAGCTTTCGGGGTCACGACCGAAGCGGATTGTTCCCGCCTGGTAGGCGGTGGCGCCGATAGGCTGCGGCTGCACGCACCCCGAACGAGGTGAGGAGTGGGTGATCTTCCACGTCTTGCCGAGCACGGTGCCCTGTGCAGCGGAGGGGACGATGGTCTCTTCGCCCAGTGATTCGCCGAAGACGTAGAAGTTGACGGCTTGTTGGACGTAGGCGTAGCCGCCGCTGTAGGAGGCCGCGGTGCTCACGTGCCGAGTCCTTGCTCTGCAGCAGGTTCCCGTCCGCGTCGTAGCCCATGGTGGAGGTAGGAGTCGCGCACGGTCTTGACCTCGGAGGCCCCGTTGTAGGCGCCGTAGTAATACACCTACGAGCACACCGTGCCGGTCGACTCCCGGTACGACCGGTGCACCGCCACCACCTACGTCCCGGCCAACGCCGGCGCCAAGGCGTGACCAGCGCGCCGATCGTCGTACACCAGCCCTCCTGCACCGGTGGCAGGAGTTTCACCGCGCACTCGCCCGGCCACGACGAGATCCTCGGCACCGCTACAGCGACCACGACCTGGTGGTGCTCCTCGAAGCCGCGGACATCGACGATCCCGAGAGCGTGCCAGACAATCCGTGCCGGGTGGAGGAGCGCAGCGGCGGCCCACACAAGTGGAGCGCCCTCTGGGTGTGGGCCGGTCCGCTCCAACCCGCCGGCCGCGCACAGGGTGGTGACGTTGTGTGCGGGTTCACGACGGCCACGGCCGCGAAGGCGCCGTTTGATGTGGCGCCGCGTCAGTGGGTGGTGAGCATGCCCTCGCGGAGCTGGGCCAGGGTGCGTGACAGCAGCCGGGAGACGTGCATCTGGGAGACGCCGAGCCGTTCGCCGATCTGGGCCTGGGTCAGTTCCTCCACGAACCTCCAGTGCAGGATCTTGCGCGCGCGCTCGTCGAGGTCGGCGATCATCGGGGCGAGGGCGTGGAAGTCCTCCACCAGTTCCAGCGCGCCGTCGTCGTTGCCGATGAAGTCGGCCAGGGCGGTCTCGCCGTCCTCGCTGTTGCCGATGGCGGCGTCCAGGGAGGAGGAGTTGTAGCCGTTGGAGGCCAGTCGCGCCTCGATGACCTCCTTCTCGTCCAGGTTCATCAGCTGGGCGAGCTCCGCCACGGTGGGCGTGCGGCCCAGGCGGCTGCTCAGCTCCTCGGTCGCGCGCGCCAGCTGGACGCGAGCTTCCTGCAGACGGCGCGGAACGTGCACGGCCCACGTGGTGTCACGGAAGAACCGCTTGATCTCTCCCACGATGTAGGGGATCGAGAAGGAGGTGAACTCCACCTCGCGCGAGAGTTCGAACCGGTCGATGGCCTTGATCAGGCCGATCACGCCGACCTGGACGATGTCCTCCATCTCCTCCGGGTCCCGGCTGCGGAAGCGGGAGGCCGCGTAGCGGACCAGGGAGATGTTCATCTCGATCAGCGTGTTGCGCGCGTACTGGTACTCCGGCGTACCCTCCTCCAGCCCGGCGAGCTGCTGAAAGAACAGGCGCGTGAGCTCACGCGCGTCCTTCGGAGCAACCTTCGACGGGTCGCCCACCTCCGGCAGTGCAGCGCACTTTGCCTCCGACGTCACCGCTGCCGCATCCGTAACCATGTGTCCCTCCCCTGCCGGCCATGCCGACCCCGGCCCATTTCAACTCGCCGCTGCCGCGTCTACCCCTTTCCCTCGCCTTCATGCCCCCTCCTTCCGCGGGAGCGAGCAGGCCGGTAAGCACATTACGGCCCCGATCGCCCTCCAGGGGGTGTCGTTCGATCAGGCCGTTCTGCTGAACGCCGCAGGATGGGGTAGCAGGATTCCGGCAAGATTCCCCCGCACGAAAGTGATGCCTAGTCCTATGGCGCAGACACGAGACGTCGTTGAACTCATTCTCCAGGACCACCGGAAGATGGAGGATCTCTTTCGTCTGATGCGCAGCGTCGAAGCCGACCGGGCTGCCGCTCTTCGGGAATTCTCCGATCTGCTGATCGCGCACGCACTGACGGAAGAGGCGAAGGTCTATCCCGCCCTCAAGCGTTACAAGAAGATCGACGACGAAGAGGTGGAACACGGCGAGGAGGAGCACGAGGAGGGCAACAAGGCACTCCTGGAACTCCTGGAAGTCGACGAGGTCGGCTCCCAGGAGTGGGACGAGAAGCTGGAAGAACTCGTGCAGGCCGTCACCCACCACGCCGACGAGGAGGAGCGCACCATCCTCAACGGAGCGCGCGAGAACGTGGCCATGGAACGCCGCGAGGAGCTGGGCGAGGCGTTTGCGGAAGAGCGCGAACGTCAGATGAAGGCAGGCTGCGGTGGTGTCGACAACGTGCGCCGCATCGTCGGCTCCTGACTACAACCCGTTGCCACGCCCTCGGACTGCCGGGGCCGGGAAGAGGCCGGCCGTGACCTTGTGGGTCCCGCGCAGTTCCTTTTCGGGGACAGGGCGACGGCCGTAGGCAGATGTCGGCGTGGCTGGGTCCGGTGGTTTGGAGGCGCAGATTCCACTGCTCACCGGGCGCCAACTAGAGGGCCCGGTTCCCGGGAAGGTGGCAGTTACACCGTTCCTCCGGAGAGATGGCCTTATCAGGGACATGCCTGTGGGCCCCGGACTTATCCGGGGCCCACAGGCATGTTGTCGCTTGGCGGTTTACCAGCGATACCAGCGTCCCTTGCGGCCGCCTGTGTCTGCGGAGCGCATGACGAAGCCGAGCAGCCAGACGGCCAGCACGATGACGGCGATCCACCACAGTGCCTTGAGCGCGAAACCCGCGCCGAAGAGGACCAGGGCCAGCAGAAGAACGAGAAGCAGGGGAACCATAGTTATCAACCTCCGTCGCTCCTGATGCCCGGCGAATACAAGAACACGCGGTCGATTTCCCTGGTTTCTCCACTGCTCTTGCGGGCACTGAAACCAGTTTCTCCACGGCGTTCACCTCACCGCGGGCCGGTGGGCAGTTGTCCGTTCGGTTGCGGTTGCGCACAGTGGCCGCAGGCGACGCCGGTACGGGGCACGAGCGACCGCCTTCCGCTTGCGCGCGATCGACAGCCCGGGCAGGGCCGACAAGCACGGACCGGAGATCGTCATGGCCGTCGCTGAGAGCTACGAGCTCCTCGGAGTCAGCGGCAGCACCTCAGGGCCGTACGCCAAATCCAGCCCTCCTGGCCAAACACGGCTACACCAGTCCACCCTCGACAGCCAGGTTCCGCACGCCCGCTGCCGTCACCGCGTTCCCTGTCCCATCGCTGGAGCGTAAATCGGTGATCGGCTGCTCACACTGCCCGCACTGGCCTCGATATAGGGGAGGCTCGGGATTCTCGAATTACCCGCCTTCGAAGGCAACTCCTGTGCAAGGGGCGGGCTGACCGACGAACGGCGGGCCTTTCACGAGACACCGATCAGCTCGGCCGCCTTGCTCGTGGCCTCGTTCTTGACGGCGTTGCCGCCCAGGCTCACCTTCAGGCCCGCCTGCTCACCCTGGGCGACAACCCGGTCTGGACGGCGTGGGCCGCGCCGCTGACGTCGGCCTGGGCGACGTTGTAGGACACCTGGGCGTAGGCGATGGTGCCGGACCTGCTGACCAGGCCGCTGGTGAAGGGATCCGAGACGCCCGACACCTGCGGCGACCTCTCCAGCTTCGCCACCAGCGACTCGACCTCGGCCTCGTTGGCGGCGGAGGTGAGCTTCTGCCCGCTGGGCGCCTCGAACACCAGCGGTACCGGGCGACCATCCCGTACCGCGGAACCGAATCCGGCGGGGCCCGTTACTGAGCTTCCCCGCGCGATGTCGCCGACAGGACCGGGCTTGCGAGCTGGGGTGATTCCCGCCGCCCAGCGGTGCCCTGCGGTGATCACTATAAATGGGGTGAACGCGGCGGGCTGATCGGACATGCTGGCTCGGTGCAGCATGATGAGGAACAGCCGTTGTCCGGCGGGAACGTCAGCACTGGTGTCGTCCGGGTCGGAGATACCGTCCGCCGCCCGAGCGGACCGTGGACCCCCACTGTGCACGCCTTGCTGACCCACCTGTACGAAGTGGGGTTCCGGGCGGCGCCCCGCCCGCTGGGCATCGACGACCAGGGGCGCGAAGTCCTGACCTTCGTGCCGGGAAACGTGGTCTGGCCCGACCGGTTCTCCCTGCTGGACGCCGAGCGGCACCTGGCCGACGTGGCGCGAGTGATCCGGGACTTCCACGAGGCCGTGCAGGGCTTCACGCCACCGCCCGACGCGCACTGGCAGGTGCTGATCCCCGCCGAGGGCAGCGACATCATCGCCCATCAGGACCTGGCACCGTGGAACCTCGTGGCCGGCGACGAGGGGCAGTGGGCTTTCATCGACTGGGACACCGCCGGCCCCGGCTCCCGCCTGTGGGACGTCGCGTACGCCATGCACGGGTTCATTCCGCTGTCCGCGCATCCCGACTGGCAACGCCCCGACGCCGCAGCCCGGCTGCGGGTCTTCGCCGACGCCTACGGCCTCGACGAGGCCGAACGCCGTCACACGGTCCCTCTGCTGGGGCGCCGAACGCGATCCATGCACGACTTCCTGCGCGACCAGGCCGCCCGGGGCGTCCAGCCCTGGGCGACACTGTGGGCCGAAGGCCACGGAAACGCCTGGCGCAGCGACGCCGAGTACATCGAGCAGCGCGAGGACCAGTGGATGCATGCCCTGCTCGACGACTGATTACGGTCTCGGCTTACGGCCCGTACGAGTGATCTCTCGCCTGGTGCCGCTGGGCGAACGGAGCTGACCCAGCTCGCAGGCGGTTCTCGGTTGACGACATCACGCGCGGAAGCTCAGTAGTACCGCAGTACTACGCCCTGTCCTCCTCGCAGCCCGCCGGTCGGCGACCGCCCTGGCCGACCGGGAGACTTCCCGGACCCCGAGCCGAACCGGCCGACATCATCGGACCAGGCCTCGGCGCCCATGCCCCCGAGGAACAGCGATCTCCAGGAAGCCATGGGCTGCGCGGGGCGACGGCGACGGCGACGGCCCACTCGAGCAGCACATCGAACTGACCGGGTCGTTTTCTGTTCGGGCAGTTTCCGCCCAACGCGCACCAGGCCCTCGCGCCCCGGTGCGAGTCCCTCGGAGTCGCGGCCGAACCCGGTCAGCAGTCCAACACGGAAGCTCCCCCAGGCGGCCGGTAGATGGCCCGCGGACGGTGGTCAGCAGACACCACCGAAACCCCGCGTCCCCAACGTGTCCCCAGGATCACGAAATGAAGCCGAAGAGACGCTGCCAGCTCGTCGGCACAAGCCCTGATCATCAGCATTTCCGCAGTTCAGCGCGACGACTGCTCGGCGAGGGAGTAAGAGTCTCGCCCCGCTCCGAAGTCGCGAGCAGCGGATTCAGTCCGTTCAGGCAAAGTTGACGGTCCAGCACCCAAAAATGAACGTTTGAGCAGGTCACAGACCTGCGCAGGTGGGGCGGGTGGGACTCGAACCCACGGCCGACGGATTATGAGTCCGCTGCTCTAACCGGCTGAGCTACCGCCCCATAGCGGCGTGTCGCGTACACGTGTGCGCGCCGTCTGCCGCAGCATAGCCGCTCATACGATCTCCTGCTTCGGATGGTCGACTTCGCCTGCCCTGGAGGACTGCGGCGCGCTGAGCCCGGTTCCCGCGGACATGAAAAAGGACCCCTACGGGGCCCTCGTTCACCTTGCTCTCCCGACTGGACTCGAACCAGTAACCTGCCGGTTAACAGCCGGCTGCTCTGCCAATTGAGCTACGGAAGATCGAAGCTCCCCCGACTGGACTCGAACCAGTAACCTGCCGGTTAACAGCCGGCTGCTCTGCCAATTGAGCTACGGAGGATTGCCTCGTTGCATCGAACGTTGCTCCCTGGGTATTCGCCAGGGGGCGGGCGGTCGCTGCGACACATACATTAGCGCAAGCAGGGGGGTGCTCCGCCAATCGGTTCCCCTCTGGCATCGATGCCGCGCCGGAGACCAACACGAGGGAAGGGTGGCTGTCATGCGCTACCGGCTCACGTTCGTCGTCGGACTCGCTCTGGGTTACGTGCTGGGCACGAAGGCCGGACGCGAGCGCTACGAGCAGTTGAAGAAGTCCGCCCGCCAGGTCGCGCAGAACCCTGCCGTCCGCAACACCGCGGAGACGGCGGCGCAGCAGGGCCGCCAGTACGCGGGCAAGGCGTACCACGTGGTGAGCGAGAAGGTGGGTGACCGGGTGCCCGACTCGGTGACCCAGCGGGTGCGGTCACTGCGCGATCACCACACGAACGGGGCCGCCGGGGACGACTGGGGTACCAGCAATACCTAGTGGTCCGGGGCGTACCGGGGGCCCTTCGACGAGCAGGGGCCCCCGAGCCGACACGTTCACCCCCTGCGGTACGGCAGAATTTTGGCCATGGGGATAGTCGCCGGGTTGGACAGTTCGCCCGAATTCACTCGTATCGTCGTCTGCGACACGGACACGGGAGCCGTGCTGAGGCAGGGCTATGCGCCGCATCCGGTGGAGAACGCCGACGGCGGGGCGCGGCCTTCCGACGTCGATCCGCAGGCCTGGCTGCTGTCCCTCGGGGAGGCCGCCGGCGGCGGGCTGCTGGAGGGCGTGCAGGCCATCGGCGTGTCCGCGCAGCAGAACGCGGTGGTGCCGCTGGACTCCCAGGGCAACACCGTGCGGCCGGCGATGGTCGGCGGGGACAGGCGGGCGCAGGTCGCGGCGGCCGATCTGGTCGACGCGCTCGGCGGGCGTGAGGCGTGGGCGCAGGCCGTGGGCTGTGTGCCGCAGGCCGCGCAGCCGGTGGCCAAGCTGCGCTGGCTCGCCAAGACCGAACCCGAGGCCGCCCAGCGCACGGCCGTCCTGCTGCAGGCCCACGACTGGCTGGTGTGGCAGCTGCTCGGGCGGCCGGTGCGACGGACCACCGATCGCGGTGGGGCTTCCGGGACCGGCTACTGGTCTGCCGCCACCGGCGCCTACCGGGCCGATCTGGTCGAGCTGGCGCTCGGACACCAGGTCATGCTGCCCGAGGTGATCGGGCCCTCCGACGCGGCCGGTACGACTCCGGAGGGGCTGCTGATCTCCGCCGGCACCGGCGAGACGATGTCCGCCGCCTTCGGGCTGGGGCTCGGTCTGGGTGATGCGGTGGTGTCGCTCGGGGCCTCCGGTTCGGTGATGGCCGTGCACCCCGAGGCGCTCGTCGACCAGAGCGGGATGATCACGTCTTTGGCGGACGCCACCGGCATGCACCTGCCGGTCGTCACCACGCTGAACGCCGTACGGACCCTGCGCGGGGCCGCCGAGATGCTGGGGCTCGCCGATCTGGAGAGCCTGTCCGAGCTGGCGATGAAATCGACGCCGGGGGCGCACGGGCTGGTGCTGCTGCCCTATCTGGAGGGTGAGCGGACGCCGAGTCTGCCGCACACCGCCGGGACGCTGGCGGGCCTCAGGCGTGAGTCGATGAAGCCGGAGCATCTGGCGCGGGCCGCGTTCGAGGGCATGCTGTGCGGGCTCGCGGACGCGCTCGACGTGATGCGTGGCCGGGGTGTGGAGGTGCGGCGCGTCTTCCTGCTGGGGGCGGCGGCCGAGCTGCCCGCCGTGCAGGCCGCGGCGCCCGCGCTGTTCGGCGCGCAGGTCGTCGTACCGCAGCCGGCGGACTACGCGGCGATCGGCGCGGCCCGGCAGGCCGCCTGGGCGCTCGGTGTGTCGCAGGGGAACCTCGACCCGCGCAACCCGCCGGCCTGGCAGGGGGCGGCGGCCCAGGTGCTGGAGCCCGGCGAGGAGCTGGCGGTGGGGCAGGCCGTACGGCAGCAGTTCGTGTCGGTGCGGGAGCAGACGCATCCGGGGGCGTTCCGGTCCTAGCTGAACGTAAGACTCCGGTATGAGCCGGGCCCGGAAGACCGTAGGAAGCACTGCTGTCGGCTTAATCGGTTGAGGTAACACGGGTGGAGTGTCCGACGATAGGGGCCAGGGGCAACCAAACCCCGCCCCCACCGCCGACTCCGAGAGACCCAGCGTGCTCATACGACTTCTGCGGACCTATCTCAGGCCCTACAAGAGACCCATCACCCTTCTGGTGCTGCTGCAGTTCCTGCAGACCTGCGCCACCCTCTACCTGCCCACGCTCAACGCGGACATCATCGACAGCGGCGTCGTGAAGGGCGACACCGGCTACATCCTCTCGTTCGGCGCCCTGATGATCGGCATCTCGCTCGTGCAGGTCGTGTGCAACGTGGGCGCGGTGTACTACGGCGCGAAGACCGCGTCGGCGCTCGGCCGGGACCTTCGGGCCGCCGTCTTCGACCGGGTGCAGTCCTTCTCGGCGCGCGAGGTCGGCCAGTTCGGCGCGCCCTCGCTGATCACCCGGACCACCAATGACGTCCAGCAGGTCCAGATGCTGGCCCTGATGACGTTCACGCTGATGGTGTCGGCGCCGATCATGTGTGTGGGCGGCATCGTGCTGGCGCTGGGTCTCGACGTGCCGCTGTCCGGGGTGCTGGTCGCGGTCGTGCCGGTGATGGGCATCTGCGTGACGCTGATCGTGCGCGCCCTGCGCCCGCTGTTCCGGTCCATGCAGGTGAAGCTGGACACGGTGAACCGGGTGCTGCGCGAGCAGATCACCGGCAACCGCGTGATCCGCGCCTTCGTGCGGGACGAGTACGAGGAGCAGCGGTTCAGGAAGGCCAACGCCGATCTGACCGACACCGCCCTGGGCGCCGGCAACCTGCTCGCGCTGATGTTCCCCATGGTCATGACGGTGGTGAACCTGTCGTCGATCGCGGTGGTCTGGTTCGGCGCGCACCGCATCGACGGCGGGGAGATGCAGATCGGTGATCTGACCGCGTTCCTCGCCTATCTGATGCAGATCGTGATGTCCGTGATGATGGCCACCTTCATGTTCATGATGGTGCCGCGCGCCGAGGTGTGCGCCGAGCGCATCGAGGAGGTCCTGGACACCTCTTCGAGCGTGGTCCCGCCGACGGCCCCGGTGCTCGAGCTGCGCCGGCACGGTCATCTGGAGATCCGCCGGGCGGGCTTCCGCTACCCGGGGGCCGAGGAGCCGGTGCTGAAGTCGATCGACCTGGTGGCCCGGCCCGGTGAGACGACCGCCGTGATCGGTTCGACCGGCAGCGGCAAGTCGACGCTGCTCGGGCTGGTGCCGCGGCTGTTCGACGCGACCGACGGCGAGGTCCTCGTCGACGGTGTCGACGTGGCGGCCATCGACCCGGTGCTGCTGGCGAAGACCGTCGGCATGGTGCCGCAGCGGCCGTACCTGTTCGCGGGCACGGTCGCCACCAATCTGCGCTACGGCAATCCCGACGCGAGTGACGAGGAGCTGTGGCACGCGCTGGAGGTGGCGCAGGCCAAGAGCTTCGTGGAGGGGCTGGAGGGCGGGCTCGACGCGCCGATCGCGCAGGGCGGCACGAACGTGTCGGGCGGTCAGCGGCAGCGGCTCGCGATCGCCCGCACCCTGGTGCAGCGTCCGGAGATCTACCTCTTCGACGACTCCTTCTCCGCGCTCGACTACGCGACCGACGCCGCCCTGCGCGCGGCGCTGGCCGACGAGACCGCCGAGGCGACCGTCGTGATCGTCGCCCAGCGGGTGTCGACCATCCGGGACGCCGACCGGATCGTCGTCCTCGACGAGGGCCGGGTCGTCGGCACCGGCAGGCACCACGCGCTGATGGCGGACAACGAGACCTACCGGGAGATAGTGCTCTCCCAGCTCACGGAAGCGGAGGCTGCCTGATGGCCGGGCCTGCGGGACGGATGATGGCCGGGACCGGTCCCGACCACCGTTCGATGGACTTCAAGGGATCGGGCAGACGGCTCCTCACCCACTTCAGGCCCGAGCGGCTGACCATCTACGCGCTGCTGTTCTGCGTGACGGTGAGCGTCGCGCTGTCGGTCGTGGGGCCGAAGATCCTCGGCCAGGCGACCGACCTGGTCTTCGCGGGGATCGTCGGGCGGCAGATGCCGGCCGGTCAGACCAAGGCGGAGGCCCTCGAGGCCATGCGCGAGCGGGGCGAGGGCTCCGTCGCCGACATGCTCCGCAGCACCGACTTCACCCCGGGCAAGGGCATCGACTTCGGTGCCGTCGGGGAGGTGCTGCTGCTCGCGCTCGCCGTGTTCGTGGTGGCCGGCGCGCTGATGCTGGTGGCCACCCGGCTGGTGAACCGGGCGGTCAACCGGACCATGTACCGGATGCGCGAGGACGTGCAGACGAAGCTGTCGCGGCTGCCGCTGTCGTACTTCGACAAGCGCCAGCGCGGCGAGGTGCTGTCCCGGGCCACCAACGACATCGACAACATCGGGCAGACCCTGCAGCAGTCGATGGGCCAGCTGATCAACTCGGTGCTCACCATCATCGGCGTGCTCGTGATGATGTTCTGGGTGTCCTGGCTGCTGGCGCTGGTCGCACTCGTCACCGTGCCGCTGTCGTTCGTCGTCGCCACGCGGGTCGGCAAGCGGTCGCAGCCGCACTTCGTGCAGCAGTGGCGCTCCACCGGCAAGCTGAACGCGCACGTCGAGGAGATGTACACCGGGCACAACCTGGTCAAGGTGTTCGGCCGTCAGGAGGACTCGGCGAAGCAGTTCGCCGAGCAGAACGACGCCCTGTACGAGGCCGGGTTCAAGGCGCAGTTCAACAGCGGGGTCATGCAGCCGCTGATGATGTTCGTGTCGAACCTGAACTATGTGCTGGTCGCGGTCGTCGGTGGGCTGCGGGTCGCCTCCGGCGCGCTGTCAATCGGTGACGTGCAGGCCTTCATCCAGTACTCGCGGCAGTTCTCGATGCCGCTGACCCAGGTCGCTTCGATGGCGAACCTGGTGCAGTCGGGCGTGGCCTCGGCCGAGCGGATCTTCGAGCTCCTGGACGCCGAGGAGCAGGAGGCGGACCCGGTGGCGGGTGTGAAGCCGGAGGAGCTGCGCGGGCGCGTGGCGCTGGAGCACGTGTCGTTCCGGTACGACCCGGAGAGGCCGCTGATCGAGGATCTCTCCCTGACGGTGGATCCGGGCCACACGGTCGCGATCGTCGGCCCCACGGGAGCCGGCAAGACCACCCTGGTCAACCTCCTCATGCGGTTCTACGAGGTGTCCGGCGGGCGGATCACCCTCGACGGCGTCGACATCGCCCGGATGTCCCGGGACGACCTGCGCGCCGGGATCGGCATGGTGCTGCAGGACACCTGGCTGTTCGGCGGGACGATCGCCGAGAACATCGCGTACGGCGCCGCGCGCGAGGTCACACGCGGGGAGATCGAGGAGGCGGCCCGTGCCGCCCACGCGGACCGGTTCGTGCGGACTCTGCCCGACGGGTACGACACCGTGATCGACGACGAGGGCAGCGGGGTCAGCGCGGGTGAGAAGCAGCTCATCACCATCGCGCGGGCGTTTCTGTCGGACCCGGTGATCCTGGTCCTCGACGAGGCGACGAGCTCCGTGGACACGCGCACCGAGGTGCTGATCCAGAAGGCGATGGCCAAGCTCGCGCACGGGCGTACGTCGTTCGTCATCGCGCACCGGCTGTCGACGATCCGGGACGCGGACACGATCCTGGTGATGGAGAACGGGTCGATCGTCGAACAGGGGTCGCACGGCGACCTGCTGGCGGCCGACGGGGCGTATGCGCGGCTGTACAAGGCGCAGTTCGCGCAGGCGGTGGCCGAGGTGGACTGACGTTTCCTCGCCCCGCCGCCCCTTCCCGTTCCCGTCCTTCTGGGGCTCCGCCCCAGACCCCGCTCCTCAAACGCCGGAGGGGCTGAAAAATCAGCCCGTCCGGGGAAGGGGCGGCGGGGGCGAGAAACGGCTGTCTCAGTCCAGGTAGCCCCTCAGTTGGTCCGCGAAGGCGTGGTCGCGGAGTTTGTTGAGGGTCTTCGACTCGATCTGGCGGATCCTCTCCCGGGTCACGCCGAAGATCCGGCCTATCTCCTCCAGCGTGCGCGGGCGGCCGTCGGCCAGTCCGTAGCGGAGTTGGACGACCTTCCGCTCCCGCTCCCCCAGCGTCGACAGGACCGCCTCCAGGTGCTCCCTGAGCAGCAGGAACGCCGCCGACTCCACCGGGCTGGCGGCGTCGCCGTCCTCGATCAGGTCGCCGAGGGCCACCTCGTCCTCCTCCCCCACGGGGGCGTGCAGGGAGACGGGTTCCTGGGCCAGGCGCAGCACCTCGCTGACGCGTTCCGGCGCCAGGTCCAGGTGGTCGGCGACCTCTTCCGGGGTCGGTTCGTAGCCACGTTCCTGGAGCATGCGGCGCTGGACGCGGACGACCCGGTTGATCAACTCGACGACGTGGACGGGGACTCGGATCGTGCGGGCCTGGTCGGCGAGGGCGCGGGACATGGCCTGGCGGATCCACCAGGTGGCGTACGTCGAGAACTTGTAGCCGCGGGCGTAGTCGAACTTCTCGACGGCGCGGATCAGGCCGAGGTTTCCCTCCTGGACCAGGTCGAGCATGGTCAGTCCGCGGCCGACGTACCGCTTGGCTACGGAGACCACGAGCCGCAGGTTCGCCTCGATCAGACGACGCTTGGCCATGCGGCCCATCACGACCAGCTTGTCCAGGTCGAGGGCCAACTCGCTGTCCAGGTCGGGGGTGTTGCTGAGCTTCTCCTCGGCGAACAGGCCGGCCTCGACCCGGCGGGCGAGTTCGACCTCCTCGGCCGCGGTGAGCAGCGGGATGCGGCCGATCTCCCGCAGGTACTGGCGGAACAGGTCCGAGGAGGGGGCGCCCGTGTCGGCGCGGCCCCGGCGCGGCTCGGGAACCTCGACGGGGTCGTTGACCTCGACGGGTTCGGGGGCCTCGGCGCTCTCCAACGCGTCGGCCGGCGGGGCCTCGGGGTCCGCCTCGGGGTGGTGCACGGCACGGTTCTGCGGCGGAACCGCGAGGAGGACCTCGGTCTCCGCGTCCGGTTCCGTGCCGTCCGTACCGATCTCGGTCTGGGTGAGGGTCTGGGTCTGCACGGGGGCGACCTCCAGGATGATCGCTGCTGAGGTGTGCGGCAGCGCTACTTCGGGAGCGGAGTCGGCGGCCTCGCCGCTGTCCGTCCCGTACGCGATGAGCGGAACCGCGGGGGTGTGGGACCCGTTGGGGACGGATCGGCCGCGCTCCGAGGACTCAGGCACCGGAACCCAGTGTGGAGTACGACACATCGCCGCCACGAGGGGCGTGCGGGGACTTTTTGCGTCCGGTCCGTGACCGGGTGGTTACGGGTGACGCTCGCCGTCCGGCCTCAGAGTGCCGCGGGGCCCTGTTCCTGGAGTGCTCTGTCGTACCGCGTGAGGATCATCATCTCGTTCTGGATGGCGGCGACCTGGGCCGGGTCCCCGTGCTGGCCGAGCCGGGTCAGGGCGCTCTGGAGATCGGGGATGCGGCGGGCCACGGCCCTGCGGCGTACGGTCACGAGCTGTTCGCCCGCGTAGTTCTCGTCGACCGTCTTGCGCATGATCGCCTCGACCGCGAGTTCCGTGACCATCGCGCGGACGGTGTCGTCCGGGGCCGCGTCACGGACCCGGACCAGGTACTCCTGCGGGTCCTGGGTGCCGAACTCGACGCCGCCCGCCTCCATGACGGCTTGGCGGACGGCCGCGTAGGGCGGGGCGGTGAACTCGTCGATGCCGTACGCGTCGAAGGCCGGGGAGACCAGGTCGGGGCGCTGGAGTGCGAGTTTGAGGAGCTCGCGCTCGGTGGCGTAGACGGGGTTGCGGAGGTTGAGTGCGGGGCCGGACACGGCGGGCCGGGACGGGGCGTCGTACTGCTGGCCGCGGACGCGCTGCGGTGCCGGGCCCTGGCCGCCGCGGTCGCGGGCCCAACGGGCCAGCTGGGCGACCCGCTTGACGACGAACTGGGTGTCGAGGATGCCGAGCATGCCGGCGAGCTGCACGGCGACCTCGTGCTGGGCGCCGCTGTTCTTGATGCGGGCCACGATGGGGGCGGCCTCGTCCAGCGCCGCCGCGCGGCCGGCCGGGGTGTCCAGGTCGTAGCGGACGACGATCTGGCGCAGCGCGAACTCGAAGAGCGGGGTGCGGGGTTCGACCAGGTCGGCGACCGCCTCGTCGCCCTTGGCCAGGCGCAGGTCGCAGGGGTCCATGTTGTCCGGGGCGATCGCGATGTACGTCTCGGCGGCGAACTTCTGGTCGTCCTCGAAGGCCCGCAGGGCCGCCTTCTGGCCGGCCGCGTCGCCGTCGAAGGTGAAGATCACGCGGGCCGAGCCGTTGTCCATGAGGAGGCGGCGGAGGATCTTGATGTGGTCGGTGCCGAAGGCCGTGCCGCAGGTGGCGATGGCCGTGGTGACGCCGGCGAGGTGGCAGGCCATGACGTCCGTGTAGCCCTCGACGACCACGGCGCGGCTGCTCTTGGCGATGTCCTTCTTCGCCAGGTCGATGCCGTACAGGACTTGGGACTTGCGGTAGATCGCCGTGTCGGGCGTGTTGAGGTATTTGGGGCCGTTGTCCGCCTCGTACAGCTTTCGCGCGCCGAAGCCGACGACCTCGCCGCCGATGTCGCGGATGGGCCACATCAGACGGCCGCGGAAGCGGTCGATGGGGCCGCGGCGGCCCTCCTGGGAGAGGCCGGAGAGCAGGAGCTCCTTGTCGCTGAAGCCCTTGCCGCGGAGGTAGCGGGTGAGGTGGTCCCAGCCCTGGGGGCTGTAGCCGACGGAGAAGTGCTCGGCGGCGGTCTGGTCGAAGCCGCGCTCGGCGAGGAACTTGCGGCCGGTGTCGGCCTCGGAGCTGGTGGCCAGCTGTTCCGTGTACCACTGGGCGGCGACTTTGTGGGCCTCGACCAGGCGGATGCGTTCGCCGCGCTGGTGGGAGGGGTTGTACCCGCCCTCCTCGTAGCGCAGGGTGATGCCGGCCTGGGCGGCGAGGCGCTCGACCGCCTCGGAGAAGGAGAGGTGGTCGACCTTCATCACGAACGTGATGGTGTCGCCGCCCTCCTGGCAGCCGAAGCAGTGGAAGAGTCCCTTGCTCGGGCTGACCTGGAAGGACGGCGACTTCTCGTCGTGGAAGGGGCACAGCCCCTTGAGGTTTCCCCCGCCGGCGTTGCGCAGCTGGAGGTACTCGGACACCACGGCGTCGATCGGGACCGCGTCCCGTACCGCCTTCACGTCCTCGTCGTTGATCCGTCCTGCCACGCGTGAATTCTACGGTGGTGGTGTGACAGTCGATCGCACTCGTCGGGTCACGAGGCCAGGCTGTCCAGCGGAACGTGCGGGTTCGCCAGTGCCTCGGTGTCCACCGGGGCCTTGTTGCGGATCAGCTGCTGGATGGGCTCTGTGACGTCCCACACGTTCACGTTCATCCCCGCCAGCACCCGGTTCTCCTTCACCCAGAACGCGATGAACTCACGCTTTCCCGCGTCCCCCCGGATCACCACTTCGTCGTACGTCCCCGGGGGCGCCCAGCCGCTGTACTCCATCCCCATGTCGTACTGGTCGGAGAAGAAGTAGGGCACACGGTCGTAGGTGAGGTCGCGGCCGAGCATCGCGCGGGCCGCCGCCGGGCCGCCGTTGAGTGCGTTGGCCCAGTGCTCGACGCGCAGCCGGGTGTCGAAGAGGGCGTGGTGGAAGGAGGCCACGTCACCGGCCGCGTAGATGTCGGGGTCGGAGGTGCGCAGCCGTTCGTCGACCATGACGCCGCCGCCGTGCGCGCGCTCGGCGATCTCCAGGCCCGCCGCCTCCGCGAGGGCGATCCGCGGGGCCGCGCCCACCGCCGCGAGGACGTCGTGCGCGGGGTGCTCCTCGCCGTCGTCGGTGCGGGCCGCGAGGACCACGCCGTCCTGGCCGACGATCTCGGTCAGCCGGGCGCCGAAGTGGAAGCGGACGCCGTGCTCGCGGTGCAGCTCGGCGAACAGGTTGCCGAGCTCCGGGCCGAGGGCGCCGTACAGCGGGGTCGGCTCCGGCTCGACGACGGTGACCTCGGCGCCGTACTCGCGGGCCGCCGCCGCGACCTCCAGGCCGATCCAGCCGGCGCCGGCGATCACGATGTGGCCGTTGTCCCGGCCGAGGGCGGCCAGGACGCCCTTGAGGCGTTCGGCGTGGGAGAGGCGGCGCAGGTGGTGGACGCCTGCGAGGTCCGTGCCCGGGATGTCCAGGCGGCGGGGCTCGGCGCCGGTGGCCAGGAGCAGTTTGTCGTAGCGGACGACGGTGCCGTCCTCGCCGAAGCGGACCGTCTTCGCGGTCCGGTCGACGGCGTCGACGGTCTGGCCGAGGTGCAGCTCGATGTCGTTGCGCGCGTACCAGGCCGGTTCGTGGACGAAGACGCTGTCGCGCTCCTCCTTGCCGAGGAGGTAGCCCTTGGAGAGGGGCGGGCGCTCGTACGGGTGGTCGCGTTCGTCGCAGATCAGTATCACGCGGCCGGTGAAGCCCTCCGCTCGGAGCGTCTCGGCCGCCTTCGCGCCGGCGAGACCGCCTCCGACGATGACGAATGTCTGATCCGCGTCGACCACTTGATGCCTCCTCGTAAGGGTGTCGCCACATGCGAGCGTCCCGCACGCAGCGTGATGCGGGAAGAGGGAGTGGCCCGTTCAGGCCACGGAGTGTCACGTTCGGGCTGGTTTCACGTCACTCGTGTCTCATCCCGTCTCAGCCCTCTCACAGGTGTCCTGTCAGTCGTTCGTGCAGTGACCGGGCCGCGACGTCGGTGAGGGCCGCGATCTGGTCGACGATCACCCGTTTGCGGGCGCGGTCGTCGGACGCGCGGTCGAACAGCGCGCGGAACTGGGGGTCCAGGCCGTCCGGCGCGCGCACGGTGAGCGCCTCGGCCAGCTCCGCGACCACGATCCGCTGGTCGGCCCGCAGCCGCTCCTGTTCGGCGCGCTGCATGACGTACCGGTCGGCGACCGCCTTGAGGACCGCGCACTCCAGGCGCGTCTCGTGGGGTACGACCAGTTCGGCGGTGTAGCGGGTGAGCCGCCCGGTGCCGTACGCCGCGCGTGTGGCGGCCTCGGCGGCGAGACAGAAGCGGCCGATGAGCTGGCTGGTGGCGTCCTTCAGGCGGGCCTGGGAGACGGCCGAGCCGTCGTAGCCGTGCGGCCACCACTCCTGGTCCTGAAGGCGGTCGAGGGCCTCGGCGAGCTCGGCGGGGTCGGTGTCCTCGGGGACGTACCGGCCGATGGCGACCGCGAAGACCGCCTCGCGTTCCGGCTCGGCGTGCAGGCAGTTGGGATCGATGTGACCGGCGTGCAGGCCGTCCTCGACGTCGTGGACCGAGTACGCCACGTCGTCGGACCAGTCCATGACCTGGGCCTCGAAGGTGGTGCGGGTGCCGGGGGCGTCCTTGCGGACCCAGTCGAAGACGGGGCGGTCGTCGTCGTAGACGCCGAACTTCGGGGACTTCGGGTCGGTGGGGTGGGCGCCTCGGGGCCACGGGTACTTGGTGGCGGCGTCGAGGGCGGCACGGGTGAGGTTCAGGCCGACGGAGCCTTCGGCGGTGAAGCGCTTGGGCTCGATGCGGGTCAGGAGCCTCAGCGACTGGGCGTTGCCCTCGAAACCGCCGCAGTCGTCGGCGAATTCGTTGAGGGCCACTTCGCCGTTGTGGCCGAACGGGGGGTGGCCGAGGTCGTGGGAGAGGCAGGCCGCCTCCACCAGGTCGGGGTCGCACCCGAGGGCCGCGCCGAGCTCTCGGCCCACCTGGGCGCACTCCAGGGAGTGGGTGAGGCGGGTGCGGGGGCTGGCGTCCCATGCCTGGTTCCGGGTGCCGGGCGTCACCACCTGGGTTTTGCCGGCGAGTCTTCTCAGGGCGGAGGAATGCAGGACGCGGGCGCGGTCGCGTTGGAAGGCGGTGCGGCCTGGGCGTTTGTCCGGTTCGGTGGCCCAGCGGTCGACTGACGTCGGGTCGTAGCCGGGGGGCAGGATGTGGTTCTTGTGTGCGGGGTCGGTGCCTTCCATGTCTCGACAGTAAGCGCAGGTAGTGACAATCGGGGTGTGCCTACGCGTCTGCCGGGACCTGTTGTGTGGCGGGTGCGGGTGCGGGGTGGCTGGTCGCGCAGTTCCCCGCGCCCCCGGGTGGGTGATCCCGTCCGGCGTATTCAGGCGGAGGCCCAAATTCCGGTGCCCAGCGGGTGCGGGTGCGGGGTGGCTGGTCGCGCAGTTCCCCGCGCCCCCGGGTGGGCATGCCCGTCCGGTGTATTCAGGCGGAGGCCCAGTTCCGGTGCCCAGCGGGCGCGGGTGCGGGGTGGCTGGTCGCGCAGTTCCCCGCGCCCCCGGGTGGGTGATCCCGTCCGGCGTATTCAGGCGGAGGCCCAATTCCGGTGCCCAGCGGGCGCGGGTGCGGGGTGGCTGGTCGCGCAGTTCCCCGCGCCCCCGGGTGGGCATGCCCGTCCAGCGTTTTCAGGCGGAGGCCCAAATTCCGGCGCCCAGCGGGCGCGGGTGCGGGGTGGCTGGTCGCACAGTTCCCCGCGCCCCCGGGTGGGTGATCCCGTCCAGCGTATTCAGGCGGAGGCCCAAATTCCGGTGCCCCTTGGTGGGCATGCCCGTCCGGTGTTTTCAGGCGGAGGCCAGTTGCGGTGCCGGCGTCGTTGCCGTTGCCAGGGACTGGTCGTAGCGGTGCAGGACCAGGCGGGCCATGGCCGGGTGGGTGCCGAGGGGGGCCGCGGCTATCCAGGGGGCGGCTTCCGCGCACTGGGTGGCGAAGAGGCCCGGGGCCGTGAAGTAGGAGGCCACCGCCACTCGGTCGCGGCCTCGGGCCGTGAGGGCGCGGATCGCCGTGTCGACCGTCGGGGTGGCGGCGGAGGCGTAGGCGGGGACCACCGGTACGCCCAGGCGCTGCGACAGGAGGTGGGCCGTGCGGCCCGTGTCGACGGCCGCCTCCGGGTCGCGGGAGCCGGCCGCGGCGAGGACGACCGCGCTGGTGCGGCGGGTGGTCTCGTCCATGCCGGTGGGCCAGCCGGCCTCGACCAGGCGGGCGTGCAGGGTCTCCACGAGGAGGGGGTGGGGGCCGAGCGGGCCGGCCACGAGGGTGCGTGCCCGGGCGGCGGCCGCCATCTCGGGGATGTCGCGCTTGACGTGGTAGCCGCGGCTGAGGAGCAGCGGTACGAGGACGGCGTCGCCCGTGCCGAGGGAGGCGAGGGTGTCGGGGAGCAGGGGCTCGTTCAGCTCGATGTGACCGAGGTGCACGGGCAGACCGGGGCGCAGCTCGCGGACCTGCTCGACGAGCGTGTGGACCGTCCTCAGCGTGCGCGGATCGCGGCTGCCGTGGGCGACCAGGACGAGCGCCGGCGGCTCGGGGCGCCGGCGGCCGTCGAGCGAGACGAGGCTGAGCTGGGTGGCGAGCTGGCTGCTGATCCGGTTCATGATGTGCGCCGTACTGTCGAGGTCGGCCCCCGGGAGCGGCTGGGCTCCGACGGGGCGGGTCGTGGTCTTCTCACCAGGAACGTTCGACTTGCTCGTCTTGCTCGTCGCCGTCATGAACCGATGGTGGCCGCAGGAGGTTGCCGCCCCGTTGCGCGGGAATGACGGGTGTTTTCGGGGGGTTCACGGTGGGGTGCAGGGGGTCTGTGAGGTGTGGTGACCTGCGGGTTCGCGGGACGAAGTGAAGCTGGTCACGTGGGCCGCGGCGAACCGGGGGGCCTTACAGGACGTCTGAGACTGTCGAAGGCCGACCGGGAGGGACCCGTCCGATGCGACTGGCGAAGCCGCTCAGACAGCTGCGCAGACCCCGCCTGCCGCGCACCCGTGCCGGGCAGCGGCGGCTGGTGCAGGCCGTGATGGCCGGGTGTGTGCTGGCGCTGCTTCCGGCGACCTGGATGTAC
Source organism: Streptomyces sp. AC555_RSS877 (assembly GCF_019049245.1). Classification (GTDB taxonomy): domain Bacteria; phylum Actinomycetota; class Actinomycetes; order Streptomycetales; family Streptomycetaceae; genus Streptomyces. Next base: position 13,393 of record NZ_JAGMUK010000079.1, on the reverse strand, counting down.
GCCGTGACGGGCGACCGGCTGCGGACGGCGGCGGACGTGCCGCGCACCGAGGTCGCCGTCGTCTTCGGCGCCGGCCTGTGGGCCGGGGAGCCGTCGCCGTATCTGGCCCACCGGCTGGACGCGGCGGCGAAGCTGTACCGCGAGAACCGGATCGAGGTCGTCCTGGTCACCGGTGACAACAGTCGTGTGGACTACGACGAGCCGGACGCGATGCGCACGTATCTGACGGAGCACGGGGTGCCCGACGGGCGGATCGTCAGTGACTACGCCGGCTTCGACACCTGGGACTCCTGCGTCCGCGCGAAGAAGATCTTCGGTGTCGACCGGGCCGTGCTGATCAGCCAGGGCTTCCACATCCGGCGGGCGGTCGCACTGTGCCAGGCCGCGGGGGTCACCTCGTACGGTGTCGGGGTCGACGCGGTCCACGACGTGACCTGGTACTACGGAGGCGCCCGGGAGATCTTCGCGGCGGGGAAGGCGGCCCTGGACGCCGCGTTCCGGCCCGATCCGCGGTTCCTCGGGCCGCGGGAGCCGGGGGTCACCGAGGCGCTCGCCAGGGCCTGTCCGGCGGATCACGCCGCAGACGCGGGGCCCGGCACGCCGATCTGCGGCGTGCCGGGCCCCGCTCACCTGCGTCGATGAGGCGCCGCCGATTTCCTGCGCCCCGGCCGCCGGACAGGTCCTAGCGGCCGGTGAAGCGCGGGGCGCGTTACTCCAGGAACGCGGTCATGCCCTCCTTCTGGTCCTCCGTCGCGAACAGGGCGTGGAAGACCCGGCGTTCGAAGCGGACGCCGTCGCGCAGGCCGGTCTCCAGGGCGCGGTCGACACACTCGCGGGCCGCCCTGACCGCCGTACGGCTGTACGTGGCGATGGTCGCCGCCGCTTCTAGGGCGTCGGGCAGGACACGTTCGTCGGGGACGACCCGGGAGACCAGGCCGGCGGCCTCCGCCTCGCGGGCGTCCATCGTGCGGCCGGTGAGGACGAGGTCCATCGCCTTGGCCCGGCCCACCAGACGGGTCAGGCGCTGGGTGCCGCCGATGCCCGGGATCACGCCGAGCTTGATCTCCGGCTGGCCGAAGACCGCCGATTCTCCGGCGATCACCAGGTCGCACATCATCGCCAGTTCGCATCCGCCGCCCAGGGCGTGCCCGCCCACGGCCGCGATCTTCGGAGTGCGGAGGTCCGCGAACTCCTCCCAGGCGGCGAAGTAGTCCTCCGCCGCCATCTCCACGGCCGTCTTCGTCGCCATCTCCTTGATGTCGGCACCCGCCGCGAAGATGCTCTCCGAGCCGGTGACGACGAAGCAGCCGACCTCGGGGTCCGTGTCCAACGGGCGGAGGGTGTCGAGGAGTTCGGCGAGGAGTTCGCCGCTCAGGGCGTTGCGGACGTGCGGGCGGTGCAGGCGTACGGTGACCACTCGGTCGTGCCGTTCGATCTTGATGGTGTCCATCGGTGTCCCTCCTCGGTCTACGAGTCCCAGATCGCGCCGTACGCGGGAATTCCGCGTCGTTCCAGTCCGTGCACCACCTGCCAGGTGAGTTTCTTGTTGGAGATGCAGATCACCGCTTCGGCCCCCGAAGTCGCGGTAGGCCTCGTAGGCGAGGCGCACCATGTCGGGTTTGCCGTCGCGGGAGGTGTCCCAGACCAGGGCGTGCGGCTGGACGCCGAGGATCTCGTCGACGAGGGCGTCGCCGTAGGTGGTGCGGGGGTCGCGGGTCGCCCAGACCAGGCGGGAGGGACTCCGGCGGCGAGGAGGTGGGGCAGGCAGGGGCCGTACGGGCCGTCGCCGCGATGTCCTTGCCGCGGACGACGAGGGTGGCGCCGTGCGCGAGGCAGCCGAGGATCTCCAGGCGGCCATGTCGAAGGCGATGTTGAGGAGCTGGGCCACGCGGTCACCGGGGCGGATGCCGAGGCCGCCCGGCTGGGTGAGCAGGAGGTTGCCGACGTTGCGGTGGGTGACCTTCACGCCGTTGGGGCGGCCGGTGGTGCCGGAGGTGAACAGGACGTAGCAGCCGTCGTCGGGGCGGACGTGCGGGCGCGGGGCCCCGGGCTCCTTGTCGGTGGCGCGGCGGGGGCCGGGAACGTACGGCAGCGGTTCGTCGAGCGCGATCGCGCGGTGGCCGTCCGGCAGCGGAACGCGGTGGGCGTGTCCCGCGAGGGTGAGGACCACGCGGGTGCGGGCCGTGCGGACGACGTGGGCGAGCTGGGCCGGGGGCGCCAGGGCGATGTCCTGCGGGACGTAGGCGGCGCCGGTCTTCAGGATGCCGAGCAGGCCGACGATTATCGGGATCGAACGGCGGACGAAGAGTCCGACGTGGTCGCCGGGGCGTACGCCTTCAAGGACGAGGCGGGCGGCGAGGGCGTCGGCGTATCGGTCGAGCTCGCCGTAGGTGATCGTCGTTCCGAGGTGCTCGGCGGCGACGGAGTGGGGGGCGGACTCGACCCACCGTTCCACGGCGTGGTGGACGAGGGGGTCCGGGACGGCGACCGTGGGGCCGTGGCCGTGCTGCCGGAAAAGGTGCTGGTCGCGTGGGGTCAAATGGCGCAGAGGCATGGTTGGGGGACCTCCTGGCTGGCTGTTTCGAGTGACGGTGTGCCACAAGCGGCCAAGCCGCGTGTGGATGCAGCCGGAATGAACGGCGGGCATACCCGGGTGTCGAACGCCGTGCGGAGTCACGCGCGGGGGCCAGTCTGCTCTTCGGGTCCTTCAACGCTCAACGAGGCGTGTTCAGCCAGTCACGGAGCGGAATGCGCCACATATGGCTTATTTCACCACAACGGCAACTTCCGTGCCGGCCGGCGGCGACTGCGCGGTGGGCAGGTGTGCGCCTCACCGCGCCTCACGACGTGGGCTTGCGCGCGCCTCACGACGTGGGCTTGCGTGCGCCTCACGACGTGGCAGGCGTGCGCCTCACGACGTAGGCACGCGTGCGCCTCACGGCGGCGGGCCGGCGGCGGGGAGGTCGCCGTGTCGGGCGCGTAACAGGGAGCCTCCGTCCGCGTAACACGGCCGAAGCACGCTGAAAGGCATGCAGAACACCGCGACGCCCACGCACTGCCCGTACTGCGCCCTGCAGTGCGGGATGAATCTGACGGCAACCCCGGACGGGACCGTCGAGGTGAGCGAGCGCGCGGATTTCCCGGTGAACCGGGGCGCGCTGTGCGGCAAGGGCCGTACCGCGCCGGCGGTGCTCTCGTCCCGGGTGCGGCTGACCTCCCCGTTGGTGCGCTCCGAGGGCACGCTCGTGCCCGCATCCTGGGACGAGGCGCTGGACCGGATCGCCGAGGGGCTGTCCCGCACGCGCACGGAGCATGGTCCGGACGCGTGCGGGGTCTTCGGCGGGGGCGGTCTGACCAACGAGAAGGCGTACACGCTCGGCAAGTTCGCGCGCGTGGTGCTCGGCACCTCGCAGATCGACTACAACGGGCGTTTCTGCATGTCGTCCGCCGCGGCGGCCGGGATCAAGGCGTTCGGCCTGGACCGCGGCCTGCCCTTCCCGCTGGAGGACATCCCGAAGACGGGCTGCGTGATCCTCGTGGGGTCCAACCTCGCGGAGACCATGCCGCCGTCCTTGCGGTTCTTCAACGAGCTGCGGGAGAACGGCGGCACGCTGATCGTCATCGACCCGCGCCGCACGAAGACCGCCGAGCAGGCCGACCTGCACCTGGCGCCCCGGCCGGGGACCGACCTGGCGCTGGCCCTCGGGCTGCTGCACCTGGTCGTCGCCGAGGGGCGGGTCGACGAGGAGTACATCGCCGAGCGGACCTCCGGCTGGGAGGAGACGCGGGCGGCGGCGATGGCGCACTGGCCGGAGTACGTGGAACGGATCACGGGGGTGTCCGTTCCCCAGCTCCGCGAGACAGTGCGCATGTTCTGCGAGCCGGAGTCCGCGATGGTGCTCACCGCCCGCGGGCCGGAGCAGCAGTCCAAGGGCACCGACACCGTGGGCGCCTGGATCAACCTGTGCCTGGCGACCGGCCGCGCGGGGCGCCCGCTGTCCGGGTACGGCTGCCTGACCGGTCAGGGCAACGGGCAGGGCGGGCGCGAGCACGGCCAGAAGGCCGACCAGCTGCCCGGCTACCGCAAGCTGGACGACCCCGCCGCGCGCCGGCATGTCGCCGAGGTGTGGGGCGTGGACCCGGACAGCCTTCCCGGCCCGGGGCGCAGTGCGTACGAACTGCTGGACGCGCTGGGTTCGGACATCAAGTCGCTGCTGCTGATGGCGTCGAACCCGGTGGTGTCCGCGCCGCGCGCCGCCCACATCGAGGAGCGCATCAGGTCGCTGGACTTCCTCGCGGTGTGTGACGTCGTGCTCTCGGAGACGGCGGCCCTCGCGGACGTCGTCCTGCCGGTCACGCAGTGGGCCGAGGAAACGGGCACCATGACCAACCTGGAGGGCCGGGTGCTGCTGCGCAAGCAGGCGATCACCCCGCCCGAGGGCATCCGCAGCGACCTGGAGGTCATGCACGAGCTGGCCGCCCGGCTCGGCGTGGAGAAGGGCTTCCCGACCGACCCCGAGGAGGTCTTCGAAGAGCTGCGCCGGGCCAGCGCGGGCGGGCCGGCGGACTACTCCGGGATCACCTACCGCAGGCTGGCGGAGGAGAACGGGGTGTTCTGGCCGTGCCCGGCGGCGGACGGCCAGGACGACGCGGCCGACTCCGCGGATGCCTCCCTGGATGCCCGGGCGGGCGACGACCCGGCGCAGGAGCAGGACGACGACCTCGCCGCCGCCGTGCACCCCGGCACCCCGCGCCTCTTCCTCGACCGGTTCGCCACCCCGGACGGCCGGGCGCGGTTCGTGCCCGTCTCGCACCGGGCCATCGCCGAGGAGCCCGACGCCGAGTACCCGGTGCTGCTGACGACCGGCAGGGTCGTGGCCCAGTACCAGTCCGGTGCCCAGACCCGCCGCGTCGACGAGCTGAACGCCGCCGCACCCGGCCCGTTCGTGGAGCTGCACCCGCGGCTGGCGGAGCGGCTCGGCGCGGCCGAGGGCGACCCGGTGGCCGTGGTCTCCCGGCGTGGCCGGGCGGTGGCGCCGGCGCGGATCACGACCACGATCCGCCCCGACACCGTCTTCATGCCCTTCCACTGGGCCGGCGAGGGCCGAGCCAACACCCTCACCAACCCTGCCCTCGACCCGACCTCGCGGATGCCGGAGTTCAAGGCGTGCGCGGTACGGCTGGAGGCCGTGGAAGGCTGAGTCCCGTCACGCGGCCGTGAGGACCGTCGCCGCGTCCGCCCCGTACTCCGCGATCTCCTCGTCGGTGAACTCGCGTGTCTTGGTGAAGCCCAGGCCGACCACCGCGACCAGCCGGGTGTCGTCCTCCGGATCGAAGACGGGGAGCGTGAGGGAGCCCTTCGCCTGTGCGGCACGGCCTCCTCGGACGGCGTCGCCGGTGGTGTCCGTCCGGAAGTCGGAGACGGCGACGGGTGCCCGGCGCTCGGCAGCGGTTCCGGCCATGCCCTTGCCGAAGAGGATGACGGCGGGGCCGTTCCGCACCGACGGCGGCAGGTTGTGCGCGGCGACGAGCACGATCTCGCCTTCCGCCGCGGCGGGGCCGGAGAGATGGACCGAGCCGACGAAGCCGCCGCTGCGGGCGACGAAGGCGGCGATCTCGGGGCGGGCGTTCTCTGGGACGGGAAGCGGGCTTCAGGGCCCTTTGGGGAAGGCCGGGAGGCCTCAGGAGGCGAGTAGGCCGGTCTCGGCCGCGCGCAGGAACGCGATCGAGCGACGGGCGACCTCGGGTGCGTCCAGGGAGCCGCCCTGGATCTCGACGGACACCAGACCCTCGTGTCCCAGCGCGTCCAGCGTCGCCAGCACCGGCGGGAAGTCGATCTCGCCCGCGCCGAACTCCAGATGCCGGTGGACGCCGCGCACCATGTCCTCGATCTGCACGTTCAGCAGGTGGCGCGCGGCCCGTCGCACGCACTCCAGCAGCGGCCGTTCCTCCACGCAGTGGGCGTGGCCGATGTCCAGGGTGATGCCGAACAGATCGTGGCCGCCGACCAGTTGGCGCAGCCGCAGACACCGGTCGACCGTGTCGACGAACGTGTACGGCTCCGGCTCGAAGGCCAGCGCCACCCCGTACGCCTCGGCCGTCTCCAGCACCGCCCCGACGCCCGCCGCGAGGCGCTGCCACACCGCCGTCTCGGACACCCCGACCGGGGCCGGTCCGCTGCACAGGTGGACGGTGGGCGAGCCCAGTTCGGCCGCGATGCGCACGGCGCGCCGCAGCAGGTCGATCCGCCGCTCCGGCTCCGCCGACATCAGCGTCGGCTCGTGCTTGGCCCAGGCGTCGAGGAAGTACGGCGCCCCGGTCTCGACGGTGACGGTGAGCCCGTGCCGCGCCAACTGCTTGCCGGTCAGGGCGACCTGGCGGCCCAGGTCCGCGGCGTACGGGTCGAGGTGGTGGTGGTCGAGGGTGAGCGCGACGCCGTCGTAGCCCAGGTCCGCGAGGACGCCGAGCAGGTCGCTCAGCCGGTGGTGGGCGAACCCGTTGGTGCCGTAGCCGAATCTGAGGCTCATGTCGGCGACACCCGTCCGGCCGGCCGCAGCGCCAGTGGATGCACGGCGCCGAGAACGGCGGCACCGGGCGCACCGCCGCGCGCGGTGAGCGCCGCCCGCAAGGGCACCATGGCGAGGATGCCGGCCCCCACCGCCCGCCGTACGGCGCCGCCGCTCGGGTCGCGCACGGCGAGCGCCTGGGCGCGTCCGTAGGTCCCGAGGTAGGCGAGGGCCGCTGCGGCGGCGACGGCGGTACCGGCCGCTGAGGCGCGCGGTGTCGGCCGGGTCGGCCGTCCGAGGGGCCAGGCACCGGCCACCGCCGTCGCCGACGAGACGGCGAGGGTCGCCGCCGGCAGCCGCGCCGGGGCGTTGGAGATCTCGTGGCGGCTGAGGAGGGTGAGCGTGCAGGTGTGCAGCCCGGTCAGGAGCGCGGGGAGGGCCGCGCGGCCGAGCGCGCGAGCGGTTTCGCCGGACGCGGTGCCGACTGTCCCGCCGGGCGCGGGCGACGGCGGCTTCCCGCCGCCCGCCACCGCTCCCGCCAGCACGTCCAGCACCCGCGCTCCGGCCATCGCGGCCGGTCCCGCCGGGGTCGACTTCAGTTTCAGGTCGTACGCCCACACCAGCGCGGTCAGTGGCAGGGCGGCGGCGAGGCCGCGCCGGCCGCCCGAGAGGCCGGCGAGGCCGAGGCCGGCGGCGGTCAGACCGGCGGCGACGGACCGGGCGGTCCGGCGCGGCACGCGGCCGGAAGGTATGGGCCGTTCGGGCCGCTCCACCGAGTCGACGGCGGCGTCCGCGTAGTCGCTGAGGGCCATGCCCGCCCAGTAGAGGCACACGGACGAGGCCATCACTCCGGCCGTCCGGAGACCGAGCGGGCGGCCGGCCGCCGTCGCCCCGACGAGGACGTCACCGGGAACGCTGAGGGCGGCCGGGGCGCGCACGAGGCTCGCCAGATCCGCCGCCCGGGGTACCGCTTCGCGGTCGTTCATGCGGCGATCATTGCCAAGTTTGATTGAACCTTCATACTGCGGAATGAGGAAGTTCCGTGTGAGATAGACAACAGTGGCGCCCGGTTGAGGTGTTGGCCTGGCGGGCGGCATCCCACGCCTCGGCTCAGCCGCGAACGATCCAATCACCGCTGCCGATGCGGTTCCCGCGGGCGCGCAGACGTGCGGCCACGGCGGGTGCGGCGACGTACACCCAGGCCCGTACGGCCGGCCCGTCATCGCCGTCACCGTCACCGCCTCCGTCAAGGATCACCTCGCGCTCCACGCGCTCGTAGAGACTGTGCGGATCCCCCGGCGCGTAGTCCTCCAGCCGGTCCAGCGCGACCAGCAACTCCCCGTACGTGTCGGGCAGTGCGGTGACGACCTCGCCGTACACCACTCCCCCGCGTTCCTCCACGGCGTACGGATAGCCGGGCCCCTCGTACAGCACCGCGCCGACGAGCCGGGCCGGTTGTTCGGACCGTGTGCGGCCACGCAGGAAGAGGTCGTGGTTGGGCTCGCCGGGGCGGAGGGTGCCGTAGACGAAGAAGGGCAGTTGCGGGGCGCTCACAGAAACGATTCTGACCCCTCACACACCTGCGCATCCGCGCCATAGACACGACATGTCATGGCCGCTTAAAACTTGTTCAAGATCGCTTCATTTCCCCACGTCCCGCGCCACCCACCCCCACCTCCGGCGCGCCCTCCTTCACGCCCAAGGCCCCACGCCCCACACCCCCACGCCCTCTCAGGCGCCTTCTCTAGGAGACCGATGAGCCGGATACGGCCGTACGTCCGAGGTTCCCGCCGTCTCGCCGCCGTCGGCGCCGCCGCCACCAGCGCCACCCTGCTGGCCGCCGCGCTCACCCCCGCCGCCGACGCGGCCGAACGGCCGACCCGGGCCTCCGCGATCGAGAACGCGTCGTCGGTGCTCGCGGACCGGGCCGCGGCGCTGGGTCTCACCGCCGCGCAGGACACGACCGTCCGGGACGTCGTCGTGGACGCGGACGGCACGCAGCACGTCCGCTACGACCGTACCTACCGCCAACTGCCCGTCCTGGGCGGCGACTTCGTGGTCCATCTCGCGCCCGACGGCAGCTACCGCAGCACCAGCCGCGCCACGAGGAGCGCGGTCTCGCTCGCGAGCGTCACTCCGAAGCTGTCGGCCCCGAAGGCCAGGCACCTCGCGGTGAACGCGCTGCGCGCCGCCAACCTCGGCGAGACCCTGCGACGGATCACCGCCACGTCGGAGCTGGTCGTCGACGCCCTGCACGGCGCCCCGAGGCTGGCGTGGCGGACGAACGCGGTGGCGCAGGACTCCCTCGGCAACCCGACCGCGCGGACGATCCTGACGGACGCCGGCACGGGCACCGAGATCGACGCCTGGGACGCCATCGAGACGGCCTCGGGTGACGGCAAGTCCCTGTACGGCGGCACGGTTCCGCTGGAGACGACCCGGTCGGGATCGACGTACCAGCTCAAGGACGCGACGCGCGGAAACACGTACACCGGCGACGCGGCGAACCAGAACGACCTGTGCATTCTGACGGTCTGCCTGAGCCGGGCCCCCGCTACGGTCTTCACCGACGCCGACAACCACTGGGGCACCGGCACGGATGCCGACCGTGCCTCGGCGGCGGTCGACGCACAGTACGGCACGGACGTGACGTGGGACTACTACCGATACGTCCACGGCCGCAAGGGCATCGCGGGCGACGGCAAGGGGTCCTACAACCGCGTGCACTACGGCACCCGGTACAACAACGCCTTCTGGGACGACACCTGCTTCTGCATGACGTACGGGGACGGTGACGGGACGCAGCTCGGACCGCTGGTGTCCCTCGACGTGGCGGGCCACGAGATGTCGCACGGCGTGACGTCGAAGACGGCGGCGCTGGCGTACTCGGGCGAGTCCGGCGGGCTGAACGAGGCCACCTCCGACATCTTCGGCACGCTGGTGGAGTTCTACGCCGGCAACGCGTCGGACGCCGGTGACTACCTGATCGGCGAGAAGATCGTCCGCTCCGGCTTCGGCCGGGAAGCCCTGCGCTACATGGACAGGCCGTCCAAGGACGGCGCCTCCGCCGACTGCTGGACCGCCGCTGTGGGCGACCTCGACGTCCACTACTCCTCCGGCGTCGCGAACCACTTCGCGTTCCTGCTGGCGCAGGGCAGCGGCGCCAGGACGGTGAACGGCGTCAGCTACGACTCGCCGACCTGTGACGGCTCTTCGGTGACCGGCATCGGCCGCGCCAAGCTGGGGGCGATCTGGTACCGGGCGCTGACCGTCTACATGACGTCCGCCACGAACTACGCGGGGGCGCGGGCGGCGACGCTGAGCGCGGCGAAGGATCTGTACGGGGCCGGGAGCGCGGAGTACGGCGCGGTCGCCGGAGCCTGGAGTGCGGTGGGCGTGGGGTGATCCAGCCACGTGGGGTGATCCGGCCCTGAACGCGTGCAACGGCCGCCTCGGCCCTCTCGCCGGGGCGGCCGTCGTGTTGCCGGGGCTTGCCCCACGCCTTCCACCAACGGTGACCTGGCACTCAGCCCTTGACGGCCGAGCTGGCGACGCCCTGAACGAACCAGCGCTGGAAGAAGACGAAGACGATCAGCACGGGCAGGACCAGGAGGACGCCGAAGGCGAGGATCTGTCCCCAGTCCGGGGGCAGCTGGGCCTGGAAGACGCTCATCTCCAGCGGCAGCGGACGGACCGACGGGTCGGAGACCATCAGGACCGGCCAGAGGAACGAACCCCACTGGGTGAGGAAGGTCAGGATCGCCACCGACGCGAAGGCCGGCTTGCTCATCGGGACGATGATCGCGAAGAAGGTGCGCCAGGGGCCGGCACCGTCCAGGCGGGCGGCTTCCTCGATGCTCGGCGGGATCGAGCGGAAGAACGTGTGGAACTGGTAGACCGAGAAGGCGTTGGCGACGAACGGGAGCGCCTGGATGAAGAGCGTGTTGCGCTGACCGTTGAACATGTAGAACAGCGGGACCGCCACCGACTCGAACGGGACCAGCATCAGCAGCAGGACGAGCGTGAACACGGCGTTGCGGCCACGCCACTTCAGGCGTGACATCCCGTACGCGGCCATGGAGTTCACGAACAGGCCGCCCGTGACGACGACGAACGCCAGCAGCAGGGACACGCCCATGAAGCGCCAGAAGTAGCCGGTGCTGTCGGAGTCGAGACTGCTGAGGACCGCGGAGTAGTTGTCGAAGGACAGGTGGGTGGGGAGGAAGCCGGACAGTCCGTTCAGCACTTCGCCGGACGGCTTGAGGCTGCCGATCAGCAGGTAGATGACGGGCAGCGCGAAGACGAACGCCAGGACGGACAGGACGGCGTAGTCGAGGACGCGGCGCAGGGGCATGCGGGTGAGGCCCGGGTTCGTGCTCATGGTCAGTCCTCGTTGTCGGGCCGGACGACGCGGCGCTGGATGAGGGTCAGGGCGACGACGATCAGGAAGAAGACGACGGTGATCGCGGCCGCCTGGCCGACGTTGTTCTGATCGAAGGCGGTGGTGACGGCCTGGTACATCACCGTGCGGGCGGCGTCCTCGTTGAGGCCGCCGCCGCGGATGAGGACGTAGACCTGGTCGAAGACCCGGAAGGAGAGCACCGAGGTGAGCATGACGACGAAGACGAGGGTGCCGCGGATGCCGGGCAGGGTGACGTGGCGGAACTGCTGCCAGCGTCCGGCGCGGTCGAGTTCGGCGGCCTCGTAGAGCTCGCCCGGTATCTGCTGGAGGCCGGCGAGCAGGATGACCATCTGGAAGCCGACGCCCTGCCAGATGGACAGCACGATGACCGAGGCCATCGCGGTGGCGGAGTCGCCGAGCCAGTCGAAGGCGCCCCAGCTGCCGAAACTCACCGTGTGCAGCGCGGAGTTGAGCATGCCCTGGTCGCTGCGGGCGAGGATGAGCCGCCAGATGACCGCGACCAGTGCCATCGGGAAGACGACCGGCATGAAGAAGACGGACCGGAACAGGCCGATCGCCCTGAGCTTGCGGTTGAGCAGGATCGCCAGCCCCAGCGCGAGGGCCGTCTGCACCGGTACGACGACCACGGCGAACGTGAGGTTGTTGAGCAGGGCCCGCAGGAAGGGGCCCGACAGGTCGGGGTCGGTGAACAGCCGCCGGTACTGCTCCAGGCCGAAGAAGGACGGTGCCAGCGGGGAGCCCAGGCGGACGTTGTAGAAGGAGAGGACGACGGCGTAGCCGAACGGAACGCCGACGAAGGCGATGAGTCCGACGACGGCCGGCGTGGACATGAGCAGTCCGTGCAACCAGTCGCGGTTCCTGCGCACGGGGCGCACGGGGCGCACCGGACGCGCGGGACGCGCGGGCTTGACGGCGGTCACGGGTGGGGCCTTCTCCCGGGCGTGCGGCGCGTCGTGCGCCGGTTCTACGGAGGTCACGGGGGTGTCCTGTTCCCGGCGGGGGCGGGTGCGGCGCGCGCGAGCCCGCCCCCGGCCGATGGTCCTACGGGATCTTGTAGCCGGCGTTGTCGGAGAAGTCCTGGTCGATGGCGCGGGCGGCCTTGGACAGGGCCTCGGCGGGGTTGGCGCCGCCGTAGACCGAGTTGAGGGCCTCGCTGAACTTGGCGGTGATGGTGGGGTATCCGGCGGTCACCGGGCGGGTGACGGCGACGCAGGACTTGCTGATGTCGCTGTCTCCGCAGGGCTTGGCGAGCTGGTCGGCGAAGAGCTGGAGCGGGCCTCCCTGCTTGTACAGGGGGCTCTTGGCGAGGGCCGTCCTGGTGGCGGGCGGGGCGCCGTTGGCCGTGGTCATCGCGGTGACGTTGGTGTCGTTGAGCAGGTAGTCCATGAAGGTGCCGGCGGCCTTGGCGTTCTTGCTGTCGGCGCCGATGCCCCAGGCCCAGGAGCCCTGGCCGGTCTTGGGGCCGTTGCCGAAGTCGGGCAGCGGCAGGACGACGAGGTCGTCGCCGAGGGCCTGGCTGTAGGTGGGATACATCCAGTGGCCGACCCAGCTCAGGGCGACGCGGCCCTTGGCGAGGGCGTTGCCGTCGGTGTTGGGGTCGACGTACGTCTTCCAGGACTGGAAGGTCTTCAGCGCCGAGGCCACGGCCGGGGTGTCGAGGGCGCCTTCGGCCTTGCCGTCCTTGAGCAGCGAACCGCCGGCGGACCAGACGACGGGGGCGAAGCCGTAGGTGCCCCACTCGGTGGCCAGTCCGTTGTTCTCCTGGATGTCGAGCGTCTTGCCGTCGGAGTCCTTGGCCTTGAGCGCCTCGAGCGCGGCGGTGAACTGCTCGGCCGTCCAGTCGTCGGACAGGCTGGTCGGGTACTTCACGCCGGCCGCGTCCAGCAGCTTCTTGTTGCCGTAGATCCCGAGGCCCGAGTCGTACATGCCCAGGCCGTAGTGCTTGCCGCCGATCTCGCCCTGCGACTTGATCGCGTCGGTGGCGTTGGCCAGCGTCTTGGCGGAGACGTAGTCGTCGATGGGGGCGAGCTTCTTGTTGTAGACGAAGTTCGCCATCGTCGGGCCGTCGAACTCCATCACGTCCGGCAGCTCGGAGGCGCTGGTGGCGGTGATGGTCTTGGTGTAGTCGTTGCCGGGTATCAGCTTCAGCTCGACCTTGATGGCGCTCTGCGAGGAGTTGAAGGACTTCACGGCGGCCTGCACGGCGGCGTCCTCGCTCTTCTGGCCCTGGTGGGCCCAGACGCTGATGGTGCCCTTGCCGCTGCCCGCCTCCGCGGAGGCGTCGGTGCCACCGCCCCCGCCGCAGGCGGCCAGTGCCGCCAGGGGCAGGGCGAGTGCGAAACCCGTGCGGGCTGTGCGGCGGTACTTCCGGCTGGTCGAGCTCATGGTGGTGCCTCCGTGCTGGGGCGAGGGTTCGGGGTGCTGGAGCACATGGCGGGGCGTGGGGGGGGTGGGGCTCAAAGGG
>NZ_JAGMUK010000078.1 GCF_019049245.1 Streptomyces sp. AC555_RSS877 | reverse complement strand
CACCTCCCCCTCCACCGCTCTTCATACGGCCTCCCCACCCCCCTCGACGGCACCGACTCCGCCCTCGTACGCCCCTACCTCACCGCCCACGAACGGGAAGCCGTCCTCCAGCAACACCGCCGCCTCGCCCTCGTCCTCGCCGCCGACTTCGGGATCGACCTCGACCGGCACCTGATCGGCGCGCAGGAGGTGGCTGCCTGATGGAACACGTGAGCGGCATGACCACCCCCCGGCTCCTGCCCTGGCCGACCCCCGAGGGCAACCCCTGCTACCTGGTGACCGACGACAGCGGCAGCCGCCTCTCCCGCCTCGCCGACGACCTGGAGGACACGCAACTCTCCACCGGCGCCGACGTGCTCGGCCTCGCCCGCGCCGTGCTGGACGACCCCACCTCGCCGTACACCGAGGTCCGCTACGCCGGCCTCCGGCTCGCCGAGTGCCTGACCGACGCCCTTCGCGTCGCCGAGTCCCGCGGGATGCGCCTGCCCGTACCGGATACCGAGGACACCGAAGAGGGCGAAGGCGCCCAAGGACAGGCCGCGGGCAACGCAAGGAGCGGACTATGGTCGTAACCACCACGCGTCGAAGGAGTTCATCGGTCATGACCGCCCACGCCGCCGAACCGGTACCGGCCGTCCCGCCCATGCCCGAGCGCACCCCGAAGTCCCTGCGCGAAGCGATCGCCCGGCACGCTCCGCAGCTGCTTCCCGACTTCGACGCGCACTGGAAGCGGGCGATCGCCGACACCTACGACATCGGCCCGCTGCCCGCGTTCCTGGCCCGCTGGTGGGTGGAGTACGCGATCGCCCGCGACCCGGAGCTCGACGCCCACGTGGCCGATCTCCACCACCGGGCCGCAGAGGCTACCGACTATGCCGTGGCCAAGGCTCTCCTCGAAGAGGTGTCGGAGATCCGCCACCACGCACGGGAGCTGGAGCCCGGTCAGTGACAGACGCCTTCATGGGGCCGCCCTGGCAGATGGACTGGCGGCTCGACGCTCTGGCACGCCGTGATGCGCTGCCTGAGCACGTACAGAAGATGGTCGACGAAGCTCGCGCCCAACTGGTGACCGCGGAGGATCCCTACTTCCGGGGAATCGACGCCGACGCCGACCTCCCGGAGACCATGTATGTCGAGCCGGTACGGTCCGCCGACCCCAAGGGGCCGCGCATCCTGTACTTCGACAACCACCGGGGCTGGCTGATCTATACCTTCACCCCGCGAGCCGAGGATCCGCAGATCACCCTGGTGGAGGTCTTCTGGCAGTGAGATGAAGCCGGTCACGTCGGCGGAGCCCGCCCTCCGCCGACGTGACCGGTTCCTGGCGGGGATGAGGACCGGATCCACCACGAGAAGGTGAGGCAGGAGCACCCGCCAGGCCGGCCATGTCGAGGGATCACCGACGTCTTCGGGAGGGCCGCGGCCAAGAGGGCTTCGGCGTCCCGACCCGCCTGTCGGCGTTGGTCGGGGGTGAGTTGGGCGGCGAGGACGGTCTGGGCGAGGCGGTGGAGCTGGAGGGTGCCGTCCTGGGCGCGGGCCAGGCTGTGGCGGGATGGCGTGCAGGGTTGGACGGGCGTCCAGGAGAGTGGCCAGGGCACCGGTAAGGAGCTGGTCTCCTTGGCAACACCGTTCGCCCACTTGTCCAGCTCACTGTGATCGCTGTCACGTTCGAGGGGCGGCGCGAAGATGTAACGCGGGTGCTGCGGCCGGACATGTCGTAGGTGGAGGACGGATAACTTGAGCGACGAGGAAATGTTCACCGAGCTGTATCGGCAGAACTACGCGGCAGTTGAAGCTTATGTCTCGAAACGTACGGCCCCCAGCAGTGCGCCGGACGTGGTGGCAGACGTGTTCCTCACGGCGTGGCGCCGTTTCACAGACATACCTGACGAGAAGGAGCTTCCATGGCTGTATGGAGTCGCCCGGCGGATGCTGGCCAATGACCGGCGTTCGCAGCGGCGGCAGATCAGCCTTGGAGAGCTGCTAGCTGCCCAGCCCCCGGCGTTAAGCAACGAACGCCAGCCGGATGACGTGATCGTTGAACTGGACCTGGCGAGGGCGTTCGACGGTCTCGGCGATGCCGACCAGGAGATCCTCCGCCTGGTGCTGTGGGAAAAGCTGCCCATAAAGGATTGTGCGCTGGTGCTGGGTTGCGGGACGGCAGCTGCACGGGTGCGCCTCTTTAGAGCAAGGAAACGGCTGGGACGACTGCTGCCTCAGATCAGCTCTGCTCGCGTCCTGAGCGACGAGGGCCGCCCGCGGAAGGAATCCCATGCGTGAATACGAAGACTCTCTGGCAGCACTCGGCTCTCGTCTTCAGGTACAGCTCGCCGCACCGCAGCAGGTGGACTCCCTCTTGGAGCGGATTCTCGCCGAGCCGCAGCAGGCAACTCGCCGCGCTGGCCGCAGTCGGCAAGGCCGGAGCCTGCGTTTCAAGGCGCTCGCTGTTGCCGGTGTGTCAACAGCTGCGCTTGCCGCGGTCGTGGCTGGGAATGTGCTCATGAAGCCGTCCTTCCCGGAACCGGCATACGCCGCGACTCCTCCGCTGATCAAGATCAGCGCTGCGCAGGACCTGCCGGCCGCCCAGGCTTTGGAAGACATCGCCCGCCGCACGGAGAAACTCCGCGAGACTGCAGGCTGGGACAACCACTTCGTGCAGGAGACGTGGTCTCTGACGACTCGCATCGGAGGCCACCAGATCACCTCTGCGGTCGTTCCCGAACGCCGCGATTCCTGGAAGAAGGACGACGGTTCCATCGTCTGGTCGGCCAAGGCCGAGAAACCCGAGTTCCAGAACACCGAGCAGAAGGACTTGTGGGAACAGCAGTGGGCTGCACTCGACGAGCCCACGAACCGCTCGGGGAAGGGCGGGTCATCCTACGGAAACCCGCCGGCACCGGTGGACATGAAGAAGTGGCTCCAGGAGGGATCTCCGGGCGACACCGCGGGCTTCATCTCTGAATCGCTCGTGCAGAAACTCATGACCAATCACCTCACGCCTGGGCAGAGGGCGGCGGTCCTCCGCGTACTGGCGGAGCGGAAGGACCTCAAGTTCGCCGGAACGGCGAAGGATCGTTCCGGGCGGGAGGGGGATGCCTTCACTGTGGAATCGGACAGCAGCGGCCTCCCGGCCAAGCACACTCTCATCATCGACCCGGACAACGGGAAAGTCCTGGCCTACGAGCAGACGCTGACCAGTGATCCGGGAGCGCTCAACGTGAAGACCCCGGCCGTCATCAACTACGTCACCTTCCTGCGCGGCTGACCGGGCGCAAGAAGTCCCGCACTGCGGCAAGCCGCGCCACCCTCGGCGGGCCCACCGCAGTGCGGGACTCGTTCTGTCAGGTCACGACGTCCAGAAGCAGTCGGCCTTGTTGTCCAGGCTCGAGCCGACATAGGCCTTCTTGGTGTGCGGTGCCTCCTGCCACAGATGGATCGCGTTCTCGAAGCAGGAGCGGTCCATACCGGTCTGGGACCTGCCCTCGACGTAGATGTACTTGCCGCCCTTGTTGGACCACGAGGACGTCTTGTTATCGAAGTCGTACACGGAGAAAAAGATCATGTCCCCATGCTTGTGCGACGCGTTCCACTGCAGGCGCCGCCCTCCGTAGTTCTCGAACTGGTAGAAGCAGTACCAGTCGTTCCCGAAGACCTCGGTGGGACAGCCGTCGTCCGCGGCAAGGGCTTCCCCAGCGGCAGCTTCAGCCGCGACCGACTTCGTGGAAACGCCAGCAGTCTTCGTCTGCAGCTGAACTGCGGCGTCACTGCTGGGAGGCGCCACATCCTCACCAGGCAACGGGAAGGCCATGATGGCCTCCCCGCCGTTCCAGGAAATCTCGTTCCGGCTGATCTGGACTCCGCCGGTGGTGTTGGCCAGCACCTCATCTATCTGCTGCTGCAGTTCGTCCGTTTGCGTTGCCGCGCCCGCCTGGCTGAGCATGGTCAGGCTCAGCATCACTGCTCCGGCGAGAACAGCAGTCTTCCTCAGCTTCATCAATCCCCCTGACACTCGCACAGGCGTGCGATGGACGTGAGTATGCGATTGATCGCTCACTGTGTGCAAGACACTGATGACCATCCGCCACCGCAGCCGCCCTCTGACGCTACTGAGCACTGCGCTATCGCGGCCGGTACCTTTGCAGGTCAGGAGGCATCCTGGGCGGTGCTCGATGCGCTCTTCTGATGGCTACGACCGAATTCAGGCGAGCAGATACGGCTCGAACTGGTCGTCAAGACCCCTGCTGCAGTCCCGGTCTGTGCTCCGGCGCTGGCGCGGTCGATGGTGAACGCCTGCCTGACGAAGCGCGCCATGCTGGTCGCAATCGGGGGACGTTTGTGTGGTGTCCGCTCGCTGCGGTTTGAAGAAACCCTGAGGGCTGTCGCAAGAAGATCGCGGTGTTCCGCCCAGACGTAGAATTCCCGCATGAGTGACGTGTTTGCCGTGGACCTGGCTCTCGACTTCTCACCCACCGTGCCGAGTGCTGTACTCGACAGCGTGCGGTGGCATCTCGGCGGACGGGCCACACGCGACGAGACCGACGTCGTCGACGACATGCCTGACTTCGTGCCCCTCTTGTCGGGCCGCGGTCCAGCGGTACGTGTCGGCGGAGTTTTGACAGGCGAACTGTTCCAGGGCGCTGACCACTGGTCTCTGACGGCACGACAGGAAATCCACGCCGAGTTGCTGCCCGAACTCGACTCGCTCGTGCAGATGCTGGCGTACAACGCGCGAACCGAGGGAGTCATCGGGCAGATGAGGTTCCACGAGGAGGACGTTCCCGAGCTCCTGATCAATCGGTCGGGGACGCTGGTCCGGGTGCCGCTGCGGGCGGCCGATCCGACCGTTTCCTAGTGTCGTTCGCCGGACTCACCCATAAGGTCTTCCAGGGAGACATCTCCGAGAGATTCCTCATCCACGATCGGCGTCAGGTTCAATACTGCCTCGGAATTCGCAATCATCCGACCGATCTCGATCGGGAGATTTTCGAATTCCTCCATCACCACGTCGTAAGGCTCAACTCGGTGCGTTTTTCCGTCCAGACCTGTTGCTTCGACGACGTACCGGTATCCGGCCGGCGAACTCGAATCGTCGACCTTGACCCAAGTCGCCCCGTGTCGGCGCACGAGCAGATCTCCGAGATAGGAGGTCAGGTCTGTGTGCAGCCCGATCCAGTCAGACTGCTCGAACTCGCCCAACGGAAGGCGATCGACGTAGCTCTGCAGGCCGGGAAGCAGGCGCAAAGGGTCCTCCGCATACCGCTCCGGTGTCAGCCCGAGCGTGGACGCGAGCCCAGCGGCGTTGCGATGGGCGCCCTCGGCCCACTCCTGCGCCTGGGCGGCCGCCCAGTCCGGCATCTGGTTCTGCACGATTCTCAGCATTCCAGTTGACCAAGAAGGATTCTGCTTCTTCTTGGTTGGCGGATCCCAATGGTCCTTCTCCGGCGTGGGGCCGTATTCGAGAAATATGATTTTCGCTTTCTCGAGGTAGGCGCGCAGCTCGCCGGATGGGCCGGCGTGTGTGAAAGACCACCGGATCGTATCCGGGATTCATTCGCCGAAGAGCGACATCCTTGTGGATCTGCTCCTTTATGTGCTTGCCATCAGTCGCGCTCCGCGTGCCACTCCTTCGTCAGGCTGCCCTCCTCATCCCATTCGAACTGCGCCAGCTGCCGCAACCCGTTGTCGCTCATGATGGTTCGTGCCGCGAGTCTGCCGTTCGGATGCCATCGTTGGAACTCGCCAGCAGGAAACCCGTCACGCATGACCCCATCCGACCTCAGAGTGCCATCCATGTACCACTCGCGGACGGGGCCATCTTCAACACCATCCTTGTACGTGATGAGGCTGACGAGTGCACCGCGCTGGTATTCGACGGCTTCTCCGTCGAAGGGGATTCCCTGATAATAAAGACGCTCTCCGTCGTCCATGGTCACGTCTGGGTCATCGATATCAATTCGATGCAGATTCATCAGGGAATCCAGTTCTCTGGTCCGGGCGGGTCCTTCAGGTAGCGCCCATGACTACTGGGCATACCGTCAAGCATATGATTGCAGTTGCCACAGAAGGGCGCGGGTCGAGGGCGCACCCCTGTCTCCAGGTGAGGCAGGAAGGGAAGTTGCACTGACGCTTGCATCTCGCGCAGGGCGGCAGCGTCGTCCGGGAGCCCGAGTTCCCGACGTGCCCACAGCAGCTCGTTCGTTGCCTTGATCTCGGCGTGAGCAAGGATCGGCGCGCGGTGTGGTGGCGCGTCCGCGATCTGTTCGTAGCGTTCCAACAGCGTCGGGTGCAAACGCTCCATTGGGATCAGCCCAGCCGCACCCTTGGGTCCGTTGATTCCCTCGACCACGCGCCCGGTGCGCAGGTCGACTACGGATCCTGCACACGCCCCCACCTGGGCGCGAGGGAAGGTACCAGCTTCCTTCGCCTCCAGATATGTCAAAGCGCGCTGATGAGAAAGTTGGTCCAGGAATTCGGTAACTGGTCGCCCGTCAACGTGGGAAATGAGGCCGTCTTCTGTGCGCCCCACTCGGTTCTCCGGCAAATCGCCAAGGATCTTTTCACCAGGCCCAGGAGGCGGCAGGGGGTTGTCGTCGAGCCGTAGGTCATCGAGATTCGAGGGGCCCTCCATGCCATGCGAGGAAGCTGCGTCGTGGCCGATTTCGTTGTGCGCTGCGTCGTCCGCGTGGCCGGCTGGGGGCGTTCCCTCGTCGGCGGAACCGCCGGCCGGTTCGTGGCTGCCACCGTGGTGGGCTCCATCATCAGCGTGACTGTTCGGCGTTGTGCCGTCGTCGGCGTGTGACGGCGACGGGTCTCGCGGTCCGCTTGGCGGTTCGTAGCTCGCGGAGGGCCCCCTGGTGAGGTCGTCTGCTCGGCCGCCCGGGAGATGGTCCGCCGTGCCGCCGGGGACGTGGCCGGCTGCGCTTCCGCCCGGCAGGTCGCCCGCGCGTCCGCCGGGCACTCCGTCGCCTCCGGCCTGCACTGTCGGGACGCTGTCTCCACCTGCGTGAACCGCAGCGTTGTCGCCTACGCGGCCGACGTCGCCGAGGTTGTTGCCCGCGCTATTGCCCAGGCGGATGTTCTGGCCTGCCTGCTCAGCGGTGTGAGCGCCTGCGCCCACCAGCGCCGGTTCCTTGGCCGGGGAGTCCACGCGGGGCACGTCCGCGCCTTCAGCCGGGGTGCCGGAGGCGGGCTTGTCGACGACGTCGGTCGGCGCGCTGTCGACGTTGTCGACCACGTTGCCGTGCTGGTCGAGGAGGTTGCCGTCGCCGTCCATGTAGTGGGCCGGGGAGCCGTCCACGCTGGGGAGCTTGGTCGTGCCCGGGGGAAGAACCGGGGTGTCGTACGGGAGTTGGACGTTGCCGTCGGGCAGCCGGGTCGCGCCGTCCGGGATCGCCGCGCCCTCGGGGAGGTTCACCGTGCCGTCGGGCAGCTTGACCGCGCCCTCGGGCAGGGTGATGGCGTTGTCCGGGAGGGCGGGGATGTCGATGTTGCCGACGCCCTTCAACGCCGCGCTGATGTCGCCGATCTTCGACAGGCCCGCGCCGGCGCCCTTGGCGATGTAGGTCATCGGGTCGATGACCCGGGCCGTCTTCCCGGCTGCCGACAGGACCTTGGCGGCCGCACCGGCCTTGCCGGCGCCCGATACACCGGCGCCGGCACCACCGGTGAAGACGGTTGTCAGAACGTTGAAGGTGACCGCTCCGGCCGCGCGGGCGGGGTTCTTGCCCCACTCGTCCCACGCCAGCAGGGCCTTGCCGGTCTCCTTCATCGCGGTGCGTGAATCACGCAGCCACGCGGGTAGTTTGTCGTCAGGCAGCCCCCAGAACAGCACCTGCGCGCCCGGCATCATGCTGATGGTCAGGCCGGTGGCGAGCTGCGCGAGGCCCTTCCATGCCTGGCCCATCGCGTCCCAGCCGCCGAACCCGACCAGGGTGCCGAGGCCCTTGAGGGTGCCCCAGACGCCGTCGACGATCAGGCCGTCCCACACGAACGACTTCACCCAGTGGCCGACCTCGTACCAGTGGTGCTTCTCCTCCACCGGGTCGCCCCAGGGCACCTTGGCGTTCTTCATGTCGTCGGCCGCGAAGCCGTACTGGTCCTTGCGGTCCGAGCCGTCCCCGGCGACCATCTGCGTGCCGCCCCACAGCGCGGTGATCTTGTTGTGAGCGGTTCGCTCGGCTGCCCAGAACGCCGCCACCGTCGCGGTGATCTCGTCGCGGATCTGGTTGTGCTTGTCGACCTTCTCCTCGTCGTACTCCCACTCGTCGTCGTCCTTGACCGACGAGACGAACGTGGTCGCGTCCGTCTTCAGCTGCTTCAGCTTGTCGACGAGGGGGCGGATCTCCGTCGCGTACGACGACAGGGCGGAGGACACCGTCTCGAGGTCGTCGGCGAACGCGTCCGCGCGGTCCTTGACCGGCTTCGTCGTCGCGAAGAGCTGTTCTGCCTCGGGGGCGGTGTAGTACGCCGACAGGCCCTGGAACCGGGAGTGGACGTCCTCGCCGGTCCTGCGGACGTTGGCCGCGTCCTTCTTCAGGTCCGCGTGGTCGGTCTCCAGTTGGTCCAGGTTGCCCGTGTACTGCGGTATCTCCCCCGGCTTGAGCACGCCGTCCCACGCCCCCCTGCTCCCACAAGTCACCGTCTCGATCATCTGTATCAATCGGCGCGTTGCATCCGCAATGCGGTTCTGGCCAAGGGTTGCTGCGCGGGCGGTCTTTGGTTGGGCGCGGGGTGGGTACTGCTGAGCGGGTCACCAGGATTGTGTACACATGGCACACTCGGTACTCTTGGGCGCATGACCCAGATGCCCATAGAGTCCATCCGTGACGTGCGCGCCCACCTGGCCGAGGTCGTCGAACGGGCCGACCGGGACGACACCCCCACGGTCATCACCCGACGGGGCAAGCAGGTCGCCGCCGTCGTGTCGATCGAGGTCCTGCGCAGGTACCAGGAGTGGGAAGAGCGAGAGATCAACCGGATCATCGACGAGCGTATGGCGAGCCCGGCGGCCGGCGTCCCGATCGAGGACGTCATGAGGGAGACGCTGGCACGCAGTGAATGAGCACTGCGGGAGTGAGTACCGCACCGTCTTCCGGCCGGAGGCCCGGGCCGAGCTGCGCAAGATCCCCAGGGACGCGGCGCTCCGCATCCTCGCCAAGCTGACGGAGCTGGAGACCGACCCGCTCGGCTTCCACACCACCGCGCTCGTGTCCCGGCCGGACCGGCGCCGTCTGCGCGTCGGTGACTACCGCGTCATCTACACGATCGACAACGGGGAACTGGTGGTGTGGGTGGTCCACGTCGGACACCGGTCCACCGTCTACGACACCTGACGGCGCCGGACAGCGTCCGCTCGGCCGAGCACACCCCTCGGCCCGGCATGCCCCCATAGTCGCCCCGGTCCCGCACACCCCACCTCCCCCGCCCGCCCTAACTGGCAGGATGGAGGGGTTGTGTGCGGAGCCGACCGGGTATGCCGGGCTCCGCCGAGCAGGACGCGGGCGGGGAAAGCGGGAGCGGTCGATGGCCAAGGGCAGCAACGTCGTACTCAGGGATGTCCTCGACATCAAGGAGGACGCTCACGCCGGCGACTTCAAGGTCGCGCTGTCCCAGGGGTTCGGCGACGACGCCGCCGGTTCGGTGGCCGACTACGTGGTCACCGAGCAGCTGGCCAAGGAGTTCGACAAGGCGCTGCGGCTGGTGCGCGGCGCGGTGCGCAAGAACACGTCGTACGCCGCCTACCTGCACGGATCCTTCGGCGCCGGTAAGAGCCACTTCCTGACCGTGCTGCACGCCGTGCTCAACAGCGAGCCGTCCGTCAGGGCCAAGCCGCGGTTGCGTGAGGTGATCGCCGACCACGACGACTGGTTGCCGGGGAAGAAGTTCCTCATGGTGCCCTATCACTTGGTGGGCGCCGCCAACCTGGACTCCGCGCTGCTCGACGGGTACGTCAAGACGGTACGCAGCGAGCACGAGGACGCTCCCACCCCAGCCGTGTTCAAGGCGGACTCGCTGCTCGCAGACGCCCGCGCTCTGCGCGAGTCGCTCGGCGACGAGGCGTTCGTGCGGCTGCTGCCCACCGCCGCCACCGCCGCGCCCGCAGCCGACGACGGGCTGACGCCCATCGGTGCCGCCCCGGCCGAGGCCGACGACGGGGAACTGCGACCCATCGGGGCCGTCGCCGCGACTCCCTGGACCGGGGAGGAGCTGAACGCCGCCTTCGCCGCGCCCGCAGGAGACGAGCGCCGGACGCGGCTGGTGTCCGCCCTGCTCAGCGGCCCCATGAAGTCGTACGCGACCGGAAAGTCCGGCGACGCGGACGCCTTCGTACCGCTGGACGACGGGCTCAGCGAGATCAGCAAGCACGCCCGCTCGCTCGGCTACCACGGTGTGGTGCTCTTCCTCGACGAGCTGATCCTCTGGCTCCAGGCCCGGATGCGGGACCGCACCTGGGTGAACGAGCAGATCCAGCAGCTCGTCAAGCTGATCGAGTCCGGCAACGCCGACCGGCCGGTGCCGATCATCTCCTTCATCTCCCGCCAGCGAGACCTGTCCCAGCTCATCGGCAAGGACATCCTCGGCTCCGACGTGCAGAACATGGAGCAGGCGCTGGAGTACCTGAAGGAGCGCTTCACCGTCGTCAACCTGGAGGACCGCAACCTCCCGGAGATCATCAAGGAGCGGGTGCTGAAGCCCCGGGCGGGGCAGGAAGGGGCGCTGGCGACCGCCTTCGCGGGCATCGACCGGTCGAACCAGCAGGTCAAGGACATCCTGCTGGACGACCAGGGCGCCACCAGTGCCGACTGGGACGACTTCCGGACCGTCTACCCGCTCTCGCCCGCCCTGCTGAACGTGCTCGTCGCGCTCTCCGGCGCTCTCCAGCGCGAGCGCAGCGGTCTGAAGCTGGTCCAGCAGTTGCTGGAGAAGAACGCCACCGCCCCGCTCGGCAAGCTCGTACCGCTCGGCGACCTGTGGGACGTCCTCGTGGACGACACCGGCGCCGCCTTCACCGAGCAGCTGAAGCACGAGGCCGAGCAGGCCGAGAAGTTCTACACCAAGGCCCGCCAGTACCTGCTGGACAAATACGGCAGCGACGGCCACGACGACTTCGTGGCCGACGACCTGTTCGTCAAGACGCTGCTGCTGGCCGCGCTCGCCCCCGACGTCCCGGCGCTGCGCCGGCTGACCGGTGCTCGGCTCGCCGCCCTCAACCACGGCTCCGTGCGCTCCCGGACCGTGCCCGCGGGTGACAAGGTCATCGAGCGGATGAAGGCCCTGATGGGCAAGTTCCCCACCGAGGTGCGCGCCGAGGGCGACACCGACCCGGTGTTCTCGCTGCACCTGTCCGACCTGGACGTCGAGCCGCTGCTGGAGGCCGTCGCCGGTGAGGACAAGGGCGGCGTGCGCCGGGTGTGGGTGCGCGACCGGCTGTGGGAGCTGTTCGGCGTGCGCGAGGGACAACTCGTCGCCGAGAAGGAGATCGTCTGGCACGGCACCCGGCGCACGGTCGAGTTCGTGTTCGGGAACGTCCGCGACCCGCGAGAGCTGGCGGACGAGATGTTCACACCGTCCGAGACCGGCAACATTCGCATCGTCGTCGACTACCCCTGGGACGAGGACGGGCGCTTCCCCAGCTACGACTACCAGCGGGTCAAGGAGCTGGGGGACAACGGTCTGACCGCGCCCACCCTGGTGTGGCTGCCCGACTTCTTCTCCGAGCAGCGCAGGGCCCAGCTCGGCCAGCTCATGCGGATCGGCTTCCTGCTGGAACGCAACCGGCTGGACGAGTTCACCCGCAACTACGCGCCCGACGACCGCGCCAAGGCCCGCCGCCAGCTGGAGGTCGGCCGCGACACCCTCACCGCCACCCTCGTCGACTCGCTCGGCGAGGTGTACGGCATCTCCCAGCCCAAGGAGGGCACCAAGGCCGTCGAGGTCGTCGAGGGCCGCCATGTGCTCTCACTACTGCCGCAGTTCCCGCGGCCCGAGCCGGAGGGCGGCAAACCGTTCGCCGACAACGTGCTGCACCTCGCCGACGGGATGTTCAGGGCGCTGTACCCGAAGCACCCCGACTTCGGTCCCGACCGCTCGGGCCAGCGCAAGGCCGTCACCCCGGGCGAACTGCGCACCGCGCTGGAGTGGATCACCCGGGCCATGGACCAGGACGGGCATGTGCAGGTCGACAGTTCGTACCTGCCCATCGTCAAGCGCATCGTGGAACCGCTGGAGCTGGGCACGGTCCACGACGGCCCGCTCGTGCTGCGCGCCGACTGGCGCGGCCGGATCAACCAGGCGGCGCACCAGCACGGGGAGCGCGGCGACCTCGCTGTGGAGGACATCCGCAGCTGGATCACCAACAACCAGGACCTCGGCTACGCGGGCCTCGACCGGCAGACGACCAGCCTCCTCATCGCCGCCTACGCGCTGCTCGACGACCGTGCGTGGGTGCGCTACTCCGCCCACGAGACTGCCGCTCCCGAGCTCTCGGCCATCGGACCCGGCTGGGCGTTGCGCTCGCAGCCGAAGCCGGAGAAGGAGGAGTACGAGGCCGCCCGCGAGCGTGCCGCACGGCTGTTCGGCGTGGCAGCCAAGCCCAACCCGTACACCCGCAACGTCAACAAGCTCGCCGAGGACGTCCGTGCCAAGGCGGAGACGTACGAGAGCAACGTGGCGGGCGTGCGTAACGCGCTGGAGCGGCACGCGGCCCTGCTCGGCCTCGACGGCGACACCCCTGCGTCGCGAACGGCGATGCTGCGCGAGGCCGCCGGCCTGCTGGCACGCCTCGGCCGCCACGGCACCGACGCGACCGGCCTGGTCAAGGAACTGGCCGCGCTCACCTACGAGACCCCGGACCGGGACCTGGCCCACACCATGGACAGCGCCGGGGAGGTGCTGCGTGCCCTGGACGCCACCGACTGGCGGCTGCTCGGCAGCGTGCGAGGGCTGAGCGGCCGGGACGACAGCGTGGGCGACCGTGCCGGACGGCTCTGCACCCGGCTCGCCGAAGCCGCGCGGGCCTCCGAGTTCGAGCGGCCGCTGGTACCTGTGCTCGACGGGCTGCGCGAGACCGCGATGGCCGTCGTGGACGCCGCGCTGAAGGTCGAGCGCACGGCTCCGTTGCCGCCTGCCGAGCCCGTCTCGCCGTCCCCGGGCCCGGAGCAGGTTCCGCTCACCGAGCACGGGAACCCGCCGGTGCCCTCGCAGCCTGACGCCGAGCCTGGCAGTGGGGGCGAGCAGGTGCCGGGCACGGTGCCCGGTCAGGCGTCGGGCGGCGGTCGTGCCTGGACCGCCCGCCGGGTCATCGGCGGTGGTTCCACCAGTCTGGAGGCTCTGCTCGCCGTCGAACTGGCCGCCGTGCAGCGCGAGATCGAGGAGTTCCGCGCCGAGCACCCGGACACTCCGGTGGAGATCATCTGCCGTCCCGTCGGCGGGGCGGACCACAGCGCAGAAGCAGACGGGGAAGGGCGACTCTGATGGCCCCACGCCCCGCCGTCGGGCGGCGCGCGATCGAGGTCCTGCTGGAGACGGAGCTGCCGGGCGTCGGGCGGCGACGGCTCGTGCTGGTCGACGCGAGCTACGAAGGGCCCGGCCGGGAAACCGAGTTCACTGTGCGGGTCGACGGCTCGGCCCGCCGGGTCCGCGTGACCGAACAGGATTCCCTGCTCGGCATCGCAGAAGCCTGGCAGCGCCATCAGGCAGAGGAAGGGCCGGTGGGCGACGGCGTCCTCGTAGTCACCGGCTCGGTCCCGGCCGACCAACTGGGCTGGGACCTCAGGGCACACGCCGTCCGTCACCGCGCCCTCGGCGTCGACCGCGCCCAGATCGTCAAGCAACTCTTCGGCGCCACCGACCTCGACCCCCGCATGGCCGGCGAACGGTGGCTTCTGGACGCGCTGTTGGAGGCCGAGCCACTCGACGGCTGGCCGCGCGCCGGGTCCGTCCTCACCCGTGACCGTGCCGTACGCACCCTGCTGGCCGCGCGGCTCGGGCTCGGCGACACCACGGCCGACACCCTCGACCTCGACGCCGACACGCTGTTCGCGTGGACCCGAACCCCTGTCGGCCCCGCTCTTTTCGCCGCCCTGTCCCACAACGAGCGCACGGGACTCAGCGAATGGCTGGCGCAGACCGTCGGACCGGCCGCACCCACCCTGCTGGCCCTCGCGGCCGACGGGCGCGGCGGCGACGCCCTGCCGCTGGGCGCGCTCGCCTCCGCCGCCCTGGCGTCCACGGCCCCCGAAGCGGCCACCTTCGCACTCGGTACGCTCTTCGGCCCGGCGCTCGGCTCCTACGAGGAACTGCGGCCCTTCGCGGAGGCCGCCACTGGAGTCCTCAGCCGCTGGATCGCCCAGGCCGAGGGCAGCGGCTCGCAGCGCGCCGAGGCCCGGGGCCGGGTGCTCGACGTCCTCGACCAGGCGGACCGGCTCGCCACCGAAGCCCGGCTCAGTCCGCTGATCGGCGCGGACCGGTTGCTGCCCTCCGGCTACCGCGCCCTGCTGCGTCAGCTCGCGTCCGTCCTGGACGGCCCCGACGCGACGGCGGCCGAGGACGCCCTGCGCAAGCTGGCCGAACACCAGCTCGCCGTGCTGTACGCGGACTCCACGGAGACCGCGCGTACCGCGGTGCGGCTGGTCCGCTGGCTCGCCACGCCACGGGAACCGGTCGTGTCCGTGGTCCAGGGTGTCCGCACCCACCTGGCGTCCTCAGGCTGGGCCGATCTGGCCGTGGGGATTCTTGCCGAGGGCGACACATCCCGGGACACCGCCGTCGCCGACGCCTACCAGCGGCTGATAGGAGCCGTACGGCAGCGTCGTACCGGGATCGACGAGGAGTTCGCCCAGCGGCTCGCCGTATGGACGGAGGGTGCCTGTCAGCAGGCACCCGGAGGCGCCCTGCTCATCGAAGACGTGCTGGCCAAGGCGGCCGTGCCGCTCGGCAGACCGCTCAAGCGTGACGACGAGTCACAGGGCAGGGAAGGCCGGGATCAGGGCAGGCCGCTGGTCATTGTCCTGGACGGGATGAGCGCCGATGTCGCCGTCCAGCTCGTCGACGGGCTGGACCGCAAGGCGTGGACCGAAGTGGTGCCCAAACCGGAACGGGGCGAGAAACCCGTACGCCGGGCTGCCGTGTCGATGCTGCCGTCCGTGACGACGATCAGCCGGGCCTCTCTGCTGTGCGGGCAGCCCGCCGAGGGCGGGCAGAGCGTGGAGCGCGCCGGATTCGCTGCCTTCTGGAAGAAGCGCCACCGGAGCGCGCAGCTGTTCCACAAGGGCGGCTACGAAGGGCCGCCCGGCCACCGGCTCGCGCCCGAGTTCGTCCAGGCTCTGGCCTCCGACGAGGTCGTCGGCGTCGTCCTCAACACGATCGACGACGCACTCGCCGACGGCCGTGAGGGCGCCCGTGGCCGGTGGCGGCCCGAGGACATCGGTAAGCTGCCCGACCTGCTGAACGCGGCACGCGACTACGGACGACCGGTCGTTCTCGTTTCCGACCACGGTCACGTCCTCGAACGCGGCCCGCGAGGAGAGCAGCGGCAGCCCGCCGCAGAAGGAGTGAAAGGTGCCCGGTGGCGCACAGGTCCCGCTGGGGAGGGCGAGATCGACCTGTCCGGCCCCAGGGTGCGGGCCCGTGGCGGCCGAGTCACCCTGCCGTGGCGCGAGGATCTGCGCTACACCGCCCGCCAGGCGGGCTACCACGGCGGTGCCTCGCTGGCCGAGGTGACCGTGCCGGTGATCACCCTGGTGCCGTCGGCGGACCTCGTCCCCGAGGGATGGACTCTGCTGCCGGCCGAAGGCGTGGCCCCTGGCTGGTGGCACGGCGAGGCCGTCTCGGCCGAAGAGACGCCTCGGGTCGCCCACGAGCCGACGGTGGGAGTCGCTCCAGCACGCGCGACACCACAGGCGGCGAGCGTCCAGCAGGCTGTTGACCGGGACACCCTCGGTTGGCGGACTGTGCGGTCCGACCCGTACAAGACGCTGCGTAGGTTCGTGCGTGGCGCCCCGAGCGACACCGCGGTCGCGGCCGTGCTCGACGCGCTGCTCGCGGCGGGCGGGAAGCTGTCGCCCGGGGCGGTGGCCGCCGCGGCCCAGTCCGCCACCGGCAAGTCCGAACGCAACCCGGAGCGCTTCGCCACCGTGCTGGAACGCCTGCTCAACATCGACGGCTATCCCGTGCTCCAGCTCGTGGAGTCCGGGCGTACTGTCCAACTCGACCGGGCACTGCTCGAGCAGCAGTTCCTTGAGGACGTCTCCGGGGAGACGGCATGAGCACACCGGCGAGCGACGTCAGCGTCGCGCGGCGGCGGGACGTGATCGACGCCCTGCGCCGCGGCACGGTGCCTCAGTCCGGCCTCGGCCTGTTCGCGGTTGGTCTGGAGCGCTTCGAGGCATCTCTCGACAGCGACCTCGCAACGGTGGCGCGTGGCGGCGCCGCCTTCCACGCGCTGCGCGGTGAGTACGGCTCCGGAAAGACTTTCTTCGCCCGCTGGCTCGCCGAACGCGCCAAGCGGCGCGGCCTCGCCGTGAGCGAGGTGCAGATCTCCGAGGCCGAAACACCGCTGCACCGGCTGGAGACCGTCTACCGCAGACTCGTCGAGCGCCTCACCACGGCCACGCACCAGCCCTCGGCCCTCCGGGCGGTCGTGGACTCCTGGTTCTACGCCCTGGAGGAGGAGGTTCTCGACGGCGGTGGCATCGCCCCCGACGACGAAGCGGCCCTGTCACAGGCCGTGGACGAGCTGCTGGAGCGCCGACTCACCGATGTCGCCCGCACCACGCCGGGCTTCTCCGCGGCCCTGCGCGGCTACCGCCGTGCGGTGTCGGCGGGTGACGGGGCACAGGCCGAGGCGCTGATCGCCTGGCTCGGCGGACAGCGGTCCGTGGCCGCCTCCGCGAAACGTGCCGCCGGTGTGCGGGGCGACCTGGACCACTTTGCCGCGCTCGCCTTCCTCCAGGGCCTCCTCGCCGTGCTGCGGGACTGTGGACACCCCGGACTGCTGCTGGTCCTCGACGAGGTGGAGACCCTCCAGCGGGTGCGGGGTGACGTACGGGAGAAGTCCCTCAACGCACTGCGCCAGCTCCTCGACGAGATCGACGCCGGTCGCTTCCCCGGACTGTTTCTCGTCATCACCGGGACGCCCGCCTTCTACGACGGCCAGCAGGGCGTGCAGCGTCTGGCGCCGCTCGCCCAGCGTCTCGCCACCGACTTCACCACCGACCCGCGCTTCGACTCCCCGCGCGCCGTACAGCTGCGCCTGCCCGGATTCGACCTGGCGTCGCTCGGCGAACTGGGCCGCAAGGCCCGGGACCTGTACGCGGGCGCAGCGCACCACCCCGATCGACTCGCCCACCGGGTGGACGACGCCTACCTCGACGAACTGGCGCGTGCGGTCACCGGGTCCCTCGGCGGCAAGGTCGGCATCGCACCGCGCCTCTACCTGCGCAAGCTTGTCGCCGATGTCCTGGATCGGGTCGACGAATTCGCGGATTTCGATCCCCGCGCCCACTACGCCCTCACCGTGAACACCGCCGAACTCACCGACATCGAGCGGAGCGCGGCCATGGGCGCAGGAGACATCCCACTGGACCTCGACCGTCATGAGTGAAGGGGCCTTCGGAGGCAAGGACCAGGGCGACGTCTTCGACCTCCTCGACCCTGTCCTCGGTCACCACATCGTCAATTCCCTGGGCTGGCGCACCCTGCGTCCCCTGCAACAGGAGGCCGTCGAACCGCTCCTTGGCGGCGAGGACGCCCTGTTGCTCGCGCCCACGGCCGGCGGAAAGACCGAAGCAGCGGTCTTCCCTCTTCTGACCAGGATGAACCGGCACGGCTGGAAGGGCACCAGCGTGCTCTACGTCTGCCCCCTCAAGGCCCTGCTCAACAACCTGCATCCGCGGCTTCGGACTTACACGGAATGGCTGGGCCGTACCGCCGAATTGTGGCACGGCGACATCACCACATCCCGACGGCGCCGCATCCTCACCCAGCGCCCCGACATACTCCTCACCACACCGGAGTCCCTGGAATCCATGCTGGTGAGCACCCATGTCGACCATCGCGCCTTCTTCTCAGGACTACACGCCGTCGTGGTCGACGAGGTCCACGCCTTCGCGGGTGACGACCGGGGCTGGCATCTGCTCGCCGTGCTGGAACGCCTGAGCCGTGTCGTCGGACGCCCCCTCCAACGGGTCGGTCTGTCAGCGACCATCGGCAACCCGGGTGAGCTGGTGACCTGGCTTCAGGGGTCGGGGCAGGGGCGTCGGCCCGCGCAGGTCGTGGCTCCCCACCTGGCCGAGCGGACCAGTACGAGCCCGGTCACCGGCACGGAATTCGCCGCGGCATCGCCCGCCGGAGACATCGAACTCGACTACGTCGGCTCGGTCGCGAACGCGGCAACCGTCATCGCGGCCCTGCACCGGGGCGAGAAGCGCCTGGTCTTCTGCGAGAGCCGCCGAACGGTCGAGGAGCTGGGCGAGCAACTACGCATGAAGGGCGTCCCGACCTTCCTCTCCCACGCCTCGCTCTCCGTCGACGAGCGGCGACGCGCCGAGACCGCCTTCGCCGACGGCCGTGACTGCGTGATCGTCTCCACCAGCACCCTGGAACTCGGCATCGACGTGGGAGACCTGGACCGGGTCATCCAACTCGACGCTCCGCGTACCGTGGCCTCCTTCCTGCAACGCCTCGGACGCACCGGCCGACGTCCCGGCACCACGCGCAACTGCCTCTTCCTCGCACTCGACGCAGAAGGGCTCCTCTCAGCGGCCGCACTTCTGCTCCAGTGGTCCCGAGGCTGGGTGGAACCCGTCGTCGCACCGCCCGAGCCCCGCCACCTGGTGGCCCAGCAGCTGCTGGCGCTGTGTCTGCAGGAACACCGCGTCGCCGAGAACCTCTGGCAGGAGTGGTGGGGCGGCGTCGGCCCCTTCGGGCCAGGCGCGGCACCGGTGGTTCGCCACCTCGTGGAACACGGGTATCTGGACCGGGACGGCGGACTGCTCTTCATCGGCCCTGAGGCCGAACGCCATTACGGCTACCGACACTTCATGAACCTGACGGCGGTGTTCACCGCGCCGCCCGAGTTCACCGTCTTCAACGGTCGCACCGAGATCGGCCGTACCGACCCCGACCTCCTCGCCGAGCGCATCGAAGGCCCGCGCAAGCTTCTGCTCGCGGGGCGCAGTTGGCTGGTGACGTACATCGACTGGAACCGGAAGCGTTGTTTCGTGGAACCCGCCGACGAGGGAGGGCGTGCCCGATGGAACGGCTTCGGTGCCGAACGCATCCGTTCGTTCACCCTCGCCCGCGCCGCCCGGGATGTCCTGCTCGGTGAGGACCCACCCGTCCGTCTGACGAAACGAGCAGACGTCAGGCTCGCCGAGGCGCGCGAAACCCACCTGCACACCGTCCACCCCGGCGGAACCGTAGTCACCCGGATCGCCGCCGACGACATCCGCTGGTGGACCTGGGCGGGCCACCGGGCAAACGCCACGCTCGCCGCCTCACTGCCGATCGCGGTGACCCCGCACCGCCGCCTCAATGACCGGTGGATCCGACTTCGCGACGATCTCACCCCGGACGGCTGGAGAGCCGCTGTCGCCGGTGCCGCTTCAGGGCTGTGCCTGCCCGAGGTCGACGGACAGGCTGTCCGCGGTCTCAAGTTCGGTGAAGCCTTGCCGCCCCGGCTTGCGGAGGCGACCCTCGCCGCGCGCGGTGGGGATGACACGGGCGCCAGCAGGGTCCTTGAGGATCCCGTGCGGTTTGTCAGTCTCCCCGGCGAGTAGCTCGGCCTTGGTCATGCGCTGAACTCACTCGCCACGCGTGCCGCCGTCTTCCGGACACTCCCGCGCCGTCCTTGGAGCGTCTCGCGGCGGACACCGCTCGTGTCGACCAGCTCGTACCGGTCCTCTACGACGTCGAAGCGTTGGGTGCGGTCGGGATACGTCGCCCACGCCACGTGGTCGGCGCCTGGATGCTGCCCGAGACGCTGCTGCTGATCCGGCGGATCGCCGGCGCCAAGCGGGGGCTTACCACCGCCTGGACGGGGCGGCGGATCCCCGAGGCGTACCAGAGCATGACCGGGACGCTGCGGGAGCGGTTGCGGATCGCCGTACGCGACCCCGGTACGCACACCGACCTGCGCTGGATGACCGCCTACTACTTCTACGGCGCTCTCGTCTTCCTCGCGCTGCCGCTGTGGCCCGTCGGACTCGTCGTCGACGGCGTGTGGTGCGGACTGCTGCGGCGGCCCGCGGTCGTGCTGCCGTTGATCGTCCGGCTCGCGGACACCGAGGCCGGCCTGTCGACCGTCCTGCTCATGCCGTCCCCGAAGGCGCAGCTCGCCGCGCGGGTGGAGGAGCTGAAGGAGACCCGGGCCGACGCGATCGCCGCGCACGGCGCCGAACTGCGCCGCATCGAGCGGGACCTGCACGACGGCACGCAGGCGCGGCTCGTCGCCCTGTCGATGCGGATCGGGCTCGCCAAGCGGGCCTACGACCGTGATCCCGACGCCGCCCGCAAACTGCTGGACGACGCCCAGGACCAGGCCGAACAGGCACTCGCCGAGCTGCGGCACGTCGTACGCGGCATCCACCCGCCGATCCTCACCGACCGCGGCCTGGTCGGTGCGGTGCGGGCGCTGGCCGCGAGCAGCGGTCTGGCCGTGTCCGTGGACGACGGCGGCCTGGAGGAGGGCGTGCGCGCGCCCGCGGCCGTGGAGGCCGCCGCCTACTTCGTCGTCGCCGAGTCGCTGACCAACGCCGCCAAGTACAGCGGCTCGCCCCGGGCCGAGGTCCGTCTCGCCCGCACCCGGCGCAGTCTGACCGTGCGCGTACGCGACGAGGGCCGGGGCGGGGCCGACGAGTTCGCCGGCTCGGGGCTCCTCGGCATGCGCCGGCGGGTCGCGGCGCTCGACGGGACGTTCGAGGTCACCAGCCCCGTCGGAGGGCCGACGGTGATCGAGGTGGAGCTGCCGTGCGTGTGGTGATCGCCTAGGGCGGCGTGCGGTCCGTCCGAAGTGGTGCAGTCCGCCACACCGTCAGCCCGCGTGCAGTCCCGTCAGCTCTCCCAGCGGCAGCGTGTGCTGCGTCTGGAGCACCTTCGCGCGCAGGTACCGGACGTTGTGCGCGGTCTGGAAGACGCCGGTCGGAACGCGGTCGCGGACGTCGATACCGAGCCCCCGCAACTGCCCTGCCTTGTCCGGGTTGTTGGAGAGCAGGTCGAGGCCGCTGATCCCGAGGGCCTGGAGCATCTGGGCGGCCGCCGTGTAGTCGCGGGCGTCCTCGGGCAGACCCAGCGCGGTGTTGGCGGCGTACGTGTCGAGGCCCTGGTCCTGGAGGGCGTACGCGTCGAGCTTGTTGTAGAGGCCGATGCCGCGGCCCTCCTGGCGGAGGTAGAGCAGGACGCCGCCGCGGTCGGCGATGCGCTCGACCGCCTCGCGCAGCTGCGGCCCGCAGTCGCAGCGGGCCGAGCCGAAGACGTCGCCGGTCAGGCACTCGGAGTGCAGGCGGACGAGGGGGGTGGCGGTGGTGAGGGGGGCGGAGGGGGTGCCGGGGGTGGTCGCCGTTGCCGGGGCGCCGAGGATGATCGCCACGTGCTCCTGGCCGTCCACCAGGCCGTGGAAGGTGACCAGTTCGGCGTCGACGCCGTAGCCGTCGTGGAAGCGCAGCGGTACGCGGACGCGGGAGCGGAGGGTGGCGGCGGGGAAGTCGGGCATGCGGGTTCTCCCGGGTCCGGGGATCAGAGGCGCGGCATCTGCTTCAGTTTTGAAGCAGATCCACGATCACGGACCCTACAGCATGCTTTAAATTTGAAGCAATCAGTTTGTGGTGCGGCTCACGAACAGGAGGGCGAGGAGCGCCGGCGCCACGGGACGTCGTCCGGTGCGGACCTGGCCCCGTCGTCCTGCAGACCCTGCGCGATCCCCGTGCAGATCTCCTCGAGCTGGTCCACCTGCTCCTCGGTCAGCCGGTCGAAGAGGGAGGCGCGGACCGTCTCGACGTGACCCGGCGCGGTCTGCTCCAGCACCGCCATGCCCTCGTCCGTCAGGACCGCCACGCTGCCGCGCTTGTCCCAGCGGCAGTTCTCGCGCCGCAGCAGCCCGTCCTTCTCCAGGCGGGTCACCGCGTACGTCAGCCGGCTGCGGGTGATCTTCAGCCGCTCGGCGAGGTCGGTCATGCGCAGCCGGCGCTCGGGCACATCGGAGAGGTACGCCAGGATGGAGTAGTAGAGGTGCGGCATGCCGGCCTCCTGCTGGAGCTGCCGGTCGATCGCGTCCTCCAGGAGTTGCGTCGCGGCGATGTACGCGCGCCAGGCGCGCTGCTCCTTCGGCGTGAGCCAGCGAGTCGTCATGCCCCCAGTGTAGGTTTGCTTCAAACTTGAACCAAGAGTGCCGTGCCGCCGCCTTCGAGAGGGACCGCGCCGATGCCCCACCCGTACGTCCTCCTCTCCGCCGCCGTCTCCCTCGACGGCTACCTGGACGACACCGGCCCCGACCGCCTGCTGCTCTCCGGCCCGGCCGACTTCGACCGGGTCGACGAGGTGCGGGCGTCCGTCGACGCGATCCTGGTCGGGGCGGGGACGATCCGTGCCGACAATCCGCGGCTGCTGGTCAACTCGGCGGAGCGGCGGGCCGCGCGCGTCGCCGCGGGCAAGCCGGAGTATCCGCTGAAGGTCACGGTCAGCGGGTCGGGGGACCTTGATCCGGCCGCGAACTTCTGGCACACGGGCGGCGAGAAGATCGTCTACACGACGGAGAAGGGCGCCGCACGGGCCCGTGCGGTGGGGCTGGCGGCGGATGTCGTGCCGCTCGGTGCCGAACTCGACTGGCCGCGGTTGCTCGAGCACCTCTACGACGTGCGTGGCGTGCGGCGTCTCATGGTCGAGGGCGGCGGGCAGATCCACACTCAGCTGCTGCGGCAGGGACTCGCCGACGAACTCCAGCTGGTGCTGGCCCCCCTGTTCGTGGGTGATCCGGACGCGCCTCGTCTGTTCGGGCCCGGCCCCTACCAGGGCGGACGTCTCCGGCTGGTGGAGACCCGGCCGGTGGGCGACGTGGTGCTGATGCGCTACGAGCCGACGGCACCGGGTGGGCGATTCCCCTCCGCCGCCGACCACCACTGGCTGGCTCTCGCCTGCGAACTGGCGGCCGCGTGTCCGCCCTCGAGTACGGCGTTCAGCGTGGGGGCGGTGGTGGTGGCGGCCGACGGGACCGAGCTGGCGCGCGGCCACTCCCGGGAGGGGGACGATCCCGTCGTCCACGCGGAGGAGGCGGCGCTGGCGAAGATCGCGCCGGGTGATCCCCGGCTGGCGGCCGCGACCGTGTACAGCAGCCTGGAGCCGTGTGCGCGGCGGGCGTCGCGACCGGCGCCGTGCGCGCGGTTGATCCTCGAGGCGGGGGTGCGGCGGGTGGTGACCGCTTGGCGGGAGCCGGACACGTTTGTCGCGGGGGCCGATGGGAGTGGGGTGCTGGTGGCCGAGGGTGTGGAGGTGGTGGTGCTTCCCGAGTTCGAGGGGCGGGCCCAGGCGCCGAATCTGCATCTGCTGGGCTGATGCCGCGACTAGGAGCGCTGTGAGGGCTGAAGGTGCGCTTTGCGCCTTGTGGTCAGGGGGTCGGGGCCGTGTCGGGGGTGTCCGTCCTCGGAACGGCGCGGAATCGGTTGCCCATGGAGGTGCCCCCGTTGACGCGCCAACCGCTGCGGGCGGACACCCCCCGACACGGCCCCTTGCCGCCGTACGCGCCTGCGGGAGCGTCCTCCCGCAGGTGGGCAGGGCCGGGTGGCTGGAGCCCGATGCGACTTCTGCCCTCCGGATGGCGTACAGTGGAGACACAACGACGCGGGGTGGAGCAGCTCGGTAGCTCGCTGGGCTCATAACCCAGAGGTCGCAGGTTCAAATCCTGTCCCCGCTACTGAAGGCCGAGGGCCGGAATCCAGAAATGGGTTCCGGTCCTCGGTGTTTTGCGTGGGGGTGCATTGTTACGAGCGGTGACCGGGTGACCGCCCTCCGCATTGCAGCTGACATACCGTCAATAGCTGTGGGGTTGCTGAGTCCTGGTCAACTCGCCCGATTTTCGCCGGTCATGGGACGTAAGTACCGGGCGGAAAGGTTAATGATCAAGAGGAACAGCTTGGAATCGAGGCCCTGGGTCTATTAACGTTCGATAACGCAGCGCGGTCGTCCCAGCCGTCACAAGAGTCGGCTCCGTGCGCACGCGCCGAATTCCGCAAGGGAACCGGGGAACCACCACTTGGGGTGAATCGCGCGGATGCCACCGTGAACTCACGGGCGGTATACGCGCGTAGGAGACCTTCCTGCTCCGAACCCGTCAGCTAACCCGGTAGGCGAGAAGGAAGGAAAGGAGTACGCCCACGTGGCGTCAAACCGGCCTGCTCCAGAGGCCCCGTTCGTGCCGAGCCAGCGTGACAGCGAGACCTTCGGCTACGGCGAGTACCGCAGCGACGAGGGTCCCTGGACGGAGTGGAATCCCACCGAGGAGTCCATCCGATCCGTACGTGGCCGGCATCGTGTCGCCAAGCAGCGCGGCGGACTCGCCCGCAGCTCCACCGTCCTCGGCGTCGGCGTCATAGCCGCTGTCGGCGCGGGCGGCATGGCCAGCGCACAGACCGGCAAGCCGCCGGTGTCGATCTCCATGCCCGACCTGCCCAATGTGGGCTCCCTCATCTCCGACGACTCGGACGCCGCCGAGGGCTCCGCCACCGCGCTCAGCAGCGTCGGCGTGGCCTCGGCCGACACCGAGCAGGGCACCGCCGACGCCGGCGAGTCGCTGCGCGCCCGGATCCTGGCCCAGGCCGAGCAGCAGCAGGACCAGATAGAGAGCAAGGCCGCCGCCGACGCGGTGGCCGCCGCCGAGAAGGCTGCCGCCGACGCGGCCGCCAAGGCGGAGAAGGAGGCCAAGGCCAAGGCCGCCGCCGCCAAGCAGAAGGCGGAGGAAGAGGCCGAGAGGAAGGCCGAGGCCGAGCGGCTGGCCGAGCTGGCCAAGCAGTACGCGCTGCCGACCTCCTCGTACACCGTCACCTCCACCTTCGGTCAGGCCGGCTCGCTCTGGTCGTCCGGCTACCACACCGGCCTCGACTTCGCGGCGCCCACGGGCACCCTCATCAAGGCCGTCCACACCGGCACGATCACGCAGGCCGGCTGGGACGGGTCGTACGGCTACAAGACCGTGCTCACCCTCGATGACGGCACCGAGGTCTGGTACGCCCACCAGTCCTCGATCAGCGTCAGTGTGGGCCAGAAGGTCAACACCGGTGACGTCATCGGACGCGTCGGCGCGACGGGGAACGTGACCGGGGCGCACCTGCACCTCGAGGTCCACTCCGGCGGTGCCGGCAGCGGCATCGACCCGATGGCCTGGCTGCGGAGCAAGGGCCTCAACCCCTGAGGTCCGTCCCGCACTGAATACCCGGTGGTCCTGACGGCGCTCCTTCCCGGCGTCAGGGCTGCCGGTCCGGTGTTTGCGGGGTCTTTGCCGGTGTTCTGGAATGGCGGGCTCCGGCACGCTCGTTGACACGGAGCATGACCCCTTCCTCTCCTTCGCTTCGCCGGCTCGGCTCCTCCGAGCTGGAGGTCTTCCCGCTCTGCCTCGGCGGCAACGTCTTCGGCTGGACCGCCGACGAGGCGGCCTCCTTCGCCGTCCTCGACGCGTACACCGCCGCGGGCGGCAACTTCGTCGACACCGCCGACTCCTACTCGCAGTGGGCCGAGGGCCACCAGGGCGGCGAGTCCGAGACCATCATCGGCAAGTGGGCCAAGGCGCGCGGCAACCGTGCCGACGTGGTAATCGCCACCAAGGTGAGCCAGCACCACGAGTACCCGGGTCTGGGCGCCGCCAACATCAAGGCCGCCGCCGACGCGTCCCTGCGCCGCCTCGGCACCGACTACATCGACCTCTACTACACCCACTTCGACAAGCCGGAAGTGCCGGTGGAGGAGATCATCGGCGCGCTCGATGAGCTGGTGAAGGCGGGCAAGGTGCGGCACATCGCCGCCTCCAACATCTCCCCTGAGCGACTCGAGGCGTCCCTCGCCTTCTCCGACAGGGAAGGCCTCGCGCGCTACGTTGCCCTCCAGCCCCACTACAACCTGGTCTCGCGCGACACGTACGAGGGCGAACTCCAACAGCTGGCCGAGCGTTTCGGCCTCGCGGCTGTTCCCTACTCGGCACTCGCCTCCGGCTTCCTCACCGGCAAGTACCGCCCCGGCACGACGGTCGACAGCGTGCGAGCGGGCGGCGCCGCGAAGCACCTCGACACCGAGCGCGGCCAGAAGGTGCTCACCGCCCTCGACGAGATCGCCCGGGCGCACGACGTCCCGGTCGCCACGGTCGCCCTGGCGTGGCTGGCGGCCCGGCCGACGGTGGCGGCGCCGATCGCGTCCGCGCGTACGGTCGAGCAGTTGCCGGCGCTGGTGGGCGTGGGGGAGCTCGAACTGACGGGGCAGGAGGTCGCGCGGCTGACGGCGGCGGCGGTCTGATGCCTCGTCTGCCTCGTCTGCCTGGTCTGCCTGGTCTTCGGGTGGCCTTCCTCTTCGGCTATGTCCGGTACGGGTTGTAGGCGGGATACGGAGCCGTCGGGTACCCGTACACCCCGTACACCGGCCACGGCGGCGCTGTCACCGCCACCGGCGGTGCCGTCGTCCGTGCCGCGTGGTCCAGCGCGGGACGTGCCACGTCCCGGCGCCACCACAGCTCGGCCAGCAACTCCCGCTCACGGGCCGCGAAGTCGGCCTCCGCCCGCCCACGGCGTCCCCGATGCCGGAGGAACGCCAGCGAGGTCGCGTACGCCTCGTACTCCGCCACCGCTCGTGCCGCGGGCCGCCCGAAGTGCCTTCGGGCGTACTCGCGGGCCAGCCGCCGTGCCCGCATCGAGCCGAGCGCGTACGGCTCGGCCGGCGTCAGCCAGCCCGCCACGGTGTACGCCGGCAGCTCTTTCCGTACGGTCTTCAGCTCACGCTGCCGGGTCCAGATGACGAGCCAGGTCAGCAGCCCGAACGCGGGCACCATGAACGCCGCGTAGACCGCGAAGAAGCCGTACTCGCCGAACGTCGAGGAGCCGTTCCAGATCGCGTGCATGCCCATCGCGAGCAGCAGCCCGGACAGCGGCAGCAGGACCCGCCGCAGGTGGTGGCGTTCCGCCGAGAGGGCGGAGATGCCGAAGCCGATGCCGGTGAGGACCGTGAAGAGGGGATGGGCGAACGGCGACATGATGACGCGTACGAAGAAGGTCGCCGCGGTGACGGAGGCGATGCCGGTGTCGCCGGTGAGCTGGTCGGTGCCGAAGGCCGTGCCGAGGTAGAGGATGTTCTCGGTGAAGGCGAACCCGGTGGCGGTGACTCCGGCGATCACCACCCCGTCGACGATCCCGGTGAAGTCGCGTCGCCGGAAGAGGAAGACGAGAAGGACGGCCGCCGCTTTGGCCGATTCCTCCACCACGGGTGCTATGACGGTCGCGCCGAGAGTGTCCGCGCTGGACGGATCCGCGGTGGCCGTCGCTATCCATCTGGTCGCGAAACTGTTGGCGATGATCGCTATCAGCGCCGCCGCGCAGGCCCCCCAGGCGAAGCAGAACAGCAGGTTTCGCCAGGGGCCCGGCTCGACCCGGTCGAGCCACCGGAAGGCGGCTATGAGGAGCGGGACGGGCAGAACGGCGAGCCCGAGGCCGACCAGGAACCCTTCCGTGCCGGTCTGTTCGCGGACCAGGGCGAGGATGACGAGCCCGGAGAGCGCGAGCAGTGTGCTCAGTGCGCCGTAACGCACCCACTTCTTCTGCCACCAGTGCGCGTGCCGCAGTGCTCCGCCGGTCGGATCACTGGGGTGCGTCGGGTACGGAGGAACGGTGGCCACGGCATTGACCCTAACGAGGCAGAGGCGCCGCCCGCAGGAAGGCGAGGGGGGTTCAGGCGCCGGTGGGGGGCTGGTCCTTGTGCGCTATGACGTGCTCTACGCGCCGGAAGAGCAGGTCGTTCACGACATGACCCTTCTCCAGTCCCTGGCCCTCGAAACGAGTCAGCGGCCGGAACTCCGGACGCGGCGCAAAACCGCCCTCTGGCTGCGCGTTCTCGAAACCGGGGTGCGCCGTGAGCACCTCGAGCATCTGCTCGGCGTACGGCTCCCAGTCCGTCGCACAGTGCACGATCGCTCCCGGTCCGAGCCGGGTCGCGGCCAGGTCGAGGAACTCGGGCTGGATCAGCCGCCGCTTGTGGTGCCGCTTCTTGGGCCACGGGTCGGGGAAGTACACGCGCAGGCCGGCGAGGGAGCCGGGGGTGAGCATCTCGCGCAGCAGGATGATCGCGTCGCCGTTGCCGACGCGGACGTTGGACAGACCCTGCTGATCGGCGAGATTGAGCAGATTTCCCTGCCCCGGAGTGTGTACGTCGACGGCGAGGATGTTGGTGTCCGGGTCGGCGCCGGCCATCTGTGCCGTGGCCTCGCCCATTCCGAACCCGATCTCCAGGACGACGGGATTGCCGTTCCCGAACATCTCGGTGAGATCGAGGACGCGCTGTCCGTCGATGTCGAGGCCCCACGTGGGCCACAGCCGCTGCAACGCGTCCGCCTGCCCCGCCGTCACCCGGCTCCGCCGAGGCTGGAAACTCCGGATCCGCCGCTCGAAGTGCGACCCCGCCGGATCAGCACTCGGCCCATCGGGAAACCGGGGCTCCCCCTTGGCGCGAACATGCCGGACGGCCACGCCGGGCGTGTGATCGGCGGGCCGGCGGTCGGCGGGCTGGCGGTCGGCGGGCTGGCGGGCTTCGGAAACATCGAGGGACTCAGACACAGTGCGACCAATTTTACGACCCGTCCGAGCCGAATCTTTCAGCCGTCCGGCGTTTGAGGACGAGGCCCTCCGGGCCGAAGCGGGGGTCTGGCGGCGCAGCCCCCAGGGGCGGGACGGAAAGGGGCGGCGGGGCGAAAAACAGCCCGGCGGCCAGCCCATCGCCCATCGCCGGGCACCCGTCACGCGGACGCCAGCGCCGCCAACGCCCGCCGAGCCACCTCCCGGCCCACCGGCAGGGAAGCCGTCGCCGCAGGCGAAGGCGCGTTCAGCACATGCACCGCCCGCGCCCCCTCCCGGATCAGGAAGTCGTCCGCCAGAACACCGTCCCGAAGCACCGCCTGTGCCCGCACCCCCGCAGCCGCAGGCACCAGGTCCTCCTCCTCGACCCCCGGCAGCAACCGCCGCACCGCGTCGAGGAACGCCCGCTTCGACACCGACCGCCGCAGTTCCCCCGCCCCGTACCGCCAGTGCCGCCGAGCCATCCGCCACACGCCGGGCCACCCGAGCGTCCCGGCCACCTCCCGCGGCCGCACCACACCCCAGCCGTAGCCCTCCCGAGCCAGCGCCGGCACCGCGTTGGGCCCGATGTGCACGCCCCCGTCGATGCCGCGCGTGAGATGCACCCCGAGGAACGGAAACGCCGGATCCGGCACCGGATACACCAGCCCCCGCACCAGCGAGGGCCGCGCCAGCGAGTAGTACTCCCCCCGGAACGGCACGATCCGCATCCCCGGCTCGTCCCCGGTCATCCGCGCGATGTCGTCGCAGTACAGCCCGGCGCAGTTCACCAGCACCCGGCCCCGCACGACGTCCCCGCCCTCGGTCCGGACGGCCACCCCCAGCTCCGGCCGCCGGTCCACCCGTACGACCCGCGCCCCGTACCGGATCTCCGCACCGGACGCCTCACCCAGCTGCCGCGCGACCCCGGCGAAGTCGCACACACCCGTCGTCCCGACGTGTATCGCGGCGAGTCCGCGCACCTCCGGTTCGTACTCCGCGATCTGGGCGGCGCCCAGTTCCCGCACCGGAATCCCGTTCTCCCGGCCGCGCTGCACGAGCGCGTGCAGGCGCGGCAGCTCGGCCCGGTCGGTCGCGACGATCAGCTTTCCGGTGACGGCGTGCGGGATGTCGTACTCCGCGCAGAACTTGATCATCTCGGCGGCGCCCCGCACGGCATACCGTGCCTTGAGCGTGCCGGGCCGGTAGTAGATCCCGCTGTGGATCACCCCGCTGTTGCGCCCCGTCTGGTGGCGGGCGGGGCCGGCCTCCTTCTCCAGCACCGTCACCCGCGTGCCCGGTGCGGTATGCGTGATCGCATACGCCGTCGACAGGCCGACGATCCCGCCGCCGATCACCAGCACGTCACAGTCGTGGGCGATCTCCCGCACCTGCCGCGCCACCTGCACCACCTCCCGGCTTCGATAGTGCACTGCGCCACTGACAATGCGCTCAAACCCGGGAGGCGGACGGAGCAGTCAGAGCTCAGGCCGGCGTCATGAGGAGCGGCCGTGCCCGCTCCCGCAGCTCGACCACGCGCGGCTCGTCACCGTAAGGCTCCAACCGGTGCAGGAGGTCTTTCACGTACTCGGTGGTGCGGGCGGATGAGATGCGCCCCGCGACCTCCACCGCCCGCACGCCCTGCTCGCATGCCGCGTCGAGATTGCCGGACTCGAGCTCGGCGACCGCCGAGACCACCAGACGCAGGCCGTGGGAGCGTACGAACTCCTCCGTCGGCTGCGACAGTGCCTGCTCGGTGAAGCGGCGGACCTGGCGCGGTGCCTTCAGGTCGCGGTAGCACTCGGCGGCGTCCGCGGCGAACCGGTCGTACGAGTAGAAGCCCAGCCAGGACGGATCGCTGTCGCCGTCCCGGGCCCGCTCCAGCCAGCCCTCGGCGGCGCGCAGGGCGGCGCCGGCCGCGTGGGCGTCCCCCGCGCGCGCGTGGGCGCGTGCCTCGACGAGCCGGAAGAAGCTCATGGTGCGGGCGGTCGCCAGGCCCCGGTTGCGTTCCAGGGCGGCCTGGGCGAGGTCGACGCCCTCGTCGCCGAAGCCTCGGTAGGTCGCCTGCAACGACATCGAGGCCAGCACGTACCCCCCGAGGGGGACGTCGGCCGCGGCGCGAGCCAGGCGCAGCGCCTGGATGTAGTAGCGCTGCGCGGCCTCCTGCTGGCCCGTGTCGAAGGCCATCCAGCCGGCGAGGCGGGTGAGCTCGGCGGAGGCGCCGAAGAGGGCCCGTCCGACCTCGTCGGAGTACGAGCCGAGCAGCAGCGGTGCCGCCTCCACGCGCAGGCATTCGGGCACCATCGACGAACGCCAGTCGCCGCCTCCGTACTTGGAGTCCCAGCGCCTGGCGTCCTCCGCGGCCTCCCGCAGCTTCTGCACGTCGCTGTGGCCGACTTTGAGCGGTGCGCCGGAGCCCTCGGCGGGGTTCACCTCGCGCGCCACCGAGCTG
Source organism: Streptomyces sp. AC555_RSS877 (assembly GCF_019049245.1). Lineage (GTDB taxonomy): Bacteria > Actinomycetota > Actinomycetes > Streptomycetales > Streptomycetaceae > Streptomyces. The sequence continues at coordinate 7,470 of NZ_JAGMUK010000078.1, read as the reverse complement.
TCGGCCGGGGTTATCAGCCATCGTGAGGCAGGCGTTGCGTACGCGCTTACTGCGAACGAGCCGGCCAGCGACTGCCAGATGCCGCCGGAGCCGGCCCGGCGTCCTGCGAGGTCGAGCCGGTACAGATCCGTCGCCGAGCGCACCGCCTGTCCGACGTCCCTGGGGAAGGCGAGGCCCACCTCGGGTGCGGGATCCGCGTCCGCCAGGCCGATCTCGTGGAGCGGCACCGGGCGGCCGAGCTTCTGCCCTATGGCGGCGGCGATGAGGTGCGGCGCAGCGCCCTGCGGCACCATGCCCTTCGATACCCAGCGCGCCACCGAGGTCTTGTCGTAGCGAAGAGTCAACCCGCGCTGAGCGCCAAGGTCGTTGACGCGACGCGCGAGTCCTGCGTTGCTGATTCCCGCGAGGGCGAGAACGGCGCCGAGTTTTTCGTTCGGCCCGCGTTGCTCCCTGGACATTGCGCCACCCCTCGACACAGACGGCTGCCGCGCTGGCATAACCACGCGGCATTCGTAAACCCAGCGTAGTTCGCCGCATCCCAAGCGTTAAGGGGCATTGTTCCGGTTGGCGGGATTGTGGTCCGTACTGAAGTGCGGGTCCGCGACGGACGGTTGCAGTGTGCTCCCGCTGTGTGGCCGTGCGCCTGTACGTGCGCTCTTCTCCGGCCATCGCGGGAGCGGTTCCATGGGCCGTGCGTGGGTCGGCCCGCTGTACTGGATCCAGTGGGCTGGGGGACACCGCCGCCTACATCCCCGCGGGTGGCGGAACGGCCCGGGGGGCGAACTCCGTCTCCCGGGCTGCGCGTTCGCCGGGCGGTGAGCGAAGCATGTACGGAGCGTGGGCAACGCCGTTCCGTTGACGCCGAATTGGCCGAAAATCAACCCTCCCCTGTGCGGGTCATCAGCCCTCCCACCACGGAAATTGAGGGCGCGCAGGGCGTTCTGGGGGAGCGTATCGGGGGCGCATTCGCGTCGCAGTCAGTCTGCCGTACGTTCTCGATCACCGTGCCGCCGCCCCTCGATCTCCCTGCCTCGGCCGGGCGTTCGACGCGATGCGCGAGTATCCGCCGGGGCGCATTGCGGGGAGCACAAGCGGCCCCACCGCCTCTCCGGTGCGCCTCCTTCATGGCAGCATGGTGCCGAGTTCGTACGGTGCACTGGTTGTCCACAGCCTGTGGAGGCGTCGATGCGGTGGTTGGTGGGATGGAGCAGCACCGCCGCGAGGGCCGTCGAGGCAGGCTCCGCGGGGGCGGTCGGACACGACGGCGAGACCTTGCATCCGGTGGGCTCCCATCTGTTGTGGGGCGACCCCGATCCGCTGTGGGCGGTCGGCGACTGGCGCCCGGACGAGGTGCGGGTCGTGAAGGCCGACGAGCAGTCCCGGATCGCGGTCCTCGGCATCTGCGGAGCGACGGACGAGCAACTGCGGGTCGGACTGTTCGCCGCGCGCGGAGGCGCACTTCGGCATCTGACGGCCTGGCCGGGCAGTTACACGGCCGTCGTCCAGGTGGGCCGCCGGATCACCGTCTGCGGCGACCTGGCGGGCGCCCGGCCCGTTTTCCACACCCCCTGGGCCGGCGGCACGGCCTACGCGACGGCCGCGCTGCCGCTCGCCGACCTCATCGAGGCCAACCTCGACTACGGCCATCTCGCCGCGCTGCTCGCCGCCCCCGACGTGCCGGCCGCCCTGCACGACTCCACCCCGTACGACGGCGTACGGCGCATTCCGCCGGGGCATGCGCTGATCCTGCGCGCCGGTGCGCGCGAGATCGCCGGCTACGAGCAGGTCGCCTCCCTCGCGGTGGCGGCCCCCATCGCCGACCCGGACAGGGCGGTGGACGCCGTACGCGACGCGTTGGTCGAGGCGGTACGCGTGCGTCTGTCGGCTCCTCGCCACGTCCCCGGCGCCGACATCGACCCCGGGCCGGTCCCCGGTATGGGCCCCGCGGAACGGCGTGCCGCGCGCGGGATGCCCGTTCCGGGCATCGGGGCCGACCTGTCCGGGGGACCCGCCTCGGGAACCCTGGCCCTGCTCGCCGCCGGCCTCCCGGGCATGCCGGGCACGGTGCTGGGGCACGGCACGGGCGCGGGGGAGCGGCTGCTGGCCGTCACCTTCAACGACCTGGCCGTCGGCGGCCGCGAGTCCGAGCTGGAGCGGGCGGGCACGCTCGCGGCCAACCCGCGCCTGCACCACGTGGTGGTGACCGGCGGCGAGGAGACGTTGCCGTACGCGGAGCTGGACGGCCCCCTCACCGACGAACCCGGCCCGTCCCTGGTGACGGCGGCCCGCCACCGCGCCCGCCTCGCCGCCGGCAGCGCGGACCACTTCACCGGCTACGGCGCCCGCCAGGTCCTGGACGCCCACCCGGCACGCCTCGCGGACCTCCTGATGGACCGCAAACGCCGCCACCTCGTACGCCCCGTCGCCGCGCTCGCCAGGGCCGACGGTTCGGTGCTGGTCCCCGCGCGCGTGTACGGCGCGGCACGCCGCCTCGCCCGCACGCCGTACCGCACCGGCCTCGAGGTCCTCGCCGACCGCCTCATGCAGCGCCGCTTCGACGAACCCGGAGGTGCCGTGGGGGCGTCCCTGGCCGCGCTCGCCTGGGCCAGACCGGGCCCGGCGGCGCGCTGGCTCACCGGCGAGGCGCTGGCTGAAGTATCGGTTCGCCTGCAAGGCGCGACCCACCGCTCCGGGGTCGGCCCCGGCCAGCGCCCCGGCGACTTCCGCGCACGCGGCGCCCTCGCCCGCACCGCGGCGGACCTCCGCATCCTGGAACAGGCCGCCGAGATCCGCTTCCAACGCCTGCACGCCCCCTTCCTCGACAACCAGGTCGTCCGCGCCTGCCGCGCCCTCCCCGAGTCCCTGCGGGTCCAGCCGGGCGCCCGGGCCGCGATCCTCCGTACGGTCCTGGAGGGCGCCGGCGTGGCCGACCTCCCGCCCGGCTGGGGCGCCCCGTCCCACGCCTCCTCGGCGGCAGCCGCCCGCACCGGCCTGCGGGTCTCCGCGGACTCCCTGATGGCCCTGTTCGGCACACCGCTGCTGGCCCAGGCGGGCCTGGTGGAGGCCCGAGTCGTCCGCAAGGCGCTGCGCGCGGCGGCGGACGGCGAGCCGCTGCCCCTGGACGGCCTGGCCGACCTGGTCTCCCTGGAGCTCTGGCTCCGCCGCCTCCTCGCCCGCCGAGGCACCTGCTGGACAGGCACCCCGGCACGCACGCGTGCGGTACCGGCGGGGATCAGGCCGCAGCGGGGCGCGTTGGGGGCGGGGGCTTCTGGCGGGGCGGCGCTGGCATAGGGGCGCCGCCCCGGACACGTCACGGGCGGCCCACGGCAGCGCCGGGCCGCGCCGGCACTGGCGTAGGAGGCCGGGCCCGGACACGTCGCAGGCGGCCCACCGCAGCACCCGGCCGCGCTGCCTACGGAGTCGGGTGGTTTGAGGCTTCCCTTGTGGCTCACCTCTCGGCCGACCGAGTCGCATGCCCTGAGCGGTCACTTCATGCCCGACCGAGTCGGGCGGTGGGTGGGCGCAGGCCGGGGGTCTGGGCGCGGAGCCCCCAGGGACGTCGGTGCCGGCGCCGGGTGCCGAAACTCCCGCAGCCCGAAACCCCCTGCCCCGCACAGCGACCCCGGCGACAATGACCCGGTGCGGTACAGAATCCTGGGCGTCACCCAGGCCCAGGACGAGAACGGCACCGTCGTACCCCTCGGCGGCCCCCGCCTCCGCGCCCTCCTCGCCGCCCTCGCCCTCCGCCCCGGCCGAGTCGTCACCCCCGGCACCCTGATCGACGAGGTGTGGTCCGGCGCCCCGCCCCACGACGCCCCGGCCGCCCTCCAGGCCCTCGTCGGCCGCCTCCGCCGTACCCCCGGCATCGGCAAGGACGCCGTCACCTCCGAGCCCGGCGGCTACCGACTCTCGGCGACCGAGCAGGACGTGGACCTCTTCGTCTTCGAGCGGCTGGCACGGCAGGGCACCGCCGCCCTGAACCACGGCGACGCCCACACCGCTGCAAGACACCTGGACGCCGCCCTCGCACTGTGGCGCGGCCCCGCCCTCGCCGACCTCCCCGACCGCACCGCGGCCACCCGCCCGGAGGCGCTGCGCCTGGAGGCGACCCGAGCCCGGATCGACGCCCGCCTGCTGCTCGGCCACGCCCAGGACGCCGTACCGGAGCTGAAGGAACTGACCACGGCGCATCCGTACGACGAACCGCTGCATGTCCTCCTCATCCGCGCCCTGCGCGACACCGGCCGCGGCGCCGACGCCCTCGCCGCCTACGACACCGCACGCCACGCCCTCGCCGACGGCCTCGGCACCGACCCCGGCCCCGAACTCCGCGCCCTGCATGCCGAACTGCTCGCGGCACCTCGGACCGCCGCCGCACCACGCCCCCAACCCCCGGAGCGCACCGGCAACATCCGCCCCCGTCTGACCTCCTTCGTCGGCCGGGAACCCGAACTCGACGCCATCCGTTCCGATCTGCACAGGGCCCGTCTCGTCACCCTCACCGGACCGGGAGGCTCCGGAAAGACCCGTCTCGCCGAGGAAGCCGCCGCCGGTCTCCCGCAGGCGTGGCTGGTCGAGCTCGCCCCGCTCGACCGGCCGGAGGCGGTGCCGGGCGCGGTGGTCAGCGCGCTCGGTCTGCGCGAGACCGTGCTCATGACCAACGAGCTGACGGCCCCGCAGGAGGACCCGGTCGCCCTGCTGATCGAGTACTGCGCCCCGCGCAGCCAACTCCTGATCCTTGACAACTGCGAACATGTCATCGGCGCGGCCGCCGACCTCGCCGAGACCCTCCTCACCCGCTGCCCCGGCCTCACCGTCCTCGCCACCAGCCGCGAACCCCTGGGCGTCCCCGGCGAGTCGGTCCGCCCGGTCGAGCCCCTCCGCCCCGACCAGGCGCACCGCCTCTTCGCCGAGCGCGCGGCCGCCGTCCGTCCCGACGCGGCCGTCGTCCCCGGCGACGAGGAGGCCGTCGCGGAGATCTGCCGCCGCCTCGACGGACTGCCGCTCGCCATCGAGCTGGCCGCGGCCCGGCTGCGGCTGCTCACACCCCGCCAGATCGCCGACCGCCTCGACGACCGCTTCCGCCTCCTCACCTCCGGAAGCCGTACGGTCCTGCCCCGCCAGCAGACCCTGCGCGCGGTCGTCGACTGGTCCTGGGACCTGCTCGACGAGCAGGAGCGGACGGCGCTGTGCGAGATGTCCGTGTTCGCGGGCGGCTGGGAGCTCGACGCGGCGGAGGCCGTGTGCACCGGCCCGGTCGTGGACCTGCTCGGGGCGCTCGTCGACAAGTCCCTGATCGTGGCCACCCCACGCGAGCACCCCGGTGGTGACGGCATGCGGTACCGCATGCTGGAGACCATTCACGAGTACGCCGTGGAGCGCGCCGCCGAGTCCCCCGGCCTGCGCGCCGCCGTCGAGCGCCGGCACCGCGCATGGGTGCGCGCGCTCGTCGAGGAGGCCGAACCGCTGCTGCGCTCCGCCGCGCAACTGCCCTGGATCGCCCGCCTGGAGACCGAGCTGGACAACACCCGCGCGGCCCTGCACCGCGCGCTGGCGGCCGGTGCCGAGGAGGAGGCGGGCGCCCTCGTCCTCGCCATGGGCTGGTTCTGGTGGCTGCGCAACTATCGCCACGAGGGCATGGAAGGGTGCGAGCAGGTCCTGCGCCTGGGCGCGGCCCTGGACACCGTCGGCAGCCACGACCGGGCCGCCTTCCCTGCCGCCCTGCCTTCTCCCGACCCCGTCGACGCCTTCCTCGCCGCCCCGGACGGCGAGGAGCACCACCCGCTGCACACCCTGCGGATGCGGCTGCGGATGCTGCTCCTCTTCCTCGGCGCCGACACCGAGGCGATGTACGGGCTGGTGGACGAGCGGATGCGGCGGTACGTCGGACGGGTGGGGGCCTTCTTCGAGAAGGGCGGCCGGGAGGCGGCCCGGATGCCGGGCCTCACCTGGCCGCTGACCGGCGTCTTCCTGGGTGGTTCGGTGGACGCGGGGCCCGACATGGAAGCCGCGATCGCCAACTGCCGTACCCACGGCGGCGACTGGGAGATCGGCGTCATCCTCATGTTCCGTACCCACATGGTCGTCGACGCGCCGGGCGGCATGCAGGGCGTGGACGACGACCTCACGGAACTGCGGGTGCTCAGCCGACGTGTCGGCGACCGCTGGCTGTGGGCCCAGGTGTGCAGCGCGGCGGGCGAGGCGGCCATGTCGCGCGCCCGCCTGGAGGAGGCCAAGGGGGAGTACGAGGAGGCGCTGCGGCTCGCCTACGAGGTGGGTGCCCACACCGAGACGCCGTTCCTCCTCGCGCGGCTCGCCGAGATCACCTACCGCGCGGGTGACCGTACGGCGGCACTCGCCGCGCTGGACGAGGCGAGTGCCGCCGCCGACCGGTACGGCGTATCGGACTCCCGCGCGTTCGTCCTGCTGCTTCGTTCTCTGGTCGCGCTGGACGACCAGGACACCGCCCGCGCGCGCCACATGCACGAGGCGGCGCGCAAGGCCGCCGCGCGGGCCACACCGCCGCCCCAGTTCGTGGCGATGCTGGACCTGCTCGACGCGTTGGTGACGGCCGCCGAGGCGGGCCCGGAGCACGGACTCCCGAAGCTGCTCGACACGCTGCGGGTGGCGGTGGAGAAGCGGTGCGCCGACGTGGTCGCGGCGGCCGTCATGGACAGCGCCGCGGATCTGCTGTCCCGGCTCGGCGACCACCCGCGCGCGGTGCGTCTGTTCGCGGCCGGTGAGCACTGGCGCGGCGGCCATCCGCGCCCCATGCCGGAGCGTGCCACCGCCGAGCGGGCCGAGTCCGCCGCCCGTGTCGCCCTGGGCGTCGAGCGGTACGAGACGGAACACGCCCAGGGCGCGTCCCTCACCGTGGACGCCGTACTGGACGACCTCCACGAGGCGCTGCACAGACACCGCGCCGAAGGGACCCGATAAGGACCCGAGCTCCTAGGAACAGGTGAACTTCGACTCCGCCCAGTCCGCGAGCGCCACGTTGTCGAGGTGGCTGTGCGGCTCGACCACCAGCCGTACTGTCCTGCGTCCGGCGAGGTTCACATGGACCGGCACCGCCGCGTCCCCGCCCCTGACCATCCCTGACTTCCACAGCTGGACACCGTCGGCGTGGACCGAGAAGTAGACCTTGCCCAGCCCGGCCGTCATGTCGTCGACGCCGACCAGCGCGTCGTAGGCGGAGCACTCGCGGTTGAGGTCGACGGTGACGGAGGAGCGGCCGTGCACGGTGACGTCGTGCGCGTAGTGCCTGCCGGCGATCGAGACGCCGTACCGCTGCCACACCCAGCTGCTCTCGCCGATCCGCATCTCGGGCTCGGTGCCGTCACCGGTGATGTCGTACGACAGCTCGCTCCACCGGTAGACGACCGGGGCGGGCGGCGGCGGAGGGGGCGTGGGCGTCGGGGTGGGCGTCGGCGCCGGAGTACGGGTCGGCTCACGTGTCGGGGCCGGGGC
>NZ_JAGMUK010000077.1:17446-229508 GCF_019049245.1 Streptomyces sp. AC555_RSS877 | reverse complement strand
CGTCGTACCGGAGGTGAAGTACAGCATCAGCGGATCGCCGGCCAGGGTCGGCCCGTCGGGCAGGAACTCCGCGGAGGCCGCGTACGCGTCCTCGTACGACACCCAGTTCTCCGGTGCGCCGCCCACCGCGATGCGCGTGTGGTCGCCGGGCACCTCCGCGAACTTGCCCGTGTCCTCGGCCCGCACCACCACATGCCGGACCCGCCCCCGCTCGACCCGGTCGCGCAGATCGGCGGGGCCCAGCAGCGGAGTCGCCGGAACCACCACGGCCCGCAGCTTCATCGCTGCCAGCGCCGTCTCCCACAGCTCGACCTGGTTGCCCAGCATGACCAGGAGACGGTCCCCGGCGCCCACACCCTGCGCGCGCAGCCAGTTCGCCACCCGTCCGGCGCGCTCGGACATCCCGGCGAAGGACACCCGGGTCTCGGAGCCGTCCTCCTCGACGATGTGCAGGGCGGTGCGGTCGTTGCCGTCCGCGATGACGTCGAACCAGTCCAACGCCCAGTTGAAGTGCTGCGGACGCGGCCAGTCGAAGCCCTCGTACGCCGTGGCGTAGTCCTCGCGGTGCTCCAGCAGGAAGTCCCGTGCCCTGCGGAACTCCTGTGTCACATGACTTTCTGACACTCTGTCATCTTCTCCTCTCCGGGTCCCGGCCCGTCTCAGCGGGCCGCACCGTCCACCGGGACCAGTTCGACGACCGGGATGTCGCGGCCCGTGCGGTCACGGAACTGGGCGAAGTTCGGGTCCTGCGCGGTCTGGAGCCGCCACAGCTCCTCGTGCTCGGCGGCGGGCACCGGCCGGGGCCTGGCCTCGAAGCGCCGTCCAGGCAGCTCGACCGTGCCGGTGCCGGCGGCCATGAGGTTCCGGTACCAGGCCGGGTGCGCCTCGGCACCGCCGTTGGCGGCGAAGACGATGTGCCGGCCCTCGTGCTCCAGGTGGACCAGCGGGGTCGTGCGCCGTACGCCGCTGCGTCGGCCGGTGGTGCTGAGCAGCAGGAGGGGGACGTCGCCGAAGTCGCTCACCCGGCCGTTCGCGCGGAATTCCTCGATGACCCGCCGGTTGAAGGGGTTGCTGTTCACCGTCTCGTCGACGGGGGCACCGGAGAATTCATCGGCGTCCTCGGTCGATTGCGGCGCACGTTCCGCACGGTACGCGTCCCAGCTCTCCTCCGGGCGATACAGACGGGTCGTGGTCGTTTCCTCGAAGGGCATTCCCTCGGGCATGTTGATGAGTTCCATGTGCAGGCCCCAGGGGGTGGTGAAGTACACCCAGCGGTCACCCGCGATGGGGCCGTCCGTGATGGTCTCCGGCTCGCCGAGGATCGTCACACCGGGCACCTCGCGCAGATGGGCGGCGGCCTTGTCGACGTCGTCGACGTGAAGGGCGAAGTGGTGCCCGCCCCAGTCGCTGTTGCGCGGCCGGGCACGGTCCTGGTCGGGCGCGGTGTACTCGAAGAGCTCCAGGTTGGTCACCGGCCCCAGCCGCAGCATCGCGATGTGGGCCGAGGCGCGCGGGTGGACGCCGAGTTTGCGGGTCATCCAGTCCCCCTCGCGGTCCTCCACCGGGCCGAGCCGGTAGGCGAGTTCGGCGCCGATGACGTCGACGAAGAAGCGCACGGCCTCTTCCAGGTCGGGCACGGTGTACGCGATGTGGTGGACGGCGCGGGCTCCGGGAAGTGCGCTCAAGGTCTGCTCCGATCGGCCTCGGTCCGCCGGGGGCGGACGCGTGCGGGTCCCGGGTCTCGCACCCGGTCTCGCCTGGACCCTGGACCGGGCGGCGGGCGGGAACAAGGGCAAGTCCAGGAAGTCGGCGGACATGCCGAAGTCGGCGCGACAGGTTGGCGTTTCGGGAATGCGTCCTGTTGAGATGGAGCCCGTCGAGAGCGGCACGGTTTCGCTCCGACGAGGCAAGGCGATTCACATTCGTATTTCTCAGGTATTTCACAATCCGTATTTCTCTGAACCGCGTTGAGCGTGTGCCGAATAACGGGGGTCGATGATGGGTGAGTTGAAGAGACGCCGGTTCGTGGGTCTGGGTTCCGGAATCGCGTTCACGGCGGCGGCCGGGGGCGGGCTGGCGACCGCGCCGTACGCCCGGGCCGCCGCCGGCGAGGCGGCGGTGACGGTCCGGGCGGGCTCGACGGGCGTCGCGGTGACGCCGGACGACGCCCGGTACCCGGACCTGATATCGGGCAACAACCAGCGGTGGACGTCGAGTCCGGACAAGATCGTGCTGCCCCGGACGACCGAGGACGTGGTCGCGGCCGTGCAGGAGGCGGTCACCGGTGGCCGGCGGCTCTCCGTGTGCGGGGGCGGGCACTGCTTCGAGGACTTCGTGTTCAACGCGGACGTGAAGATCAACATCAACATGTCCCTGATGAACGCGGTCACGTTCGACACCGCCATGAACGCCTTCCGGGTCGGCGCCGGAGCGACCCTGCTGGACGTGTACGAGGCCCTGTACGAGGGCTGGGGCGTCACGATCCCGGCGGGCATCTGCCACAGCGTGGGTGTCGGCGGTCATGTCACCGGCGGCGGCTACGGCAACCTCTCGCGACAGTACGGACTGACCGTCGACCACCTCCACGCCGTCGAGGTCGTCGTGGTGGACGCCGCCGGCAAGGCGAGGAGCGTCGTGGCGGCCCGCGACTCGGCCGACGCCGCCCTGCGCGACCTGTTCTGGGCGCACACCGGTGGCGGCGGCGGGAGCTTCGGAGTCGTCACCGCCTTCTGGTTCCGCACGCCCGGGGCCACCGGCGCGCCCGCGGCCCTGCTGCCGAAGGCGCCCTCCAAGATCTTCCTCACGCTGGCGGGCTGGCCCTGGGAGAAGGTCACCCAGGACGGGTTCACCGCCCTCGTCGACTACTGGGGCAAGTGGTTCGAGAAGAACAACACCCCCGGCACCACGGCCGGTTCGCTCTACTCGTGGCTGATGCTCAACCACCGCGACAGCGGATCCCTCGGTGCGGTGGTCCAGTTGGACGCCTCGCTGCCCGACGCGGCGAGCGTGCTCTCCGACTTCCTGAGCGGCATGGACCAGGCGCTGGGACTGCACTCCGCGACGACCCGGCACGACGGTGTGCTCGACTCGCAGTACACCTCGACCCGGCTCATGCCCTGGCTGCGCGGCACCCGCTACATCGGCGCGATCTCCCCGACCCAGCTCGACCCCACGACCCGCGGTTCGCACAAGTCGGCCCACCTGCGCAAGCCGACACCGCGGCGGCAGATCGACGCCATGTACGCGCATCTCACCAGCACGGACCTGCCGAGCACCATGACGGGCATCGTCCTGTCCGCCTCGGGCGGCCGGATCGCGAGCGTGTCGTCCACGGCGACCGCGGTCGCGCAGCGCGACGCGATCATGAAGGTGAACTTCGAGAGCCGCTGGTACGCCCCGGCCGACGACGCGAAGAACGTCGGCTGGATCCGCCGGGCCTTCGCCGACGTGTACGGCGACACCGGCGGTGTGCCCGTCCCGAACGACGTGACGGACGGCTGCTACATCAACTACCCCGACGGCGACCTGGCCGACCCGGCCTTCAACACGTCGTCGGTGCCCTGGCACGACCTGTACTGGAAGCAGAACTACGCGCGTCTCCAGCAGGTCAAGCGCACCTGGGACCCGGGCAACGTGTTCCGGCACAGGCAGTCCGTGCGCCTCCCGTAGCCCCTCGCCCCCCTCGAAGCCCTCGTCGAAGCCCTCCTCGAAGAGAACCCGAAGAGCACTCGAAGAGAACGCGAAGAGAAACAGCACCCGCATCCCCCAAGGAACTGGAGACAGACGATGCGCACCACCACTCTCGGCAAGAACGGTCCCGTCGTAGGCCGCGTAGGCCTCGGCACCATGGGCATGTCCTTCGGCTACGACCCCCACGGCTGGGACGACGACGCCTCGGTGAAGGTGATCCACCGCGCCCTGGACCTCGGCGTCAACCTGATCGACACCGCCGACGTCTACGGCCCCTTCACCAACGAGGAGCTCGTCGGCCGCGCCCTGAAGGGCCGCCGCGACGAGGTCGTGCTGTCCACCAAGGGCGGTCTGGTGGTCGACGAGAACGGGCTCGGGCTCAACGGCACGCCCGAGCACCTGTCGGCGGCCGTGGACGCCAGCCTGCGGCGGCTCGGCGTGGACCACATCGACCTGTACTTCCTGCACCGGGTGGACCCGAACGTCCCGCTGGAGGAGAGCTGGGGCGCGCTCGCCGAGCAGGTCGAGGCCGGCAAGATCCGCTCGCTCGGTCTGTCGGCGGTGACCCTGGAGCAGGTGCGCGCGGCGGACGCGGTGCACGAGGTCGGGGCCGTCGAGTCCGAGGCCTCGCTGTTCACCCGCGACGCCTTCGCGGACGTGGTCCCGTACACCGTCGAGCGCGGCATCGCCTTCCTGCCGTTCTCTCCTCTCGGCCGCGGCCTGCTCACCGGCGCCTTCGCCAAGCCCGCCGACCTGCCCAAGGACGACTGGCGCAGCACCCAGCCGCGGTTCACCGAGGAGGCGTTCGCCCACAACAAGGCGATCGTCGACGTGGTCTCGGCCGTCGCCGGGCGGCACGGGGCCACCACCGCGCAGGTGGCGCTGGCCTGGCTGCTGGCCAAGGGCGAGTACATCGTCCCGATCCCCGGCACCAAGACCGAGCGCTACCTGGAGCAGAACGCCGGTGGCGCGGATGTCCAGCTCACCGCCGAGGACGTCGCCGAACTGGACGCCCTGCCCGAGCCCATGGGCGCGCCCGAGGCGTAAGAGCCCCTGTCGCATCCCCTGTCACATCCCCGGGCGGATCAGCGTTCGGCGACGCGGCGAGCGTGTGTGCCGGACGGCGGGCGCCCGGCCGGAGATGTGACCCGGGCTCCAAGCCCTCACAGCCTCCGCGTACACCCCCGCACCCACCCCGACCTCGACGGGAGACCCCCGTCGGATCCGCCCCGCCGGCGCCGTGACCGGGCCAACCCCGGTCCGGTGCCGGCGGGGCACGCCCCCGCAGGGCTCACCCCCACGCGTACGACCTTCCCCCCTCACGACGCCGACCCCACCAGAGGGAGCAATCCGCGATGACCGAGATCACCACGGCCCAGCCGTCGCGTCTGACGACCGCCTTCGACATACCCCGCCCGCCGGGACTGACCTGGTACGTCCAGGCCCAGCAGCCCGTCGGCTACGAGGTCTCCCTGACCCGAGGACTGCTCAGCCCCGTCAACCCGGCCCTCGCCAAGGCGGTCGGTGCCGACGGCCGCGGCGGCGTACGCGCCCTCGTGGTGGTCGACCGTGTCGTCGACAAGCTCTACGGCACGGCGCTGCGCGACTACTTCGCCGCCTGGCAGACCGACGCCACCTGGCTGGTGATGTCCGGCGACGAGGAGACCAAGGTCCTGGAGCAGGCCGTGGACGTGACCCGGGCCATGACCGAGATGGGCATCCTGCGCCGTACCGAGCGGGTGGTCGTGGTGGGCGGCGGCGTCCTGATGGACGTGGTCGGCCTGGCGGCCAGCCTCTACCGCCGGGGCGCCCCCTACGTGCGGGTGCCCACCACCCTGGTCGGCCAGGTGGACGCGGGCGTCGGTGTGAAGACGGGCGTCAACCACGGCACCCACAAGAACCGGCTGGGCACCTACTTCGCACCCGAGGTCACACTGATCGACCCGGAGTTCCTGCGGACCGTGCCGGAACGGCACATCGCCAACGGTCTCGCCGAGATCATCAAGATGGCGCTGATCAAGGACGCCGACCTGTTCCGCCTCCTCGAGGAGACCGTCGCGCACATCTCCAGCGACACGATGGCGAACTGCGGGTCGGCGATGAGCGAGGTGATCTCGCGCGCCATCGCGGGCATGCTCGACGAGCTGGAGCCCAACCTGTGGGAGAGCGTGCTGGAGCGGTCGGTCGACTACGGCCACACCTTCAGCCCCTCGCTGGAACTGCGCGCGGATCCGCCGCTGCTGCACGGTGAGGCCGTCGCCGTCGACATGGCGGTGTGCGTCGCCCTCGCGGAGGGCCGCGGTCTCCTCGGCACCACCGAGGCACACCGGGCCCTCGCCCTGATCGCCGCGGCCGGACTGCCGCTGACGCACCCGGTGTTCACCCCGGAACTGCTCCAGGTGGGGCTGGCCGACGCCGTCAAGCACCGCGACGGTCTGCAGCGTCTGCCGCTGACCGACGGCATCGGGTCCTGTGTCTTCGTCAACGACGTCACGGCCGCCCAGCTCGCCGCGGCGCTGGAGTTCGTCCACGCCTACGCGGACCACCGCACGGACGGGCCGGGCCGGTGAACGCTCGGGGTCCGATCACCGTCCTCGACGTGGGCGGGACCCATGTGCGGCACGCCGTGTGGTCGCCCCGGGAGGGGCTGAGCGGGATCGTGGACACGCCCTCGCCCAGCCGACTGCGTCACCCGGAGGCCGGCGTCGAGGAGTTGAAGGGGCGTCTGCTCGACACGATCTGCGACGCGGTGCCCACCGGTCCGGCTACGGTGGCGGGCATCTCGTTCGGGGCGGCGCTCGACCAGCGCACGGGCACGGTGTACGGCTCGGCGCCCCTGTTCGGCGACGAGACGACCCCGCTGGACCTGCCGGGCGCGCTGCGCGAGCGGCGGCCCGACGTGGAGTGGCATGTGGTCAACGACGTCACCGCCGCGCTGCTGCACTTCGTCTCCGCGCCCCGGCGCCGGGGGCACCGAAAGGTGCTGCTGATGACGGTCAGTTCGGGCATCGCCTGCCGCACCGTCGACCTGCGCACCGGGACGATCGCCACGGATGCCTGCGGGCTCCAGGGCGAGGTCGGCCACCTCCCGGCAACCGCGGAACTGGCGGGCTCTCCCGTTGAACTGGTGTGCGACTGCGGGCGTCCGGGCCATGTGGCCTCGTACGCCTCCGGTCCGGGCCTGCGCCGGATGGCGGACGTCCTGCGGGAACGGGAGCCCGCACGCTGGCAGGCGTCGGAGCTGGGCCGTTCGATGGCGGCGGGTACGGCCTTCGAGGACGCGCTGGGCCACGCCCTCGACGCGGGCGATGCGCTGGCCGGCGAACTGCTCGACGCGTCGACGGCCCCGGTCGCCGACGTCCTGCGCACCGCCCTGTGCCTCGACCCGGAACTCGACGAACTCGCCCTCACCGGCGGCGTCGCCACCGGCCTCGGCCGCCACTACGAGGCGTCCCTGCACCGCCACCTCCGCCACGAGGGCCTCTACCTCACCGGTGAACGCGCCCCGGAGTGGACAACCGACCGCATCACGATCTGCGCCCCGGGCGAGGCGAACGGCCTGATCGGCGCGGGCATCGCGACGCTGGGCGCGGGCACCGCGGGAGCGGACGCGGACCTCTCGGGAGCGGACGCGGACCTCGCGGGAACGGGCTCGAACCTCGCGGGAACGGGCTCGAACCACGCGGGAGCCGGCTCGAACCACCCGGGAACGGGCTCGAACCACCCGGGAGCCGGCTCGAACCACGCGGGAGCCGGCTCGAACCACCCGGGAACGGGCTCGAACCACCCGGGAACGGGCTCGAACCACCCGGGAGCCGGCTCGAACCACCCGGGAGCCGGCTCGAACCACCCGGGAACGGGCTCGAACCACCCGGGAACGGGCTCGAACCACGCGGGAGCGGACGCCTACCGCGCGGGAGCCGGCTCGGACCTCTCCTCCGGGTGGCACCACGCCATCGTCCGCGACCACCCGGGGCGGCTGCACTTCTCCCCGCGGCCCACGCCCGAACCGGGCCCGGGTGAGTTGCTCGTCGCCCCCGTGGTCGCGGGCGTCTGCGGTACCGATCTGCAGATGCTGCGCGGGGTGCGCGACGACGGGGCGCCGGTGCTCGGGCACGAGGGTGTGGCGCGGGTCGTGGCGGTCGGAGCCGGGGTCCGGGAGCCCCGGCTGGTGCCGGGCGCTCATGTCGTGGTCAACCCGACGCACCCCACCGACCCCTCGTTCCTGCTCGGGCACAACGTGGACGGGCTCCTCCAGGAGCGTGCGCTGATCCCCGCCACGGCGGTGGGGGGCGGGCTGGTGCTCCCGTTGCCCGAGGTTCCGCCGGGCGTGCTCGGCACGCTGATCGAACCGCTCGCCGTGGTCCGGTACGCCGCGCTCGCCCTGTCCGAACACCGTCCCCGCACGCTCCTCGTCTTCGGCGACGGCACGGTCGGACACCTCGCCGTGCGCACCGCACGGCGTTGGTACGGCCCCGGCGTACGGACCGTGCACGTGCACCACACCCGCGCCGGCCTGGACTGGAGCGCCCAGACGCCGTACGCCGCCGACATCCGGCTGCGCTACGACGACCTGTCCGCGGACGCGGCCCGGCTCGCGGACGTACTCGGCGACGGCCCGATCGCGGTGCTCGTCGCGACCCCGGCCCCGGCCACCCTGCCCTGCCTGGAACTGGCGCTCGACGCCACGGACGGCGCGGACACCGTGGTCGACCTGGTCGGCGGCCTGCCCCGGCCGGCCACCAGCCCGCGGCTGCCCGGCGTGGACCTGGCCGCCGTACGCGCCGCGAACCGCGCGGGCCTCCCGCAGCCGCCCCAGGTCGCCCGGCTCGGTACGGCGAGCGGACACAAGGTGCGGGTCCTGGGCCATCGCGGGGTGGCGGGCGAGCACCTGCTGTACGCGGCGGCCGAACTGTGCCGTGCCCCCGAGCGCTACCGGGACCTGGTGACACACGTGCTGGACCTGCCCGGCGCGGTGCCGGTGCTGACCCGGCTCGGCGAAACCCACGACCGGATCGTCTCCGGACGCCGGCTGATCAAGATGGCCGTACGGATGGGCGAACCGTCATGACCGGAGAAGGGGCACCGTCCCTGCCGCTGACCGCGCTGGCCGACTGGCGGCTGCCCGGGCGCGGCGCGGCGGCCGTGGAGCTCGCCGGCCACCACCGGGTGCGGGGCCTGCAGTTCGACCTCGGCGGCCCCGGCCGGGGCCCGTGGCTGGACGCGCACGGCCACCTGGCGCGTCTCGCCCGCGCGGCCCGCGCCGCGGAGGTCGAGCCGCTCGCCGTCGCGGGCAACGTGCTCAACGACATCGGGCTCACCGCCCCCGAGGG
Source organism: Streptomyces sp. AC555_RSS877 (assembly GCF_019049245.1). Lineage (GTDB taxonomy): Bacteria > Actinomycetota > Actinomycetes > Streptomycetales > Streptomycetaceae > Streptomyces. The sequence continues at coordinate 220,485 of NZ_JAGMUK010000077.1, read as the reverse complement.
CACGCTCGTGGCGGGACGGGTCCGTGGGGTTCTCGCCCGACTGCTGGACGCCGCCGCGCAGTTGGGGGCACCGCTGGTGTTCGTGCCGAGCTTCCGGCGGAGCGCGATCGACGGCGAGGCCGCGCTGCACCGCACGGCCGAGGTACTGCGCGCCGCCGCCGGGCAGGCCGAGCTGCGGGGCATCCGGCTGGCCAGCGAGAACACGCTGGCGCCGGGGGCCGCGCGGTGGCTGGCGGAGCAGGTCGCCTCGCCCGCCTTCCGGCTGCTGCTCGACACCGGGAACCCGCGGGCGGCCGGTGTGGACCCGGTGGAGCTGGTGGCCGCGGTCGGACCGCACCTGGCCGACCAGATCCACGTGAAGGACGGCTTGGCCGGCACGGACGCCGCGCCGCTGCTCGGCGACGGCGACGCGGCGGTGGGCGACACGCTCGACGCGGTACGGCGCCACGGGCCGCCGGTGCGGGCGCTGGTGCTGGAGAACGACCACCGCGGCGGCGACGGCCACCGCCTCGCCGCGGACCTCGAACGGCTCCGGGCGCTCGCCGAGCGCCTGCGCCGCCCTCGGACGAGCACGGCGGAAACGACGAACACGGCACGAACGACGGAGACGGCAGGGACATGGGCATCGTAGTGACCGCACAGGCGCTGCTGTTCGACATGGACGGCACGCTCATCGACTCGACCGCGGCGGTGGAGCGCACCTGGCGGCGGTTCGCCGCACGGCACGGGCTCGACGCCGCCGCGATCCTGGCGAGCGCGCACGGACAGCGCACCGCCGACACCGTGGCCGCGCACGCGCCGCGGGGCACGGACCTCGACACGGAGACGGCCTGGCTGGTCGCCCAGGACGTCGCGGACACCCGCGGCACCGTCGCCCTGCCGGGCGCCGCCGAGCTGCTGGCCGCGCTGCCGCCGGACCGCTGGGCGCTGGTCACCTCCGCCGGGCGGGAACTCGCCGAACGGCGCATGGCCGCGGCCGGGCTGCCGTTGCCCGAGGTCGTCGTCACCGCCGACGACGTACGGCACGGCAAGCCCCACCCGGAGGGCTACCACACGGCGGCCCGCCGGCTCGGTGTCGACCCCAGGGCCACGATCGTCTTCGAGGACGCCGAACTCGGCCTGCTCGCGGGCCGCGCGGCCGGCGGCTACACGGTGGTGGTCGGCCACCACGGGGGCGAGGCCGCCGAGGGCCGCCCGCGCATCACGGACTACCTGGGCGCCAACTGCTCCGACACGGGCGACGGCCTGCGCCTGACGCTGCCCGCACGCGCGGGCGCGACCGTGTGACCCCGCCTGTCACCTAACACCTGGCACCTGGCACCTGGCACCTGGCCAGATTCACCACTTCTCTCACCACTTCACCGATCGGAGTGCGATCGACATGCCCAGCACACAGCAGCCCACCGCACCCCAGCCCACCACCGGGCAGTACGGCGTCTTCGGCCATGTCGCGCCGGGGTTCGAGGCCGTACGCGAGGAATTCCTGCGCAACTTCACCGAGCGGGACGAGCAGGGCGCCGCGCTCGCCGTCACGCTCGGCGGGGAGCTGGTCGTGGATCTGTGGGGCGGCCCGGCCGACCCCGCCGCCGGCCGGGCCTGGGACGGCGACACGGTCCAGCTGATCTTCTCCGGCAGCAAGGGCGTCCTGGCGACGGCCCTGCTGGTGCTCGTCGACCGCGGAGTCGTCGAGCTCGACAAGCCGGTCGCCCACTACTGGCCGGAATTCGCGGCCAAGGGCAAGGCCGGGATCACCGTGCGCGAGGTCGTGACCTTCACCGCGCGGATGCCCGCCGTCGCCGCCCCGCTCTCCCAGGACGACCTCGGCGATCCGGAGGCGATGGCCAAACTCCTCGCCGACCAGCCGCAGGAGAGCGACCCGCGCGCCGAGGGCATCCTGTACGGGCCTTGGGCGACCGGCTGGATCATCGCCGAGGTGATCCGCCGCGCGGACGGCCGCCGTCTGGACAGGTTCTTCGCCGAGGAGGTCGGCCGGCCGCTCGGAGTCGACGTCTCCTTCGGCCTCGCCCCGGAGCAGGAGGACCGCGTCGCCCGCACCGAGTACGGCAAGGGCTTCCGCGAACAGTTCTCGGGCTACTTCACCAGCGACGATCCGCTGACCCAGCGGATCTGGCAGAACCCGGTCCCGTTCCCCGAGGACTCCGGCATCTGGAACAGCCCGGCCCGCCGCTTCAGCCTGATCCCCGCCGCCAACGTCTACGGCTCCGCCCGCGGCTTCGCCAAGCTGTACGGCATCCTCGCCGCCGACGCCTCCCGGCCGGCCGAGGACGCGCCCGTGCTGCTCTCGCGCCGGCTGCTCGACGAGGCCCGGGCACCCCGGGTCAGCAAGGTCGACCAGCTCATCGACGTCCCGATGGTGTACGGGGGCGGCGGCTACCGGCTGCGCACCAACCCGCGTCCCACCGTCGACGGGGACTCCTTCGGCCACGACGGCGCCGGAGGCTCCGCCAACCAGGCATGGCCGCGGGCGGCGGCCGGTGTCTCGTACGTCATGAACCGGCTCATCGCGCTCGGCCCCGACGACAAGCGGGCCTCCTCCCTGGTCAAGGCCGTGGCCGCGGCGATGGAGAACCTGGGCCTCGGCGGTGCCAGATGAACGTCCCCGGCATACGGCGGTCCATCTCGCAGGACGGCATACGGCTGCTCACTCCGGACGGGGAGCGGACACCGCATCCCGAGTACGCCTGCGACCCGTCCCCCGATGAACTGCGCTCCCTCTACCGGGACATGGCCCTCGCCCGCCGCTTCGACGCCGAGGGCGTCACCCTGCAACGCCAGGGCGAACTGGGCCTGTGGCCCTCCCTGCTCGGCCAGGAGGCGGCCCAGGTGGGCTCGGTACGGGCACTGCGCGACGGCGACCGCGTCTTCCCGAGCTACCGCGAGCACGCCGTCGCCCTGGGCCGCGGGGTCGATCCACTGGCCCTGCTGCGGCTCTTCCGCGGGGTCGACCACGGGGCCTGGGACCCGGACGCGCACGACTTCCACCTCTACACGCTCGTCATCGGCTCGCAGACCCTGCACGCCACCGGATACGCGTGCGGGATGGCCAAGGACGGCGCGGACTCCGCGGTGATCGTGTACTTCGGCGACGGCGCCACCAGCCAGGGCGACGTGGCGGAGGCGTTCAACTTCGCCGCCGTGTGGGACGCGCCCGTCGTGTTCTTCTGCCAGAACAACCAGTGGGCGATCTCCGAACCGAACGAGCGCCAGACCCGGGTGCCCCTGCACCAGCGCGCCCAGGGGTACGGCTTCCCCGGCGTACGCGTCGACGGCAACGACGTCCTGGCCGTCCAGGCGGTCACCCGCGCCGCGCTCGAGCACGTGCGGTCCGGCCGGGGGCCCTTCCTCATCGAGGCGTTCACCTACCGGATGGGCGCCCACACGACCTCCGACGACCCGACGCGCTACCGGGACGCCGCCGAGGTGGAGAGCTGGCGGGCGAAGGACCCGCTGCTGCGGCTCGCGCGGCTGCTGCGGGCCGAGGGCGCGGCGGACGACGCGTTCTTCGCCGAGGTCGAAGCGGCGGGCGAGGCGCTGGCCGCGCGGGTGCGGGAGGGCGTACGGACCATGCCGTCCCCCGGCCCCGAGGAGCTGTTCGACCACGTGTACGCCCAGCAGCACTCCGGGGTGGCGCGGGAGCGTGCCGAGTTCGCCGCCTACCAGTCGTCCTTCGAGGGGGTGTGATCCGGTGACAGCGACTCGCATGACCCTGGTGGCGGCCCTCAACGCCGCACTGCGCACGGTCCTCGCGTCCGATCCGAAGACGCTCGTCATGGGCGAGGACGTCGGCCGGCTCGGCGGTGTGTTCCGGGTGACCGACGGGCTGCAGAAGGACTTCGGCGAGGGACGCGTGATGGACACGCCGCTCGCGGAGTCGGGCATCGTCGGCACGGCCATCGGCTTCGCCCTGCGCGGCTACCGGCCGATCGTCGAGATCCAGTTCGACGGCTTCGTCTTCCCCGGCTACGACCAGATCGTCACCCAGCTCGCCAAGATGCACGCCCGTTCGCGCGGCCTGGTCCGCCTCCCGGTCGTCATCCGGATCCCGTACGGCGGTGGCATCGGCGCGGTGGAGCACCACTCGGAGTCTCCCGAGGCCCTGTTCGCCCACGTGGCGGGCCTGCGGGTCATGTCGCCGGCGACGCCTTCGGACGCGTACTGGATGCTCCAGGAGGCCGTCCGGTGCGACGACCCGGTGGTCTTCTTCGAGCCGAAGCGGCGCTACTACGAGAAGGGCGAGGTGGACGAGGCGCCGGAAGCCGCCTCCGGACAGCTCCCCGCGCACACCGCGCGGGTGGTACGGCCGGGCGGCGACCTGACGCTGGCCGCGTACGGCCCGATGGTGGCGACCTGTCTGGAGGCGGCGCGGGTGGCCGCCGAGGAGGGCCGGGACCTGGAGGTCGTCGATCTGCGGTCGATCTCGCCGATCGACTTCGACACCGTCCAGCACTCGGTGCGCCGGACGGGACGGCTGGTGGTCGCGCACGAGGCGCCCGTGTTCTTCGGCGCGGGCGCGGAGATCGCCGCCCAGGTCACCGAGCACTGCTTCTACCACCTGTCGGCACCGGTCCTCAGGGTCGGCGCCTACCACACCCCGTATCCGCCGTCCCGCCTCGAGGACGAGTACCTGCCCGGCATCGACCGCGTCCTCGACGCCGTCGACCGTGCGCTGGCTCACTGAGGAGACCGACGACCATGAGTGAACCCGCCCCGCGCCACCGTGAGTTCCGCATGCCCGACGTGGGCGAAGGCCTCCAGGACGCCGACATCATCCGCTGGCTCGTCCACCCCGGCGACACCGTCACCGACGGCCAGGTCATCTGCGAGATCGAAACAGCCAAGGCCGCCGTCGAACTCCCCGTCCCCTTCACCGGCGTGGTCCACGAACTGTGCTTCCCGGAGGGGGCGACCGTGGCTGTCGGCGCGCCCATCATCAGGGTGGAGACGGAGGTGGCGGGGCCGCCGGGCGACACGGAGCCGGAGGGACCGGCGGGGGGCACCCCGGCCGGCAACGTCCAATCCGGAGAGCCCCTGGCCGGAGAGGTCCCGCCCGGGGACAGCGTCGAGGAGGCGCGTACGCCCGTTCTGGTCGGCTACGGTGTCGCGCCGGCGCGCCGGACCCGGCGGGCCCGCCGGAACGGCACGGCCGTACGCCCGTCCCCGCCGCCCGCTCTCGCACCGCCGGCGGCACAGCCCCCGACGCCCCGGGCCCCGGAGCCCCATGTGCACCGGGACCCCGCCCTGCGGACCCACGCGGCCCTGGACTCGGCTCCACAGGTCCCGGCGCCCCAAGTCCCGGCCCCGCAGCCCCACATGCTCCAGCCCTCGGCCCCGCGGACCCAGGCGTCCCCGCCCTCGCGTGATCCCTCCCTCCCGCTGGCGAAGCCCCCCGTGCGCAAGCTCGCCCGGGATCTCGGCGTGGACCTGGGCGCCATCGTGCCTACGGGCCCGCGCGGCGACATCACCCGTGAGGACGTGCACGCCTTCGCCAGGGCCCCGCAGCAGCCCGCACCGGCCGCCCTCGACCTCGATACCGCCCCGGCGTCCGCCGGGCTCCCCTCGGCCTCCGAGGACTCCACAGCGTCCGCGTCCGCCGGCGACACGCGGATCCCCGTCACCGGTGTGCGCCGGGCCACCGCCCGGGCCATGGTGGCCAGCGCGTTCACCGCGCCGCATGTCACGGAGTTCGTCACGGTCGACGTCACCCGGACGATGAAGCTGGTCCGGCGGCTGAAAACGCACCCGGACATGGCCGGGCTGCGGGTGGGACCGATGTTGCTCGCGGCGCGGGCGTTCCTGGTCGCGGTGCGGCGCAATCCGGAGATCAACGCCTCCTGGGACGAGGAGCGTCAGGAGATCGTGCGGAAGCGGAGGGTGAACCTCGGTATCGCCGCCGCCACACCACGCGGCCTCCTGGTCCCCGTCATCGAGGACGCCGCCGGCAAGACGCTGCCCGAACTCGCCTCCTGTCTCGACGAACTGGTCGCCACCGCGAAGACGGGCCGGACCGCGCCCGCCGCGCTGCGGGGCGGGACCGTGACCCTCACCAACATCGGCGTGTTCGGCGTCGACACCGGCACCCCGATCCTCAACCCCGGCGAGGCGGCCATCCTGGCGCTCGGCGCCATCGGCCCGCGGCCCTGGGTGCACCGCGGCAAGGTCGTCCCACGCCAGGTCACCACCCTCGCCCTCTCCTTCGACCACCGGCTCGTCGACGGCGAACTCGGCTCCCGCGTCCTCGCGGACACCGCGGCCCTGCTGCACGACCCGCAACTCCTGCTCACCCGCGCCTGACCGTCCGAGCACGGCTCGCCCCTCCAGGAAGAGGAAGAAGAGGAAGACGATGCTCGACATGCCCGGCCCGACCGCCGGACCGACCGCGCCCGACCCCGCCGAAGTGCCCTCCCGAGCCCGGCTCTCCCTGTTCACCGCCGTGGTGGCGCTGGGCGGCCTGCTGTTCGGCTTCGACACCGGAGTGATCTCGGGCGCCCTGCTGTTCATCAGGACCGACTTCGGCCTCAACTCCTTCGAGGAGGGCGCCGTCATCTCCGCGCTGCTGCTCGGCGCCGCCGTCGGCGCGCTGGGCAGTGGGCGCCCCGCGGACCGGTTCGGCCGCAAGAAGGTGCTCGTGGCGATCGCGCTGACCTTCACCCTGGGCCTGCTCGCCGCCGTCCTGGCCCGCGACTTCACCGGCCTGGTCGCGGCCCGCGCGGTGCTGGGCCTCGCGGTGGGCGGCGCCTCGACCGTGGTACCGCTGTATCTGGCGGAGATCGCCCCACCAAACCTGCGCGGACGCCTGGTGACGGCCAACCAGATCCTGCTGACCGTGGGGATCCTGGTCTCCTACCTGATCAACCTCTGGTACGCCGACAGCGCCGACTGGCGGGCCATGTTCGCCGTCGGGCTCGTGCCGTCCGTCGCCATGCTGCTCGGCACGCTGGCCATCCCCGAGAGCCCCGAGTGGCTACGCGCACGCACCGCCACGACCGACCGCGCCCGGCGCCCGCCCGGCGCGCTCCTCTCACCGGCCGCACGGCCCGCGCTGCTCATCGGGATGACGCTCGCCGCGGTACAGCAGTTCGGCGGCATCAACAGCATCATCTACTACGCGCCCAGCATCATGGCCCGAGCCGGTCTGCCCGCGGCCGACTCGATCACGTACTCGGTGGTGATCGGCTCGGTGAACGTGCTCGCGACGATCGCGGCCGTACCGCTGATCGACCGGGCCGGCCGGCGTCCCCTGCTGCTGGCCTCCCTGGGTGGCATGGCCCTGTCCCTGGTCGCCCTGGGCGTGGCGTTCGGCCTGCCCGCCGGTCCGGCGACCAACGTGACCGCGCTGATCTGCATGGTCACCTACGTGGCGTCCTTCGCGATCGGGCTCGGCCCGGTCTTCTGGATCCTCGCCGCCGAACTGTTCCCGCCCGAGGCCCGCGCCCGGGGCGGCGCCGTGTGCGCGCTGGTCAACTGGGCGGCCAACTTCGTCGTGGGGCAGATGTTCCTGCCGGCCGCGGACCTCGTCGGACAGGCCTGGGTGTTCGCCTTCTTCGCCGCGGTGTCCTCGAGCGCGGTCGTGTTCGTCCTGCGTACGGTCCCCGAGACCAAGAACCGCTCCCTGCCGGAGGTCCAGCGGGAACTGGCCGAACGCTCGGGACGCCGCCCCGCGGACACCGTGCGGGCAGGCTCCGCGGCGGTGCCGTCCGTACAGGGCTGACACCACCGATCCGCACCGTGACCAGGGGCCCTCGCTCGCCGAGGGCCCCTGGTCACGTGTCGGCGCACATGACAGGTAGCGGACCCGCACGCGTCAACCGGATCCCGCCGCCCCGGGCGGCCCCGCGGCACTGATGCCGTGCAGGATCAGTTCCCAGACACCGCACGCACCCGCGCTCGCGGACGTCGGCCCGACATGATCGGGATGCTCCGCCCCACCACCGCTCTCCGCCCCATCACTGGTCCTCACCCCACCACCGGTCATCACCCCGCCGCCGGCCTCCGCCCCGCCCCGGCCGATCTCAGCCCAGCATCCCGCCACCAGCCGGGTGAGCAGTGCCGCCACCGTCTCCGGCCTTACCCCCGGCCGTAGTTGCCCCGCCCCGAGGGCCCGCTCCAACAGGGCGTGCAGCGACGACACCCACTCCAGGTCGAGACCCGGGACCCCGCCGGCGCCCTGCGGAGCGTCGCGTTCGAGACGCAGGGCGGCCCGGGTGACCACGTCGTGCGCCGGAAGCCGTACGAGGGTGGACGTCAGGTCGGCGACGGCCTCCAGAGGCGGCTTCGCACCGCTCATTACGTCCTTCACCACGGGCACGACCGCCTCGCGGCCGGCCTCCCGCACAGCCTCGGCCAGGTCTCTCTTCGTGGGGAAGTGGAAGGTCAGCGCCCCCATCGAGGTACGTGCACCCTTGCTGATCCGGGCGAGCGAGGCGCCCTCGTACCCTCTGCGGTCGAACTCCACCGCTGCGGCGCGGATCAGCGTCCGGTGTGTCTGTGCGGCTCTTTCCTGCATCGACTGGCTCTCTCTCTTCCCTCCGGTCCGGACCGTGCACGGAACTCGGTCATGACATTGCCCCTGGTAGGCGCGGTACGGAGGCCCGAACTCGCCAAAGTCGTCGAGACTTGACGCGAAACAAAGCAAACGTTCTTTATGCTTTGGTCGTTCGTCGGAATCACACCGCACTGAGGGGGATGAAGTGTCGGCGATTCGAGAGGCGCGGCTGCGGCGCCCGGAGACCGCGGGGTTCGCCGCGTTCGGTCAGCGGCTGTTCGGGCACCTGCCGCGGGTCGACCAGCAGAGGTGGGGCCACGCGTATCTGCGCGGCCTGCTCACGACCCCGGGCAAGAAGTCCGTGCGCCGCATGGCCGAGACGGTGACCTCGTCACCCACGGCGTCCCAGTCTCTCCAGCAGTTCGTCAACGCGAGCCCCTGGGACTGGGAGGCGACCCGGCGGGAGCTGGTCGGCTGGGTGGACGAGCGGCTGCGCACCCGCGCATGGACCATCGCCCCGACCGTGCTGCCCAAGCGCGGCGCCCATTCGGCCGGGGTGCACCGCCGCTTCGTGCGCGAACAGGGCCGTACCGTCAACTGCCAGCTGGGCGTGGCGGTGTTCCTCTCCGGCGGGAGCGAGCACATCCCCGTCGACTGGGGGCTGCACCTGCCTGAGCGGTGGACCGGCGACCCGGAGACGCGCCGCCGGGCCCGCATCCCGGACGAGGCCCGGTCCCAGCCACTGTGGTCGCACGCCCTGGGCCTGGTCGAGGCGCTGGCCGCACAGCCGGGTGTCGTCCCGGCGCCGGTCGTCGCCGACCTGACCACGGTCACGGACGTACGCCCGCTGATCGAGCGGCTGCACGGGCGCGGCCACGGCTTCGTCCTGGCCGTCGGCGGTCAGCTGCCCCTCGTCGCCGAGCCACGGCCGGCGCGACCGAACCGCGAGCCCCTGCCACCGCTCTCGGCCCGGCACCTGCTGCTCCAGGGCGGCACCCGGCACCCGAACGTGACCATGACGACCGGTCCCGACGGCCGGCCCCGGCGGCTGCAGGTCATCTCGAGCCCGGCGGAGATACAGGGCCTGGCGCCCGGCGGCAGCCGGATCTCCTCCGCCGGCCGCGTCTTCGCCGAGTGGGACGCCACCCTGCAGCGCCCGGGCCAGATCTGGCTGACCAACCTGCCCGAACTCAGGATGGCGGAGCTGCTGGCCCTCACAGGTCTGCACGACGGCACGCTCACGACGGTTGCCACCCTCGGCGACCGCTACGGCCTGCTCGACTTCGAGGGCCGTTCCTACCCCGGCTGGCACCGTCACATGACCCTGGTGTCGGCGGCCTACGCCTACGGCCTGCTGTCCGGGACCCCGGCCGCCCTCGAGACGCCGTACTGGCAGGCCGCCTGAGCCCCGCCCGCGCGACAACCGGGCCCCGAGGGCCCGGCCAGTCGTACCCCTGGACACCGACCCGTGGAAGGATGGCGCAACCCACACATATCGAGGAGATGACCGCGTGCCTGGCACAAACCTGACTCGCGAAGAGGCGCAGCAGCGGGCGAAGCTGCTCACCGTTGACTCGTACGAGATCGATCTCGACCTCTCCGGCGCGCAGGAGGGCGGCACCTACAGGTCCGTGACCACGGTGCGCTTCGATGTCGCGGAGGGCGGCACGGAGTCCTTCATCGACCTGGTCGCCCCGGCCGTCCACGAGGTGACCCTCAACGGCGACCAACTCGACCCGGCGGACCTCTTCGCGGACTCGCGGATCGCGCTGCCGGATCTGCTCGAGGGACGCAACATCCTCCGGGTCGTCGCCGACTGCGCCTACACCAACAGCGGTGAGGGCCTGCACCGGTTCGTCGATCCCGTCGACAACCAGGCCTACCTGTACACCCAGTTCGAGGTGCCGGACGCGCGCAGGGTGTTCGCGTCCTTCGAGCAGCCGGACCTCAAGGCCACCTTCCAGTTCACCGTGAAGGCGCCGGAGGGCTGGACGGTCATCTCCAACTCGCCCACCCCGGAGCCGAAGGACAGCGTCTGGATCTTCGAGCCGACGCCGCGCATCTCGTCGTACATCACCGCGCTGATCGTCGGCCCGTACCACTCGGTGCACAGCGTGTACGAGAAGGACGGCCAGTCGGTGCCGCTCGGCATCTACTGCCGTCCCTCGCTCGCCGAACACCTCGACTCGGACGCCATCTTCGAGGTGACCCGGCAGGGCTTCGACTGGTTCCAGGAGAAGTTCGACTACCAGTACCCGTTCAAGAAGTACGACCAGCTGTTCGTGCCGGAGTTCAACGCGGGCGCGATGGAGAACGCGGGCGCGGTCACCATCCGCGACCAGTACGTCTTCCGGTCGAAGGTGACGGACGCGGCGTACGAGACGCGGGCCGAGACGATCCTGCACGAGCTGGCCCACATGTGGTTCGGCGACCTGGTCACCATGGAGTGGTGGAACGACCTGTGGCTGAACGAGTCGTTCGCCACGTACACGTCCATCGCCTGCCAGGCGCACGCGCCGGACAGCCGGTGGCCGCACTCCTGGACCACCTTCGCCAACTCCATGAAGACGTGGGCGTACCGGCAGGACCAGTTGCCGTCCACGCACCCGATCATGGCCGAGATCCGCGACCTGGACGACGTGCTCGTCAACTTCGACGGCATCACCTACGCCAAGGGTGCCTCCGTGCTGAAGCAGCTCGTCGCGTACGTCGGCATGGACGAGTTCTTCGCGGGCGTGCAGGCCTACTTCAAGGCGCACGCGTTCGGCAACACGCGCCTGTCCGACCTGCTCGGCGCGCTGGAGGAGACCTCCGGCCGTGACCTGGGGACCTGGTCGGAGAAGTGGCTCCAGACGGCCGGCATCAACATCCTGCGCCCCGAGATCGAGACGGACGCGAACGGTGTCGTCACCGCCTTCGCGATCCGCCAGGAGGCCCCCGCGCTGCCCGCCGGCGCGAAGGGCGAGCCGACGCTGCGCCCGCACCGCATCGCGGTCGGCCTGTACGACCTGGACAGTTCGGAAGGCGCCAGCGGCAAGCTGGTGCGTCACGAGCGCATCGAGCTGGACGTCGACGGCGAACTGACCGCCGTACCGCAGCTGGTGGGCAAGCGCCGCCCCGCGGTGATCCTCCTGAACGACGACGACCTGTCGTACGCGAAGGTCCGCCTCGACGAGCAGTCCCTCGCCTTCGTCACCGAGCACCTCGGCGACTTCGAGTCGTCCCTCCCCCGCGCCCTGTGCTGGGCGTCGGCCTGGGACATGACCCGGGACGCCGAGCTCCCGACCCGCGACTACCTGTCCCTGGTCCTGTCGGGCATCGGCAAGGAGTCGGACATCGGCCTGGTGCAGTCGCTGCACCGCCAGGTGAAGCTGGCGATCGAGCTGTACGCCGACCCGGCCGCCCGCGAGGCCCTGCTGACCCGCTGGACCGACGCCACGCTCGCGCACCTGCGCGCGGCGGCGCCGGGCAGCGACCACCAGCTGGCGTGGGCGCGCGCGTTCGCCGCGACCGCCCGGACGCCGGAGCAGCTGGACCTCCTCGACGCCCTCCTGGAGGGCACCCAGACGATCGAGGGCCTGGCCGTCGACACGGAGCTGCGCTGGGCGCTGGTGCAGCGGCTGGCCGCGGTGGGCCGCTTCGACGAGGCGGAGATCGCGGGCGAGTACGAGCGCGACAAGACGGCGGCCGGCGAGCGCCACGCGGCCACCGCCCGGGCCGCCCGCCCGACGCCGGAGGCCAAGGCGGAGGCGTGGGCGTCGGTCATCGAGTCCGACAAGCTCCCGAACGCCGTGCAGGAGGCCGTCATCGGCGGCTTCGTGCAGACGGGGCAGCGCGAGCTCCTGGCCCCCTACACGGACAGGTACTTCGAGGTCCTGAAGGACATCTGGGGGTCCCGTTCGCACGAGATGGCCCAGCAGATCGCGGTCGGCCTCTACCCGACGATCCAGGTCTCCGAGGAGACCCTGCGCAAGACGGACGAGTGGCTGGCCTCGGCGGAGCCCAACGCGTCCCTGCGCCGGCTCGTCTCCGAGTCCCGCGCGGGCGTGGAACGCGCCCTGAAGGCACAGGCGGCGGACGCGGCCGCCGCGGAATAGCGGCCGCCGTACGTACGTCGACAGGGGGCGCCCGGTACATCACCGGGCGCCCCCGCTCGCGCACGACCGCGTCAAGCTGCGGGCAACCGTGCCGCCGGGGAATCTTCCCGAGCATTCCTTTCAGGAGAGCTGATCGTTCGGGCGGGCGTACGGACCGGCTGCAGCTGGCCCGCCACGGTCGCCCCGAACGCCAGCGCCATGCCCGCCAGCTGTACCGGCGTGAGCGCCTGCCCGAGGGCCGCCCAGCCGACCACCGCAGCGGTCAGCGGCGACAGCGGGCCGAGGAAGGTGACCTGGGTGGCGGTGAGCCTGCCGATGCCGCGGAACCAGAGCCAGTACGCGACCGCCGTGTTCGCCAGCGCCAGGTAGAGGTAGCCGCCGAGCGCCCGGCCGTCCAGCGCGGGCGGCGCGCCCTCGACGAGGAGGGCGAGCGGGGCGATGAGCAGGCCGCCCGCGGTCAGTTGCCAGGCGGTGAGCGCGAGCGGACCCACGCCGTCCGGGCGGCCCCACCGCTTGGTGAGCACGGTGCCCGCGGACATGGAGGCGGTGGAGGCGAGGGCCGCGAGGACACCCACGGTGTCGAGGGCCCCGGCGGCCTTCAGGACGACCAGGCTCACCCCGGACGCGGCGACGAACCCGGTGATCACACTGCGGGCCGTCGGGCGCTGACCGAGCAGCAGCGCCGACAGACCCACCACGAACAGCGGTCCGACCGATCCGACGACCGCCGCCATTCCGCCCGGCATCCGGTACGCCGACAGGAACAGCAGCGGGAAGAACGCCCCGATGTTCAGCGCCCCGAGCACCGTCGCCCTGCCCCACCAGGCGCCGCGCGGCAGCACCCGGGCCAGGGCCAGCAGGACGAGGCCGGCGGGCAGAGCGCGCATGAGGCCGGTGAACAGAGGGCGGTCGGCCGGCAGGAACTCGGTGGTGACGGCGTAGGTGGTGCCCCAGGAGACGGGCGCCAGGGCCGTGAGCAGGACGGTCGCGGGCCGCTTCATGACCGGCACCCTTCTTCGGAGGTGGCTTGACATAAGTAGCTTAGCGTTAAGCTACTTACATGCAAGCCACTTGCACAGAAGCTACTTTCTTGCGGGTGACCGGAACCGGGCGGATACTCACGGCATGAGTGCACAGCGCAAGGACCCGGTCGACGCGATCATCGAGCAGTGGGCCACGGTCCGGCCCGACCTCGACACCGCCGCCATGGAGGTCTTCGGCCGGATCTACCGGCTCTCGCGCGCGATGGGCGACCGCATGGAGAAGGCGTACGCGTCCCTCGGCATCGGCCGCGGCGAGTTCGACGTCCTGGCGACCCTGCGCCGGTCCGGAGAGCCGTACACCCTCTCCCCCCGCCAGCTCTCCGCGACGCTGATGCTCACCACCGGCGGCATGACCGGCCGTCTGGACAAACTGGAACGGGCGGGCCTGCTGCGCCGCTCCCCGGACCCGCACGACCGCCGGGGCCTGCAAGTGACCCTCACGGACAAGGGGCTGGAGCTCGTCGACGAGGCGGTTGGCGCGGGCCTCGCCGTCCAGACGGAGGCCCTGAAGTCGGCCCTGAACGGCGAACAGGCCGACCAGTTGGCCGACCTGTTGCGGGAGTTGCTGGCGGGGACCGAGACGTCCTGATCAGGTCCCGGTACGGGCCTCGCAGGCGGCGACCCTCGCGGAAACGCGCCGAGGGCGCCGGCCTCGCCCGCGTACGGCGGATGCGCGTACGTGCGGCGGGGGCGGCGCCCTGGAGGGAGCACGCGGTCAGGCAGGTCAGGCCTTGGAGCCGGCCTTGGCCTTGGTCCTGATGTTGCGGGTGGTCACACGGTGGGCCTCGTGGGACTTGTCCAGGACCATCACCAGGCCGGCGATGACCGCGAACAGGGCGATCGGAGCCACCACGAAGAGGCCCAGCGTCTCGATGACGCTCAGGCCTGTGCCGGGGTCGTCACCGTCGTCGCGGGTCAGCGCGAGCGCGGGGGACGACATGAGCAGCATCATCAGCGTCGTACCGGCAGCCAGGGCGCCGGCGCGCAGGGCGTTCTTCTTCACGGAGCCAAAGTAGCGAACGGCCGGAAGGCGTGCGCGTCCGGGGGTGCGTATGAGGTGCCCTCGGCATGAAATCAGCCCCTTCGGCGTTAGAGGAGCGGGGGCTGGGGCGGAGCCCCGGAAGGGGACTGGCGGCGTCAGCCGCCCCCGGACTGGCGGAGGACGTCCACCAGGGCGTGCAGCCTCGGGGAAGCCGCCAGTTCCTCCAGCGTCACCGGCCGACCCTCCGTGTCCGCGATCGGCAGCCGCCAGTTCGGGTACTGGTCCCACGTGCCCGGCAGGTTCTGCGGGCGGCGGTCGCCGATGGTGTCGGGGAGCCAGATGCCGACCATGCGGGCCGGGGTGTGCAGGAGGTAGCGGTGGACGGCCTGGATCTCGGCCTCCTCCGAGGACGTGTCGGTGCCGCCGCCCGACCCCTGGAGGAGGCCCAGCCGGGCGAGCAGTTCGAGCCACTCCGCCGTGTCCGCCGACGCCTCCGCCCGTTCCTCGTCCAGGGGACGGGTCAACAGGCCGAGGCCGTCGCGGAGTTCGACGTGTTCGCCGGTGAGGCGGGCCGCGGTGGGCGGCAGGTCGTGGGTGGTGGCGGTGGCCAGGCAGTCGGCGCGCCACTGGTCGGGGGGCAGGGGCCGGCCGTCGCCGTCCCAGTCGCGCTCGAACCAGAGGACGGAGGTGCCGAGCACGCCCCGCTCGCGCAGCGTCTCGCGCACGCCGGGTTCCACCGTGCCCAGGTCCTCGCCGATCACCACCACACCGGCGCGCGAGGCCTCCAGGACCAGTACGGCGAGCATGGCCTCGGCGTCGTAGCGGACGTACGTGCCCTCGGTGGGCGGCTCGCCCTGCGGGACCCACCACAGCCGGAACAGGCCCATGACGTGGTCGATGCGCAGGGCGCCGGCGTAGCGGAACAGGGCCCGCAGCAAGGCACGGAAGGGCGCGTAGCCCGACTCGGCCAGGCGGTCAGGTCTCCAGGGCGGCAGGCCCCAGTCCTGGCCGCGCGCGTTGAAGGCGTCCGGGGGTGCGCCCACCGACATGCCGGCCGCGAAGTGATCCTGCTGCGCCCACGCGTCGGCGCCCCCGGGGTGCACCCCGACCGCGAGGTCGTGGACCACGCCCACCGGCATGCCCGCCTCCCGGGCCGCGCGCTGGGCGGCGCCGAGCTGGGTGTCGGTGAGCCAGGCGAGGCGGGTGTGGAAGTCCACCCGGTCCATCAACTCCCCGCGGGCCCGGGCCGTTTCGGCCGAGCGGGGGTCGCGCAGGGCGGCCGGCCACCGGTGCCAGTCGGAGCCGTGCACCTCGGCGAGGGCGCACCAGGTGGCGTGGTCCTCCAGGGCCTCGCCCTGTTCGGCGAGGTAGTCGACGTAGGCGGCGCGCCGGCCCGGACCGAGCGGCACGTCCCGCACCAGTTCCAGCGCCTCCCGCTTGAGCTCCCACACGGCGTCCCGGTCGATCAGGGCGCCCTGCTCCAGCACCGACCCTCGCAGCCGCTCCGCCCGCTCCAGCAGGGCCCGCATCTGCTCGCGGTCCGCGACCTGGGCGTACTCGGGGATGTCCGCGACCCGCAGATGGACCGGGTCGGGGAAGCGGCGGGAGGAGGGGCGGTAGGGGGACGGGTCGGTGGGGGCGCCGGGTACGGCCGCGTGCAGCGGGTTGACCTGGACGAATCCGGCGCCGAGCGCGCGGCCGGCCCAGGCGGTCAGTTCGGCGAGGTCACCGAGGTCGCCCATGCCCCAGGAACGCCGCGAGAGCAGGGAGTAGAGCTGGACGAGGAGGCCGTACGAGCGGCCGGGCGGCGCGGGCAGCCGGGGCGGGGCGACGATCAGGTGGGCGTGGGCGGTGCGGCCGTCCGGGGCGGTGGCCGTCAACCGGTGGACGCCGGGCGGGAGTTGGTCGGCGCCGGCGCGGGTCTCGCCCTGCTCGGTCTCGATGCGCACACGGGTGCCGGCCGGGAGGGCGTCGAGGGCGGCGGGCGTGCCGCCGCTCCAGCACGCCACGGTCGGCGGCAGCAGCCGCTCGCGCAGTTCCCGTTCCCGGGCGGCGAGTGCGTCCCGGACGGCCGCGGGGCTGCCCGCGTCGACGCCGAGGGCGGCCAGGGCCCGGGTGACGGCGGCGGCCGAGGCCGCGACCGTACGGCCCGGAGACGGGCTGTACGAGGTCGCGACGCCGTGCAGCGCGGCGAGCCGGGACAGGTCCTCGGTGGGCGGCTCGTCCGACCGGGGTGCTGTCATCTAGGGCTCCGCGTGGGCGTCGGACTCGCTGGTCAGGGGGGCGGCGTCGGCGAGCGGCGGCTCGCTGGTGAGGGGTTCGGCGTCGGGGAGCGGCGGTTCGCTGGTGAGGGGGGTGTCGGCGCAGGCTCCCTCCGCGCTGAACACACAGAAGTGGAAATCGGATGAGGCGGACGGCTCCGCCTCGGGTTTGGAGGGGGCGGGGAGCAGAAGGTATGCCGATGCGACCATGGGGGCCTCCTTGTCGAGGGCGACGATCGGTTACCGCACAGCCCTACCCAGTGGTCGCGGCGGCAGACGTACAGAGAGGTACAACGTGCCTCTCCTCACATTCTGTTCCCGCGGGGTAATTCCAGACTGGGGCAAAGGCGGCATGACGGCAACGGCGTCCGGAAGGCTTTCGGGGGCGCGTGAACCAGTCGCGCGGAGCCGGTCGATAGACGGGGTGTGAGACTGTTCCGCCCCATGGGGGGCCACCGGGAGAAGGACGAGGGAAACCCCGACCAGGCGGGCGAGGCGGACGCGGCGCTCCTGCGCGCGGTCGCGGCCGGGGACTCGGCGGCGATGGCCGAGCTGTACGACCGGCACGCGGGCTGGCTGCACGCCCGGCTGACCCGGCGCTGCGCCGACGCGGAGGTCGTGCGCGAGGTGCTTCAGGACACGTTCGTCACGGTGTGGCGGTCGGCGGCCGGGCATCGCGGCGAGGAGGCCGGCGGCTGGCTGTGGACCATCGCCGCGCGGCGCCTGGTCGACGCGCGGCGGGCGCACGACCGGGCCGCGCGGCTCAAGACGGCGCCGATGGACTCGCCGGCCGACGAGACCCGTGCCGGGTACGCGTCCGCGCCGTCCGCGGAGGACCGGGTGCTGGCAGCCCTGGAGTACGGCGATGTCGGCACCGCCCTGGACCGGATCTCCCCCGAGCTGCGCGAGGTGCTGCGCGCCACGGTCGTCGACGGACTGACCACCCGCGAGACGGCCCGGCTGCTCGGCATACCCGAGGGCACCGTGAAGTCCCGTGCGATGCGCGCACGCGCCGAACTGCGCGCGGCCCTCGCCCAGTTGAACCCGTCACCGATGGGAGGCCCGGCATGACCGGCTGGCACGCGTCCGACGACCTGGTCACCCGCTACGGCGACGGCACCCTGCCGGAACCGGACGCCTGGTCCCTGGAGAAGCACCTGGAGAGCTGCGGCCGGTGCGCGGCCCGCGTGTCGCGGGCGGTGCGGGCGACGGCGGCGGGGGTGGTGCTGGCGGAGGTACGGGGCGCGGTGCTGCGCGCGGCGCCGGCCGACGTACGCGAGGCGGCACCGGCGGGCGCCGCGAGCGCCCCGAGCGGGGCAGCCGCAGCCGGCCCCGGCCCGGCCTCCGCGGCCGGGCCCCGGTCCACCCGGCCACCCGCGGCGGCGCCCACTGCTCCGGCCGCGTCAGCGGCGTCGGCCCCGGCTCAGCACACCCCTGCTCCCTCCCACGCCTACGCCCGAACCCGCCTCCGGCTCCCGAGGCACCTCGGCCTCCCCCTCGGCTCCCGCCTCACCCGCGTCCTCTGGGCCGCCGGTCCCGCCGTGCGCGGTGCCTGGCTGCCGGCCGTGCTGCTCGTGGCGGTCGGAGCGGTCGCTCTCGCCTACGGCGCCGACTTCACCGGCGCCCGGCCCCTGCTGCTGGCGATCGCGCCGGTCGTGCCGGTGGCCGGGGTCGCCCTGTCCTACGGATCGCACGCCGATCCGGTGCACGAGATCGCCGCGTCCACGCCGTCCGCGGGGCTGCGGCTGGTGCTCACGCGGACGGCAGCCGTGCTGGCGGTGAGTCTGCCGCTGCTGACCCTCGCCGGGGTACTGGTGCCGTCCTCGGGTGCCCCGGGCGCGGCCGCCTGGCTGCTGCCGGGGCTCGCGCTGACGCTGGCCTCGCTGACCCTGGCCGGTTACGTCGGCTGGCGGGCGGCGGCGGCCGTGACCGGCGGCGGCTGGCTGTCCGCCGTACTCGCCCCGGCGCTCGTCGCGCCCGGCGGGCGGCTGACGGCCCGCCTGTCCGAACAGCTCGCGTACTGCCTCGACGGCGCCCCGGCGCAGGGCGGCTGGGCGGCTGCGGCCGTCCTGTGCGCCGTACTGCTGGCCGCCCGCCGTCCCGCCCACGACCGCCTGGAGAGACCGTGACCGCGGCCGCGCGCTCCTCGCCTGCCACGTCTGGAGAACCGTTGAGCACGATACGAGTGACCGGGCTGCACGTCCGGCATCGCAAAACCGTCGCCCTCGACTCGGTGGACCTCGGCTTCGGCCCCGGTGTGCACGGGCTCCTCGGCCCGAACGGGGCGGGCAAGACCTCGCTGATCCGGGTCCTCGCCACGGTCGCGGCACCGGCCGGCGGCCGGGTGGAGCTGCTCGGGGACGACGTCCGCGACCACCGGCGGCGGGCCGCGGTGCGGCGGCGGCTGGGCTATCTGCCGCAGGAGTTCGGCTACTACCCGGGCTTCACCGTGCGGGAGTTCGTCGCGTACGTGGCCTGGCTGAAGGAGATGCCCGCGGCCACGACCCCGGCCGCCGTCGAACGGGCCGTCGCCCGGGTCGGTCTCGCCGACCGCGTCGACGCGAAGGTCAGGACGCTGTCCGGTGGCATGGTCCGGCGTGTCGGCATCGCGCAGGCCATCGTCAACGACCCCGACGTGCTGCTGCTCGACGAGCCGACCGCCGGTCTCGACCCGGAGCAGCGCGTGGAGTTCCGCGAACTGTTGCGCGAGCTGGGCACCTCGTCCACCGTCATCGTCTCCACGCACCTGGTGGAGGACGTGGCGGCGGCCTGCACGGAGGTCACCCTCGTCGAGGCGGGCCGGGTGGCCTATCGCGGCACCCCCGAGTCGCTGGCCGCGCTCGGCGAGTCGGCGGGCGGCGTCGGCGACAACCCGATCGAGCGCGGCTACACGGCGGCCCTGCGCGCCCACCGCGCGTCCACCGCACCGGCCCCGGCGCTGGAGGGGACGGCGTGATGACCCTCGTGGCGGAGAGAAGACCGGAGAGCGCGCGGCACCCCCTGTGCGCCGAGGTCGTGCGTGGGTTCGGCCCCTGGGCGGGGGCCGCCGTCCTGCTGACGTTCACGGTCGCGCTGGCCGCCGACTCGACGCAGTGGCAGGGCGGCTGGGCCGAGACCCGCGAGCGGCTGCACACGGTGTCCGGGCTGCTGGGTGTCCCGCTGGCCCTGGCCGCGGGCTGCTGGCACGGGGGACGCGAGCGCAGACGCGGCACCGAGGAACTGCTGGCGGTGTCCGCGCGCGGCCCGCTCGCCCGGCTGCTGGCGTCGGTGCTGCCGCTGGTGCTGTGGGTGGTCGCCGGGTACGCGGTCGCGGTCGTCCTGGCCTGGCTCGCCACCTGGTACCGCGCCACGGGCGACAGTCCGTACCCGGTCGCGGCGCTCACGGACGCGGTCGTCCTGGCGTCCGCCGTCCTGGCGGGCCAGGTGGTGGGCCGGCTGGTGGCCTGGCGGCTCGCGGCACCGCTGCTGGCGGTGGGCGCGTACGTCGGCCTCGGTGTCCTGTCGTACGACGGCCGTGGCGGCCTCGCCCCTCTGTCGCCCGTCGTCGACGGCGTGACCACCACGGCGGACCCCGTGTGGTGGCAGCCGGTGGCGATGGTGGGGTGGACGGGAGGTCTCGCGGCCGCTGCGGTCCTCGCGTACGCCGCCCGCCGCCGGGTGTCCGCTGTGCTGCCGCTGGCCGCCGCGACCGCCGCAGGCGTGCTGCTGGTGCAGACCGGGGACGGCCTGTGGCACACCAACCCGGTCGCCCGCCGCCAGGTGTGCGACACCTCCACGACCCCGCAGATCTGCGTGAACGCCCGCTACGAGGAGCTTCTTCCGCAGGTGAGGGATGCCCTGTCCGGGCTCACCGGCCGCCTGGAGGGCGTACGGAACCTGCCGGTGCGCTACGAGGACCGGCCGGGGCGACCGGGCCGGGACGAGGTGGAGCTGCCGATGCTCACGCCCTTCGGCTGGAGCGTCGTACGGGGTGAGCTCACCGATCCGCGGGAGTACGCGTGGGCGGCCGGGATGGCGCTGTACGGCCGGGTGGAGTGCGACGAGGTGGATCCGCTTCTGGAGGCGGTCGACGACGCCGTGGAGCACCATCTGGCGCCCAGCCCGTTGGAGAAGGAGTTCGACGAGCAACTGGCCGAGAGGGGCGAGGCCGACCGCGCCCGGCTCGAGGCCCGGCGGGAGGCCCGGGCCCGTCTTGAGGCGATGGGCGAGCGGGAGCGCCGCGCCTGGCTGTCGGAGTACTTCGCGACGGCGAGCGAGTGTACGCCGAGCGCGGTGCCGGCGCTGTGAGCGAACTCTCCGTGCCGTACGGCCGTTCGCGCGCCGCCGGACTGCTTCTCTACGCCCGCTCGCGTACCGTCCCGCGCGCCCTCGCGGTGCTCTTCGCCACTGCCGGGCTCGCCGTGTGGGCGGCTCACGGGCTGGACGCCTACGTGGATCCGGAACGGCGGGTGCCGGTCGTGGCGCTGGCCCCGCTGTTCGCCGCCGCGGTGATCGGGTCGAGTCTGTACACCGCGTCCGAGGAGCTGGACCGTACGGCCGTGCACCCCTGGTGGCGGCGGCGTCTGGTCCATCTCCTGACCCTCACCGCGCTCGCCGCGGCCCTGCTGTCGGTGGCGGTGCTCGGGCACGCGTCGGTGTTCGGGCCGCCGGCGATGATCCGCAACACGCTCGGCTCCACCGGCCTCACCGCGGCCGCGGCCGCCCTGCTCGGCGCCCGGCTGAGCTGGCTGCCGGCCTTCGGCTACGTCAGCGCCGTGTACCTGGGGGGCGCCGGTGCGCACGGGCGCGCGAGCACGGTGTGGGCCTGGCCGGTGCAGCCCGGCGGGGAGGCGGGCGCCTGGGCCGCGGCGCTGGCGGCCTGCGTGGTGGGCGGGGCGCTGTACGTCGTACGCGGGGCGCGGGCGGAGGCGGTGCGCCACTGAAGTGCCGGCCCCACGTCAGGGACGTGGGGCCGGCACGGACGGCGGACATGCGAAAGCCCGGATCGATGTCAGGCGGAAATGCCTTCGATCCGGGCCAAGGCGTCGTCGGCGCCGTATGGCTGCAAGTACGGCATCCAGCGCGGATCCCGGTGGCCGGTCCCGATGATGCGCCAGGCCAGGCCGGTGGGAGGGGCGGGTTTGTGACGCAGCCGCCAGCCGATCTCGACGAGATGGCGGTCGGCCTTCACGTGGTTGCAGCGGCGGCACGAGGCGACCACGTTGTCCCAGACGTGCTTGCCCCCGCGGCTGCGCGGGATGACGTGGTCGACGCTGGTTGCGACGCCACCGCAGTACATGCACCGGCCCCCGTCACGGGCGAACAACGCCCGCCGGGTCAGAGGAACGGGCCCCCGATAGGGAACCCGGACGAATCGCTTGAGCCGGACCACGCTGGGTGCGGGGACTGTGACGGTAGCGCTGTGCATGAAGGCGCCGGACTCCTCGAGGCACACGGCCTTGTTCTCGAGCACGAGGATGAGTGCGCGGCGGAGCGGTACGACGCCGAGCGGCTCGTACGACGCGTTCAGGACCAGGACATGCGGCACGGATGGCCTCCTTGGACGCCGGCGGCGCGTGGCTCGCGCCGGGACGATTTCGTAGTCAGTCTCCCCTCATGCCTGGCGGAAGCGCCACCATGTCCCCGTAACGGGCTGGGAGTGTTTTCGACCACATCCGGTTCCTCCCCCGGATCACGAATTGTTCATCCCACCTGTTCATCCCCAGGTGAAAGCCGTCTCTCCCTCGAACATCACAACGATCCACACACGATGCCCCGATAGTGTGGTGGGTCTGCCCCACCGGTGACCTTTCCGTGACCTTGAAGCACGGCTGGACGACCTTGACCGCTGCCGGAGGGGCGGACCGCTGCACTGGAGGTACCTGCCGTGTCCTTGTCCGCCGTCCTACTGGCCGCCGGTCCGTCGCCGTCGCCGTCGCCCACCGCTCCGGCCGTGCCGTCGCTCGAGGACGCCCAGGAGAGCGCGACGAACGCCGCCAGCTGGATCGAGCAGAACTGGTCCACCTGGCTGGCCATCGGCCTGAGGGTCCTGCTGATCCTGGTGATAGCGGCGGTCCTGAGATTCGTGGTGCGGCGGGCGATCACCAAGCTGATCGACCGGATGAACCGCTCGGTGCCGGTCGACGGCAGCCCGCTCGGCGGTCTGCTGGTGAACGTGGAGCGCCGCCGTCAGCGCTCCCAGGCGATCGGCTCGGTGCTCCGCTCGGTCGCGAGCTTCCTGATCCTCGGCACCGCGGCCCTGATGATCCTCGGCACCTTCCAGATCAACCTCGCCCCGCTGCTGGCGTCCGCCGGTGTCGCGGGTGTGGCGATCGGTTTCGGCGCCCGGAACCTGGTGACGGACTTCCTGTCCGGCGTCTTCATGATCCTTGAGGACCAGTACGGCGTCGGCGACAGCATCGACGCGGGCGTGGCCGCGGGCGAGGTCATCGAGGTGGGCCTGCGCGTCACGAAGCTGCGCGGCGACAACGGCGAGATCTGGTACGTCCGAAACGGCGAGGTCAAGCGCATCGGCAACCTCTCCCAGGGCTGGGCCACGGCCGGCGTCGACGTCACCGTCCGCTCCGACGAGGACCTCGACAAGGTGAAGCGGACCCTGAACGAGGTCGCCGAGAAGATGAGCAAGGAAGAGCCCTGGAACGAGCTGCTGTGGGGCCCGATCGAGGTCCTCGGCCTGGACAGCGTCCTGCTCGACTCGATGGTCGTCCGCGTCTCCGCCAAGACGATGCCCGGCAAGGCCCTCACCGTCGAACGCGAACTGCGCTGGCGCATCAAGCACGCCTTCGACGCGGCGAGCATCCCGATCGTCGGCGGCCCCGCCCTCCCCGCGGAGGCGGATCCGGACGCGGATCCGACGGCCGGCATGGCGGCCCCGTCGGCGTACTCCAACACGGCGTCACCGCAGGCGCAGGCGGCCACGCCGCTGACGCCTCCGGGTGTGGCGAAGTAGGAGACGTACGAGAGGGGGCGCCCGGATCTTTCCGGGCGCCCCCTCTCGCTTGTCGCATTCCGGCCGTGCCCGGCTGCCCTCACCCCCTTGTCGCCCCGGCAGGTAACGACTGTGTTGCCTCGGCGTCGGTCTCTTGACGGCTGCTTCACGCCAGTTCTATGGTCCAGACCACCAGACAGGAAACCTTCCTAACAATCACGCCGAGATGGACTTCCCGGCCTGATCACTGGGAACCTGGACAGCCGAGAGGCAGGTGTCGACCCCATGGCAGGAACCGCCGGTACGCCGGGCACCCCGCGCGTCCTGCGCGCCATGAACGACCGCGCCGCCCTGGACCTCCTCCTGGAGCACGGGCCGCTGTCCCGCACCCGGATCGGCAAGCTCACCGGCCTGTCGAAGCCGACCGCGTCCCAGCTCCTGGCCCGCCTGGAGGCGTCCGGGCTGGTCCTCGCGACCGGCACCAGCGAGGGCCGCCCGGGACCCAACGCCCAGCTGTACGAGGTCAACGCGGCCGCCGCGTACGCCGCCGGACTCGACGTCACCCCCGAGCGCGTCCGTGCCGCCGTCGCCGACATCACCGGCCGCACGGTGGGGACGTACGAGCTGCCGACCCCGGGGCGGCGTCCCACGCAGCCCGTCGTCCGACAGGTCGGCGACGCCCTGGACGGCGCGGTCAAGGCGGCCGGCCTCGCCCGTGACGACGTGCACCGGCTCGTCATCGGCACCCCCGGCGCCTTCGACCCCAACACCGGCCGCCTGCGCTACGCCTCCCACCTGCCCGGCTGGCACTCCCCCACGCTGCTCGACGAACTCGCCGCCGCCCTGCCCATGCCGGTCGAGTACGAGAACGACGTGAACCTCGTCGCGGTGGCCGAGCAGCGGCTCGGCGCGGCCCGCGGGCACGGCGACTTCGTCCTGCTGTGGAACGAGGGAGGCCTCGGCGCCGCCCTGGTCCTCGGCGGCCGGCTGCACCGCGGCTGGACCGGCGGCGCCGGCGAGGTCGGCTTCCTTCCGGTGCCGGGCACCCCGCTGGTCCGGCAGGTCAGCAAGGCCGGCAGCGGCGGCTACCAGGAGCTGGCCGGCTCTCAGGCGATCCC
This sequence comes from Streptomyces sp. AC555_RSS877, assembly GCF_019049245.1. Lineage (GTDB taxonomy): Bacteria > Actinomycetota > Actinomycetes > Streptomycetales > Streptomycetaceae > Streptomyces. Next base: position 195,553 of record NZ_JAGMUK010000077.1, on the reverse strand, counting down.
CAAGCTGGCCCGCCGGCTCGGTGTCAAGAACATCCCGTCCGGCCCGTACGCCGAGGTCGCCGCCGCCCTCGTCGCCCGCGCCGCGGAGGCCGACGACGGTCCGCACCGGCGGCTGCTGGAGGCGTACGCGACGCACCTCGCCACCGGTCTCGCCTCCCTCGTCTCCGTCCTCGACCCCGAACTCGTCGTCCTCAGCGGCGCCTCGCTCACCTGTGGCGGGGAACCGCTGCGCGCTCTCGTCCAGGCCGAACTGGAGGAGCTGGCCGCGCCCCGGCCCCGGCTCGTCGTCGGCGACGTCCAGGAACACCCCGTCCTGCGCGGCGCGCTGGAGAGCGCGCTCGCGGCCACCCGCGACGAGGTCTTCGACACCTCGCGCTGAGTTCCCAGCCTCCTCACCAAGAGCCCCGCACACTCGCACACCCACCACCCCTGCCCCAGCCCTGCCCTAGGGAGACCCCGTCATGCCCGGAATGTCAAGAAAAGTCGCGCTCGCCGCCGCCGTCTCCGTGGCCCTCCTCGCCACCGCCTGTACCGGCCAGTCCGGCTCCGACGCGAGCGACGACGCCGGCAAGGAGACGACCCTCAACTTCTGGCACGCCTGGAGCGCGCCCGCCGAGGTGAAGGCCGTGAAGTCGCTGGTCGCCGGCTTCGAGAAGACGCACCCCACCATCCACGTCAACGTCGTCGGCAACATGACCGACGACAAGATGAACCAGGCGCTCAGGACGGGCGGCGCCAAGGCGCCCGACGTGATCTCGTCGTTCACCACCAACAACGTGGGCAAGTTCTGTTCCTCGGGCGCGCTGGTCGACCTCAACCCCCTCTTCGAGAAGGCGGGAATCGACCCGGAGAAGACCTTCCCGAAGGCGATGAACGAGTACACCCAGTTCGACGGGAACCGGTGCAGCGTCCCGCTGCTGGGCGACGCCTACGGCCTCTACTACAACAAGACCGCCTTCGAGAAGGCGGGCATCGACAGCCCGCCGAAGACCTGGTCCCAGTTCGAAGCCGCCGCCAAGAAGCTGACGATCGACGACGGCGACAGCTACAAGCAGCTGGGATTCATGCCGAACTACCACGGCTGGGAGACGACGACCGAGCACTATCTCGGGCAGTTCTCCCCCACGTACTTCGACTCCAGCGGCAAGTCGAACCTCGCCGAGGATCCCGCCTTCGAGGCCGGATTCACCCTCCAGAAGAGGCTCGTCGACGAACTCGGCGGCTACCAGCGGCTGGAGAAGTACCGCTCCACGCTCGGCGACGAGTGGGGCCCCAAGCACCCCTTCCAGACCGGCCAGGTCGCCATGCAGCTCGACGGCGAGTGGCGCCTGGGCATGGCCCTGGACGCGGGGCCCAACTTCGAGATCGGCGTGGCCCCGCTGCCCGTCCCCGACGACCAGGCCGACCAGTACGGCAAGGGCTACATCACCGGCACCATCGCCGGGATCGCCGCCACCAGCACGAAGCAGAACGCGGCCTGGGAGCTGGTCAAGTACATCACCACGGACACGGACGCGGTGGTGGCCTTCTCCAACGCCATCCACAACGTGCCGTCCACACTGGCGGCCCTCAAGTCGCCGGACCTGACGTACGACCCGCGCTTCAAGACGTTCCTGGACATCGCCGCGAACCCGAACTCCACGACGTCCCCGGCCTCCGTCAACGGCGGGGTGTACCTCACGACGATCCAGAACTTCGGGTACGAGTACGAGAGCGGAAAGGTCAAGGACCTCAAGGCGGGTCTCGCCGACACGGCCGAGCAGATCGACACGGACATCGCACAGGCCAAGTGATGAGCACGCTCACCCTGGCGTCGAAGCGCCGCCCGTCCGGCCTCGCAGCGAAGCAGCGGAAGCAGGCACTTCGCACCCTCGCCTTCATGTCGCCCTGGCTGATCGGCTTCGCGGTCTTCTTCGCGTACCCGCTGATCTCGACCGTCTATTTCTCGTTCATGCACTACGACGGCTTCAAACCGCCGACCTGGAGCGGAACGAAGAACTGGACGTACGTCTTCGAGCACTATCCCCTCTTCTGGCCCGCCCTGCGCAACACCCTGTGGCTCGTCCTGATCATGGTCACCCTCCGGGTCGCCTTCGGTCTCGGCGTCGGCATGCTGATCACGAAGATCAGGACGGGCACGGGCGTCTTCCGCACCCTCTTCTACCTGCCCTACCTGGCCCCGCCGGTGGCCGCCACCATGGCCTTCGCCTTTCTGCTCAACCCCGGCACCGGACCGGTCAACTCGATCCTCGAAGGCATCGGTCTCCCGGCCCCCGGCTGGTTCAACGACCCCTCCTGGTCCAAGCCGGCCCTCACCCTGCTCGCCCTGTGGGGCATCGGCGACCTGATGGTCATCTTCATGGCCGCGCTGCTCGACGTACCGCGGGAGCAGTACGAAGCCGCCGAGCTGGACGGCGCGTCGGCCTGGCAGCGGTTCCGGTTCGTCACCCTGCCGAACATCTCGCCGATCGTGATGTTCGCCGTGGTCACCGGAGTCATCCAGGCGATGCAGTACTACGCGCAGCCGCTCATCGCCGGAAAGGTCGCCTCGGGTGTGATCCAGGGCGCCGGCACCCAGTTCGAACCCGGCTACCCGGACAAGTCGACGCTCACCCTCCCCCAGCTCGTCTACAACCTCGGCTTCCAGCGCTTCGACTACGGCTCCGCCTGTGTGGTGGCCCTGGTGCTCTTCGCGCTGTCGATGGCGTTCACCGCGCTGCTGATGCGGCGCCGGGGCGGTCTCATCCAGGCAGGTGACTGACCATGACCCAGGTACTCGACAGGCCCGTGGAGCCGAAGGCCCCGCCCTCGCCCGCCGCGCGCACGGCCCGCCGCAGGTCCGCACTCGAATGGGTCGCGGTCCACTCCTTCGGCGTCGCCGCGGCCCTCTTCTTCACCCTCCCCTTCGTGTTCGTCTTCCTGACCTCGCTGATGAGCGACTCCCAGGCCCTCAGCCGCGATCTGATCCCGCACACCTGGGAATGGGGCAACTACGCCAAGGTCTTCGACACGCCCGGCTTCCTGACCTGGTGGAAGAACACCCTGCTGTACGCCGGCGCGGGCACCGTCCTCACCGTGGTGTCGTCGGTCCCCGTGGCGTACGCCCTGGCCAAGTTCCGCTTCCGGGGCCGCAGTCTGTCCCTGATGCTGGTGATCTCGATGATGATGCTGCCGCCCCAGGTGGTCGTCATCCCGATGTACCTGTTCTGGGCGAAGCAGCTCGACCTGTCGGGCACGCTGTGGCCGCTGATCATCCCGATGGCCTTCGGTGACGCGTTCTCCATCTTCCTGCTGCGGCAGTTCCTGACGACCATCCCGAACGAGTACCTGGACGCGGCGAAGGTCGACGGCTGCGGGGAGCTGCGCACGCTGCTGAAGGTGGTCCTGCCGATGGCCAGGCCGGGCATCGCCGCGGTCGCCCTCTTCCAGTTCTTCTACGCCTGGAACGACTACTTCGGCCCGCAGATCTACGCGTCCGAGAACCCGGGCGCCTGGACACTGAGTTACGGCCTGGAGTCGTTCAAGGGAGCGCATCACACGGACTGGAACCTCACCATGGCCGCGACCGTCCTGGTCATGGCCCCCGTGATCCTCGTGTTCTTCTTCGCCCAGAAGGCCTTCGTCGAGGGCGTCACGCTCACCGGAGTGAAGGGTTGACCCAGACATGAAACTCACCGTGGTCGGCGGAGGCTCGACCTACACCCCCGAACTCATCGACGGCTTCGCCCGTCTGCGGGACACCCTGCCCATCGAGGAACTGGTCCTGGTGGACCCGGCGGCGGACCGTCTTGAGCTGGTGGGCGGTCTGGCCCGCCGTATCTTCGCCCGGCAGGGCCACAACGGCCGGATCGTGACGACCTCCGACCTCGACGCGGGCGTCGACGGCGCCGACGCCGTGCTGCTGCAACTGCGCGTCGGAGGCCAGGCCGCCCGGCAGCAGGACGAGACGTGGCCCCTGGAGTGCGGATGCGTCGGCCAGGAGACGACCGGCGCGGGCGGCCTCGCCAAGGCGCTGCGCACGGTCCCGGTGGTCCTCGACATCGCGGAACGGGTCCACCGTACGAACCCCGACGCCTGGATCATCGACTTCACCAACCCGGTCGGCATCGTGACCCGCGCCCTGCTCCGGGCCGGCCACAAGGCGGTCGGCCTGTGCAACGTGGCGATCGGCTTCCAGCGGAAGTTCGCCGGCCTGCTCGGGGTCACGCCCGGCGAGGTCCACCTGGACCACGTGGGCCTGAACCACCTCACCTGGGAGACCGGCGTACGCCTGGGCGGCCCGGAGGGCGAGGACGTCCTGCCCGGACTGCTGTCGGAGTACGGCGAGTCGATCGCCGCCGACCTGCACCTGCCCCGCCCGCTCCTGGACCGCCTCGGCGTGGTCCCGTCGTACTACCTGCGCTACTACTACGCGCACGACGAGGTCGTACGGGAACTGCGCACCAAGCCGTCCCGGGCGGCCGAAGTGGCCGCCATGGAGCGGCAGCTGCTGGAAATGTACGCGGACCCGGCCCTGGACGAGAAGCCGGGGCTCCTCGCCAAGCGGGGCGGCGCCTACTACTCGGAGGCGGCGGTCGACCTGGCGGCCGGACTGCTCGGCGCGGGAGGCAGCCCCTACCAGGTGGTGAACACGTACAACCGGGGCACGCTGCCGTTCCTCCCGGACGACGCCGTCATCGAGGTGCAGGCGGCGGTCGGCCACAAGGGTGCGACGCCTTTGCCCGTGCCGGCCGTCGACCCGCTCTACGCGGGCCTGACGGCACAGGTGACGGCGTACGAGGACCTGGCCCTGGAAGCCGCCCTGCGGGGTGGCCGCGACCGGGTGTTCCGGGCGCTGCTCGCCCATCCCCTCGTCGGCCAGTACGCGTACGCCGAGACCCTGACCGACCAGCTGATCGCACACAACCGGGAGCATCTCGCGTGGGCCTGACCGCAAGTGTCCTCGCCGTCGACGCGGGCAACAGCAAGACCGACGTCGCGGTCGTGGCGGCCGACGGAACCGTCCTCGCCACGGCCCGCGGCGGCGGGTTCCGGCCGCCCGTGGTGGGCGTGGAGGCCGCGGTGGACAAGGTGGCGGAGGCGGTGACGCGCGCGTTCACCACCGCCGGCGTCGTGGCGGTCGACCACGTCTCCGCGTGCCTGGCCAACGCCGACTTCCCCGTCGAGGAGGAACAGTTGGCGGCCGCGCTGCACGCGCGCGCGTGGGGAGCGAGTACGGAGGTCCGCAACGACACGTTCGCCGTGCTGCGGGCGGGCGTCACCGAGCCGCGCGGGGTCGCCGTCGTCTGCGGCGCCGGCATCAACTGCGTCGGCATGCGCCCCGACGGCCGCACCGCCCGCTTCCCCGCGCTGGGCCGCGTCTCCGGCGACTGGGGCGGCGGCTGGGGCCTCGCCGAGGAGGCCCTGTGGCACGCCTCCCGCGCGGAGGACGGCCGGGGGCCCGCCACGGCCCTCGCGCACACCCTCCCGGCCCACTTCGGCCTGCCCTGCGTGTACGCCCTCGTCGAGGCGCTCCACCTGGAGCACATCGCCCCGGCCCGCCGCCACGAACTGACACCGGTCCTGTTCGCCACGGCCGCCTCCGGCGACGCCGCGGCCCGAGGCCTCGTCGACCGCCTGGCCGACGAGGTGGTGACCATGGCCACGGTGGCGCTGACCCGGCTCGACCTGCTGGAGGAGGAGACACCGGTGCTGCTCGGCGGCGGTGTCCTGGCCGCCCGCCATCCCCAACTGGACGACGGCGTACGTGACCTGCTGGCGGCCCGCGCCCCCAAGGCCGTACCCCAGGTGGTGACCGCGAGTCCGGTACTGGGCGCGGCCCTGCTGGGCCTGGACCGGGTGGGGGCGCCCCCGGAGGTGCCGGCCCGGGTGCGGGCCTACTTCGAGGCCTGAGCCCGGACGGCCGCGAGCAGGGCGCCGACCAGGTCGGCGACGGGCGTGCCGTCGCCGACGTCGAGGCGCGTCAGGCCCAGGTCGTCGACCGCCTCCACCATGAGCGTCTGATAGCGGACGGTCCGCGCCAGGAACGTGTCCATGAGCAGGCGTTCGCACTCGCTCGCCCGGTCGTGGTCACCGGACGCGTGCACGCGCGTGCGGAGGACGGCTTCGTCCGCGGTGAGCCACACGGCAGCCGTGTACGGGGCCTCCAGCCGCGCGACAAGGGCGGGCCAGAGGGCAGAGCCTTCCAGCACGAGGCCCGCGCCGGGGGTGCTGTCGGCGGCGCTGGTGCGGATCAGCTCCTCCACCCGCGGCCACAGCCGCTCGTAGTGGCCGAGAACCGACGCGATCAGCTCGTCGACCGTGAGGGAGGAGTAGTGGTCGGCGACGTGGGCCGGGACCTCCCTCTCCGGTGTCCGCCAGGGCCGTCCCGGATGCCGTGCCAGGCCGTCCGTCGGGACGTGCTCGAACCCGAGCCGGGCCGCCAGTGCCCGGGCGACGGTGGACTTGCCGACGTGCGACGTCCCGCCGACCAGTACCACCCGCGCACCACCCATGCCGCCGGCAGTACGCGGGCGCCCCACGAGGGAACCGAACCGATTCTGCCGGCGTATTCATGGGCAGGGGGTGGTGCGGCACGCGGCTGCACCGCCGGAGGCCCACGCTGCGATCCGATCAAGATCCAGCCAAGGCCGGTGCGGATGTCGGTCGCGGCAGCGATACTTGCCGCGACGGATGACCATGGGGGAGGTCAACAGTGACACACCCGCCGAAAAGCAGCACGGCGCCACCACCGGGTTCCGGTGTGCCCACACTGCCGGTGGTTCCGCCGCAGCCGGGCGGGCCGGTGCCGTCCGCGCAGCACGGCGTTCCCGCCCTGTACGGAAACACGGGCCGGCCCGTTCCTCCCTCCCCGCCCGAGCAGCCCCGGCGTACCGCCTTCGCGGAGGGCGTCGACCGGCTGCGGGCCGCCGCCACCACCGAGCCCGGCCGGCTGCGCATCATCGGCGCCGTCCTGGCCCTGCTCGTCGTCGCGTTCGGTGCCGTCACCGCAGGCCAGATGGCCGACCGGTCGACCGCCGCCGACGACGTGCTGAACAAGAGCCAGCCGCTGAGCTCGGCCGCGGCCGACATCTACCGCTCGCTCGCCGACGCCAACACCGCCGCCTCCAGCGGCTTCCTGGCCGGCGGCCAGGAGACGGCCGCCACCCGCGACACGTACGAGAAGGACATCGACGCCGCCGCCGAGGGCCTGGTGCAGGCCGCCGCGAACTCCGACCCCGACTCACCGGCCGCGGCGACCGTGACCAAGCTCAACCGGCTGCTGCCGGAGTACAAGGGCCTGGTCGAGCGGGCGCGGACGTACAACCGCCAGGGCTTCCCGGTCGGCGGCGCCTATCTGCGGTACGCCAACGAGAAGATGCAGCAGCAGATGCTCCCGGCGGCCGAGGATCTCTACAAGAAGGAGAACCAGCGGCTGCGCGCCGACTACGCGGACGCCACTCCCTACCCCTGGGCGGCGATCGGCCTCGGCGTCCTCGCGCTGGCCGCGCTCGCCTGGGCCCAGCACCGCAGCTACCGGCGTACGAACCGCGTCCTGAACCACGGCCTGGTCGCCGCCACCGCCACCGCCACCGTGGTCCTGCTCTGGCTGGTCGTCGGCCACAGCGTCGCCCGCGCGGCCCTCCACGACTCCTACGACCACGGCGTGCGCTCGCTGAACGTCCTGCACGACGCCCGCATCGCCTCCCTGAAGGCCCGCGGCAGCGAGAACCTGACCCTGGTGGCCCGCGGCGCCGAGACCGTCGAGGTCGGCGGCAAGACGTACGACGCCTACGACCACAACTTCGGCGAGGAGATGAACACCCTCGCTGAGCGCCTCACCGAGGCCGGGAAGCTCGCCGACGACAAGACGGGCGAGCAGCCGGTCACCACGGCCGTCGGCAACATGACCGAGTGGAAGAAGCGCCACACCGCGGCCCGCGCCCAGGACGAGAACGGCAACTACCAGGCGGCGCTGGAGCGGGTGATCGGCGCCAAGGGCGCGACCGGCGAGTGCTTCGACAGCGTCGACGCGAACCTGGCCAAGGCGATCGCCCACGAGAACGCCGAGTTCGAGCAGGCGGCCGGTGACGGCGTGGACGCGATGACCGGACTGACGGTGGGCGCGGCCGTCCTCGCGGTCCTGGGCGCGGCCGGCGCGGTGCTCGGCATCGGCCGCAGGCTGTCGGAGTACCGGTGAAAGGGGGCGTGACGATGCGGCGGTGGACGCGAGGGCGACGACTGAGGACCGGCCTGAAGGGCTGGGGCGGTGTGGGCGCGATGGCGGTCGTCTGCGCCCTGGCGGTGACGTTCGTGATGCTGCTGCCGCTGATCCGGTCGGACGGCGACGGCAGCACGGGCACGAGCGGCAGCCGCCTGACGTACGGCAGCCAGGTCCGTGCCGAGGAGGGCTGCCCCACGGCCGAGGTGGCGAAGGCCCCCGAGAAGCAGACGCTGTCCCCGTCGAACGCGGACGGCAGCACCATAGAGGAGATCAAGAACCGCACGGGCGAGAAGCGCAAGCTGATCGTCGGCGTCGACCAGAACAGCTACCGCTGGGGTTACCGCGACCCCAACAGCGGCCAGGACGCGGCCCTGGAGGGCTTCGACATCGACCTGGTCCACCGCATCGCCGCGGACATACTCGGCGACCCGAACGCGGTCCAGTTCAAGGCGATCCCCACCGACCAGCGCATCCCGGCGATCAAGGACGGCCGGGTCGACATGATCGTCCGTACGATGACGATCAACTGCAAACGCCTGTCCGACGTCGCCTTCTCCGCGCCCTACTTCAAGACCGGCCAGCAGGTGCTGGCCTCCAAGTCCTCGAAGATCACCGGGTACGACGGTTCGCTCGCCGGGCAGCGGATCTGCACGGCGAAGGGCTCCACGGCCAACACCAAGCTGGTCAACGACAAGCAGGCGGGCGACCTCGTCTCCTCCGCCGACCTGAGGACCACCGTTCCCAACCAGCTCGACTGCCTGGTGCGGCTCCAACTCGGCGAGGTGGACGCCGTGGTGACCGACGGCGCGCTCGCCGCGAGCCAGGCCGCCCAGGACCCGACGGTCATGCTGAAGGGCGAACCCTTCACCACCGAGTACTACGGCGTGGCGATGAAGAAGGACGCCGACGATCTGGTACGCCGGGTCAACCAGGTGCTGGTGGACTACCGCAAGGACACCGCGAACGGCTGGCAGGCGTCGTACGACAGGTGGCTTTCGGCGACACTGGGGGAGGACCCCTCGACGTCGGAACCGCCCGCACCGCAGTACCTGCGCACGAGCTGACGCACCATCGACCGCGGTCGTCAACAGCCCACCCCTACGGACCCTTTCAGACGATTGACACGAAACACGACGCAGCGAGAGGTGATCGATGGGCGTCACGGACCCCGCCGGGCCGGTGATGGACCGGGACGAGGTGGACCGTGCGCTGGTGCGGCTCGGCGCGGAGCACGAGGCCATCGAGACCTCGCTCCTCGCCCTGCAGGACCACGCGGGCCGCAGACTCCTCGAAGGTGCCGAGCTCACCGGTCTGACCAAGGAGCGCTGGCAGACCGCGGAGGCGTCGATCAGCCTTCTGTGGGCGTATTTCGACGCCTACAGCGACGCGTTGCGCTCCGCCCGTGACATCCGCGCCCGGCGCCGCTGGTCCAGCCGCGAGGACCTGCTGGAGCTGACCGAGCTGCTGCGCGGCGAGTCCGTCACGGTCGCCGGATCCGCCACGGCGACCGCCAACGCGCCGACCCTGCACGGCGGTCCGAGCAAGCTCAGCGAACGGTTCTCGCTGGTCACGCTCGTGGACCGGATGAACGAGCTGTACGCGAACTCGCTGGACATGGTCGTCGCCGCCGACGCCGTCTGGTCGGCGCTGCCCGCCCGTATCGATCTCCTGGCCGCGGAACTCCAGCGCACCCGGCGGCTCGCGCACTCCGTCGGGGTCCGCCCCGGCGAGCATCACGCGGGCGACGACCTGGAGCGCATCACGCGCACGCTGACGACGCTGCGCGAGCAGGTCGTCTCCGACCCGCTGGCGTTCTGGGTCCCGACGCCGGGCAGTTCGGCACCCGGCGGCGGCAAGCCCGACACCACGGTGTACGACCGTGAGGCGCGCGCCCTGGAGGACGTGCGCCGGGAGATCGACGCCGTGCTGACGGTCCGGCAGGACGCGGAGGCCCGGCTGGTCAGGCTGCGGGACGTCCTCTCGCGCGCGGACCGCACCCTCGCCGAGGCCCGCATCGCGCGCGGCGAGGTCCTCGCGAAGATCGCCGCGACGGAGGTGCCGGTGGTCGGCGGCCCGCCGACCGTGCTGCAGGAGCAGCTGGCGACGGCCGCCGAGTACCGCAGACATGCCCAGTGGCACCGCCTGTCCCCGCTCCTGGAGTCCCTGGAGCAGAAGGCGGAGGACGAACTGCTGCGGGCCCGGGAGTCGTTGAGCGCGGTCACCGCGCCCCTGGCGGTCCGCGCGGAGCTGCGCGGGCGCCTCGACGCGTACAAGGCGAAGGTCGCCCGGCACGGCCTCGCGGAGGACTCGCTCCTGGTGGAGCGGTACGACGCGGCCCGCCGCATGCTGTGGAGCGCACCCTGCGACCTGCGGGTCGCCGAACAGGCCGTCCTGCGCTACCAGCACGCGGCCGCCGAACTGCTCGCCGCCCCACGGGTTCCGGAGACGGGCGGGCCACAGGATCGTAGAGGGCCCGGAGCGTGAGCGACAGAAGGGGGACAGCGTCGTCATGAGTCAGGCACAACAGCCCTGCCAGCGGCCCGACTGCGAGGGGGCGTACGAGGACGTCGGCGGCGGCGAGCTGTACTGCGACACGTGCGGTCTCGCCCCGGTCGTCTCCAGGACCGGCATGGTCGGCTCGCCGCCCACCGGGATCACCGCCGGCGGCCGGGGCTCCAGGGGCTCCTCCGGCAGCGGCAGTTCCCGCTCCGGCACCCGCGGCAGTACGCGTACGTCGTCGCAGTCGGCGAAGTCACGGCGCTCGGTGTCGGGCCGGCTGTCGCGCTCGGTGTCCGGCCCGTCCACGGGCCGCTCGGTGTCGGTGCGCAGCTCCGGCTCCGGCACCGCGTCCTCCTCCCGGGGCCGGCTCGGCGCGGGCCTGGTCGAGGTGCCGGGCGTGCCCCGGCCCGACCTGCGCGCGATGGTCCTGGACAACCCCGAGGTGCCCGAGCGCAAGCGGTTCTGCTCGCGTTCCGACTGCGGGGCGCCGGTGGGGCGCTCGCGCGGCGAGACGCCGGGGCGCACGGAGGGGTTCTGCACGAAGTGCGGCCACCCGTACTCCTTCGTCCCGAAGCTGAAGGCCGCCGACGTCGTGCACGGCCAGTACGAGGTCGCGGGCTGTCTGGCGCACGGCGGGCTCGGCTGGGTCTACCTCGCCGTGGACCGCGCGGTCTCCGACCGCTGGGTCGTCCTCAAGGGCCTGCTCGACACCGGCGACCAGGACGCGATGGAGGCCGCGATCTCCGAGCGGCGCTTCCTCGCGGAGATCGAGCACGCCAACATCGTGCGGATCTACAACTTCGTCGAACACCTCGACCAGCGGACGGGTTCGCTGGACGGGTACATCGTCATGGAGTACGTCGGCGGCAAGTCCCTCAAGGAGATCGCCAACGCCCGCCGCACGCCCCAGGGCAAGCGGGACCCGCTGCCGGTGGAGCAGGCGTGCGCGTACGGCATCGAGGCCCTCGAGGCGCTCGGGCACCTGCACAGCCGCAACCTGCTGTACTGCGACTTCAAGGTCGACAACGCGATCCAGACCGAGGACCAGCTCAAGCTGATCGACATGGGCGCGGTGCGCAGGATGGACGACGACGAGTCGGCCATCTACGGCACGGTGGGCTACCAGGCGCCCGAGGTCGCGGAGGTCGGCCCGTCCGTGGCGTCCGACCTGTACACGGTCGCCCGCACCCTCGCCGTCCTCACCTTCGACTTCCAGGGCTACACGAACGTCTTCGTGGACTCCCTGCCCGACCCCGACAACATCGAGGTCTTCCGCCAGTACGAGTCCTTCTACCGGCTGCTGGTCCGCGCCACCGACCCGGATCCGGCCCGCCGGTTCGCCTCCGCGCAGGAGATGGCGGAACAGCTGACGGGCGTCCTGCGCGAGGTCGTCTCGCTGCAGTCGGGGCGGGCCCGGCCGGCCCTGTCGACGCTGTTCGGGCCCGAAGTGCGGGTCACCGACGCGGAGTTGTTCCCGAAGCTGGACGGCGAGGTGTCGCGGTTGGGGGCACGGCCCGTGCCCACCCGGCGGCGGCGTTCCTCCGCCACCGCCCTGCTGCCCGCCGCCGCCCCTCCCCTCCCCGCCGGCAACGGGGCGGCCGTCGCTCCCGGCCTGGTCAAGCCGGTCGACGCCGCCGTCGGCGCGCTCGCTCTGCCGGTGCCGCACGTCGATCCGTCCGACCCCAACGCCGGGTTCCTCGCCGGTCTGATGACCACCGCGCCGGCCGAGCTGCTGGGGGCGGTCGCCGCCGCTCCGGCCCGGTCGACCGAGACCCGGCTGCGGCAGATCCGGGCCTGGCTGGAGAACGGCGACGCGCACACCGCGCACCAGGCCCTGCTGGAACTGGAGACGGAGCGGCCCGACGACTGGCGGGTCGTCTGGTACCGGAGTGTCGCGGCGCTCGTCGCCGGCGACCGCGAGGCCGCCGCGCTGGGCTTCGACGCGATCTACGACGCCTTCCCCGGCGAGATCGCCCCCAAGCTGGCCCTCGGCCTGTGCGCGGAGGTGCTCGGGCAGCTCGACAACGCCGCCGAGTACTACCGCCTCGTCTGGTCGACCGACCCCAGCTATGTGAGCGCCGCCTTCGGCCTGGCCCGCGTCCAGCTCGCCACCGGCGACCGGCAGGGTGCCGTCAGGACGCTGGAGTCGGTGCCGGAGTCGTCCATCCACTACACGGCCGCGCGCGTGGCGGCCGTACGGGCACGGCTGCGGCAGCGCACCGCGGTCGCATCCGACGTACTCTTCCTGGACGATCTGACGGCTGCGGCCGGACAGGTCGAGGCCCTGGAGGCGTACGGCCTGGACCCCGCGCGGCGTGAGCAGTTGTCCGCGGAGGTCTTCGGCAGTGCGCTGGACTGGATACTCTCCGGTGGCCAGGGTTCCGCCCCTCCCCCTGCCGCCGGGGGGCGGGTACTGCTCGGCAGTGGCCTGGACGAACGGGGTCTGCGCTTCGGCCTGGAGCGTTCGTACCGCACGCTGGCCCGGCTGGCGTCGGGCGGCGAGGAGAGGATCGACCTGGTGGAACGTGCCAACCGTTACCGCCCCCGGACATGGGTGTAGTTGATGTCGCAGATGCCCCAGCAGACCGCCCTGTCGAGGTGTCCGAGCTGCGAGGAGCCCCTCGAGTCGGGTGACCGCTTCTGCGGTGCGTGCGGATACGACCTGTCCGCCGTGCCGGCGCCGCCGGGCGACCACCCGACCATCGCCATGAACGGTGGCACGCCGCCCCCGCCGGACGGCGCGCCCGCCGTGCCACCGCGGCCGCCGCTCGCGGGCTCACCGCAGCCGCCCTTCGCCGGTTCCCCCATGTCCCCCGCCTCGGGGGTACGGTTCGACCGGGCGCCGGAGCCCGACGAGTATCCGTTGCAGGCGCCGGACCCGCGCGTGACCGCCGACGTGCCCACCCCGCCCGAGGGCGTCAAGGTGTGCGTGGCGTGCCGGGCGGGCCGGGTCGACAGCGACGGCTACTGCGAGAACTGCGGGCATGCCCAGCCACGGGAGCGCGACCACATGGAACAGGACATCGGCCCGGTGGCCGCCGTGAGTGACCGCGGTCTGCGGCACCACCGCAACGAGGACGCGTTCGGCCTCGGCTGTGCCGCGCTGCCCGACGGCTCGGCCGCGGTCGTCGCGATCGTCTGCGACGGCGTGTCCTCGGCGACCCGCCCCGACGACGCCTCACTGGCCGCGTCCCGCGCTGCGACCGAGACCCTGCTGGCCGCACTGCCCCACGGCACGCACCCGCAGCAGGCCATGCACGACGCGATCATCGCCGCCTCGCAGGCGGTCAACGCGCTGGCCGAGGAGCCCGCCACGGCCCGCGAGCACGCCCCGCACCAGAACGCCCCCGCCTGCACCCTCGTCGGCGCGGTGGTGACGTCCGGGCTGCTGGTCGTCGGCTGGATCGGCGACAGCCGCGCCTACTGGGTGCCGGTGGACCGCAGCGCTCCCCCGGCCCGGCTCACCGAGGACGACTCGTGGGCCGCGCAGATGGTCGCCGCGGGCCTGATGAACGAGGCGGAGGCGTACGCCGACGAACGCGCCCACGCGATCACCGGCTGGCTCGGCGCGGACGCCTACGAACTGGAGCCGCACACCGCTTCCTTCAAGCCGGACCGGCCTGGGGTGGTGCTTGTGTGCACCGACGGTCTGTGGAACTACGCGGAGGCCGCCGAGGAGATGGCCGAGGTCCTGCCGCTGGACGCCGCCGTGCGGCCCCTGCACAGCGCCCGCGTGCTGGTCGGCCACGCCCTGGACGGCGGGGGCCACGACAACGTAACAGTGGCCGTCGTGCCGTTCCCGGCCCCGCCGCAGGGGGCAGGATCGGCCTGAGGGCCGCAGACGGGGAAGTTTCGGGCGGGCCGGAGGGGACCGGTCCCGTCCACGTCATCGCCCCGCCTCGGCGGGATTCGAGGGGGATGAGAGTAGGCATGGCCAATTTCTCGAAGTCGAACGTGCCGCAGTTCTCGGTGGACGTGTACCAGAACGAGTACCTGGCGGAGGGTGCCCGCGAGGTCAACGCGATCGTCACGGTGACCGCGAGCGGCGGCGGCACGATCGGAAGCGCCGTCGGGGCGCCCCACCTGTACTCGCCCGGCGAGGGCCCGTCCGCGGCCGTGGCGATCATGGTCGACTGTTCGGGCTCGATGGACTACCCGCCGACCAAGATGCGCAACGCCCGGGACGCCACGGCCGCCGCCATCGACACCCTGCGCGACGGCGTGCACTTCGCGGTGATCGGCGGCACGCACGTGGCCAAGGAGGTCTATCCCGGCGCCGGCCGGCTCGCGGTCGCCGACGCCACCACCCGCGACCAGGCCAAACAGGCGCTGCGCAGGCTCAGCGCCGGCGGCGGTACGGCCATCGGCACCTGGCTGCGTCTCGCGGACCGGCTGCTGTCCTCCGAGGACGTCGTCATCCGCCACGGGATCGTGCTCACCGACGGCCGCAACGAACACGAGTCGCACGAGGACCTGCAGGCCTCCCTGGACGCCTGCGCCGGCCGCTTCACCTGTGACGCGCGCGGAGTGGGCACCGACTGGGAAGTGAAAGAAGTCACAGCAATCGCCTCCGCGCTGCTCGGCACCGCCGACATCGTCGCCGACCCGGCGGGTCTGGCCGCCGACTTCACGCGGATGATGGAGACGGCGATGGGCAAGGAGGTCGCGGACGTCGCCCTGCGCCTGTGGACGCCGGTCGGCACCACCGTGAAGTTCGTCAAGCAGGTCGCCCCCACCGTCGAGCAACTGACCGACCGCCGCACCGAGTCCGGCCCCCGCGCCGGGGACTACCCCACCGGTTCCTGGGGGGACGAGTCCCGTGACTACCACGTGTGTGTCGAGGTCCCGGCCGCGAACATCGGCCAGGAAATGCTGGCCGCCCGCGTCTCCCTGGTCGTCCCGCAGCCCGACGGCAGCACCCAGGCGCTGGTGGGCGCGCAGGGTCTGGTGCGGGCCGTCTGGACCGACGACATGGTCGCGTCCACGTCGATCAACCCCCAGGTCGCCCACTACACCGGCCAGGCCGAACTGGCACAGGTCATCCAACAAGGCCTCGATCTGCGCAAATCGGGAGACTTCGACGGAGCAACGGCCAAACTGGGCCGGGCCGTTCAGCTCGCGAGTGCCTCCGGCAACGCCGATACTGCGAAACTGCTTGCGAAGGTGGTGGACGTCGTCGATGCCGCGACAGGTACTGTGCGACTGAAGACGAAGGTCGCCGAGGCCGACGAGATGACTCTCGAAACCCGGTCGACAAAGACCGTTCGTGTAAAGAAGTGACCCAGTACGACCCAGTACGACCCTAGTAGGACACAGAAGGAGAGGGGGACGCGCCGACATGCCGACCTGCCCGAACGGACACCAGTCGGGTTCCGACGACTGGTGCGAGGTCTGCGGTCACCGCATGGCGGGTGCCGTGCCTCCGCCCCCTCCGCCGCCGCCCCCGGGCGGGGGCTACGGCTTCCCACCGCCGCAGGGCCCGGGCACGCAGCCGGGTCCGCCCGGCGGCCGTGCGCCCGAGCCGGAGCTGTGCCCGCAGTGCCGCACGCCCCGTGAGGGCGGTGCGCCGTTCTGCGAGGAGTGCCGGTGGAACTTCCTGACCAACACCGCGACGTCGTACACCCCGGCCGCGCCGCAGTCGCCCGGCCCCAACCCGGCCGCGCGTTTCCAGCAGCCTCCGGGACCCTCGTACGGCGGCGGTGACGCGTACGACTACCAGGGCTCACGCCCCTCGCAGGTGAACCGGCCGGCCGAACCGATCCCGCCGGGCCCGCAGTACGGCCACGGTCAGCCGGGCCCGGGTGGCCCCGGTCAGGGCCCCGGTCCTGGTCAGGGTCAGGGTCAGGGCCCCGGCGGTCCGGGTGGTCCCGGCGGCTACGGCGGTCCTGGTGGCCCTGGCGGTCCCGGTGGCCCCGGTGGACAAGGCGGCTACGGCTATCCGCAGCACGGCGGACCCGATGGTCAGGGCGGCCCCGGCGGTCCCGGGCCTTTCGGTGCCGACCCGTCGCGGCCGGTTCCGCCGCCGCCCGGGCCGACCCGGCACGGCGGACCCCAGGCTCCCCAGGCGTTCCAGCAGCCCGGTCAGCAGGGCCGTCCCGGTCCCGGCTACCCGCAGGATCCGAACCGGCAGCAGCAGGGCGGCCCGCCCTTCGGCGGCGGTGGCGACGACTGGGTCCTCCCCCCGCCGGGCGGCCCCGGTCAGGGCGGTCCCGGTCAGGGCGGTGGCTACGGCTATCCGCAGCCCGGCGCGACCCAGGCGCCGCCCGCTCCCGGCCCCGGCTACCCGCAGCAGCCGTCGTCCTGGACGGCGACCGTCGGCCCGGACCGCGACTACTTCATGGCGATGATGCAGCGCTCGGGGCCCGAGGCCGCGGGCCTCAACCTGCCCGCGTACTCGCCCGAGCAGCAGCGCGCCCTGACCGGCAACCAGATCACCATCGGCCGTCGCCGGCACTCCACCGGCGACACCCCCGACATCGACCTGGCGGTGCCGCCGGAGGACCCCGGTGTCTCGCACCAGCACGCGGTGCTGGTCCAGCAGCCGGACGGCTCCTGGGCGGTCGTCGACCAGAACTCGACGAACGGCACGACGGTCAACGGCTCGGAGGAGCCGATCCAGCCCTTCGTGCCGGTGCCGTTGCAGGACGGGGACCGGGTGCACGTCGGCGCGTGGACGACGATCACGATCCGGCGCGGATAGGTTCCTGCACGTTCTCAGGACCGGAGGGGCCATGCGTAGGGCCCCTCCGGATCGTCCAGCCACGCCCACTCGCGGTCGCTGCTGACCGTGATGCCGTACCGCTCGCGGTGCGGCTGTCCCTCGCGCTCCCACAGCGCGTACGCCTCCTGCGGGTCGAGGCTGCCGCGGGTCAGGGCGAGCAGGAACCTGAACAGCTCGTGGTCCCTGGCCGGGCGCGGCACCCCGCCCAGCGGAGCCTGCTCCGGCTCGGGCCCGCCGCCGCGCAGCGGCACGAAGTAGGCGGGCGTGTGCAGGAAGCGCCCCTCTGCCTGCCCGGCGTCCGTCACCGTCAGCGCGACCAGGCCGGTCGCGAGCGGGGTGAGGATGCGGGCGCCGGGGCGACACTGGGGGAGCCAGGCGGGCGGGATCGACGGCAGTGTGCAGGTCGCGATGATCCGGTCGAAGGGGGCGCGTTCGGGCACCCCGCGCGCTCCGTCGCCGGTGACGACGACGGGGCGGTAGCCGGCGACGGCCAGGTGCTGCCGGGCCGCCTCGGTGATCTCCGGTTCCAGGTCGACGGTGGTGACGAGGTTGTCGTCGCCGAGGCGATGGGCGAGCAGGGCGGCGTTGTACCCCGTGCCCGCGCCGATCTCCAGGACCCGGTCGCCGTCCGCCACCCGCAGGTCGGCCAGCATCATCGCCATCAGCGAGGGCTGACTGCTGGAGGAGACCAGTTCGCCGTCGCGCAAGCGGGTGGCCAGCGGGGTGTCGGTGTAGACGCCGCGCAGCCAGCGTTCGCGAGTGCGCGGGTCGGGGCTCTCACCCCAGAGCCGCTCGTAGCCGCCCACGACGCCGACGTAGTAGTACGGCACGAACAGGTGCCGCGGCACCGCCTGGAACGCCTCTCTCCACACCGGGTCGGCGTCCCACGCCCCGCTCTCGTCGATCTCACGCACCAGCGCCGCTCGCGCGGCGGCGGCGAGGTCGTCCAGCTTCTTGTCCAGAGCGTGCGCTCCCATACGTCCACTGTGCACCCTCGGCCGGGGTGGACCTAAGCCTTGAGTCCTCGGTCCACCCGTCTGAGACCATGGACGGCGTGACAGAGATTCGGCGCGGCACACTGCAGGAGCAGACCTTCTACGAGCAGGTCGGCGGGGAGGAGACCTTCCGCCGCCTCGTCCACCGTTTCTACGAGGGAGTCGCCGAGGACCCGATCCTGCGGCCCATGTACCCCGAGGAGGACCTGGGCCCGGCCGAGGAGCGCCTGGTGCTGTTCCTGATGCAGTACTGGGGCGGCCCGACGACGTACAGCGACAACCGCGGCCATCCGCGGCTGCGGATGCGCCACGCCCCCTTCACCGTCGACCGGGCGGCGCACGACGCCTGGCTGAAGCACATGCGGGACGCCGTAGACGACCTCGGCCTGTCCGAGGAACACGAGCACACGCTGTGGAACTACCTGACGTACGCGGCGGCCTCGATGGTGAACACCGCCGACTGAACAAGGGCTACAAGGGCTACAAGGGCTACAACGACGGTTGAGGCCCGGATTCCGGTCGTACGGCCCCGGATTCCGGTCACGATCCGGTCAAGCCCGCCCCACAAGCGCTTACCCGCGGCCGGTCCCCTCTGACAGCATCGCCCGGAGATCGGGACAACGGGGGAACGACGGAACACGGCGGGGGGCCGGGTGACGGGGTGGGGCGGGGCCGCGAGATTCGTCCTCCTGCGCGCCCGGGCGCACCGGCTGCTGCTCGCCGCCGCGCTGCTGACCGTCCTGCTGACCACGGCCGTCCTGGCGACCCTGGCCGCCTACTCGGGCGCGATCGGTGACGCGGCCCTGCGCCATTCCTTACGGGACCCCCGCAGCGCCGTCGACACCGCGTTGATCGTCAAGGCCGACGTGCCGGCCGACCAGCGCACGGCCGCCGACGCCGCCGTACGGGACGCGGCCCGCAGGACCTTCGACGGACTGCCTGTGACGGTACGGACGCTGCAGCGGTCGGGACCGTACGCCCTGCCCCGTTCCCTGCGGCCGCCCGCCGAACGGTCCGGGGACCCGGATCTGACCTTCTTCGCCTCCCTGGACCCCACGCAGGTACGGCTCGTGGCCGGACGGCTGCCCGGCCCGCGTGCCGGTGCCGTCGAGGTGGCCCTCCCCCAGGCCGCGGCCCGGCGCCTCGGCCTCGGACCCGGCGCCCGCCTCACCGTCGCCGACCGGCTCGACGGCCCGGACGTACGTGTCACGGTCACCGGTCTCTACCGGCCCGCCCGGACGGACGCGCCGTACTGGAAACTGGACGACCTCGGCGGGCGCGGGATCAAGCAGGTCGACTTCACGACGTACGGTCCGCTGCTCGCCGATCCCGGTGTGCTGACCGGGGGGACGGTGAGCGCCGGGCCGTCGGCCTGGATGGCGTCGGCCGACTTCTCGACGCTGACGACCGGCCGGATCGACGCCCTGCGCGAGGCGGCCCGCGCCGAGAGCGCGGCGATGCGCAGGCAGCCGGTGCTCAGCGGCAGCACCGCCGCGTCCACCGGCCTGCCCGACGTCCTGGACCGCGTCGACCGCTCGCTGCTCGTGTCCCGCTCGACGCTCCTGATCGTGGCCCTTCAGCTGGTGCTGCTCGCGGCCTGCGCCCTGCTGCTGGTGGCCCGGCTGCTGAGCACCGAACGCGCGGGCGAGACCCGGCTGTTGCTGGCCCGCGGCGCCTCCCGCCGCCGGATCGCGGGCCTCACCGCCCTGGAGGCGCTGCTGCTGGCCGTCCCCGCGGTGGTCTGCGCGCCGCTGCTCGCCGGGCCGCTGACCCGGTTGCTGGCCGGGCGGGGGCCGCTGGCCCGGATCGGGCTGCACCTGGACGTGCCGGCCGGCGGGCGCGCCGGGGTGTGGCTGGTGGCGGCGGGCGTGGCGCTGGGCTGCGCGCTCGCGGTGACGCTGCCCGCGCTGACCTCGTCCCTCGCCGTCGGGCGGGCGCGCGCTCTGCCCCCCGCGATCCGCGCGGGCGCCGACCTCGGGCTGCTGGCGGTGGCCGCGGTCGCGTACTGGCAGCTGAGCCGCCAGACCACCGGGGCCGTTACCGGCGACGCCACCGGCACGCTCGGCATCGACCCCCTGCTGGTGGCGGCTCCCGCGCTCGCGCTGCTGGCCGGGACGGTCGTGACGCTGCGGCTGCTGCCTCCGGTGGCACGGCTCGCCGAACGCCGGGCGGCCGGCGGGCGCGGGCTGACAGCGGCGCTGGCGGGCTGGCAGATCGCCCGCCGCCCGATGCGCGGGGCGGGCCCGGTGCTGCTGCTCGTCCTCGCCGTCGCGCTGGGCATGCTGGCGATCGGGCAGGGCGCCTCCTGGGACCGCTCGCAGAACGACCAGGCCGACTTCCGCGCCGGAACGTCGGTGCGGATCCTCGCCGCCGGGGAGGGCGGCCTCGGCCGCACCGACGAGTACGCGGCCGTCCCCCGCGTACGTCAGGCCGCCCCCGCCGTACGCACCGAGCTGTCGCTGTCGGGCAACCGGACCGCGACCGTGCTGGCGCTCGACACCGCGCACGCGAAGAGCGCCCTGCTGCTGCGCCCCGACCTGGCGTCCGAGCCGGTGCGGCCGCTGCTGGCCGGGCTGGGCCCGAAGGGCACGTCGGCGGGCGCGAAGGTGCCCGCGGACACCGACCGGCTGCGGCTGACCGCGACCCTGCGCAGCTCGGCCGGCCCGGGCACGACGGCCGACGTCACCGTCACCCTCCAGGACCGCTACGGCACCCCGTACCAGCTCCCGGCCGGCGAACTCCCCTCCGACGGCCGCGGGCACACCCTCGAGCTGGACGTCCCCTCGGGTCCGCTCACGCTCACCGGCGTGGAACTGGTCATGCCCCAGCCGGTCGACCACGCCGAGCGGCACCGCTTCGCGCTGGACGAGCTGACCGCCGTCGACCCCGAGGGGGCGGTACGGCGGCTGCCGCTGCCCACCGCCTGGAAGGCCGGGGCGCTCAGCGACGCGGAGGCGGCCGGTCCGGACGAGCGCACGAAGCCGACCGAGCCGCGCCTGAGCACGCCGTCGGGACGGCCGACGGTCGACTACGGCACGGGGTACGTCCCCCGCGAATACACCTGGGTGCTCTCGTCGTTGACGCTGCGACTCCGGGTCGCACAGCCCCCGCCGCCCGCCGTCACGGCCGTCGCGACCGACCGCTTCCTCGCCTCCGCGGGCGCCCGCACCGGGCAGCGCGTGGACCTGGCGTTCGGCGGCGGGACCGTGCCGGTGCGGATCGTGCGCGCGGTGCGGGCGCTGCCGACCACCGAGGAGTCGACCGGCGGGGCGCTGCTGGTCGATCTCCGCTCGGTGAACCGGGTGCTGGAGGCGCGGTACGCGCAGAGCGTCACGCCCACCGAGTGGTGGCTGCGGACCGCGCCGGGCGAGGCCGGTGAGGTCGCGGCGGCGCTGCGGGCGCGGCCCGACACGGATCCGGCGCAGGTGGTGGTGCGGGACGAGATCGCCGAGCAGCTGCGCGACGACCCGTTCGGCGCGGGCCCCGAGGCGGCGTTCGCCGCGGCGGCCGGGGTGGCGGCGGCGCTCGCCGCGGTCGGGTTCGCGGTGAGCGCGACGGGTTCCCTGCGGGAGCGGGGCGCCGAGTTCGCCGTACTGCGCGCGCTGGGCGCCCCACGCCGGCGGCTGGCCCGCGCGGTCGCCGTCGAGCAGGGGGTGCTGGTGGCGCTGGCGCTGCTGGTGGGCACCGCCCTGGGCACGGTTCTGACCCGGGCCGTGGTCCCCCTGATCGTGCTGACCTCCGAGGCCGCCCGGCCGGTGCCCGAGGTGCTCGTCGAACTGCCGGTCACCGGGGTCGCCGTACTGCTGACCGCGGTGGCGCTGCCTCCGGCCCTGGTCACGGGGGTGCTGGCGCTTCGGCGGGCGAATCCGGTCACGTCGTTGCGGGAACAGGGGGGTGAGTGACGTGAGGTCGGCGATGACGCCCTGGGTGCGCACCAGGTTGCGGACCGCCCCCGGCGCCGCCTGGGCGCTCGCGCTGCTGGTGGCGCTGACCGCGGCTCTGGCCGCCGCGTTCCCCCGGGCCGTCGACCGGTACGCGGACGCCGGTCTGCACCGGGCCGTCGAGCAGGCCGGGCCCGAGCGGAGCGGCGTGCAGGTCGCCGCCCCGCCCCCCGGCCTGCTGCTGCCGCAGACGCAGCGGGAGGACGCCCTGCGCCCCGACACCCTGGCCCGGCAGTACGACGAGATCGGCGCCCTCGCCCCCGCGCCGCTCACCGTCGACCGCGGCCGGTCGACGTACGGCGTGCGGACGAAGACGGACCTGGTGACGTCGGACCCGTGGCTGCCGAGGCCGACCGGGCTGCCCGCGCAGGTGTCCCTCGTCGCCCAGGCCGGACTCGCCGACCACGCGGACCTGCGGACCGGACGCCTCCCGAGCGCGGCCGGCCAGGTGACCGCCGCGACGGCCGAGGTGGAGGCCGCGGTCACCGTCGAGACCGCCAGGAGCCTGCGCATCAAGGCCGGTTCGGTGATCCACGTGCCCGGCGTGGAACGCGATCCCCTCGCCGTCCGCGTCACCGCGATCGTCGCCCCGCGCGACCCGTCCGGCAGCTACTGGTCGGCCCAGCCCCTCCTGCGCACCCCCACCCTCGTCCGCCTGCCGGGCCCGTCCTCGGACGCGGACACCTATTGGCTCGGCGCCCTCCTGCTCGCCCCCGAGGCGGCCCCCGCGATCCTCGGCACCCCCGGAAACCCCTGGCGTTACTGGCAGTTGACCCCCGCCGCCGACGCCCTGCACGCGTACGACGTGGACCGGCTGCGGCCCGCGGTCGCCTCCCTGGAGTCCGGCCCGGCACTGCAGAAGGTGCGCACGGCGATCGGCGACCTCGCGGACGAGTACACGTCCGGCGTCACCGAGGTGAGCACCGACCTCGACGACGTGCTCGCCTCCTACGCCCGGCTGCGCGAGGGCGTCGACCCGCTCGTCGCCGTCGCCGCGTTCGGCACCGGCACGGTCGCCGCCGTCGTCCTGCTGATGGCGGGCGGCCTCGCCGCCGACCGCCGCCGCACCGAACTCGCCCTCCTGCGCGCCCGCGGCGCCTCCCTGCGGGGTGTGACCGGGCGACTGCTCGCCGAGACCACGGTGACCGCCCTCCCCGCGGGCGCCCTCGGCCTCACGGCCGCGCTGCTCGCGCTCCCCGCGCCCCGCTCCCTGTCCGCGTTGCTGGCAGCGGCGGCGGTCACGGCCGTCGCCTGCGCCGCCCTGCCCCTGCGCGCCGCCGCCGCACACCGGACGGTACGGGTGCACGGCGGCCGCGAGGACGTGACGTCCGTACGCCCGTCCCGACGCCGTACGGTCGCGGAACTCACGCTGGTGGTCCTCGCGGCCGGCGCGGTCGAGAGCCTGCGCCGACGCGGCACGTCGGGTTCCGCCGGAGACCAGCTCGTGTCGCTGGCCCCGGTGCTGATCGGCGTGATCGCGGCGCTGGTCCTGGTCCGGCTCTACCCGCTCCCCCTGCGGGCGCTGGCCCGCCCGGCCGGCCGGCTGCGGGGCGCGGTGGGCCACCTCTCGCTGGCCCGTGCCGGGCGCACCTCCGTCTCCGCGGCACTGCCCCTCCTCGCCCTGCTCACCGCGCTGACCAGCGCGGCCTTCGGCGGTTCGGTCCTCGCCGGGGTGCGCGAGACCCGCGACCACGCGGCCCTGCTCGCCGTCGGCGCCGACGCCCGCATCGAGACGACCGGCCCCCTCCCGGCCCCCCTGCCCGACCGGCTCCGCCGCGTGCCGGGCGTGGACGGCCTGGCGGAGGCAAGCATCACGTACCAGGCGAAGCCGGACGACGGTCGGGTGACGGTTCCGGTGGTGGGAATGGACCCCGGTGACTACGCGTCACTGGCGGGACGGACGGAAAACTGGGCTTTTGGGGAGGTGGAGTTGACCGCCGGGGGCGGAGGCGGAGGCGGGGAGGCGGGGGCGGCTGCCACCGGCAACGCCGTACCCCTGCCCGCGTTGGCCTCCCCCGCCACCGCCGCCCTGTACGGCACGCGCCCCTTCCCGGTCCGTCTGGAGGACGGCAGCACGGTCACCGTCCGGATCGTCCTCGTCCGGGACGGCACCCCGGCGGTCTCCGGTGCCCACTTCCTGGTCGTCGACCGCGCCGGACTCAGTGGCGCAGCCGCCCGCCCGACGGCCCTGCTGCTGAGCGGGAACCACCTGGACGCCGGGGCGCTGCGCCGGGCGGCGGGCGAGTCGACGACCGTCCGGCTACGGTCCGAGGAACGCGCCCGGTTCGTCGACTCCCCCCTCCAGTCCGGCGCCGAACGCGTCTACACCGCCGCGGTGGCAGCCGGCGCCGGCTACGCCGTCCTGGCCCTCCTCCTCGCCCTGCTGCGTTCCGCCCCCGAACGCACCGCCCTGCTGGCCCGCCTCCGCACCATGGGCCTCACCCGCGCCCAGGGCCGCCGCCTCCTCGTCCTGGAGTCCCTCCCCCAGGCCGTACTGGCGGCCGTCGGCGGCACTCTCACCGGGTGGGCCGCCATCCGCCTCCTCTCCCCGGGCATCGACCTGACGACCATCGCCCTCGCCTCGGCACCGTCCTCTCCGGGCAAGGCCGAACTCCACACGGACGCCCTGTCGTTGACCGTGCCGGCGCTTTCGGTGCTGCTGCTGGCGGTGGGGGTGGCGGTGGGGCAGGCGTGGTGGTCGGGGCGGCGCGGGTCGGTGCGGGAGCTGAGGGCGGGGGACGCCCGTTGACCACATACCTGCGCTGCTCCGGCTGCGGGCAGTCGTGCTGCTAGGGGGTGTTTTGGAAGTCCCGCACAGCACCCACGGCGCCCGGCACGCACCCTCGCCGCACCGGCCAAAGACCCAAGTACGTCCAGTACGAGGGCCTTCGTCCGGCACGCCGAGGGCACGCACCGAACACCGCGGGCACCGCACAGGACTTCCAAAACACCCCCTAGGAGACCCAGGATGACGACGAACCCGACACTCAACGACCTGACCCACCGCGCCGCACAGGACCGCGACCGCCCCGCCTACGGCCACGACGCCCTCATCACCTGCGACCGTCTCGTCCGCATCTTCACCACGGACGGCGTCGAAGTCCAAGCCCTCCAGGGCCTCGACCTCCTGGTCCGGGAGGGCGAGCTCATGGCCTTGGTGGGCGCGTCCGGCAGCGGCAAGTCCACCCTCATGAACATCCTCGCCGGCCTGGACACCCCCACCGCCGGCGCCGCCCGCGTGGCCGGCCGCGACCTCCTCACGATGGCCGCGAAGGACCGCCTCGCCTACCGCAGGGAAGTCGTCGGCTTCGTCTGGCAGCAGACCTCCCGCAACCTCCTCCCCTACCTGACCGCCGCCCAGAACGCCGCCCTCCCGATGCAACTGGCCGGACGCACCCGCACCCCCAGGTCCCGCCGCGCCCACACCGGACGCGTCCTGGAACTCCTCGACCTGCTCGAGATCGCGGACTGCCGCGACCGCCGCCCGCACCAGATGTCCGGCGGCCAGCAACAACGCGCCGCCATCGCCGTCGCCCTCGCCAACAACCCGGCGATCCTGCTCGCCGACGAACCCACCGGCGAACTCGACTCCCACACCGCGGAACAGGTCTTCGCCGCCTTCCGCACCGCCAACGATCAGCTCGGCACCACCATCGTGATCGTCACCCACGACCAGGCGGTCGCCGGCGAGGTCCGCCGCACGGTCGCCATCCGTGACGGCCGTACCTCCACCGAGGTCCTGCGCCGCAGCGAGGTCGACGCGGCGACCGGTCACGAGACGGTGGTCGCCCGCGAATACGCCATGCTCGACCGCGCCGGCCGCCTCCAGCTCCCCGCCGACTACACCCGTGCCCTCGGCATGCGTGACCGCGTGGCCCTGCAACTGGAGGCGGACCACATCGGCGTGTGGCCGGACGACAGCGAGCGCGGCTGACCACGACCGTCACGCATCGTAACCAAACGAAAATGCGTACGGGTATTGACGCAGTGCTCGACCACGGTGGCCCTGATCACCACGGCCGGCATCCTCGCCCCGCTCCTGCAGCGCAGAGGGCTGCCGGTACAGCGGGGCGTTGACGCAGCGGAGCCGCCGGCGCCGCGGCGGTTCAGCGGACGCTGACGTCCAGTGCCCCGAGCCCCGCCCTGCGTACGGCGATCGACCCGTACGGCGTGCGCAGCCTGAGCCATGCACCCGACGAGAACAGCCCCAGCGGCGCCTCGTCGGGCGCACGCGTGTCCGCTGCGGGCACGGCCGGGCGCAGGAACCCCAGCGACTGGGCCGCGTGCACGGCCCGTACCGGCAGCCCGGTGTCCCCGACGGTCCGGGACCAGACCTCCCGCCCGATCCGGTCGAGTTCGGCCCTGGTACGCGCCTCAGGTCCCAACTCCTGGGTACGGGAGCGGAATTCGGCGATCACAGCGGCGACCAGCGCCCGCAGGGCGTCCGGCTCCGGCAGCCCGGCCTGGACCCGCCACCCGCCGCGCGGCGGCAGCACCCCGGCCCACGGCGGCCCGGTCACCGCCCCCGGAACGCCCACGGTGACCGCGGCCTCGTCGAGGGACTCCAGGAACTCGCCCGCGGACACGGTCACGTCCAGCGTGACGTCGAGCCCGTCCTCGTACGGCTTGGCGAGCCGCACCGTACGGATCGCCAGTACGTCGAAGGACGGCGGCCGTCCGAAGACGGCGAGCGCGGTGCCGGCCGCCTGGAGGCGCACCGCTGCTCCACGGTCGTAGTGGAGCAGCCGGGAGAGGAAGGCCGCGAGGTCCGCCGCCTCCCCCTCGTCGGCGAGGTGGAGCACCGTCATGCGGCGACGGCCTCCCCCTCGGCGGAGTCGTCACCCCGGTCGTCGCGGTACTCCTCCAGGAACTCGCGTTCCTGCGCGGTGAGCCGACGCGGCCGCTGCGCCTCGAAGTCGAACGGCACGATCACCGTCGAGGCCTGGACGTAGACCTGGTCCGGGTCCTTGACCTCGTACACGATCGTGAAGGACGCCGCCCTTATCTCCGTGATCCACAGCTCGATGTCCACCGGCGTGTGCCGGTGGACCAGCTGCCGCTTGTAGTCGATCTCGTGGCGCGCCACCACGGACCCCTGCTTGAAGTCCTTCTCCGGACGGAACAGGAAGTCGATACGGGCTTCCTCCAGGTAGCGGAGGAAGACCACGTTGTTGACGTGGCCGTACGCGTCCATGTCCGCCCAGCGCAGCGGGCAGCGGTAGATGTGCCGCAAGATCAGCCCCGGGTCAGCTTCTTGTAGGTGGCGCGGTGCGGACGCGCGGCGTCCGCACCCAGCCGCTCGATCTTGTTCTTCTCGTACGACTCGAAGTTGCCCTCGAACCAGAACCACTTGGAGTCACCCTCGTAGGCGAGGATGTGCGTGGCCACCCGGTCCAGGAACCACCGGTCGTGGGAGACGACCACGGCCGCGCCCGGGAACTCGAGCAGCGCGTTCTCGAGGGAGCCCAGCGTCTCCACGTCGAGGTCGTTCGTCGGTTCGTCGAGGAGCAGCAGGTTGCCGCCCTGCTTGAGGGTGAGCGCGAGGTTGAGGCGGTTGCGCTCACCACCGGAGAGGACACCGGCCGGCTTCTGCTGGTCCGGACCCTTGAAGCCGAACGCGGAGACGTAGGCCCTCGACGGCATCTCGACCTGGCCGACGTTGATGTAGTCGAGCTCGTCCGAGACCACGGCCCACAGCGACTTCTTCGGGTCGATGTTCTCGCGGCCCTGGTCGACGTAGGCGATCTTGACGGTGTCGCCGACCTTGATCGTGCCGGAGTCCGGGGTCTCGAAGCCCTGGATCATCTTGAAGAGGGTGGTCTTGCCGGCGCCGTTCGGACCGATGACACCGACGATCCCGTTACGCGGCAGCGTGAAGGAGAGATCGTCGATGAGGACCTTGTCACCGAAGGCCTTGCTGAGGTTGGTGACCTCGACGACCACACTGCCCAGACGCGGGCCCGGCGGGATCTGGATCTCCTCGAAGTCCAGCTTCCGCATCTTGTCCGCCTCGGCGGCCATCTCCTCGTAGCGGGACAGACGCGCCTTGGACTTGGCCTGACGCCCCTTGGCGTTGGACCGCACCCACTCGAGCTCTTCCTTGAGCCGCTTCGCCCGCTTGACGTCCTTCTGGCCCTCGACCTTGAGCCGGGAGGCCTTCTTGTCGAGGTACGTGGAGTAGTTGCCCTCGTACGGGTGGGCGCGGCCGCGGTCCAGCTCGAGGATCCACTCGGCGACGTTGTCGAGGAAGTACCTGTCGTGGGTCACGGCGACGACGGTGCCCGCGTACTTCGCGAGGTGCTGCTCCAGCCACTGCACGGACTCGGCGTCCAGGTGGTTGGTGGGCTCGTCGAGCAGCAGCAGGTCGGGAGCTTCGAGCAGCAGCTTGCACAGCGCCACCCGTCGACGCTCACCACCGGAGAGGTTGGTGACGGGCCAGTCGCCGGGCGGGCAGCCCAGGGCGTCCATGGCCTGCTCCAGCTGCGTGTCCAGGTCCCACGCGTTGGCGTGGTCCAGGTCGTCCTGGAGCTTGCCCATCTCCTCCATGAGCGCGTCCGAGTAGTCGGTCGCCATGAGCTCGGCGACCTCGTTGAAGCGCTTGAGCTTGCCCATGATCTCGGCGGCGCCGTCCTGCACGTTCTCCAGGACCGTCTTGGACTCGTCGAGCGGCGGCTCCTGGAGGAGCATGCCGACTGAATAGCCGGGCGACAGGAAGGCGTCACCGTTGGACGGCTGCTCGAGCCCGGCCATGATCTTGAGAACGGTGGACTTACCGGCACCGTTAGGACCGACCACACCGATCTTCGCGCCGGGCAGGAAGCTCAGCGTCACGTCGTCAAGGATCACCTTGTCGCCGTGCGCCTTACGCGTCTTGCGCATGGTGTAGATGTACTCAGCCAAGAGAAACCGTCCGGCAGCTTGAATTCTGGCAGTGGGCAGATACACCCCATCTTGCCTGACGGCTACCCCTGGGGGGAAACCAGTAAGGCCGGGGGGCCGTGACCTGGACGGCCGGGGTCATGATGCGTGCATGACTGATCCCGCGCCTCCGCTCGTGGCCGATGTCCTCGACCGGCTGGAGGGACAAGCCGGGACAAGGACGTCCGTCCCGGGCAAGAACGTCTGGCTGTGCGCCGTCCGCCCTGACGGTTCGCCCCATGTGACGCCGGTCTGGTTCGTCTTTCTCAGGGACGGACGGTGAGTGCCGGCGCCCGCTAGTCCCGGGTCGGCGTCTTCTCCCTGCCCACCAGCAGCAGCGCCGCGCCGCCGATCACCACGAGGGCGATGGCTGTGCCGGCGATCATCGGAGTGGCGTTGGAGCCACCGGTTTCGGCGAGGTTCACGTCACTGGCGGTGCCGCCGACCGTCGCGGGGCTCGGCTCGCTCAGGGTCTGGGTCGCGTCGCCGCCGGTCTCGCTGCCCTGGGTCCGGCAGTCCAGGACGCCGGTGAAGCGCTGCTCGAGACCGCCCGGGGCCGTGATCGTGAAGTCGTACGCCTGGTCCTCCTGGAGCGGGATGGTCACCGTCTGGGACTCGCCCGCCGGGATGCTGTGCTCGAGCCCCATGAGTTCGAAGGTGAACGTCTCGTCGCCCACGTTGGTCGCGGTGATGTCCAGGCCGCCCTCGGCGCAGTTCTTCGCCGCGGACAGGGCCGGTATCGCGCCTTCCTTCGCCCAGGCCGCGCTTGCCGTCGCCGAGACCGTCGACTCGCTGGAGCCGGCCAGGATCTGCGTCTGGCTGCGACCCTCGGAGGAGAAGGCGCGGCCGACCGGCACGGTGGTCGAGGCCTGCACGGTCACCTCGGCCGAGCCGGCCGGCGCGTCCTCGGGCACGTCGACGAAGAGCTGGCTGCCGTCCGTCGCGGACGTGATCGCCTTGCCGTCCTTGCCGACGATCCGTACCCCGCTGGTGGCGGCGTCCGCCGGCGGTGTCACCGTCACGCCTGCCGCGTTGGTGTGCACCGTGACCGGGCCGAGCAGCTCGCCGGGGCGGCCGGAGACCGCGGGCGGGTCGAGCGTCAGGGACGCCTGGGGCTCCGCCACGTTCCGGGCGCTCTTGTGCAGGTGGTCCGCGAGCCTCTCGGCCTGCGGGTCGACGGCGTCGACGTTGGCGCCGTCCGAGTAGCGCCAGATGGCGACCTGGGTGCCGGCCGCCGCGTCCTCCTCGGTCAGGCCGCCGTTCACACCCGCCGCCGCGGCGAGCGCCGCGAGATCGTTGACCTGCGGATAGGAGTTCTGCAGGATCCAGCGGATCTTGCCGGCGTTCTTGTTGGCGCCGAGCGAGGTGCCGCTCCACGGGGTCTCGTGGTACTTGGCGTCCCGCTGCGTGGGGTTGTGCAGGTCGACGCAGTAGGTCTGCAGGGTGCCGCCGCCCTCGACGGACATCTCGAACAGGCCCGCCGACACCGTCAGGTCTCCGGTGTCGCCGTGTATGACGGCGTCGCCGTACGTCTTCAGTCCGCCTATCGTCGCGGTCGCGCCGCTCTGACTCTGCGCCGTCTCGTCGGCGGACGCCGTGCCCGCGCCGGACAGCACGCCGACGGCGACGAGTGCGGACATCAGCGCGGCGGCGGCGAGGCGGGCCGCGCCTCGCCTGCGCACCGACGGCGCGGAGGACGAAGAAAACACAGAATTCCCCTTCGAGCAGGACCCGTTGACGTGGGGGGTGCGGTCCCACCAGCAGAAACAGAAACCCCGAGAGCCTACGTCCGGCATCCTAGGTACCTCGCGCACCGCGCTTCCCGGGGATGCCGTCGGGCAACCGATCCGACTCGGAATCGTTATCGCCACGACCGCATCCGAACAGGGCTTATCGACAAATCCACCTCAGTTGTTCGGCGCGCATTCGCCGATAAGCCGCAGTTCGGTCAGCTCCGGAGGTGGTTGACGTCACGTCATCGCGGCCGGGTTGCGGCAGAGGCTGACGTCACGTCACGTCACGTCACCGCGGCCGGGGGCTTGGTTCGTCTCTCCGGCGAACGGCTGACGTCACGTCACCGCAGCAGGTTCCGGTTGCCGTTGGGCGTCCGGCTCGGCGGGCGGTGTCTCCCAGTTGGGCTCGGGTTGCGCCGGGGCGCCGCCGGCCGCCGTCTCCGGCCTGGGAGTGCGCCGGAAGGCCGAGGTGCCGCGAGCCAGATCGTGGCCGATGGCCAGCGCGTCGATGTCGGCCGACGTCCAGCTCTGCCCCTCGCGTACGTCCGAGCGCACCTTCAACCTGCCCTGCACGACGACGGGGTCGCCGACGTCGAGCGACGCCGTCACGTTGGTGGCGAGCTGCCGGTTGGCCCACACCGTGAAGAAGTTGGTGTGACCGTCGGTCCACGTGTTCTTCTCGCGGTCCCAGTACCGCGAGGTCACCGCCAGCCGGAAGCGCGCCGACGCGCCCGACGCCAGCTCCCGGAACACCGGTCGCGTCGCCACGTTGCCCACCGCGCAGATGACCGTCTCGTTCATCTCGATCCCCACCCTCTCCCGGCCACTCACGCCGGACGGATACGCCGACGGGCCCGTCCCGTACGGCTGCGTCTGCCGCGACGACCGCGTCCGCCGCGATCGCCGCGAGGCCAGACTGCTTCCATCGGGCCGAGCCCGCTGAGCGCTGTGGACCACCGCCCGGCTGTGGACAACTCCGCCACCCGAACGAGTGACGCCACCCCGAGTCACCGGTGTCTCGGGCCGCCCCGCGGCCGGATCACCGTGCCGCCACCCCCATGACCCGCCCGTACTGCTCCCGCACCTCCCGGTACCGCAACAGTTCCGCCGCCACCGGATCCAGCACCCGTGCCCGCCCGCACCCGGCGGACGCCTCCCTGAGCCGCCGCTCCGCCTCCAGGCCGTACCGCCGCGCCGGTCCCCGCGCCGCCATCCGGCAGCTCCATTCGACCAGCGGGCCGCCGATGATGCCGGCCACCATCAGCAGCACCGGCACGCCCAGGTTCGGCGACGTGACCCCGATGATCTGCCCCAGCAGCCACAGGCCGCCGATGACCTGGAGGATCGTCATGGAGGCCTGGGCGAACACGGCGGCAGGCCACCAGCCCGGCCGCGGCGGACGTCCCGGCGGCAGTCCCGCCCGCGCCGCCAGTTCGTCCAGCGCCTCGGGCAGCCCCTGCGCGCCGCGTACGGCGGCCTCGCGCACTGCCTGCCCCCAGGGTGCGGGCAGCCCGGCCGACGCCCGGTCGGCCAGCGTCCGCACGGCCTGTTCGACCCGCTGGCGGGCCGTGACCTCCTCGTCGACCGGGGAACGCGACGGCAGCCGCCCGGTGGAAGGTTCGAACCGGTCCTCGTACCACCGCCACAGCCGCAGCCAGGGCGTCCCGCAGGCGCGGTTGGCGTTGCGCAGCCACGCGCGTTCGGCCGCCTCGCCCGCCGCGGTGGCGCCCACCGCCTCGGCGAGCCGGGCGGCGAACTCGTCCCGCGCCTGCTCACTGAGCCCGGTTCGCCGGCCCGTGGCGTAGACGGACCGCAGCCGCCACCCGGCGGCGTCCACGTCGGCCGCGATACGCCGTGCCGGGGCCCCGCGCTCCCCCACGAACTGGCCGAGCGCCTCCCGCAGTTCCCCGAGACCGTCCCCGGTGAGCGCCGACAGGGCGAGCACGGTGGCGCCCGGCTCGCCGTACTCGCCGAGCACGATCCCGTCCTCGTCGAGCAGCCGCCGCAGATCGTCGAGGACCTGCTCGGTGGCTTCTCCGGGCAGCCGGTCGATCTGGTTGAGGACGACGAACATGACCTCCGCGTGGCCCGCCATCGGCCGCAGATAGCGCTCATGGAGGACGGCGTCGGCGTACTTCTCCGGGTCGACGACCCAGATGACCGCGTCGACGAGGGCCAGGACGCGGTCCACCTGCTCGCGGTGCTGCACGGCGGCCGAGTCGTGGTCGGGCAGGTCCACCAGGACGAGCCCGCGCAGCTGCGCCTCGGCCTCGACGCTCTGCACAGGGCGCCGCCGCAGCCGCCCCGGGATGCCGAGCCGGTCGATGAGGCTGGCCGCCCCGTCGCTCCAACTGCACGCGATGGGCGCGGCGGTGGTGGGCCGTCGTACGCCCGTCTCCGAGATGTTCACTCCGGCGAGCGCGTTGAACAGCTGCGACTTGCCGCTGCCGGTCGCGCCCGCGATGGCGACGACGGTGTGCTGCCCGGACAGCCGCCGGCGCGCCGTCGCCTCGTCGAGGACCCGGCCCGCCTCGGCAAGGGTCCTGCTGTCCAGCCGCGTACGGGAGAGCCCCACCAGCTCGCGCAGCGCTTCGAGGCGGGACCGCAGCGCTCCGTCGTACGCCAGCTCGGGCACGGCCTGCGGATGCGACGGCCGGGCCTCCACGACGGTGGCGTGCTGCGCGACGGTCTCCTCGGTGACCCTTCGCGCGATCAGCCCGTCGTCCCAGGCGCTGTCTGAGTCCGTACGAGCGGAGGCGCCCGTACGGCTTGCGGAGTGGTCGTCACTCACGCGCGCGTGCCGGTCGTGGGAACACACGCGCCCCTCCGGCCCCTCGGGTTCCCCGGGGCGCTGCTCTGGCTCTTGAGCCTCGCCGGATGCTTCGGGAGTCGCTTCACCGGCGAGCTCGACTTCCGTGCTCCCCTCGCCCGAATCGGCCTCTCCAGCACGGTCAGGACCGTCAGGACGGCCGTCATCGAGCGTGCCTTCCTCGGAGCCGGCATTCCCGGTTCGCTCGTCGTCCTGACGACCCGCGTCAGCCGCGTCAGCCGCGTCAGCCGCATCGTCCGAGTGCTCCGTGTGGTCGTGGTCTGTGACGGCGGTCACCGGTCACCTCTCCTTCTGCAGTACGGACAGCGCGGCGATGAGTTCCGCCTGCGGTTCGGGGTGGACGTCGAGGGCGTCGAGCGGGGCGAGGCGGCGCTCGCGTTCGGTGCGGATGATCCGGTCCAGGTGGTCGGTGAGCAGCCGTCCGCCGCGGTCACGCAGCCGCAGAGCGCCGTGCGCGCCGATCCGCTCGGCGAGTCCCTCGCCGGCCGACCGCGCCCGGCGGCCGCCCAGCAGGGCGGCGGCGACGAGGGCGGCGACGAGTTCCGGGGAGGGTGCGACGCTCCGGTCGAGGCCGCTCACCTCCTCCTCGGCGTACTCCTCCAGCTCCCGCCGCCACCGCCGTACGGCCAGCCCGATGCGGTGCTCGGCGCTCTCCGCGGACGTGCCACGGTCGGTCAGTTCGGGAGCCCCGGCGGCCGGTTCGCGTCGCCAGGCCTCCTCGACGCGTTCGTCGGCCGCGGTGACGGCGCACAGCAGGAGCGCGCCGAGACTCTCCACGAGGGCGTCGAGGAGTTCGTCGGCGGTGCAGTCGAGCGGGAAGGCCCGCCAGCGCTTCAGGGCGTCGCCGGCGAGCACGGCACCCGCCTGCAGTCGGCCCCGTACGCGCGCGTGCTCGCTGTCGTACGCCCCCTCGACGGCTGCGGTGAGCCGCAGCGCGGCCGCGTACTGTGCGGCGGCCGCGCTCGCCAGCTCGGGCATCCGGGCCTTGAGCGAGTCGAGGACGCCGTACGCGGTACGGGCCATCGCGTACTGCCGGGCCACCTGATCCTGGGCCTGATGGATGAGCCAGGTCCGCAGCGGCGCGACGGCGGTGGCCGGCAGGAGCCCGCCGCCCCACGCCGACTCGGGCAGTTCCGGCACGGTGAAGCGGGGCACGTCGCCGAGCCCGGCCTTGGTGAGCAGCGCGCCGTACTGCCGTGAGACCTCGGAGACGACCTGGTGGGGCACCCGGTCGAGCACGGTGACGAGCGTGGCCTTGTACTCCTTGGCCGTGCGCAGCAGATGCCAGGGCACGGCGTCGGCGTACCGGGCCGCCGTCGTGACCATGATCCAGATGTCGGCCGCGCAGATCAGTTCGGCGGCGAGGACGCGGTTGTCGGCGACGAGGGAATCGATGTCGGGGGCGTCGAGGAGGGCGACGCCGGGCGGGAGGGTGTCGGCGGTCTCGATGCGCAGGACGCGCGTGGGGTCCTCGCCGGGCAGCAGGAGTTCGTCCGTCTGTTCCCGATGGGGCACCCACACGCGCGTGAGGTCGGGCAGCACCCGCATCCCGCTGAACCAGTGATGGTCCTCCGGATGGCACACCAGAACCGGAGTCCGGGTGGTCGGCCGGAGCACCCCCGCCTCGCTGACCCGCCGCCCCACCAGGGAGTTGACCAGCGTCGACTTGCCGGCCCCGGTGGATCCCCCCACCACCGCCAGCAGCGGCGCTTCGGGTTCTCTCAAGCGGGGCACCAGATAGTCGTCGAGCTGGGACAGCAGTTCGTCGCGGTTGGCACGCGCGCGTGGAGCCCCCGGCAGGGGCAGCGGGAAGCGTGCGGCGGCGACACGGTCGCGCAGGGCGGAGAGTGCGTCGAGCAGCTGAGGCCGTACGTCCAAGGTCACCACATGTGAAGAATGCCCAATTTTAGGGGAATTCTGAAGCATATGAGCATGTCTGCGCGCCGACAGGACACAACGGACGGAAGGGGCGACTGGGGCGCGGCCACAGTCCAGGCATAACGAGTGCACAACACCCGAGGCGCAAGACGCCAAAAGCGGTGCACGATTCGTACCTGCCTGCGATTATCAGGACCGCTTCACCGAACCTCCACATCGAGCCACGGAGGGGAAGCAACAGGGACAAGGACGCGGGAGCCCTATCCTTGTCCCCGGCAGCGTCACGGACCGGCCCACACCCGGGCACCCAGGACAGAGGCCACCACACCCGGCCCCCGTAGCTCAGTGGATAGAGCAGGCGCCTTCTAAGCGCTTGGCCGCAGGTTCGAGTCCTGCCGGGGGCGCCTATCCTCGCCCTTCCTCCGGGAGGGCGTTTTTGCTGGTCAGGTGTACCGCTCGATACGACGAAGTCCCGGGCGCTCCCCTTGACGATCAAGAGAGTGTCCGGAGCTCTCCCGGCTGTCACCGGGTTTCGGTGGCTGTGGGCGCGACACTCCGACCGCCCACCTTTCGGTGGGCTTCGCCATGGCCCGCCGGGAAGTTCCCGCCCAAAGCCTCTGCACGCCGCCCGGGTGAGCGTCCCATCCGCCGACTGTCGCCTGCCGCTCATAGCCCCGGCCGTTCGGGGGATACCCGGGCCGCCGCCGACGCGTTTGCCGCCCCTCAGGGCATCCCTTGATGGAACGAAAGGGAGAAATGATGCCGCTCTACCTATCGAGGTTCAGTTACACGCCGGAGACTTGGGCGAGGCTGATCGGCCACCCGGAGGACCGCGCACAGGCCGCTAAGTCGTACATCGAGTCCGTGGGCGGGAAGCTCCATGGCTTCTGGTACGCCTTCGGCACACACGACGGCTACAACCTGTGGGAGGCCCCGGACAACGTGTCCATGGCTGCGGTTGCGCTGGCGATCAGCGGAGGCGGCGCACTCAGCTCGTTTGAGACGACTGTTCTCCTGACCGTAGATGAAACGCTGGCGGCCCTGCGCACAGCGGAGCAGGTCCAGTACCGGGCTCCTGGCGCGTAGCGGTCCGGATCAGTTACAGCACGCCATGAACCACGCCCGCCCCACGGTGTGTGGGTCGACTGGCGGACGGGACGGGAGCCGGGGTGAGTGGTGGTGTGGCTTGGGCTACACGGTCGGCGGACCTCAAGGCAGCACGACCGGAGTTCCCCTCGAAGGTGGGAATCGCAGCCTGAGTCACCCCTGCGAACTGGGGGAGAGACGCTATGGGACGCGGGTTACCACAGCGGACGGCTCTACCCCTCCCCTGCTCGGGACGCGGCGGAGTTCCTGGAACTACCGACCGCTCTGACACCGACCTCTCAGGGCAGCTGTGACACCGAGCTGCCGACGTTCCGGGCTTTCCTGCGTGACGCGGGTGTCGGCAATCTCCGGAACCGCGGAACCGCGGAACCGCCGGGCCGCCGCAACCGCCCGTGTACCGTCGCGTCACCGACGAGACGGGAGAGACGACGTGCGACTTCGCTGTGCGGTGCTGGACGACTTCCAGGAGATGGCTACCCGGTTCGCCGACTGGTCGGTGATCGAGGGGGAGGTGGAGGTGGTGGCACTGCGCGAGCACCTCGCCGACGAGGACGCCCTCGCCGCGGCCCTCGCGGACGTCGACATCGTGGTCACCCTGCGAGAACGGGTGCCCTTCCCGGCCTCACTGTTCGCCCGACTGCCCAGGTTGCGGCTGCTCGTCGCCTCCGGAATGCGCAACACCGTCATCGACTACGTCGCCGCCGAGGCGAACGGCGTCACCGTCTGCGGCACGGCCAGCTCCTCCACCCCGCCCGTCGAACTGACCTGGGCCCTGCTGCTCGGCCTCGCCCGCCAGATCGTCGAGGAGAGCAACGCCCTGCGCTCCGGCGGCCCCTGGCAGCAGACGGTCGGCGCCGACCTGCACGGCCGCCGCCTCGGACTGCTCGGGCTGGGCAAGATCGGCAGCCGGGTGGCGCAGGTGGGGCTCGCCTTCGGCATGCACGTCAGCGCCTGGAGCCAGAACCTCACCCGGGAGCGCGCCGACGAGGTGGGCGTCGGCCTCGCCCCCTCAAAGGAGGCGCTGCTGGAGTCCAGCGATTTCGTCTCCGTCCACCTGGCCCTCGGTGACCGCACCCGCGGCCTTCTGGGCCCCGCCGAACTCGCCCTGATGAGACCGACCGCGTACCTGGTCAACACCTCCCGCGCGGCCATCGTCGACCAGGACGCCCTGCTGTCCGCGCTGCACGAGGGCCGCATCGCGGGCGCCGCAGTCGATGTCTTCGACACCGAGCCCCTCCCGGCCGACCACCCCCTGCGCACCGCCCCTCGCCTGCTGGCCACTCCCCATCTCGGCTACGTCTCCCGGGACAACTACACGACGTACTACGGCCAGGCCGTGGAGAACATCCGGGCCTACCTGTCGGGCCACCCGGTACGACGGCTGCCCTGACGGCCGACCGGCCGGTCACACGGCGGTCGCTACGCGTACCGGTAGATCCCGCTGTGGTCCTGCAGTTTCTCCGGTGTCACGTCCCACGGCGGCAACTTCTCCCGCCGTGCGACGACCCGGCCGTGCTGGGCGTCGCCCGCGGCGAGCGGTCTCGCGGGGAGGTAGCGGGCGTTCGGGTGCCGCTGCTGCCAGCGGGACCACAGGAGGTCGACGAAGGCGTGGTGCATCCAGAAGACGGGGTCGTTGGCGGAGGCGCCACCCACCATCTGGCCGCCGACCCAGCGGTGAACCCGGTTGTGGTTGCGCCACGAGGCGGCGCCCCTCCCCGGTCCCCACCCCTCCAGTTTGTTGCGAAACCCCTTGGCGGACGTGGAGTTCCACGGCGCCGTGTCGTAGACGGGATCGGCGAGGGCCCCCGCCACGTCCCTGGCCGTCGGCAGTGCGATGGGATTCTGGGAGCGGCCCAGGTCACGCTGGAGGAACGGGGTGTCGGTGAATCCCACCCTGATGGTCCACTTGCCGTTGCGGTGAGCGAAGGGGCCGGTCATGACCTGGCGGTCGGACCTCCGCCCGGTGCCGCCGAGCAGGTCATCGGTCCACGGTGCGGCCTTCGGAGTGCGATCACGCGTCCAGTCCCAGTACGGGATGGTCACCGCATCGTCCACGCGGCGCAGTGCCCGCTCCAGGTCCAGCAGGAACCTGCGGTGCCAGGGCAGGAAGGAGGGCGCCATGTGCGCGGTGCGCAGGCCTCGTTCCCCGTCGGGCTTGTAGTACTCGATGTGCGTGCGTACGAACTCGTCGTACTCGCCGCGGCGTTTGACCTCGAGCAATGCGTTGATGAGCCGGCGCCGCTCGGAACGGGTGAGCGTACTGACGTCCTTACGCGTGTACACCACTGCGATGATCCCCCTCGACTCCTGTGCGGCCGCCCGCCGCACCGCTGCCGGTCGTGCGGCCGCCACTGTCGCCCGGCGTGCCGAGCCCTTCGGTGGGACCCAGTTCATCGACGGCCGCGCGCGCGGCGGCGAGCGGTGTCGGATAGGACTGGTAGTGGTCGACCATGGTCATCCAGCTGCCGTCCGCCCGACGCATCAGGTGCAGCGGCCGTCCGTCCACGGTGACCTGCCACCCGCCGGAGCCGTCGTCTTCGGACCCGCCGACGCGGTGTCTGACGCCGACCACACGACGGCGGCGATATGTCTCCTCGAACCCCTCCGCCGGCACGACCGACCCCGACGCCGTCAGGACCGGTGAGAGCGCCACCCCTGCCCCTGACGCCAGCAGTCCCAGCAGTACCCGCCTGCGGGCCGGAGAACACGTTTGGTTGGTGATTGAGGTCACCGCGGCACTGTACCGACGCGCCGGAACGCGTCCGTACCTTGCCTCACCCAAGCGGCCTAATCGTACACACATGACCACACGGATGAGGGATTCATTTTTCGCCGTCCCTTGATTTACCAGAGGGAATTGCGGCACCGTACCAGGCAAAATCAGGGAAGGGCATGCACACCCGCTTTTCACGTCCAGGACAACACCAAAGGCCGACTCCACCGGGCGCGGAACCGGCCTGTTCGGAGCGACACCCTGCAACGCCGGTAAAGGGCAGCCATCCCGCCCGGGAAAACCTCAGCTGTGCAGAGGAAGACCGCCCAGCGACTTGCCGCCGGCCAGTCCCTTGGCCGCGCCCCGCACCGTGTTCAGCGGCGAGTCCTTCTTCTTGATGTCGAGCCCGTCCAACTTCCGCACCGCCCCCACCTGGGCAGGGCCCCTGGTGAGGGCGCTCGCCACGGTGTCGACGGTGGTGCCTGTCACGTCAGCGGCGTTCTGGGCGAACGCTGGCGCGGCAGCACCGGCAATGACCGGGGATCCGCGACGACGGTGACAGACTGCAGAGACTCCATCGCTTTCCTTTCTTCGGCCGCGTACTCGGCCGGGGGAAAGTTCTGACGCCGGTGTCCACCCACCACCGGCCGGTCCGGTAACTCCGCACGCAGGGTTGCCGACTCCTCAACGAGATTTTCAAAGGGCCGGACTTCCCACCGAGATCCACCTCTCCTTCACCATTCCGACACGCTTGTCAGGTTTCGTCGGCCCATATCCCTGAGCGGCTAGAGTTACGCACCTCTCCACGCGCCCTCATGGCACCCACTTCGCCTTCGTGCGCCCCCCTGACACCGCAACCTTTTCCGAAAGGGAAACGCCGGTCATGCGCAATCCTCTTGTCCCACTAATGCACCGCGTGACGGCAGGCGCTCTCGTCCTCGTCGGGAGTTGGGCATCCGTCGGCGCCCCTGCGACCGCGGCCACCGCCCCGCCCTCACCGGAGGCGAGCCGCGTCGCGTTCGCCGAGCGGTACCGCGCACTGCAGCACGGCGGCATCGTGCGCGCGGCCAACACCTCCATCAGCTGCCGTACGGCAGGGGCGGTCCCAAGACCTCCGCAGTCGACGGAGCACGGCTGCCCGGCCGCCCGCGCGGGCGAGGCCGGTGTGAACGGCCACTTCGACACGGACTACATCGACATCGACCGCGACCCGAACACGTACAACTCCTCCCAGGCGGAGGTCCGGCTGCCCAAGGGCTCCCGGGTCAGTTACGCACGGCTGTACTGGGGCGGCAATCTGCGCGTCGGCGAGCAGAAGCCGCCGAAGGACAATGGGCGGGTGCTGATCGCCGAACCCGGCGGGGAGTACAAGGAGGTTCTCGCGGACACGGTCGTCGGCCACCGGGTGGCGAACGGCGCGGACGCCTTCCAGGCCTCGGCGAACGTGACGAAGCTGGTGCGGGACAGCAGGCCTGGTCTGTACACCGTGGCGCAGGTCAACGTGGCGGGAGGCAGGTCGGCGGCCGGCGCGTGGGGCGGCTGGACGCTGGTGGTGGCGTACCGGAACCCGGCGGCGCCCCTGCGGCACCTCGCCCTCTGGGACGGCTTCGACGCGCTGAAGCACGGCGCGGGACAGGAGATCCGGCTGTCGCGGCTGCGCTTCCCCGCCGGCGCGGGCGGCCGCGCCGGTCTGGTCACGTACGACGGAGACCGCGGCGTCACCGGCGACACGCTCACCCTCCGGACCACCCGGGCTGGTACGCACGGTCAGCGCCCTCACACCACGGTCACCCCCCTCACCAACTCCTCCAACCCCGTCGCCGACGTCCTGAACTCCACGATCAGCCAGCCCGGGACGGCCGCGCCCAAGCGTGTCCCGGCGTACGCCAACACCCTCGGCTACGACTCCGATGTCCTCGATCTCGGCCGCGGTCTGCGCAAGGGCGGCAACCAGCTGGCCTTCCGGCTGAAGTCGCAGCGGGACGTGGTGTGGACCGGCGCGCTCTTCATCGCCGTCGACGCCCAGCGGTGAGACGCGTTCCCCGCCGTCCCGAGCACCACCCCGAGCGAGGACATCGCGCATGCATCGGTCACCGACCCTCTCCCGGCCGCGGGTCCTCCACCTTGCCCAGCCCGTGGAAGGCGGCGTCGCCCGCGTCGTGACGAATCTGGCACGGGCGCAGCTCGCGGGCGGCCTGGCGGTGACGACGGCCTGCCCCGACGGCACCCTCAGCGTTGGACTCAGGTCGCTCGGGGCCGACGTACGGCACTGGCACGCCACGCGGTCGCCGGGTCCGTCGCTCGTCCGGGAGGTGCGGCACCTCGCCCGTGTGATCGACGAGGTGCGCCCCGATGTCGTGCACGCCCACAGCGCGAAGGCCGGGCTCGCCGGGCGGCTCGCCGTGCGGGGGCGGATCCCCACCGTGTTCCAGCCACACGCCTGGTCCTTCGAGGCGGTCGGCGGGGTCGCCTCGGCACTCGCGTTGACGTGGGAGCGGTGGGGGGCGCGTTGGGCCTCGCGGGTGGTGTGCGTGAGCGAGGCGGAGCGCGCCACCGGGGTGCGCGCCGGGATCGACGGACGGTGGAGTGTCATCCCCAACGGTGTGGACACCCAGCGCTTCCATCCCGCCCCGGCCGGCACCGTACGAACCGGCCTGGAGCCGTTGCGCGGGGTCGATCCCGCCGCACCGCTCGTCGTCTGCGTGGGGCGGCTGTGCCGCCAGAAGGGGCAGGACGTCCTCCTGACGGCGTGGAGGGCCGTCGCCCACAGGGTGCCCGGCGCGCGTCTCGTGCTGGTCGGAGATGGGCCGGACCGCGACCGGCTGCGGGCGCGGGCGCCGAAGTCCGTGCTGTTCGTGGGAGCCGTCGCCGAGACCTCCCCCTGGTACCAGGCCGCGGATCTGGTCGTTCTGCCGTCCCGCTGGGAGGGTATGGCGCTGGCCCCGCTGGAGGCGATGGCCTGCGGGCGGCCGGTGGTGGTCACGGACGTCGACGGTGCCCGCGAAAGCCTGCCGTTCTCCGTCACCGCGCGGTGCCTGGTCCCGCCCGAGAACCCGGTGGTGCTGGCCGGGGCTGTGGCAGAACTGCTGCTCGACCCGCCGCTGCGCGAGTCCCTCGGCCACCGGGGGCGCCGACACGTGCTGTCCACACATGACGTGCGGCACACCGCCGAGGCAGTCGCGGAGGTCTATCGCGACCTGATCGGCGCATGGCCCGCAGGGCGCGCCGCGCCCATCGAGCACAGGGAGTCCATCCACTCGTGACCGCGGAAAGCACCTTCCCCTCCCCCGGCGCACAGCCCCGGGAACACGGATTCTCGCCCGTATTGCTCCTGCCGCCGCAGGGCACCGACCCGGGCGGCCGGTTCCCCGTCCACAAGCCGCCCCCACGGCCCACCTCGCCGGTGCCGCTGCTCGTCGTGGACGGCGCCGCCGCCCTGCTGGGCGCCCTGACGCTGCCCGGAACACAGCTGCGCCCGCTCCCCGTCACGCTGTTGCTCGCCGCGTCACTGCTGCTGGGGGCGCCCCGCGCACACCCCCCGGTGCCAGGCGTCCTGCCCGAGCTGCCCACCGTCTGCGGCCGGACCGCGGTGGCCTGGCTCGCGCTCGCGGCACTGGTGGCGGCATACCGGCCGGACCACGCGCTGTCCGCCCGCACCCTGCTGGTGGGCTTCGCCGTGCAGGCGGCGGCGGGCTGCGCGCTGCGCGCCGCCGAGTACGCGAGGTGGCGCGCCGTACTCTTGCGCCACCCGTGCACCGCTCTCGTCATCGGCCCGGCTGAGGCCGCGCAGCGCGTGGCCGCCGCTGTGCTGCGGCATCCGTCGTGCGGGATGCGGCCCGTGGGAATCGTGGCGGGCCGCCCGGACGGCACGGAGGGCCTGCCGGTGCTGACGAGCGGGGAGGAAGTCGAGCGGGCGGTCATCCAGAACGGGGTACGGGCGGTGCTGACCGTCCACCCGTCCGTGCGGACCCGACAGGCACCACTGCTGCGCACGCTGGCCGAGGCGGGCTGCGAGGTGTGGGAGGTCGACGCGGGCGCTCCGTCGTACGCGAGACAGGAGCGGCTGGCCGGGTTCCCCTGCCG
Source organism: Streptomyces sp. AC555_RSS877 (assembly GCF_019049245.1). Taxonomy (GTDB): domain Bacteria; phylum Actinomycetota; class Actinomycetes; order Streptomycetales; family Streptomycetaceae; genus Streptomyces. The sequence goes on along the minus strand of NZ_JAGMUK010000077.1, from coordinate 151,932 downwards.
GCGTCTGGAGATGTCCGCCGCGCGCCGCGGCAGCGCGGGCAAGCGGACGCTGGACATCCTGGTGTCCGGAACCCTGTTGCTGCTGGCCGGCCCCCTGCTGCTGGCGTGCGCGGTGGCACTGCGGATCAGCGACGGGCCGGGCGTGGTGTTCCGGCAGCAGCGCATCGGCAAGGACGGGCGTCCGTTCACGCTGCTGAAGTTCCGCACGCACCGCCCGGTCGACGCGCACGAGGCGGCGACCCGGTGGAGCGTGGCGAACGAGAGCGAGATGCGTGGGCTGTGCCGCATGCTGCGGCGCACCTCGCTCGACGAACTGCTCCAGTTGTGGAACGTTCTCCGGGGCGACATGAGCCTGGTCGGCCCGCGCCCCGAACGGCCTTACTTCGTCGCGCAGTTCCGGCAGACCTACCCCGGTTACGCGGACCGCCACCGCGTGCGCACCGGCATCACCGGGCTCGCCCAGGTCCACGGACTGCGTGGCGACACCTCGATCGAGGACCGCTGCCGGTACGACAACGCCTACATCGACAACTGGTCGCTGTGGCAGGACGTCTGCATCCTGCTGCGTACCGCGGCCACGCTCGTGCGTCCGACGGGGAGCTGAGAACCGTGCGCCTCGCGCTGACGCCGCTCCCGCGCCGGGGCACCTCCCTGCCACCGGTCCTGCCCGTGATGGCCGTGCTCGCCCTGCTGGCACTGCCGCTCACCCCGGACGGCGCAGGTCCCGCCGACGCGATGTCCGGGCTGGCGGTGCTGTACTGCGCGATCCGTCTCGTACGGGACCGGCGGCGCCCCTTGTCGCGTACGGCCGCCATGGTGCTGGGTCTGCCGGTCGTCGGGCTGGCCGTCGCCGCCATGGGGGCACTCTCACCCTGGGCCGGTGTCACCGGAATGGGCCGCTGTCTGCAGGTCTTCGTGCTCGTTCCGGCGGCGGTCCTGCTGCTGATCCGCCACCTGGGTGACTTCCGCCTGCTCACCTGGTCGTTGGTGGGGCTCGCCCTGTGGCAGGGGGCCGTCGGAGTGCACCAGTACGTCACCCGGACCGGCGCCTCCTACCAGGGCGAGGACATCCGCGCCGTCGGCACCTTCGGGCCGCAGGACGTCATGGGCATGGCGACGGTGGCCGCCGTCGGCCTGGTGTGCGCGCTCGGTCTGGCGCTCGGCCGGACCTCCCCGCGACAGCGGTGGGTCGCCGTCGGTTGCGCGCTCGTCCTGCTGGTGCCGCTCGCGCTGTCCTTCAGCCGGGGCGCGTGGATCGCCACGGCCGTGACCTGTGCGGCGCAGCTGGTGCTGGCCGGGCTGCGGCGCGCGCTGAAGACGGCCGCGGCCGTGGCCGCCGTGGGCGTGATCCTGGTGGGCGGCCTCGGCGTCGGCACGGCGATGCTGCAGGAGCGGATCGACAGCATCACGCGGGTCGCCGACGCCCCCGACCAGTCCGTCGTCGACCGGTTCGCCCTGTGGGCGGCCGCGACCGGCATGTGGCGCGACCACCCGGTCACCGGCGTCGGCCTGAAGGGCTTCCCCGAGTACCGGGACGGGTACGCCTCGCCGGCGCTGTCGGCGGCCAGTGACACGGAGGGCGCGGGCTCGGCGTACCGCAGACAGCCGCTCCTGTCGCCGCACAACATGTATCTGCTGGTGCTCAGCGAGCAGGGCCTGATCGGCCTGTCGGCACTCGCCGGGAGCTGGCTGGCGTTGCTGGTGGGCGGGCTGCGGCGCCTGTCGCGGACGCGGGCGTCACAGGGGCCCGGCCTGGACTGCGCGCTCGTCGCCTGCGGACTGCTGGTCTGGCAGCTGACCGACTTCCTGTACGCCGACATCGGCGGCCCCTCCACCGTGCTGACCGGTGTGTGCTTCGGGCTGGCGGCCTGGTGGGCGCTGGCCGGGCACGGCGAGAGGGCGGGCTCGGCGTCTGTTCCGGCGCCGCGGAGCGTCGAGGAGGCCGTGGCGCGATGACGACGACGCCGCCGCGGAGCCCACGGACTGAGCGCGCTTCCGCTTCCGGGACCGAGCGTGCGGCCCTGCCCGCGGCGCGGGCCGCGGACAAAACCGACCTCACCGCGGTCTCCCGGAACTTCCTCGCCAAGGCCACCCTGATCACGGCGTCGCTGTCGATCGCCGGGGCACTGCTCGGCCTGGTGCGCGACCAGGCGCTGGCCCGGATGTTCGGGGCGGGCAGCGAGACGGACGCCTTCCTGATCGCGTGGACCGTGCCGGAGTTCGCCGCCACGCTGCTCATCGAGGACGGGCTGGCCTTCGTGCTGATCCCGGCGTTCAGCATGGCCCTGGCCCGACGCTCCCAGGGCGTCCCCGGAGATCCGGTCCGCTCCCTGGTGGTCGGTACTCTGCCCCGTCTGTCCCTCGGTTTCGTCGCCGTGTCCGCGCTGGTCACCGCCGGGGCCCCGTACCTGGTCGGGGTTCTGGCGCCCGGCCTGCCCGATCCCCGTCTCGCCGTCGACTGCACCCGGCTGACGGCGATCTGCGTGCTGACCTTCGGGCTCGCCGGGTACTGCAGCGCGGTCCTGCGGGCACATCGGCGCTTCCTGGCCGCCGCGACGATCTACGTCGCCTACAACACCGGCATCATCGCCACGATGTCCCTGCTCGGGAAGGACTGGGGCGTACGATCGGCCGCGGCGGGGGTCGCGGTCGGCGGCTGCCTGATGGTGGCGGTCCAACTCCCCTCGATGTGGCGGCAGTTGAAGAGTCGTACGCCCGCGTCCGGCGATGCCGTGGTCGAGGCAGGCCCGATGCGCCTCTCCCTGCTGGGCGCCGTTCTGGTCTTCGCCCTGTGCCGCCAGTCCCAGGTCCTGATCGAACGGTTCCTCGCCTCCACCCTTCCCGCCGGGGCCATCTCGCACCTCAACTACGCGCAGAAGGTGGCCCAGATCCCCATGACGCTGTCGCTGATGCTGTGCACCGTCACCTTCCCGGTGATCGCACGGGCGCTCGCGGACGGCGACACGGAACGGGCCCGGACCCGTGTGGAGCGGGACCTGGCCCTGGCTTCCTGGCTGCTGCTCCTCGGCGCGTCCGCGGTGATCGCCTGCTCCTCGCAGATCACCGAACTCCTCTTCCAGCGGGGCGCGTTCACGGCGCGGGACACGGCGGCGACGTCGGGCGTGCTGCGTGTGTACGCCCTCGGGCTGCTCGGCCAGACCCTGGTGGGCGTCCTGATCCGCTCCTACTTCTCGGCGGGGCGGCCCACCTGGTACCCGGTCGGCGCCATGGCGGCAGGCATCATCGCGACCTCATGGATCGGGGTGGTGACCGTGGGTCCGTGGGGTGTGCCCGGTATTGCCGCCGCCAACGCCGCCGGCATCACCGTCACGGCGGCACTGCTGCTCGCCGGCCTCGCCGGCAAGCCCGGGCGCCGCGGCCCGCGCGGGGTCCCGATCCGTGTCGGGCCGGTGCTGGCCGAGCTGAGCAGGCCGCTACCGGCCGCGGTGGTCGCGACGGTCACGGGGGCGTTGGCCGCGAGTGGGCCCCAGTCCCCGGTGGCGGGCCTCCTGACCGGATGCGTGACCGTGGCCGCGGTGTTCCTCCCGCTCAGCCGGGCCCTGGGCACCGAGGGCCGCGCATCCGCACTCCATTCCGTACGTACCGTCACACGGAGGCTGACGCATGGCCGTTCCCGTTGATTCCCCCGTCACCGGCACAGTCCTCGCGGCGCGCCCCCGGCGGGCCCCCTGGGTGGCGATGTACCACTCCGTGGGCGACTGCTCGGACGACCCGTACCGCATCACGGTCAGCCCTGAGCGGCTGGAACGGCAGCTGGCCTGGCTGAGCCGACGCGGGCTGCGCGGTGTGTCCCTGCGCGAACTGATCGCCGCCCGCGCCCGGGGGCGGCGAAGGGGCCTGGTCGGTCTCACCTTCGACGACGGATACGCCGACTTCCTCACCCACGCCCTTCCGGCGCTGCTGCGCTGGAACTGCGGCGCCACCCTCTTCGTCCTGCCCGGACGCCTCGGCGGCGTCAACTCCTGGGATCCTCTCGGCCCGCGCAAGCCGCTGCTGAGCGCCGACGGCATCCGGCGCGCGGCCGCCGAGGGCATGGAGATCGGCTCGCACGGGCTGACCCACGTCGATCTCACCCGGTCCGACGACGCCACCCTGAAGGCCGAGGTCGCCGACAGCAGGGCACTGCTGGCGGAGCTGACCGGCGCTCCGGTCGACGGCTTCTGCTATCCCTACGGCACGGTCGACCGGCGCGCCGTCGCCGCCGTACGGGAAGCCGGGTACACCTACGCCTGCGCCATCGCTCCCGGCCCGTTGACCGGCCCGCACGCCCTCCCGCGGCTGCACATCGGCGAGAACGACACGGCCTGGCGGCTCCACCTCAAGCACCGGCTGCACCGGCTGCGCCGGCGCCCCGTGGCGGGTGTGTGACATGAAGGCTCTGCACGTCATCACCGGTCTCGGCGTCGGCGGCGCCGAACAGCAACTGCGCCTGCTGCTGCGTCACCTCCCCGTGGACTGCGAGGTGGCCGCCCTCACCAACCCCGGTGCTGTCGCCGACGGGCTGGTCGCCGACGGCGTCCGCGTGCACCACCTCGGCATGGGCGGCAACCGCGACCTGTCCGCGCTCCCCCGCCTGGTCCGCCTGATCCGAGCGGGCGGCTACGACCTGGTGCACACCCACCTCTATCGCGCCTGCGTCTACGGGCGGCTCGCCGCCCGCCTCGCGGGCGTCAGGGCCGTGGTCGCCACCGAACACTCCCTCGGCGACTCACAGATGGAAGGCAGGAAACTGACGGCGGGCGTCCGCGCCCTCTACCTCGCCAGCGAGCGCCTCGGCTCTGCCACGGTCGCCGTCTCTCCCGTGGTCGCCGACCGTCTCAGACGCTGGGGTGTGCCCGCCCCGCGCATCGAGGTCGTCCCCAACGGCATCGACGTCACCCGTTTCCGCTTCGACCTGTCCCGGCGCCACCACACCCGCCGCCGCCTCGGCCTGCCGGAGCACGCCTACGTCGTCGGCGGGATCGGCCGGCTCACCCCGGGCAAGCGCTTCGACGTCCTGATCCGGGCGATCGCCCGGCTTCCCGACGACCACTGGCTGCTGCTGGTCGGCGCGGGCCCGGAGTCGAGCGTCCTGCGTCGCACGGCCCATGAGGCCGGCGTGGCCGAACGCGTCCTGTTCACCGGCGAACGCCCCAATCTCCCCGACGGCTCCCCCGGCCCCGACCTGCCCTCCCTCACCGCCGCCATGGACCTGCTCGTCTCACCGGCCCCGGAGGAGTCCTTCGGACTGGCAGTCGTGGAGGCCCTGGCTTCCGGGCTGCCCGTGCTCTACGCCTCGTGCCCGGCGATCGAGGACCTGCCCCCGCGGGCCGCCGCCGCGGCCCGGCGGGTGCGCGGCGGTCCGGAGGCGTACGCCCGCGCCGTCGCCGAGGTCCGCGCGGCCGGTGCACGGCCCCGTACGGTCCCGGCTGCCGCCCACCGCTACAGCATCACCCGCAGCGCCGCCCGGCTCATGGACGTGTACGCGGCGGCGGTGTCCAGTTCGTCGTCCCCCTCACCCCAGGGAGCCAATTCGTCATGACCGAAAACCCCATCGCCTGTTCCCGGCCGTCCGGGCGTCAGTTCCGCGCCGCGGCCTGGCTGCCCTGGGTGCTGCTCGTGGCCGGCACGCTCGTCGGCGGCCTGGCCGGCGGCGCCTACGGCCTGCTGAGAGCCCCGGTGTACACGGCCACCAGCTACGTCGTCGCGGTACCCACCGAGGAGTCCGACCCGGCCTCCGCGCTGGGCTTCGCGCAGGCATACGGCCGGGCCGCCACGCAACTCGCGGTGCTCGGGGACGCGCAGGTGTCGGCGGACGTGCCGGTACGGACGCTGCAGCGGAGCGTGCGGACGGCCACCTCGCCGGACGCCCCGATGGTCGCCGTCTCGGCCACCTCGCGACGCCCCGGTACCGCCGCCCGCATGGCCAACGCCGTCGCCCACGCCCTGACCCTGCACGCGAACGGCACCAAGAACAGCACCCACGTCCAACTCGTCCAGTTCTCGCAGGCGGTGCGGCCGACCGAGCCGTCGTCCGCGTCGCCGCAGTTGACCACCCTGGTCGGCACCAGCGCGGGCGGCCTGCTCGGCGGCCTGCTGCTGCTCGTCCGTCCGAGGCGCACCACAACCGGGGACGACGAACCCGTCCGACCCGCTCCGGTGCCCGTTCCGGCCCCAGCCGCCGACGTGCACGGACAACTGTGACAGCGGCGTACACCACGGAAATCGTCACCGACACGCACGCCTTCGCCGAGCTGGGCCCGCAGTGGGGGCGGCTGTACGAGCGGTGCGGCGCGGCGACCCCCTTCCAGAACCACGCCTGGCTGCACTCGTGGTGGCTGTCGTACGGCAGGCCCGGCCGGCTGCGGCTGGTGCTGGTGCGCGCGGGCGCCGAACTCGTCGCCGCCGCGCCCCTGATGTTCCGGCGCGGTCCGGTGCCCACACTGGTACCCCTCGGCGGGGTGATCTCCGACTACGGGGACGTGCTCATCGAAGACGAGCGGGCGGATCGGGCGGCCGTCGCGCTCACCGAGGTGCTCTCGACCGCCGCCCACACGGCGCTGATCGACTTCCGCGAGGTACGGCCGGGCGGTGCGGTCGAACGCGTCTACGACCGTTGGAGCGGCCCGCACCACCGGATGCAGGACTCGCTGTGCCTGGAACTGCCGGCCGCGCCCATGGACGCGCTGGTGTCCCGGCTGCCGTCCCACGGGGCCCAGCGGGTGCGCGCCAAGTTGCGCAGGCTGAGGTCGCTCGGTGTGGAACGGCATGTCGTACGGCCGGACCAGGTGAACGCGGCGCTGCGGCGGCTGCTGGAGCTGCACCGGCTGCAGTGGCAGGGACGGAAGGTGACGCCGGAGCATCTGCGCACCCGTTTCTGCGAGCATCTGGTCCGCTCCGTGGGACCGATGGTGCGCTCCGGCGACGCGGTGGTCACCGAGTTCCGGCTCGACGGCGACGTGGTGGCCGTGGACCTCACGCTGCTGTCGCGCCGGATCACAGGCGGATACCTGTACGGCGCCCATCCGCGTCTACGGGAAAGCAAGGCGGACGTGGCGGTGATGCTCCTCGACGCGTGCACCCAGCACATGAGCATCAGCGGACTCAGCGGACTGGGCACTCTGAGCCTGCTGCGCGGCGACGAACCCTACAAGCACCGCTGGCGCCCCGAACCCGTCGCCAACCAGCGGCTACTGCTGGCCCGGCGACGCACGGCCCCGCTGATGTCGGCGGTGGTCGGCGACGTGGCCGCGCGTCGCCGGTGCAAGGAGTTACTGAGTCGCTTCCGGTAGTGGTCGCCGGTGACGGCGAGCCCCTCTCGGGACCCGCCGTCACCGGCGACCGCTACCGGGTCCACGGCCACCTGTCGGGACGCGAGCACGCCTTCCGGCCGAGCCAGGACTCGACCCAGTCGCCAAGACGCAGCGGCGAGCAGCCCGTCGAGCGCCAGGGTGCGAGAAGTGCGGTGGGCAAAGGCAGCGTCGCGGGTTCGCCGGTGCGACCGGAGAGCACGGACCGGTAGACCCGGGACGAACCCGGGTTGGCCGGGCACTGCCAGACACCGTGCGGACAGTAGTCGGTCAACGTGTTGTACAGCGGCTTGTGCGCATCGATCCAGGCGAGCATCCGCCGCATGTATTCGTCGTTGTCACCGTTACGGAACAGTCCCCATTCTGGATAGGAAATAGGCTTGTTGTGCGATTTTGCGAAATCCACGTGCGCTTGAAGTCCGTAGGGCTCATTCACCTGTTCGTCGAAGGGCATTCCTTGCGGCTGGTCGTACGTGTCCATGCCGATGATGTCGACGCTGCCGTCCCCCGGAAAGCACTGCGTCCAGGGGATTGCGTCGCGACCGCGGCTCGGCGTGAAGTCGAACCGGAATCTCTGGCCCGGCACCGAACGCATAGTGGTGACGATGTTGTTCCAGTACGTCTTCCAGGCCTCCGGGTCGGGCCCGCAGCGATGGGTGTACGTCGTGCCGTTCATCTCCCAGCCCAGCACCAGGATCGTGTCCGGCATGCTCAACGCCACCAGCCGCTCGGCGAGGGTGCGGAAGTGGTGATCGAAGTGTCCGGCAGCACCCTGTCGCAGCAGCCGCCGGACCTCGGCGTCCGAGACACCCGCCTCGTTGCGCTCCAGCATGGGCACGTTGAGGACGAACAGCCGGTCGTCCTTGGCCCTGCGCCAGCGCGCCCACACGTCGAGGAAGCCCGGTGCGCCCTCGATGTTGCTCCAGCGGTCACCGGGCAGATAGCTGTGGCCGACGCGCAGCTCGGCACCCCCCAGCCAGTTGCTGAGTCCCTTCATGCGCACCACACCCTGGGTCCCGGAGTTGAGGAAAGCGCCGAAGGCGGGGCTCTCCTGGCCGGGCGCCGGTTTCGTCGGCCCCGTGGCGGAAGGGGTCGGCGGGGTCGGCTGCGGCAGCTCGGGGAGGGACGGGACCGGGTTGACCGCGGGCGCCTGCGGGGACGACGACGCGGCCGATGCGGTCACCCCGGGCCCGGTCTGCGCCGGGGCGGCCGTCGTCGGAGCGGAAGGATCGGCGGAGGGCGGTGTCCCCGCCGCGAAGCCGGCGCCGGACGCCAGCGCGGCCGAGAGGGCGACTGCCGCGGAGACGACCGTCAGCCGCCCGGTCCGGGCCCGGCGATTCTGCAGAACCATGCCTGCTCCTCTCCCCGCTCTCACTCTGTCCTCTGCCCTCGTTCATTCCATGTCGCACTACTGACACGCAGTCACATGAAGTCAGTCACACGAAATGGAATGGCGCCATCGCTCTTACGGCTTTCGAGTACCTCGCTCCCCTGTGCGGGTGAGCCGATCCGAAGGAATGAGATCCGTGCCGCTGCTCGACACCCGCGTCCCCGCCGTTCTGCTGCGGATCGACCGGAATCCCTTTCACCACGGAACGCTGGGCGCCGTGCGCTCGCTCGGCAGAGCGGGAGTCGAGGTGCATGTGGTCGCCGATTCCATGGGAAGTCCCGTCACCAGATCGCGCTTCGTCAGCGAAACGCATCCTCCGCCGCCGCCCGGGGCATCCCCCGGCGAGATCGCCGTCGTGCTGCGCCGGGTGGCCACCCGGGTCGCGCGTCCCGCCGTCCTGGTCCCGATGGACGACGCGAGCGCGGTCGCCGTGAGCCGCATGCGCGAGGAACTCACCCCCTCGTATCTGCTGCCCGCCACGCCCGGCGCACTGCTCGAACGCGTCGCCGACAAGGCCGGACTGGCCCTCGTATGCGCTTCTGTGGACATCCCGCACCCGGTCACGCTGATCCCGGACAGCTCGACGCAGGCCGCCGACGCAGCCCGGCGGCTGGGTCTGCCGATGGTGGCGAAGTGGAGCCGGCCCTGGCAGGTGCCGACGGGCAGCGGGCTGCACAGCACGGTGCTGGTGAGGTCCGCGCAGCAGGCGCGGGAGCTGTATCTGCGTACCGCGGAGGCCGGCAGCCCGCTGCTGCTGCAGGCGTATCTGCCGTCGGGCCCGGACCGCGACTGGTTCTTCCACGGATACTCCGACCGCTCCTGCGCCGTGCGCGCGGGCGGGCCAGGCCGCAAGCAGCGGGCGTGGCCGCGCGGAGCGGGCCTGACCGTGGTCGGCCGCTGGACGGACAACCCGCAGGTGCGGGCGCTCGCCGAGCGGCTCACCGGTGAGCTGGGCTATCGCGGAATCTTCGACCTCGACTTCCGTCGCTGCGACACGACGGGCCGCTACCACCTGCTCGACTTCAACCCCCGTCCCGGCGCCCAGTTCCGTCTCTTCTCCGACACCGCCGGGCTGGACGTCGTACGCGCCCTGCACCTCGACCTGACCTACCGCCAACTGCCGGCGGCCCAGCCGCTGGTGGGACGGTCTTTCGTGGTGGAGAACTACGCGCCGCTCGCCGCGCTGCGGCCGGCGCCCCGCGGGCGCGAACTTGCCTGGCACGCCTCGGACGACCCGGCTCCCGGCCGGGCGATGCGGGCCCTGTGGTGCCGCCATGTGTTCCGCGGGCTGCGGGAGCGGCTGCGCTCGGCCGCGACGGCTCCCGCACCGACGCGCGTGGTCCGCCAGGCGGCCACGCCGACCCCGACCGACGACGAGAAAGCGAGTAGCTGCTGATGTACGACCTGCTGGTGGTGGGCGCCGGACCGTACGGCCTGTCCATCGCGTCCCATGCCGCGGCAGCCGGGCTGAACCTGCGCGTCCTCGGGCGGCCCATGGCGTCCTGGCGGGACCACATGCCTCGCGGCATGTTCCTCAAGTCGGAGCCCTGGGCTTCCAACCTCGTTGACCCCGACGGCCGTTGGCGGCTGGACGCCTACTGCGCGACCCAGGGCCTGACGGCGCGGCACGCCGAACCGATCCCGGTGGCGACGTTCGCCGCGTACGGCCTGTGGTTCGCGCACCACGCCGTACCCCAGGTGGACGAGCGCATGGTGAGCCGGGTGACGGCCCGCGCGGCCGGATTCGAGGCGGTCACGGAGGATGGGGAGGTACTGCGCGCCCGGACGGTGGCACTGGCGGTAGGCGTCATGCCCTTCGTGGAGGTGCCGTCCCCGCTGCGTGGCCTGCACCCCGCGCTCGTCTCGCACAGCAGTCACCACAATGACCTCGGCCGCTTCCGGGGCAGGGACGTCACGGTGATCGGCGGCGGCCAGGCGGCCCTGGAGACCGCTGCGCTCCTCGCCGAACAGGGCACGCGCGTACGGGTACTGGCCCGAGCCGACGGGCTGGGCTGGAACGATGTGCCACCGCCGTGGCAGCGCCCCTGGTGGCAGTCGGCCCGCGCCCCGCACAGCGGGCTCGGCTGCGGCTGGCGCAACTGGTTCTACGCCGAGCGCCCGGGGCTCTTCCGCCGCCTTCCCGAGCCGACCCGGGCCCGCATCACGGCCACCGCGCTGGGACCGGCGGGCGCCTGGTGGGTACGGGACCGGGTCGAGCAGGCGGTGGAGATGCTGCTCGGCCGCGAGGTCGCAGCGGCCCGTGTGGTGCCGGGCGGCGTACGGCTGGAGACGGTGAGCCGGACCGGCAAGCGGTGCTTCCTGGAGACAGAGCACGTGATCGCGGCCACGGGGTTCCGGCCGACCCTGGACCGGCTCGGCCTGCTCTCCGAAGAACTACGCGGGAGCCTGGCGACGGCTGTCGACGGCTCCCCCGCGGTCGAGCGGGACTTCGAGTCCTCACACCCGGGACTGTTCATGGGGGGACTGGTGACCGCCTCCACGTTCGGGCCGGCCATGCGCTTCGTCCACGGCGCCATGTTCACGGCCACGACGCTCGTACGAGGGGTGTGCCACCGACTGCGCACCACGCCGCCCGTCGGAACGATCCCTGCGGCGGTGGGTCGGGGGCGCCCGGAAGCGGTGCAGGCACACCCCTGACAGACGGAGTGGCCCCGGGTGCCGGACACGGTCCGTGTCCGGCACCCGGAAGGGGACAGACGCTACCGACGGGACGCGGCCCGGCCTCGGCGGTACAGGATGGCGCCACCCGACATCAGCAGCACGGCGGCACCCGCGGCCATGAACGCCCCCTCCCCGGCGCCGGTGTTCGGAAGGGAGGGTGGCTCCGCCGGAGGTGAGGCAGGCGGGGTGACGGGCGGCGTGCCCGATGGCACCGACTGGGGCGGCGTGGTGGAGGGAGTCGCAGGCGGCGTGTCCGAGTCGTCGCCGTAACCGGCCTCGTCGCCGTAACCGCCGTCTTCGCCGTAACCGGCCTCGCCGCCGCCGTAACCGCCGTCTTCGCCGTAACCGGCCTCGCCGCCGCCGTAACCGGCCTCGTCGTCGCCGTAACCGCCGTCTTCGCCGTAACCGGCCTCGTCGTCGCCGTAACCGCTGTCGTCGACCTTGCTGCTGTCACTGACCTTGGCGACGACGTCCTTGCCGCTGTCATCGACCTTGCCGACGACGTCCTTACCGCTGTCATCGACCTTGCCGACGACGTCCTTACCGCTGTCATCGACCTTGCCGACGACGTCCTTGCCGCTGTCATCGACCTTGCCGACGACGTCCTTGCCATAAGCGCCGTCGTCGCTGTCGTCGCCGTAACTGTCGCCGTCGGTGTGCCCTCTGACGGAGTTGTGATCGGCGTGCTCGCGAGGGGCGCTGTCATCGGACTGGGCGCCGAGCGATCCCCCCGCGGGCCCTTCGGACTGTGCGTCCGCGAATGCCGGGATGCCGCACAGGGACAGGATGCCGGTCGCGGCTGCGGCCACGACCATTCCCTTACGCAGGTTCTGTCGCAATCTCTTCGTCTTCCTATTCGAAGAAGTGGGAAAATCCGACCTGGAACCGAGGGACTGGTCGAAGGTCAGCCTGGCCACAGCCGGTCGGCTGGTGCTCACACGCCTAACCATTCGCCAGACTGGCAGGTTCTGTGCGGAAACTTGTACGTGTTGTACGCGGAAATCCGTGGGATTATCTGCCACAGGAGCGGGGGCCCAGGGCGGTCGGGAGTATGTTCGGTTCCGTGCAGCGGGAAGCGAACCGGAAAGGCTTTCTCGTCAGTTCCTCCCTCTCTTCCTGCGGCTGCGCCGGGGAGCGGCTTCACGCCTGCCGTGGTTTCGTCGCCACTGGATTTTCTGACTGGTCAGATGATGGGACCCCGTGAAATGCCAGTGCCGGCATCCGGGGCACCTATAGATCCGGTCCGGAATCTTCTCGATCAGTGGCTGCCTGATGAGCCAGGCACGAGCTTCACTCTCGGTCCGGAATGACGCCTTCCCCGTTTCCGGGCAACGCGGCAGGATGACCGTGTCACTCATGTCCCCTCCGAAGTGCGCTACACGATGCGGTCGCCTACGGCGTGGTGATTTCTTGCTGAAGGACCGCCTCGGGAAACGGAAAGCGCCTCTCCCTTGGGCGGATGAGGACGTCACCTCATCCGCCCGTCAGGGAAAGACGCTTTCAGGTCAGGCCACGGCCCCCAAGGGGATCAAGAAAGGATGCCCCGAACCGCTGAACTGGACTCGAGCGATCAGCCCGCCACCGGCACGGCGACCTCGTCGTCGCCCAGCAGGTCGAGGACCAGGTCAAGGGTGTTCGTCGAGTCGACAGCGGCCGTGGCCGTCGCGGTGTTCTCGTTCTCGTTGTCGTTCTCGTTCGCGTTGACGTTGGTGTTCTCGTTCGTGATGGTGATGGGCTGGTCGCCGCCACCAGTGGGGGTGCTGTCGCAGGCGCTGGCAGCCGAGGCGGAACCCGCGAGGAGGGCAACCGCCGCGAGGGTCGAGGCGGCGCCCAGCTTCATGCTCTTGCGCATTCGAAATCTCCGTTCTGTTTCTTCCTCTCTGGAAGAACGGAACCGATATTGCCTCGGCGTGGAAGGCCGCACAACTTGAAAGGGCCCAGGGCCCGGAAGTTCATCCACATGGCCCTGTACTGCAGATGGCACGGGCTGCCGAACCCCCAGGCCACATCAAGGTCGGTCACCGAATGGAGCAATGACACAAAAGATGAGAAGCGGATTTGAATGACAGTCATTTCGAACTTCAGCCCGAGACGCGAGGTCGGTAGTCAGTACTCCAGCAGCGGTTCTCCATTTCCACTGCCCCAGGCACTGCTTTTGACCAAGGGGACTTGTCGGCACGGAGCGGTGCCGGCGTTGCCACCGTCCGCTTCTCCGGCCGTTCATCGAACCCAAGCGGTAGCAGGTGACCGTCACAGTCCTGGAGGCCGAACTCTTCGGCATTCGCGTCGTGGCGGGGAAAGGATGTCCCGCGAGGTACCGGTGAGGTCGATCGAGTCGAAGACACCTCGAGGCCCGTCGCAGGGGCCGGAAGTCGTAGAGGGGCCGACTTGAAGACAGCCTCGAAGATCGGCTCCAGCACCAGCTTGAGGGCTGCCCGGACCACCCGGTCCGACGGCCGGGATGCCGAGCTCGCGCACCGTCCCTCTGCCGTACGGAGCGAAGAGCCTCCAGGACGTACCGCATCCAGCCCATATCCGTCAGGTGCGCCGCCGTCGCAGCCGGAGCGGGGGTGATGTGCGCCTGTAGCCAAACGGCAGATCACCTGAGTGGAGCAGCACATGTTGCAAGCTACTTGCGACATGTGGTCACATCTTCCCGAAAACGGCGTGTAAGGGGTATTTGGACGCCGTATATCGAGGGCAACCGCCTGTGGCGGCCTGCTTCCAGTGACACTTTGAGAGGAATCCATGCCTCACCGCATGATCCGTTCGGCGGCCACCGTGCTGCTGGCTTCCGCGCCGCTCTTCGCCGCCGTGCCCGCGCAGGCAGCCGCGCAGCAGGACTTCCCCTGTGACGTCGACGTCCAGAAGGTCGACGATGAACTGACCAGCAAGGTCACCTTCACCATTGCATGCGACGAGGCACGGACCGTCGTTGCGAAAATCGCAGTCGGCGGCGCCATCGTGAACCAGCGCCATACCATTCAGGCCGGTACCGCACAGTCCTTCACCGTCACCGTGAACAAGGTCCCGCAACTCTGCGCCACGCTGGAGACCGACGGTAAGACAACCACGGCCTGCAGCGCCTGACGGTGTTCCGTTAGCCTGCCCGTTTCGATTCCGGCGGTGTCCGGATCGCGACGGAATAGCGAAAGTGCCTTCTGAGCTGGGGCGATGAGGGGCCTGTTCCAAGGTCTCCGCAGTCCCAGCAGGAAGGCACTTTTTGCGCGCGTACCACCGGGTCTCACCTCGAGCTCGTCGTCCCGTCCAACGGTCCCGGGGTGCTCAACTGCCGGACCCCGCCCTCCGACCGATCCAGCCGATGCCACCGGCCTGGCCCCCAGCCTTCCCCGAACGGCGTCGGCGGCGTCCGAGCGGCACCGGACGCGCCCCGGACGGACCGCGGTCGATCTGGTGGTGATGCCCGCCGACGGCGGGGAGGCCATCGTGGACCTGTCCCTGCCACGCGACCGGTCCGAGCTGTTCGGGCCATCGGCTCCCACTTCAACTGCCTGGCGTCTGCCGGTCGGCACCGACGTCGCCTCATGGCACTGCGGCCGGCCCGCGCCGCCGCACGCAACCTCCTCGTCGGGGATGTCGGGGCCCTACGTGTTCAGTTGGGGAATGTCCTTCTCGTCCAACCTGAGATGTCCCAAGCGACCAACCCCGCGGTTGTGGCGGTGACATCGCGGGCCATGCCGACGCGGTCCGCCGGGTCGAGCCGTGCGGACGTACGGCAGGTACGCCGGCCGGGCCGAGAGGAAGCCGAGAGGAAGCTGTGCGGATGAGCCCGCGGCTACCTGAGGTCGCCGGCCCGGTGGATCGCTTCGGCGAGTTGGCGTATCGCCTTGGTGTCGGTGATGAAGGCCAGTTTGTCGGCCCGTTCGGCGAGTTCCAGCAGGGACGGGGCGGCGGGGAGCGGGCTCCAGCGGGTGTCGGTACGGCTGCGGGTATCGCCGTAACCGGAGCGTAGGGCGTCTGCGAAGTACGCGGCCAGGGCAGCGACTTGGAGGCCACTGTTCGCGCTCCACAGGGATTGGTCGAGGGAGGCGGTCTCCACTTGGCCCGACTCCTCGTGCGGGGTGCGGGTGCTGGGGTCCTGCCAGCGGACGGTCGCGGTGGCGAGGTGGCCGTCGGCGCCGGACTTGGTGCGGACGGCGTAGAGGGCGGTCACGGTGTGGCCGGGGCCGACCTCGCCGCCGTCGACGCGGTCGTCGCGGAAGTCGTCGTCGGCGACGCGGCGGTTGTCGTAGCCGACCAGGCGGAACTCGGCGACCGTCTCCGGGTCGAAGGCGACCTGGGCCTTGGCGTCGCGGGCCGTGAGGTCGATGTTCTTCGGGAGCTGCTCACAGAAGACCGTACGGGCCTCGTCGGCGTCGGAGACGTACGTCGTGTTGCCGTCGCCCTTGTCGGCGAGGCGTTCCATCAGGGCGTCGCCGTATTCGCTGCCGACGCCGACGCCGAACAGGGTGATGCCGTGTTCGCGGCGGGCGCCGTCGATGCGTTCGAGGATGGAGTCGGGGTCGGTGTCGCCGTCGTTGGCGAGGGCGTCGGAGACGAGGACGACCCGGTTGGTGGCGCCCTTGCGCAGGCCCTCGACGGCCGTGGAGTAGCCGGTCTCGACGCCGGCGGCGAGGTTGGTGGAGAAGGTCGGCTCCAGGTTGTCGATCGCTTCGTGGATCTCGCCTCGGTTGCCGTCGAGGCGGGTCATCGGCAGGACGGTCTCGGCCTTGTCGCTGAAGGTGACGATGGCGACCGAGTCGTCGTCGCGCAGTCGGTCCGTCATCACGCCGAGGGACTTCTGGGCGAGGTCGAGGCGGCCCGGTTCGGCCATGGAGCCGGAGATGTCGATGACGAAGGTCAGGGCGGCGGGCGGGCGTTCGCCGCTCTGCTCGGCCGCACCCCGGGTGGCGAGGCCCACGCGGACCAGGGACCAGTCGTCCTCGTCGGTGCGGGCGCCGTCGACGGTCACCGTGAAGCCGTTGCCGTCGGGGCGCTCGTAGTCCTGGCGGAAGCTGTTGACGAACTCCTCGGGGCGGATCGTCGACGGGTCGGGCCGCTGCCCGTCGGCGAGCGTGCGGCGGGCGTAGCCGTAGGAGGCGGTGTCGACGTCGAGGGCGAAGGTGGAGAGGTAGTCGGGCGAGGGGGCGACCTCGCGGGACTCGTCGTCGGGGCGGTCGCCGTCGTTGTCGCTGTCCTGTTCGCCGGTGCCCCGGTTGTGGTCGGGGGCGGGAAAGCCGGTCGCCCCGTCCGCGCTGCCGTGGTCGCCGCTGTTGCCCGCGCCGCACCCGGTGAGCAGCAGGCCGCCCGCCGCGGTGATCGCGAGCAGGGCGGCGCGCAGCCGTCGTATTCGATACCGCTCCATCTTCCGTGCCCCCTTGGTCTATGACGCCTTGTCTGTGACTGTGACGGCGCGGGGGGACGGAACGTGCGCTACGGAGCGTTGCGGATGGATCTCGAAGAGGGCACGGAAGGCGGCCGTCGAGACCGGTAGGTGATCCTCCGGTGACCTAGGACACCACGTCCTTGCGGGCGAAACCCCGGAAGGCCAGCGCGAACAGCACCACGGCGTACGTTATGGAAACGGCCGTGCCCTGGATCATGCCGGACCACTCGGGATTGGGCTGGACGGCGTCGGCCCAGGCGAACTGCCAGTGCGCGGGCAGGAAGTGACGCCAGTCGCCGAGGGCCGTCACGGCGTCGAGGACGTTGCCGACGATGGTGAGGCCGACCGCGCCGCCGACCGCGCCGAGCGGGGCGTCCGTCTTGGTCGACAGCCAGAACGCGAGCCCGGCGGTGACCAGTTGGGACACGAAGATGAACGCCACGACCACCACGAGCCGCTGGGCGGCCGTGCCCGGCGCGAGCGAGCCGCCGGTGGGGATCTCCAGGGAGCCCCAGCCGTAGGCGGCCGAGCCGACGGCCAGTGCCACCACCGGCAGCAGGATCATCGCGGCCAGGCTGAGGCCGAGCCCGACGACGAGCTTCGACCACAGCAGCCGGGCGCGCGGCACCGGAGCGGCCAGGAGATAGCGCAGGGAGGACCAGCTGGCCTCCGAGGCGACCGTGTCCCCGCAGAACAGGGCGACCGGGACGACCAGCAGGAAGCCCGCGGACACGAACAGGTTCACGGCGGCGAAGTTGGCGCCCGACGCCGTCGCCGTGTCCATCAGCGTGATCCGGTTGCCCTCCCCGTCCGGCTCGCCGCCGATGGCGAAGGCGATGAGCAGGACGAACGGCAGGGCGGCGAGGATCCCGCCCATGACCAGGGTGCGGCGCCGCTTCAGCTGGCGGACCAGCTCCACCCTCAGGGGGAGCGTGCGGCCCGCGCGGTAGCCGGAGGCGACCTCCGGGCGCTCGACGAGCGTGCTCATGCGGAGCCTCCGATCAGGGTGAGGAAGGCGTCTTCCAGACGGCGGTGCGGGCCCACCGACTCGACGGGCACTTCGAGGCGGACGAGTTCGACGACCAGGCGCCGGGCGCTGCCGTCGGCGTCGAGGCGGACCAGGAGCCCGTCGTCGGTGCGCACGGCCGAGACGACGCCCGGCAGCGCGGCGATCTTCTCGACGACCGCCTCCTCCAGGGGAGTTCCGGTGCCGACGAGCAGGGTGTCGCCGGAGCCGATGATCTCCGCGACCGGACCGGCCTGGACGAGCCTGCCCCGGTCCATGACGACGATGTGCGTGCAGGTCTGCTCGACCTCCGCCAGCAGGTGGCTGGAGACGATCACGGTGCGCCCGGCGGCCGCGTACCGGATCAGCACCTCGCGCATCTCACGGATCTGCGGCGGGTCCAGGCCGTTCGTCGGCTCGTCCAGTATCAGCAGGTCGGGCATGCCGAGCATGGCCTGGGCGATGGCGAGGCGCTGGCGCATGCCCTGCGAGTACGTGCGTACCGCGCGGGCCAGTGCGTCACCGAGGTCCGCGATCTCCAGGGCCTCGTCCAGGTGGGCGTCCTCGGCGGGGCGGCCTGTCGCCGCCCAGTACAGCTCCAGGTTCTCCCGGCCGGACAGGTGCGGCAGGAAGCCCGCGCCCTCGACGAAGGCGCCGACCCGGGACAGCACCGGGGCGCCCGGGCGGATCGCCCGGCCGAAGACGCGGATCTCCCCGTCGTCCGGCTTGATCAGGCCCATCAGCATGCGGAGGGTGGTCGTCTTGCCCGCGCCGTTCGGGCCGAGGAGGCCGAGGACCTGCCCCTTCTCCACGCGGAAGGACAGGTCCTTGACCGCGTACCGGTCCGCCGACTTGGCGTACCGCTTGCTCAGATCCGTTATCTGCAGGGGGACTTCGGCGAGGTCCGGGTCGGGGGCCGCCGCGGAGGTACGGCGGCGGCCGGTCAGCAGCAGGGCCAGGGCGACCACCGCGCCGGCGAGGGGCAGCCACCACACCCACGCGGGCAGCGGGGCGGCCGCGGTGGTCACGCCGGGGGCCGTCGGCACCGTGAGGTCGCCCTTCAGGGAGACGGTGTACGCCGCCGGAGCGGCCGGGGAGGCGTATCCGAGGTCGGTGGAGGCGAGGACCAGACGCAGCCGGTGGCCCTTCTCGACGTCGTGGTCGACGGCGGGAAGCGTGATCGTCACGTCCTTGCCGGCCTTGGCGCCCTCGACCCTGAGGGGGGTGACCAGCTGGGAGGGCAGCACCTGCTGGGTGCCGCCCGGGCCGACGTCGTACACCTTGGCGAAGAGGACGGCGTCGTCGCTCGTCGACTCGACGTGGACGGTGACCTTCGGCGATCCGGTGATCCGGACGTCGTCGGTGACCCGCGCCGACTCGAAGCGGGCGAACTGGCCGGGGAAGTCCAGCGAGACGCCGACCCCGAGCGAGGAGAGCTGGGCGAGGCCGCCGCCGCCGAGGCCGGGAAGGGCCGAGACGGCGGGCGGGTTGGCGCCCGCCGGGTTGGCGAAACTCTGCTCGCGGCCGGTCAGGGCGAAGGTCTTCCGTCCGCTCTCCAGGCCGGGGTACGTGTCGTCGCTCGCGCCCCGCCGCAGCGCCTGGCCGTCGGTGGAGTCGACGCCTCCGGTGCGGGTGATGCGGAAGGCGGGGCCGGTGTCGGCGGCCTTGTCGTCCTTGAGGTACCGGTCGAACCAGGACTGCACGCGTGCCTGGACGCGGCTCGTCTCCATGTCGCCGCCGTCGTGGCCGCCCGCGATCCAGTCGACGTCGACCGGGGCGCCGTTGGCGCGGATCGCCTTCGCTGCCGCGTCGGCCTGGCCGAGCGGGAAGAGGGAGTCGGTCTGGCCCTGCATCAGCAGGGTGGGCACCTTGATGCGGCCGCCGACTGCGGACGGCGAGCGCTCCTGAAGGAGCTTGACGGCCTCCGGGTCCGGGGTGCCGGACTCGGCGACCCGTTCGTACATCTGGCACAGCTGCGGCTCGAACTTCTCGCAGCCGCCGCCGGAGTTGACGAAGATGCCCGCCCACAGCTTCTTGAACACGCCGTTCGGGAAGAGGGCGTCGGCGAGGTTCCAGTAGGTGATCGCCGGGGCGATGGCGTCCACCCGGTCGTCGTACCCGGCGGTCTCCAGCGCGATCGCGCCGCCGTAGGACGCGCCCGCCATGCCCACGCGCGGGTCGCCGGCCTTGTCGAGCTGGACCTGCGGCTGCTTCGCGAGCCAGTCGATGAGCTCGCGTACGTCGGCGACCTCGCCCCTCGGGTCGTTGAGCCCGATCCTGCCGGTCGACTCGCCGAAGCTGCGCGCCGACCAGGTCAGGACCGCGTACCCGTCCCGGGCGAGGTCCTGGGCCTGCTGCCGTACGTCGTTCTTGCTGCCGCCGAAGCCGTGGGCGAGGAGGACGGCGGGGCGGCGTCCCGCGTCGGGGGACGTGAAGTACGAGGTGTCGATGCGCACCCCGCCCCCCATGTCCATGACCCGGTCGGTACGGCGTACCGGCGGCGCGTCGTCGTCGGCGGCCGTCCATGTCCCGGCGCCGGCGAGCACCACGACGGCGGCCACGGCGGCGCCGAGCCGTCGTGGCCGCCGGAGCAGGTCTTGCAGCCGGGGCAGTCGAAGATCCATGCGTCAACGGTACGGGGTGAAACTGTCGGGAAGTTATCTACCGGGGGGTTGTAGCTGCTCGCCGGAGAGTGTGCATGAGGTCGAGTTAGCTCGCTCGTGTGATGGTCCGCTCGCAAGCTTGGGGGCCCTGGGCCGATCGGGTTAACGTGATCGTGCGATCTGGGACGCCGGGTACGGCGCCAGTGTGCGGGGCCCCCGCTCCACCAGAGGATGGTTCGGGGCCTCCCCGTCGCCTCTGGCCGTACCCACCTGGCCAGCTCGCGCAGGGAACTGGCCTCCCGGGATCGGACCACGCACAGGATGCATGTCGCCGCCCCAGGGTCGAGTACGCCGGGGACCAGTGCGCCCAAGACCGTTCGGGGCGTGCGGCTGAATGGGCTCACTCGCGCTCAGTCCTCAGGAACGGCGAACCACGCCCCATCCCTACGGGGACGGTTTCGTGTACCGCGGGCGTGGTACGGCGGCTGAGAGCTCGGTGGGCTCTGTTGTCGGGCGGGTGCGGGTGCGGGTGGCTGATCACGCCCACGCGGCGGAGCCGCATATTGAGCACAGCCCCGCGCCCCTGATGGCCGCGCAGCGGCCATAAAACGGGGCCGTCCGTGTCACGGACGGCCCCGACTGTCGGTGTCAGTGGTTGCGCGGGAAGCCCAGGTCGACGCCGGCCGGGGCGTCCGCCGGGTCGGGCCAGCGGGTGGTGACGACCTTGCCGCGGGTGTAGAAGTGCGTGCCGTCGTTGCCGTAGATGTGGTGGTCCCCGAAGAGGGAGTCCTTCCAGCCACCGAAGGAGTGGTAGCCGACGGGGACCGGGATCGGGACGTTCACGCCGACCATGCCGGCCTCGATCTCCATCTGGAAGCGGCGGGCCGCGCCGCCGTCCCGGGTGAAGATCGCGGTGCCGTTGCCGAACGGCGAGCTGTTGATGAGGGCCACGCCCTCGTCGTACGTGTCGACGCGCAGCACGCACAGCACCGGGCCGAAGATCTCGTCCTGGTAGGCCTTGGCCGACGTGGGCACCTTGTCGAGCAGCGAGATGCCGATCCAGTGACCGTCCTCGAAGCCGTCGACCGTGTAGCCGGTGCCGTCGAGGACGACCTCGGCGCCCTCGGCCGCCGCGCCCTCCACGTAGGAGGCCACCTTGTCGCGGTGGACTGCGGTGATCAGCGGGCCCATCTCGGAGGTCGGGTCGTTGCCGGGACCGATCTTGATCTTCTCGGCGCGCTCGCGGATCTTGTCGACCAGCTCGTCGCCGATCGCGCCGACCGCGACCACGGCCGAGATGGCCATGCAGCGCTCGCCCGCGGAGCCGTAGGCCGCCGAGACCGCCGCGTCAGCCGCCGCGTCCAGGTCGGCGTCCGGCAGGACCAGCATGTGGTTCTTGGCGCCGCCCAGGGCCTGGACGCGCTTGTGGTTCGCCGAGGCGGTGGTGTGGATGTGGCGGGCGATCGGAGTCGAGCCGACGAAGGAGACGGCCTTGACGTCCGGGTGCTCCAGGAGGCGGTCGACGGCCACCTTGTCGCCGTTGACGACGTTGAAGACGCCGTCCGGCAGACCGGCCTCGGCCAACAGCTCGGCGATCTTCAGGGAAGCCGACGGGTCCTTCTCGGACGGCTTCAGGACGAAGGTGTTGCCGGTCGCGATGGCGATCGGGAACATCCACATCGGGACCATCGCCGGGAAGTTGAACGGCGTGATGCCCGCGACGACACCGAGCGGCTGCCGGATGGACGAGACGTCCACGCGGCTGGCCACCTCGGTCGACAGCTCGCCCTTCAGCTGCACGGTGATCCCGCACGCCAGGTCCACGATCTCCAGGCCGCGCGCGACCTCACCGAGCGCGTCGCTGTGCACCTTGCCGTGCTCGGCGGTGATCAGCTCGGCGATGGCGTCGCGGTTCGCGTCCAGCAGCGCCCGGAAATTGAACAGGATCGTGGTCCGCTTGGCGAGCGACGAGGTGCCCCAGGTCGCGTAGGCGTCCTTGGCGGCGGCGACGGCGGCGTCCACCTCCTCGACGGAGGCGAACGCGACCTTGGTGGTGACCGCGCCGGTCGCGGGGTCGGTAACCGGCCCGTACGTACCCGACGCGCCTTCGACGGTCTTGCCGCCGATCCAGTGGTTGACGATCTTCGTCATGACCGAGTGCTCCTTCACAGATGGCGGCGTCGGGTGGAGACGTGCCGTTCGTACAGCTCACGTGCCTTCACCGCGGAGGGTCGGGTCGCGGTTTCGGCCACAGGTACATCCCACCAGGCCTGCGCCGGCGGCGGGCCCGACACTGTGTCTGCCGTTTCCGTCTCGACGTAGACACATGTGGGAGTGTCGGCCGCACGGGCTTCGGCGAGCGCGGCCCGCAGATCCCGTACGGTCTTCGCGCGCAGCACGCGCATGCCAAGGCTCGCCACGTTCGCGGCGAGGTCCACGGGGAGCGGCGCCCCCGTGTAGGTACCGTCCTGGGACTGGTAGCGGTACGCGGTGCCGAACCGCTCGCCGCCCACCGACTCCGACAGTCCGCCGATGGACGCGTAGCCGTGGTTCTGGATGAGGAGCATCTTGATCGCGATCCCCTCCTGTACGGCCGTCACGATCTCCGTCGGCATCATCAGATAGGTGCCGTCGCCGACCAGCGCCCACACGGGCCGATCGGGTGCCGCCATCTTGACGCCGATGGCTGCCGGAATCTCGTAGCCCATGCAGGAGTAGCCGTACTCCAGGTGGTACTGGTCCCGAGAGCGCGCCCGCCACAGCTTGTGCAGGTCGCCGGGGAGCGAACCGGCCGCGTTGATGATCACGTCCGACTCGTCCACGAGGGCGTCCAGCGCGCCGAGCACCTGGGACTGCGTCGGCCGTACGTCCGGCTCCTCGGCCTCGTAGCAGGCGTCGACGCGCTGCTCCCAGCGCTCCTTGTCCAGGGTGTACTCGCTGACGTACGCGTCCGTGACCCGGTGCGCGTGCATGCCCAGGGACTGGGTCAGCTCCTGGAGGCCGCTGCGGGCGTCCGCGACGAGCGGCATGCCGGCGAGCTTGTGGCCGTCGTAGGGGGCGATGTTGAGGTTGAGGAAGCGGACCCCGGGCTTCTCGAACAGGGTGCCGGAGGCGGTGGTGAAGTCGGTGTAGCGGGTGCCGACGCCGATGATCAGGTCGGCCAGGCGGGCGAGTTCGTCGGCCGTGGCGGTGCCGGTGTGGCCGACGCCGCCGACGTCCTGGGGGTGGTCGTGGCGCAGGGAGCCCTTGCCGGCCTGGGTGGAGGCGACCGGGATGCCGGTGGCCGCCGCGAACTCGGCCAGGGCCTCCTCGGCGCGGCTGTGGTGGACGCCGCCGCCGGCGATCAGCAGGGGGCGCTCGGCCGCCCGGATCGCGGTGACGGCCTCGGCCAGCTCGGTCGCGTCGGCGCCCGGCCGTCGTACGACCCAGGTGCGCTCGGCGAAGAACGCGTCGGGCCAGTCGTACGCCTCGGCCTGGACGTCCTGCGGGAGGGCGAGGGTGACCGCGCCGGTCTCCACCGGGTCGGTGAGCACCCGCATGGCCTGGAGTGCGGCCGGGATGAGGGCTTCCGGGCGGGTGACGCGGTCGAAGTACCTCGACACCGGGCGCAGGCAGTCGTTGACCGACACGTCGCCCGCGTACGGCAGTTCCAGCTGCTGGAGGACCGGGTCGGCGACCCGGGTGGCGAAGGTGTCACCGGGGAGCAGCAGGACCGGGATGTGGTTGATCGTGGCGAGCGCGGCACCGGTGACCAGGTTGGTCGCGCCGGGGCCGATGGAGGTCGTGACGGCGTGGGTGGACAGGCGGTTCGACTGCCGCGCGTAACCCACGGCCGCGTGCACCATGGACTGCTCGTTGCGGCCCTGGTGGTACGGCATCTCGTCGGCGTACTCCACGAGCGCCTGGCCGAGCCCGGCGACGTTCCCGTGGCCGAAGATGCCCCAGGTCGCGCCGATCAGCCGCTGCCGTTCGCCGTCCCGCTCCGTGTACTGGGCGGCCAGGAAACGCACCAGCGCCTGTGCGACCGTCAGCCTCGTCGTCGAGGTCATCGGTAACCCTCCGTATGGTCCGGGTGGAAGCAGATCCGCCATTCCCGGGTCTCGCCCGGGCCCGCCATGACGTTCAGGTAGTACATGTCGTGGCCGGGCTGGGCGATCGACGGGCCGTGCCATCCGTCGGGGACGAGGACGGCGTCGCCGGAGCGGACCTCCGCGAGGACGTCCGAACCGCCCTCACGGGAGGGGGATACGCGCTGATAGCCGAATCCGTTCGGGCCGTCGATCTCGAAGTAGTAGATCTCCTCCAGCTCCGCCTCCTCGCCGGGCCGGTGCTCGTCGTGCTTGTGCGGCGGGTACGAGGACCAGTTGCCGCCGGGCGTGATCACCTCGACGGCGATCAGCTTGTCGCAGTCGAAGGCGTCGGCCGAGGCGAAGTTGCGGACGTGGCGGGTGCAGTTGCCGCTGCCACGCTGTTCCTGCGGGACCTCCGGCGCGGGGCCGTAGCGGGCGGGGAGTCGTCGCTCGCACTTCGCTCCTGCCAAAGCAAAGCGGCCGCCCGCGCCGGAGGCGATCTGTGCCCGGGCGTCACGGGGCACGTACGCGAAGTCGGTGACTCCGCTGAACACGCTTTCCCGGCCCAGGAGTTGGAACTCGCTGCCCTCTGTTTGCACAGTACAGCCGCCTTGCAGCGGGACGACGATCCACTCGCTGTCCCCGGCGTCGAAGGCGTGCGTGCCGCCGGGCTCCAGCTCGACGATCCGCAGGCTGCTGTAGGTCCAGCCGGCCCGCTTCGGGTCGATGTCGACGGCGTACTGGGCGCCCGTCGTGGCGCCCTTCGCGAGGTACAGGTCGTTGCTCGTCATGCGGCCCTCACAGCAGTCCTACGGCGGTGTCCACGGCGGCGGCCACGTCGCCGTCCGCCGGGTACAGCAGCGAACGGCCGACCACCAGGCCGCGCACGGTGGGCAGTTGCAGGGCGCCCCGCCACTTCTCGTACGCCCCGTCCTGGTCGTCGCCGACCTCGCCGCCGAGCAGCACGGCGGGCAGCGTGGAGGCCGCCATGACCTCGGCCATGTCGTCGGGGTTCTCGGTGACCGGCACCTTCAGCCAGGTGTAGGCCGAACTGCCGCCGAGCCCGGAGGCGATGGCGATCGACTTGGTGACGGCTTCGGCGGACAGGTCGTTGCGGAGTTTGCCCTCGGCGGAGCGTTCGCTGATGAACGGCTCGACGAAGACGGGGAGCCGGCGCGCGGCCATGTCGTCGATGGCGCGGGCCGTGGACTCCAGGGTGGTGAGGGAGCCCGGGTCGTCGTAGTCGATCCGCAGGAGCAGCTTGCCGGCGTCGAAGCCGAAGCGCTCGATGTCCTCGGGGCGGTGGCCGGTGAAGCGGTCGTCGAGTTCGAAGCAGGCGCCCTGGAGGCCGCCGCGGTTCATCGAGCCCATGACGACCTTGCCGTCGAGGGCGCCGAGCAGCAGCAGGTCGTCGAGGATGTCGGCGGTGGCGAGGACGCCGTCCACGCCGGGGCGGCTCAGCGCCAGGCAGAGGCGTTCGAGCAGGTCTACGCGGTTGGCCATGGCGAACTTGCGGTCGCCGACCCCGAGGGCGCCGCGGGCCGGGTGGTCGGCGGCGACGATCATCAGCCGGCCGGCCTCGTTGAGCAGCGGGCGGCGGGAGCGGCGGGCGGCGGCCTCCGCGATCGCGTCGGGGTGGTGGGTGCGCAGACGGACGAGTTCCGTGACGTCGACGGAGGGCACGGGGCCGTTGCCGGCGGGGGCGACGGTGCTCACAGGACGGCTCCCGCCGCGAGGGCCGCCGTCACTTCGTCCGGCGTGGGCATCGCGGACGAGCACTCCAGACGGGAGGCGACGATGGCCCCGGCCGCGTTGGCGTGCCGCATGATCTTCTCCAGGTCCCAGCCCTCCAGCAGGCCGTGGCAGAGGGAGCCGCCGAAGGCGTCACCGGCACCGAGGCCGTTGAGGACGGTCACCGGCAGGGGCGGGACCTCGGCGGACTCGCCCTTGTTGTTGACGGCGAGGACGCCCTTGGGGCCCTGCTTGACGACGGCGAGTTCGACCCCGGCGTCCAGGAGCGCGCGGGCGGCGGCGTGCGGCTCGCGCACTCCGGTCGCCACCTCCACCTCGTCGAGGTTGCCGACGGCGACGGTGGTGTGGCGCAGGGCCTCTTCGTAGAAGGGGCGGGCCGTGTCCGGGTCCGTCCAGAACATGGGCCGCCAGTCCAGGTCGAAGACCGTGGTGCCGGCCTTGGCCCGGTGGGCGAGGGCCGCCAGGGTCGCCGTACGGCTGGGCTCCTCGCTCAGGCCGGTGCCGGTGACCCAGAAGATGCGGGCTTCGTGGACGGCGTCGAGGTCCAGCTCGTGGGCGTCGATCTCCAGGTCGGGCGCCTTGGGCCGGCGGTAGAAGTACAGCGGGAAGTCGTCCGGCGGGAAGACCTCGCAGAAGGTGACCGGGGTCGGCAGGCCGGGGACCGGGGTGACCCAGCGGTCGTCGACGCCGAAGTCCCGCAGCGCCTCGTGCAGGTAGGTGCCGAACGGGTCGTCGCCGGTCCGCGTGATCACCGCCGTGTGCCGTCCCAGGCGGGCCGCGGCGACCGCGACGTTGGCGGCCGAGCCGCCGAGGAACTTGCCGAAGGACGACACCTGCGGCAGCGGGACGCCCGTCTGCAGCGGATAGAGGTCCACTCCTATCCGCCCCATGGTGATCAGGTCGTACGCCATCGACTTCCCTTCGTGTCGGCTCTCCACGGCTTTCTAGCCCCGCATGGTGAGCCCTGTCAATGTTTTGTCCAGACATTCGGACCAGGGCTTGACACCCTCGCTCGGGATCCGCACGCTGGCGGCCATGACGTCGTTGTCACCTCAGACCTCACTGTCCCGCATCCGGATCGGATCGGCCCCCGACTCCTGGGGCGTCTGGTTCCCGGACGATCCCCGCCAGGTGCCCTGGCAGCGCTTCCTCGACGAGGTCGCGCAGTCCGGCTACGAGTGGATCGAGCTGGGCCCCTACGGCTACCTGCCGACCGATCCCGCCGTCCTCACCGAGGAGACCTCCCGGCGTGGCCTGAAAGTGTCGGCCGGCACGGTCTTCACCGGCCTGCACCACGGCGAGGCCGTGTGGGAGAAGACCTGGGACCACGTCGCGGACAACGCGGTCCTGGCGCAGGCGATGGGCGCATCCCACCTGGTGGTCATCCCGTCCTTCTGGCGGGACGACAAGACCGGTGAGGTGCTGGAGCCGGACACCCTCACGCCCGAGCAGTGGCGCAATCTCAGCTCCCTGACCGAACGGCTGGGGAGCCGGGTGCGCGAGGAGTACGGCCTGCAGATCGTCGTCCACCCGCACGCCGACACCCACATCGACAGCGAGGAGAACGTGGTCCGCTTCCTCGACGCCACCGACTCCTCGCTGGTGTCACTGTGCCTGGACACCGGGCACTACGCGTACTGCGGCGGCGACAGCGTCAAGCTCATCGAGACCTACGGCGAGCGGATCGGGTACCTGCACCTCAAGCAGGTCGACCCGGAGATCCTGGCGGACGTGCGGGCCGATGAGGTGCCGTTCGGGCCGGCGGTCGCGCGCGGAGTGATGTGCGAGCCGCCCACCGGGGTGCCCGAGCTGGGGCCCGTCCTGGAGGCCGCGCAGAAGCTCGACGTCGACCTGTTCGCGATCGTCGAGCAGGACATGTACCCGTGCGAGCCGGACAAGCCGCTGCCGATCGCGCAGCGGACGCGGGCCTTCCTGAGGTCCTGCGGGGCGTAGCCCCCACGGCCCCCGCAGGGCTCGCCGACGGCACGCCAGGCGTACGGCCGGCCGATCCGGAGGACACGGTCACCCACAAGTCAACACGCCCCGCCGACGAGCCCGCGTACGCCTTTGCGTCACCTCTGTCACAAGTACCCCCCTTGTGTCACGCATGTCGCAAGTACGCGGGTCTTGCGTCACAACCGGCGCCCAGGCCCTGCCCAGCCCTCGCGCCGCGTCGTTCACCGGTGCACAGGCTTTGTGATCGCCAGCGCTGTGCCCGGCTCCCCCGGACGGCCGCCCCCGGCCGCCGCCGCGGTACGCGCAGGGAGGGGCAACCCATGACCGACCGAAGGCTCTGGTCCTACAAGGACATCGCGGCGCACATCCGGGTGCAGCCGGACACCGTGCGCTCGTACCGCAAGCACGGGCTGCTGCCACCGCCCGACCACGTCGAGGGCGGCAAGCCCTTCTGGTACGCGCACACCGTCCGGGCGTGGGTGGCGTCCCGCCCGGGCAACCGGGGCCGACGAGAGTTCTGACTGCCGGAAAAACACCTGCGCCCCACTCGCCCGTGGGGCACAGTCCTCCATGGACTGCTCCGTCAAACCCGTCTTGACCGGCGAAAAGACCAGGCTGCGACCATTCACCGCGGCCGACGCCGAGCACGTCTGGGAGATCATCCAGGACCCCGAGGTCGTCCGCTTCACCTTCGAGCCGTCGACCGAACTCACCTTGGAGGGACTGCGCTCCTGGTACGGCTCCCGGGCCGGCCGGACCGCCTCGACCTCGCCGTCACCGACCGCGCCACCGGCGAACTCGTCGGCGAGGTCGTCCTGCACGAGTGGGACCGGCACGCTCGCAGTTGCACCTTCCGCACCCTCATCGGCCCCCGCGGCCGGGGCCGGGGGCTCGGCACCGAGGCCACCCGGCTCATCGTCGGTCACGGCTTCGAGCAACTGGGATTGCACCGGATCCAGTTGGAGGTCTACGGCAATAACCACCGAGCCCGGCGCGTGTACGAGAAGGTCGGCTTCGTGGTGGAGGGTGTCCGGCGGGATGCGGCGCTGCGCGAGGGCGAGTGGACCGACGAGGTGCTGATGTCCCTGCTCGACCACGAGTGGGCCGCCCTCAGCTCCACGGCTCGATGACGGTCACCCCCGCCCCCGGTGCCGCCCCCATCGCGGCCAGTGCGGACGGGGTCGCCTCCAGGGTGATCGTGGACGTGACCAGCAGGTCGGGTCGCAGCACTCCCGCACGGACCAGCTCCAGCATCGGCGGGTAGGTGTGCGCGGCCATGCCGTGACTGCCGAGGAGCTCCAGCTCCAGACCGATCGCGCGGGCCATCGGCACCGGTGTCGTGCCGGTCGGGGAGGGCAGCAGGCCGACCTGGACATGGCGGCCGCGGCGGCGCAGGCCGTTCACCGAGGCCGCGCAGGTGGCGGGCGAGCCGAGGGCGTCGAGGGAGAGGTGCGCGCCGCCGCCGGTCAGCTCGCGGACCGCCGCCGCCGTGTCCTCGGTGCCGGACGCGTCCACGCACTGCGCCGCACCGAACCTCCTTGCCAGGTCCAGGGCTTGAGGCGACACGTCGACGGCCACGACCCGCGCGCCCGACGCCGCCGCGATCATCACCGCCGACAGGCCGACGCCCCCGCAGCCGTGCACCGCGACCCACTCCCCCGCCGCCACCCTGCCCTGCTGCACCACCGCCCGGAACGCCGTGGCGAACCGGCAGCCGAGCGAGGCGGCGGTGGCGAAGGACATCTCGTCCGGGACCGCGACGAGGTTCACCTCCGCGTGGTCCAGCGCCACGTACTGGGCGAAGGAACCCCAGTGCGTGAAGCCTGGCTGTGTCTGCCGCTCGCACACCTGCTGGTCGCCCGCCGCGCAGGACGGACAGGTGCCGCAGGCGCACACGAAGGGGACGGTCACGCGATCGCCCGGGCGCCAGCCGGTCACCCGGGCGCCCACCGCCTCGACGACCCCGGCGAGTTCGTGCCCCGGCACATGCGGCAGCGTGATGTCCGGGTCGTGGCCCTGCCAGCCGTGCCAGTCGCTGCGGCACAGTCCCGTCGCCTCGACCCGCACCACGACCCCGTGCTCCGCGGGCTTCGGGTCGGCCACCTCCCGCACCTCGGCCGGCTCTCCGTACCGCTCGAACACCACTGCCCGCATATGCCTGCCCCGCCTGTCGCCGATCACCTCTGACTGACGGAACGCTAGCCGTGCGCCGCCACCTTGTCCCGGTCCCGCGTCACGGTCCGCTCGGGTCCGCCGCCGCCCTCGCTCAGGCCGAACCGCTGGTGGAACCGCCGCAGCGGCCCCGGCGCCCACCAGGTCGCCCGGCCCGTGAGGCGCATGACCGCCGGGACCAGGAGGCTGCGGACGATCATCGCGTCCATCACGACCGCCAGGGCGATGCCCAGGCCGAGCATCTTGGTGTTGGTCACCCTGGACGTGCCGATCGCGACCATCACCACCGCGAGGATGACCGCGGCCGCGGTGATCAGCCCGCCGGTGCGCTGGAGCCCGTGCCGGACCGCCTGGTCGTGGTCGCCGGTCTCGTCGTACTCCTCCTTGATGCGGGAGAGCAGGAAGACGCCGTAGTCCATCGACAGGCCGAAGGCCACGCAGAACATCAGGACCGGAAGGGTGGTCTCTATGGAGCCGGGGCTGGTGAAGCCGAGCAGGCCGGACAGATGGCCGTCCTGGAAGACCCAGACCACCGCTCCGAACATCGCGGTGAGGCTGAGCGCGTTGAGCACGACCGCCTGGATCGGTATCAGCACGCTGCCTGTCAGCAAGAACACCAGGAGCAGGGTGACGATCACGATGAAGGCGCCCGCGAGGGGCAGTTGTTCGGCTATCGCGTCCTTGGAGTCGACCAGCACCGCCGCCGCGCCGGTCACCTTGGTGTCGAAGGGGGCGTTGACGGCGCGCAGTTCGCCCACCAGGCGCTGAGCCGGGTCGTCGACGGCCTCGCCCTTCGGCAGCACCGTGAAGTACGCCGAGTCGCCCTTGACCAGCGGGCCGTCGACCCGCCGCACCTCGGACAGGTCCGCGATCCGCTCTTTGTACGCGGCGTACTGCGCCCGGGTCGCGGGTCCCTCGGCGAGCACGTCGAGTCCGCCGCCGGGGCTGCCGGGGAAGCCGTCCCGGATGTGATGCTGTACGACGTGGGACTCGGCGGAGGCGGGCAGTTGGCGGTCGTCGGCGGTGCCGAACTTCACGCCCAGGAAGGGCAGGCCGAGGAGGACGAGCACGGCGGTGGTGCCGAGGGCGAAGAAGGGGGCGCGGCGCATGACGAGGCTCGCGGTGCGCGTCCAGGCGCCACTGTCTTCCGTGGCCGCCCGCGGCGGCCCGCCGCGCCGGAACACGCGGCGCAGATCGAGGGAGTTGACCCGGTGGCCCAGCAGGACCAGGGCTGCCGGGAGCAGGATCAGCGCGGCCGCCGCGGCCAGCAGGACGACCGCTATGCCGGCGTAGGCGAAGGACCGCAGGAAGTACTGCGGGAAGAGCAGCATCGCCGCGAGGGAGACCGCGACCGTGAGCGCGGAGAAGAGCACGGTGCGGCCGGCCGTACGCAGGGTGGTGCCGACCGCCGTCAACGGCTCGGCGCCGGTGGCCAGTTCCTCGCGGAAGCGCCGGACGATGAACAGGGCGTAGTCGACGGCGAGGCCGAGCCCCAGGGCCGTGGTGAGGTTCAGTGCGAAGACGGAGACGTCGGTGACCTCGGTGAGGCCGCGCAGTACCGCGTTCGTGCCGAGTATCGCGACGATGCCGATGCCGAGCGGCAGCAGGGCGGCGACCGCGCTGCCGAAGACCATCACCAGCAGCACCAGTGTCACCGGCAGCGCGATGATCTCGGCGCGGACCAGGTCCTCCTGGATGATCGTCTGCATCTCGTGCCGGACGGCCACCGGGCCGCCCACCGTCACGTCCACCGGGCCGTTCCCGCCCCGGTACGAGGAGGCGATGCGGTCCAGGGTCCGGCCCATCTCCTTCTCGTCGCCGGTGATCCGGGCGGCGATCAGCGCCTCGTGGCCGTCCTTCGCGCGCAGAGCGGGGGCACCGGACTGCCAGTAGGAGCTGACGCCCACGACGCCCCGCTCCCCGGCCAGTCGCCCGGCGAGGCGCTCGGCTTCGGCGGCGACCGCCGGGGCGTCGACCGAGGCGCCGCCCGTGTCCACCAGGAGCAGGAGGTTGGGCTGGGAGTCGGGGAACTCGCGCTCCAGCGCCTTGGTCGCGTATGTCGACTCGGCGCCCGGATCCTCCCAGCCGCCGGCGCCCAACCGGTCGGCGACCCCGCTGCCGGCCAGCACGGCGAGCACGGTGACGACCAGGGCCGCGAGCAGCGACAACCGGGGTCGGGCGGTCACGAATCGGGTCCAGCCGCCGGCGTGGGGCGGGTCGTTGACTTCGGTCATCGGGCGGTGTCCCCTTCACCCAGGAAGGCATAAAATGGCAAACACGAGAGATCGCTCGCGTTCCACCAGAATGCGAGCGACCGCTCGTGTTTGTCAACCGCGTTCGGAGACTTGGGGAAAACGCGTGCCCGAGAGCCAGGAGAAGCAGGAGAAGGAGCAGCCGCCGCGCCGCCGCCAGGCCCGCGGTGAGCGCCGGATCGCCCAACTCCTCGAAGCCGCCGCCAACGTCTTCTGCACCACCGGCTACACGGCCGCCAGCACCAACGCCATCGCTCGCGAGGCGGGTGTCTCGCCGGGCACGCTCTACCAGTTCTTCCCGAACAAGGAAGCGATCGCGATCGAGCTGGGCGACCGGCTCATGCACGAGATGCGGGAGACGTACGGCGAGGCGCTCGCACCGATCGACCCCGTGACCCCGCTAGAGGAGGCCGTCGGCGCCGCCGTCGAGCGGTTCATCGACTTCAACTGCGAGCACCCGGTGTTCTTCGCCCTGATGCACGGTCCCGACATCCCCGGCCGGATCACCGAGGCGCACGACGCGCTGCACGCCACCCTGCTCTCCCGCATCGAGGGTCTGCTCTCCTCGTTCCTGCCCGACGCGCCGCCGGCGGACCTCACCCGTACCGCACACATGTGCCTGGGCCTGTACAAGGCGGGCCTGGAGCTCGTCCTCGCCCACGAGGGTGCCGAGCGGGCGGCCTACATCCAGGAGCTGAAGAACGTCCTGGTCCGTTACCTCGACCCGCTGGTCGGGGAGAGACTCGGCCACCCCGGCCCCTAAGGCCTGCCCGGCGGTCCGCGACCCGCCTTGGAGATGTACCCCCTAGGGGTATAACGTACGGGGGTGAGTCCCACCCGTCCCGACGAGGAGAACGAGATGACCGCTCAGACCGACACCCCCGGCTCCGTCACCACCGTCTACAAGGTGAGCGGCATGAGCTGCGGGCACTGCGAGGGCTCCGTCTCCGGCGAGATCTCGGAGATCCCCGGCGTCAGCTCGGTGAAGGCCGTCGCCGCGACCGGTGAGGTCACCGTCGTGTCCGCGGCCCCGCTCGACGAGGAGGCCGTGCGCGCCGCCGTCGACGAGGCCGGCTTCGAGCTCGCCGGCAAGGCCTGAGCGCCGGCCTCCCGCCCCGGACCGCTCCGGCCGGCCGAACCGGTTCCGTGCGGTCCCGCCGAGACCGCCCGAGACCCGCCCAGGGGCCGGCTCGGCGATCGTCAGGCCTTCGTCGGCGTTCGCGGTGACGAACAGCCTCCGGCCGCGAACGTTCCGTTAGCGGAATCGCGAAGTGCGCCGTTGTTACCGCCGGGTTGGTCGAAGTCGAGGCCAAAGCCCCTCTGGAGTCCTGCGCTCGCCTCACATAAGCTCTTCACAAGGCTCGCGCATCATCCTTACGCTTGGGTCTCGTTCGCCGTATCCGGGCCCTTGCGCATCTAACGGACATATGCAAGAGACCCAGATCACAGTGATGCGAACGTAACCATCGAAGGGGATCGAAGGTCTAAGTTGACGGTGTCAGGAAGCGTCTTGGGGGGCGCCGACTGGCATCTGGGGATGTCTTGGGGGACGTCCTCAGAGATGCGTTGCCGGGGCACGCACACCGGGGAGCTTTGAGCGGCCCTCCCAGCGTGCGCTGTCCCGGCAGACCGCACACAGCAGTAGTACGACGAGTTCTGCTCGTTTTGCTCAACAGCGAATTTCAGGCGCTGGTTTTCTCACAGACGCCCGGCCGGATCCCGTGGGGGGAATCCGCACCGGGACATGGGAAGGCGCCCTGGACGCCGGCCCGTGGGGGGACCGTCGACAGGGCGCCTTCCGCTTTTGTGCGCCGGGCGGCCGCTCGCTGGGTGTTGTCAATACAGCTGGGGCCTGTCCGGCGGATCATGTCGCAGACGCGGGGCCTGGCACGCCCACCTGCGGCATGCCAGGCCCCGTTCACCTGCGTCGATGAGGCGCCGCGGCTGTCCTGCGAAGTGATCCGCCGGACAGGCTCTAGGCGGCCGCGTCGATCAACGCGCCTCGACCGGAACGAAGTCGCGCTCGACGACACCCGTGTAGATCTGGCGCGGACGGCCGATGCGGGAACCGGGCTCCTTGATCATCTCGTGCCACTGGGCGATCCAGCCCGGCAGGCGGCCGAGGGCGAACAGGACCGTGAACATCTCGG
This sequence comes from Streptomyces sp. AC555_RSS877, assembly GCF_019049245.1. Taxonomy (GTDB): domain Bacteria; phylum Actinomycetota; class Actinomycetes; order Streptomycetales; family Streptomycetaceae; genus Streptomyces. The sequence continues at coordinate 117,203 of NZ_JAGMUK010000077.1, read as the reverse complement.
TCGGGAAGCCCATGGCGCGGTAGATCAGGCCGGTGTAGAAGTCCACGTTCGGGTAGAGGCTGCGCGAGACGAAGTAGTCGTCGGAGAGCGCGTGCTCCTCCAGCTTCAGCGCGATGTCCAGCAGCTCGTCGGACTTGCCGAGGGCGGACAGCACGTCGTGCGCGGCGGCCTTGATGATCTTGGCGCGCGGGTCGAAGTTCTTGTAGACCCGGTGGCCGAAGCCCATCAGGCGGACGCCGTCCTCCTTGTTCTTCACCTTGCGGATGAAGGAGTCGACATCACCGCCGGTGGCCTGGATGCCCTCCAGCATCTCCAGCACCGACTGGTTGGCGCCGCCGTGCAGCGGGCCCCACAGGGCGGAGATGCCGGCGGAGATCGAGGCGAACATGTTCGCCTGCGAGGAGCCGACCAGGCGGACCGTGGAGGTCGAACAGTTCTGCTCGTGGTCCGCGTGCAGGATGAGCAGCTTGTCCAGGGCGGAGACGACGACCGGGTCGAGTTCGTAGTCCTGCGCCGGGACCGAGAAGGTCATGCGGAGGAAGTTCTCGACGTAACCGAGGTCGTTGCGCGGGTAGACGAACGGGTGACCGATCGACTTCTTGTACGCGTACGCCGCGATCGTCGGAAGCTTGGCGAGCAGCCGGATCGTCGAGAGGTTGCGCTGCTTCTCGTCGAACGGGTTGTGGCTGTCCTGGTAGAACGTGGACAGCGCGGAGACCACCGACGACAGCATGGCCATCGGGTGGGCGTCCCGCGGGAAGCCGCGGTAGAAGTTCTTGACGTCCTCGTGCAGCAGGGTGTGCTGCGTGATGTCGGTCTTGAACGAGGTGAGCTCGTCGACGGTCGGCAGCTCGCCGTTGATCAGCAGGTAGGCGACCTCCAGGAAGGTGGAGCGCTCGGCCAGCTGCTCGATCGGGTATCCGCGGTACCGGAGAATGCCCGACTCGCCGTCGAGATAGGTGACGGCGGATTTATAGGCGGCGGTGTTGCCGTAGCCGCTGTCCAGAGTCACCAGACCGGTCTGGGCGCGGAGCTTCCCGATGTCGAAGCCCTTGTCGCCGACGGTGCTGTCGATCACCGGGTAGGTGTACTCGCCGTCGCCGTACCGCAGTACTACAGAGTTGTCGCTCACGTCATCCCTCACCGACGTTGTGCCTCTTCTTCGAGGTTGCCCTGACTGTCTCTACCATCCCCCATTTGGCGCACGAGAGTGCACTCGGGGTCGACCATTGGGCTTATCGGCGGCACTGAGTGCCGCCAACTCGCCATCCTGCCCCTCCCCAACCCGCTTCCGGAAGAGCTCTGTGACCCACATGACTCATTTGATCGATCATTTTTTGTGCTCACAGTCCCGAGAGCCGGAAGTCGAGCGCCGTACAGCGGCGTCCCGCGGACACCGTGCGCACCGCCTGGCCGATCGCTTTGCGTGATCCGACGAGGACGACCAGCCTCTTGGCACGGGTCACCGCCGTGTACAGGAGGTTCCGCTGGAGCATCATCCAGGCGCTGGTGGTGACCGGGATCACCACGGCCGGATACTCGCTCCCCTGGGAACGGTGGATGGTCACCGCGTACGCGTGGGCCAGCTCGTCCAGCTCGTCGAACTCGTACGAAACCTCCTCGTCCTCGTCCGTCAGCACCGTCAGGCGCTGGTCGACCGGATCGAGCGAGGTGACCACGCCCACGGTGCCGTTGAAGACACCGTTGGTGCCCTTCTCGTAATTGTTGCGAATCTGGGTGACCTTGTCGCCGACCCGGAAGACCCTTCCGCCGAACCTCTTCTCTGCCAGCTCCGGGCGCCCGGGGGTGATGGCCTGCTGGAGCAGCCCGTTGAGGTTGCCCGCACCGGCGGGCCCCCGGTGCATGGGGGCGAGCACCTGGACGTCCCGGCGCGGGTCGAGGCCGAACTTGGCCGGAATCCGCCGCGCCGCCACGTCCACGGTGAGCCGGCCGACCTCCTCCGTGTCGTCCTCGACGAAGAGGAAGAAGTCCTTCATGCCGTCGGTGACGGGGTGCTGCCCGGAGTTGATCCGGTGCGCGTTGGTCACCACGCCGGACTGCTGGGCCTGCCGGAACACGCGCGTGAGCCGCACCGCGGGGATCGGACCGCCTTCGGCGAGCAGGTCCCGCAGGACCTCGCCGGCGCCGACGCTGGGCAGCTGGTCCACGTCACCCACGAACAGCAGGTGCGCCCCCGGGGGTACGGCCTTCACCAGCTTGTTCGCGAGCAGCAGGTCGAGCATCGACGCCTCGTCGACCACCACCAGGTCGGCGTCCAGCGGGCGGTCCTTGTCGTAGGCCGCGTCGCCGCCGGGCTTCAGTTCCAGCAGGCGGTGGACGGTGGAGGCGTCCGCGCCGGTGAGCTCGGCGAGACGCTTGGCGGCGCGGCCGGTGGGGGCGGCGAGCACGACCTTGGCCTTCTTGGCGCGGGCCAGTTCCACGATCGAGCGGACCGTGAAGGACTTGCCGCAGCCGGGGCCGCCGGTGAGGACGGCGACCTTCTGGGTGAGCGCGAGCCGGACGGCGGCCTCCTGCTCGGGCGCGAGATCGGTCCCGGTGCGCGAGCCGAGCCAGGCCAGCGCCTTGTCCCAGGCCACGTCCTTGAAGCCGGGCATCCGGTCCTGGCCGGTGCGCAGGAGGCGCAACAGCTGGGCCGAGAGGGACAGTTCGGCCCGGTGGAAGGGGACGAGGTAGACGGCGGTGACGGTGGCGCCGTCCGGACCGGGCACCTTCTCCCGTACGACACCGGGGTCCTCCCCCTCCTCCGGGGGCGCCGCGAGCTCGGCGAGGCACTCGATGACCAGGCCGGTGTCGACCTGGAGGAGCTTGACCGCGTCGGTGATCAGCCGTTCCTCGGGGAGGTAGCAGTGGCCCTGGTCGGTGGACTGCGAAAGGGCGTACTGCAGGCCCGCCTTGACGCGCTCCGGGCTGTCGTGCGGGATGCCGACGGACTGCGCGATCCGGTCGGCGGTGAGGAAGCCGATGCCCCAGACGTCGGCGGCCAGCCGGTAGGGCTGGTTCTTCACCACGGAGATGGAGGCGTCGCCGTACTTCTTGTAGATGCGGACCGCGATGGACGTGGACACCTCGACGGTCTGGAGGAAGAGCATGACCTCCTTGATCGCCTTCTGCTCCTCCCAGGCGTCGGCGATCTTCTTCGTCCGCTTGGGGCCGAGGCCGGGGACCTCGATCAGGCGCTTGGGCTCCTCCTCGATGATCCGGAGGGTGTCCATCCCGAAGTGCTGGGTGATGCGGTCGGCGAAGATGGGACCGATGCCCTTGACCAGGCCCGAGCCGAGGTAGCGGCGGATGCCCTGGACGGTGGCCGGCAGCACGGTCGTGTAGTTCTCGACGGTGAACTGCTTGCCGTACTGCGGATGGGAGCCCCACAGGCCCTCCATCCGCAGGGACTCGCCGACCTGGGCGCCGAGCAGCGCGCCGACGACGGTGAGGAGGTCGCCGCCGCCTCGGCCGGTGTCGACCCGGGCGACCGTGTAGCCGTTCTCCTCGTTGGCGTACGTGATGCGCTCAAGCACGCCTTCCAACGTTGCCAATCGGCGGTCCGCTTCTGCCTCTTGCCTGGACATGATCCGACGGTACCGGCCAGGTCCGACAGCGGGAGCGGCTCCCGCCCTCCAGCCCGATCACCGACTTGTCAAAACCATGTGATCCGCTCCAGCACGCCTTCGAGCACGGCCAGTCGCCGCTCCCCGCTCCCCGATCCCTGAGCCATGATCCGACGGTACCGCCCGGCACCGACAGGCCCGGCCGGTACCGCGTGACTGCGGGGCCGGGCCAGGGCTGCGGCCGCCCTGGACGCACCGAGGACGCGGTGGCCCCGCGGACCGCGGCCGGACGGGCAGCGGATCCGTCAGCCGCTATCCCGCCTGCGACGTGACGTGGTCGAGCACCTTCTGGAAGTCCTCGGTCGGGGAGAACTCGACGAACTCGCAGTCCTCCAGGGCCACCGGGACATGGCCGGGCCCCCAGTAGTACGCCTGGCCCGCCGTGTACTCCTCCTCGCCGGCGGCCGTGAGCATCTTCAGCCGCCCCTTCAGCAGGTAGCCCCAGTGCGGGCACTGGCACGCGTCGCCGTCCAGGCCCTTCAGGGCGGGACCCATGTCCGTGCCCTGCGGCAGACGGAAGAAGCCGACGGACATGCCGCCTCCCATGGGCTTGGTGCGTACGTCCAGGCCGTCGTCTTCGAGAGCGACGGGTACCTCGTCGCGAGTCGCCGCTGTCATGACTCCTCCGCTCCGGCCCACCGGGGCCTCGAGAAAACGCCCCCGCGTCTCCAGCCTGGCCCGCCCCGCGGCCCTCCGCGACATCACGATCCGGTGTCGGGGTCTTGTGGACTCGCGTGTAATCGATTCCAATCCTCTCAGCGCAACGCATGTAATCGATTCCATGCATTCCCCGAGTTCCACAAGGAGGTGGAGCGGCGATGGCGAGCATCAAGGACGTCGCTGCCGAGGCGGGCGTCTCCGTCGCGACGGTCTCGCGCGTCCTGAACGACCATCCGTCGGTCAGCGCGGACGCACGCACGCGCGTGCTGGCCGCCGTCGAGGTACTGGGCTACCGCCGGAACGCCGTCGCACGGTCGCTGCGCACCGACCAGACCCACACCCTCGGCCTGGTCATCAGCGACGTGATGAACCCGTACTTCACCGAGCTGGCCCGCTCCGTGGAGGAGGAGGCCCGCACGCTGGGATACAGCGTCATCATCGGCAACGCCGACGAGCGGCCCGACCTCCAGGACCATCACGTACGGAACCTGCTGGACCGTCGGATCGACGGCCTCCTCGTCTCCCCGACCGACGGCGGGTCGCCGCTGATGCTCGACGCCGCGCGCGGAGGGACGCCGATGGTCTTCGTGGACCGGTGGATCCCGGGCGTGGAGGTGCCCGTGGTCCGGGCGGACGGGCTGGAGGCGGTGCGCGACCTCGTCGCCCATCTGCACGGCCTCGGTCACCGGCGGCTCGCGATCATCGCGGGCCCCGCGGCCACCACGACCGGTCAGGAGCGCGTGGCGGCCTTCAGGGCGGCGCTGCACGCGTACGGTCTCGGGCTCCCCGACGTGTACATCGGCCAGGGCGACTTCCAGGCCGGCAGCGGGCGGCGGGTCACCGAGGGCTTCCTCGACCTGCCCGAGCCGCCCGAGGTCGTCTTCGCCACGGACAACCTGATGGCCCTGGGCGCCCTGGACGCGATCCGCGCGCGCGGGCTGCGCGTTCCGGGGGACATCGCGCTGGCCGCGTTCGACGACATCCCCTGGTTCGTGCACACCGACCCGCCGATCACCGCGATCGCCCAGCCCACCGGCGAGCTCGGGCGGGCCTCCGTGCGCGCGCTGGTCGACCGCATCGAGGGACGGTCCCCCGAGTCCGTCACCCTCCCCGCCCGTCTCGTCGTACGCCGCTCGTGCGGCGAGACGGCAGAGCCACCGGCTTCCCCTGAGCCGCCCCCCGCACAGTCCCCCGCTGTGCGGCCCCCCGTAAGAAGGAGCCAGTCGTGAGCAACCAGGACGAGTTGCTACGCATCGAGGGCATACGGAAGGCCTTCCCCGGCGTGATCGCGCTCGACGGCGTCGACTTCGATCTGCGCCGGGGCGAGGTGCACGTACTCCTCGGTGAGAACGGCGCGGGCAAGAGCACGCTCATCAAGATGCTCTCCGGCGCCTACACGCCCGATGGCGGGCGGATCCTGGCCGGTGGCGAGGAGGTGCGCATCCATGGTGCGCAGGACTCCGAGCGCCTCGGGATCGCCACCATCTACCAGGAGTTCAACCTCGTTCCCGATCTGACGGTCGCCGAGAACATCTTCCTGGGACGGCAGCCGCGCCGCCTGGGGATGATCGACCGGAAGAGGATGGAGGCCGACGCCGCCGTCCTCCTGGAGCGGGTCGGCGTGAACGTGTCCCCACGCGCGCGCGTGCGGGAACTCGGCATCGCGCGCCTCCAGATGGTGGAGATCGCGAAGGCGCTGAGCCTGAACACGCGCGTGCTGATCATGGACGAGCCGACCGCCGTCCTCACCTCCGAGGAGGTCGAGAAGCTCTTCTCCATCGTGCGCAGGCTGCGCGAGGACGGCGTCGGCATCGTCTTCATCACGCACCACCTGGAGGAGATCGCCGCCCTGGGAGACCGGGTGATGGTCATCCGCGACGGCAGGAGCGTCGGGCAGGTCCCCGCCGACACGTCCGAGGACGAACTCGTGCGCCTCATGGTGGGGCGGTCGATCGAGCAGCAGTACCCGCGCGAGCGGGCCTCCGCCGAGGCGGGGGCCGCAGCCGCGTTGCTCACCGTCGAAGGGCTGACCCGGGACGGGGTCTTCCACGACGTCACCTTCGAGGTGCACGCCGGCGAGGTCGTCGGCATCGCGGGGCTCGTCGGAGCGGGCCGTACGGAGGTCGTGCGGGCCGTGTTCGGGGCGGATCCGTACGACAAGGGAGCCGTGAAGGTCTTCGGTGCCTCGGTCCCCAAGGACGACGTCAACGCGGCGATGGGCGCGGGTATCGGGCTGATCCCCGAGGACCGCAAGGGCCAGGGGCTGGTGCTGGACGCGTCCGTCGAGGAGAACCTCGGGCTGGTGACCATGCGGTCGGCGACCCGCGGCGGGCTCGTCGACCTCAAGGGACAGCGCGCCGCGGCCGCCCGGATCGCCGAGCAGCTCGGCGTGCGGATGGCCGGGCTCGGCCAGCACGTCCGGACGCTGTCCGGCGGCAACCAGCAGAAGGTCGTCATCGGCAAGTGGCTGCTCGCCGAGACCAAGGTGCTGATCCTCGACGAGCCGACGCGCGGGATCGACGTCGGCGCCAAGGTCGAGATCTACCAGCTGATCAACGAACTGACGGCCGCCGGCGCCGCCGTCCTGATGATCTCCAGCGATCTGCCCGAGGTGCTCGGTATGAGCGACCGGGTGCTGGTGATGGCCCAGGGCCGGATCGCGGGCGAACTGTCCGCGGACGAGGCCACGCAGGACGCGGTGATGGCACTCGCCGTGAGCAACCCCCCTACCACTGAACCGGAGGCCGGCCGTGGCCGCTGACACGCTCAAGAGCGGGGCGGGCGCCGGCGGCGCCGCGGCGGTCCGCCGCCTGCTCCTCGACAACGGCGCGCTCACCGCGCTGATCGTCCTCGTCGTCGCCATGTCGGCGCTGTCGGGCGACTTCCTGACCACGGACAACCTGCTCAACGTCGGTGTCCAGGCGGCCGTGACCGCCATCCTCGCCTTCGGCGTGACCTTCGTGATCGTCTCGGCGGGCATCGACCTGTCGGTCGGCTCGGTGGCGGCGCTGTCGGCCACCGTCCTTGCCTGGAGCGCCACGTCGCACGGCGTTCCGGTGGTGCTGGCGGTCGTCCTGGCGGTCGCCACCGGCATCGCGGCCGGCCTGGTCAACGGCTTCCTCATCGCGTACGGCAAACTGCCGCCGTTCATCGCGACCCTGGCCATGCTGTCGGTGGCCCGCGGTCTGTCGCTGGTGATCTCCGAGGGCTCACCGATCGCCTTCCCCGACTCCGTCTCGCATCTCGGGGACACCCTCGGCGGCTGGTTGCCGGTTCCGGTGCTCGTGATGATCGTGATGGGGCTGATCGCGGCCTTCGTGCTCGGCCGGACGTACATCGGCCGCTCCATGTACGCGATCGGCGGCAACGAGGAGGCCGCCCGGCTGTCCGGCCTGCGCGTGAAGAAGCAGAAGCTCGCCATCTACGCCCTGTCCGGCGTGTTCGCCGCCGCCGCGGGCGTCGTGCTCGCCTCCCGGCTGTCCTCCGCGCAGCCGCAGGCCGCCGACGGCTACGAACTGGACGCGATCGCCGCGGTCGTCATCGGCGGCGCCTCCCTCGCGGGCGGTACCGGCAAGGCGTCCGGCACGCTGATCGGCGCGCTGATATTGGCGGTACTGCGCAACGGCCTGAACCTGCTGTCGGTGTCCGCCTTCTGGCAGCAGGTCGTCATCGGTGTCGTGATCGCGCTGGCGGTGCTGCTCGACACCCTGCGCCGCAAGGCCGGTTCGGCCCCGTCGGCCGCGGGCCTGTCCGGCGGGGGCCGGGGCAAGCAGGCGACGACGTACGCACTGGCCGCGGTGGTCACCGTGGCGATCGTCGGCGCGACCTCGTTCCTCCACGGCGGTACCTCCTCGTCCTCGACGCCGAAGATGGGCCTGTCGCTGTCCACCCTCAACAACCCCTTCTTCGTGCAGATCCGGGCAGGCGCCCAGGCCGAGGCGAAGAAGCGGGGCGTGGACCTGACCGTCACGGACGCTCAGAACGACGCCTCCCAGCAGGCCAACCAGCTGCAGAACTTCACCAGTTCGGGCTACGACGCGATCATCGTCAACCCGGTGGACTCGGACGCGGCGGGCCCGTCGGTACGGGCCGCGGACAAGGCGAAGATCCCGGTCGTCGCCGTCGACCGGGGCGTCAACAAGGCCACCACGGACGCGCTGGTCGCCTCCGACAACGTCGCGGGCGGCGAACTCGCCGCACGGACGGTCGCCGAGAAGCTGGGCGGCAAGGGCAAGATCGTGATCCTGCAGGGCCAGGCGGGCACCTCCGCCGCCCGGGAGCGCGCCGAGGGCTTCACCAAGGGCCTCAAGGCCTACCCGGGCATCCAGGTGGTGGCCCAGCAGCCCGCGGACTTCGACCGCACCAAGGGCCTCGACGTGATGTCGAACCTGCTCCAGGCTCACCCCGACGTCCAGGGCGTCATCGCCGCGAACGACGAGATGGCCCTCGGCGCGGTCAAGGCACTGGGCTCCAAGGCCGGCACGTCCGTCCAGGTCGTCGGCTTCGACGGCACTCCGGACGGCCTCAAGGCGGTCGCGGCGGGCACGCTGTACGCGTCCGTGGCGCAGCAGCCGACCCAGCTCGGCCGGATCGCCGTGGACAACGCGCTGAAGGCGCTGGAGGGCAGGAAGGTCGAGGAGACGGTCAAGGTGCCGGTGAAGGTGGTCACGAAGGAGAACGTGGCCGGCTTCAGCGGCTGAACATCGCCGAGGGGGCGGGCGCCACGAGGCCGCCCGCCCCAAGTCACTGACCAGGGGAGTTCCTTCATGTACGACCACGACCTACTGGTCGTCGGGTCGGCCAACGCCGACCTGGTGATCGGCGTCGAACGACGCCCCGGAGCCGGAGAGACCGTCCTCGGCTCCGACCTGGCCGTCCACCCGGGCGGCAAGGGCGCCAACCAGGCGGTCGCCGCCGCCCGCCTCGGCGCCCGTACGGCCCTGCTGGCCCGGGTCGGCGACGACGCGCACGGCCGGCTGCTGCTCGACTCGCAGCGGGCGGCCGGCGTCGACACGGCGGGCGTCCTGGTGGGCGGCGCGCCGACCGGGGTCGCACTGATCACGGTGGACCCGTCGGGCGACAACAGCATCGTGGTCTCGCCGGGCGCGAACGGCCGGCTGACGCCGGAGGACGTGCGGGCCGCCGCCGGTGTCCTGCACGCCTCGCGCGTGGTGTCGGCGCAGCTGGAGATCCCGCTGGAGACGGTCGTGGAGGTCGTACGGAACCTGGCGCCGGACTGCCGCTTCGTCCTCAACCCGTCACCGCCGCGTCCCCTGCCCCAGGAGGTCCTGGCGGCCTGCGACCCGCTGATCGTCAACGAGCACGAGGCGAAGGTGATCCTCGGGGACGCCCTCGTCGGCGACCGGCCCGAGGACTGGGCGCGGACGCTGCTCGCGAAGGGCCCCCGGTCGGTCGTGGTGACCCTGGGCGCCGAGGGCTCGCTGGTGGCGTCCTCGGAGGGCGTGACCAGGGTCCCGTCCGTGAAGGTGGCCGCCGTGGACACGACCGGCGCGGGCGACGCGTTCACCGCGGCACTGGCCTGCCGGATCGGCGCCGGTGCGTCGCTCGAGGAGGCGGCGTCGTACGCGTCCCGGGTCGGGGCGGCGGCGGTGACCAGGCCGGGCGCGCAGGAGTCGTTCCCCACGGCGACGGAGGTCGAGGCCCTGTGCTGTGCCTCCCCGGGGGGCAACCCCCGGACCCCCGGCCGCGGGTCGGGCAACGCATCCGGAACGGCCCATGGAGGGGGGTCCTGTTGAAAAGGGGCGGAATCCTGAACCGCCACCTCTCCGGCGCGCTCGCCGAGCTGGGCCACGGGGACGGGTTACTGGTGTGCGACGCCGGCATGCCGATACCCGACGGGCCGCGCGTCGTCGACCTCGCCTTCCGGGCCGGGGTGCCGTCCTTCTCCGAGGTGCTGGAGGGGCTGCTGGCCGAGCTGGTGGTGGAGGGCGCGACGGCGGCGACGGAGGTACGGGACGCGAACCCGGAGGCCTCGGCACTGCTGGACGACCGCTTCCCAAACCTGGCCCTGGTCCCGCACGAGAGGCTCAAGGAGCTGTCGGCGGGGGTGCGCCTGGTGGTCCGGACCGGGGAGGCACGGCCGTACGCGAACGTGCTGCTGCGGTGCGGGGTCTTCTTCTGAACCATTGGCCGTGGTTCTCAGCCACCGGCGGGGAAAAACTTCGAGGGGGTCCGGTCCTTCGACCGGCCCCCCTCGGGTTTTCCCCTCCACATCAGAACCCCCGCGATCCCCCCGGATCCCCCTCCGAGAAGTCCTGATGCCATGTACGACACAGGATGGGCGGAAAGGGTTGCACGGGATCCGCGATTTTTTTTCGCAGCCGTGCCGACGGGCCCGGTGACACGTTCGCCCGGCTCACGCGCTCATCGGATCACGTGCTCCACGAACCGGGCCGCGGTCTCCGCGAGCACCTCTCGCCCGTCCCGCGCCCACAACGCGTCGTTGAACAGCTCGACTTCGATGGGGCCGGTGTAACCGGCCGCCTCCACGTGGGCCTTCCACTCCCGCATGTCGATGGAGCCGTCGCCGATCTGGCCGCGGCCGTTGAGGACGCCCTCCGGCAACGGGGTGGTCCAGTCGGCGAGCTGGAAGGTGTGGATACGGCCGCCGGCGCCCGCGCGGGCGATCTGTTCGGGCGCGGCGTCGTCCCACCAGATGTGGTACGTGTCGACCGTGACGCCGACCTGGCGGGCCGGGAAGCGCTCCGCGAGGTCGAGGGCCTGCGCGAGGGTGGAGACCACGCAGCGGTCGGCCGCGTACATGGGGTGCAGCGGCTCGATGGCCAGCTTCACGCCGTGTTCCTCCGCGTACGGGCCCAGCTCGCCGAGCGCGTCGGCGATCCGCTCCCGCGCACCGCGCAGGTCCTTGGAGCCGGCGGGCAGGCCGCCGGAGACCAGGACCAGCACGTCGGTGCCGAGGGTGGCGGCCTCGTCGACCGCCCGGCGGTTGTCGTCCATGGCCTTGGCGCGCTCGTCCGGGTCGATCGCCGTGAAGAAGCCGCCGCGGCACAGGGTGGTGACGTTCAGGCCGGCGTCGCGGACCAGCTTCGCCGTCGCCTCCACACCGTACGACTGGACCGGTTCGCGCCAGAGGCCGATTCCCGGTACGCCCAGTTCGAGGCAGGTGTCGACCAGTTCGGGCATCGACAGCTGCTTGACCGTCATCTGGTTGATGGAGAAGCGTTCGAGTCCAGTGCTCACTGGGTCACTCCGTACAGGCTCAGCAGGTTCTTCATCCGTTCCTCGGCCAGCTTCGGGTCGGGGAACAGGCCCAGTTGGTCGGCGAGTTCGTAGGCGCGGGCGAAGTGCGGGAGGGAGCGGGCCGACTGGAGGCCGCCGACCATGGTGAAGTGGCTCTGGTGGCCCGCGAGCCAGGCGAGGAACACCACGCCCGTCTTGTAGAAGCGGGTCGGCGTCTGGAACAGGTGGCGGGACAACTCGACCGTGGGGTCGAGCAGTTCGCGGAAGCCGGTCACGTTCCCGGTGTCGAGGACACGGACCGCTTCCGCCGCCAGCGGGCCCAGCGGGTCGAAGATGCCGAGCAGCGCGTGGCTGAAGCCCTTCTCGTCGCCCGCGATCAGCTCGGGGTAGTTGAAGTCGTCGCCCGTGTAGCAGCGCACGCCCTTCGGGAGCCGGCGGCGCAGGTCGATCTCGCGCTGGGCGTCCAGCAGGGAGACCTTGATGCCGTCGACCTTGTCGGGGTGGGCGGCGATGACCTCGAGGAAGGTGTCGGTGGCGGCGTCCAGGTCGGACGAGCCCCAGTAGCCCTCCAGCGCCGGGTCGAACATCGGGCCGAGCCAGTGCAGGATCACCGGCTCGGTGGACTGGCGGAGCAGGTGGCCGTAGACGTCGAGGTAGTCCTCGGGGCTCTTGGCCGCCGCCGCGAGCGCCCGCGAGGCCATGAGGATGGCCTGCGCCCCGGACTCCTCGACGAGGGCGAGCTGCTCCTCGTAGGCCGCGCGGACCTCTTCCAGTGTCCCGGCGGCGATCTGGTCGGTGCCGACACCGCACGCGATGAGGCCTCCGACGGCCTTGGCCTCGGCGGCGCTGCGGCGGATCAGCTCGGCCGCGCCCGCCCAGTCCAGGCCCATGCCGCGCTGGGCGGTGTCCATGGCCTCGGCGACGCCGAGTCCGTGGGACCACAGGTGGCGGCGGAAGGCGAGGGTGGCGTCCCAGTCGACGGCGGCGGGCGAGTCGGGCGACACGTCCGCGTACGGGTCGGCGACGACGTGGGCCGCGGAGAAGACCGTACGGGAGGTGAAGGCGGTGCCGGAGGTGACGGCGAGGGGTTCGGGACGGGGCTCGTAGGCCCGCAAGCCGCCCTTGAAGTCGGGGAGTCGGATGGTCACAGCGCGATCTCCGGTACGTCGAGACGGCGGCCCTCGGCCGACGACTTCAGGCCCAGCTCGGCGAGCTGGACGCCGCGGGCGCCGGCGAGGAGGTCCCAGTGGTAGGGCGCGTCGGCGTAGACGTGCCGGAGGAACAGCTCCCACTGGGCCTTGAAGCCGTTGTCGAACTCGGCGTTGTCGGGCACTTCCTGCCACTGGTCGCGGAAGACCTCGGTGGCGGGGATGTCGGGGTTCCAGACCGGCTTGGGGGTGGCGGACCTGTGCTGGACCCGGCAGTTCCTGAGTCCGGCCACCGCGGAGCCCTCCGTGCCGTCCACCTGGAACTCGACGAGTTCGTCGCGGTTGACGCGGACCGCCCACGAGGAGTTGATCTGGGCGATCGCGCCGCCGTCGAGCTCGAAGATGCCGTAGGCGGCGTCGTCGGCTGTGGCGTCGTAGGGCTTGTCGTTCTCGTCCCAGCGCTGCGGGATGTGGGTGGTGGCGATGGCCTGGACGGTCTTCACCCGGCCGAACAGCTCGTGCAGGACGTACTCCCAGTGCGGGAACATGTCGACGACGATGCCGCCGCCGTCCTCGGCACGGTAGTTCCAGGACGGGCGCTGGGCGGTCTGCCAGTCGCCCTCGAAGACCCAGTAGCCGAACTCGCCGCGGACGGACAGGATGCGGCCGAAGAAGCCGCCGTCGATGAGCCGCTTGAGCTTGAGCAGGCCCGGCAGGAAGAGCTTGTCCTGGACCACGCCGTGCTTGATGCCCTTGGCGTTGGCCAGGCGGGCGAGGTCCAGGGCGCCTTCGAGGCCGGTGGCCGTCGGCTTCTCGGTGTAGATGTGCTTGCCCGCGGCGATCGCCTTCTGCAGCGCCTCCTCGCGGGCGGAGGTGACCTGGGCGTCGAAGTAGATGTCGACGGTCGGGTCGGCGAGGACCGCGTCCAGGTCCGTGGAGATGTGCTCCAGGCCGTGCTGCTCGGCGAGCGCGCGCAGGGCGTGCTCACGCCGGCCGACCAGGATCGGCTCCGGCCACAGCACGGTGCCGTCGCCGAGGTCGAGGCCGCCCTGCTCGCGGAGGGCCAGGATGGAGCGGACCAGGTGCTGGCGGTAGCCCATGCGCCCGGTCACGCCGTTCATGGCGATACGCACCGTCTTGCGTGTCACGTCATTCCCTTCGTAGGCGTCGTACGCGGCGTTCGCGCGCGTTTCGTACGCGGTTGTGCGCGCCGCGTACGCCTAGGCCGGGTCGTCGGATTCCCGCCCCGCTGATGAGCGTTACAGCAAGCGCTTTCTATCTGATGAGAAGCTAGCCTCTGATCAGCGGTCCAGACAAGACCGTGACGGGGTTGAGTTGTTCGAGGGGGCGAACAACCGGGGGCGGGGGCTTTAAGGTCTGCTCGACACCGTTGGCTCTCCTGTGCAACGAGGGACCGGCGTTGGTCGGTGTGTGTACGACGAGGTACGACGAGATGCGCGACCGGAGGACGACGAGATGACGGTGACCCTGGCGGACGTGGCGGCCCGCGCCCAGGTCTCCCCCGCGACGGTGTCGCGCGTACTGAACGGAAACTACCCCGTGGCGGCGTCCACCCGTGAGCGGGTGCTGCGGGCGGTGGACGAGCTGGACTACGTGCTCAACGGCCCCGCGAGCTCCCTGGCGGCGGCGACGTCCGACCTGGTCGGGATCCTGGTGAACGACATCGCCGACCCCTTCTTCGGGATCATGGCGGGCGCGATCCAGTCGGAGATCGGCGGGCCGGGCGGACGCGCGGGGGGCGAGCGGCTGGCGGTCGTGTGCAACACCGGGGGCTTCCCCGAGCGCGAGCTGACCTACCTCACGCTGCTGCAGCGGCAGCGGGCGGCGGCCGTCGTGCTCACCGGCGGCGCGGTGGAGAACGTGCCGCACGCGGCGGCCATGACCTCGAAGCTGCGCAAGATGGCGGACGCGGGGACGCGGGTGGTGCTGTGCGGCAGACCGCCGGCGCCCGACACCCAGGCGATCGCACTGACCTTCGACAACCGCGGGGGCGGGCGGGAACTCACCGAACACCTCATCGGTCTCGGGCACCGGCGGCTGGGCTACATCGCCGGCCCCGAGGAACGCACGACGACCCGCCACCGGCTGGAAGGCCACCGGGAGGCGCTGAAGGCCCACGGCATCGACGAGGACCCGCGCTGGACGGTCTATGGACGGTACGACCGGCGGTCCGGCTACGAGGCCACCCTGGAGCTGCTGCGCCGGGATCCCTCGCTGACGGCGGTGGTGGCGGCGAACGACTCCGTCGCGCTGGGTGCGTGCGCGGCGCTGCGGGACTCCGGGCTGCGGATTCCGGACGACGTGTCGGTGGCCGGGTTCGACGATCTTCCCTTCAGCATCGACGCGGTGCCCGCCCTCACGACGGTACGGCTGCCGCTCGCGGACGCCGGGGTGCGGGCGGGGCGCATCGCGATGGGGCGGGAGGAGCCACCGCCGGGCGGGATCGCGACGATTCGGGGGGAGCTGATGGTACGGGGGTCCTCCGGGGTGCCGCGGGACTGAGCTCGCCGGTGCTTGCGGGGTGACCCGGCGTCGGTGCACCGGGGGCTCCGCCACCGGCCCCCGGGGCCTTTGCCTTGTTCTGGGGGCTGCGCCCCCAGACCCCGCTGTCGGCCCTGAACGGGCCTCGTCCTCGAACGCCGGACGGGCTGGATGGTGCGCACCGATGAGTTTTGCGCCGCACCCTGGTCTGTACAGCCGTAATCGCCGATCACGGCACCCGCGAGGAACCGGCGTGAGTCCCATGCGCATCTTCATCACCGCGTTCATCAGCCTGGACGGCGTCGTACAGGCGCCCGGCGGGGCGGAGGAGGACACCGACGGCGGGTTCGCGCACGGTGGCTGGACGCACCCGTTCTTCGACCCCGAGGTGGTCGGCGGGGCCTTCGACGGGGCGCTGCGGGAGGCGGACGGGCTGCTGTTCGGGCGGCGGACGTGGCAGGCGATGGCGGGGGCGTGGCCGGAGCGGGCGGGGGATCCTCCCCCGCAAGCGGGGGCACCCCCAGCCGACCGGATGAACTCCATCCCGAAGTACGTCGTGTCCCGGACCCTCACGGACGACCAGCTGACCTGGGACAACACCACCCGTATCGCCGGTGACGAGGCCGTCGCCCACCTCCGCAAGCTGCGCGAGAGCGACACCGGCAACCTGCTGATCATGGGCAGTCCCACCCTCTCCCGCACGCTGCTGAGCGAGGGCCTGGTCGACGAGCTGCGGCTCATCGTCATGCCGGTGATCCTCGGCGGCGGCAAGTCGATCTTCCCGGACGACGGGACCAAGGCCGCCTTCGAGCTGGTGTCGACGGCGACCGCGCCGACCGGCGCGCAGGTGTGCGTCTACCGGGCAGCAGCCAAGGACGCGTAACAGCGAGGGGCCGGGCGCCGCACGGGCATGGACGGGCGGCGTCCCTCGGCCTACGCTCGACCCGACGGTATCTCTGACTGAGTCAACCATCTGAGTCAACATCCGGGGGTCAATGATCATGACCGTCCAGGACATCCGTGCCTTCAACCGCTTCTACACGAACGTCATCGGCGCCCTCGACTACAGCCGCAAGCTCTACGCCCCCTACACCCTCACCGAGTCCCGCGTCCTGTACGAACTCGCGCACTCCCCGCGGACGGACGCGGCCGACCTGCGTGCCGAGCTCTCCCTGGACGCCGGGTACCTGAGCCGGATCCTGAACAAGTTCGAGCAGGACGGGCTGATCGAGCGGGCCCCCTCCCGCCTCGACCCCCGCCGGCGGCGCGTCTCACTCACCGCACACGGACGCGAGACGGCCGGACTGCTCGCCGAACGGGCGAACGAAAGCGTCGGCGCCCTGCTCGCCACCGTGCCGTCCGCCGAGCGTCCCCGCCTCAGCGAGGCGATGCGGACCGTGCGGGAACTCCTCTCCGACGGCCGCGCTCCCCGCCGCGAGGATGTCGTCCTGCGCGAGCCCGGCCCCGGCGACCTCGGCTGGATCGTGCAGCGCAACGCCGCGCTGTACGCGGCGGAGTACGGCTGGAACGCCGACTACGAGGGGCTGGTCGCGAGGATCGTCGCCGACTTCGCCCAGGACCACGATCCGCACCTGGAGCGGGTGTGGATCGCCGAGTCGGACGGACGGCCGGTGGGCTGCGTGATGTGCGTACGGGACGAGGCGCCCGCCACCGCCCGGCTGCGGCTGCTGCTGGTCGAGCCGGACGCGCGGGGGCTCGGCATCGGCGACCGGCTGGTCGGGGCGGTCGTCGACTTCGCGCGCGGTGTCGGCTACCGCGACCTCGTCCTGTGGACCAACGACGTCCTCGCCTCCGCGCGCCGCATCTACCAGCGCCACGGCTTCGTCCTCGTCGCCGAGAAACCCCACCGCTCGTTCGGAAAGGACCTGAACGGCCAGGACTGGCGCCTGGACCTCGGCGGCACCGGCGAGTGACAGTAGGGACCATGAAACTGGCGTTCTCCACCCTCGGTGTCCCCGGCCTGCCCCTCTCCGAAGTGCTGCGACTCGCGACCACGTACGGCTACCACGGTGTCGAGCTGCGCGCGGATCCGGAGGAGCCGGTCCATCCCGGCCTCGACCTCGCCCAACGCATGGACGTGGCCGCCGAGTTCAAGGCGGCGGGCGTGGAGGTCCTGGGCATCGCGGGGTATGCGCGGGTGGCCGCGCCGGGCGACGACGCCCCTGTGATCGAGGAGATCCGCCGCCTGCTCGACCTCGCCCGCGACCTGGGCGCCCCCTTCATCCGCGTCTTCCCCGGCGGTGCCGCCGAGCAGAGCCGGGAGGAGGCCGACGCCACGGCCGCCCGGCGCCTCGGCACGGCCGCCGAGTACGCCGCCGACCTCGGCGTCCGCATCCTCCTCGAGACCCACGACTCGCACCGCACCGGCGCCGACGCCATCCGCGTCCTCGGCCTGGTCGGCCACCGCCAGGTCGGCGCCCTCTGGGACGTCATGCACACCTGGCTGGGCGGCGAGCAGCCCTCCCAGACGTACGCGGCCCTGTCCCCCTACCTCGGATACGTCCAGGTCAAGGACATCGCCTCCCCCGACGACACGACCCCCCTGCGCCTCGGCGCCGGCGTCCTCCCCCTCACCGAGTGCGTCGACGTCCTGTCCCGCCACGGCTGGGACGGCTGGCTGTGCTGGGAGTACGAGAAGCGGTGGTACGAGGCGGCCGCCCCGCTCCCCGACCTGCTGCGCGCGGGCCACGACCACCTGGCCCGGCTGCTCAACGAATCGGCTTGACTTCCGCTCCCTGGGCTGAAGCCCGGGGATTCCAGCCACGGTCGGCTTACCGGCTCGGTGGGTTCCTGCTTCACCGCGCTGGGCCGGTACGGGTACCGGTCTTACGTGCGCTCGACAGGCTGACACCGCCAGTCCGGCGGCCTTGGAGACGTTGACCGCCACATTGATCTCCCAGTCGAGGACGGCCCCGCAAGCCCCCCATTCCCGCACGCGGATGTGCAGGGGCTTGGGGCCGTCCTTGACGCCGCAGTGCGAGCAGACCTGGGAGGTCGGCTCGAACCGTCCGATGCGGTGGAAGCTGCGGCCGAACTTCGCGGCCTTGTGGACCGCTGCCTCGCCGAGACCGGCCTGACCATCGGACCCGCCTGATCAGCGACGCGACACCACGAGTTCAACCTCAAGCAGAGGAGTTCGGGAGGCCGATGGAGAAGCAGCCGACCGAGGTCCGTGCGGCCCGAGGGGCCCCTCAGGCCGCCATCAGCGCCGCCAGGGCGCGGTCCATCGCGGCGTTGAACTCTTCCGGCGTCAGCGGCAGACGGGACTTGACGTCCCGACTCCACTGGTCGGCGAGGACCTCGGCGGAGCCCGCCTCGACACCGTCGAGCGCCGCGTCGGCCAGGTCCGACGGAGCGATCTTGTCCACGGGCAGGCCCGCCGCCATGTCGGTGTCGGCCAGGCCGAGGTGTACCGCTGTGACGAGCGTGCCCTGCTCGGCCAGCTCCAGGCGGACGCCGTTGGTCATGGCCCAGGCGGCGGCCTTGGTCAGGTGGTAGGCATTGGCGCCCTTGGCCCCGAACCACGACATGGCGGAGAGGACGTTGACGATCGCGCCCCCGCCGTTCCTGGCGAGCGCCGGCGCGAACTCCCGGATCATTCCCAGGTGGCCGAACATGTTGGTCTCCAGTTCGTGCCGCACCGCGTCCAGCGAACCGGTCACCAGGTCGGTCCCCGTACTGATTCCCGCGTTGTTGATGAGTAGCGAGACGTCCGGGGCGGCCTCGGCGGCGGCCCTCACGGATGCGGGATCGGCGATGTCGAGGGGCAGCACCTCGACCCCGGGCAGGTCCACGGTCTCCGGTCGGCGGGCCGTCGCGTAGACCTTGCGGGCGCCCCGTTCGAGCAGGCGCTGGGCGAAGGCGCGGCCCAGGCCGCGGTTGGCTCCGGTGACAAGGGCGACGGAGTTGTTGATGTCCATGGCCGGTACGCTAAAACCTGACGCTAACGTCAGAGGCAAGTGCTGGCCGTCAGGGCCAGGGGTGAGAGGAATCACCATGACTGTCACAGTGGCCGCGGACGAGCGGTTGATCCGCATCGGCGAGGTGGCACGAGGTGCCGGCGTCTCCGTGCGCGCCGTGCGCTACTACGAGCAGCAAGGGCTGCTCATCGCGGAGCGCAGCCCGTCCGGCCAGCGCCTGTACCGGCAGGACGCCATCCCCCTGGTCCGCTTCTTCCAGGAGATGTTCGCCGCCGGCCTCACCAGCCGAAAGATCGCCGAACTCCTGCCGTGCTGGGACGCCGGGCACACCGACGCCGGGCAACGAGCCATGCTGCGAGCCGAGCGCGAGCGCATCCAGGCCAAGGTCGACGACCTGCAGGCCACCCTGGACCACCTCGACGAGGTCATCGCGAGCACGGACACGCACCCGTAGACGCGGTCGGCCAGACGTCTCGTCAGCGATCGCGCCACCCGGGGCCGGACGGGCTCCCGCTACCCCCCTGCGCGCGCCGCCAGCCTCGCCACCCGTTCCTCCAGTCGCCCCCGGCACTGCGGCCATTCCGCCGCCGTGACCGAGAAGATCGCGGAGTCGCGCAGCCGGCCGTCCTCGCCCGGTGCCCAGGAGCGGGACCAGTTCCGCAGGACGCCCTCGAAGCGGGCGCCGACGCTCTGGATCGCCGCGCGGGAGCGCTCGTTGCGGGCGTCCGTCTTCAAGTCGACCCGGGACACGCCCCACTTCTCGAAGGCGTGCCGGAACAGCAGGAGCTTGGCCTCGGCGTTGATGCCCGTGCCCTGGGCCGGGCCGGCGAGCCAGGTGAAGCCGACCTCGACGGCGTCGAGCCGGTCGTCCGTCAGCCAGCAGCGGGGCTCCCAGTACGAGGTGGCGCCGACCACCTGTCCCGTGCGCGTCGAGACCTGGACGTACGGCGCGAGTCGTCCCGTGGTCGCGCGGGCCAGCTGTGCGTCGATGTAGGCGCCGACCTCGTCGGCCCTCGGTACCCACGTGAACTCGTAGGTGCCCCGGTCCGCTTCCGCCGCCTCCGCCAGGCCGGCCGCGTGCCGGTGCTCCAGCGGTTCCAGGCGGACCAACGCCCCCTCCAGAACCGGTCCCTGCAGCATGAAGCTCACCTTTTGCCGCCCCTCACAGCCGTGCGCGCAGCGCCCCGAACTCCTCATGGAAACCGGGGAAAGTCTTGCGTACGCATCCGGGGTCGTCGAACGAAATACCCGGCACGCGGAGCCCGGTGACCGCGAACGACATCACGATGCGGTGGTCGCCGTACGACGTGATCTGCGTGCCGGAGGCGGCGGGCAGCCCCGGGCGGACCTCGATCCAGTCGGGGCCCGTCTCCACCGCCACGCCCAGCCGTCGCAGGTTCTCCGCGCAGGCCTCCAGGCGGTCGCATTCCTTGACGCGGGTGTTCGCCACGTCCTCGATCCGTACCGGACCGGAGGCGAAGGGGGCGATCGCGGCCAGGGTCGGCATGGTGTCCGAGATGTCCCGCATGGCGATCGTGAGGCCGTGCAGCCGGCCGGTTCCCCTGACCGTCGTGCCGTCCGCGCGGACCGACACCTCGGCGCCGATCCGCCGCAGTACGTCCACGAATCCCAGGTCGCCCTGGAGTGAACCCGTCCCGAGGCCCGGGACGGTGACCTCGCCGCCGGTCACGGCCGCCGCAGCGAAGAAGTAGCTCGCGGTGGAGGCGTCGGGCTCGATCGCGTAGGTCGTCGCCCGGTAGCCGCCCGGCGGGACGACGAAGACGTTCCCGTCCCTGCGCACTTCGACCCCGAACGCCAGCATCATCGCGATCGTGATCTCCACGTACGGCACCGAGACGAGGTCCGTCACCGTGATCCGCAGCCCCGTCCGCGTCAGCGGGCCCAAGAGCAGCAACGCCGTGAGGTACTGCGAGGACTGACCGGCGTCCAGCGTCACCTCGCCGCCCTCGACGCCCGCCGCCACCACCGTCAGCGGGTGGTGGCCCTCCGCCTCCTCGTGCCGCAGGTCCACGCCCAGGTCGCGCAGGGCGCGGGTCAGGGGGAGCAGCGGACGTCGGCGCATCTGGGGCGACGCGTCGAAGCGGTACGTGCCGTGGCCGGCCGCCGCCAGGGTCGGCAGGAAGCGGGCCGTGGTCGCACCGTCGCGGCAGTACACGTCGGCGTCGGGCACCGCGGGGCCCTGGGGGCGGCCGTCGACCTGCCAGGCGTCCGGGGTCCGGCCGACCCGGTAGCCGAGCCGTACCAGGCCTTCCGCGAAGCCCTCCGTGTCGTCCGAGCGGAGCGGTCGTACGAGGGTGGTGACACCGTCGGCCGCGGCCGCCAGGAAGAGGGCGCGGGCGGTGATGGACTTCGAGCCTGGAATGTCGACTACGGGCATGCCTCGATGATCGCCCCCCGTTCGCGTCCCGCGCCGGGACGTCCACGGGATGGAACGCCTCCCGCCACACCCCCGGTGAACCCACCCGCCCCACGGCTACCGACTTCGGAAATACGGCCCGGGCGGGGAACCCCGCCCCGCCTTCGCTCGTCCAATCCGCAAGCTGTCGGAGAGTCACCGTGGTGCGGTGTCGGCCTCGCTGCTGGCTGCGAACGCTGACCCACCCTTCCGCCGTACTGCGGCCGGCAGCACGCCGCCATCGGCGCGCCCCCCTCCAACTGCGCCGATGGCGGCCCCTCTCTGGTTACTGTGCGCTCCCTTGACCGGCAGAAACTTCCCGGATATTGGTGACCTCTCGGAAGTTTCCTTCAGTGGCTCTCCTCCGGAAGGAGCACACGTGCCCGACACCAGCACGGGAAGCACGGGAAGCACAGGTCGCTCGGGAAGCACGGGAAGCTCGGAAAACACCGCAGGTCCCTCCAGACGTACCGTCCTCGCCGCCACCGCCGGTGCCACCGCCGCGCTGACGGTCGGCACACCCTCGTACGCCGTCGCCGACGACAGGGACCTGCGCATGCTGGTCTCCCGCATGAGCCTGGAGGAGAAGGTCGGCCAGCTCTTCGTGACGCGGGTCTACGGCCACTCGGCGACCGCCCCCGACCAGGCCGACATCGACGCCAACCTCAGGGAGCTCGGCGTGCGCACGGCCGCCGAGCTGGTCGCCAAGTACCGGCTCGGGGGGATCATCTACTTCAGCTGGGCGCACAACACCCGCAGCCCCCACCAGATCGCGGACCTGTCGAACGGGATCCAGAAGGCGTCCCTGGAGCGGCCGCGCGGGCTGCCCGTGCTGATCTCCACCGACCAGGAGCACGGCATCGTCTGCCGGGTCGGGAAGCCCGCCACGCTCTTCCCGGGCGCGATGGCCGTCGGCGCCGGCCGCTCCCGCGCCGACGCCCGCACCCTCGGCCTCGTCGCGGGCCGCGAACTGCGGGCGATGGGCATCCGGCAGAACTACTCCCCCGTCGCCGACGTGAACGTCAACCCGGCGAACCCGGTGATCGGCGTCCGGTCCTTCGGTGCCGAACCGGGCGCGGTGGCCGGGCTGGTAGCCGCCGAGGTCGCCGGGTACGGGCGCGCACGGATCGCCGCGACCGCCAAGCACTTCCCGGGGCACGGCGACACCGCCGTCGACAGCCACTACGGCTTCCCGGTCATCACCCACACGCGCGCCCAGTGGGAAGAGCTCGACGCGCCGCCCTTCCGGGCCGCCGTCCGCGCCGGCATCGACTCGATCATGACCGCGCACATCATGGTCCCGGCGCTCGACGACTCCGGCGACCCGGCCACCCTCTCCCGCCCCATCCTCACCGGCATCCTGCGCGAGAAGCTCGGTTACGACGGGGTCGTGGTGACGGACGCCCTCGGCATGAAGGGCGTACGGGAGAAGTACGGCGACGACCGTGTGCCGGTGCTCGCGCTGAAGGCGGGGGTGGACCAGCTCCTCGACCCTCCCCACCTGGACCTCGCGTGGAACGCCGTACTGAAGGCCGTACAGGACGGGGAGCTCACCGAGGCGCGGCTGGACGCGTCCGTCCTGCGGGTGCTGCGGCTCAAGGCGAAGCTGCGGTTGTTCGAGGAGCCCTACGTCAGCCAGGCCGGCGTCACCGACACGGTCGGCACCGCGGCCCATCTGGCGGCGGCCGACCGGATCGCGGAGCGGACGACCACGCTGCTGGTGAACCAGGGGCGGCTGCTGCCTCTGTCCCGGCGTACGCATCCCAGGGTGCTCGTCGTGGGGGCCGATCCCGCCTCGCCGTCCGGGACGACCGGGCCGCCCACCGGCGTGCTCGCGGGCGCGCTCACCGAACTCGGCTTCACCGCCACCGCCCTGTCGACGGGCACCGCCCCCTCGGCCGCCACGACCGCCACGGCCCTCGCGGCGGCGCGGGACGTGGACGCGGTGGTTGTGGGGACGTACAACGTCACCGCGACCAGCACCCAGAAGACGCTCGTCGAGCAACTGGTGGCGACCGGGAAACCGGTGGTGGCGGTCGCGATCCGCAATCCGTATGACGTGGCCCAGCTGCCCTCCGTGCCGGCCTGCCTGGCTGCCTACTCCTGGACCGACGTCGAGCTGCGGGCCGCCGCCCGGGTCATCGCGGGGCGCGTCTCACCGCGCGGGAAGCTGCCGGTGCCGGTGGTACGGGCGGACGATCCGGCGCGAGTGCTCTATCCCGTCGGGCACGGGCTGTCGTATCAGACGTAGCCCACATACGCCACGCAACCGGTGTACGCCCCCCCAAAAGGCTCAAAGCACCCTGCATGTCTGGCGTGCGCCCGCCACGTCGGGTCACGCTGGGCGGGGGGACCCGGGGGGATGGCGATGCGCGAGAGAAGTTCCGTGGGGGTCGTGTGCGCCCTGCTGGCGCTGCTGGCCGCCCTGTTGACGGGATGTTCGGGACCGGCGTCCGGTGCGGGCGGCGGTGGCGAGGAGGACGGGCGCCTCAGCACGGCGGTGCCGCCCTCGCCCTCGCGGACGGCCGGGTACGGCGCGGTGTTCCTCGCGGTCGACGAGTGCAGCTCCTTCGGCACGACCAGCTTCACCGAGGTGGCGTGCACCGGTGAGCGGGCGGCGGCCCGGGTCGTGGCCCGCCACGACGGCACGGTCGGCGACGGACCGCAGTGCCCGGCGACCACCGACTTCGTGCTGCACATCAGCGAACAGAGCCAGGTCTCCGACGAGGACGGCGACGGAGCGATCCCCCAGGGCTACGCCTGCATGCGCAATCTGAGCCCGCCGCACCCCGGCGACCCCGGCGGCGGAGGCGGCCCCCGCACCATCGTCGGCGACTGCGTCTACGCCCTGGGCGACGGCCAGGTCCGCGAGACCGCGTGCGACGGCAAGGGCGACAAGAAACCGGAACACAGGGTGACCAAGGCGGTCGACAAACGCACCCAGTGCCCGCTGTCGACGGCCCTGTACGTCCAACTGGGCGGCGAACACCCGGTGGGCTGCGCCCGGCCGGTGTGACCCCCGAAGGAGCCCGGGGCCGGGCGCAGCACGTGCGTTACGGGCGCAGCGCCGGCTCCCGCTCCACGTCCCGCTTGTCCAGCTTGGCGTCGAACTTCGCCAGCGGCTTCGCCGCCGACGGGTTCGCCTGGACGGTGGCGGAGGCGACGCCCGCCCACTCCAGGATCCGGGCCGTGGCGAGTGTCTTCTGGTCGGGGACCAGGCCGGCCACGTTGGCTCCGTGGTTCAGGCCGGGCGCCGTGAAGACGTACGAGTCCTTCGCGCCCTTGCCGAGGCGGAACGGCTCCGCGCCCCACGGGTCGTTCTGGCCGTAGACGAAGAGCATGTGGCGGGCGTTGTGCTTGACCCAGGTGTCCACGTCACGCATCGCGTACGGCTGGAACGTCATCGGGATGTCGCGCGGGACGAAGTTCCGCGGCGGCTGGTAGCCGTAGCGGATGTACTTCTTCTCGATGTGCGGGAAGACGATCGACGGCGCGCCGAGCTGCGTGCCCGCCTGGTAGTAGTACGGCGTGTACGGCGACAGGCCCTGGTCGGTGTAGAAGGAGAACCCGGAGATCGTGTCGATCGAGGTCCAGATCTCGTCGTCGGTCGCGTTCTTCGCGTCCGCCGGGATCGAGTCGCAGTCGGAGAGCAGGCTGTACTGCCAGAAGCCCCAGACGTAGTCGAGGACGACCGCCTCGTAGGCGCGGTCGAGGCTGCCGACGGTGGTGAAGGTGAAGCCGTTCTCGGCCGCGAGCGCCTCGTACTTCTTCTCCAGCGGCTCCCGGCGCACCAGCGCCTCGCGCTGCACCGCGTTCAGCCGGTCGCGGCACTCCTTGGTGCCGACGGTGGCGAAGAAGCGGTCGTAGGCCGAGTCCTCCTTGTTCACGACGTCGTTGGGGGCGACGTACGCGACGACACCGTCCATGTCCTTCGGGTAGAAGCGCTCGAAGTAGGTGGCGGTCATGCCGCCCTTGGAGCCGCCCGTGGAGATCCACTTCTTGGTGTAGATCTTCTTCAGCGCCTTGAAGATGCGGTGCTGGTCACTGGCGGCCTGCCAGATGTCCAGCTTGGTCCAGTCGGCCGGGTCGGGCCGGGACGGGGTGAAGAAGCGGTACTCCATGGAGACCTGGTTGCCGTCCACGATCTGGGTCGGCTCGCGGCGGCCCGGGTTCGTGGAGACGTTGTAGCCGCCGGTGTAGAAGACCGTCGGGCGCGAGACGTCCTTGTGCAGCAGGGTGATCCGCTGCTGGAACGTGCCCTTGGACGGCTTCCGGTGGTCGACCGGCTGGGTGTAGTTGAGGACGAAGTAGCGGTACCCGGTGTAGGGCTTCTCCTCGATCAGGCTCATCCCCGGTATGGAGAGGAGTCGTTCCTTGATGTCCGTGGCCGCGGTGGTGCCGGTGAGGCCAGTGGTGCCTGTGGCCTCCGGCTCGGCGGCTGTGGCCGCCCCCGCCGTGCTCAACGTGCCTATGAGCACCGTGAGCGCCAGCAGCCATCTGAGCGCCTTGCGCATGCACCCTCCCCTGTGAGTACAGATGTGCGCCGGAAGCTAGCGGAGCAAGTCGCCTCAGCACCAGGGGAGATGGGCCTTTGATGGGGAAAACCCTGTAGGAAGTCTGTGTATAGGCCTGTGGGTTCGGCCTGTGGTTTGGTCGATTGTTCGGTTGCTCGGCCCGTTCGGTCCGTGGTTCAGCACAGGAACCAGTCGGATTTGTAGGATCCGCCGCCCACCACGCCTTGGACCCGCACGCAGCGCTGACCGGCGTGTACGGTCCTCGGCCCGGCCCAGCGCCTGTACTGCCCCTCGTCCACGACCGGTTGAAGGCCGTACGCGTGCACGCTGACCTTCATGTAGCGCCGCGTGCCGGGCTTCTTGGGCAGCGTGATCGCGCAGATGTACCCGCGCCGCTTGTACACCTCCACGGAGCCGGTGGAGAACGAGAACGACTTGATTTTGCGCCCCTCGCAGGACGAGGCGGCGGCCTGCGCGTCCCCGGGCGCGGCCACGGCGAGCAGCCCGGACGCGGTCAGCACGGCCAAACCGATCGCCAGCCGTCGGCGGATCCCAGCACCCCTGTCCACAGGCGTCCCTCCCGTATCGCGCGATGAGCGTACTGGTGTACGGACGCGGGACAGGTGTCGGATGGTTGCCAGTGCCCCGCGGGACAGGTGTGTCGGATGTTGCCGGTGACCTGCCGTCGGCCAGTCAGGCCGCCGCGGGCTCGTCCTCCCCCACGAACGTCCGCCACAGCTCGGCGTAGCGCCCGCCGCGCGCGAGCAGTTCGTCGTGCGTGCCGTCCTCGGCGACCCGTCCGTGGTCCATGACGACCACCCGGTCCGCGCGGGCCGCCGTGGTCAGCCGGTGGGCGACGACGAGTGTCGTACGGCGGCCCGCGATGCGGTCCGTGGCCTGGTTGACCTGTGCTTCCGAGGCCAGGTCCAGGGCCGCGGTCGCCTCGTCGAGCAGGAGGACGTCCGGGTCGACGAGCTCGGCGCGGGCCAGCGCGATCAGCTGGCGCTGGCCCGCCGAGAGGTTGCGGCCGCGTTCGGCGACCTCGTGCAGGTAGCCGCCCTCCAGGGTGGCGATCATCTCGTGGGCGCCGACCGCGCGGGCAGCCGCCTCCACCTCGGCGTCGGTGGCGTCCGGGCGGCCGTAGGCGATGGCGTCGCGGACGGTGCCCTGGAAGAGGTAGGACTCCTGCGGGACGACGCCGAGGCGGTGGCGGTACGAGGTGAGGTCGAGGGCGCGGAGGTCCGTGCCGTCGACGGTCACCCGGCCGCCCGTCGGGTCGTAGAAGCGGGCGACCAGCTTGACCAGCGTCGACTTGCCGGCACCGGTCTCGCCGACGAAGGCGACCGTCTGGCCGGCGGGGATGCGCAGGTCGATGCCGGTCAGGGCTTCTTCGGGTTTACCGGTGGAGCCGTACGTGAAGTGGACGTCCTCGAAGGCGATCTCGCCCCGCAGGGAGAGGACTTCGAGCGGTTCGCCGGCGCTCTTGGTCGAGGTCGGCTCCTGGAGCAGCTCCTGGATGCGGCCCAGTGACACCGTGGCCTGCTGGTAGCCGTCGAAGACCTGGGAGAGCTGCTGGACGGGGGCGAAGAACAGGTCGATGTAGAGGAGATACGCGACCAGGGCACCGGTGGTGAGGGTTGCCGCGTCGACCCGTCCGGCGCCCGCGATCAGTACGGCGGCGGCGGCGACCGACGACAGGAACTGGACGAACGGGAAGTAGATCGAGATCAGCCACTGGCCCCGGATGCGAGCCCGGCGGTAGCTGTCGCTGCGCTCCGCGAACCGCCGGCTGCCGTCGTGCTCGCGGCGGAAGGCCTGCACGATCCTGAGCCCGGACACCGACTCCTGGAGGTCGGCGTTGACCAGCGACACCCGCTCCCGGGCCAGTTCGTACGCCTTCACGCTCGCCCGGCGGAAGAAGAACGTGGCGATGATCAGCGGGGGCAGGGTCGCGAAGACGACGAGGGCGAGCTGTACGTCGATCACCAGCAGGGCACCCATGATGCCGAAGAAGGTGACGACCGAGACGAACGCGGTGACCAGGCCGGTCTGCAGGAAGGTCGAGAGGGCGTCGACGTCCGTCGTCATCCTCGTCATGATCCGGCCAGTCAACTCCCGCTCGTAGTAGTCGAGTCCGAGCCGCTGGAGCTGGGAGAAGATCTTCAGGCGCAGGGAGTACAGGACCCGTTCGCCGGTCCGCCCGGTCATCCGGATCTCGCCGACCTGCGCGGCCCACTGGACGAGGACGCTGAGCAGGGCGAGGAGAGAGGCGGCCCAGACCGCGCCCAGGGCCATGTCGGTGACGCCGTCGTCGATGCCGTGCCGGATCATCACCGGGAGGAGCAGGCCCATCCCGGCGTCCACGGCGACGAGGCCGAGGCTCACGAGCAGCGGCAGGCCGAAGCCCCGCAGCAGCCTGCGCAGACCGTACGACTCCTCCGCGGCGACCGCCCGGGCCTCGTCGATGTCGGGGGTGTCGGTCGCCGGGGGCAGCGCGTCGACCTCCGCCAGGAGCTCGGGGGTGGCCGGGGTGCCGTCCATGGCGATGTCCCGGCGCTCCCGCTCCCCCGCCCAGAGCCGGGGCGTGATGCCGCTCTCGGCGTCGAACTCGGCGTCCAGTTCGTCCCGTACGGAGGTGTCCTCGGCCGGCTCGGCGGGGCGGGCGTGGCCGGGTGAGACGCCGCCGAGTTCGTCCGGGTCGGTGAGGAGGCGGCGGTAGAGGGCGGACCGCTGTTGCAGTTCCTCGTGGGTGCCGAGGTCGGCGAGCCGGCCGCCGTCGAGGACGGCGATGCGGTCGGCGAGGTTGAGGGTGGAGCGGCGGTGGGCGATCAGCAGCGTGGTCCGGCCGCGCATGACGTGCTGGAGGGCCTCGTGGATCTCGTGCTCGACGCGGGCGTCCACGGCGGAGGTGGCGTCGTCGAGGACCAGCAGGCGCGGGTCGGTGAGGATGGCGCGGGCGAGCGCGACGCGCTGGCGCTGGCCGCCGGAGAGGGTGAGGCCGTGTTCGCCGACCGTGGTGTCGTAGCCGTCGGGCAGTTCGACGATGAAACGGTCCGCCTGGGCGGCGCGGGCGGCTTTCTCGATCTCGTCCTGGGTCGCGTCCGGACGGCCGTACGCGATGTTGTTGCGGACCGTGTCCGAGAAGAGGAAGGAGTCCTCGGGAACCAGGCCGATCGCGGCCCGCAGCGAGTCGAGGGTGAGCTCGCGGACGTCGTGGCCGCCGATGAGGACGGCGCCGCGCGTCACGTCGTAGAAGCGGGGCATCAGCAGCGACACGGTCGACTTGCCGGAGCCGGAGGAGCCGACGACGGCGAGGGTCTCGCCGGGGCGGATCTCGAAGCTCAGCCCGTCCAGGACGGGGCGCTCGTCGTCGTAGCCGAAGGAGACGTCGTCGAACTCGACGGTCGCGGGCGCGTCGGCGGGAAGCTCCTTCGTGCCGTCCCGCATCGAAGGCTCGGTGTCGATGAGCTCCAGGACGCGTTCCGTGCCCGCACGGGCCTGCTGGCCGACCGTGAGGACCATGGCGAGCATGCGGACCGGGCCGACGAGCTGGGCGAGGTAGGTGGAGAAGGCGACGAACGTGCCGAGCGTGATGTGGCCGCGGACCGCGAGCCAGCCGCCGACCGCGAGCATCGCGACCTGGCCGAGGGCGGGAACGGCCTGCAGGGCCGGGGTGTACCTGGAGTTGAAGCGGATGGTGCGCAGCCGGCCGGCGAAGAGGCGGCGGCCGACCTCCCGGAGCTTCCCGGTCTCCTGGTCCTCCTGCCCGAAGCCCTTCACCACGCGTACGCCGCTGACGGCTCCGTCGACCACGCCCGCGACGGCGGCGGCCTGGGCCTGGGCGTACCACGTGGCGGGGTGCAGCTTGCTGCGGCTGCGCTTGGCGATCCACCACAGGGCCGGGGCGACGGCCAGCGCGACCAGCGTGAGCGGCGGCGACAGCCACGCCATGATCACCAGGGAGATGAGGAAGAGCAGGATGTTCCCGATGGTCATCGGGAGCATGAAGAGCAGGCCCTGGATCAGCTGGAGGTCGCTGGTGGCACGGCCGACGACCTGGCCGGTGGACAGTTCGTCCTGACGGCGCCCGTCGAGGCGGGTGATCGTCTGGAACATCTCGGTGCGCAGGTCGTGCTGGACGTCGAGGGCGAGGCGGCCGCCGTAGTAGCGGCGGATGAAGGTGAGGACGTACACGACGACGGCCGCGGCGATCAGGGCGCCCGCCCAGGGGGCCATGTCCCGGCTGTGGTCGCCGATCACGTCGTCGATGATCACCTTGGTGACCAGCGGGACCAGCGCCATGACGGCCATGCCGCCCAGCGAGGAGCCGAGGGCGAGAACGACGTCCGTGCGGTGGCGCCACGCGTAACCGCCCAGCCTGCGCGCCCAGCCCTGTGTCTCCCCCTGTTGCGCTGCCACGCCGGTGCCTTCCGTTCGTCCTGCTCGTCTGATCGTCCTGCTCGTCCGGAAGGCACCAACACGAATGGAAGCGGATTTCATCCCTCCGCAACAAGACGGGAGCGAAGCGGTCGGACGCGCACCCGCAGGTAGAAGAGGTCAGATGCTGGTCAGACGCGTACCCGCAGGTAGTAGAAGCGGGTCGTCTGTACCGCGTTCTGGTTGTCGTCGCTGACCAGGAGCACCTTGAGACCGCCCTTGCCCCTGCCGGTGATCGCCATCCCCTCGATGTTGTCGAGGAGCGGGTTCGGCTGGGGCTGCTTCGCCGTGGCGCCGAGGGACGGGCAGGCGGCGAGATCCGT
Source organism: Streptomyces sp. AC555_RSS877 (assembly GCF_019049245.1). Classification (GTDB taxonomy): domain Bacteria; phylum Actinomycetota; class Actinomycetes; order Streptomycetales; family Streptomycetaceae; genus Streptomyces. The sequence continues at coordinate 86,415 of NZ_JAGMUK010000077.1, read as the reverse complement.
GAGCAGGGTCTTCTTGATCAGGCGTACGCCGTCCTGACCTGTCAGGTTCTCGATACCGCTGGTGTCGGTCGCGCGGCGCGGGTCGGCCAGGTAGAGACGGACGGTGTTGCCGACGCCGGCGGTGAAGCCGCGTTCCAGGACGAGGAGGCGGCCGTCGGGGAGGGCCTGGACCTCGGGGACGCCGAGACCGGTGTCGGTGCGGTAGGCGTACTGGGCGCCGAGCTCGAAGGCCCTGGCGTGCCGCTGCCAGGTCTGGAAGCGGACGATGCCCGCGCTGTCGCCGGAGAGGGCGTACTCCATGGACGCGAGCAGGGTGCGACCGCCGGGGAGCATCGTCAGTCCCTCGAAGGTGCCGTTGGAGACGGCCCGGCCGGCCGGGGCTACCTGGAGGGAGGGCGGGACGGGGAGGCGGTCGAGGATGCGGCCGTCCGGGGAGTAACGGCGGATCGACGGTTCGGTCTCGGAGGTCACCAGCCGGGTGCCGTCACGGTCGATGACCAGCCCCTCGGAGTCGAGCGCGGTGCCGTTCTCGTCGGCGAGCGGGACGACGCCCTCGGGCTGGAGGGTCTTCGCGTCGAGGTCGAAGAGCGACGACCGGTCGGAGAGGGCGGCCGGCGAGCCGTCCCTGTCCACGGCGAGCGCGGAGAGGTTGCCGACGAAGGTGCCGTCGTACGTCGTCTTGTCGAGCGCGTCGGAGAAGCGGTCGATGGAGACGGACGGGGAGCAGGCGTGCGCGACGGCGTGTGCGGGACCGGCGGCGGTCAGGCAGGTGGCCGCCGCCAGGGCCGCGGAGGTGCTGGCGAGTACGGTTCTCAGGCGCATGGAGGTCACGGTAGGACGGCCCGGTGACGGGCGGGAGACCGGCTCGTGAAGCGTCGTGGCCTCAGCTCGCGGCGAGATCCCTGTGGACGACCTTCGCGACGCCCTGGATCGTGGCGACCCCGTAGTTCATGGTGCTGTTGCCGTGCGTGAGCACCGTGATCATGTAGTCGTGGCCGTTGCCCTTGAACGCGCCGACGCTGTGCACCCGCCAGCCGTTGGTGGCCCGCTGCAGCCAGCCGTTCTTGACGGCGACGGAGACTCCGGACGGCACTCCGTACGGCGTTCCCCAGCGCTGCGAGGAGATGACCTGGCCCATCAGCTTGAGGATGTAGGCGCGGGAGTTGTCACTCAGGACCGTGTTCTTCGCGGTGACCAGCTTGAGGAGCTTCTGCTCGTCGGTGACGGTGATCTGGGTCAGCCCCCAGTAGCCGTTCGCACCGGGCTTCGTCTGCGTCATCCCGGCCGCGGTGAGGAAGCCCTTGATCTTCGTCAGGCCGAGCTGCTTCCAGAGCGTGCTGGTCGCGGCGTTGTCCGACTTGGTGATCATGGCCTTGGCGAGCGTCGTCTCGCGGTCGGTGAGGTAGCGGTTGTGCTTCTTCGCGTCCCACAGCAGCGCGGCGAGCACGGTGACCTTGACGACGCTGGCGGAGTCGAAGGCCGTCGAGGGGCGCAGGGTGCACGTCGTCTTGGTGGTGCGGTCGTAGACACCGACGGCGACCGTGCCCTTGCGGGTGGCGAGGGCCGCGGTGATGTCCTTCCTCAGCTTGTCGGCGAGGCCCGCCTTGGCGGACGTACAGCTGACGGCCGGTGTGGCCGCGGCGGCGGGCGCGGCGGCGGCCACGACGGGGATGAGCACACCGGCGCCCACGCCCGCCGCGAGCACTCTCGCGCGTCTCGATATCCCTTGAGTCATGCCCCTGTTGACTCACGAGTTCGAGTGAATGGTTGTACGCATCGGCGTACGGGTTGGGCAAAGGCTGCACAAGGCGTTACTGGAGCAGTCGGGTTACGACGCCCACGCCGATCCAACCCGGCTGCCCGCACCCGGCCAGCAGTCAAGAACCCGCCCCGCAAACCCTCGGAGACCACGTCAGAACCACGTCGGTGGATCGAGGCTCGGACGGCGTCCGCCTGTCCGCCGGACGAAAGGAAAGGCGGCCGGTCGCGTGGTGCGACCGGCCGCCTCGTTCCGCGGTCCGGCAGTCCGGCAGTCCGGCAGTCCGGGTCAGGAGATCGACTTGATCGTCTGCCAGCCGCCGCCGCCGACCACCGCCGAGGGGCCCACCAGGCCGCTCCTGCGGCCGGGCACGAACACCAGGCCCGCCGTGGTGTTCGCCGTCGTGGCCCACAGGTCCGGGACGCCGTCACCGTCGGTGTCGCCGGAGGCGGTGAACAACGGACGGGCCGCCATGGTCCAACCGGTGGCGTACGGCGTGCGGCTGGAGCCGAGGCCCAGGGACGCCGGATCGGTGCCGCCGTCGGGGACCCCGTCGCCGTCCGCGTCCCCCCGGCTGCGGCCGTGGTACAGCCACAGCTCGCCGTTCTCGGTGTTGCGGGCGATCAGATCGGTGAAGCCGTCGCCGTCGACGTCCCCGGGCGAGGCGAGCTGCATCTTGGCCCAGCCGACGGCGCCGATGAGGTATCCGGAGTCGAGCGTGCCGTACGTGTAGCCCGGCAGGAACCACAACTGGTCGCCGATGACCGCGACGAAGTCGGGGTTGTACGCCTCGCTGTCCGGCGTGACGTCGCCGATCGACACGATCTGCTTGATCGTCGAGGGGTTGAGCGCCACGTCCGTCTCCGCGTCCGGGAAGACGTACACCTCCTGCTTGGTGTCCTCGGTGAACTCGCCCTGGCCGTCGTTGGGGTAGAGCCACAGCTTGCCGTCGGAGCGGCGGGCCACCAGGTCCTCGTAGAAGTCCTCGGTCCAGTCGCCGCGGTGGGTCAGCAGGGAGCCGCTCCAGCCGCCGCCCGAGGAGAGCGGGAGCATCGTCGCCATATTGCCGCCACCGATGCCGCCGTACAGACGCAGGTTGTCGGTGCCGTCGACGGCGAAGAAGTCGGGCATGCCGTCGCCGTTGACGTCGCCGGGCTTGTCCATGACGCCCGGACTCTTCACATAGAAGCGGTACGGATAGACCGGGCCGACGTTGCCGCCCGCGTCCACCATGCGCACGTACAGCGTGTGCGGTCCCGGCGTGAGCGGAGTGATCTTCGCCTGGGCCACGCCGCCCTTGGCCGCGGGCTTCGCCGAGGTGCTCGGCGGCGTGCGGTCCAGGCCGTACAGGTACTCGGTGGTGTCCGACACGCCGTTGGCGCCGAACTCGAAGACGCCCTCCGTGCGGGCCAGCGCGCCCTCGACCGGCTCGATGTCGGGCGTCGTCTCCGGGTACAGGTCGTCCTTCGAGTCGACGACCGGCATCACGGTCGGCGCGTTCGGGTCGAAGCCGAAGCGGCAGCCGGCCGCGCCCGACGTCGGCGTCCAGTCGGAGGCGAAGGCGGCGTCGGCGGTGTCCTCCGCCTGCGCCTTCCAGGAGAACTGCCCGTTGCTGGCGGTGATGTACTTGGCAAGCAGGTCCTTGCCCACGGTGACCTGGGCTCTCGCGCCCTTGGAGTCACTCGCCTTGACGGTGACCTTCACCCGTTTGTCGAAGATGATCCCGGGCGAGGCGTCGTGCTTGCCCGTCGCCCACAGGTGGAACTGGACGTTGACGTCACCGCCGTCCTGGTCCCAGACCTGCGCGGTGAGCTTCACGTCCGTGTTGCCGAGGGTGACGTACGACGAACCGTTCCCGCAGTCGGTGCTGCTGACCTTGGTGCTGGGGATGGTGTCGAGCGACCAGGGCGCCTTCGGCAGGCGGTTGAACTCGACGATCAGCTTGGCGTCCGGCTTGAACTTCTTCCAGCTGTACTCGTCCTTGTTGTCCTCCGCGCTCTGCGGGGCCCGCAGTCCGAAGGTGATGTTGGGCCACTTGGCGGCCGCCGCCTTGACCGCCGCGTCCTTGGCCGCGAAGTCGACCGGCGCGTTCGCGCAGCCCCAGTCCTCGTTGCCGTGGGCGACGCTGCGGCTGTCCTGGCGGGTGGACCAGGACGGCTGCTTGCTCCAGGTGGTCGCCGAGCTGATGGAACCGGTCAGGTACAGCTCGACCGGCTTGGGCGTGCAGGACCACGAGTGCGTCTCGGTGATCTGGAACTGGGCGTCGATCACCTTCACGCCCGCGAGGAACTTCGAGCCGACGCGGAAGAAGGAGCGGGCCGTGCCGCCCGTGGACGACTCGTAACCGACGCGCGCCTCGCTCGTCGTACCGCCGTCCCAGCCGGTGCCGTTCCAGTAACTGCTGGTCGGATGCGGCTTGTAGGCGATCGTCCAGGCCTCGCGGGTACCGGTCATCCGCGGGTCGATGTAGACCGGGAACTCGGTGTCCGCGGCGTCCAACAGCTTCTGGTCCGGCATCAGCGAGATCCGGTCGTCGGTGACTTCGACGCCGACCTCGCTGCTCTTGGTGCCGGGGGTGAGCGGGGAGGGCTCGGTATCGGCGGCCGCGGCCTGAACCGTGGCGGCACCCGCCGTACGCAGCGACTTGGCGCTGCCGGACGAGGAGGCGGTCCGGGCCTTTGTCCCGGACGAGGCCGTCTGCGGCGCCGTCTCCTCCTCCGCCGTGCCCGAGGAGTCCCACATCCGGGCCGTGGACGACGCGAACACCGTCTGCCCGGCCGCGTTGACCGCCCGGAGCGTGCCCGTCTCGGTGTCCTTCTGGACGTCCAGGCCCTCGGTGCGCAGACCGAAGCCGATCTCCGCCAGCTCCGGACGGTCGGCCGCCTCGGGCGTCTTCACGATCAGCGCCTGACTGAAACCGTCCAGGCTCGCCCGGACCGCCAGGTCGACGCCGGGGAACACCTCGCGGTAGGTCGCGGTGGAGCCGTCGAGAACCGGCTCCGGCAGGGCTTTCGGCCAGGTCAGGGCCAGTTCGCCGCCCTGGTCGGCGAGGGTCACCAGACGGGTGTCGCCGCCGGCGGAGAACGTGACGTGACCAGGTGCCGCCTTGGGCGAGATCCGGCCGGTCACCTCGGTGAGCGTCGTGTCCACCGGGGTCCAGGCGCCCTCGCGCTTCACGCGGACGGGCAGAGTGTGCTGGGTCTGGCGCAGGTTCCCGTTGGGTAAGGCGTGTGTCTCGCTGGTCTCGGTGCGGGCGGACGCCACCTCCACGGGCTCCCCGGTCCGGGCGGCCTCCTGGAGCGCGTGCTCCTCGGCGTTCGTGGCGGTCTCGGTCACCGTGGTCGAGTCGGTGTCGGCCGCCGCGGCCGTGAGCGATGTCATCGGTGTCAGCGGTGTCAGCCCGAGCGTCCCGCCGGCGAGCGCCGCGACGAGTGCGGTGCGCACTAAGCGCCTGGTCGGGCGCTGTCTTCGGGATGGTTGTGGCATGGGCGAATCCCCCCGGAGTCGTTGCCATGCGAGCCCCTTTCGGGGGTCGCTGCGCGCCCTTTCACGCGGGCCGCGACGCCGAACAGTACACGTCAACAGGGGAATTCTTTACGGACCCATGGGAGAAGTGGGGGTTGTCGCATGGCCTTGGAATTACTTGTCAGGATGATCGAGAGCGCTTACTGTCTGACCGTTCAACGGTCACACAGAGTGAGGGGGAGGTCCTTTAGTGGACCATTTCATAAGACAGTTACGCTATCTCGGCCACTGGCACAGATCCGTTTCCGTGTTAGTGGGGCTCATGCTGTTCGTCGGACTGATACCCGACGACGCGAGCGCCGCCTCCGGGAGTACTCGGATCTCCGATGTGAAGCGCGATCCGTCCGTTCCCGGACGGGAGTTCAGCAAGAAGCGCCCGAAGGTTCGCGACGACGTGGCGGGCGACTTCAGGCCGGCGGCCGGCAAGGTCGCGACCGGTACGTTCACGACGCTGGTGACCGACAGCCGTGACAAGTTGCCGCAGCGCGCGTCGCTCATCACCGACGCGGCCCCGGGCTCGACCGCCCTGCGGACCAGCATGGTGAAAGCCCGACAGACATCCACCGCGGCATCCACCGCCAAGAAGGGCGTCCGCACCCGCGGCCTGACCCCGAAACAGGCGGCCGCCGACGTCGGCACCGCCGTTCAGGTCGAGGTCCAGGACACGGCCGCCGCCCGCAAGGCGGGCGTACAGGGAGTGCTGTTCACCGCGGCACCCGCGGCCGAGAGCACGGCTCCCGCCGCATCCGGCTCCGTCGAACTGGAGTTGGACTACAAGACCTTCAAGGACACCTACGGCGGCGACTGGGGCTCCCGGCTCCGGCTCCACCGGCTTCCCGCCTGTGCGCTGACCACGCCCGAGCTGGAGCGCTGCCGCACCCGTACCGCACTGCCCGGCGCGAACGACCCGGCCGCGAAGACGGTGACCGCCAGCGTCGACCTCGCCGCCGCGAGTGCCGGACCCACGGTGCTCGCCGCGACCGCCGACGCCTCAGGGCCCGGCGGCAGCCACGAGGCCACCTCACTGTCGCCCTCCGGTTCATGGATGGCGGGCTCGTCCTCCGGCGGGTTCTCCTGGGCGTACCCGATCGAGGCTCCCGAGGTCCCCGGCGGCCCGCAGCCCGAGGTCGAACTGTCCTACTCCTCGCAGGCCGTGGACGGCCGTACCGCCTCCACCAGCGCGCAGTCCTCGTGGATCGCCGAGGGCTGGGACTACGAGCCGGGCTTCATCGAGCGGCGCTACCGCTCCTGCTCGGACGACAAGGCGGCCATCAAGGACGACGCCGGCAAGGAGCTGAAGCCGAACAACACCGGCGACAGCGGAGACCTGTGCTGGGGCTCGGACCACGTGGTGATGTCGCTGGGCGGCAACACCACCGAACTCGTCAAGAAGGACGGCACCGACGAGTGGCGTCCCGCCGACGACGACGGCTCCCGCCTGCAGCGCAAGAGCGGCGCCGCCAACGGCTCGAAGGACGGTGAGTACTGGGTCCTGACCACCACCGACGGCACCCAGTACCACTTCGGCCTGAACAAGCTGCCGGGCGCCCCGGACGGCACGGTCACCAACTCGGCCCTCACGGTGCCGGTGTTCGGCAACCACCCGGACGAGCCGTGCCACGCCACCGCGTTCATGGACTCAGACTGCAAGCAGGTCTACCGCTGGAACCTGGACTACGTCGTCGACCCGCTGGGTGACGCCATGACCCTGTGGTGGACCAAGTGGGCCAACTTCTACGGCCAGAACATGAAGGCCGACCAGCAGGCGTCCTACGACCGCAACGCGCAGCTCTCGCGCATCGACTACGGCCTGCGTTCCGACAAGCTGTTCGGCGTCCAGCCGGCCGGCCGGGTCGCGTTCACGCTGGCCGAACGGTGCATCGCCGACGCCGCGTTCGACTGCGCGGAGTCCAAGCGGACCACCGCCAACGCCAAGCGCTGGCCGGACACCCCGCTGGACCAGGAGTGCGCGTCGGGGGCCAAGTGCACCGACAAGTACTCGCCGACGTTCTGGTCGACCAAGCGTCTGACGAAGATCAGCACCAGTGTGCTGTCCGGCACCGCGCTGAAGCCTGTCGACTCCTGGACTCTGGAGCAGACATACCCGCCCACCGGTGACGGCACCTCCCCGGCCCTGTGGCTGGAGTCGATCACCCGTACCGGCCACGGTGCCGGCGCCACCGCGGAGATGCCGAAGGTCACCTTCGCCGGCCTCCAGATGGACAACCGCGTCGACAAGGTGGAGGGCCTGCCGCCCTTCTCCCGCTACCGGATCCACGCCATCGACACCGAGACCGGCGGCCGTATCGGCGTGACCTACTCGCCGCGTGACTGCCAGGCCCTGGAGCCGAAGCGGATGCCGGCGTCCCCCGAGACCAACACCATGCGCTGCTTCCCGCAGTACTGGACGCCCAAGGGTGCCCTCGCACCGGTGAAGGACTGGTTCCACAAGTACGTCGCCACCGAGGTCCGCGAACAGGACCTGGTCATCACCGACAGCGTCGTCAAGGTGACCAGCTACCAGTTCCTCGACGGCGCCGGATGGGCCTACGACGACAGCGAGTTCACCGAGAACAAGCACCGCACCTGGTCGCAGTACCGCGGCTACCAGCGCGTCCGCACCCGGCAGGGCGCCGGCGACGACGTCAAGCAGCTCACCGAGCACCGCTACTTCCGCGGCCTGCACGGCGACAAGATGCCCTCCGGCACCCGTAGCTCGTCCGTCGCCACCAGCGACGGCACGAACCACGACGACCTGCCCCAGTACCAGGGGCAACTCCTTGAGCAGATCACCTACGAGTCCGACGGCGGAGCCATCGACTCCGCGACCGTCACCACCCCCTGGGCGGTGAAGACGGCCACCCGGACCCGTGCCGGAACCACGCCGCTGGAGGCGTGGATGACCCGCCCCGAGACCGTCCGCACCCGCGAGCGAGTCAAGGGCGACACCTGGCGCACCTCCACCGAGACCACCAAGTACGACAGCTACGGCCTGCCGTACCAGGTCGAGGAGAAGACACCCGGCGGCAAGGTCCGCTGCTCCACGGTCGGCTACGCCCGCAACACCACGGCGTACCTGATCGAGTCGGAGTCCCGCGAGAAGACGACGCTCGGCGCCTGCGGCACCACCGGCGGCGAGGTAGTCGAGGACACCCGCACGCTCTACGACAACCTGGCCTTCGGCGCGGCCCCCACCAAGGGGCTGCCCACCGAGGTGCAGGAGCTGAACGGCACCGGCGACGGCTACGTCACCATCGACAAGACCGCGTACGACATCCACGGCCGCGAGACCGCGACCTGGGACGCGGAGAACCGCAAGACGTGGATGGAGTACACGCCGGTCACCGTCGCGCGGCCGACCAAGCAGGTCTCGCACGACCCGCTCGGCCACACGGAGACCACGGTGTTCGACGACGTCCGCGGCCTGCCGCTGACCGAGGAGGACGCCAACGGCAAGAAGGCCACGATGGAGTACGACCCGCTGGGCCGGCTCCTGAAGGTCTGGGAGATCGACCGCGATCCGGCGACCCAGACGCCCACGGCCACGTACGACTACACCGTCCGCCGCGACGGTCCGACCATCGTCACCTCGCGCACCCTGAAGGACAACGGCCAGTACGCCGTGTCGTACGAGATCCTCGACGGCCTGCTGCGCGAGCGGCAGACGCAGGACGAGGCGGTCGGCGCGGGCCGGATCGTCAACGACACCTTCTACGACAGCGCCGGGCGGGTGTGGAAGGAGAACGACGGCTACTACAACGTCGCCGAGCCCGAGGCGAAGCTTCTCCTGGTCGGGGACAACGACGTCCCGTCCCAGAACCGCATCACCTTCGACGGCATGGGCCAGCCCACCGCGGAGATCACGTACTACCGCGGCACGGAGAAGCTCCGCACGACGACCGAGCGTGACGGGGACGTCTCCACGACGATCCCGCCCAAGGGCGACACGGTCACGGCGACCTTCGAGGACGCCGAGGGCCGCCCGGAGCGGCTCCGCGAGTACACCAACGCGGAGCGCACCAAGTGGCGGGACACCGTCTACGAGTACGACGACCTCGACAACCTCCGCAAGGTGACCGCCCCCGGCGGCGCCGTCACCTCCTTCGAGTACGACAAGCGGGGCCGCCAGACGGCCTCGACCGACCCCGACGGCGGCCGTACCGAGATGCGGTACGACAGCTCCGACAACGTGGTGGAGACCATCGACCCACTGGGCCGGTCCCTGTTCACCACGTACGACGTCGGCGGACGCCTGACCACCCTGCGCGAGGGGAGCGAGACCGGCCCCAAGCGCCTGGAGTGGACCTACGACTCCCTCTACAAGGGTCTGCCGACCGCGCAGATCCGCTACGAGGGCGGCCGTGAGTACCGGGAGGAGGTCACCGACTACGACAACGCCTACCGGGTGAAGAAGTCCCAGACGGTGATCCCCGCCGAGGAGACCGGCGTGGCCGGCACGTACGAGTACGAGTACTCCTACACGCCGACCGGCAACCTCGCCTGGGTCTCCGTGCCAGGTGTGGGCGGTCTGGTCACCGAGCGGGTCGTCTTCCGCTACAACACGGACGACCTGCCGATCGCCATCGGCGGCGCGTCCACGTACCTCGCGGACGTCGAGTACTCGGCGTTCGGCGAGATCCTGCGCACCGACGCGGGACCGGCCGGCAAAAAGGTGTATGGCACCTACGTCTACGACGAGTTCACCCGTCGCCTGCAGACGGCCACCTTCGACCGCTCGGTCGCCCCAGGCCGCATCAGCGAGACGCGGTACGGGTACGACGAGGCCGGCAACGTCACCAAGATCACCGACGTGCCCGGCAGCGCGGCGCCCGGAGCGGGCGGGACGGACACGCAGTGCTTCGTCTACGACCAGCTGCGACAGATGTCCTCGGCCTGGACGGCGAAGACGGATGACTGCACGGCGGCCCCGTCCAAGGACACCGTCGGCGGCCCGGACGCCTACTGGAACTCGTACGCGTACGACACGGCGGGCAACCGTAAGACCCTCGTCGAGCACGACCCGGCGGGCGACACCGCCAAGGACGTCACCCGCTCCTACCTGTACGGAAAGGAGGGCGTGGGCGGCCCGAACGCGCTGGCCGAGATCAAGTCGGTCGGCCCGCAGGGTGAACGCCTCAACACCTTCGCCTACGACAAGGCCGGCAACACCACCGGACGCCAGCACGGCGGCACCAACCAGACCCTCGAGTACGACATCGAGGGCCAGCTCCGCAAGGTGACCCAGCCCGTCGAGGGCGGCGGCACGAAGACCACGTCGTACCTCTACGGCGCGGACGGCGCACGCCTGATCCGCACCGGCGCGGACGGCAGTCGCACGCTCTACCTCGCCGACGCGGAACTGACCGTCAACGCGGCCAACACCAGCGCGAAGGCGGAACGCTTCTACCCTCTGCCGGACGGTTCCACGATGGTCCGCGCGACCGGCGGGGTCCGTCAGATGATGCTCGCCGACCACCACGGCACGTCCCACACGGTCGTGGACATGGTGGACCCGGCGATGCGCGTCACGCGGCGCAAGTCGATGCCGTTCGGTGAGGCGCGGGGCCAACAGCCCTCCACCTGGCCCGGAGAGCGCGGCTTCGTCGGCGGGACGGTCGACCAGGACACGGGTCTGACCCGCCTGGGCGCCCGTGACTACGACCCGGTGACGGGACGGTTCATCCAGGTCGACCCGATGGTCGACTACGGCCAGCCGGCCACGATGAACCCCTACGCCTACAGCAACAACGCACCGGCCACCTTCTCCGACCCGTCGGGCGAGTTCTTCCCGATCCTGATCGGGATCGCGGCCCGCATCGCCATCCAGGCGGCGATCCGCGCGGCGGCCCGCCGGGCGGCGATCATCGCGGCCCGCAAGGCGGCCCAGGCGGCGGCCCGTCGTGCCGCGGCACTGGCCCGCAAGCGGGCCCTCGAGGCCGCGAAGCGCGCGGCGGCGAAGGCCCGCCGAGAGGCGGCCCGCAAGGCCGCTGCGGCCAAACGAGCGGCCGCCAAGCGGGCGGCGGCACGAGCGGCGGCCAAGCGCGCGGCGGCGCGTAGGGCGGCAGCCCAGGCCCGTGCCCGTGCGGCGCGAGCGGCGGCCAGGAAGGCGGCGGCCAAGCGTGCGGCGGCCCGCAAGGCAGCGGCCCGTCCCAAGCCGCGCGCCAAGCCGCGTTCCCAGCCGAAGCCCCGTCCGAAACCGTCGCAGGTGAAGCGGGCGGTGAAGAAGGTCGCGAAGGAGGTCAAGGAGACCGTCAAGGAAGAGGTCCAGTCAGCGGCCTGCGAGTCCAACAGCTTCAAGCCCGGCACCCGGGTGCTGATGGCCGACGGCTCGACCAAGCCGATCGAGAAGGTCAAGGCCGGCGACAAGGTCCTCGCCACCGACCCGAGGACGGGGAAGACCTCCGTCCAGACGGCCACGGCGACCATCATCGGCAAGGGCAGCAAGGACCTCGTCCGGATCACACTGAAGATCCACGACGGCTCCTCCGCCAAGGCCGAGACCACGACCGTCACCGCCACGGCCGGCCACCCCTTCTGGGTGCCGTCCCTGCGGGAATGGGTCGACGCGGGCAAGCTCGAGCCCGGCCAGTGGGTCCAGATGTCGTCGGGCACCTGGATCCAGATCAGCGCGGTCAAGGCGTGGACGGCGAAGGCGACGGTCCACAACCTGACCGTCACCGACGCGCACACGTACTACGTACTCGCCGGTGAGGCGCCGGTTCTCGTCCACAACTGTGGTGCGACACAAGTTCCTTACGGTGGTGACAACCTCAGCCAGGTCGCCATCCAAGCTCGCAAGGACAACGGGTGGACTACCGGCGGGAGAAACGTCGCAGTAGTGGCCTACGAGGATGCCAACGGAGCCACAAGGCACATCGTGAGGCGTAGCTCCGGGCGTCATTCGGAACGTTTGGCCGTGGAAGCCTGGGCTTCGCTGGGGCTTGACTCCAGCAGTCTGAAGGGAATTTACACCGAGCTGGAGCCGTGCGGTTCCGACTACCAGAACTGTTCAGCCTGGCTTGGGAGGAACACCCCTGGAGGGGTGCCGGTAACATATAGCTACAAGTATGGCCCTGATCGGAAAGGCAGAAGAGACGGCATGAACGCACTCAGGCGCGGTCTGACTGCTATCCGGCAAGGGCGGTTGTAGGTTCTCGGTGCTCCTGGAGGTACGGTGTGAGTGCAATTCGATGGCTTCCCTTCGAGCAAGTGGCTTTGCGGTCTGCGGGGTTGAGGAGTGCCGACGCAGAACTGCTGGCCGAACGCGGTTTGCCGAATGACTCGAATCGGATGTTCGTGCGCAATGCGCGCCGCGAACTGCACCTCCAGGAGTTCCCCAGGGTGGGGCCTGCGGTGTTCCTCGGTGACTTCGAAGACGGAGTCAACAGTTACTGGCTCTCGGTGGCTGATGGGTCGGTCTGGATCAAGAAGGGGTATGAGGGTACGGAGGGCGATTTCACAAGGGTGAATTCATCGCTGTACACCTTTCAGCGGATGCTGGAGATCTGGGAAGGATTCATCTTCTCTGGTGTTCAAGAGGAGGATGACTCCTATGACGCCTTGGTGGAGCAGGTTGTTACCGAGGCCGGCGATGCAGACCCTGAGGTCTTCGAGGATGAGGATTCCTGGTGGTCTCGGGTATTTGAGGAAATCGAGCTCGGGTCTCTTGCTCCGGAATGATGAACCATCCGCCGTCGAGAGACGGCGGCGGTCCAGAGGAACGGGTGGGGCAGAACGCCCATTGCCTCATTACGCCACATGTACCAGGTCCACGACCCAACCATGTGACCGAGATAAACATTGCTTCTCTGAGACCTTGAGGTGGGTCCCTGAAGGACCAACTACGGGGGATCCCTTCTCCTCAGCGACCATGTGCATCATTGAATGAACCATGACGCGTTGGGACGCTGAGCGCAGCGACTGACCAAATAGCGGCGGGACGAAAGATCTCCGCCCGTACGTGAGCGAAGCTCCCGGTCAACAGCCAGTTGGCCGGGAGCTTCGGGTTCTTCAGTGGTGATGGCGTAGCCCTGACGTGTCCGGCCTCAATACCGGTGGCCGTGACGACGCGGAATCGACGGGTCGTGTTGTACGAGGTCGTCTTCCACTCTTCCAGCGACCTCGGCAGGCGCCGCTGGGACTTTTCCCGATACAGCGTGGAGTTCTCGTCGGCAACCGCGCCCGACAGGTCGCTCAGCGTGGGCACCTGGTGCTGCGGGCTGGAGACGGCCACGGCGACCATCGTGGGCAAGGGCAGCAAGGACCTGGTGCGGATCACGCTGACGATCCTTGACGGCCCGTCGGACAGCCGGTCCAAGACCACCACGACGGTCACCGCGACGGCCGGCCACCCCTGCTGGGTGCCGTCCCTGCGGGAATGGGTCGACGCCGGTGAACTGAAGCCGGGCCAGTGGCTCCAGACGTCCTCGGGCACCTGGATCCAGATCAGCGCGGTCGAGGCGCGGACGGCGAAGAAGGCGACGGTCCACAACCTGACCGTCACGGACGTCCACACGTACTACGTGCCGGCGGGGGCGACACCGGTTCTCGCCCACAACTGTGGTGACGCGGGCTACGCGGACGTCTTCTTCGACGACCGGAAAGGCCACGCCTCCATCGCCGTGACGCACGGCGGCAGGACGTTGCACACCGAGGCAGGCTCGCGTGAGGGCGAGGACTCCATCGGCCGAGTACGGACTGCCCAGCATGCCCCCGGAACCATCGTGATCCGGGTTCCGTTGGCGAACGCCAGGAATGCGCGCCTGGCACAGGAAGCCACGGAGGACCATAACTTCGGCCCGCACGACAACCAGCGGAGGAACTGCGTCACGTACTGCGCGATGATCCTCAGAGCCGGGGGGGTAAGTATTCCGGATGAGAGTTCGGACAACATCGCAGGCAGGTTGCTGAACTCGAGTTACCCACAGAGGAGGCTCCGCTAGTGGCATCGGACGGCTGGGAATGGATCAAGGACCAGCCTCGCAGCTGGGAGGCGCCCGAGCTCCTGAGTACACCGACCGCGTCGCCAGACCTCAACCTCGGGGTTCAGGTGATCGGCAGCAACATCGTCGGCAACGACGTGGTACTGGTCGCAGCGGAGTACATGGCCGCTCATGCACGGCTGGAGCTGTGGATGGGCCGCCATGAGCCGCCGTTGACCTTGCGGCGGAAGTTCGAGATCGGCCACGCCGGGTCCGAGGCCCTGCGCCTCGCCTACGAGGCATGGGTCGAGTTCGAGACGGCCTACCATGCCTCGGGCCGCAAGGTGGATCAAGTGCGGGACGAGCGAGAGAGGCTGAAGGCGGCTCTGCGCGAGGCCACCGAGACTCTCGTGCGTGCTCGCAGCGACGAAGTCGACTGATCCGCTCCAGCCTGTCCCGTTTCATGCACCCGGGGGCCCACCAGCAGCATCTGGTGGGCCCCCGGGCGTAGGCGCCTCGACAGGCGCGTTCTGTATTCGGTGGGGAGGAGCTCAAGATCATGGATGGCGCAACAGGCCGTGGCGCCCGATGGAGCACGCGCGGCGGTCGAGTCCAGTTCGAGGGATGGCTATGAGATCGTTCTCCGTCCAAGGGCGTCAGTTCATGGTCCGATCATCCTGAGCGACCACAATGACTACGAGTCGATGGAAGTCGTCGAGATGATCGACGGCCAGCGGGAAGAGCTCCTGTTGGAGTTCCGCTTCGACGACAGTTCGGCCCGGCTGAGCTACGTCCGTCCGGAGATCGACATTCCTCTGCTCAGGGCTTCCCTGGACGTGTTCCGGGAGGAGTTCCTGGAGCCGAGGAAAGCGAGTGGCTTGCCATGTCCGCCCTGGTGACAGGGTGTGACGCGGGGCTCTGCCGGCCCTCGCGGGACATGTGAGACGACAGCTCCCCCGGAGATCACTCCGGGGGAGCTGTCCGTTGCGTGCCCCCTCCACAACCTCCCGGGACAGAACACCTGGTGCACCAAGCCGCACACTCTTACCGGTATCTCATCCATCCACAGCCTCCCCCCAGGCAAGGCACAGTCCGCACCCATCCGGCGCAGGCATCGTGCCCGGGTGACATCAGCCACCGATCCCCACCCCCACCCGACCGTGACCCCCGAACAGCCGCCGCCGGCCCCGCCCGCGGCGCCGCCGGACAAGGCACCCCGCTGGTCGCTCCCCGCGCTGATCGCGATCATGATCCTGGCGGCGGTGCTCTACGCCTGGAACCTGTCCGGCTCGGGCCTGAACAGCTTCTACAGCGCGGCCGTGCTGAGCGGCACGCAGAGCTGGAAGGCCTGGTTCTTCGGCTCGTTGGACGCCGGGAACTTCATCACCGTCGACAAGCCGCCCTTCGCGCTGATGGTCATGGGCCTGTCGTGCCGGATCCTCGGGTACGGCACCTGGCAGATGATGGCGCCGGTGATCGCGGCCGCGCTCGGCACGATCTGGATCCTGCACGCCTCCGTGAGGCGGGTGTTCGGGCACGCGGCGGCGGCCGTCGCAGCGCTGGTGCTCGCCCTCACGCCGATCACGGTCGCCATCAACCGGGACAACAACCCCGACACGCTGCTCGTGCTGCTGATGGTGGGCGGTGCGGCGCTGGCGCTGCGGGCCGTCCGCAATGACAGGCTCCTGCCGCTGATCGGCACCGCGGTGTGCTTCGGGCTCGCCTTCAACACCAAGATGCTGCAGGGCTACATCGCCCTGCCGGCCGTCTTCGCCGTGTACGTGTACGCGTCGAGGCTCGGCTGGAGGAAGAAGATCGTGAACTTGGTTCTGGCGGCCGTGGCGCTCGCCGTGTCCAGCTTGTGGTGGGCGGCCGCCGTGTCCCTGGTGCCCGCGTCCGAACGGCCGTACATCGGCGGCTCGACGGACGGCAGCGCCTGGAACCTGATCATGGGCTACAACGGCCTGGGCCGGATCTTCGGCGGCGAGGGCAACGGCGGGGGCGGCGGCGGAGGGGGCGGCTTCTCCGGTACGGCCGGACTCGGACGCCTCTTCAACGACACCCTCGGCGGCCAGATCTCCTGGCTGATCCCCTTCGCGGCGATCGCCTGCGCCGGCGGTCTGGTGCTGTGTGGCCGAGCGCCGCGTACGGATGTGACACGGGCCGCGCTGGTGCTCTGGGGCGGCTGGACCACGCTGCACTACCTGACGTTCGCCATGGCCGAGGGCACCATGCACCCGTACTACACGACCGCGCTCGCTCCGGGCATCGCGGCGCTGTGCGGGGGCGGCGGCGTCCTGCTGCTGCGCGCCTTCCGCGCCGACCGGCGCTGGGCGTGGGTGCTGCCGGCGGCGCTGGCGGTCACGGCGCTCTGGTCCGTCGTACTGCTGCGCCGGGCCTCCGGCTGGAACACCTGGCTGTGGCCGACGATCGCGGTGGTCATGGCGCTGGCGATCGCGGGTCTGCTCGTCTTCCGCTTCCGCTCCGGCAACCGGGTACGGCTGCTGGCGGCCTCGGTGGTCGCGGCCATCGTCGCCGCGGTGGCGGGCCCTGCGGCGTACGCCTGGTCGGTGCCGTCCGGTTCGGGCGGCGGAGGCGGAATGGGCGGCGGTACCAACCCGACCGCTGGGCCTTCTACGGGCAGCGGCTTCGGCGGCGCGGGCGGCGGCCGGGGCGGCTTCGGCGGCGGTGAGATGCCGGACGGTGGTACGCAGCAGGGCGGTCAGGCGGGCAGCCAGGCAGGCAGTCAGCCGCCGAGCCAGGACGGCGGCGGCCAGATGACGCCCGGCGGCGGCAACGGTGAACTGCCCGGCGGCCAGAGCGACGGCCAGAGCGGCCAAGCTCCCGGCGGTACCGGTGCGACGGGCGGTACGCCACCCGGAGGCACCGGCGGCACCGGCCGCGGCGGCGACATGGGTGGCGCGAGCAGCGAGCTCGTTTCGTACCTGGAGAAGCACCAGGACGGCGCCAAGTGGCTGCTGGCGGTGTCGAGTTCCCAGAGTGCCGCGCAGCTGATCGTGAGCAGCGGCGAACCCGTCATCTCCATGTGGGGCTGGTCCGGCAGCGACAAGGCGATGACCCTCGCCAGGCTCAAGGAACTGGTGAAGAAGGGCGAGCTGCACTACATCCAGCTCGGTGGCGGCGGGATGGGCGGCGGCGGCACGGGTGGTGACTCCGGAGTCACCTCCGAAGTCACGGAGTGGGTGCAGAAGAACGGGACGGCGGTGAAGGAGAGCGAGTACAGCTCCTCCGCCACCGACTCCAGCTCCAGCTCCGACTCCAACTCGGACACGTCCTCGTCCACCCAGAGCCAGTCGACTGTCTACCGGCTGGACGCGTCGGACGTCGGCTGATCCGGCCCCCCGCCCCAACGGCCCCTGACCCTACGATCGGGGGCCGTTTTGGTATGTCAACTCGCGTAGACAAGAGGCAAATTGTCGGTTCCAGTCACCTGATGGACATGTTCGATTCATGGACACGCTCGCATGTCCATGTCACGATCCCGATTGCCTGCTCAATCAACCCGCGTAGAACGGACACCCCCGATGCCCGTGACCCCCATACGCACGCGCCGCCGCTGGAAGCCCCTGGCGCTCGCCGTCTCCACCGTCCTGGTCGGCCTCACCGCCCCCGCGCTGACCGCGACCCCGGCCGCCGCCACGACGACCGCGTACGACACGACGTACTACAAGAACGCGGTCGGCAAGACGGGGACGAGTCTCAAGTCCTCGCTGCACACGATCATCACCCCCCAGACGAAGCTCTCGTACTCGGCCGTCTGGGAAGCGCTGAAGGTCACCGACCAGGACCCGAACAACACCGCCAACGTCAAGCTGCTCTACTCCGGGATCTCCCGCAGCAAGACCCTGAACGGCGGCAACACCGGCAACTGGAACCGTGAGCACGTGTGGGCGCAGTCCCACGGCGACTTCGGCACCTCGGCCGGTCCCGGCACCGACCTGCACCATCTGCGTCCCGAGGACGTGCAGGTCAACAGCATCCGTGGCAACAAGGACTTCGACAACGGCGGCAGCAGCTTCACCAACTCCGGTGGCAGCCTCACCGACTCGAACTCCTTCGAGCCCCGCGCCGCCGTCAAGGGCGACGTGGCCCGCATGATCCTCTACATGGCCGTCCGCTACGAAGGCGACGACAGCTGGCCCGACCTGGAGCCCAACGACGCCGTGACCAACGGCAGCGTCCCCCTCCACGGCCGCCTCTCGGTCCTCAAGGCCTGGAACGAGGCGGACCCGCCGGACGCCTTCGAGGAGCGCCGCAACCAGGTCATCTACGACACGTACCAGAAGAACCGCAACCCGTTCATCGACCACCCGGAGTGGGTCGAGGCGATCTGGTAGCAGCAGGGCGGCAGGGGCCCGGCCGACGAGATCAGGCCGGGCCCTCCACCGCTTCCACCAGACGGGACACGGCGGCCAGGTCCGGCAGTTTCCGCAGCGAGGCGACGACCTGACCGCCCGCGAACTCGCGCTGTTCGGCGGTCACGGTCGGATCGACCGCGCACTCGGCCTGTACGCGGACGTAGTTCAGGTCCGTCGCGAACAGCATCGAGAACGAGTCCAGGCCCTTGAGGACCCCGGGGCCTCCGGCATCCCGATATGCCCGCACCAACCGCCGTGCGGATGCGGCGTGGAAGTCGTTCCCGCCCGCCCACACGTACACGGCACGGGCGAGTTCGCGTTCCGCCGATATGACCCCGGCGTTGTCCCAGTCGAGGAGAACCGGCCCGGCCGCGCCGACCAGCACGTTCTGGGGCCGCATGTCGAGATGGGACGTCACCAGGTCTCCCGGGTCGGACGGCGTGACGTACCGCGCCAACTCCGTTGCCGACGTGGCGATGAACCGGCCCAGCGCGTCCGCCCACGGCACGCCGGCCCGCCGGGTCTCCTCGTGCAGCTTCTCCCAGTCGGCCTCCTGAGGGCACTGCTCGTACCAGGCACTCGGCGCCCCGATGGCGGCGCTCTCTCCCGCCCGGTGGAGCAGGGCCAGGGTCCGGCCGCACCAGCTCAGCATCTCCGGCTTGGAGGCGTCCGCGTCCGTGCCCTCGATCCAGTCGTACAGCTTCACGTACGACCCGCCCAGCGGGGGCGTGAGCCGGGAGACGTACGCACCGTCTCTGTTCGGCATGAGCCGTGGCGAGGAGATGCCCAGCTGCTCCGAGGCGTTGCGCAGTGCCGCCTCCCGGTCGACCTGACCCTCGTCACAGCCGAAGAGGAGCTCCTTCACCGCCCACGAGGAACTGCTCCCGTTCCCCGTCAACTTCCAGATCTGGCCCAGCGCGCCGCGGGTGACCGGTGTCGTCGTCCATGGCCCGGCGCCGAGCCCGTAGGTGTCGGCGATGAAGTCGGCTGCGCTCTGCATGAGGGCCTCTCTCCGGCTGCGTGGTCGGGCCCTCAGCGTTTCACCTCAGCCGAGGTGCGTCGGCGCGAACATCCGTAGTACCGCGGGGAGTACGACCACCGCCGGGCCGGGTGACATCAGCGCCTTCGTCAAGTCGTCCGACAGGGTTTCCGGGGTCGTACGCACCCCCGGCACCCCGAACGACTCGGCCAGCGCCGCATAGTCCGGGCGGGTCAGGTCCGTCGCCGTCGCCTCGCCGAAGGCGTCGGTCATGTACTCGCGCAGGATGCCGTAGCCGCCGTCGTCGACGATCAGCCAGGTGACGTTCAGGTCGTACTGGCGGGCGGTGGCCAGTTCGGCGATCGAGTAGAGGGCACCGCCGTCGCCGGAGACCGCGAGTACCGGGCGGGTGGGGTCGGCGGCCGCCGCGCCGAGCGCCGCGGGGAAGGCGTAGCCGAGGCCGCCGGCGCCCTGGGCAGAGTGCATGGTGTTCGGGGACTTCGCGTCGAAGGCCGACCAGGCCCAGTAGGAGAGGATCGTCATGTCCCAGAAGGACGGGGATGCGGCGGGCAGTGCCTTGCGGACGGAGGCCAACACGCCCTGTTCCAGGGTGAGTTCCTGGGAGTCGATGCGGGTGCGCACTCGCGAGAGCAGGTCACGGACCCGCTCGTGGACGGTTCCGTCCTGCCTCGGCTCGACCGTGTCCACCGTCTCCAGCAGAGCCTGCAGCGCCAGTCGCGCGTCCGCGTGGATGCCGAGGGCCGGATGGTTGGACTCCAGTTTGCCGAGGTCCGCCTCGATCTGGATGACCCGGCCTCGTGGCTTGAACGTGTGGTAGTTGGAGGAGAGTTCGCCCAGGCCCGAGCCGACGACGAGGAGGACGTCCGCGTCCTCCAGGAAGTCCGTGGTGTGGCGGTCCTCCAGCCAGGACTGCAGGGACAGCGGGTGCTGCCAGGGGAACGCGCCCTTGCCTCCGAAGGTGGTCACGACCGGGGCCTGGAGCTTCTCCGCCAGCTGCTTCAGCTTGCCCGACGCGTCCGCCCGTACGACTCCCCCGCCCGCGATGATCGCCGGCCTCTCCGCACGCGACAGCAAGTCGGCTGCCACCGCCGTCAGTTCGGGGCGCGGGGGCAGTTCCTCGGGGAAGGCGTCGCCGCCGGTCACCACGGGGATGGCCGTCTCGGCCAGCAGGACGTCCTGCGGGATCTCCACCCACACCGGGCCGTGCGGGGCCGTCAGCGCCGACTTCCACGCCTCCGCGATCGCGGACGGAATCTGGGACTGGGCGCGGGCCGTGTGAACCGACTTCACGACGCCCCGGAAGGAGGCCGACTGGTCCGGCAGTTCGTGCAGATAGCCGTGACGGCCGCCGCCCAGCCCCGCCGTCGGGATCTGGCTGCTGATCGCCAGAACGGGGGCGGAGGCGGCCGCCGCCTCCTGCAGGGCGGCGAGCGAGGTCAGCGCGCCCGGTCCCGTCGACAGCAGCAGTGGGGCCGCCTCGCCGGTGATCCGGCCGTACGCGTCCGCCGCGAAGCCCGCGTTGTTCTCCACCCGCAGGCCGATGTACCGCAGGTCGGAGCGGCGCAGGGCGTCGAACATGCCGAGGGCGTGCTGACCGGGCAGGCCGAACACCGTCGTCGCGCCGAGCCCGGCCAGCGTCTCCACGACCAGGTCTCCGCCGTTGCGCCCGGGGGGCGGGTTCAGGGCGGCTGATGTCTGGGCGGCCGTCGGACGGAGCACCAGGTCGTGGTCGTGAGTCACTTCGCGCGGGCCTCTGCAATCTGGCGGGACATGATCGTGGTCAGTTCGTACGCCGTGTGGGATGCCGCCACCGACGTGATCTCCGCGTGATCGTACGCGGGGGCCACCTCGACGACGTCCGCCGAGACCAGGTTGCAGGACGCCAGGCCGCGCAGGATCTCCAGCAGCTCGCGGGAGGTCATGCCGCCCGCCTCGGGCGTACCCGTGCCGGGCGCGTGCGCCGGGTCGAGGCAGTCGATGTCGATGGAGATGTAGAGCGGGCGGTCGCCGATGCGCTGGCGGAGCTGGTCGGCGACCTCGTCGGCGCCGCGCCGGTAGACGTCCGCCGACGTGACGATGCCGAAGCCCATCTTCTCGTCGTCGGTCAGGTCCTGCTTGCCGTAGAGCGGGCCTCGGGTGCCGACGTGGGAGAGGGCCGAGGTGTCGAGGATGCCCTCCTCCACCGCCCGCCGGAACGGGGTCCCGTGGGTGTACTCCGCGCCGAAGTACGTGTCCCAGGTGTCGAGGTGGGCGTCGAAGTGCAGCAGCGCCACCGGGCCGTGCTTCCTCGCGACCGACCGCAGCAGCGGCAGCGCGATCGTGTGGTCGCCGCCCAGGGTCATGAGACGGGCGCCCGTGCCCAGCAGGTCGTCCGCCGCCGCCTCGATCGTCTCCACGGCCTCGTGGATGTCGAACGGGTTCACCGCGATGTCGCCGCCGTCCGCCACCTGCGCCAGCGCGAAGGGGGACGCGTCCTGCGCCGGGTTGTACGGCCGCAGCAGCCGGGACGCCTCGCGGATCGCGTTGCCGCCGAAGCGGGCGCCCGGCCGGTACGAGACGCCCGAGTCGAACGGCACCCCGACCACGGCGACGTCGGCGCGGCCGACCTCGTCGAGGCGGGGCAGCCGGGCGAAGGTCGCGGGACCGGCGTACCGCGGGATGCGGGACGAGTCGACGGGGCCGCGGGGCGTCTCGTTGCTGCTCATGAGGTACTGCCTTCTTTCCTCTGCGTCATCGCGCATGGAGCGTTTGCTGCGTTATGTACTACTTCTCGTACGACCCTACTGAGGAGCCGGAACCCCGCGGCCGTACCGCCGGTTCGTGGGTCGACCCTAGGTGGCCGGAAAGAGCCCCGGAAGTGTACGTTTCCTCCATTCGTGCCGCTTCGAATGGAGAGAACATCCACCATGCCGGAGCCCGCCGTCCCTCCCGTCCCACCGGTACCGCTCGCCTCGCTGCTGGCCCGCGAGGACCTGGCTCTGCGGCAGATCGCCGGGCCCGCCGGTGCGGACGTCGTCATCCACTGGGCGCACACCTCGGAGATGGCGGACCCGTACCCGTACCTGCTGGGCGGCGAGCTGCTGCTGACGGCCGGGGTGCACATCCCGGAGGCGGCCGGCTCGGGGCCGTACCTCGACGACTACGTCGCCCGGATCGTCGCGGCGGGTGGCGCGGCCCTCGGCTTCGGGCTGGCGCCCGTGCACGACACGGTGCCGCGGGCGCTGGTCGCGGCCTGCGAGGCGTACGAGCTGCCGCTGGTGGAGGTGCCGCCGCAGACCACCTTCTCCGGGGTGGCCCGCGCGGTCTGGCAGCTGATGGCCCAGGCCCGCCTGGCCGAACTCCGCCGCGTCACCGAGGCCCAGCAGAGCCTGGCCGCCGCGGCCTCCCGCCCCGACCCGGTCCCCTCCGTCCTACGGCAGCTCGCCCGGCGCGTGGGCGGCCGGGCGGTGCTGTACGGGCCGGAGGGGACGGAGATCGCGGCGGCGGAGAGAGCGGAGCGAGGGGGTGCGGCCCGGACGACGGAGGTGCGGGAGGCGCTGGCCGAGCTGGCCCGGAACCTCGCCGGGCGCGCCTCCGCCACCACGGCCACCGACACCGTCGCCGGCACCCGTCTCGCCGCCTACGCCCTCGGTGCCGGTCAGGGGTTCGTGCTCGGGGTGGCGGCGCCGCGGCGGGACGCCGGTGACCACACCATCGCCTCCGTCGCCGCCGTGCTGCTCGCGCTGCTCACCGGCGAGCAGCAGAGCGGTTCGGGGGCGGCCAGGTCCTCGGCGCTGGTACGGCTGTTGCTGGGTGCCGCGCCGGAGGCGGTCGCACCGCTGCTCGGCGGCGAGAGGTGGGTCGTCGTGCACGCGCGGCCGGACGGTCACGCTCCCGACGCCGTGGCGGCCTCCGCCCTGGGGGCGTCGCTCGGGTCCCCGCTGGTCGACCTGGCGCGGGACGTCGTACGGGTGCTGGTGCCGGCCGGTCGCGAACCGGCCGCGCAGCCCGGCTGGACGCTGGGCGTCAGCGCCGCCGTCGGACCCGGCGCGTGGGCTTCCGCCGACGCCCAGGCGGGCCGTGCCCTCGCCCGGGCCCGCGCCACCCGCACCCCGCTGGTCCGGCACGGCGCACGCCCGGCCCTCGCCGACCTGGTCCCCGAGGAGGAGGCCGAGGCGCACACCCGGGCACTGCTGGCGCCGCTCACGCCGGTGCTCGCCGAGACGCTGCGCGGCTGGCTGTCGCTGCACGGCAGCTGGGACCGTACGGCGGTGGCGCTGGGCGTGCACCGCAACACCGTGCGGCAGCGCATCGCCCGGTGTGCGGCGCTGCTGGCGGCGGACCTGGACGATCCGGACGTACGGATGGAGCTGTGGTTCGCGCTGCGGCGGCTCTGACCTCGCCGGGGAGGCACCACGTGACCCACGTCGCAGCGCGCGGGACGACGGGTGTTCGCACCCGGCTCTGCCTCACAATGGGGGCATGCCGATATCCGGGACACCCAGCCGCGACGAGCTCGTCGAGCACCTTGTGAAGACCCGTATCGCGGGCGACGTCGCCACGCCGCGCGAGAACAACCTCTCCCACTACCGCCAGCTCGCCAACGGCGTCCGCAACTTCTGGCTCGGCCTGGAGCTCGGCGACCGCTGGACGGACGAGCAGGACGTGCTCGCGGTGATGGCGGAGCGGGTGGGTGTCAACGACGACCCGGAGTACCGCTACGGCCAGGACACCATCGACCCCGAGCTGACGGTGGCCGGCCTGGAGCGGATGGCGGGCCGGCTGCGCAAGGCGGCCGGCGGGCAGCAGCGCGTCCTGTTCGCGACCGGCCACCCCGGCGGCCTGCTGGACGTGCACCGGGCCACGGCCGCCGCCCTGCGCACGGCGGGCTGCGAGATCGTGGTCATCCCGGACGGGCTGCAGACGGACGAGGGGTACGTCATGCAGTTCGCCGACGTGGCGGTCCTGGAGCACGGCGCCACCCTGTGGCACACGCACTCCGGCGAGCCGATGAAGGCCATCCTCACCGCCCTGGAGCGGGACGGCCGCCCGCTGCCCGACCTGGTCGTCGCCGACCACGGCTGGGCGGGCTACGCAGGGCAGCACGGCGTGGACTCCGTCGGGTACGCCGACTGCAACGACCCGGCGCTGTTCCTCGCCGAGTCGGAGGGCACGGTCCAGGTGTCGGTCCCGCTCGACGACCATGTGGTCAGCCCGCGCCACTACGACCCGATGACGGCGTACCTGCTGTCGGAGGCGGGACTGGCCTGAGCCCTCAGCGTCTGGGGGCGCGGACCACGCCTTCCTGGATGACCGAGAGGGCGAGCTGGCCGTCCTGCGTGTAGATGCGGGCCTGGCCGAGGCCGCGGCCGCCGTGGGCCGAGGGCGACTCCTGGTCGTAGAGGAGCCATTCGTCGGCGCGGAACGGGCGGTGGAACCACATCGCGTGGTCCAGGGAGGCCCCGACGACGTCGCCGACCGCCCAGCCGCCCCGGCCGTGCGCGAGCAGGACCGAGTCGAGCAGCGTCATGTCGGAGACGTAGGTGGCGAGGACGACGTGCAGGAGCGGGTCGTCGGCGAGTTTGCCGTTGGTGCGGAACCAGACCTGGGAGTGCGGCTCGCGCGGCTCGCCGAAGGCGCCGTACGGCGGCTCGTCGACGTAGCGCAGGTCGATCGCCTCGCGGGCCTCCAGGAACTTCTCCACGACCTCGGGGGCGAGGTGACCGTAGCCGCGCAGCCGCTCCTCGGAGGTGGGCAGCGTGACGGGGTCGACGGAGGGCGGCATGGGGGCCTGGTGGTCGAAGCCCTCCTCGTGCCGCTGGAAGGAGGCGGACAGCGCGAAGATCGGCTGTCCGTGCTGGACGGCGACGACGCGGCGCGCGGTGAAGGAGCGGCCGTCGTTCATGCGGTCGACCGTGTAGACGATCGGCGCGCCGGGGTCGCCGGGGCGCAGGAAGTACGCGTGGAGCGAGTGGGCGAGGCGGTCCTCGGGGACCGTCCGCCCGGCGGCGACGAGCGCCTGGGCCGCGACCTGCCCGCCGAAGACGCGCGGGACGACGGCGGACCGGGACCGGCCGCGGAAGATGTTCTCCTCGATCTGCTCGATGTCGAGCAGATCGAGGAGACTCTGCAGTGCCTGACTCATGCAGTCATTTCTACGGGTCAGTGTTTTCCGGAGCCTTACAGACCCATGTCCTTCGCGATGATCGACTTCATGATCTCGCTGGTGCCGCCGTAGATGCGGTTGACGCGGTTGTCCGCGTACAGGCGGGCGATCGGGTACTCGTTCATGAAGCCGTAGCCGCCGTGCAGCTGGAGGCAGCGGTCGATCACGCGGTGCGCGACCTCGGTGCAGAACAGCTTGGCGCTGGCGGCCTCGGCGGGGGTCAGCTCGCCGGCGTCCAGGGCCTCGAGCGCGCGGTCGGCGACGGCCTCGGCCGCGTCCACCTCGGCCTGGCAGGCGGCGAGTTCGAACTTGGTGTTCTGGAAGGAGGCGACGGTCTTGCCGAAGACGGTGCGGTCCTGCACGTACTCCTTGGCGAACCGGACGGCCGCCTTGGCCTGCGCGTAGGCGCCGAAGGCGATGCCCCAGCGCTCGGAGGCCAGGTTGTGGCCGAGGTAGTAGAAGCCCTTGTTCTCCTCGCCGAGAAGGTCCTCGACGGGCACCTTGACGTCGACGAAGGCCAGCTCGGCGGTGTCGGAGGTCTTCAGGCCGAGCTTGTCGAGCTTGCGGCCGATGGAGTAGCCCTCGGACTTCGTGTCCACGGCGAACAGGGAGATGCCGAAGCGGCGGTCGTCGGCGGTGGGCGCGGAGGTGCGGGCGCAGACGATCACGCGGTCGGCGTGGACGCCACCGGTGATGAAGGTCTTGGAGCCGTTGAGGACGTAGTGCGTGCCGTCCTCGCTCAGCTTGGCGGTGGTCTTCATGCCCGCGAGGTCGGAGCCGGTGCCCGGCTCGGTCATCGCGAGGGCCCACATCTCCTCGCCGGAGACGAACTTCGGCAGGAACCGCTTCTTCTGCTCGTCGGTGGCCAGCATCTTGATGTACGGCAGGCCGAGCAGCACGTGCACACCGGAGCCGCCGAACTGGACGCCGGCGCGGGCGGTCTCCTCGTACATGACGGCTTCGAACTTGTACGAGTCGATGCCTGCGCCGCCGTACTCCTCGTCGACGCGGATGCCGAAGACGCCGAGCTCGGCGAGCTTGTAGTAGAAGTCGCGCGGCGCCTGGCCGGCCGCGAACCACTCGTCGTAGACCGGGACGACCTCGGCCTCGATGAACGCCCGGAGGGTCTCCCGGAACGCCTCGTGATCCTCGTTGAACACCGTACGGCGCACCGCCGCCACCCTTCCTTGCGCCTAAACCGGCGCCGCTCTCGCGTACGTGGTTGCTCGCCGTCGGGGTTCCTCGACTGATGGTCGCGACCCCATGGCTAAGCGCTTGCTCATCCAAGGTACCGGCGAGTAGGGAGCCGCGTCCACGTAATGCTCGTCACGCCCGCCCGGCCGGAAACAACTCAGAGGCGGCAGGCGTGGATCGAGGCGGTCAGGATGGCCCGGGCGCCCGCCGCGTACAGGTCGTCCATGATCTGCTGGGCGCGGTCGGCGGGGACCATCGCGCGGACGGCGACGCGGCCCCTGGTGTGCAGCGGGGAGATGGTCGGGGACTCCAGGCCGGGCGTGAGGGCGATGGCCCGTTCCAGGTGCTCGGCCGGGCAGTGGTAGTCCATCATCACGTAGGAGCGGGCGACGAGAACCCCCTGGAGACGGCGCAGGAAGCGCCGGGCCGTGGTGGCGTCGTCGCCGGACGCGTCGGCACCCGCGCGGCGGACGACGATCGCCTCCGAGCTCATGATCGGCTCGCCGATGACCTCCAGGCCCACGTTGCGCAGACTCGCCCCGGTCTCCACCACGTCGGCGACGACCTGGGCGACGCCCAGCTCGATGGCGTTCTCCACGGCACCGTCGAGGTGCACGACCGAGGCGACGACACCGGCCTGCGCCAGGTGCTTGGCGACGACGCCCTCGTACGAGGTGGCGATCGTCATGCCGTCGAAGTCCTCGACGCCCCGCGCCGTGCCGGGCCGGGCGGCGAAGCGGAACGTGGAGCGGGCGAAGCCCAGCGACAGGATCTCCTCGGCGCCCGCGGCGGAGTCGACGAGCAGGTCACGGCCGGTGATGCCGAGGTCCAGGCGGCCGGCGGAGACGTACACGGCGATGTCGCGCGGGCGGAGGTAGAAGAACTCCACCTCGTTGACCGGGTCGACGAGGGCGAGCTGTTTGCTGTCCTCGCGCTGCCGGTACCCCGCCTCACGCAGCATCTCCATGGTGGGTCCGGACAACGAGCCCTTGTTGGGCACGGCTATGCGCAGCATGCGTCGGCTTCCTTCGCCTCGGATTCCCATACGTCAGGTGTCGGACGTGCTCTGGTCGCGGAGGGTCAGCACCGCCGCGACCTCGGCGCCGCTGGACGCGTTGATCGTCGACTGGGGCCGGGGTGTCGCCTGGCGCAGGAACACTCCGGCGAAGGTGCCGCCGAAGACCAGGGGTGCCAGGACGACTTCGCGCTCGGGGGTGGGCCGGGAGCCGGGCACCGAGACCACGGCCGGGTACTGGCGCGCCTGGAGGACGTACCGCTCGTCGGCGTCGGCCAGCCGGTCCCGCAGCAGGGCGCGCCACTCGTCGTCGCCCGTGCCGGAGCCGAACACCAGGTCCTTGCCGCCGTAGGCGGAGGCCGGCTTGCAGATCAGCGACTCCCGCTCGGCGACCGCCCGGTCGAGGCTCTCCGGACGCAGGCGGAACGTCACCGGCACGTACCGGCGGACCAGGGACCGCTCGTCCTCGCTCAGCAGGCCGTCGAACGCCTCGTCGTGGAGCAGCGCCAGGTTGCCCTTGTTGTCGTGGAGGGCGGCGGCGGGCGACCCGATGAAGTCCACCAGTCCGGCGGCGTCGAGTTCCATGAGCCTGCGGGTGAGCGCGGGCGGCACGAACTCCTTGGTCTCGTGCCAGGTGTACGCGGTGAAGACGGCGTCCACCGGCTCGCCCTCGAACCGAACGCCGGTGTCGGTGAGCTCCAGGTCGCCGATGAGCCCGCAGCTGATGTGGTGGCCGGCGGAGCGGATCATGTCGACGAAGAACCGGCGGCCGCCGTCCAGGTCGGCCGGGTCGGCGGTCGCCTCGAACACCCGCAACGGCCCCTCCCCGCGCGCCCGGGTCAGCCCCGCGAAGACCTCCAGCCAGATCGCCGCCGTGTCCGGGGCCTCCACGGCGAGCCCGCGCTCCGCCAGGAAGGCCGCGTACGCCGACTCCCGGGTGGCGGCGGTGTACGGGGCGAGCGTGCTGAGCCCGCCCAGCGAGGTGGCTACGTTCAGTTCGACCAGCTTCAGGCCGTCGTCGGTCAGCACCAGGTCCGGGCGCATGAAGGCGGTGGCGACGCGCCGCAGCCGCGGCTGCCGCAGCGCCTCGCCCATGAGGGCGGCGTCCTCGGCCGGAACCCCCAGGTAGTCGACCCACGCGTCGAGGTCCTCCCCGAAGACCCGCCGAGGGAAGGCGGAGATCAGCTCGGCGAGGCGCACACCGGCCGTCGCCGTCTCGGACGCGGCGTCGGCGGTGAACACCTGCGGCGGGTAGGCGGTTCCCCAGCCTGGCCGCCACAGCGCCTTCTCGAACCGCTCCCGGTCGGGGCCGGCCTCCTGCCCGGCCGCGAAGTCGTCCCACGCCGTCAGGGCCCGCGGGTCGGCCCAGGACCAGGCGCTCACGTCAGCTTCCCGGCGGTGCGCAGCGCCTCCAGCACGGTGTTGACCGCATCCGACGACTTGTCCTCACCGGTCGCGAGCTGGTGGTAGCTCAGGCCGCCCGGGTTCACCATGTTGACCTCGATGACATAGGGGTACGCCAGGTCGATGCCCGAGTAGAAGATGCCGAGGTCCATCAGCCGCTTGCCGAGGGCGCGGACGAACTCGTCCTCCTCCGCGGTCAGTTCCAGCTTC
Organism: Streptomyces sp. AC555_RSS877; assembly: GCF_019049245.1. Taxonomy (GTDB): domain Bacteria; phylum Actinomycetota; class Actinomycetes; order Streptomycetales; family Streptomycetaceae; genus Streptomyces. The sequence goes on along the minus strand of NZ_JAGMUK010000077.1, from coordinate 56,863 downwards.
TCGAAGCGGGCGCCGAGGGTGGCGTTCGAGCGGTTGTCGTGCTCGGGGTGGAAGCGGAGGAAGCCGGAGACCGGTTCACCACCGGCGATGATCACGCGCTTCTCGTTGTCGCGGACGTTGGGGATGTACTCCTGGACGGCGGTGTGCCGCTTGGCCATGCCGATGATGTCGCGGCCGTACCGCCCGTAGCGCGACATCGCGTTGCCGGTGGCCGAGCCCAGCAGTGCCGAACGGTTGCGGTCGTACTTGTTGACGACGAACACGTCCGCGCCGCAGCCGTCGTTGGTCGGCTTGACCACCCAGGAACGGTCGGGGTCGGACTCGACCAGGTCGTTCAGGAAGTCGAAGTCGTTCGTCACGTACGACTTCGGCAGGTGCTCGCCCGGCACGATGGCGACCAGGTTGGTCTTGGTGTTCAGGTAGAACAGCGCGGACGCGTCGTTGACGAACGGCACCCGCTGGTTGAGCAGCCACAGCAGCTGGAAGGAGTCGTTGCCCGCCTCCGGGTGGGTGCCCGCGAGCACCCACACCAGGTCGAACTCCTCCGCGGAGGCGTAGGACTCGCTCAGCGACGGGAAGTCGCCGCCGGAGGTGAACTCGTCGGTCACCTTCATGCGGTCGCAGACGACGACGGCGTCGTGCACGCTCAGCGTGTCGATGTCACCGATGTGCACCTCGTGACCCTCGCGGTACAGGGCACTGGGAATGATCGAGTGGTTGTCGAGTTCGAACTTGGACGCCTCGGAGACGAGGACGAGGATCTTGTACGGCACCTCAGGACACCTGTTCTGGAGAAACGGGGCGGAAAGTAGGGGCTGTTCAGGCCTTCGCGGTGAGCGTGCGCACCGCGCGGGCCAGGTTGGTCTCGAGCTCGTCGCGGGTGTTGCCGGTGGCGACGACGAAGCCGTGCCGGTCGGCCGACCTGCGGACCTCCGGCGGCTGCTCGCCGGCCGCGACGGTGATGGCCGTCTCGGCGACGCCCGGCAGCGAGGCGACGAGTTCGGTGCTGATGCCCGGCATCGGGACCGTGCGGTCGTAGGTGACGTAGCGGATGCCGGCGACCTGCTTCCGGGTGGCCGCGGCGGGTGTCGGCAGGCCGAAGACGGCGGTCATCATCTGCGCGAACACGTCCTCGCCGAGGGCGAGGACCAGCAGATCGCTGATCCGGTCGCCGCCGGGGCGGCCGTGGGACTCGATGAGGCGCGGGCCGGCCTCGGTGAGCATGACCTCGGTGTGCGAGGGGCCGTAGCGGTAGCCGATCGCGTCCAGCATCCCGGTGACGAGGTCGGTGATCGCGGCCTCGGACGCGGGATCGAGCCTCACCGGCAGGGTGTGGCCGGTCTCGACGAAGTGCGGGGCGCCGGTGGTGGTCTTCTCCGTGATCGCCAGGATGCGGTGCCCCTCCAAGGAGCTGACCGCCTCCACGCTGTACTCGGCGCCGACCAGGAACTCCTCCACGATGTGCGGGGTGTCGAAGCTCAGGGCGGCGAGGTACCGCTCCGTCTCCTCCCGGTCCGCCAGGTACCGCACACCCGAACTCCCGGTGCCGTCCACCGGCTTGACCACACAGGGGAAGCCGATCCGCTCGACGGCGGGGCGCAGCTCCTCCTCGGTCGCGCAGGTCACGTGCGCGACCGGGGCGCCGGCGCGATCGCCGACCTCGGCCCGCAGCCTCGCCTTGTCCTTGAACGCGGCGAGTGCCTCGGGCGGGTTCCCGGGCCAGCCCAGGCGCTCGTTGACCACCGCCGAGGTCGCACAGCCCAGCTCTCCGAAGCCGAAGCAGCTGACGGGCGCGGGCAGGTCGAGGGCGCGCAGTTGCTCGACGAGCTGGTCTACGTCGGTGATCCACGGGCTGCGGAGGACCGGCTCGGGGGCGTTGCCGGGCAGCGGTGCCTCCGGGTCGCCGACGACGATCACCGAGAAGCCGAGTTTCTGGGCGGCGGTGACGACCAGATCGCGGGGGTTGAGCAGGACGGCTGTCGGCCGGGTGTCAGGCATGCTGCGTGTGCACCTTCGGTAGGAGGAATGAGGTGGCTGCGGCGGCGAGGGAGAAGAGGACGAGCACCAGCCAGACGCCCGTGCCGCCGTGCAGTGTCTGGAGGAGGTAGCCGCCCATGCTGGATCCGAGGAGGCTGCCGACGGCACCGGCGGCGCTCATGGTGCCGAGGGCGAGTCCGGTGCGGCGGACGGAGCTGACCTTGACGGCCTGCTCGTCGAGGCTCGGGGCGATCAGCATCTCGGCGACGGTGACCGGCAGGACGAAGGCGAGCAGGGAGTACCAGCCGGCGAGCGGGATGAACACGGCGTAGGCGCAGGCGAACGCGACGAAGCCGACGACGAGCAGGGTGCGGGTGGCGGCCTTGCCGAACACGTGGTGCAGCAGCGTGTACTGGAACAGCACGCACAGCACTCCGTTGAGGGTGAAGACGACCGAGATCGCCTCGGTGCTCCCGGTCAGTTCCCTGGCGGTGATGGGCAGCAGCACGTTGAGCTGGCTGTAGATGGCCCAGAACGCGGCGCCGACCAGGCACAGCGGCACCCACCGCCAGCGCTCCCACCGCGGCGGGCCGTCATCAGGCGGGCCGCCGGCCGCCGGGCCGTTCTTCGCCGCCTCGGTGGCGGCCGGCGGCCCGGGGAGCGCCCGCGCCGCCGGGCGGAGCGTCAGCCGTATGCCGAGGAGCAGGTGCGACAGCACGCAGGCGGCGAGGATGTAGGAGAAACCGAGCGGGTAGACCACCGCGCCGAGCGCCGGTCCGGCGACCACGCCGATGTTCACGAAGGTCGAGCGCAGCGCCAGCATCTCGCGCGGCTGGACACTGTCCTCCCGCACCAGCAGCGTCTTGATGGACAGCCCCAGCAGGGAGCCGCCGACACCGATGGCCGCGATACCGGCGACCAGCGGCACCATCCGGCCGCCGTCGCCGAGCGCGAGCAGCAGATAGCCGACGATTCGCAGCGCGAACCCGCTGGTCAGCACCACGCGGGTGCCCAGCCGGTCCACGATCAGCCCGCACACGAGGGAGAAACCCTGGCTGCAGAAGGCGAGCAGGCCCACGAGGAAGCCGACCCGCCCCGCCGGAAGGCCCTCGGCGGTGAAGTGGATGGCCAGCAGCGGCAGGAACATGAACGTCGTGAGGCCGGTGACGAGCACGGCCACCAGCAGCGCCCGCCCGTTCGCCGACGTCCGGCGCCAGGTCTTCATGACGCGCGGGCTTCTTCCGCGGCTTCCGCATCTTTTGCGGCGTCCGCTTCTTCCAGGTTCTCCATCAGCCAGGTCTCCGCCTGGAGCAGCCGCTCCTCGACCTCGGCGAGATCACGGCCGCCGACGATGACGAAGCAGAGGAACGAGGTGCTGTTCTGCGCGACGGCACCGGGGGCCAGCTTCTCGTTGACCTCGTAGTGCCGCACCCACGCGAACGGGGGCCGGCGCGGCGCGCGTACGGGGCGGCCCTGCGGCAGGATCGAGATCGAGCCGTGCACCTCGGCGGGCGGAGCGGCCGGGGGCGGGTCGACGGGCAGGCCGCAGGACTGGCGCAGCCAGCTGGCGTGCAGGTCCACGCCGTAGGTGAGGCGGGTGAGGGCGGGGATGCGGTCGCCGCCGACACGGGAGGCGATCTCGCACAGCACCAGTTCGTCCTCGGGGGTGTGGAACACCTCCAGGTGGTAGGCGCTGATCTCGGGGACCTCGAACGCCTCCAGGACGCGGTCGAGGAACTCCTCCAGGCGTCCGGCGAACTTCTCCTCGGGGTGCAGCTGGATCGAGCCGTTGTTCTCGCCGGAGAAGACGCCGAGGCAGCTGCGCACATAGCGGGAGGAGGCGACGAACCGGTAGCCGGGGGCCAGCACCGCGTCGACGTGGTACATCCGTCCCTCGACGAAGTCCTCGACCATCAGGTCCTCGCGCCAGTGCCGGCGGCTGAACTCCATCAGGTCGTCCTCGCCGCGCAGCACCGAGATGTCGCGGGAGCCGCCCTGCTTCACCGGCTTGACCACGACCGGGTACGCGTGGGCCGCGATGAAGCCGGTGAGGTCGGTGATCGTCTCCAGCCGGGCGAAGGCGGCCGTCGGGACGGTACGGCTCGCGACCTCCTTCATCACGACCTTGTCGCGGAAGGACAGCGCGCTCGCCGCGGACTGGCCGGGAATGCCGAGGTCCTCGCGGATGCGGGCGACCCGTTCCAGGTCGTACTCGTTGTCCGTGATGAGGTGGGTGAACGGTTTCTCCGCGGCGAGCTGCCTGATCCGCAGTTCCGGGTAGGGGACGAATTCGCAGTCGGGTACGTGTTCGTAGCGGGCGAAGGCGTCGGTGTTGTGCAGCTCGTTGTGGGTGAACACGTGGAGGGTGTCCGCCAGTTCCGGCAGCATGGCGGCGTAGTCGCTCTTCGGGCCGTAGTTGATGACGGCGACACGGGTCATGGGAGTGGCCTCACAGTGGGATTCCGGGACATCAGGTCTGCAGCGCGAAGACGGGCAGGTCGTCCTGGACGTCGTACGGGCGGCGGGCCCAGTTCATGGCGCACCAGGGGCCGGTCATGTCGGCGAGATCGGTGATGATCTCGGGGCGGTACGCGGGGTCGTCCTCGACGGGGCCGTCGGGCGGGAAGACGCGGTCGACGTAGCGGTGTCCCGGGTCGGCGGCCAGGAACACGACGGGGCCGCTGTCGGGTTCGGTCGCGCGGATGTGGTTGGCGACCTGCCAGCCCGCGCCGGCGGAGAGGCCGGCGAAGACGCCCGTGGTGGCCAGCAGCCGGCGGCAGCCGGCGGCGGAGACGTCGAAGTTGATCCAGTGGATGTCGTCGTAGGCGCGGTAGTCGATGTTGCCGAACCGGATGCCGCTGCCGATGCCGGCGATGATGAACCCGTCGAGCGGGATGGTCTCCGAGCCGAACGAGCGGCTGCCGAAGGGCTGGATGCCGACCACCCGCGCGTCGCAGCCGGCCTCCCGCAGGTAGCGGCCCATCGCGCTGGTCGACGCGCCCGTGCCGACCCCTCCCACCAGGGTGACCCCGGCCGAACCGAGCTCCTTGACCACGGTGTTCGCGACGCTCTCGTAGCCGATGTAGTGCACGTCGTCGTGGTACTGCTGCATCCAGTACGCGTCCGGGTTGTCCTTCATGTAGGCGTGGACGAGCCGGACCCGGGTCTCCTGGTCGTGCTGGAGGCCGTCGTCGCCGGAGGACGGGACCTGGGTGTAGGTCGCCCCCAGGTACTTGAGCTGGGTTCTGATGGCCGCGTCGACCGCCACGGAGGCGAAGATGTGACACTTCAGGCCCAGTTCGCGGCAGACCAGCGCGAGGGCGTGGCCGTAGATGCCGCTGGAGCTGTCGACCAGCGTCTGGCCCGGGCGGATGACCTTGCGGTCGAGCAGGTCCTTGACCGCGGCCCGGACGGAGGTGACCTTCATGACCTCGAAGCGGACCACGTAGATCCCGTTGCCCAGGTCTATGAGATCCGGTTCTGACAGTTTCTCGGCGAATGAGGAGTACACCGCGTCCCTTTCCCATGACTGCGAATGCCGGTCGTCGACAGTCGAAAGGTAGGAGGACGGGATCCCGGGGCATTCCCGATCCGTTCCCGGACCGTGCCGGGAAGATTTCCGGAATGAGGTGCGGAGGATCTTCGTCCATGACGAGACTTCAGCTTCGCGGAATGCCCGACGAGCTCCATCTGCCCCCTCCCGGACCACGCGTCTGCGACGCGGTCATGGAGCGGGCGGGGCAGCACCCCGACCGTCCCGCCGTGATCTGCGGGGACGACACCCTTTCGTACGGCGAACTCGCCGCGGCGGCTTTGCCGCTGGCCCGGGAGCTGAGCACGGACGGCCGGTACGCCGGCTCCCGCCGGATCGGGATCCGCTCGCACCGGACGGTCTCCACGGTCGCCCTCGCGCTGGGCGTCTCGCTGTCCGGCCGGTCCTTCGTGTTCCTGAACCCCGAGGCTCCGGACGGTGTCGCCCGGCACATCCGGTCCTCGTCGGGGGTGTCGGTGGTCCTCGATCCGCGGACCGGGGAGCGGGTGACGTATCCCCGTGCGGACGCGGAGCCGGCCGCGGCCCCCGCACCGGAGGACGAGGCGTACGTGCTCTACACCTCGGGCACGAGCGGCAGGCCCAAGGGCGTCTCGGTCTCCCACGACAACCTGGCCGCCTCCAACGCCGCGCGGCTCACCGTGTACGACGGGTTCGGCACCCCAGTGTTCCTGCTGCTGTCGCCGTTCCACTTCGACTCGTCGGTGGCCGGGATCTGGGGCACCCTGGCGGCCGGCGGCACGCTCGTCGTGGCCGGGGAGGACGAGCGGCGCAATCCGCGGGCGCTCGTCGGGCTGGTCGCCCGGCACGGCGTGACGCACACCCTGACGGTGCCGAGCTTCTACACCGAACTCCTGCACACGGTGCGGGAGGACGACCGGCTCGCCGGGGACCTGGCCTCGCTGCGGCTGGTGATCTGCGCGGGCGAGTCGCTGACCCGTGGTGTCATCGACCAGCACTTCGCGCTGCTGCCCGCGGTCAGCCTCGGCAACGAGTACGGGCCGACCGAGTGCACCGTCTGGTCCACCTGCCGCGTCTACGACAAGCCCGCCGAGCCCACCATCGGCTTCCCGGTACCGGGCACCGCCGTCCACCTCCTCGACGGCCACCTGCGTGAGGTCCCGCCGGGCGAGGTCGGTCAGATCGCCGTCTCCGGCGTCGGCGTGACCCGGGGTTACGTCGGCGACGAGGCGGAGACGAGGGCCAGGTTCGTCGAGGTGGAGGCCGAGGCCGGGCGGACCGTACGGGTCTATCTCACCGGCGACCTCGGACGCTGGTCGGACCGGGGCGGGCTGGAGTTCGTGGGGCGGCTCGACAACGAGGTCAAGATCCGCGGGGTGCGCGTGCACCTGGAGACGATCGAGGAGGCGCTGGCCGCGCATCCCGGCGTCCAGTCCGCCGCGGTCGCCTACGACACCGGGACGTCGGTCTGCTACGCCTTCGCCGTCAAGGAGCCCGGCGCCGAGGTCGACGCGGCGTCGGTACGCCGGTTCGTCACCGAGGCGCTCGGCGCCGCCGTCGTCCCCGACCGGATCCTGTTCGCCGACACCCTGCCGCGCTCCGCGCACGACAAGATCGACCGGGCCGCGCTGCTGGCCTCGGTGCGCACCGCCGTACCGAAGTCGACCGCGGGGGACGGCCTCGCCGATCAGGTCGCGCAGGCCTGGGAGCAGATCCTCGGAGTCCCGGTGCGGCAGGGCGAGACCGGCACCTTCTTCGATCTCGGCGGCAACTCGCTGACCGTGCTCAAGCTGTCTCGCGCCCTCGGGAAGATCGTCGGGCGGCCCGTCGGGGTGAAGCAGGTGTACCGCTGCGGCACGATCCCCCAGCAGGTGGACCTGCTGACCCGGTCGTGAGGGGGCACTCCTTGCCGTCGGTCACCTCCCTCGGCCCGATACGACGGTTCGGCTCCGCCGACGGCTCGCTCCCGGCCGTGCTGTGTTTCCCGCACGCCGGCGGCTGCGCGTCGTTCTTCCGGTCCTGGCAGTCGCTGCTGCCCGCGGCCCGGGTGCACGCCGTGCAGTACCCGGGGCGGGAGGACCGCGTCCTGGACGAGTCGCCGGCCCGGCTGCGCGACCTCGCCGAGGCCGTGGCCGGTCAGATCCTCGCGGGTTCCGAGCGGTACTCCGTGCTGTTCGGGCACAGCATGGGCGCGTACGTCGCCTTCGAGGTCGCGCACTGTCTGCGCGAGGCCGGAGCAGGCGTACCGACGCTGGTGGTCTCGTCCGCAGCGGCGCCCGCACTGCGGCCACCCGTCCCCTTCGAGGACTCCGCGGACGTACTGCGGTATCTCGAACGCTACGAGCCGGTGAGCCCGGAGATCCGGCAGGACGAGGAACTGCTCGAACTGATCCTCGACTACATCAAGGACGACCTGCGTCTCGTCGCCCGGTACCGGGAGCATGCCGGCAAGCGGATCGACGCCCGGCTGGTGGCCGTGGTCGGCGAGGACGACATCCCGGAGATCCGGTCCCACACCGGGCAGTGGCGGGACCACACGGAAGGCGCGTTCGTCCCGGTGGTCACGCCGGGCGGGCACTTCTACCTGCGCAACGATCCGCCCACCGGGCTGATCGCCGCCGAGCTCGCTCGTTCCTGGGGGAAAGCACTGTGATCGACACAAGCACCGTGATCGACGGCATCCATGCCGTCCATGGCGTCCACGACGTCCACGACATCGGCCGGCTCGTCGACGGGGAGACCTACCGGCACGGCAACCCGTTCGGGCTGTGGCGCTGGATGCGGGAGAACGAGCCGGTGGTCCGCCACGAGCCGGGCGTCTTCCCCGCGTTCTGGTCGCTCACCCGGTTCGACGAGGTGAAGGAGGTGCTGCGGGACGCCGAGACCTTCAGCTCCTCCTCCGGCATCCTGCTGCGCCCGCTGGCCCAGGGCGAGGACCCCGGCAGCAACCGGACCCTGGCCCTGTCCGACCCCCCGCGTCACCAGCTGCTGCGCGGCGCCGTCGCGGGCTGGTTCGCGCCCAGGAACCTGCGGCGGCTGTCGGACTCCCTGGACTCGGCGGCGTACTCGATCGTCCGGTCGGCCGTCGCGGCCTCGCGGATCGACTTCGTCGGCGATGTCGCCGCGAAGCTGCCGATCGAGGTCGTCTGCTCGTTCCTGGGCGTTCCCGACGAGGACCGGCCGTCCCTCGTCCAGTGGTCGACGGACGCGTTCTGCGCCGGCACCGCCGAGGACCGCAGCATCGCCCACCTGGAAATCCTCGACTACTTCGGCGACCTGGTGGAGCGGCGGCGGGCCACGCCGGGCGAGGACCTGGTCAGCGTTCTCGCCGGCCTGACCCACCAGGGCGAGCACCTGCCCGTCGACGAGGTCGTCCTCAACTGCGACAACCTGCTCGTCGGCGGGACCGAGAACGTCCGGCTCGCCATGTCCGGCGGGATGCTCGCGCTGCTGGAGCACCCGGAGCAGTGGGCGCTGCTGCGCGACGACTTCGACACCGTGGTGAACACCGCGATCGACGAGATCCTGCGGTGGACGTCGAGCGCCACGCACATCATGCGCCGGGCGACCCGGGACGTGGAGCTGGGCGGGCGGCTGATCCGGCGGGGCGAGCTGGTGGTGTGCTGGCTGACGTCCGCGAACCGCGACCCGGCGCACTTCCCCGACCCCGACGTCTTCGACGTCCGCCGCGGCCCCAACCGGCACCTCGCCCTGGGCGCCGGCCCGCACTACTGCGTGGGCACCCAGCTGGCGAAGCTGGAGATCCGGGCCGTGCTGCGGGAGTTCTTCGCCCAGGTCGGCGACGCGGCCGTCGACGGCGAACCCGAGTACCTGGACTCCATCGTGGTGAACGGCCTGCGCGCGCTCCCGCTGCGGCTGACACCGCGCCGAACCGAATGAGAGACGAGATTCCGTTTTCCCGGTACCGGTCCTTTCCCCGGACCGGCCCTTTCCCCGGTACCGGTCCGGGAATCGATCGGGAACGGGCGCCGTGAGTATCCACACCACCGAAGGAAAACAGGGACGAAAGTCCACAGCACAAAGGTGGAACAAGATGCTCAGCAAGCTCGCCACGGTCGTGGGAATTCTCGCGCTGGCCGTCACCGTCGGGTTCGGATCCGCCGCCCCGGCCGCCGCGCACCCCGCATTCGAACTGGGCGTCCTGGACAACGGAACCGGACCCGGAAGCGCCGGTTCCTGACCGGGTCAGACCGTGGACGAGCGCTTTACAGGGACCTCCATTCCCTGGAAAAGGTCGTGTGCCCGCGTCCGGTGAAGCGCGGACTCCTGGAACTCGCCCATGCCCTTGAGGACCTCCGCCATTCCGTCCAGGGCGTGGGCGATTTCTATGCGGTACTCGACGGTCACCGCGTGCCGGTGCGCGCTCGCGTGCAGTTCCAGCGCCAACGGGAGATCGCCACGCCGGCGGTGGAAGCGCCCGAGAAGGTTCTCCACGGTCGCGTTCCGGGTGGCGGTTCCCTTGGACTGGATCATCCGCAGCGCCTCGGCCGCGTACTCCGTCGCCCGCTCCACCGCGCCGAGCCGTTCACTCGCCTCCGCGGCGAGCGCGAAGGTGAGGGCCAGGTTCTCCGGCATCCGGGACTCGTCGCCCAGCTCCAGCGCCCGCTCCAGGCTGACGAGGGCCGCGGCATGCTGCCCCGTGCCCAGCCGGGCCGTCGCCAGGTCGGTCAGGGCGATGATCTCCTCGCCGCGGGCCTCGGCGCCCTGGCAGAGGAACACCGCGCGTTCGGCCGCCGCCGCCGCGTCCTCGTACCGGCCGAACCAGGCGTACACCGAGCTCAGGTTGCACCAGGCGTAGGCCCGCTGGCGGCCGTCGGGCAGGTCCTCGTGCAGGTCGACGGCCTGCTCCAGGTAGCGCCGGGCCTGCGCGAGATGGCCGAGGCAGCTGTGCAGGAGCCCCAGCATGTCGAGGCAGACGGCCTCGCCGCCGCGGTCACCGAGACGCCGGGTGACGTCGAGAGCCTCCGTGGCGGCCGTGATCCCCTCCCGGAACCGGCCGAGCTTCCACAGCACGGCCGCCAGGTTCGTCAGGCTCAGGCGCAGGGTGCGGGGCGCGCCGAGCCTGCGGGCCGCGGACACCGCGACGCCCGCGGCCCGCCGGTACTCCTCCAGATAGCTGCGCGAGTTCAGATGGAAGATCAGGTTCCGGGCCAGGTGGACGGCATGGTGGTGGAATTCCTCCTGTTCCGCGCGCTCGACGGCGGCGAGCAGCGTGACGTGTTCCCGGTCGAACAGCCCTTCCGCCTGGGCCGCGGTGGTGATCGCGGGCAGCTGGGCCGCCGCCGGGGCGCCGGACCGCTCACCGATCGGGGCCCGTCCCGGATAGAGGGTGCGGCAGGCTTTCTCGGTCACCGACAGGTAGTAGTCGAGCAGCCGCCCGAAGGCGGCCCGCTCCTCCTGGGGGCGCTGGCCCTGCAACCGCCGGGCGAAGCTGCGCACCAGGTCGTGGAACGCGTACCGGCCGATCTCGTACTGCTCGACCAGATGCATGTCCAGGAGGTGTTCCAGCACCTCCTCGGCCTCGCGCACACCGGTGCCGAGCAGCGCCGCGGCCGAGTGGGCGTCGGTCTCGGTACCCGGGTGCAGGCCCAGCAGCCGGAAGGCGTCGCGCCGTTCGTCGTCCAGTGCCTGGTACGACAGCTGAAGCGTCGCCTCGACACTGTGGTCACCGGACTTCAGCTCGTCCAGCCGCCGGGCCTCGTCGCCCAGCCGGTCGACGAGGTGCCGCACGGTCCAGCGCGGCCGGCTGCGCAGCCGGGCGGTGGCGACGCGCAGGGCGAGCGGCAGCCGGCCGCACAGCGCGCTCAGCTCCGCCACGGCCTCCGGCTCGCCCGCCGCGCGGTCCTCGCCGAGCGCCAGTTTGATCAGCTCCAGGCTGTCCGACGGCGACATCATCCCGATGGACAGCCAGTCGGCGCCGTCCAGCCCGACCATGTGGTTCCGGCTCGCGACCAGGACCAGGCAGCCCGTCGACGCGGGTATCAGCGGCCGGACCTGCGCGGCGTCCAGGGCGTTGTCCAGGACCAGCAGCACCCTGCGCCTGGCGAGGGTGGCCCGCCACAGGGCGACCCGGCCGTCCACGTCGTCGGGGATCCGCTCGCTCGGCACGCCCAGGGTGCGCAGCAGCGCGCCGATGACGACGGCCGGCCGGCGGGGTTCCTCGCCGGGGGTGAAACCGCGCAGGTCGACGTAGATCTGCCCGTCCGGATAGCGGTCGGCGAGGCGGTGTGCGGCGCGTACGGCCAGGGAGGTCTTGCCGCTGCCGCCCATGCCGTCGATGGCGACGATGCGGACGGTACCGCCGTCGGTCAGCTCCGCGGACTCCAGCAGCCTGCGCAGTTCGCGGTCCCGGCCGGCGAAGTCCATCAGGTCGTGCGGCAGCGTGCACGGCGCCATGCCCTGCGGTGCCGCCGGCCGGTGCGCGGCGGCCTCGGTCTCCTCCTGCCCCAGGGCGCCCGGCGCCACCGCGGCCAGTTCGGGGCTGTCGCGCAGGATCGCCTCGTACAGACGGGTCAGCTGCGGGCTGGGGTCGATGCCGAGCTCCTCGACGAGGAGGTCGCGGACCCGGCCGAACTCCTCCAGGGCCTCGGCCTGCCGCCCCGAGCGGTACAGCGCGACCATGAGATGGCCCCGCAGGGTCTCCCACAGCGGGTGCTCGGCGATGAGCTGGCGCAGATCCCCGACGAGCTCCCCCGACTCCCCGAGTGCGAGCCTGAGCTCGACGAGCTGTTCGACGGCGGCCAGCCGGCGCTCCTCCAGCACGGCGGAGGCGGCGGCGATCACCGAGCCTCCGCTGCCGGACATGACCGGGCCCCGCCACAACGCGAGCGCGGCCCGCAGCCTGCCCGCCGCCTCGGCCGTACGGCCGTTCTCCTGTGCCTCGCGCGCCTGTCGCAGCCGGAGCGAGAACTGGCTGAGGTCCAGGTTCGCGGGGTCGACGTCCAGGCGGTACCCCGGACCTTCGGTGACGAGCAGCGAGCCGCCGTCCGGCATGCGCTGGCGCAGGTCGGCGATCGCCTTGCGCACCTGGTGGGCGGCGGTGCGCGGCGGTTGTTCGCCCCAGGCGGCCTCCACCAGCCGGGAGACGGGGACCATGCGCCCCGGTTCCAGCAGCAGCGTGGTCAGGATCCGCTTGGGAACCGGTCCGCCCAGTTTCAGCCGGATGTCGCCGACCCTGACTTCCAAGGAGCCCAAGACGGCGAAATGAACGTCCCCACCCACGCGATCCTCCCTCACTACCGCCTCCCCCGAGGCCCTGCGTACAGCCGTGCGGCTCAGAGCAGAGTATGCGCTGCGCATTCGGTTGCATACAAAGTGCAACCCTCTCGGAGGATTACGCGCGCCCCCTAGGGGGTGTTTCGAAAGTCCTGTGCGGTGCCCGCGGTGTCCGGTGCGTGCTCTCGGCGTGCCGGACGAAAGCTCTCGTACTGGACGTACTTGGGCTTTTGGCCGGTGCGGCGAGAGTGCGTGCCGGGCGCCGTGGGTGCTGTGCGGGACTTTCGAAACACCCCCTAGGCCACCCCGCCCGCCGCCCCGAACGCCCCCCGTGCCATCCGGTGCAGCAAGCCCGCCGTGACCGCCCGCCCGGGCAGCGCCCCCGGCCTTCCGAGGTGCGGCGTCGAGTTCAGCAGCCCGAACACCGAGTGCACGGCGGACCGCGCCGCCGGTTCACCGAGCGCCGGGTACACCTCCCGCACCACCTCCACCCACAGCTCGACGTACTGCCGCTGGAGCTGCCGTACCAGCTTGCGGTCGCTGTCCCGCAGGCGGTCCAGCTCGCGGTCGTGCAACGTGATGAGTGGGCGGTCGTCGAGGGCGAAGTCGATGTGGCCCTCGATGAGGGAGTCGAGGAGGGCATCGGCACCCACGCCGTCCGCCTCCTGGACGCGTCGCTTCGCTCCGGTCAGGAGCTGCCCGCTGATCCCGACCAGCAGCTCGGCGAGCATCGCGTCCTTGCCGGCGAAGTGACGGTAGAGACCGGGGCCGCTGATGCCGACCGCGGCGCCTATCTCGTCGACACCGACGCCGTGGAAACCGCGTTCGGCGAACAGCCGCGCAGCCTCTTTGAGGATCTGCTCGCGGCGGGTGGGGGCGTCGGTTCTGGTGGCCATGGAAGTAATTCTAGACAGGGAGGTTAGCGGTCGTTAACCTGATGGAAATGGTTAACGCTCATTAACAGTCGATCGCTGGGTGAGGGGACCGCAGGATGCACGAGGCAGCGGAACTGACGAGCGATGGGGGTCCCCCCGCGCGAGTCCTTTCGAGCGTGGGGGAAGATCCCGCGTCGGAGGCCTGGCGGGCCAACGAGAAAGCCCACCTCGCACTCGTCGAGGAGCTGCGCGGCAAGCTGGCCGCGGCCCGGCTGGGCGGTGGTGAGAAGGCGCGGGCACGGCACACCGCGCGCGGGAAACTGCTGCCCCGGGACAGGGTCGACACGCTCCTCGACCCCGGCTCCCCCTTCCTGGAGCTGGCGCCCCTCGCGGCCGACGGGATGTACGAGGGACAGGCCCCGGCCGCCGGTGTCATCGCCGGGATCGGCCGGGTCAGCGGACGCGAGTGCGTGATCGTCGCCAACGACGCCACCGTCAAGGGCGGGACGTACTACCCGATGACGGTGAAGAAGCACCTGCGCGCCCAGGAGGTGGCGCTGGAGAACCGCCTCCCGTGCCTCTACCTCGTGGACTCCGGCGGCGCCTTCCTGCCCATGCAGGACGAGGTGTTCCCCGACCGGGAGCACTTCGGGCGGATCTTCTACAACCAGGCCCGGATGTCGGGGGCGGGGATCCCGCAGATCGCCGCGGTGCTCGGCTCGTGCACGGCCGGCGGGGCGTACGTCCCCGCGATGAGCGACGAGGCCGTGATCGTGCGGAACCAGGGGACCATCTTCCTCGGCGGTCCCCCGCTCGTGAAGGCCGCCACCGGCGAGGTCGTCACCGCCGAGGAGCTCGGCGGCGGAGAGGTGCACGCGCGCGTGTCCGGCGTCACCGACCACCTCGCGGAGGACGACGCGCACGCCCTGCGGATCGTGCGGACCATCGCCGCCACGCTCCCCGGGCGCGGCCCCCTGCCCTGGAAGGTGACCGAGGCGACCGAGCCGAAGGTCGACCCGTACGGGCTGTACGGCGCGGTGCCGGCCGACTCCCGCACCCCCTACGACGTGCGCGAGATCATCGCGCGCGTGGTCGACGGTTCCCGTTTCGCCGAGTTCAAGTCCGAGTTCGGGCAGACCCTCGTCACCGGCTTCGCCCGCGTCCACGGCCACCCGGTCGGGATCGTCGCCAACAACGGCATCCTGTTCTCCGAGTCCGCCCAGAAGGGCGCCCACTTCATCGAGCTGTGCGACCAGCGCGGGATCCCGCTCCTCTTCCTGCAGAACATCTCCGGCTTCATGGTCGGCAAGGACTACGAGGCGGGCGGCATCGCCAAGCACGGCGCCAAGATGGTGACGGCGGTGGCGTGCACGCGCGTGCCGAAGCTGACCGTCGTGGTCGGCGGGTCGTACGGCGCGGGGAACTACTCCATGTGCGGCCGGGCCTACTCCCCCCGCTTCCTGTGGATGTGGCCCAACGCCAAGATCTCGGTCATGGGCGGCGAACAGGCCGCCTCCGTCCTCGCGACCGTCAAGCGCGACCAGTCGGAGACCCGCGGAGAGATGTGGCCCGCGGAGGAGGAAGAGGCCTTCAAGGCACCGATCCGCGCGCAGTACGAGCGCCAGGGCAACGCCTACTACGCCACCGCCCGCCTGTGGGACGACGGGGTCATCGACCCGCTCGACACCCGGCAGGTGCTGGGACTGGCTCTGACCGCTTGTGCGAACGCCCCGCTGGGTGACCCCCAGTTCGGCGTCTTCCGGATGTGAGGGACTTCCACACGATGTTCGACACAGTGCTTGTGGCCAACCGGGGCGAGATCGCCGTCCGCGTCATCCGTACGCTGCGGTCGCTCGGCGTGCGCTCGGTGGCCGTCTTCTCCGACGCGGACGCGGACGCACGGCACGTTCGGGAGGCCGACACGGCCGTACGGATCGGTCCCGCGCCGGCCGCCGAGAGCTATCTGTCCGCCGAGCGGCTGCTGGCGGCGGCCGCCCGCACCGGCGCCCAGGCCGTCCACCCCGGCTACGGCTTCCTCGCCGAGAACGCCGGCTTCGCGCGCGCCTGCGCCGACGCCGGGCTCGTCTTCATCGGGCCGCCGGCCGAGGCGATCGCGCTCATGGGCGACAAGATCCGCGCCAAGGAGACGGTGCGGGCGGCCGGCGTGCCGGTCGTGCCCGGATCCAGCGGCAGCGGACTCACCGACGCCGAACTGGCCGACGCCGCCCACGAGATCGGCATGCCGGTGCTGCTGAAGCCGAGCGCGGGCGGCGGCGGCAAGGGCATGCGGCTGGTGCGCGATGCCGCGGTGCTCGCCGACGAGATCACCGCCGCCCGCCGCGAGGCCCGCGCCTCCTTCGGTGACGACACGCTCCTCGTCGAGCGGTGGGTCGACCGGCCCCGGCACATCGAGATCCAGGTCCTGGCGGACGGCCACGGGCACGTGGTCCATCTCGGCGAGCGCGAGTGCTCCCTCCAGCGCCGCCACCAGAAGATCATCGAGGAGGCGCCCAGCGTGCTCCTCGACGAGGAGACACGCGCGGCGATGGGCGAGGCGGCGGTCCAGGCGGCACGTTCGTGCGGGTACGCGGGCGCGGGCACGGTCGAGTTCATCGTCCCAGGGAACGACCCGTCCTCGTACTACTTCATGGAGATGAACACCCGCCTCCAGGTGGAACACCCGGTCACCGAGCTCGTCACCGGCCTCGACCTGGTGGAGTGGCAACTGCGGGTCGCCGCGGGCGAGCCGCTGCCCTTCGGGCAGAAGGACGTCGAGCTCACCGGGCACGCCGTCGAGGCCCGTATCTGCGCCGAGGACCCCGCGCGCGGGTTCCTCCCCTCCGGCGGCACGCTGCTGAAGCTGAGCGAGCCGCAGGGCGACGGGATCCGCACCGACTCCGGGCTCAGCGAGGGCACCGAGGTCGGCAGCCTGTACGACCCGATGCTGTCCAAGGTGATCGCGTACGGGCCGGACCGGGCGACCGCGCTCAGGAAGCTCCGGGCGGCCCTCGCGGAGACGGTCACGCTCGGCGTGCCGACCAACGCGGGGTTCCTGCGGCGGCTGCTCGCGCACCCGGCGGTGGTGGCGGGCGAGCTGGACACGGGGCTGGTGGAGCGGGAGGCCGAAGGACTCGTCCCGGCCGACGTGCCGCGGGAGGTCTACGCGGCGGCGGCACTGCTGCGCCAGACCGCCCTCGGCGCGGAGGGGACCGCGCAGGGGACCGGCTGGAGCGACCCGTTCTCGGCCACCACCGGCTGGCGCCTGGGCGGGGAACGGGCGTGGACGGCGCACCACCTGCGGGTGGCCGGGCACGACCCGTGCACGGTACGCGTGCGCAGCACGCCGGACGGCGGGACGGAAGTGCTCCTCGAGGGCACAGAGGTACCCCTCCCGGTACGCGGGGGCCCACCCCCGGGCGAGGGCGGCCCGGCCCGCTTCACCGTTCACCTCGACGGCGTCGCCCACACCTTCGCCGCGCTGCCGGACGGCACCTGGCTGGGCCGCGACGGCGACGCCTGGCAGGTGCGCGACCACGACCCGGTCGCCGCCTCCCTCACCCGGGCCGGGCACGCGGGCGCCGACTCGCTGACCGCGCCCATGCCCGGCACGGTCACCGTCGTGAAGGTCGCCGTGGGCGACGAGGTGACCGCCGGGCAGAGCCTGTTGGTCGTCGAGGCGATGAAGATGGAGCACGTCATCTCCGCCCCGCACGCCGGCACGGTCGCCGAACTGGACGTGGCGCCGGGGTCGACGGTCGCCATGGACCAAGTGCTGGCCGTCATCACCCCGGCGGAGGAGGAGACCGCATGAGCACTCCCGAACGGGGCCTGCCCATGGTCGTACCGGCCCCGGGCCTGCCCGCCCGCGTCCGCATCCACGAGGTCGGCGCGCGCGACGGCCTGCAGAACGAGAAGAGCACCGTCCCCACGGAGGTCAAGGCTCAGTTCGTCCGCCGGCTGGCCGACGCGGGCCTGACGACGATCGAGGCGACCAGCTTCGTCCACCCGAAGTGGGTGCCTCAACTGGCCGACGCGGAAAAGCTCTTCCCGCTGGTGAGCGACCTGGAGGTGGCGCTCCCGGTCCTCGTGCCGAACGAACGCGGCCTGGACCGGGCCCTCGCGCTGGGCGCCCGCCGGGTCGCCGTCTTCGCCAGCGCCACCGAGTCCTTCGCCAAGGCCAACCTCAACCGCACGGTCGACGAGGCACTGGCGATGTTCGAGCCGGTGGTGGCGCGGGCGAAGGCACAGGACGTCCATGTCCGCGGCTACCTGTCGATGTGCTTCGGCGACCCGTGGGAGGGCGCGGTGCCGGTCCCGCAGGTCGTCCGGGTCTGCCGGGCCCTCCTCGACATGGGCTGCGACGAGCTGAGCCTGGGCGACACGATCGGCGTGGCGACGCCGGGCCACGTCCTCGCACTGCTCACCGAGCTCACCGAACAGCGGGTCCCCACGGGCACGCTGGGCGTGCACTTCCACGACACGTACGGCCAGGCGCTCGCCAACACCCTGGCGGCGCTCCAGTACGGCGTCACCACGGTCGACGCCTCGGCGGGCGGCCTCGGCGGCTGCCCGTACGCGAAGTCCGCGACCGGCAACCTCGCCACCGAAGACCTCGTGTGGATGCTTCAGGGCCTCGGCATCGACACCGGGGTCGACCTCGACCACCTCGTCGCCACGAGCGCGTGGATGGCCGCACAACTGGGCCGACCCAGCCCTTCTCGTACCGTCCGAGCCTTGTCTCACGAGGACCCCAAGGAGCAGTGACCTGTCATGGACCACCGTCTCTCCCCCGAGCTGGAGGAACTCCGCCGCACGGTAGAGGAGTTCGCGCACGACGTCGTCGCCCCCAAGATCGGCGACTTCTACGAGCGGCACGAGTTCCCGTACGAGATCGTCCGCGAGATGGGCCGCATGGGCCTGTTCGGGCTGCCGTTCCCGGAGGAGTACGGCGGTATGGGCGGCGACTATCTCGCCCTCGGTATCGCGTTGGAGGAACTGGCGCGCGTCGACTCGTCGGTGGCGATCACGCTGGAGGCGGGCGTGTCGCTGGGCGCGATGCCGATCCACCTGTACGGCACGGAGGCGCAGAAGCGGGAATGGCTCCCCCGTCTGTGCACGGGCGAGATGCTCGGCGCGTTCGGCCTCACGGAGCCGGACGGCGGCTCGGACGCGGGCGCGACGCGCACGACGGCCCGCCTGGACGAGGCGACCAACGAGTGGGTGATCAACGGCACCAAGTGCTTCATCACCAACTCGGGCACCGACATCACGGGCCTGGTGACGGTCACGGCGGTCACGGGCCGCAAGCCGGACGGCGGTCCGCGCATCTCCGCGATCATCGTCCCTTCGGGCACCCCGGGCTTCTCGGTCGCGGCGCCGTACTCGAAGGTCGGCTGGAACGCCTCGGACACCCGTGAGCTGTCGTTCTCCGACGTCCGGGTCCCGGCGGCGAACCTGCTGGGCGAGGAGGGCCGGGGTTACGCCCAGTTCCTGCGCATCCTCGACGAGGGCCGGATCGCGATCGCGGCGCTGGCGACGGGCCTCGCCCAGGGCTGCGTGGACGAGTCGGTGAGGTACGCGAAGGAACGCCACGCCTTCGGCCGGCCCATCGGCGCCAACCAGGCCATCCAGTTCAAGATCGCCGACATGGAGATGAAGGCCCACACCGCCCGCCTCGCCTGGCGCGACGCGGCGTCCCGCCTGGTGTCCGGCGACCCCTTCAAGAAGGAGGCCGCCCTGGCGAAGCTCTACTCCTCGACGATCGCGGTGGACAACGCCCGCGACGCCACCCAGATCCACGGCGGCTACGGCTTCATGAACGAGTACCCGGTCGCCCGCATGTGGCGCGACTCCAAGATCCTGGAGATCGGCGAGGGCACGAGCGAGGTCCAGCGCATGCTGATCGCACGGGAGTTGGGCCTGACGGGCTGAGTGCCGGACGCCGGCCCGCGTCCGCGCGGAAACGGGCCGGCGAGGTCCACTCGGCCCTAAGCGCCCAACCGCCGCCGTACACGCCGGACCTGACGGTTGTCGGCGACAAGGTCCCGGAGCCGACGCCCGGTGCCGGCCTCGTACGCCGGGCCCTCCAGACGCAGCAGGGTCCCGTCCCGGACGACGGCGTACGCGACCGGGGTGTCCGCCTTCGGGAGGGCGACCGGGTGGCGTCCGGCCGGCAGCTTGAGGCGGGCCGGGAGGCGCAGCCGCGCCGTTCCGTCGGCGCCGGAGGTCAGCTTGGCCTCCACTGTCAGGGCGGACACGGTGACCTTGACGGGAACCGGGGCGCTGTCCGCCGTCACCACGTACGGCAGCGGGAGTGACGTCTTGCCGCGCGCGGCGTTCACGGCGGCGGCACTGGTCGTGTCGGGGCCGAGTCTTCGCAGGCGCTGGTCCAGGTCGAGGGTGAGCTGGCCCCTGCCTGCCGTCCAGTACGGGAGAGCGAGCCGCCCGCCGGTCAGCGCCGGGCCCGCGGCCGGGGCGCTCGGAGTGCCGTCGCCGGTCATGCGGACCATCCGGTCGACGCCCAGCAGTTGGACGTACGCCCACACTTCGTGAACCCCGCGCTCCAGCGGCCGGCCGCCCGCCAGCCGCTCCGGGTCGAGGCGCAGCCGCCCGGTCCCGACGAGCCGCGACCGACCCTCCTCGAAGGGCTGCAGCCGCACCTCCAGGTCGCCCTCCGGGTACCACCAGTCCTCGCGATCCCGGTCCTTCACCACCAGCTCCGCGTAGGCCAGCCGGAACGGATCGCGGACCTCCCAGCCGCCGCCCGTTCCCGGCACGCCGTCCAGCAGCGCGGGGTCCAGCCACCACTTCCCCTCCCGCTCTACGAGGACCAGGGGTTCGCCGTCGCCGCGCACCAGGTCCAGCGTGACGTCGGCGACCAGGCAGCCGTCCTCCCACCGCGGTTCGCCGAGCTCGCTGCGTGCCTGCACCTCACGGATGCGCTCCGCTAACGCCACCGCCCCGTCGAAATCGCCGCGTTCGAGCAGTTCGGCCCGCAGCCGTGACACTGCGGGCAGGCCCTCCCGGACAGCCACTGGAAACTCCTCCAGCACCACCGCACGGGCCATCTCTAATCGCTGCCGCTGCTCGGCCGGGTCCTCGCGCAGGATCTCGGGCTCACGGGCCCGGGAGAGGATCTCCACGTGGTAGAGGCGGTGCAGCAGCCGGTTCTGCAACGCGTCGAGGTCGTCGGACGGGGTGGTGCCGTCCTTGATCTGGCGGACGATGGTGCGCAAGTTGGGCCAGAACCCCTGCTGCGGGTTGAACCGGTGCCGGGTGTTATTGCCACCGTCGTCCCGCTTCATCCAGTAGTAGCAGGGGTAGTCGGCGAGGATCGATATCCGTTCGGCTTTGAGGTAGGCAGCGCTGACGAAGGCCAGATCCTCCATGATCCACGGCCCTTCCGGGAACCGCAGCCCGTGTTCCTCGATGAAGGCCCGCCGGAACATCTTGTGCGGCGACAAGCTCTGCATCAGCTCGTCGTTCTCGATCGTGCAGGCGTCCACCGTGTACCGGAACAGCCGCCGTGGCCGCGCCATCGTGGTGGACATCTTTCCGATCACCACATCGGCGTCGTTGCGCTTCGCGTGCTCGTAGAGCCGCTCCAGGGCCTCGGACCCGAGCGTGTCGTCGTGGTCGACGAACTGGACGTACTCACCCTTGGCGTGCCGCATACCGAGGTTGCGTGGCGCACCGGCCACCCGGAGTTCGGCATGGTGTGCACCTGGACGTTCGGATGCGCTAACGCGATCTTTCCCAGCCGGGCCGGCGTGTCGTCCGTCGACCCGTCGTCGACGTAGATCACCTCGTACTCGTCGGCGGGCAAACTCTGCCCCGGCAGCGATGGCGCACATTCGTCCACGTACTTCCCGGTGTTGTAGACGGGGACGATCACGCTGACCTTGATTCTCCGCATCCCACGGACCTTACCTGCCGGCCTGGGCGTCGACGGATTGTTCGCCGAGCAACAGGATCGATTCGAGCGCAGAGACAATCATCGAAATAGCCGCCCCGGCCGTCGTTACGCATTTCCCGAAGAGCTGACAGGCATAACAGACTCGGCGGTATCGCGTGACTTTCACCGCCCGCGCCAAGCGTAATTTGCATTCAAGAAGTCTCGTTGAGTAGTGAAGATATAACGACTCCCCTGCGCCCGCCAGATGAGAGTTTGATGAAGTAGTGGCCAATCGCTGGACCTTGAGGCGCCGAGCCGACCCGTTTGCCCCGATTCGAAGCCAACAGTCCATTTCTCACTAATTGCAGTACGTAAGGCAAAGATCAACGCAATCGATGCAATTGCTGTATGCAGCCAGTTTTCCGATAAGTCTTGACGATCTTTATTTGGATCGCATTTAGTCTCCTCTTACATCATTCATAGGGTGGCCTTACGTTGGCGTGCTCGAAGAAAAACAAGGGGTGGGAGTGTGCGAGCGCGTACACATCTGGCCGGGGGGTTAGCCGCGCTGGCCAACTTGCTCCTGGCCGCTATGGGGGTCGTGACGCTGGCGTCGCCACAGGCAGCGGCGGCCACGTGCACGGCTGGGACGACGAGCGATTTCAACGGCGACGGGGTGACCGACACCGTGATCGCGGACCCGGACGCCACGGTCAACGGGGCCAAGCAGGCCGGCCTGGTGCGCGTAGTACTCGGCGGCGGCAAGGGGGTCTCGGAAGTCTCTCAGGCCACCACCGGAATGTCGGCGGCGCCGGAGACGGGTGACAGCTTCGGGGCCTCCGTCGCCTCCTATGACGCCGACAGTGACGGCTGTAGCGACCTGGTGGTGGGGGCGCCGTACGAGGATGTCGTGCAGGACGGCGTCAACGTCGTCAACGCGGGGGCAATCTTCATCGTCCATGGCACGCCCACCGGCATCGGGGCGGGCTCCAAGATCGGGGGTTATACCCAGAAGGGGCTCGACTCGACCACCGGGATCGAGGCGTCCGACTGGTTCGGCTTCTCCCTGAAGGCGGGCTCGACCGCGAGCGGTGCGCCGTACCTGATCGTCGGTGTCCCCGGTGAGAACGTCACCGTGGACGGCAAGACCTACTCGGACGCCGGCTGTATCGAATACGTGCAGGGCAGCACCAAGAAGCCCCTCAGCCAGAACGACCCTGATATCCCCGGTGCGGTCGAGGCCAACGACCGCTTCGGTTACTCGCTCGCCGGGACCAACCGCTACTTCGCGGTCGGCAGCCTGGGAGAGGCCATCGGTGACGAAAAGTTCGCCGGAGGCGTCGCGGTCTTCACCCACAACCTCTCCAATGGCATGCCCACGCCACTCCTCGGACTCGACCAGAACAGCACCGGGATCGCCGGCGCGCCGGAAGCCGGCGACGGCTTCGGTACCTCGATCTCCATGACCGGCCACCGGCCGAGCGACCAGACGTACAACTCCGACGTACTGCTCGCCATCGGGATGCCCGGCGAGGACGTCGGAACGCTGGCGGACGCCGGTGGTGTCGCGGTCGTCCGCGTCCAATCGTCCGGCGCATACACCCAGGTCAGGAAACGTACGGGCGGATCGTGCCGGTGTACCTCGTGCTCGACATGCAGGTGCAGGAGGTCTCGGTCTTCTGGGACCCGTCTCCGAAGGGATACCGGTCGCGGACCAACGTCCCGTTCGGGCGGCCCGTGCGGGTTCCCGCCCCTTTCGACTTCGAGCTGGACACCTCAGGGTTCATTCGCCGCGCACCTGAAACCGAGCTTGAAGCGGATTCCGGTCACGTCCCCGACGTGAACTGGCTCTGACGAGCTGTAGCGGCATCGCCCACGGCAACATGCCGTCGTCGTCCGTGGGTTCGCGGCTGGTGGTGCCCAGGGCCGCGAGGGGGTAGTTGCTCGCGAACTGCACGAGAAACCACGGGGGAACGACGGCGACCACGCCCAGGACGAGGTTCGCGGCGCCGGGGAGCACCCAGGGAAGCCGAGGCGATGACATAACTGACGACGGCAGTGGACGTCCCTGCCAGCCGCGCCACGTCATCCCCGCCGCAGGGGCGAAGAGGCGGGCGCCGTAAGGGAGTTCACCGGCGTGATTCCGCAGGAGCCGTTCCGCGGGACCCGGCCCGTTTGTGGCTCGCCTCACAGAAGTCCCGGGTATCGCCCTCCGCAGCCGGGGAACAGGTACCGGGTGCCTTCTGGACAGCGTGCAAGGTTAGGCTAACCTAAGTCTGATTCCAGCCACCCGCAGGCGCGGACCCCCCAGTGGCCCCCGTACGCACGAAAGCAGACCCATCCCATGTCGAACGCCACAACCGCCAACTTCTCCCGCCGCGGGATCCTCGCCACCGGGGGTGCGCTCGGCCTCGGCGCCTTCCTCGCCGCGTGCGGCGACAGCGACTCGGAGAGCAGCGGCTCGGACTCGACGGCGTCCGCGAAGGCCTCCGGCCCCTGGAGCTTCAAGGACGACCGCGGCACGACCGTGAAGCTGGACAAGGCCCCCGCCAACATCGTCGCCTTCACCGGCGTCGCCGCCGCCCTCTTCGACTACGGCATCTCGGTCAAGGGCGTCTTCGGCCCGACCAAGACCGCGGACGGCAAGGCCGACGTCCAGGCCGGCGACATGGACATCAGCAAGCTCACCGTCCTCGGCAACGCCTGGGACCAGTTCAACGTCGAGAAGTACGCGGCCCTCGCGCCCGACGTGCTGATCTCCACGCTGTTCGACGACGCCGGCACCCTCTGGTACGTCCCCGAGGCGTCGAAGGACAAGATCGCCCAGCTCGCCCCGAGCGTCGGCATCTCCGTCTACGACCGCCAGCTCACCCAGCCGCTGGAGCGCATGTGGCAGCTGGCCGAGTCCCTCGGCGGCGACCTGACCTCCGCCAAGGTGACGGACGCCAAGAAGGCCTTCGAGGCGGCCGCCACCCGCCTGCGCGCGGCCGCCAAGGCCAAGCCCGACATCAAGGTGATGGCCGGTTCCGCCAGCGCGGAGCTGTTCTACGTCTCCGGCACCAACCTCTCCATCGACCTGGAGTACTTCAAGGCCCTCGGCGTGAACTTCGTCGAGCCCCCGGAGAGCGCGAAGAAGGTCGGTGGCGGCTGGTTCGAGTCGCTGAGCTGGGAGAATGTCGACAAGTACAAGGCCGACATCATCATGATGGACGACCGCTCCTCGACCATCCAGCCGGCCGACATCACCGAGGCCACCTGGAAGAAGCTGCCCGCCGTCAAGGCCGGCCAGGTCATCGCGCGCTCCCCCGAGCCGATCCTGTCCTACGCCAAGTGCACCCCGCTGCTCACCAGCCTCGCCGAGGCGCTGGAGAAGGCGAAGAAGGTCAGCTGACCAGGGGTCGCTGAGCTTTGCCGGAGGTGACCGCGGGCCGGTTGTGGCCGGTCGCGCCCCGCGGCGAAGCCGCATACCGGCCCAGCCCCGCGCCCCCAGGCACCTGTACCTGACGTCGATTCAGGAGTTACCCCATGGCCACCGCCGTAGCCGCCCCGTTCCGTTTCTTCTCCCTCCAGGTCGTGCGGACGAGGCGGCTCGGCCCGTCCCTGGTCCGGGTCACCTTCGACGGCCCCGACCTCCGCGACTTCCACTCCGACGGACAGGACCAGTCCCTGTCGCTGTTCATCCCGCAACCCGGCCAGAAGGAGCCCCGGGTTCCGATCGAGCTCGGCGACGGCTGGTGGCAGGGCTGGCGCGAACTCCCGGACGACGTACGGGCGGTGATGCGCTCGTACACGCTCCGCGCCCTGCGGCGGGACGCCGACGGCCATACGGACGAGATCGACATCGACTTCGTGCTGCACGGCGTCGAGCCGGACGCGGCCATCGAGGCCGGCCCCGCCTCCCGGTGGGCCGCGGACGCCGCCGCCGGCGACCAGGTCGTCCTGCTCGGCCCGGCGATCGCGGACAACCGGGCGATCCGTTTCCGCCCGCCCGAGGACACCGACCTGGTGGTGATCTGGGGCGACGAGACCGCCGTACCGGCCGCCTGCTCCATCGTCGAGTCGCTGCCGGCGGGCCTTGGCGCCCGGGTCTGGCTGGAGGTCCCGCACGCCGGTGACATCCAGGACGTGGTGACGCAGGCGGACGCCGAGATCACCTGGCTGGTGCAGGACGAGAAGAGCAGCATCCAGAGCTCCCCCATGGCGCTCAGCGCCCTGCGTGACACTCAACTCCCGCCCGCCGAGCACCCGTACGTCTGGATCGCGGGCGAGTCCGGGTGCGTGAAGGAGCTGCGTCGGCACTTCGTGCGCGAGCGCGAGTTCGACCGCCGCAGAGTCACCTTCGTCGGCTACTGGCGGCAGGGCCTGACCGAGGAGCAGCTGCGCGAGCAGGAATGACCGAAACGTCCAACTCGTACAAGGCAGGGCTGCGTTCAGAGTGACCGCAGTCACGGCAGGGGCTGCATTTCCTGCACGTTACTTAGGTTAGGCTAACTTAAGTTGAAGCCGAGGCTCCGCCCCGCTCCCAGCCCCACGGACTGTCCCCACCGGAGGACTTGCACATGCGCTCGCACCTGCTCAACGACACGACCGCGGAGCACTACCGCCGCTCCGTGACGGAAGGAATAGAGCGGGTGGCGGCCAAACTCGCCACCACGAACCGTCCGTTCACCGGCGTCACGGTCGACGCCCTCTCCCCCACGATCGACGAGATCGACCTCGACAAGCCGCTGCACGACACCAGTGCGGTGCTCGACGAACTGGAGGACGTCTACCTCCGGGACGCGGTCTACTTCCACCACCCCCGCTACCTCGCCCATCTCAACTGCCCGGTCGTCATCCCGGCCGTGGTCGGCGAGGCCGTCCTCTCCGCCGTCAACTCCTCCCTGGACACCTGGGACCAGTCGGCCGGCGGCACCCTCATCGAGCGCAAGCTCGTCGACTGGACCACGGCCCGCATCGGCCTCGGCGAGAACGCCGACGGCGTGTTCACCTCCGGCGGCACCCAGTCCAACCTCCAGGCGCTGCTCCTCGCCCGCGAGGAGGCGAAGCCGGGCCGGGACGGATGGGACGGGCCGGCCTCCTTCGCCAAACTGCGCATCTTCACCTCCGAGGTCAGCCACTTCAGCGTGCAGAAGTCCGCGAAACTGCTCGGCCTCAGCCAGGACTCCGTCGTGTCGATCCCCGTCGACACCGACAAGCGCATGCAGACCGTCGCGCTCGCCCACGAGCTGGAGCGCTGCAAGCAGGACGGCCTCGTCCCCATGGCCGTCGTCGCCACCGCCGGCACCACCGACTTCGGCTCCATCGACCCGCTGCCCGAGATCGCCGAGCTGTGCGACCAGTACGGCGTGTGGATGCACGTCGACGCCGCCTACGGCTGCGGACTGCTCGCCTCGGTGAAGTACCGCGACCGCATCGACGGCATCGAGCGCGCCGACTCGGTCACCGTCGACTACCACAAGTCGTTCTTCCAGCCGGTGAGTTCGTCCGCGGTGCTGGTCCGGGACGCGTCCACCCTGCGCCACGCCACCTACCACGCGGAGTACCTGAACCCGCGCCGCATGGTGCAGGAACGTATCCCCAACCAGGTCGACAAGTCCCTGCAGACCACCCGCCGCTTCGACGCCCTCAAGCTGTGGATGACGCTGCGCGTGATGGGCGCCGACGGCATCGGTCAGCTCTTCGACGAGGTCTGCGACCTGGCGGTGGAGGGCTGGAAGCTGCTGGCCGCCGACCCGCGCTTCGACGTCGTGGTCGAGCCCACCCTCTCCACCCTCGTCTTCCGCTACATCCCGGCCGCCGTCACCGACCCGGCCGAGATCGACCGCGCCAACCTGTACGCCCGCAAGGCCCTGTTCGCCTCCGGCGACGCGGTGGTCGCGGGCACCAAGGTGGCCGGCCGCCACTACCTCAAGTTCACCCTGCTCAATCCCGAGACGACGACCGACGACATGGCCGCCGTACTCGACCTGATCGCCGGCCATGCCGAGCAGTACCTGGGAGAGTCCCTTGACCGCGCTTCCTGAATCCGCCCGCAGTTACGACTTCGTGGGGATCGGGCTCGGCCCGTTCAACCTGGGCCTCGCCTGCCTCACCGAGCCCATCGACGAACTGAACGGCATCTTCCTGGACTCGAAGCCCGGCTTCGAGTGGCACGCGGGCATGTTCCTGGACGGCGCCCACCTCCAGACCCCTTTCATGTCGGACCTGGTCACCCTCGCCGACCCGACCTCGCCGTACTCCTTCCTCAACTACCTGAAGGAGAAGGGCCGGCTGTACTCGTTCTACATCCGCGAGAACTTCTACCCGCTGCGGGTCGAGTACGACGACTACTGCCGCTGGGCCGCGGACAAACTGAGCTGCGTCCGCTTCAACACCACCGTCACGGACGTCCAGTACGACGAAGGCGACGAGCTGTACGTCGTGCGGACCACGGCCGGCGAGACCTTCCGCGCCCGCCGCCTGGTCCTCGGCACCGGCACCCCGCCTTATGTCCCCGAGGCCTGTCAGGGCCTGGGCGGCGACTTCCTGCACAACTCCCGCTACATGCAGCACAAGCAGGAGCTGCAGAAGAAGGAGTCGATCACCCTCGTCGGCTCCGGCCAGTCCGCCGCCGAGATCTACTACGACCTCCTCAGCGAGATCGACGTCCACGGCTACCAGCTGAACTGGGTCACCCGCTCGCCGCGCTTCTTCCCGCTGGAGTACACGAAACTCACGCTGGAGATGACCTCCCCGGAGTACGTCGACTACTACCACGCGCTGCCGGAGAAGACCCGCTACCGCCTCACGGCCGAGCAGAAGAACCTGTTCAAGGGCATCGACGGCGACCTGATCAACGAGATCTTCGACCTGCTCTACCAGAAGAACCTCGGCGGTCCGGTGCCCACCCGGCTGCTCACCAACTCCTCGCTGCACAGCGCCCGGTACGAGAACGGCACGTACACCCTGTCCTTCCGCCAGGAGGAGCAGGAGAAGGACTACGAGCTGACCTCGCAGGGACTGGTCCTGGCCACCGGCTACAAGTACGCCGAGCCGGAGTTCCTCAAGCCCGTCCGCGACCGGCTGCTCTACGACTCCCAGGGCAACTACGACATCGCCCGCAACTACGCGATCGACGTGACCGGCCGGGGCGTGTTCCTGCAGAACGCCGGCGTCCACACGCACAGCATCACCAGCCCCGACCTGGGCATGGGCGCGTACCGCAACAGCTACATCATCCGAGAGCTGCTCGGCAGCGAGTACTACCCGGTCGAGAAGACCATCGCGTTCCAGGAGTTCGCCGCATGACCCCCACCACCGGCACCCGCACCGACCTGGGCACCCTCACCCTCCGCCCCCTCGACCCCCTCAAGGACGCCGAGCTCGTGCACTCCTGGGTCACCCACCCCAAGGCGGCCTTCTGGATGATGCAGGACGCCAGACTGGAGGACGTCGAGCGCGCGTACATGGAGATCGCCGCCGACGAGCACTGGCACGCGCTGATCGGCCTGCACGACGGCGTGCCCGCGTTCCTGATGGAGAAGTACGACCCCGCCCACCACGAGCTGGTCGGTCTGTACGAGCCCGAGCCCGGAGACGTCGGCATGCACTTCCTGGTCGCCCCCACCGACCGGCCCGTGCACGGCTTCACCCGCGCGGTCATCACGGCCGTGATGACGCACCTCTTCGAGGACCCCGCCACCGCCCGGGTGGTCGTCGAACCCGACGTGTCCAACAAGGCCGTCCACGCCCTGAACGAAGCCGTCGGGTTCGTGCCCGACCGCCAGATACAGAAGCCGGAGAAGAAGGCGTTGCTGAGCTTCTGCACCCGGGAACAGTTCGCCGCGGCGACGGGGGTGGCGGCATGAGCCTCGCCGACGCCGTGGCCCACCTCTCCCCCGAGCGCTGGGAGACGGCCAACCGCCTGCTCATCCGCAAGGCACTGGCCGAGTTCGCGCACGAACGGCTGATCGCGCCGGAGAAGGACGGAGACGGGGGCGGGGACGAGTACGTCGTACGGAGTGACGACGGCCTGACCCGCTACCGCTTCTCCGCCACCCGCCACGCCCTCGACCACTGGCAGGTGGCCGCCGACTCGATCACCCGCACCCGGGACGGCAACGAACTTCCCCTGGCGGCCCTGGACTTCTTCATCGAGCTGAAGCGGACCCTCGGTCTGAGCGACGCGATCCTGCCGGTCTACCTGGAGGAGATCTCCTCCACCCTCTCCGGCACCTGCTACAAGCTCACCAAGCCCCAGATCCCGGTCGCCGAGCTGGTGAAGAGCGACTTCCAGGCCATCGAGACCGGCATGACCGAGGGCCACCCCTGCTTCGTCGCCAACAACGGACGGCTCGGCTTCGGCATCCACGAGTACCTGTCGTACGCCCCCGAGACCGCGAGCCCGGTCCGCCTGGTGTGGCTGGCCGCGCACCGCTCGCGGGCGGCGTTCACGGCGGGCGTCGGGATCGAGTACGAGTCCTTCGTGCGGGACGAGCTGGGCGAGGCCACGGTCGAGCGGTTCTCCCAGGTGCTCAAGGACCAGGGACGGGACCCGGAGGACTACCTCCTCATCCCCGTCCACCCCTGGCAGTGGTGGAACAAGCTCACCGTCACCTTCGCCGCCGAAGTCGCCCGTGGTCACCTCGTGTGCCTGGGCGAGGGCGACGACGAGTACCTGGCCCAGCAGTCCATCCGGACCTTCTTCAACACGTCGCACCCCGAGAAGCACTACGTGAAGACGGCCCTGTCCGTCCTCAACATGGGCTTCATGCGTGGGCTCTCGGCCGCCTACATGGAGGCGACCCCCGCGATCAACGACTGGCTCGCCCAGCTCATCGAGGGCGACCCGCTACTGAAGTCGACCGGCCTCACGATCATCCGGGAGCGGGCGGCCGTGGGCTACCGGCACCTGGAGTACGAGCAGGCGACGGACCGCTACTCGCCGTACCGCAAAATGCTCGCCGCGCTGTGGCGCGAGAGCCCGGTGTCCTCCCTCCAGGACGGCGAGTCCCTCGCGACGATGGCCTCCCTGGTCCACGTGGACCACGCGGGCGCTTCGTTCGCGGGCGCGCTGATCGAACAGTCCGGACTGACGCCGGCCGAGTGGCTGCGCCACTACCTGCGGGCCTACCTCACCCCTCTCCTGCACAGCTTCTACGCCTATGACCTGGTGTTCATGCCGCACGGCGAGAACGTGATCCTGGTCCTGAAGGACGGCGTGGTCCAGCGCGCGATCTACAAGGACATCGCCGAGGAGATCGCCGTCATGGACCCGGAGGCGGTACTGCCGCCGACGGTGGAGCGGCTGCGCGTCGAGGTCCCGGACGACAAGAAACTCCTGTCGATCTTCACGGACGTCTTCGACTGCTTCTTCCGCTTCCTCGCCGCGAACCTCGTCACCGAGGGGATTCTGGAGGAGGACGACTTCTGGCGCACGGTCGCGGAGGTGACCCGCGACTACCAGCACTCGGTGCCCGAACTCGCCGACAAGTTCAAGCGGTACGACATGTTCGCCCCCGAGTTCGCGCTGTCCTGCCTCAACCGGCTCCAGCTGCGCAACAACGAGCAGATGGTGGACCTCGCGGACCCGGCCGGCGCCCTCCAGCTGATCGGCGACCTGGAGAACCCCATCGCGGGACTGTGACCACCAGTCCCCACAGACGGACGGGCACCCCGGAGTACGGTCCTTCGGGGTGCCCGTCATCATGTCCCGACTCCTACGCCTCGGGCCAAGGGACCTGGGGCGAGCGGTAGTAGCCGATCCCCAACGCGTCCCACCGCGGCCCCTGCGCCGCCAGCCGGACCCGGTAGCCGTCCCAGTCGTGCGTGGCGGCCGGCGACCAGCCGAGTTCGGCGGCACCCGCGAGCCGCGGGAAGGCCATGTACTCGACGTCCTCGCCGGTCACGATCGTCTCGGTCCAGATCGGCGCCTCGACGCCCCGCACCGCCTCGGGCGGCGCTCCCGGCAGGTAGGTGCCCGGATCCCAGTCGTAGGACCGCTTCACGTCGACGAAGCCCGCCCATGACAGCCCCAGCGGGGTGTCCTCGTCGTACTTCATGTCGAGGTAGATCCGGTCGGCGGGCGAGAGGATCAGCCCGGTCCCGCTCCGCGCCGCCTTGGCGACCCGCGCCTTCTCCTCGGCGCTGGTGGAGTCCAGGCCCCAGTACTGGGCGAGCGCCCCCTTCGCCGGGGTCGCGCCGGTCAGCTGGTGCCAGCCGACCACCGTCTTGCCGTACTCGGCGACGATCGGCTGCACCCGGTCCATGAACTGCACGTAGTCCTCGTGGCTGGTGGAGTGCGCCTCGTCGCCGCCGATGTGGAGGTAACGGCCCGGGGTGAGGGCGGCGAGTTCCCGGACGACGTCGTCCACGAAGTCGTACGTGATCTCCTTGTCCACGCACAGGGAGCTGAAGCCGACCTCGGTGCCGGTGTAGAGCGGGGGTGCGACGCCGTCGCAGTTGAGCTCGGCGTAGGAGGCCAGGGCCGCGTTGGTGTGGCCCGGCATGTCTATCTCGGGGACGACCTCCAGGTAGCGGGAGGCCGCGTAGCCGACGATCTCCCGGTAGTCGGCCTTGGTGTAGTGGCCGCCGGCGCCGCCGCCGACCTGCGTGGAGCCGCCGTGGGTCGCCAGGCGCGGCCAAGCGTCGACGGCCAGGCGCCAGCCCTGGTCGTCGCTGAGGTGCAGGTGCAGCTTGTTGATCTTGTAGAGGGCCAACTGGTCGATGTGGCGCTTGACCTGGTCGACGGTGAAGAAGTGCCGGGAGACGTCGAGCATCGCGCCGCGCCAGCCGTAGCGGGGGGTGTCGGTGATCGTGCCGCCCGCGACCAGCCACGGTCCGGGCTGGACGGAGTCCTTCTCGACGGCCGCCGGGAGGAGCTGGCGCAGAGTCTGCACGCCGTGGAAGAGCCCCGCGGGCTCGGCCGCCGTGATGGTGACGCCCTTGCCGCCGCTGTCGAGGCGGTAGCCCTCGGCCCCGAACGGGCCCTTGGCCAGGCGCAGTCGGATGCCGCCCTTGCCGTGCGTGGTGACGGGCAGGCGGTAGCCGGTCGAGGGGCGCAGGACGTCCGCGAGGTAGGCGCCGATGCGGCGGCCCTCGCGGGTGTCGTCGACGCGGATGTGCGTGTCCCGGGTGAGGCGGTACGGCGACCCCCCGGGGGTGACCGAGGCGGGGGCCGGGACGATCCGGTCGAGCGGCTGGGCGCTCTGCGCGGCGGTAGTCGGGGTCGCGCCGACGGCGGAGACACCCGCCGCCGCGACGAGCAGCAGCGAGCCGAGAAGGCGGGTCGTTCTGTGGTGCTGTCTCACCTACGGTCCCTTCCTTGAGCCCGAACAGGTATGGACCAACTCTCCCTCGAAACCATTGAATCCTCCCCTCCCTGAAGGGAGGGGATTCCTGGCTCAGGCAGCCTCCTGGAGCAGCGCTCCAGGAGGTCTTGCGCCATCAGCACCAGCCGGGTTGAGACCAGCCCGGACGAGCATCACGCGTGCGGAGTTCTTGTCCCGTGGGGACACCGCTCCGCACGCGGCGCGGGTGTAGGTGCGCATTCCCAGCGGCAGTGCGTGCTTGGCTCTCGCATCGCAGTGCGCGCAGTCCATCGTGGTGTGCGCGGGGTGTACCAGGCGGATGTCCCGCCCGTGCTTGCGGCCCATCTCGATCAGAGCGGCCTTGGTGGCGCCGATGGCGGCGTCAGCGGCCTTGCGGGCCATGCTGGTCCGAGCGAGGAACTTCGGGCGGAAGTCCTCGACAGCGATGATGTCGTGGTCGCGGACAACTTTCTTGGCCCACTTGCGGCCGGTGTCCTGACGCTGCCTGGCGACCTTCTTGTAGGCCTTCGCCCGCAGTTTCTTCGCCTCGCGGTAGCCCTTCGATCCGGGCCGGCCCTTCTCCGGCCTGCGGCGGGCCATCATCCGGTCATACCGCGTCAGCTTCGCCTGGGCCTTCCTGCCGTACCCGGCGTGCGGCAGGTCGTGCGCGTCGGACGTGGTGGTCGCGGTCTCCTTCACACCCCAGTCGACGCCGAGTACGCGACCGGTTTCCGGCAGCGGCTGGACCTGGGCGGGGACGACGAAGGAGCAGTACCAGTACCCGAGGCTGTCCTGGTACACGCGCACCGAGGACGGCTCACCAGGCAGTTCCCGCGACCACACCACCGTCACCACGATGCCGCCCCCCAGGTGCAGCCGGCCCTCCTTCAACCGGAACCCGCGCTTCGTGTAGTTGAGGGTCGGCAGCGCCTCGCGCTTGGTCTTCCACTTCGGCATCCCGGTCCGGCGCGCCATGGGCAGGCGCTCCGTGATGTCCTTGTGCGCCTTGGCGCGGGAGCGGCCGAAGTCGCGGATGACCTGCTGCTGGGGAACCGACGATCCCTCACGCAGCCACGGCGTCGTCTTCCGGGCTTGGGTCAGCATCCTGTCGAGCTGAGCAGGACCGCACGTGGCCTTGTGGCCGGTGGACTTGTTCTGCAGGTTTACGGCCTGAGACTTGGCGAGGCATTCGTTCCACACCCAGCGGCACCGGTCCCACTCCGCCGCCAGGGCGGTGCGAGCGGTCAACGACACGCGCAACCGGTACGTGTAGCGGGCATGCCCGACCCCCGCCGCCACTCCCCCATGTGTCATCTCGCCCCCACAGCCCCGGCCAGGACATGCGCCGCCCCGAACCCTTTGAAGGACCGTATGTACGACAGCCGCACAAACGCACCCCGATCCCACGGCAACCACCCCGACCAGCGATCACAGGAACACGCGTTCGCATCACCTCGGCGATACCGGCAGCAGTACGGGCGCTCCGCGCCCTGAACCGGATGCGGCGACGCTCCGCGTCGCGACCCCCGGATGCGATTCCTCCCCAGCGTGAACGCCAGGGCCTCCTCGCAAGGAACAGGTGAAACAATCCCCCCATGGCGGAAATCCTCCAGAAGGACGGCACTTGGGTCTTCGACGGCGACGCCCTGCGGCTGACCCCCGGACGGGACAAGAACGTCAGCCTGCTCCGCAGGACGCTGGGCGAACTCGTCGTGCCGCTCGGCGCGTTGGCCGGTGTCTCCTTCGAACAGGGCAAGAAGACCGGGAGGTTGCGGCTGCGGCTGCGCGACGGCTCCGACCCGCTGCTGCACGCGACCGGCGGCCGGCTCACCGAGCCGCACGACCCGTACCAGCTGGTCGTCGAGTCGGACCGGTACGGCGTCGCCGAGTACCTCGTGGACGAGGTCCGCGGCGCCCTGCTCCTGGACCAGGTGCCGACCGGCCCGGTCGACGCCTATCTGCTGCCGGGCCCGGCGCTGCCGCTGTCCGTGTCCGCCGGGGACGGCACCGCGAGCTTCGACGGCGAGCTGATCCGGCTGGAGTGGAACTGGAAGACGGAGGACGCCAAGGCCGCCGCCGGCCCCCGCACCCTCGCGGTCACCGACCTCACCGCCGTGGAGTGGCATCCGGCGATCGGCCTGGACAACGGCTACCTCCGCTTCAGCGTGAAGAACGCCCCGACCAAGGCCCCGCCCAAGTACGACCCCAACGCCGTGGAGCTGTGGGGCTTCAAGAAGGACCCGTTGATGGCCCTGGTCGCGGCGGCCGTCCAGGCCCGGCTCCCGCATCCGGCGGCGGCCGCCCCGGGGGACGTCCGGCCGCCGGAGGCCAAGGCACTGGCCGCGCCCGCCGCCGAGGACGGCCACGACGCCCTCCTGCGACGGCTGCGCGAGCTCGGCGAACTGCACCGCACGGGCGTGCTGACGGAGGAGGAGTTCACGATGGCCAAGCAGGCGATCCTCAAAGGGATCTAGGCATACGGGAGTTTAGCGTCGCATCGGAATGCCCGTTCGGCCCTCGTACGGGTGAACAGCGGCTGGTTCCTCAGACCTTGCCAGCGCGAGACAGGCATAGTCGGCAGTGGCAATTGGCTCGTTGTGACCCGTGGGGAGGGGGTCGGCTGGTGGCACTCGTTGCGCCTAAGAGGAAGCGCGAACTGCGCGAGTTGGCTGATCCATTCACAGTGGCGGCGCCGTCGGGGGCCCGGATTCGTGACCGGCTGCGGCTCCTGGTGTCGGACGAGACGGTCTTGCGGCTGGTCGGCGAGCATCTGGGCCGCCATCAACGTGCCGATCTGGCCGAGCGCGTCCGCATTGGCTCAGTCAGGGCCAAGGACGCCCAGCGGGCCGAGCGGAAGAAGTCGTTGACGGCAGTCTCGTCCTCGCGATGGGCAGGAGCGATCACACGCCTCTCGGAGGACCAGTATCAGCTCTCCCTGCGCTGCCTGCGCACAGAACGGGTCGCACTGCTCCGGACCATCAAGGCGATCCGCCGTCGTCTGCTGGTGCCGTGCGGAGAACGCCGAGGCAAGGTGCGGGGCTATGCGAACCAGAGCGAACGCTTCCAGAAACAGCGGCGCCTGCAGCTGCTCACTGACCGCCTCCACATCGTGGAGGAGCGCATCGCAGCCGGTCGCCCCTCGATCGTGGTCGGCGGCAAGCGCCTGGCGAAGCTCCGGCACCACTTGACCCAGGGGCGACTCACGTCAGAACGGTGGAGGCAACGGTGGGACGCAAGCCGACTGTTCCTGACCGCCGATGGAGAGTCAGGTGCCCCGCTCGGCAATTACACGATCTCCGTGGATCCGGAGACCGGCACGGTGACGATCGTGCTACCGCAGCCGCTGCGGCACCTGGCGAATGCACCCCGCGGCCGGTATCAGCTCGCCTGCACCGTCGCCTTCCGCCACCGCCGAGAAGAATGGCTGGACCGCGTGACGGCGAACCGAGCGGTCCGCTACGACATC
Source organism: Streptomyces sp. AC555_RSS877 (assembly GCF_019049245.1). Classification (GTDB taxonomy): domain Bacteria; phylum Actinomycetota; class Actinomycetes; order Streptomycetales; family Streptomycetaceae; genus Streptomyces. The sequence goes on along the minus strand of NZ_JAGMUK010000077.1, from coordinate 20,613 downwards.
GTGTACGAGCCCGGCCGGGACCGCTGGTACCTTGACGCCTCCTGGAGCTCGGACAAGACCGCCCCACCCGCGCTGGAAGAGATCAAAGCGTCCGGGCAGCACCTACTCGCTGCCGACCTGAACGCTGACCACCTGGCCGCATGCATGCTCGACCCGAACGGCAACCCCATCGGTGAGCCGATCACGATCCCACTTGCCCTGACCGGCCCCGCCTCCCAACGTGACGGAAGGCTACGCGCTGCGATCAGCGAGCTGCTCGCCTTCGCCCGCGAGCACCACTGCGCGGGGGTCGTCGTAGAAGACCTGGGTTTCGCCGACGCTCGAGCCGCCGGACGGGAGACCATGGGCCGGGGTGCGCGCGGCAGGCAGTTCCGGCGCACCGTGGCCGGGATCCCGACAGCGAGGTTCCGCGAACGCCTACGCGGCATGGCCTATCACTCCGGACTCGTCGTGATCGCGGTCGATCCCGCATACACCACGATCTGGGGCGGCCAGCACTGGAAGGCTCCGCTCCAGCGACAGACCAAGACCACCGTCACGCGGCACCACGCTGCCGCCGTGGCAATCGGCAGACGTGGCCTCGGACATCGGATCCGGCGTCGGCCAGGTGTGACCGGCAACCACCAGAGGATGGTTGCACGGAGAGCTACCGGCCAGACCGCATTCGTTCCTCGGCCACGCGGGACCGCGAGCCCACCCAGGACCACAGGCGCGCCACATCGGGGCGACAAGACCTGGCGGCGCCGAAGTGACCAGCTCGCGTTGTTCCCTGCTCCTCAAGACCGTTCGGGGGAGCTCCGGCGCGGACCGGGTTCATTCGATACGGCCAGCGATGGTCGGTATCGACAGGAACGGTACTCCCATGCGAGGAATGCCCATGGCTCATGAAGCTCATCCCCGCAGGCAACGAGTTGCGGGACGAAAGAGGCTGCTCACGAACAACCTCACACAGGTTTCAGCATCCGCTTGCCCGAAACCGGGCAGCGTTCTTGCGAAAGCGCCGCCGATACCCCAGGATCTACCGGGTGCACGACGAACTTGTTGATCATCTGACGCGGTCCACGCCCCTGAGCCGGGGCGAGGCACTGCGGGTGGTCCAGGACGTGCTCGCCTTCTTCGACGAGACGACCGAGGAGTACGTCCGTCGCCGCCACCGCGAGCTCCAGGCACAGGGCCTGGTGAACGCGGAGATCTTCGGACGGATCGAGGCGGACCTGAAATATCGCACGGTGGCGCCGCCGGAGCTCACGCTCCGGCAGCTGCGGCGGATCGTTTACGGCTGAGCCGAGCCGGCCTCCTTCCACCGGGCCCAACCTGAGGAATACGTATATATGTGCGGAATCGTCGGATACATCGGGAAGCGTGACGTCGCCCCCCTCCTTCTGGAGGGTCTGCAGCGCCTGGAGTACCGCGGCTACGACTCGGCGGGCATCGTCGTCACCTCCCCGAAGGCGGCCGGCCTGAAGATGGTCAAGGCCAAGGGCCGGGTCCGGGACCTGGAGGCCAAGGTCCCGGCCCGCTTCAAGGGCACGACCGGCATCGCCCACACCCGCTGGGCCACCCACGGCGCCCCCTCCGACGTGAACGCCCACCCGCACCTCGACGCCGAGGGCAAGGTCGCCGTCGTCCACAACGGCATCATCGACAACGCCTCCGACCTGCGCCGCAAGCTGGAAGCGGACGGCGTCGAGTTCCTCTCCGAGACCGACACCGAGGTCCTCGTCCACCTCATCGCCCGCTCGCAGGCCGAGAAGCTGGAGGACAAGGTCCGCGACACGCTGCGGGTCATCGAGGGCACGTACGGCATCGCCGTCCTGCACGCCGACTTCCCCGACCGGATCGTGGTCGCCCGCAACGGCTCCCCGGTCGTCCTCGGCATCGGCGAGAAGGAGATGTTCGTCGCCTCGGACATCGCCGCCCTGGTCGCCCACACCCGGCAGGTCGTCACCCTCGACGACGGCGAGATGGCCACCCTCAAGGCCGACGACTTCCGCACCTACACCACCGAGGGCACCCGCACGACGGCCGAGCCCACCACCGTGGAGTGGGAGGCCGCCTCGTACGACATGGGCGGCCACGACACGTACATGCACAAGGAGATCCACGAGCAGGCCGACGCCGTGGACCGCGTGCTGCGCGGCCGCATCGACGACCGCTTCTCCACCGTGCACCTCGGCGGCCTGAACCTGGACGCCCGCGCGGCACGCCAGATCCGCCGCGTGAAGATCCTCGGCTGCGGCACCTCGTACCACGCGGGCATGATCGGCGCCCAGATGATCGAGGAGCTGGCCCGCATCCCCGCCGACGCAGAGCCGGCTTCGGAATTCCGCTACCGCAACGCGGTCGTCGACCCCGACACCCTCTACATCGCCGTCTCCCAGTCCGGTGAGACGTACGACGTACTGGCCGCCGTCCAGGAGCTGAAGCGCAAGGGCGCGCGGGTCCTCGGCGTGGTGAACGTGGTCGGCTCGGCGATCGCCCGCGAGGCCGACGGCGGCGTGTACGTCCACGCGGGCCCCGAGGTCTGCGTGGTCTCGACGAAGTGCTTCACGAACACCACGGTCGCCTTCGCGCTGCTCGCCCTGCACCTGGGCCGCACCCGTGACCTCTCCGTCCGCGACGGCAAGCGGATCATCGAGGGCCTGCGCAAGCTGCCCGCGCAGATCTCCGAGATGCTGGAGCAGGAGGACGAGATCAAGAAGCTGGCCGCGGAGTACGCCGAGGCCCGCTCGATGCTCTTCATCGGCCGTGTCCGGGGCTACCCGGTGGCCCGTGAGGCCTCCCTGAAGCTCAAGGAGGTCTCCTACATCCACGCCGAGGCCTACCCGGCCTCCGAGCTCAAGCACGGCCCGCTGGCCCTGATCGAGCCGGCCCTGCCGACGGTCGCGATCGTCCCCGACGACGACCTCCTCGAGAAGAACCGCGCCGCCCTGGAGGAGATCAAGGCCCGCAGCGGCAGGATCCTCGCGGTCGCCCACCAGAACCAGGAGAAGGCCGACCAGACGATCATCGTGCCCAAGAACGAGGACGAGCTGGACCCGATCCTCATGGGCATCCCCCTCCAACTCCTCGCCTACCACACGGCATTGGCCCTGGGCAGGGACATCGACAAGCCGCGCAACCTCGCCAAGTCGGTAACGGTGGAGTAAGGGGTCCTTTCACTATGG
>NZ_JAGMUK010000077.1:0-17436 GCF_019049245.1 Streptomyces sp. AC555_RSS877 | reverse complement strand
ATGGGGGTCCCCCCGCGCGAGGTTGTTCGAGCGTGGGGGAGGAGCCACGTGGGCGTTTCGGCAACGCGGCGAGGTGCGGTGCCAGACCACGCGACCCGCACGGGCATAGCGAAAGGCCCCCTAAGCGCCCTGAAGGGGCGCGGGGCTGTATCCATGTGCGGCTCCGCCGCGTGGGCGCGACCAGCCCCCACGCACCCGCAGAGGCCGGACAACAGGAACGGACCCCACGTGTCGCCACCTGACACGGGGGGTCCGCTCTCTTCGCCGGGGGCCGCCCAACCCCCAGCCGGCGCAGCTACCCGGTGGCCGTCACGCCCCGGCCGGCAGCGCGTCGCGGTAGGGCCGTCGGCCAGTGCGCCAGGGCCGCGGTCGCCGCGTACCAGGCCACCGCTCCCGCGGCCACGGCGAACCAGCCGCCGGCCTTGGCGAGACTCCCGCTGTCGGCGAAGTTCGCGACGGCGAGCAGCACCAACGACACGACGAACAACCCGTAGGTGCCCTTGGCGAGTTGGTCGCCCGCGGCGACCGTGAGAGACAGTGCCACGAGGGCGAAGAGCAGCAGGAACAGTCCGGCCGCATTGTCGGAGACCGGCGCCGAGACGGCCCACGTGAACCAGAGGGCGCCGAGCGCCGAGAACGCCGTACCACTGACGGAGTCACCGTCACGGAACGCCATGAGGCCGGCGACGAAGAGGGCGACTCCGCCCACGTACTGGGCAATTGACACGGCGTCGGCCGCCGTCACGCCGTCGATCACGCCGGTGTACCCGAGGCCCACGGCCAACAGGGTGATGCCGAGCGCGAGTCGGCCGACGGTCGTGGTGGTGCTTCCCGCAGAGACGTCGTTGTCCACGGCGGGCTCCCTTCATGCATGTGCAGTTGTGCGGTGACCGATATATGCCCTTCACAAGGGCACAAACACCTCTACGCGCCAGTAGATTTATGCACTGCACAAGGGAGTTGGGCCGTCCCGCGGTGTATCCGACCTGGGGGGACGCGAGTTACGGGATGACGACGACCGGCCGCTTGGCCCGCTTGGCGAGCCGCCCGGCGACGGAGCCGAAAATGCGTCCGACGAGGCCGTGGGTCGAGCCGACGACGATCGCGTCCGCCTCGTACTCCCGCCCGACCTCTTCGAGCTCGTGACAGATGTCGCCGCCGCGTTCGACGAGGATCCAGGGCACCTCCGCGAGGTACTCCGCGCAGGCGAGCTCGAGGCCGAGAACCTCGGTGCGGTGATCGGGCACGTCGACGAAGACCGGTGGCTCGCAGCCCGCCCACACGGTGGTGGGCAGCCGGTTGGCGACGTGGACGATGATCAGGCCCGACCCGGAACGATGAGCCATACCGATGGCGTACGCGAGGGCGCGCTCACTGGACGTGGAGCCGTCGAAGCCCACCACGACGCCGTGCTTGAAGGCGGGGTCGCAGGATTGGCGTGGCTCTTCCGCCGCCAGGGGCTCGGCCGCCGTGTGGTCGGCGACGGGCCGCTTGCGGTCCGCGGGTTCGAAGAATTCGTGACCGGCCATGGCTGTCTCGGCGTTGTGATCCTTTTATGGGTGGGCCGACAGTGTGCGGCGGAGTCTGTGTCCGGGAATCCTCTTCCCAACCCCATACCCCCAAGGGTACGGCGGCACGCCTCCTTAGCCCAGATCGCGCCCCCCGTACGTGGGGGTTCCAGGGAGCATGCACGAGGGGCGCCCGTAACGCAATGGTTGCTGCGCTGTACAGCCGGTTTGCACAAGGCCCACCCACCGGCCGGGCTCCCGTGCTCATATCCGGACACACAGTGACCGACCGATCGAACACGCGTTGAACCCCCCGAGCCACGCCACAGGGAGCACGCCATGTCCGGACCACGACCCCCCGCCCGGGACTCCTCGACCGACGTCGTCCGCTGGGCGGCCTTCAGCTGTGTCGTGGTCCCCGTGGTCCTCCTCTGGTACGGCACCTCCCTCGCCGGCGCCACGGGCACGGCACTCGGCCTCGCCGCCGTCACCGCGGTCTGCCGTATCCTCCTGCGCCAGTCGGAGCGCGGTGCGGCACGCATGCTCGCCGAGGAGCGCACACCGCGTCGCGGCCGCCGCCACAGGACCGGATCGGGTGCCCGCAGAGGCGGACGTCACAGCGGAGGAAGTACACCGGTCGCCTGACCGGTTTCCGCGCACGCGCCCGACTCTTTTCAGCCAACTTCCGGATACCGCGCGTCCCTTGCCCCGACCACCCCCCAACCCCCGTTCCACCTGCACGGAAAGGGTCTGAGGGGCATCGCGCACCCTACGTGGATTGGCCACGGCGACAAGGCGCACTTCCCTGCACGCCCCACGAGTGCAACGCTTCGTGATCGAATGCTTCACGCCAAGTTGCCAAGTCGACAATGTGCCGGATGCCCAACTGGTCTCCCCGGCACCACGCGACGCAGTAGATTCGATCTTGACTGTCTTACGGCGGGGGACTCGTGCAGGACCGAGGGGAAACGTGTTGGAGCGACAGACCCGAAGGGAACAGGGCGCCGCGACCACCGAGGGGGGCTTAGCAGTATGAGCCACGACTCCACTGCCGCGCCGGAAGCCGCGGCCCGGAAACTCTCCGGGCGACGCCGCAAGGAGATCGTCGCGGTGCTGCTGTTCAGCGGCGGCCCCATCTTCGAGAGTTCCATACCACTGTCGGTTTTCGGAATCGACCGCCAGGACGCCGGCGTTCCGCGCTACCGACTGCTGGTGTGCGGCGGTGAGGAAGGCCCACTGCGGACCACAGGGGGCCTGGAACTCACCGCACCGCATGGCCTGGAGGCGATCTCGCGAGCGGGCACCGTCGTCGTGCCCGCCTGGCGTTCGATCACCTCGCCGCCACCGGAGGACGCACTCGACGCACTGCGCCGGGCGCACGAGGAGGGCGCCCGCATAGTGGGTCTGTGCACCGGCGCCTTCGTGCTGGCGGCGGCGGGCCTGCTGGACAGCCGGCCGGCCACCACCCACTGGATGTACGCACCGACGCTCGCCAAGCGCTACCCGTCGGTGCACGTGGATCCGCGCGAGCTGTTCGTGGACGACGGCGATGTGCTGACGTCCGCGGGTACGGCGGCCGGAATCGACCTCTGTCTCCACATCGTGCGGACGGACCACGGCAACGAGGCGGCCGGCGCACTGGCCCGACGCCTGGTGGTCCCCCCGCGCCGAAGCGGCGGGCAGGAGCGCTACCTCGACCGGTCTTTACCAGAGGAGATCGGCGCCGACCCGCTCGCCGAGGTCGTCGCCTGGGCGCTGGAGCACCTCCACGAGCAGTTCGACGTGGAGACGCTCGCCGCACGCGCGTACATGAGCCGCCGTACCTTCGACCGCCGGTTCCGCTCCCTCACCGGGAGCGCCCCGCTGCAGTGGCTGATCACCCAGCGAGTGCTGCAGGCCCAGCGGCTGCTGGAGACGTCGGACTACTCGGTGGACGAGGTCGCGGGCCGCTGTGGCTTCCGCTCACCGGTGGCGCTGCGCGGGCACTTCCGCCGCCAGCTGGGTTCGTCGCCGGCCGCGTACCGCGCGGCCTACCGGGCGCGGCGGCCGCAGGCCGAACGGCAGCCGGATCCCGAGGGTGCGGCCGCTGCGCCGAGCGCGCCCTCGCCGCTGCACCCCGACAGCGGCGGGCCGGTGCCGCTCCAGACCCGCCGCACTCCGTCGCCGAGCCCGGTCGGGACGTCCGCGTCCCTCGGCCCGGCCTCGGACAACGGCCGCGAGGCGTATGCGGGGAGCCGGGCGAGTCTGCCGGGGCAGCGCAGCGGGATGTGAGGTGCGGACGGGCGGGGCCGGCCGGGGGAGATTCCGCCCCGCCGCCCCCGTCCGTCCCACTACTGGGGCCGCGCTCCCAGCCGGCCCCGGTAGTGCTCCCAGCTACACCGGGGACCACAAAAGCGCACGCCAGCCTTAGGGTGGTCGCATGAACGATCGCATGGTGTGGATCGACTGCGAGATGACCGGCCTCTCGCTGTCCGACGACGCGCTCATCGAGGTAGCCGCCCTCGTCACCGACTCCGAGCTGAACATCCTCGGCGACGGTGTGGACATCGTCATCCGCCCGCCGGACCAGGCGCTGGAGACGATGCCGGAGGTGGTGCGTCAGATGCACACCGCGTCCGGACTCCTCACCGAGCTCTCCGGGGGCACGACGCTCGCGGACGCCGAGGCGCGGGTCCTGGCGTACGTCCGCGAGCACGTGAAGGAACCGGGCAAAGCCCCCCTGTGCGGCAACTCCGTCGGCACGGACCGCGGATTCCTGCTCAGGGACATGCCGACCCTCGAGGACTACCTCCACTACCGGATCGTCGACGTGTCCAGCATCAAGGAGCTGGCCCGTCGCTGGTATCCGCGCGCCTACTTCAACAGCCCGGACAAGAACGGCAACCACCGCGCCCTCGCCGACATCCGGGAGTCCATCGCGGAACTGCGCTACTACCGCGAGGCCGTCTTCGTACCGCAGCCGGGGCCCGACTCGGAGACCGCGAAGAAGATCGCCGCAAAGTACGTCCTGCCTGCGCAGTAAGAAGTCGGGCGCGAGCACCCCTTCGGACCCTGTACACTTTTTCTCGGCCGGTCGGAGAGATCCGAACAGCCGACATGGTGGGTGTAGCTCAGCTGGTAGAGCACCTGGTTGTGGTCCAGGATGCCGCGGGTTCAAGTCCCGTCACTCACCCTGATTCTTCAGCCGGTGCCTTGGAAACAAGGCACCGGCTGAAGTCGTTTCAGGGACCTACGCTGAGCCGGTGCCCGAACTCCTCTCCACCCCTCTCCTCGACCTCCTCCCCCTGCGCGTCGAGCACGCCCCGGAGATGGCCGTCGTACTGTCCGACCCGGCCCTGCACGCCTTCATCGGCGGCGCCCCCTGCTCCCCCGACGCCCTGCGGGACCGCTACCGGCGGCTCGTCGCCGGCTCGCCGGACCCGGACGTCACCTGGCACAACCGGGTGCTGCGGCTGCGCGCGGAGGCCTGTCTCGTGGGCACGGTCCAGGCGACGGTCACGCGGGGGCACACCGCCGAGATCGCCTGGGTGGTCGGGACGCCGTGGCAGGGCCGCGGGTTCGCCTCGGAGGCGGTGCGGGCACTGGCCGACGGGCTCGGGCGGCAGGCCGTACGGACGGTCGTCGCCCACATCCAGCCCGGGCATCTCGCCTCGGAGGCGGTGGCCACGGCGGCCGGACTGACACCGACCGACGAGGAGCACGACGGGGAGCGGCGGTGGCGGCTCACCCTACGGAGCTGAGCCCGCCGCCCGCCGCCATGCCTGCCTGCCTGCCTCCACAACTCGCCTGCTCCACCGGCCTGTTCACCCGAAAACGGAAGGCCGGAAGGCGCGCAGCACCTCGCCCGCCGGCCGAGGGCTGCTCGTCGAGCGGTGGGCGTATCGTCGGCTTATGAGCCGTTCGTGAGGTTGGGAGGCTCGTGATGCGGTCGCGCCGGAGCCATCGGGGGCGACTGCTGACGTGGGTCATCATCGCGTTCAACCTGGCGATGCTGCTGTGGCTCGTGATCGCCCTGGACGCGGCGGGCGAGGGGAACGGGTCGTGCGTCGGGGAGCCGTGCCGGGAGACCGACGGTGCGGACAGCGCCATGGGCGCCTGGCTGGTGATCCTCTTCTGGCTGACGGGTGCGGTGCTGCTGGGCGTGGCCTGGCTGCTCGCCCACCGCACCGACCAGCCGGGGCGGGGACCCCGCCGGGGGCGGCACCGCTAGGGCCTGTCCGGGCCCGTCCGCCGGCCGGGGCCCGGCCTCGTCAGGACGACCTCCGGGCCACCAGCTCCGTCGCCAGGACCACCTGTCTGCGCTCCAGCTCCCGGGTGATCGCGGGGCGGCGGTCCGCGATCTCCGTCAGCAACAGGTCGATCATCCTGCGGCCCATCTCCTCGATGGGCTGGCGGACGCTCGTCAGCGGCGGGTCCATGTGGCGGGCGATGGCGGAGTCGTCGTAGCCGACGAGGGCCACCTCGTCGGGAATGCTGCGGCCCTTCTCGCGCAGGACCTGGCGGGCGCCGGCCGCCATCACGTCCGAGCCCGCGAAGACCGCGTCCAGGTCGGGGCGGCGGGCGAGCAGTTCGGTCATCGCACGCCGGCCGCCCTCCTCGGTGAAGTCGCCCGGCTGGATCAGCTGCTCGTCCACCTCGTGGCCCGCGTCGAGCAGGGCGGCGCGGTAGCCGTCGACGCGGCGCTGGGCGCCGTACACGTCGAGGCGGCCGGTGATGTGGGCGACCGCCCGGCAGCCGCGGGCCAGCAGGTGCTCGACCGCCGAGCGGGCGCCGCCGAAGTTGTCGGAGTCGACCGAGGGAAGCGTCTCCCCGGCCGATCTCGGGCCGCTGATGACGGCCGGTATCTCCAGCTGGGAGAGGAGGTCGGGCAGCGGGTCGTCGGCGTGCACGGAGACCAGCAGGACGCCGTCGACCCGGTGGGCGGCGAGGTACTGGGCGAGGCGGGCCCGTTCCCGGTCGTTGCCCGCGAAGATCAGCAGCAGCTGCATCTGGGTGTCGGCCAGCTCGGCGCCGACGCCCTTGAGCATGTCGGAGAAGTACGGCTCGGCGAAGAAGCGGGTCTCCGGCTCGGGGACGACGAGCGCGATCGCGTCGGTGCGGTTGGCGGCGAGGGCCCGCGCGGCCGTGTTGGGGACGTAGCCGAGCTCGGCCACGGCCGCCTCCACCGCGGCGCGGGTGGCGTCGCTGACCCGCGGCGAGCCGTTGATCACCCGGGAGACCGTGCCGCGGCCGACGCCGGCTCGGGCTGCCACCTCTTCGAGGGTGGGCCGGCCACCGCTCCGGCTCCGCGCTCCGTGGCTTGCCATGGGCTTAGCCCTCCCGTCGACCCTTGCGTTGGCCTGGAATCTAACAGTCCTGCCGGAGGGGAGCCCGCCCCTGGCCGACTCCCGGGATTCCGCAGGATGACGTGCGGGAGTGGCCGAAACGCGATCCCCTGGTTCCAGTTAACAGCCCGATAACTGAACGCATCTCTCCGCTCCTAGTCCCTTGACACCCCCGCTCGGACCGACGACGCTTCAACACATCACCGGTGGGAGCGCTCCCACGGTACCTGACACATACACATCCCGCACGTTCCCCGCCCGAGCCGCAGCTAGAACTAACGGGCCCAACAATGCAGTTGGCCGGGGGGTCGGCACGTCAGGGCAACAGGAGGACGCAATGCGAGCACGTACCCGAATCGCCCGCAAGACGATGGTCCTCGCGGCCGTCGCCGCGCTGGGCTCCGGGCTGCTGGCCGGCTGTGCCGACGACGGAGACGACGGCGGCGACGGCTCGTCTTCGGGCGAAGGCAGCGGCAAGACCACGATCACGCTCGGCCTCTTCGGCACCCAGGGCTTCAAGGAAGCCGGTCTCTACGCCGAGTACGAGAAGCTGAACCCGAACATCAAGATCGCCGAGAACGTCGTCGAGCGCAACGAGAACTACTATCCCAATCTCGTCAACCACCTGACCACCAACAGCGGCCTGCAGGACATCCAGGCCGTCGAGGTCGGCAACATCGCCGAGGTCGTGAACACCCAGGCCGCGAAGCTGATGGACCTGTCCAAGGTGTCGGGCGTCGAGTCGAGCAACTGGCTCGACTGGAAGTGGAAGCAGGCCACCACCAAGGACGGCCAGACCATAGGCGTCGGCACCGACGTCGGCCCGATGGCCATCTGCTACCGCAAGGACCTGTTCGAGCAGGCCGGACTGCCGTCCGAGCGCGAAGAGGTCAGCAAGCTGTGGGCGGGCAGCTGGGAGGAGTTCGTCAAGGTCGGCAAGGACTACCAGGGGAAGGCGCCCAAGGGCACCACCTTCCTGGACTCCCCCGGCGGCCTGCTGAACGCGATCGTCAGCGGTGAGAGCGAGAAGTTCTACGACGCCTCCGGCGAGGTCATCTACAAGACGAACCCCGCCATCAAGAAGGCCTTCGACCTGACGGCGCAGGCCGCCGAGGACGGGCTGATCGGCAACCAGACGCAGTTCCAGCCCGCCTGGGACACGACGATCGCCAACAGCAAGTTCGCCGCGATGTCCTGCCCGCCGTGGATGCTCGGCTACATCAAGGGCAAGTCGAAGCCCGAGGCGGCCGGCAAGTGGGACGTGGCCACCTCGCCCAAGCCCGGCAACTGGGGCGGCACCTTCCTCGCCGTGCCGAAGTCCGGCAAGAACACCGAGGAGGCCGCGAAGCTCGCCGCGTGGCTGACCGCGCCCGAGCAGCAGGCCAAGCTCTTCGCCAAGCAGGGCAGCTTCCCGAGCGCCCCGGCCGCCTACACCATGCCTCAGGTCACCGGCGCCAAGAACGACATGACCGGTGACTCCCCGATCGGCACGATCTTCGCCGACGCCGCCAAGCAGATCCCCGCCCAGGTGATCGGCCCGAAGGACCAGATCATCCAGCAGGGTCTGACCGACAACGGCGTCATCCTGGTGACCCAGGGCAAGTCGGCCAAGGAGGCCTGGGAGACGGCCACCAAGACCATCGACAACAACCTGGAGAAGTGACCGGTATGACCACCCGGCACGACACCGCCGCGCCCCCCGCCAAGGAGGGGGGCGCGGCCCCGGGCCGCCCGCCCGCCGACGCCGTGCCCGAGGCGGACAAGCGCCGCCGGGCCCGGCTGTCCCGCCGCTGGCAGCGGGACATGCGCTGGAGCCCGTACGCGTTCGTCTCACCGTTCTTCCTGCTCTTCCTCGCGTTCGGCCTGTTCCCGCTGATCTACACCGGCTGGGCCTCGCTGCACACGGTGGAGATGACCGCGCCCACCGACATGGAGTGGGCGGGCCTGCGCAACTACACCCGGATCTTCGACGACGACTTCTTCTGGAACGCCGCGAAGAACACCCTGACCATCGGCATCATCTCCACGGTTCCGCAGCTGATGATGGCGATGGGCATCGCCCACATCCTCAACTACAAGCTGCGCGGCTCGACCTTCTACCGGGTCATGATGCTCGCGCCGTACGCGACGTCGATCGCCGCCGCGTCCCTGGTCTTCGTGCTGCTCTTCGGCCGTGACTACGGCATGATCAACTGGGCGCTGAACGCCGTCGGCTTCGACCACATCGACTGGCAGAACGACAAGTGGGCCTCCCAGTTCGCCGTCTCGTCGATCGTGATCTGGCGCTGGACCGGCTACAACGCGCTGATCTACCTGGCCGCGATGCAGGCGATCCCGCAGGACCTGTACGAGTCGGCGGCCCTTGACGGGGCCAACCGGTGGCGGCAGTTCATCCACGTCACCCTGCCGTCGCTGCGCCCGACCATCCTGTTCACCGTGGTCGTGTCGACCATCGGTGCCTCCCAGCTGTTCGGCGAGCCCCTGCTGTTCGACGCGAACAAGGGCACCTCGGGCGGCTCCCAGCACCAGTTCCAGACACTCGGCCTGTACCTGTACGAGCAGGGCTGGGTCAACCAGCACCTGGGCCGCGCCTCGGCGATCGCCTGGACGATGTTCCTGATCCTCATCGTGATCGGGATCGTCAACTACGTCATCTCGCGCCGGCTGCGCGCCAGTAGTTAGGAGAACCGGCCGTGACGACGACACTGACCCCGGTGGACACTACGACCGACCAGAAGCCCAAGCGCATACGGCGGCCCAAGTCGGCGCGCGCGGGCGGGCAGATGCACGCCGGTCCCATCGCGTACATCATCCTCGCCCTGTTCACCATCGGCTCGCTGTTCCCGCTGGTGTGGACGGCGATCGCCGCCTCGCGCGACACCCAGCGCCTGGCGCAGACGCCGCCGCCCTTCTGGTTCGGCTCCAACCTCTTCGACAACCTCGAAATCGCCTGGAGCGACGCCAACCTGGGCGAGGCGTTCATCAACACCACGTTCGTGGCGGGGGTGTCGGCGGTGACCATCGTGTTCCTGTCGACGATCGCCGGGTTCGCCTTCGCCAAGCTGCGCTTCAAGGGCCGGGGCGCGATGATGCTGATCGTGATCGGCACCATGATGGTGCCGCCGCAGCTCAGCGTGATCCCGCTGTACATGATGGTCGCCGAGCTCGGCTGGACCGACCAGCTGAAGGCCGTCATCTTCCCCTCGCTGGTGAGCGCCTTCGGCGTGTTCTTCATGCGGCAGTACCTGATCCAGGCGCTGCCGGACGAGATCATCGAGGCGGCCCGGGTGGACGGCGCGAGCAGCTGGCGGGTGGTGTGGCACGTGGTGTTCCCGGCCGCGCGGCCCGCGATGGCCGTCCTGGGCATGCTGATGTTCGTCCAGACGTGGAACGACTTCCTGTGGCCGTTCCTGGTGCTGACCCAGACCGGCAGCCCGACCGTGCAGGTCGCGGTCGCGGGACTCGGCCGGGGCTTCACGCCCGACCAGTCCCTGATCATGGCGGGTGCGCTGCTGGGCACGCTGCCGCTGCTGATCGTCTTCGCCATCTTCGGCAAGCAGATCGTGGGCGGCATCATGCAGGGCGCCGTCAAGGGCTGAGTCCTGCCCTGTTCACCCCTGCTCCGGGGGCCGAGCCATCGCCGCCTCGGCCCCTTCTCTCCCTCCCCTCCCCCTCCCCCTCCACCTGTCGGTCTCCACGACCTCCTATGGGAGCGCTTCCATGCCTGATTCCGAAACGCCGGCGAACCCGGTGACCTTTCCCCCCGCCTTCCTCTGGGGCGCCGCGACCTCCGCCTACCAGATCGAGGGGGCGGTGCGGGAGGGCGGTCGTACGCCCTCCATCTGGGACACCTTCAGCCACACGCCGGGCAAGACGTCCGGCGGCGAGACCGGTGACATCGCTGTCGACCACTACCACCGCTACCGCGACGACGTGGCGATGATGGCGGAGCTCGGCCTGACCTCGTACCGCTTCTCGATCTCCTGGCCGCGGGTGCAGCCGACGGGACGGGGTCCGGCGGTCCAGGTCGGTCTGGACTTCTACCGCCGCCTGGTGGACGAACTGCTCGCGCACGGCATCAAGCCGGCGGTCACCCTCTACCACTGGGACCTGCCGCAGGAGCTGGAGGACGCGGGCGGCTGGCCCGAGCGCGACACGGCGTACCGCTTCGCCGAGTACGCGCAGATCGTCGGCGAGGCGCTCGGCGACCGGGTGGAGCAGTGGATCACGCTCAACGAGCCCTGGTGCAGCGCCTTCCTGGGCTACGCCTCCGGTGTGCACGCCCCCGGCCGTACGGACCCTGCGGCCTCTCTCAAGGCCGCGCACCACCTGAACCTGGCGCACGGCCTGGGCACCACGGCCCTGCGTGCCGCGATGCCGGCCCGCAACTCGGTGGCGGTGAGCCTCAACTCCTCCGTGGTCAGGCCGCTTTCGGCGGATCCGGCGGACCTGGCGGCGGTGCAGAAGATCGACGACCTGGCCAACGGCGTCTTCCACGGCCCGATGCTGCACGGCGCGTACCCGGAGACGCTGTACGCGGCGACGGAGCTGATCACGGACTGGTCGTACGTCCAGGACGGCGACCTGGCGGCCATCAACCAGCCGCTGGACGCGCTGGGCCTCAACTACTACACGCCGGCGCTGGTCTCGGCGACCGACCCGCACGCGAGCGGTCCGCGCGCCGACGGCCACGGTTCCAGCTCGCACTCGCCGTGGCCGGGCGCGGACGATGTCGCCTTCCACCAGACGCCGGGCGACCGTACGGAGATGGGCTGGACGATCGACCCGACGGGGCTGCAGGACCTGATCATGCGGTACTCGCGTGAGGCTCCCGGCCTGCCGCTGTACATCACCGAGAACGGCGCGGCCTACGACGACAAGCCGGACCCCGACGGCCGCGTGCACGACCCCGAGCGGATCGCGTATCTCCACGGCCACCTGCGCGCGGTCCGCCGCGCCATCGCGGACGGCGCGGACGTCCGGGGCTACTACCTGTGGTCCCTGATGGACAACTTCGAGTGGGCGTACGGCTACGGCAAGCGCTTCGGCGCGGTGTACGTCGACTATTCGACGCTGGCCCGTACCCCGAAGTCCAGCGCCCACTGGTACGCCCAGGCGGCCCGCACGAAGGCGCTCCCGCCGGTGACCTCGCAGGACCTGCCGCCCCTGGCGGCAACGGACTAACGCCCAGGGGGAGCGGGGGACGGGGCGCGGTATCCGACGGGGTGCCGCGCCCCGAGTCGTATGCCTCGGGTCCCGGCCGCGACCATCGCTCAGAGACTGCCCGGGGCTGCGAGCCACTGGGTCGGCTGGCCGGTGACTGAGGCGATGGTCTCGAAGTCGTTGTCGTAGTGCAGCATGATCAGCCCTTGCAGCTCGGCCGTCGCGGCGACGAGCAGATCCACCGCACCCGCGGAACGGTGCCGGCCCTTCTCGGTGAGTTCCCGTTGCACGTCCCACGCGCGCGTCACGGCCCTGTCGTCCAGAGGCGTCCAGACGAACAGCGCGTCCAGATCCTGGACCAGCTCGGACCGGTCCTCTGCGTTGCGGGCGCTGTAGAGGAATTCGACCTCGGTCAGCGAACAGCGGGCGATGAGCCCCTCTTCCAGCGGTTTCTCCCAGAGGTCACGGGCAGGCCGCTTGAGGACCCGGACCAGAGCGCTGGTGTCGATGAGGTAGGCAGCCGTACTCATCGACGGTAGTTCTCCCTGTCCAGCAACTCATCGAAGTCGCCCGCGTCCGCCCGGGCTGCGAGCCTGGCCAGCGCGAGGGCACGCTTTTTGCGTTCGACGCCTTCCTTGAGTGCGGCGTTCACCGTGTCCTTCTTGGTCTTGGTTCCGAACGCTATGGCCGCCTCGGCCAGCAGTGCCTCGTCGATGTCGATCAGCGTCTTGGTCATGAGGGAACCTCCCGGATATACGCGATCGAGTCCAGTATATCCCCCAGCTCGGACCTATCACCTCAGCATCGCCACCACCAGCACCACCACGAGGGCCACGACGGCCGCCGCGGCCGCGGTGATCGTGGCGACGTGGCGGACGCGTTCCCTGGTGGGGCGGGAGGCGACCTCGATGCCGGTGCGGGAGGCGAAGGCGTAGTAGTCGCGGTGCGGGTCGGCGTGGACCCTGACGACGGCGAGCGGGAGGTGGCGGAGGGTCGCTCGGCGGGCCACTTCCCCCTTGTGCACGGCCAGTCGGGGCGTGACCAGCTGACGGTGGACGTCTTCGAGGTCGTCCGGGAGTTTGTCGGTGGCGTTCCTCAGCACCGTCTCGCGCCAGTCGCCCACGTTGCCGGTCGCACGCCGCAGGTCCAGCCTGCCGAGCTGTCTCTCCTTGTCGTGGTGAGGGGTGTGGTCGACGAACCCCTCCGTCCAGACGGTGAAGCGGCCGGTGCCCTGACACTCCTGGTGGGTGACCCGTTTCGTGCCCGTGCAGACCTCGCACTCCACGAAGCCGGCCTTCTTGCAGGCGGGGCAGTCCAGTTGGCGCCGGCCGCGACACTTCGGGCAGGCCACGTCCGGGACCCGGCAGCGCGTGCAGGTGGCCCGCGCGGCCCGTTCCCCGGTGGTGGCGGTGGCGGTGGCGTGGGGGTGCCGGGACGCCGTGGACCGGCGGGTGCGCGGGCGGCCGGTGCCCTCGCACTCCCAGCAGGCGTCGGGGCCGCCGTCGCAGGCGGCACAGTCGACGAACCGGGGGCAGTCGCGCCGGCCGCGCCCTTCGCACGCCTTGCACTCGTTGGTACCGCCGTGGCAGTCGCCGCACAGGACCTCGTCGAGCGTGCCCCGGCGCACCAGCAGCCGGCTGCCGGACCGCTCCGGGTCGGCCGGCGGATCGACGCGGTACGCGCGGATGTCGGTGTACGTCGGACGGCCGGCGATGTCGCCCCGGCTGCCCGGCTCCCGCATCGGCCGCTCTCCGCGGGTCTCGATGGACCGGACGATGCGGAAGTCGAGCAGGGACTGCCAGGTGAGGTCCGCCGTGCCGGGCGAGGTCAGCCGGGTGGTGATGCCGCGCCGGGCGACGTGCGCCTCGACCGCCTGGAGCATTTCTTCGCCGGACGGTTCTCTGGCCACAGCCGCTCCCCCTGGTCGACGCTCCGATCAGGGTAGGGACGACCCGGTTGGCCAGCAAGAAGGCCAACCGGGTTGTCCCTGGCCGCTCATGGCGTGGCCGAGCGCGGTTCCCGTACGACCATGACGTCTCCCGCTGCCACCGTCACCCGGCCGCCGTGGACCCGCTC
This sequence comes from Streptomyces sp. AC555_RSS877, assembly GCF_019049245.1. Lineage (GTDB taxonomy): Bacteria > Actinomycetota > Actinomycetes > Streptomycetales > Streptomycetaceae > Streptomyces. Next base: position 3,365 of record NZ_JAGMUK010000077.1, on the reverse strand, counting down.
GCCCGCCAGCAGCTCGGTCGCGTCCGGCGCCACGTCGACCTCCGCACCCCCGTCACCATGGTTGATGAGGAAGAGGTAGTCGGCCTCGGGGCCGCGTCGCAGCACCGCCTCCACCCCCTCGGGCGTCACCCGGACCGGCGCCACGCCCGCCTCCGCGCGGATGCGGTCCAACAGGGCGGCCAGCGTCGACGGGTCCGGCAGGGTCGCCAGGTACCAGGCCGTTCCCGTGCCGCAGCCGTGCCGCGTCACCGCCGGGATGCCGGTGAGCGGGCCTTCGGTGTACGAGGTGATCGTCTCGGCGCCGGCCAGGTGCACGCGCTCCGACCACAGCGACGCCGTGCCGCCCCCGCTCAGGCTCACCGACTCGCCCGGCAGCAGCGGGAACAGCTCGTCCGTGCGCACACCGAGCACGTCCCGGAACGCGCCCGGGTAACCGCCGAGCCGTACATGGCAGTTCTCGTCGACGGCCCCGCTGTGGAAGCCGACCGCCAGCGTGCCGCCGCCCTCCGCGAAGCGCGTCAGGTTCGCCGCGCCCTCGTCGTCGACGAGGTAGAGGTTCGGGGCCAGCACCAGGCGGTACGACGACAGGTCGGCGTCCGGGCGTACGAAGTCCACGGCGACGCCCGACCGCCACAGCGGCTCGTACCAGGAGCGGACCAGGTCCAGGTAGCGGACCTGTTCGCTCGGCTGGGACGGGAGTTCCAGGGCCCAGCGGGCGTTCCAGTCCCAGACGACGGCCACGGACGCCGTGCCCGTGCTGCCGCGCACCTCGGCCAGTGCCTTCAGGTCGGCGCCGAGTGCGACCACGTCCCGCCAGATCTGACTGTCCGTGCCCGCGTGCGGCAGCATCGCCGAGTGCCACTGCTCGGCGCCCGCCTTGGCGGCCCGCCACTGGAAGTAGGCGATGCCGTCGGCGCCGTGCGCCACGTGGGCGAGGGCGTTGCGCCGCAACTCCCCCGCCGTCTTGGCCCGGTTGACCGGCTGCCAGTTGACCGCGCCCGTGGAGTGCTCCATCAGCAGCCACGGCCGCCCGCCGGCGAGCGAGCGCACCAGGTCGCCGCTCAGCGCGATGTCGATCTCCGACTCCGGGTCGGTGGAGCGGAGGTAGTGGTCGTTGGAGACGATGTCCAGTTCGGGGGCCCAGCGCCAGTAGTCCAGCGCGTCGAAGGCGTACATCACCATGAAGTTGGTGGTGGCGGGTGTGCCGGGGGCCGCTTCCCGCAGCACCTCCCGCTCCGCCTTGTACAGCGACAGCAGTTCCTCGCTGCAGAAGCGGCGCCAGTCCAGCTGGTGGGCCGGGTTGGGTACGGCACCGGTGGCGCGGGGCGGGATGATCTCGTCCCAGTCGTAGTACCGCTGGCTCCAGAAGGTGGTGCCCCAGGCGTCGTTGAGCGCATCGAGGTTCTCGTACCGTGCGCGCAGCCAGCCCCGGAACGCCTCCGCACTCGTGTCGCAGTAGCACTCCGCGTTGTGGCAGCCGTACTCGTTGTGGACGTGCCACATCACGACGGCCGGGTGCTCGGCGTACCGCGCGGCGAGTTCCCCCGCGATCCGCAGGGCGGCCTCGCGGTAGGCGGGGCTGCTCGGGCAGAACGTCTGACGGCTGCCGTACGACAGTTGGCGGCCGTCCCGGTCCACCGGCAGCGCCTCGGGGTGCGCGCGGAAGAACCACGCCGGTGGGGCCGCCGTCGGCGTCGCCAGGTCGGCGGCGATGCCGTTCTCGTGCAGCAGGTCCAGGATCCGGTCCAGGAGCGAGAAGTCGTACACGCCCTCGGACGGCTCGAGCAGCGCCCAGGAGAAGATGCCGACGCTGACCATGGTGACGCCGGCCTCGCGCATGAGGCGTACGTCCTCGGCCCAGACCTCTTCGGGCCACTGCTCAGGGTTGTAGTCGCCGCCGTAGGCGATGCCGGGGACGTTCAAGGTGCTCATCGGTCGACTTTCGCGAGAAGGCGGCGGGTTGTCTCCACGCCCCACTGGTCCAGGGACAGCAGCCGGTCGCTGGACGCCATCAGGCCGCCCGTCGCCTCCACGTGCGCCGCCCACCGCTCCCGGGTCTCCACCGCGGGGCGGGCCATCAGGCAGTCGGGGTCGTTGGTCCAGAGGCGGCCGTGCTGCCACTGACGGCCGGCGCCGGTGAACTCGGCGGGATCCTGGCCGGGTTGGGAGTAGTCGTCGGCTGCGGGGCGCCGGTGCGGGGCCGTGTCGGGGCTGACCCGCATCGCGTCGAACAGGCCGACGGAGGGGAGGATGGGCGCGCCGCAGCCCAGCAGGTAGGCGTCCTCACCGATGGCGTCGCGGATGAGCCGGATGCCCTCGCGGTACGCCTGGAGGGCGTCCTGCGCTCCGTGGCGTACGCCGTCCAGGGCGCCCGCGTACAGGAAGTCGACCTTGAAGTAGTCGTATCCCTCGGCGCGCAGGGTCGTGAAGACCGAGGTCAGGTACTCCGCCGCGGCCGGGTGGGTGGTGTCGAGGATGCTCAGGTCGTGGCCCCAGTTGCGGCCCGCGTGGGCGAAGCCGCCGTCGGCCTCCCGGACCAGCCAGTCGGGGTGTTCGGCGGCCAGGTCGCTCGCCGGGTCGACGAGGAAGGGTGCCGTCCAGATGCCGGCCCGGCGGCCCCGGGCGCGGATCGCGTCGGCGATGCCGGCCCGGGAGCGGAAGCGGCCGGAGAGGGTGAGCCAGTCGCCGAGGGCCTTCTGGTAGCCGTCGTCGATCTGGACGACGTCGACGGGCAGGTCGAGGGTGTCCATCGCGCGCAGGTTCTCGTGGATGTCGTCCTCGGTGACGGCGGTGAAGTACTCGTACCAGGAGCACCAGACCGTGGGGGCCGGTCTCGGGGCCGCGACCCCGAGACCGGCGGCCCAGTCCGCCAGCGTCGACTGGATGTCCGTGCCCGTGAACTCCTTCACCGGGCCGTCGGCGCTGATCTCCGCCGTGTCGCCCTCGACGAGCAGGCGGATCGACGGGACCTCCGTCAGCGGCTCCGCCGCCGCCCACAGCCGTGCCGGCGATCCGTCGCCCGGGTCCAGGGCGAGCAGCCCCTCGCCCTGGAAGGTGCCCGCGGGGACGGTGACGCCCGGTCGGTAGCAGACCGTCGCCCAGTTGTCGTTCGTCGGGCGGTACGGCGCCGCGTCCAGGGCGTAGGCGCCGCTGGGGCTCCAGGACTGCCAGCCCTCCTCGTGGACGCGGGCGGTGCGCCGGTCCACGAACACGGAGGCGACCGGGGTGAAGGGGTTGTGCACGGAGGTCTCTTTCAAGCGGGGGGCGGTCAGCCCTTGTTGGCGCCCAGGGTCAGGCCGCTGACGAACTGGCGCTGGAGCACGAAGTACACGATCAGGGTGGGGATCGCGGTGAGCAGGGCGCCG
>NZ_JAGMUK010000007.1 GCF_019049245.1 Streptomyces sp. AC555_RSS877 | reverse complement strand
AAACGCCCGGTTACATTCCGAACCCGGAAGCTAAGCCTTACAGCGCCGATGGTACTGCAGGGGGGACCCTGTGGGAGAGTAGGACGCCGCCGAACAATTTTTGAGAAAACCCCCGTGCCATTGGCGCGGGGGTTTTCTGTTTTTCCGAGTCGTTTAGGGTCGGGGCATGCGCTATGACCTAGTCATCTTCGACAACGACGGTGTCCTCGTCGACAGCGAGCCCATCTCCAACCGGCTCCTGGCCGGCTATCTGACCGAGCTCGGGCACCCGACGTCGTACGAGGACTCCATCCGGGACTACATGGGCTCCGCGATGCATCGGATCCACGACCTTGTTCGGGAGCGTACGGGCAGGCGGCTTCCCGGGGACTTCGACGACGTCTTCCATGGGCGGGTGTTCGCGGCCTTTGAGCGGGAGCTGGAACCGGTGGCCGGGGCCGTCGGGGTGTTGGAGAAGTTGGCCGCGGACGGGGTGCCGTACTGTGTCGCCTCTTCCGGGAGCCATGAGCGGATTCGGGTGGGGCATCGGAAGACCGGGCTGGACCGGTGGTTCGAGGAGGGGCGGATCTTCAGTTCGCAGGATGTGGGGCGGGGCAAGCCGGCGCCGGACCTGTTCCTGTACGCGGCCGAGCGGATGGCGGTGGCGCCCCAGCGGTGTGTCGTCATCGAGGACAGTCCGCTGGGAGTGCGGGCGGCTGTGTCGGCCGGGATGGATGTGTACGGGTTCACCGCCATGACTCCTGCTGAGCGGCTGGCGGGTGCCACTCAACTCTTCTCGGACATGGGCGAGTTGGCTGACCTGCTGGTCTGACCTCCGCCGCGCCGTGCGCGGCTCGTGCCAGAGGGCGTTCTGGTGCTGCCGACGCCCGGTGACGAGTAAAGCTGAGGGAAACTCATCTTTGGCTGGATCTACCCACGAGTACGCCGGGGCCCTACGCTCGCCGCCATGACTGATGTGCTGCGGCGCGGTAGGGCCTCGCTGGCGTTCAGCTTCTTCGCGCAGGGTGTCGCCTTTGCCCTGCTCGTGACGCGGATCCCGGCCATCCAGGACCGATACGGGGTCTCCGACGCGCTGCTGCCCGCGTTTCTCGCGGCCGTGCCCATCCTCGCCGGGGTCGGGAGCGTGAGTACCGAGCAGTTGGTGAAGCGAATACCGCCCAGCCGGGTGCTCCGCTGGTCCCAACCCGTCGTGCTCCTGGCGCTGCTCGGGGTGGGGGCGGGGGAGTCGATGCTCCAGCTGGGCGTGTCGCTCGCTGCCTTCGGGCTCGCCGTGGGGGCGCTGGACGCGTCGATGAACATGCTCGGGGTGAGTCTGCAGCGGGCGTACCGGCGCAGCATCATGCTCAGTTTCCATGCCGTGTACAGCCTGGGCGGGATTCTGGGGGCCTCACTCGCCTGGGTGGGGGCGCACTGGCATCTCGCGTTGTGGGTGTCGTATGTGCCGGTGGTGCTGGTGTTGTTGCCGGCCGCGCTGGTGGGGAGTCGCTGGTACGTCGACGGGGGTGGGGACGCCGATGTCGTGGAGGAGAAGGGCGAGGGTGGGGCCCTCGCCTTCAAGCTGCTCCTGCCGCTGTGTCTGGTGATGTGTTTCGCGTACATCGGGGACTCGACCGTCTCCAACTGGAGCGCGAAGTATCTGCAGGACGTGCTGGGAAGCAGTGAGCAGCTGGCGACCGTGCCGTACAACGTGTACATGGTGACCACGTTGGTGGGGCGGGCCCTCGGGGACCTCGGGGTAGGGCGGTTCGGGGCGGTCGCGGTCGTGCGGGCGGGGGCGTTGGTGGCGGCGGTCGGGTTCGGGGTGGTGGCGGTGGCGCCCGGGCCGTGGGTCGGGATGCTCGGGTTCACGCTGCTGGGCCTCGGGTTGTGTGTGCTGGTGCCGCAGACCTTCGCGGCGGCGGGGCGGTTGTTCCCGGGGGCGTCCGATGCGGCCGTGGCTCGGCTCAATGTCTTCAACTACGTCGGGTTCCTGGTTGGGTCGCCGTTGGTGGGGGCGTTGGGGGACGCCTGGACCTATCGAGGGGCCATGCTCGTGCCGATGGTGTTGGTGCTGGTGACGCTCGTGTACGCCCGGTCGTTCGCCGCTCAACCGGACCGATACGGTGGCGGGCATGAGCGGCCGCGCACAGCTGATGTGGGACGAGGCAGTAACGGGCTATGACTTCGGTCCGGATCATCCGATGGATCCGGTCCGGCTGGACCTGACCTGGAGGCTTGTCCAGGCCTTCGGGCTTGACCGGGAGATGTCGGTCGTGGCCGCCAAGCCGGCCGGGGAGTCGACGCTACGGCTGGTCCACCGGGAGGACTACATCGAGGCCGTCAAGGCGGCCTCCGTGGATCCAGGGGCGGCTGACGCGTCGTACGGGCTGGGGACCATGGATGATCCGGCGTTCGCCGGGATGCATGAGGTGTCCGCGCTGATCGCGGGGCAGTCGGTGGGCGCCGCGGAGGCTGTGTGGCGGGGGGACGCGCTGCATGCGGTGAACTTCGCGGGCGGGTTGCATCATGCGATGCCGGGGGCTGCGTCGGGGTTCTGCATCTACAACGACGCGTCGCTTGCCATTGCCCGCTTGTTGGAGCTTGGTGCTGAGCGGGTCGCCTATGTGGATGTGGACGTGCATCACGGGGACGGGGTGCAGGCGGCGTTCTGGGAGGATCCGCGGGTTCTGACGATTTCGCTGCACGAGCATCCTCGGACGTTGTTTCCGCAGACCGGGTGGCCGGAGGAGACGGGGGCGGAGAGCGCGGAGGGTGCGGCGGTGAATGTCGCGCTGCCGGCGGGGACCGGGGACGCGGGGTGGTTGCGGGCGTTCCATGCGGTGGTGCCGGAGGTGATCGCCGACTTTCGTCCGCAGGTGCTGGTGACTCAGCATGGGGCCGATACGCATTTCGAGGACCCGTTGGCTCATCTGGCCGTGTCTCTTGATGCGCAGCGGGCTGTGCAGGTGGCCTGTCATGACCTCGCGCACGAGTACGCCGACGGGCGGTGGGTCGCCTTGGGTGGAGGCGGGTACGCGGTGGTGGATGTGGTGCCGCGTTCGTGGACCCATCTGGTGGCGATCGCGGCGGGGCGGGCGGTGGAGCCTACGGCGCTGATTCCTGAGGGGTGGCGGCAGGAGGTGTTCGCTCGGACGCGGCAGTTGGGGCCGGGGCGGATGACTGATGGGCGGTGGCCTGTGGGGTGGGCTTCCTGGGAGGCGGGGTACGACCCTGCGGATCGGTTGGATCAGGCGGTGTTGGCGGCTCGGCGGGCGGTGTTTCCGTTGCGGGGGATGTTGGCGTAGGGGGTGGTGGGGTTGGCCGGGGGTGTTTCTCGCCCCCGCCGCCCCTACCCGTCCCATCCCCAGGGGCGCTGCCCCTTCGACCCCGCCAGGGGCTGGGCTGCGCCCCTGGGGATGGGCGGGGTGGGCTGTCGGTGGGGCTGAGCCCCTGGATTCCCGGCGGGGCTGCGAGGCTGGGCTCCTCTCACCCGTTGTAGGGCACCGTCCTGCGCGTGGGTGGGGGGCCGCGTTCCCTGCCGCGGTCCTGCAAGAGGGTCGTCGGTGTCCGAGCCCGCAATGACTGTCCCCCTGTCGGAGGGAGACCTGGAGGTGGTGCCACCGGGCCCGAGAGGCGCCGTTGGAGACGGTGACGAGAGCCCCGCGAGGGTCCCCGCCCCTGGCTGCGACCGTGCCCCGCTCACCCCCTTTCCTCGAAGCCCCTCGGCCATCTGACCGAAGGGTCTTCCTCTCCAACGGGTCGGGGTGGGTGGGGTTAGGCCGACTGTGCGGTGTTTGGGGATTCGTGTCGCAGGGGCGGGGGATTTCCGTCAGCATCGCAGCGTGTTGAGCGTCGGGGCGCTGCGTGCCCATCTGCTTGCTGCGGGGTTGGCCGGGACGGTGGCGACCTCGCGGGAGGAGAGTCTGCGGAGTTATCGGTTGTTCGCTGCTCGGGATCCTCGGGTGCTGATCGGGCTTGATCCTCAGTGGACTTGGGGGCAGCGGGATTTGATCGGATTGATGGCGGACAAGTGTGGCGTTTCGGGCGATCCTCGGCACGTGGAAGGCCATGATGTGATCGATCCAGAGCGAACGCTGGCCGCCCTGGACGCCTTCGCCGAGCGGATCGAGGCGGCCGCCCGGCGTGGCGCCACGGTCCTCCTCGGGACCGGACATCCCCATCGACTGCTCGGTTTCTACGCCGCCTTGGCGGACGCGTTGTCGGCGGCGGGGTGTACCGTCCTCACCCCGGCGCAGGGTCACTCTGTCGACATAACGACCCGGTTCGGTCTACGCACGTACAACCTTGACTACGTACGAGGAGTCGCGCTGGTGCGGGAACCGGGCGCGCCGAGCTCCGGTGGTGCGACCGGCGCGCACACGCACTCACCGCTCCCGGTTCGGGTCGCGCTGGCCGCGGCCGCGGACGCCGGCGGGCCTCTTCCCGAGCTCGTCATCGGAGACCACGGATGGGTCTGCGGAGCAGGTCAGCTGGGGTGTGAGGCCATTGGGCTGGCGGATACGAATGACCCCGCGCTCTTTGTGGGGGAGGCGGAGGGGGTCGTGTCCGTCGTCGTTCCACTTGATGACGCTGTGCGGTCTGATTACTACCGGCCGCTGACCCGCTACGTACTCAATCGAGCGTGTCTGTCACAGTAGGCCGCCGATGGGTGCACCTCTTCCCCACTTGCATCACCCGCCCCTACATTGGGGAGTGAGCACGCAGCGACGAAGAGTCACCGGAAGGGGAAGCCGGTGGCCGTCGAGTGCGGAAGGTTCAGGTGTGTCATGGCTGCTGAGCAGAGGCCTCTGAGCGAGGTTCAGTTCCTTACCGTGGCGGAAGTCGCCTCGGTGATGCGAGTGTCGAAGATGACCGTGTACCGCTTGGTGCACAGCGGTCATCTGCCCGCGATCAGGGTGGGGCGGTCCTTCCGTGTCCCCGAGAACGCGGTTCACGAATACCTCCGCGAGAGCTATGTGGGGGTGGAAACCGCCTGACGACGGTGGCCGGGGGGATCCTCAGGGCAAGGTCAGGGATCACCCCGGCACCTCGATTACAACCTCAGCGCTCGGGCGGGTAGGCTAGCCCCTCGTAGGTCGTATGGGCCCATGGCGCCCAGCACCGAGTGATGAGAAGTGAGCGAGGGTAGTCGTGGGCTCTGTTATTAAGAAGCGGCGCAAGCGGATGGCCAAGAAGAAGCACCGCAAGCTGCTCAAGCGCACGCGCGTTCAGCGTCGCAACAAGAAGTAGGCGACACCGCGAGAGCGCGTTTGTGGCCCCCCACCCATGATGGTGGGGGGCCACACGCGTATCCGGGTACGCGCGTCCGGGGGTTCGGATCGTCACTCGGGGGCTTGATGTCGTCACTTCTTGCATTGGGCAGTCATCACAGCGCAACATCAACCCGCTAGGTTGGCCGCACACGGGGAACGCGGCAGGCTACGAGTGCCGGATGGGCTGGAAGGAAGGCGCTGATCTTGGGCAAGGTCGTGCTCGTGACCGGAGTGGCCCGTCAACTGGGGGGCCGTTTCGTACGACGCATTCAGCGTGACCCGCAGGTGGACCGGGTGATCGCCGTGGACGCGGTTCCGCCCGAGCACCATCTGGGCGGCGCGGACTTCATCCAGGCCGACATCCGGCAGCCCGGGATAGCACGTGTGCTCGCCGAGACGGCCGCCGACACGGTCGTCCACATGGACGTCACCGGCACCGCGCTGGGCAGCGGCAGCCGGACCTCCGTCAAGGAGACCAACGTCATCGGGACCATGCAGCTGCTGGGGGCGTGTCAGAAGTCGCCGACCGTGAAGCGGCTCGTGGTCAAGTCCAGTACGAACGTGTACGGATCCGCGCCGCGCGATCCCGCCGTCTTCACCGAGACCACCCCGCCGAAGTCGTTGCCCAGTGGCGGGTTCGCCAAGGACGCGGTGGAGGTCGAGGGGTATGTGCGCGGGTTCGCCCGGCGGCGGCCGGACGTCGCCGTGTGCGTGCTGCGCTTCGCCAACATCCTCGGCCCGACGGCGGAGACCCCGCTCGCCGCGTACTTCTCGCTGCCGATCCTGCCGACCGTGCTGGGCTACGACCCCCGGCTGCAGTTCGTGCACGAGGACGACGTGATCGAGGTCCTGCGGATCGCCTCGCACGAACCGGCACGGGGCACGCTCAACAGCGGGACCTTCAACATCGCCGGGGACGGGGTGCTGCTGCTGTCTCAGTGCTCGCGGCGACTGGGGCGGCCCACGGTGCCGCTGCTGCTTCCCGCGGTCACCTGGGCCGGATCCCTGGTGCGTACGCTGGGCATGACGGACTTCTCGCCCGAACAGATCCGGCTGCTCACCCACGGCCGGGTCGTGTCGACGACCCAGATGCGTGAGACGCTCGGATTCAAGCCGAAGTACACGACGGCGGAGACGTTCGCGGAGTTCGCGCGCAGTCGCGGACCGGGGCTTTTGCCGCCGGAGGCCCTTGCGGGGGCCGTCGACCGGATCGCCGCGCTGCCGCTGGCGGGCAGCGGCCACCCCCCGACGCAGAGCGCCAACTGAGGAGCGCATCAACGATGGCGGACGCCAAGGTCATTCCGTTCGACGACGACCGGTCCCGCGGGAGCGCCGTGCAGCGCCCGCCGCGGCGCCGGAGCGCGGGCAGCCGGCGCAAGGGCACGGAATCGGCGCAGGTCCGTGAGGTCCAGCCCCTGCCCAGCAGGGCGCCCGCGCAGGATGATGTTCTTGTGACCCGTGAGGAACAGCTGCCCCAGCAGCCGCCGGAGGAGAGTGCGTACGGCGGCCTCGAACGCCGTGTCGCGGGCGGGCTCGCCTTCCTGCGCCGCCGCCTCACCGGTGACTACGAGGTCGACGACTTCGGCTACGACGAGGAGTTGACCGACCAGGTCCTGATGTCCCTGCTGCGCCCGGTGTACGAGAAGTACTTCCGGGTCGAGGTGAAGGGCGTCGAGAACATCCCGGCCGAGGGCGGGGCGCTGATCGTCGCCAACCACTCCGGGACGCTGCCGCTGGACGGCCTGATGATGCAGGTGGCCGTCCACGACCATCATCCCGCCAACCGGCATCTGCGGCTCCTGGCGGCGGACCTGGTGTTCATGCTGCCGGTGGTCAACGAGCTGGCCCGCAAGCTCGGCCACACGCTGGCCTGTGCGGAGGACGCCGAACGGCTGCTGGCCCAGGGCGAGGTGGTCGGGGTGATGCCGGAGGGCTTCAAGGGCATCGGCAAGCCCTTCAGCGAGCGTTACAAGCTCCAGCGGTTCGGCCGCGGCGGCTTCGTCTCGACGGCGCTGCGCCAGGGCACCCCGATCATCCCGTGCTCGATCGTCGGGGCCGAGGAGATCTACCCGATGATCGGCAACGCCAAGACCCTCGCTAGGGTCCTCGGCTTCCCGTACTTCCCGCTCACGCCGACCTTCCCGTGGCTCGGCCCGCTGGGCGGGATCCCGCTGCCGACCAAGTGGACCATCCAGTTCGGGGAGCCGATCCCGACGGACGGCTATCCGCCGGAGGCTGCCGAGGACCCGATGCTGATGTTCAACCTGACCGACCAGGTCCGCGAACAGATCCAGCACACGCTCTACAAGTTGCTGGTGCAGCGTCGGTCGGTCTTCTTCTGAGAGACCTGACCAAGGCCCGTGTACGACGACGGGGGCGCCCCTCCTGAGAAGGGCGCCCCCGTAGTCGTACGGACGATTACTCGTCCTCCGAGTCGATGCCCAGGCCGGGCAGCAGGCCGGGGAGGAGCGGCGGGACGGTGACGTCGGGCTGGGTGGTCGGCGTCGTGGCGGGCGGGGAGGAGCTGCCGGTGTCCTCGGGCGGGTCGAGGAGGCCGCCGGTGTTGCCGCCCAGGAGGCCGTCGTCCTCGGTGCCGGAGCCGGCCGACTTGCTGGGGCTGTTGCTGCCGGTGCCGCTGCCGTCGGAGGAGCCGCCGTCGCCGGTACTGGGCGCCGACGAACGGCCGGAACCGGTCGAGGTGTCGGAGGATGCCGGCCCGGACTCCTGGCGCTGACCGTTGCCGCTGCCCGGGGCCGGGGGTTTCGGGAGGAGGGACTGGAGCGGGGCGACCTCTTCGTCTATGGCGTCGAAGACCGACGACACCTGCTGACTGACGTCACCGAGCTGGACGGGCAGCCGGTCGCGGAGCGCTCCCCAGGCCTCCCGGTGCGAGCGCGAGAAGGTGTCCAGGGCCTGGATGGGGCCGAGGGAGTCCGGGTCGCGTTCGTACGCCGCCGTGAGTAGCCGGTGGCCCTCGGAGGCGTCGTGGGTCATGCCGGACAGGGCGCGGCGGACCTCGCCGAGGGACTCGTGGTCGAGTGGGCCGCCGCGGTCGCGTTCCATCAGCCGACGGGCCTCGCTGAGGCGGGTGGAGGCCTGGTCGAGGTAGGCCACGCCGCGCTCGTCGTCCCCGTCGGACATGTAGGTGAGTTTGAAGTCCTCGATGCCTCGCTTGAGGCCGTAGAGGGAGTCGCCGGGCAGGGCGTCCGAGCTCGCCGCGGCGACTCCGCCGAACGCGCCGGCGGCGACACCGACGCTGAGTCCGCCCGCGGCGAGGCCCTTGGTGAGCCGGGAACGCGGTCGGAGCTTGCCCAGGGGGCTCGCCCGGTGGGCGCCCCGGGACCGGGAGCGCTGCTCCGGCACCGAACGGTCTGTCTCGCCTCCCGCGGTGCCCTCCAGCAGCATGGCCTCCATGGCGGCCACGAGCTGGGCCCGCTGGACGACCTTGACCGCAGGGTCCAGCTGTGGCTTGGGCAGCTCGCCGAGACCGGTGGCGAGGGCCGTGAGGCGGCCCTGCTCGGTCTGTTCCGCAGCAGCCGGGGACGGCGGTGGTCCGTCGGACTGCTCGGCCGCCGTGCCCTGGCCGGACTGCTCCTCCAGGGCCTGGGCGAAGGCGTTCGCCCGCCGGTGCGCCGATACGTTCGCGATCACTGGCGGCACCTCCTCTCGTCAAGACGGTCGACTCCCCAGGGGGTCCTGAGGGTTGCACGCCCTGACCACAAGCACTCGATCGAGTGATCGAAGTCGGCCAGGGAGTGACCACTGGGAGCCTGCATCCCGCACAACGAGCGGCGCGGCACTTGGGTTACGGACGACGGTCGAGCGGATCGGGAAGTCAACGGACTTTCACTGACTGCGAGTTGGGTATTACCGAGGGTGTTCTGTCAGCGGGCGTCTTCCGGGAGGAGCCGGGCCAGCGTTCGTACGGCGCGGTACTGGAGGGTCTTGATGGCACCCTCGTTCTTGCCCATCACGCGGGCGGTCTCGGCGACGGAGAGCCCCTGGAGGAAGCGGAGTGTCACGCACTCCTGCTGCTGGGGATTGAGCCGTCGTACGGCATCTAGGAGGGCGGCGTTCGAAAGAGACTCCAGTACGGAGTCCTCGGGGGAGCGCTCGACCTCGTTGGCGTCGAGCATCTCGCCGGTGGTGACTTCCAGCCGGAAACGGCTCGACTTGAAATGGTCGGCCACCAGGTTGCGGGCGATCGTGACGAGCCACGCGCCGAAGTCGCGGCCCTGCCAGGTGAACGTGCCGATCCGGCGCAGTGCGCGCAGGAACGTCTCGCTGGTGAGATCCTCAGCGGTGGCCTTGCCTCCCACTCGGTAGTAGATGTACCGGTACACGGTGTCGCTGTACTGGTCGTAGAGACGGCCGAAGGCATCGGCCTCGCCGGCCTGAGCGCGCTCCACAAGATCCATCATGCGGGCGCTGTCGCTGTCCGCGGCGGGACGGCGGGTGGTTGTGGCACCGGTCGAACGCCCTCGTCTTCCGACGGCGGCGCTGCCGTCGGCGAGCGCGTAGCACGGGCCGACGGGGGTGGTGGCAACGGCGAGGGCAGGGATGGCGTACGCGGTGGGGACGAAGCCCCGCAACAGGTCTTGGACCGTTGCGCGCAGCGTAGCCAGGCCCGAGGCGTCAACCCCGACGTGTGGGTACACGGGACTCCCAGAGGCAGAGCTTCCATCACGTGCAGTGCGGGACCGTTCACCCGTCGTAGCGACGGAAGGGGTACCGGATTGCGTTTGAGGAGAATAACGCTTAGTGCAGGCGCTGCTACACGCAGTTGCTAAAATCACCGATTACGTCGCTTCTGTAACCGAATGACGCCCGATCAAGTACCCGTCAGTGATCGGTACTTGATCGAAAAAAGTCGTGTTCCGTCTGGGTCCGGGGCGTGTTGTGGCCGTGTGCAGCCAACGGGACTGGACAGCGGGGTAACGGGGTACGACCCCGGGATTGGCCGGGCGCGCCGGGCGTGACGTGTTGTGACGCCCGGCGTCAGCGACGTCGCTTGTGCAGGGCGATCGCCGCCGCCGTGCCGCCGGCCACCGCGCCCACGCCCGCGGCCGCCGGGATGCCGACCTTCGCCGCCTTGCGCCCGGTGCGATAGTCGCGCAGACGCCACTCCAGCCGGCGGGCGTGCTTGCGCAGCTTGCTGTCCGGGTTGATGGCGTAGGGGTGGCCGACCAGCGAGAGCATCGGGATGTCGTTGTGCGAGTCGCTGTAGGCGGCGCAGCGGGTCAGGTCCAGGCCCTCCGCCGCGGCCAGCGCGCGGACCGCCTCCGCCTTCGCCGGGCCGTGCAGGGGTTCGCCGACCAGCTTGCCCGTGTAGACGCCGTCGACCGACTCGGCGACCGTGCCGAGCGCGCCGGTCAGGCCGAGACGGCGGGCGATGACCTGGGCGATCTCCACCGGGGCGGCCGTGACCAGCCACACCTTCTGGCCCGCGTCCAGGTGCGCCTGGGCCAGGGCCCGGGTGCCGGGCCAGATGCGCTCGGCCATGTACTCGTCGTAGATCTCCTCGCCGATCGACATCAGCTCGGAGACGCGGTGGCCCTGGACGATCGACAGCGCCGAGTCGCGGGCCTCCTGCATGTGTTCCGGGTCCTCGACGCCGGCCAGCCGGAACCACGCCTGCTGCCAGGCGAACTTGGCGAGGTCGCGGGTCTCGAAGAACTTCCGCTTGTACAGCCCCCGCCCGAAGTGGAACAGGGCAGCGCCCTGCATGACGGTGTTGTCCAGGTCGAAGAAGGCGGCGGCATGCGCGTCGCCGTGCACCGGGAATACCGGTTCCTCACCGGCAGTCTCCTGCGTGGACTTGCGCGCGGCCTCCGCCGAGGCCTCGCCTGCCAACACGCTCCGCGCCGTGGCGGAGCGCCTACGGGGAGTGAGCCATCCGAGAGCGGCCATGGCGTGAGCATAGCCAGTCTGTTCGGTGGTTCCGGAGTCGCGAGGTTCGGAGGGTGTGAACTCTCGGCGACCGAGTCGTTAAAGAGTCGGCCCGTCGGCGTGAGAATGGCCGACATGACTCCCCTCTTTCGGCGCAACGCCCCAAGGCCCCCACAGGACCGGCTCGTCACTCTCGTCCGCAAACCCGGGTGTCATCTGTGTGATGACGCACAGATCGTGGTCGAGAAGGTGTGTGCCGATCTCGGCGTTCCCTGGGAGCGGAAGGACATCACCCAGGATCCCCAACTCCACGACCAGTACTGGGAACAGATCCCCGTCGTGCTCGTCGACGGAGCGCAGCACACCTTTTGGCGGGTGGACGAGGGCCGCCTCCGCAAGGCACTGACCGAGTAGTCCAACTGGTCCGGAACGTCGCTTAGGATCGAAGGCGACTTGGTCTCGGGGGCGGGAATCGTAGAGGAGCGTGTGCGGTTTTGCCCCCAAGAGAAGAGGAACGGTGGAGGGCGTGCGCCGGTTCCGTACAGGTGCGCCGGGGGCGCGTGACCCCGGTCACGTTGGCCGGGCAAATCGGACACCATCTTTGTGCACGCGTTCACAAAGACATAGCCTGCTTTCGACGGGGCGGTCTGGGAACGTGTGACCGCCTGCAGCCCCGCTCTACCCGCAGGAGCACCGTGGCAACTGGCCGATCTCACCGACCGGCGACCCGTAGCCGAGGGATTCCCGAGGCCACCGTCGCCCGCCTTCCGCTGTACCTCCGTGCCCTGACCGCACTGTCGGAGCGCTCGGTGCCCACGGTCTCCTCCGAGGAGCTCGCGGCCGCCGCGGGGGTCAATTCCGCGAAGCTGCGCAAGGACTTCTCGTACCTGGGCTCGTACGGAACGCGTGGTGTGGGCTACGACGTCGAGTATCTCGTCTACCAGATCTCCCGTGAACTGGGCCTGACCCAGGACTGGCCGGTAGTGATCGTCGGTATCGGTAACCTCGGCGCCGCCCTCGCCAACTACGGCGGCTTCGCCTCGCGTGGATTCCGGGTCGCAGCTCTCATAGACGCCGACCCCGCGATGGCCGGAAAGCCGGTGGCCGGGATCCCCGTCCAGCACACCGACGAGCTGGAACGGATCATCGACGACAACGGCGTGTCCATCGGGGTCATCGCCACGCCCGCCGGTGCCGCCCAGCAGGTCTGCGACCGGCTCGTGGCCGCCGGGGTGACCTCCATCCTGAACTTCGCGCCGACCGTGCTGTCCGTGCCGGAGGGCGTCGACGTGCGCAAGGTCGACCTCTCCATCGAGCTGCAGATCCTCGCCTTCCACGAGCAGCGCAAGGCCGGCGAGGAGGCCGCCGCCCTTGCCGACGGCGCGGTGCCGCACGCCGTCGCCCGCAAGCAGTCCGCCGACAAGGGCCCAGACGGGGACGTCCCCGCCGTGATGCCGGCATGAGTCTTCTTGTTGTCGGGCTGAGCCACCGCAGCGCCCCCGTCAGCGTGCTCGAGCGGGCCGCGCTGAACGCGGACGCGCAGCTCAAGCTGCTCCAGGACACCGTCGCGGCGGAGCCCGCCACCGAGGCCGCGGTGCTCGCGACGTGCAACCGCATCGAGCTGTACGCCGACGTGGACAAGTTCCACGCCGGTGTCGCCGAGCTGTCCACGCTGCTCGCCCAGCACAGCGGGGTGGGGCTCGAGGAGCTCACTCCGTACCTGTACGTGCACTACGAGGACCGGGCCGTCCACCATCTCTTCTCGGTGGCCTGTGGGCTGGACTCGATGGTCGTCGGCGAGGGGCAGGTGCTCGGCCAGATCAAGGACTCCCTCGCCAAGGCGCAGGACGTCCACTCCGCCGGGCGGCTGCTGAACGACCTGTTCCAGCAGGCCCTGCGCGTCGGCAAGCGCGCCCACTCCGAGACCGGCATCGACCGGGCCGGGCAGTCCCTGGTCACCTTCGGCCTGGAGCAACTGTCCGCCGGCAGCGCCGTCGAGCAGTGGGCCCGCGGCAAGAAGGCCCTGGTCATCGGCGCCGGCTCGATGTCCTCGCTGGCCGCGGCCACGCTCGCGCGTGCCGGGGTCGCCGAGATCGTCGTCGCCAACCGCACGCCCGACCGCGCCGAGCGGCTGGTCCAGATCCTGACCGAGGGCGACGACACGGACGTGCTGGCCCGCGCGGTACCGATGGAGTCGGTGCCGGTCGAGCTGACACGTGCCGATCTTGCCGTCTCCTGTACGGGGGCGACGGGCCTGGTGCTGACGGCCGAGGCGGTCGCGGGGGCGGTCGAGGGCCGTTCGGGAGGGGCCGCCGCGGGGAGCGGGACCGTTTCCCCCGCACTGTCCGACGCAGGCGCCGGTCGTACGGCAGTGACGGAGGCCGGGCCCGGCGAGCTGCCGCCCACCAGCCTGGGCGCCGAGGACGGCTGTCCGCTCGACCTGCCGGCCGCGCAGGCGGCCACCGCCGGGTTCTCCGTACTCGGCGAGGGCGCCGTGGCCGGGATGGCCGCCGCCGACCTGGAACAGCACGCCGCCTGGGTGGACAACGGCACCCAGCGCCAGCAGACCTCCGCCCCCGCGGGTGCCGTCACCGTGCTCGACCCGGCCGAGGAGGCGGACACCATCGCCGCGCTGGCCGCCGCCGCTGCCACCGTCGGCCGGGTGCCCGAGCGGCGCAGGCCCGAGCCCGTCGCCGGGATCCCGCGGCCCGAGCCGACCCTGTTCCTCCTCGACCTGGCCATGCCCCGCGACATCGACGCGGCCGTGCACCGGCTGGTCGGGGTGCGGCTCGTGGACATAGAGTCGCTGGCCGACGCCTCGGCCGACGCTCCGATGGCGGCCGACGTCGACCAGGTCCGCCGTATCGTCGCCGACGAGGTCGCGGCCTTCGGGGCGGCGCTCCGGGCCGCGCACATCACGCCCACCGTGGTCGCGCTGCGGACGATGGCAGCCGACGTGGTCGCAGGCGAGATCGCCCGGCTCGACGGGCGGCTGCCCGGACTCGACGACAAGCACCGCGCCGAGATCACCCAGACCGTGAAGCGCGTCGTCGACAAGCTGTTGCACGCGCCGACCGTACGGGTCAAGCAGCTCGCGGCCGAGCCCGGCGGCGCCGGGTACGCGGACGCGCTGCGGACCCTGTTCGACCTCGACCCCGAGACGGTGGCCGCCGTCTCCCGGGCCGACGGCGCCGACGACGAACCTGAGAACAGCAAGAACCGAGGGCCGGCATGAGTAGCAAGGCATTGAGGCTCGGGACCAGGCGGAGCAAACTCGCCATGGCCCAGTCCGGGCAGGTCGCGGACGCCGTGAGCCAGGTGACCGGACGGCCCGTCGAGCTCGTCGAGATCACCACCTACGGCGACACCTCCCGCGAACAGCTCGCACAGATCGGCGGCACGGGCGTCTTCGTGACCGCGCTGCGGGAGGCGCTGCTGAAGGGGGAGGTCGACTTCGCGGTTCATTCGCTGAAGGACCTGCCGACCGGGCAGCCCGACCAGCTGGCGCTGGCCGCCATACCCCAGCGCGAGGACCCGCGGGACGTGATCGTCGCCCGGGACGCGCTCAAGTTCACCGACCTGCCGCGCGGCGCGCGCATCGGTACGGGTTCGCCCCGGCGGATGGCCCAGCTGAACGCGTACGCACGCGGCCACGGGCTGGACATCGAGACGGTTCCGATCCGGGGCAACGTCGATACGCGCATCGGGTTCGTGCGCGACGGCGAGCTGGATGCGGTGGTGCTGGCCGCGGCCGGCCTCAATCGCATCGGCCGCGGTGACGAAGTGACCGACTTCCTGTCGGTCGACACGGTTTTGCCCGCCCCTGGCCAGGGGGCACTCGCGATCGAGTGTGCCGCAGACAACGCGGACCTGATCGCCGCGCTCGGTGAGCTCGACGACCCGTTCACGCGGGTCGCCGTGACTGCCGAACGGTCCCTGCTCGCCGCCCTGGAGGCCGGTTGCAGTGCCCCTGTGGGCGCGCTGGCCGACTTGCTGGCCGACGGGCAGATTGTCAAGGAAATGCGCCTGCGCGCAGTCGTCGGTACCACCGACGGCACGCGGATGGTGCAGCTGTCCACCACCGGTCCCGTGCCCGAGACGTACGACCGGGCAATGGCGCTCGGTTGCGAGCTCGCTGCCGAGATGCTTGCCCAGGGCGCGGCCGGTCTGATGGGGGAGCGAGCACAGTGAGCCCCACCACCCTTCCCGCCGCCGGTCTGGAACACGGGCACGTCACCTTCCTTGGTGCCGGACCCGGGGATCCGGGACTGCTGACTCTTCGAGCCGTCGAGGCGCTGGCGCGCGCGGACGTTCTCGTCGCCGGGCACGAAGTGCTCGACGTCGTACGTACGCACGCCAGGGCCAACGTGGCCGTCGTCGACACGGATTCGGACCCCTCCGGGGATCCGTCCTCCGGCCCGACTCCGGGTACAGGCGCGCCTCAACTAAAGGTTGTTGACGGTGCGTCGACAACCGTGAGTGTCCCCGTCGTGCGGGATGCCGCACATCTTGTCATGGAGGCCGCGCGGGGCGGCAGGCGGGTCGTACGTGCGGTGTCCGGGGATCCCGGGCTCGACGCGTACGCCGCCGAGGAGATGCTGGCGTGCGCCGCCGCGGGGGTGCCTTTCGAGGTCGTCCCCGGGGTCGCCGCCGCCGTCGGAGTGCCCGCCTACGCCGGGGTACCGCTGCGTGACGCCGAAGGCGCGGACGTCCGGTTCGTCGACGCGCGGACCGCTTCCGACCGGTGCTGGACGGAGGTGGGGGCGTCGGACGGGACGGTCGTGGTGTCGACGACCCTCGACTCCGTGGCCGCCGCGGCCGGAGAGCTGGTCTCCGCGGGGCGCAAGCCCGATACGCCGCTGACCGTCACCGTCGCCGGTACCACCACTCGGCAGCGGACCTGGTGCGCGACTCTGGGGACCATCGCCCAGACGCTGAAGCAGGCCAAGGTGCTGCCGTCCCCGGACGGTGCGCGGCCGGTCATAGCCGTGGTCGGTGAGCGATCCGCCGCGGCTCAGCGTGAGCAGCTCTCGTGGTTCGAGTCCAAGCCGCTGTTCGGCTGGAGGGTGCTCGTACCGCGGACCAAGGAGCAGTCGGCTTCGCTCTCCGACCAGCTGCGGTCCTACGGGGCCGTACCGCACGAGGTGCCGACGATCGCCGTCGAGCCGCCGCGGACGCCGCAGCAGATGGAGCGGGCGGTCAAGGGGCTGGTGACCGGGCGGTACGAGTGGATCGCCTTCACCTCGGTGAACGCGGTCAAGGCCGTTCGGGAGAAGTTCGAGGAGTACGGGCTCGACGCTCGCGCCTTCGCCGGCATCAAGGTCGCCGCGGTGGGGGAGCAGACCGCCAAGGCGCTCATCGCCTTCGGTGTGAAGCCCGATCTTGTGCCGAGCGGGGAGCAGTCCGCGGCCGGGTTGCTGGAGGACTGGCCTCCTTACGACCCGGTTTTCGACCCGATCGACCGGGTGTTCCTGCCGCGTGCCGACATCGCCACCGAGACGCTGGTGGCGGGGCTGATCGAGCTCGGGTGGGAGGTCGACGACGTCACCGCCTACCGGACCGTGCGGGCGTCGCCGCCGCCGGCCGAGACCCGGGAGGCGATCAAGGGCGGGGGCTTCGACGCGGTGCTGTTCACCTCGTCGAGCACGGTGCGCAACCTTGTGGGCATCGCCGGCAAGCCGCACAACGTGACCGTCATCGCGTGTATCGGGCCCGCCACGGCCAAGACCGCCGAGGAGCATGGGCTTCGGGTGGACGTCATGGCTCCCGAGCCGTCCGTGCTCAAGCTGGCCGAGGCTCTGGCCGACTTCGGGTTGCGGCGGAGGACTGCCGCGCTGGAGGCCGGGGACGCGGTTACTCGGCCGAGTGAGCGGCGGCCGGGGGCTCGGCGTAGGCGTACGACTACCTGATTTTGAGCCGGCTGGCCTGGGCTGGGCTGGGCTGGGCTGGTTCGGACCGTCTGGGCTGGCTGGGCTGGGCGGTTTTGTCAGGCTGGGGTCACCGCGTGGCCGTAGCGCAGGAGGTTGTCCGGGTCGTAGGTCGACTTGGCCTGTTGCAGGTGGGCGTAGACCTCCGGGGTCCAGGCCCGGGCCCGGTCCGCTTCGTCGCCCGGGGTGCCGTGGATGTTGACCATCGTGCGGCCCGTGCCGTACGGGGCCATCGCGGTCTGCAGGGCTGTCGTGGCCTGTTCCACGGCCTCGGCGGCCGGCGGGGCGGCCAGGACCGCCACCGTTTCCAGGAAGTACTCCGCGTCGCGGGCGCAGATCGCGTCCTCGACCGTCGGCGGGTCGGACAGGGCTCCGCCCATGTGGCGGATCTCCACCAGGAGGAGCGGGCAGTCGGGGTTGTCCGGGCCCACCTGGTCCAGGAACGTACGGATGGCGTCCGGGGTCAGGTCGCGGAGCAGGGCGCAGGATTCGCGGGCGGGGAGCGGGTCCTGCGGCTCCATGTAGATGCGGTCCACCGCCGCGTGGTCCATCTCCTCCACCATGTCGACCGCCACGGGGGCGGTCTCGCGGATCGGGGCCAGGAGGCGTTCGCCCTCCGCCGTGTCGCCCGTCCACGCGATCGCCACCCTTGCCCAGAAGCCGCCGCGCAGCGGTTCGGGGATCTGGGGGATCGGGGGGAGGCGCAGGAGGCTGAACGCGCTGCACATCTCGTTCGGCACGGTGCGTGTCCAGTCCGCCCATGCCCGGAGGAGGGGCTCGGTGTGCTCGCCGGGGCAGTAGATGCCGCCGCCGAGGATGCGGGCGAGGGGGAGCAGGTCGAAGGTCAGCTGCGTGACGATGCCTACGTTGCCCTTGCCGCCGCGCAGGGCCCAGAAGAGCTCGGGTTCGGTGCTCCGGTTCACCTCGCGGAGGGCGCCGTCGGGGGTCACGACCTGGAACGAGTGGACCAGGTCGGCCGCGTAGCCGTAAGTGCGGCCGAGGACGGGGAGGCCGCCGCCGAGGGTGTAGCCGACGACGCCCGCGTCCGTGGAGGTGCCGGTCAGGGGGGCGAGGCCGTGGGGGGCCGCGGCGTCGACGACGTGGCGCCACTTCGCGCCTGCGGCGGCTGTCGCAGTGCGGGTGGCCGGGTCGATCTGTACGTCCGTCATGCGGGTGGTCGTGATCAGCAGGCCGTGGGTTATGGGGAAGTTGGCGCCGTGGCCGGTGGCCTGGACGGCCACCGGGGTGCTGGTGGCGGTGGCCCAGCGCATCGCCGCGACTATGTCGTCGGCGCCGGTTGCTCCGATGACCACGTCGGGGGTGTGCAGGGCGGACAGGTTGAAGCCGGTGACCTCGTCGGCGTAGCCGTCGTCGCCGGGGCGCAGGACCGGGCCCTTGACGTCGGAGAGGGCGAAGAGGTCGGGGGTGGGGTGGGGGTGGTGCGTGGACGTCATCTCGTCCTCCGGGGGTGGGAGGCTTGTCCTTTCAGCTTGGACCTGTGGGGTGCGGGGCGCATGCTGTGCGCCTTGTGGTGGGGGTGGCCGGGGCTGTGTCGGGGGGTGTCCGTCCTCGGAACGGCGCGGAATCGGTTGGCCATCGAGGTGCCGGTGTTGACGCGCCAACCGCTGCGGGCGGGCACCCCCCGACACGGCCCCTTGCCGCCGTACGCGGCTGCCGGGGTGTGCGCCCGGCCGCGTCGTGCCGCTGGGTGGTGCCGGAGGGGCGCGCTGCGCGCCTTCTCCGGTGGGAGGACAGCCGACTAGGCGTCGGCAAAGGGGGTGCTGGGGCGGGCGTAGCGTTGGTGTATGACGACGTACGGATCCTTTCCCGGCACGCGGCCTCGGCGGCTGCGGACCACCCCCGTCATGCGGAGGATGGTCGCCGAGACCCGGCTGCATCCCGCAGATTTCATCCTTCCGGCCTTTGTGCGCGAGGGCGTTGCCGAGCCGGTGCCGATCGCGGCGATGCCCGGCGTGGTGCAGCACACCCGGGACACGCTGAAGAAGGCCGCCGCGGAGGCGGTCGCGGCGGGGATCTCCGGGATCATGCTGTTCGGCGTGCCGGAGGAGTCGAAGAAGGACGCGGTGGGTACGCCGGGGACCGACCCGGACGGGATTCTGCAGGTCGCGATCCGTGATGTGCGGGCCGAGGTGGGCGACGAACTGCTCGTCATGTCCGACCTGTGTCTCGACGAGACCACCGACCACGGGCATTGCGGGGTGCTGGACGCCGAGGGGCGGGTCGACAACGACGCCACCCTTGAGCGGTACGCCGAGATGGCGCAGGTCCAGGCCGACGCCGGGGCCCATGTGGTGGGACCCAGCGGCATGATGGACGGGCAGATCGGGGTCGTCCGGGACGCTCTGGACCAGATCGGGCGGGAGGATGTCGCCGTCCTCGCGTACACGGCGAAGTACGCGTCCGCCTTTTACGGGCCCTTCCGGGAGGCCGTCGGCTCGTCGTTGAAGGGCGACCGGAAGACGTATCAGCAGGATCCGGCGAATGCGCGGGAGTCCCTGCGGGAGTTGGCGCTCGACCTCGAAGAGGGCGCCGACATGGTCATGGTGAAGCCGGCCGGGCCCTACCTGGACATTCTGGCGCGGGTGGCGGACGTCGTGGACGTTCCTGTGGCCGCGTACCAGATCTCCGGGGAGTACTCGATGATCGAGGCCGCCGCCGAGAAGGGCTGGATCGAGCGGGACCGGGCCATCCTGGAGTCGCTGACCGGGATCAAGCGAGCCGGTGCGCAGAACATCCTCACGTACTGGGCGACCGAGGTCGCGCAGCGGTTGTTGTGAGGCCCTGGGGCGCCCCCGGGACGCAACGGTTCGAAGTCGGTCCGGCTACGGCTGGAACTCGTTCCGGGGAACGTCCGGGGGGTGGCCTGTGGTGGTCTGGTGGTTTTCCGGAGTTCCTGGGGTGATCTTCTGTGGGTCTGTCCGGAAAACGACGGTCGGGGGTTGGGCGATTCGGCGAGTACGGGGACAGGAACTGGGGCGATGTAACGAATTGACGAGTCCCCGTCAGGGTCCTTATCTTCTGCGCCTGGCCTGATCCGTTCGGAGGGGTCTTACGTCGATCCCTGGGGGGAACGCAATGAGCTGGTTCATCGAGGCGCTGAAGAAGTACGCGGTGTTCAGTGGGCGCGCGCGCCGCAAGGAATACTGGATGTACACGCTGTTCGTCGCGATCATCTACATCGTGCTGGCGATCCTCGCCGCCGTCACCAAGCAGCCGCTGATCGCGGTCGTCTTCTACCTGGCGATCCTCCTGCCGAGCCTGGCGGTCACGGTTCGCCGTCTGCACGACACCGGCCGCACCGGCTGGTGGGTCCTCATCGGGCTCGTCCCGCTCGTCGGCGCCATCGTGATGCTGGTCTTCCTGTGCAGCGAGGGCGAGTCGGGAGCGAACAAGTTCGGCGCGAACCCGAAGGAAGCGCCGGCTCTCGTCTGACGTCGGGATACCTGCTGTGCTTCGAGGCCGTCCGGCTGTCCGGGCGGCCTCTCGGTTTGTTCAGGGGGTCGTCGAGGACGCGGTGGACGGGCCCTCGTCGCGTACGCCCGTTCCGTCCTCGCAGCCCGTCAGCACGAGCGCGAGGAGCGTGAGGGCGGTGGTGGCGAGGAGGCAGCGGATTCGGGCGGGCATGGAGACAGCGTGCGGGGTGGACGGCCGCGGGGGCCAGGATTCGCGGGGGATTCGGGACGCCGGGGCGATGGGACGCCGGATGACCTGCGGGGATGTCGTGATCGTGGGACGCCGTGCGGGACGCCGTAGGGCGGGGACCGGGGAAATGCGGTGGCGGGCACCATCAAGTACCGCCGGGAGTTAGGTTGTTGACTCTCTTCCGCCGACTCTTCGAGGAGACGCCGATGTCCGGTGACGCCCTCAGCCTGGATCCCGCCGAGCTGAGAAGGAGGATCGACACCACCAGGGCGCACCCGGCCCGTGTCTACGACGTCTTCCTCGGCGGCAAGGACAACTACCCCGTCGACCGTGAGGCGGCCGCCGCGGCGCTCGCCGCCAACCCGCGCGGCTACCTCGACGTGCGCCACAACCGTGACTTCCTGCGCCGGGCCGTGAACACGCTCGCCGGGGAGGACGGCATCCGGCAGTTCCTCGACATCGGCACCGGCCTGCCCACCGCGGAGAACGTCCATCAGATCGCCCAGCGCACCGCGCCGGACTCCCGGGTCGTGTACGTCGACAACGATCCGGTCGTGCTCGCGCACGCGCGTGCCCTGCTGACGAGCGGGCCCGACGGGCGTACGGACTACATCGACGCCGACTTCAAGGACCCGGCGCAGATCCTCGAACAGGCCGCGAAGACGCTGGACTTCGACCAGCCGATCGCTCTGTGCCTGGTGGCGATCCTGCACTTCGTCGAGGACGAGGAGGCGTACCCGATCGTGCGCGGACTCGTCGACGCGCTGCCCTCCGGGAGCCGGCTGGTCCTCAGCCATCTCACCGAGGACCTCAACGCCGAGAACATCCGGGCGGTGCAACGGACGTACACCGAGCGCGGGTTCACCTTCGTGCTGCGGACGAAGGGTGAGGTCGAGCGGTTCTTCGCCGAGAGTTCACTGGAGCTGGTCGAGCCGGGTGTCGTACCGGCCCACCGGTGGCGGGCGGACGGCGCGGCGCCGGTGCCGGAGCAGCCGGAGGCGTCGTACCTGGCGGGGCTCGACGACATCGAGAAGGTGCGGTACGCCGACATCAACGACGTGACGGACGCGGACATCAACGTGTACGCGGCGGTGGGGACGAAGGCCTGACGGGGGGCTGGTTCCGTCCGTATCGCGGAAACCTGCTTGTAGACGGCATGTATGTCTCTAGGGTGCCGTGGCATGCGTTGCCGTTCGTCCGCCGTAGTCGAAGGAGTCGCCGCCATGACCGTCACCGAGGTGGAAACCGCGCCCGTGCCGCCGCTCGCCGCTCGGACCCGGGCGGTCGGCGGCTCGGCCGTGCGGGACATCCTCGCCGTCACCGCCCGCCCCGAGGTGATCAACTTCGCGGGCGGGCTGCCGGCGCCGGAGCTGTTCGACGCGGAAGGCATCGCGGAGGCGTACCGGGCCGTCCTCGCGGAGGCGCCCGCGCGGGCGTTGCAGTACTCCACCACCGAGGGCGAGCCGGGGCTGCGGGGCGCGCTGGCGGCACGGATGTCGGTGCGGGGGCTGCCGACCGAGGCCGACGACGTCCTGGTCACCACGGGGTCGCAGCAGGCTCTGTCCCTGCTCGCGACCGCGCTGGTGGAGCCCGGGGACACGGTTCTCGTCGAAAGTCCCTGTTACCTGGCGGCACTTCAGGCCTTCGGCTTCGCCGGGGCGCGGGTGCTGGCCGTGCCGGGGGACGGGGACGGGCTGGACCCGGCGGCGCTGGAGGAGCTGGTGGTGCGGGAGCGGCCCCAGCTGCTGTACACCGTGCCGACGTTCCAGAACCCGACGGGCCGTACGCTGCCGGCCGCGCGCCGGGCTGCGGTCGCCGCCGTGGCCGCCCGGCGGGGGCTGTGGATCGTCGAGGACGACCCGTACGGGGAGCTGCGGTTCGAGGGCGAGCGGGTGCCGTGGATCGCCACGTACCCGGGGGCGGAGGACCGTACGGTCCTGCTCGGCTCCTTCTCCAAGGTGATGGCGCCGGGGCTGCGGCTGGGGTGGCTGCGGGCCCCCGGTGAGCTGCGGCGGGCGTGCGTGGTCGCCAAGCAGGCCGCCGATCTGCACACGCCGACCGTCAACCAGCTCGCCGCGGCACGGTACGTGGCTCACCGGGACCTGGACGCGCATGTCCGGCGGGTCGCCGGGGTGTACCGGGAACGCCGGGACGCCATGCTCGCGGGGCTCGGGGACGCGCTGCCGGAGGGGTCGGCCTGGAGCCGGCCGGAGGGCGGGATGTTCCTCTGGGCCCGGCTGCCGGCTTCGTACGACACGACCGAGCTGCTGGCGCGGGTGGTGCGGCACGACGTCGCCTATGTGCCGGGGGCGCCCTTCTATGCCGGTGAGCCGGATCGGTCGACGCTGCGGCTGTGCTTCGTGACGCAGACGCCGGAGGAGATCGGGGAGGGGCTGCGGCGGCTGGGAGCCGGGCTGCGCGAGGCGGGGTCGGAAATTCTTTGAGTTCCGTGCCGGTGGTCTGCTTATGGTGCGGTCAATGTCGGATGTCGTGGAGAAGTACTTCGAGAGGATCGGCTGGGAAGGGGAGCGGCGGGCCGATGTGGCGACGCTGAAGGGCGTGCATCTCGCGCACACGCGGGCCATCCCCTTCGAGAACCTGGATGCCCTGCGCCGCCGGGCTCCCTCCCTGGACCCCGTCGACCTCGTGGCCAAGCTGGTCGACAGCCGGCGCGGCGGCTACTGCTACGAGCACAACTCGCTGTTCTCGCTGGTCCTGGAGGCGCTGGGCTTCGGCGTGACCCGGCTGACCGCCCGCGTCGTCGTGGGCGCGGACCGCATCGAGAGCCGGCCGCGCACGCACATGGCCCTGCTCGTCGAGGTGCCGGGCGAACCCGGGCCGTATCTGGCCGACGTCGGCTTCGGGGCCCTCGGGTCGTTGCTGGAGCCGGTGCCGCTGGTGGCCGACACCGAGTTCCGGGACGCGGAGCGGCGCCACCGGCTGGTGCACGCGCCGGAGCATCGAGGGCCGTCGCAGATGTGGGTGCTCGAGGCGTACGCGCCGGAGAAGGGGGGCGGCCAGTGGGAGGCGCAGTACGCGTTCACCCTGGAGCCGTTCGAGAAGCCCGACTTCGAGGTCATCAACTGGCACATCGCGACGAACCCGCGCTCGCCCTTCACCCAGCGCCTTTTCGTGCAGCGGGTCGCCCCCGGACGGCACTTCGTCCTCGTCGGCCGCGTGTTCACCGAGACGAAGGCCGACGGCACGGTCAGGCAGCGGGAGTTGACGGACGAGGCACAGGCGCGTCGGGTTCTGGAGGACGAGTTCGGGATCGTGGCTCCGGAGGGGGCGACCCTGCTGCCGTGAGAGGCGGGCCAGGTCAGTCCCACCAGAAGGACCAGGCGGGTTCGCCGATCAGCTCCTTCGCGTAGGTGCGCAGGTCGTCGAGGTCGCCCTGCATGAGGGTGTCCGGGCAGAAGGCGACGTGCTCGGCGGCGACCGCCTCGGCCTCGGCGGGAGTGCTGGGCGGGGCGGCTACGGAGACGACCAGCGTGTCGGAGGTCAGCGCCACGACCCGTATGCCGAAGCGGTCCTCCCAGGAACGCAGGACCGCGCAGAGCCGCGCCACGTCGTTCTCGTGGTTGAGCGGGCCGGTCCAGCCGATCGCCGCCGGTATGTCGGCGGAGCGGCGGGCCGGGACCAGGGCGAGCCGCGGGTGGTGGAACGCGGAGCCCCGGCCGCCGCGCACCGAGTCGGCGACCTCGGCCGCCCGCACGTCCGGGTCGGCTTCCTCCCGGCCCGCGGGGGCGAGGCCGGGCCAGGCCGGGCCGAAGGGGGCGAGCGGGTCGTCGTGGGAGGGGGAGGCTTGCTCGGTGGCTTCGGTGGCTTCGGCCGCTTCGGTTTCGGGCGGGGGTTGATCGTCCGCCGTGTGTTCCTCCCAGAACTCCGCCAGGACCTCCTCGGCGTCGTGGTCCCCGGGGTACGACATCAGCTCGGGGTCCAGTGCCCAGCCCTCCGGGCCGCCGCCGTCGGCGCCGTAGGTGTCCACGAGTACGGGAAGCAGCCCGTGCCGGGCGGCGGGCGGTGCCAGGGCCGCCCAGTCGCCGGGGGACGGGGGCTGCTCGGCGTACCACAGCAGGGGTTCGTGCCAGGGGCCGTCGGACGTCTCGTCGACCAGGCTTCCGGGCGGGAGTCGCAGGCCGAGCGTCGCAAGTCGCGGCAGGGGGTTGGGAAGTGTCGCCATGCCGGTGACTGTAGGGGCAGCCACTGACAGCGGCTGCCCCCGCCTGTCCGCCGGTGACGGGAGGTCAGAGGCGCTCGGGCGTCCTGATGCCCAGGAGGGCCATGCCCTGGTGGAGGGTGCGGGCCGTGAGGTCCACCAGGAGCAGGCGGTTCTCGACGACCTCCGGGGCGTTGTCGGCCGACAGCACCTGGCACTGGTCGTAGAACGTCGTCAGCAGCGACGCCAGCTGGTACAGGTACGAGGCCAGCTTGTGCGGCTCGTACGCCGCCGCCACGTCCAGGACCGTCTCGCCGAACTGGTCCAGGTGCAGCCCCAGTGCGCGCTCCGCCGGGGCCAGTTCGAGCTCCGGGTGCGCGGCGGGGCGGGCCTCGCCGGCCTTGCGGAGGATCGACTGGATACGGGCGTACGCGTACTGGAGGTACACGGACGTGTCGCCGTTCAGCGACACCATCTGGTCCAGGTCGAACTTGTAGTCCCGTACGGCGGAGGTGGACAGGTCCGCGTACTTCACGGCGCCGATGCCGACGTACCTGCCGTTCTCGACGATCTCCCGCTCGCTCAGGCCCACCTTCTCGGCCTTCTCGCGGACGACGGCCGTCGCCCGCTCGACCGCCTCGTCCAGGAGGTCGACCAGCTTCACCGTCTCGCCCTCACGCGTCTTGAACGGCTTGCCGTCCTTGCCGAGGACCGTGCCGAAGGCGAGCTGGACCGCCTTGACGTCCTCGCCCAGCCAGCCGGCCCTCCGGGCGGTCTCGAAGACCATCTTGAAGTGGAGGGACTGGCGGGCGTCGACGACGTAGACGAGCGTGTCCGCCTTCAGGTTGAAGACGCGGTCGCGGATCGCCGAGAGGTCGGTCGCCGCGTAGCCGTAGCCGCCGTCCGACTTCTTGACGATCAGCGGGACCGGGTTGCCGTCCGGGCCCAGGACGTCGTCGAAGAAGACACAGAGGGCGCCCTCGGAGCGGACCGCCACACCTGAGTCCTCCAGGAGGCGGCAGGTCTCCGCGAGCATGTCGTTGTAGCCGGACTCGCCGACGATGTCCGGGTCCCGGACCTCCATGTCCAGCTTCTCGAAGACGGAGAAGAAGTAGATCTTCGACTCGTCCACGAACTTCTGCCAGGTGGCGAGCGTGTGCGGGTCGCCGGCCTGGAGGTCGACCACCCTGCGGCGGGCCCGGGTCTTGAACTCCTCGTCGGAGTCGAAGTGCTTGCGAGCCGCCTTGTAGAGGCGGTCGAGGTTCGACATCGCCTCCTCGCCCGACACCTGGGTGTCCTTGTGGTCCAGCTCGTGCGGGTGCTCGTCCAGATACTGGATGAGCATGCCGAACTGCGTGCCCCAGTCGCCGATGTGGTGCCTGCGGACCACCGTCTCGCCGGCGAACTCCAGGAGGCTGACCGCCGCGTCGCCGATCACCGCGGAACGCAGGTGGCCGACGTGCATCTCCTTCGCCACGTTCGGCTGGGCGTAGTCGATGACCGTCGTGCCCGGGTTCTCGGCGAAGGGGACCCCGAGGCGGTCGGCATCCGCGTGCCGCGCGGCCAGGTTCTCGGTGATCGCGCCGTCCGTGAGCGTGATGTTCAGGAAGCCGGGGCCGGAGACCTCGATGTCCTTGATCACGTCACCGGTGACCACCTGGGAGACGACCTGCGTCGCCAGCTCCCGCGGGTTCGCCTTCGCCTTCTTCGCGAGGGCCAGGATCCCGTTGGCCTGGAAGTCCGCCCGGTCGCTTCGGCGCAGCAGCGGGTCGGCGGAGCCGGCCTCCGGCAGAGCAGCCGAGAGGGCGGACGCGAGGCGCTGGTTGACGGAAGCGGTGAGGGACGTGACCGGGGCCATAGGAGTGGGTGCCGTTCTCCTCGTGGGAATAGGTGGGCCCGCCCAGTATCCCACGGGGCGTAAAGCGGTTTTCCTGGGCGCGAGGTGGTCTGGGAGAATGGATCGTCAGCCGTGCGGCCGTACCGGCTGCTCGTGTGAAACCTTCAGGAACCATCAAAAAGAGGACGTGCCGATCGTGGCTCAGAGCACCGAGACCACCGACTGGGTCTCCCGTTTCGCGGATGAGGTCATCGAGGAGTCGGAGCGTCGGGCCCCGGGCAAACCGGTCGTCGTCGCGTCCGGGCTCTCGCCTTCCGGACCCATCCACCTGGGGAACCTCCGCGAGGTGATGACCCCGCACCTCGTCGCCGACGAGATCCGGCGGCGGGGCCGGCAGGTGCGCCACCTGATCTCCTGGGACGACTACGACCGGTACCGCAAGGTGCCAGAAGGCGTCGCCGGGGTCGACAAGAAGGCCTGGGAGGAGCACATCGGCAAGCCGCTGACCTCCGTGCCCGCGCCGAAGGGCTCGTCGCACCCGAACTGGGCCGAGCACTTCAAGGCCGCGATGGTCGAGTCGCTGGCCGAGCTGGGCGTCGAGTTCGACGGGATCAGCCAGACCGCGCAGTACACCTCCGGCGTCTACCGCGAGCAGATCCTGCACGCGATCAGGCACCGCGGGGACATCGACGCGATCCTCGACCAGTACCGGACCAAGAAGGCCCCCGGGAAGAAGCCGTCGCAGAAGCCTCTCGACGAGGCCGAGCTGGAGGCCGCCGAGGGGTCGGGGGCGGCAGGCGAGGACGACGGCAGCTCCGGGTCGGCCGGGTACTTCCCGTACAAGCCCTACTGCGGCAACTGCGAGAAGGACCTCACCACCGTCACCGCCTACGACGACGACAGCACCGAGCTGACGTACGCCTGCACCGCCTGCGGCTTCTCCGAGACCGTCCGGCTGAACGAGTTCAACCGCGGCAAGCTGGTCTGGAAGGTCGACTGGCCGATGCGGTGGGCGTACGAGGGCGTGATCTTCGAGCCGAGCGGCGTCGACCACTCGTCCCCCGGATCGTCCTTCCAGGTCGGCGGGCAGATCGTCGGGATCTTCGGCGGGAAGCAGCCGATCGGGCCGATGTACGCCTTCGTCGGCATCAGCGGGATGGCGAAGATGTCCTCGTCGAAGGGCGGTGTGCCCACCCCCGGTGACGCCCTGAAGATCATGGAGCCGCAGCTCCTGCGGTGGCTGTACGCCCGGCGCCGGCCCAACCAGTCCTTCAAGATCGCCTTCGACCAGGAGATCCAGCGGCTCTACGACGAGTGGGACAAGCTGGACGCGAAGGTCGCGGACCGGTCCGCCCTGCCCGGTGACGTGGCCGCGCACGCGCGTGCCGTGGGAACCGCGGGCGGTGAGCTGCCGAGGACGCCCCGGCCGCTGCCGTACCGGACGCTGGCCTCCGTCGCCGACATCACCGCCGGGCACGAGGACCAGGCCCTGCGGATCCTGTCCGAGCTCGACCCGTCGAACCCGCTCGGATCCCTCGACGAGGCCCGCCCGCGGTACGACAAGGCCGAGGCGTGGATCAACACGCAGGTGCCCGCCGACCAGCGGACCATCGTGCGCGACGAACCCGACGCCGAGCTGCTGAAGTCCCTCGACGAGCAGGCGCAGGGGTCACTGCGGCTGCTCCTCGACGGGCTGGCCTCGCACTGGTCCCTGGACGGGCTGACCCACCTCGTGTACGGCGTGCCCAAGGTGCAGGCCGGCTTCGCGGCGGACGCGACGCCCAAGGAGCTGCCCGCGGAGATCAAGACCGCCCAGCGGACCTTCTTCGCCCTGCTGTACCACCTGCTCGTCGGGCGCGACACCGGTCCGCGGCTGCCCACGCTGCTGCTGGCGGTCGGGCAGGAGCGGGTGCGGGTTCTGCTCGGGGAGTAGGCCAGGGTTCCACGACGGAGGGGGCGCCCGGTGTCGGCACCGGGCGCCCCCTCCGCCGTACCCGGGTGGGTCAGGCGATGTGGTCCTCCTCCAGTTCCGCCGCGTGACGGTTCTGGAAGCGCATGACCATGCGCTTGGCCTCGGAGTCCGGGATGGGGGAGCCGTAGGTCGCTTCCACGTCGTAGCTGAACTGGCTCGGCGTCGGGTAACCGCTGCCACTCATCGACGACTGCTTGAATATCTGGTAGTACGACTCTTCGTCCGGCTCGGTGACCGGTGTGCCGCCGCCCTCGCCCAGCTCGCGGGTGCGGCCGGGGCTCACCGGGATGGGGAAGCTGCCGGTCTCCTCCCCGGAGGGCTCACGCAGGGGCTCCTGGTACTGGGTCTCCTGGTACTGGGTCTCCTGGTGCGGGGGCTCCAGGTACTGCTCGGCGTGCTGCTGCTCCTCGTACCACTGCTCGTACTGCTCCGGCGGGTCATAGGCGGGGTCGTAGCCGCCCTGGTAGTCGACTTGTTGCGGAGGCCTGAACCAAGGGCTCTCCTCCTCCGCGGGCGCTTCCGGCGCGTCCGGCGCCTTCGGCCCGTTCGGGGTGGTGTCGAGCTCCAGGCGCTGCTCGGCGGGAGGTGTCACCGCGGCGGCCGACGGGACAGCCTTGGCGTTCGGCGCCGTGTCCCCGTCCTCCTGCCGCGGGGCCGGGGGCAGGAGCGCCGGCTCGATGCCCGCGGCTGCCAGGCCCGCCGGCGCGGTGCGGGCCAGCGGGACGCCGTACCTCGCCAGCCTCAGCGGCATCAGGGACTCCACCGGGGCCTTGCGGCGCCAGGCGCGGCCGAAGCGGGAGCGCAGGCGGGCCTGGTAGACGAGGCGCTCCTGTTCGAGCTTGATGACCTGTTCGTAGGAGCGCAGCTCCCACAGCTTCATGCGCCGCCACAGAAGGAACGTGGGGAGGGGGGACAGGATCCAGCGGGTGAGGCGGACTCCCTCCATGTGCTTGTCGGCCGTGATGTCGGCCATGCGGCCGATCGCGTGCCGGGCCGCCTCGACGCAGACCACGAACAGGATGGGGATCACCCCGTGCATGCCCACGGCCAGCGGGTCGGGCCAGGCCGCCGCGCCGTTGAAGGCGATCGTCGCCGCCGTCAGCAGCCACGCCGTCTGGCGCAGCAGGGGGAACGGGATCCGGACCCAGGTCAGGAGCAGGTCGAGGGAGAGCAGGACGCAGATGCCTGCGTCGATGCCGATCGGGAACACGTAACTGAAGTTCCCGAAGCCCTTCTGGAGAGCGAGTTCACGGACGGCGGCGTACGAGCCGGCGAAGCCGATTCCGGCGATGACGACCGCACCGGCGACGACCACGCCGATCAGAATCCGGTGCATCCGTGTCAGCTGCAGTGGCGCGGCCACCCGTACTCCCCTCCCGATGCGTGTTGTTGCGCGCAACAGGGTGGCACAGATGTGCTTCGTACGCGTGGCCGGTAGGAATCGGCCGCTCTCCTTCGGGTCTAGGATGCATACATGTCGAAGGTACTGAATAAACTTCCAATCGGAGAGCGGATCGGAATCGCGTTCTCCGGCGGTTTGGACACCTCCGTAGCCGTGGCGTGGATGCGTGAGCGTGGCGCCATCCCTTATGCCTATACAGCCGACATCGGGCAGTACGACGAACCGGATCTGGCCGATGTGCCCGAGCGCGGGCGCACCTACGGAGCCGAACAGGCCCGGCTCGTCGACTGCCGTGAGCCCCTCGTCGAGGAAGGCCTGGCCGCCCTCGCGTGCGGTGCCTTCCACATTCGGTCGGCCGGGCAGACGTACTTCAACACGACCCCCCTCGGCCGCGCGGTCACCGGCACCCTGCTGGTCCGCGCGATGCGCGAGGACGACGTCTCCATCTGGGGCGACGGGTCCACCTACAAGGGCAACGACATCGAGCGGTTCTACCGCTACGGCCTGCTCGCCAACCCCAGCCTGCGGATCTACAAGCCCTGGCTCGACCAGGCCTTCGTGGCCGAGCTCGGCGGCCGGCACGAGATGTCCGCCTGGCTGACGCAGCGCGACCTGCCCTACCGGGACTCCGCCGAGAAGGCGTACTCCACCGACGCGAACATCTGGGGCGCCACCCACGAGGCCAAGCGCCTGGAGCACCTCGACACCTCGCTCGAGATCGTGTCCCCGATCATGGGTGTCCCCTTCTGGGACCCCGAGGTCGACATCCCGGCCGAGGACGTCACCGTCGAGTTCGAGCAGGGCCGCCCCGTGCGGATCAACGGGCGCGCCTTCCCCACCGCCGTCGAACTGGTGCAGGAGGCCAACCTCATCGGCGGCCGGCACGGCCTCGGCATGTCGGACCAGATCGAGAACCGCATCATCGAGGCCAAGAGCCGCGGCATCTACGAGGCCCCCGGCATGGCACTGCTGCACCTGGCCTACGAGCGGCTGCTCAACGCCATCCACAACGAGGACACCGTCGCCATGTACCACGGCGAGGGCCGTCGGCTCGGGCGGCTGCTCTACGAGGGCCGCTGGTTCGACCCGCAGGCGCTCATGCTCCGCGAGGGCCTGCAGCGCTGGGTCGGCAACCCCGTCACCGGCAGCGTCACCGTGCGGCTGCGCCGCGGCCAGGACTACTCGCTCCTCGACACCCAGGGCCCCTACCTCAGCTACCACCCCGAGAAGCTGTCCATGGAGCGCAGCCACGACCCGGCGTTCGCCCCGGACGACCGCATCGGCCAGCTGACCATGCGCAACCTCGACATCGCCGACTCGCGCAGCAAGCTCGAGCAGTACGCCGCGCAGGGCCAGCTCGCGGCCTGGGGCGGGCTCATCGGCGAGCTGCCCCCGGGCGGCGCGGAGGCCATCGCGGCGGGCAGCTACGAAGGTGCCGTGCCGGTGGACTCCGACGCGCTCGACCAGGCGGCGATCGAGTCGGGTACGGACTGACCTGCGTCCGTGCCCGACCCGGGCGCGGCACACCGGCTACAGCGGGGGCACCGAGTGAGGTCCGTCAGTCCTTCTTCGCGGCCGAGGCGGACGCAGAGGCCGGCTTCGACGCGGACTCGGACGCCGACGGAGACGCGGACTTCGACGCGGACTTCGACGCCGACGTGGACGGCGAGGGGCTCGTCGAACCCGAGCCCTCCGATCCGGACCCGGACCCCGACCCGGATCCCTCGCCGTTCGCCGACGACACCGCCGCCACCGCCTCCTTGGCGGCCTTCTGGGCGAGCTTCGTCAGGGAGGCCGCGCTCGGGGTCTTCTCCCCGGCCAGGCCCGCGCCGTTGTAGTCGAGCGTGATGACGACGTTCTCGACGCGCGTGACGACCGTCTGCTGCCTGAAGGAGCCCTCCTTCTTCTTCAGGTCGTACGTCACCGTCGTCGCCGCGTCACCCGTGCCGCTCACCGGCTGCGACTTGACGCTCTTCGCGCCCTCCACCGCCTGTGCGTCCTGGAGCTGCTTCTCGTAGTACGTCTGCGCCTGATCGGCACCCGCACCGCGCGAGACGTCCGACTCGAAGCGGAGCAGGGAGACGTTCAGCCAGCGGAACTGGGAGCCCTTCACGCCGTTGTTGTCGAGGCTGCTCCAGGAGCAGCTGGCACGCGCCGACGTGTCGTCCGAGGTGCCCTGCTTGCCCGACTTCGGCGCCTTCGGCACCAGTTCGCCCAAGGTCTTCTTCCCGAACACCGCGCAC
The DNA here is from genome assembly GCF_019049245.1 of Streptomyces sp. AC555_RSS877. Classification (GTDB taxonomy): domain Bacteria; phylum Actinomycetota; class Actinomycetes; order Streptomycetales; family Streptomycetaceae; genus Streptomyces. The sequence continues at coordinate 111,542 of NZ_JAGMUK010000007.1, read as the reverse complement.
GGCTCCGGAAGCGACTTGTACGCCGCCGCCTGCACCGTCGGTGAGGGGCTCGCGGAAGCCGACGCGGCGGTGTCCGCGCTCTTGCCGCCGGTGTCGTCGGAGCCGGAGTCCGAGGAGCAGCCGGCGGCGATCAGCATCACGGGGACTGCGGCCGCGCAGACAAGTACGCGGTGGAGGCGCTTCGCCCGCTGGTCTCGCTCGTCACGCTGCTCTGCCTGTGCTGGTCGCTGCATGGTTCCTTCACTCATGACGCTTGTGGTTCCTGCCGTCGGATCTGGTCCGAGGGGCCACGGTACGCGGTGAGGGAGATGTGCGGTCTCGCTTCGGCCGCTTTGTGCGCGAGCGTGAGAGGGCTGTGAAGGGCCGTCAGCCGGCCAGCGAGTCCGCCAGCTGAACGGCCAGTTTCCTGGCCTTGTCCTGCATTTCCTTGCTGTCCGGGGCCACGCCGATCGTCGCCGGCTGCTCCACGTACTCGATCGTCACGATGACGTTCGACGTGCGGAACGCCACAGTCACCGTGCGCTGCTGGGCCGTTGAACCGGAACTGCTCAACGCGTCGTCCAGGAACGCCTCGTCGCCGAGTTCGTCGAGGAGACGGGGCTGGAGGTCGGTCGGGGTGGCGGAGACCGTGGAGGAGGGCGAGCCCGAGCCGGAAGGGGCCGAGGAGGAAGGGGCCGAGGAAGGGGCCGAGGAGGAAGGGGAGGGGGACGCCGAGGCGGAGTCCGTCGGCGTGGCGGTGCTCGTGTCGCCTGTCCCGCCTGTTTCGACGTCGGACGCCACGCTGGGGCTCGCCGCCTCGGGGAGGTCGGCCACCTCCTCCTTCGTCGCGAAGAGCTGCTGGGCCTGGGTGTCGTCGCTCACCGAGGTTTCGTACGAGACGACCCGCTCGAAGTCGACGAGCAGGTGGTCGGTGGCGTCCGCGGACTCCACCTTCCAACGGCAGCCGACCTTGCGGTCGGTGTCGTAGGTGGGCGTGGCCTCGCCCGCGTACGCGATCTCCTGCTGCGCCTCGTCGGCGAGCTGTCGGATGCCGGGCAGGAGCGAGTCGAGGGTGCCCTGGCTGACCGCGCCGCAGGGTTCCGGGAGCACGCGGTACCTGCCGGGCTCGGCCACGGCGGATGCCGTGCCGGCCTCGCCGGGGTTCGCGTCGTCCGTCGTACCGGTGTCTCCCGAGCTGCCGGTGCAGCCGGCCAGCAGGGCCGCGAGGAGCGCGGCGACGCCGGGTACGTACGCCTTCCGCTGCACGGTCAGGCTCCTCTCGAGGGGGCTTGGTGCCGGGTTCTTCAGTGTCCCCGCTGGTTAATCGCTTGCCGCACGGGGGCGTGCCCTGCAGACAATGTGTATCGCACGCATGGCCGTGGACGCCGGTCCGTTGTCCTTTACGTCGACCTAGGCGCCGCTTTTGCGTTGTGAGACTTCTGTTGTGACTTCGGGGGAATGAGGAAGATATGTCGTACGTGGAAATGCCTGGCGCGAAGGTGCCCATCCGTATGTGGGCCGACCCGGCGGCGGTCGACGACGGCGCGATGCAGCAGTTGCGGAACGTGGCGACGCTGCCGTGGATCAAGGGCCTGGCGGTCATGCCCGATGTGCATTACGGCAAGGGTGCGACGGTCGGGTCGGTCATCGCGATGCGCGGGGCCGTGTGTCCGGCGGCGGTGGGAGTGGACATCGGGTGCGGCATGTCTGCCGTCAAGACGTCCCTCACGGAGAACGATCTGCCGGGGGATCTCTCGCGTCTGCGGTCGAAGATCGAGCAGGCGATTCCGGTGGGGCGGGGGATGCATGACAGTCCCGTCGATCCGGGTCGGCTGCACGGGTTCGCGACCGGCGGGTTGGACGACTTCTGGGGGCGGTTTGACGGAGTGGCTGAAGCGGTCAAATTCCGGCACGAACGTGCTGGAAAACAAATGGGAACGCTCGGATCCGGCAACCATTTCGTCGAAATATGCACGGATACGACCGGTTCTGTCTGGCTCATGCTCCACTCCGGATCCCGCAACATCGGCAAGGAACTGGCCGAGCACCACATCGGCATCGCCCAGAAGCTCCCGCACAACCAGGGCCTGGTCGACCGCGACCTCGCCGTGTTCATCGCGGACACCCCGCAGATGGCGGCGTACCGCAACGACCTGTTCTGGGCGCAGGAGTACGCCAGATACAACCGGACGATCATGATGGCGCTCCTCAAGGACGTGATCCGTAAGGAGTTCAAGAAGGCCAAGCCGGTCTTCGAACCGGAGATCAGCGCACACCACAACTATGTCGCCGAGGAGCGCTACGAGGGGATGGACCTGCTCGTCACGCGCAAGGGCGCGATCCGCGCGGGTTCCGGCGAGTACGGGATCATTCCCGGTTCCATGGGAACCGGTTCGTACATCGTGAAGGGTCTCGGAAACGAGAAGTCCTTCAACTCGGCCTCGCACGGCGCCGGTCGGCGCATGAGCCGGACCGCGGCGAAGCGTCGCTTCTCGACGAAGGACCTGGAGGAGCAGACGCGGGGCGTGGAGTGCCGTAAGGACTCCGGCGTCGTGGACGAGATCCCGGGAGCCTACAAGCCGATCGAGCAGGTCATCGACCAGCAGCGGGACCTTGTCGAAGTCGTGGCGAAGCTGAAGCAGGTCGTGTGTGTGAAGGGCTGACGGTCAGGCGGGAGGGCCCGAGGAGACTCGGACCCTCGTCGCGTCACCGCAGCCGCTTCTCCAGCAGTGTCACCGCGTACGGGGTGCCCGGTCCGCCCTTCTTTTCGCGTTGTTCTCCTACGGCCGTGTAGCCGGCCGACTCGTAGTACGCGCGGAGGCGGGGGTTGGAGGTGAGGCAGTCGAGGCGGGCGTAGGGGCGGCCTGTTGCCGTGATGCGGGATTCCGCCTCTGCGAGCATGCGGCGGCCCGTGCCGGGCGGGGACGTGTGCGGGGTGGTCATGAGTCGGTGGATGTAGCCCGCGTCGGGTGGGCGGGTGCCCCAGGCGGCCTCGTCGGTCCACCAGAGTTCCCACGCGCCGGTCAGGCTTCCTGCCGCGTGGGCCAGCCAGACCTCGCCCGTCTCCATGCACGTGCGGAAGTGGGTCTCGTCCTTCTCGCCCGGCTGCCATTGGGGGATGCCGCGGGCCAGTTGCCACAGGGCCGACGTGTCGCGCAGGCGGACCAGGAGCTGCGCGTCGGCCGGGGTGGCCTTGCGGTAGGTCAGGGTCGGGTGGGTGGTGGGAAGCGGTTCGAGGAGGGCCGTGCGGAGGGTGTCCGAGAGGGCTCGCGCGTCCATGCCCAGGGCCTGGGTGACGTACGCCTCGACCGAGCCGTAGCGGGACCTCATCGAGGCGAGGAACAGGCGCATCACCGCCTCGGGAGCCCGGCCGAAGCCCGGCCAGGCCGGGGTGCGGCCGTTGTGGCGTGCCTTCCAGTCGGCGAGCAGGGCCGGTGTCGCCAGTTCCGTGAGGCTGAAGTCCTCCGTGATGGTCGTGTCCGGGATGCCCAGGAGGGCCAGGACCAGGGCCGCCAGCTGGCCCGTGCGGTCCTTGCCCGAGGCGCAGTGGAAGACCACGGGGGCGTCCGCTTCCGCTATCAGTTCCAGCGCCCTGCGGATCTCCTTCGTGCCGTCCTCCGCCACCTCCAGGTAGCGCTGCACCAGGTAGGGGGCGGGGTCCACGTCCGGCGTCTGGACCGCCTGGTCGTAGGGGCGGTGCTCGATGCTGAGGTTGTGGTACGTGAAGGAGGGGTGGGACGGGACGCGGCCACTGGCGTCGGCCTCCCAGGAGTGGCGGAGGTCGATGACCGTGCGGATGCCGAGGGACAGGAAGCGGTCCCAGTCGGGGGTGCCGGTGTTCAGCTTGCCGAGGGAGTCGGCGCGGTAGAGGCGGCCCGGACGGACGCGGAGTCCGTCCGGGGTCGGGTAGCCGCCCAGGTCGCGGAAGTTGTGCAGCCGGGAGAACGGTAGGTGTCTGTCCACGGACCCGGACCCTATGTCCCGCCCGCGCCGGGTGCTTCCTATTTCGGCGCGTGCGCCATCGCGTAGATCATCACGAAGGCCACGATGTGGATGCCGAAGAGGAAGTAGGCGAGCCACCACCACATCTGGCGTTCGTTGTGGGGGTCCTTCTCCGCCGTCACGACTCCCGGTGGACCTTCGTGTTCGACGCCTGGGCGCGCGGGCGGACGATCAGGAGGTCGATGTTGACGTGGCTGGGGCGGGTGACCGCCCAGGCGATGGTGTCGGCCACGTCGTCGGCGGTGAGGGGCTCTGCCACGCCTTGGTAGACCTTCTCCGCCTTCTCCTGGTCGCCGGCGAAGCGGGTGAGGGCGAACTCGTCCGTCTTGACCATGCCGGGGGCGATCTCGATGACGCGGATCGGGCGGCCGACGATCTCCAGGCGGAGGGTCTCGGCGAGGACGTGGGTGCCGTGCTTGGCGGCGACGTAGCCCGCGCCGCCCTCGTAGGTGCCGTGGCCGGCGGTCGAGGAGACGACGACGACGGTGCCGTCACCGCTCGCGTCGAGCTTGGGGAGCAGGGCCTGGGTGAGGTTGAGGGTGCCGATGACGTTCGTCTCGTACATCGAGCGCCAGTCGGCCGGGTCGCCGGTGGCCACGGGGTCGGCGCCGAGGGCCCCGCCCGCGTTGTTGACCAGGACGCCGATCGCGGGGAACGCGGTGGCGAACTCGTCCACCGCGGCGCGGTCGGTGACGTCGAGGGCGTACGCGGTCGCCTGGTGGCCGGCCGCGTTGATCTCCTCCGCCAGCGCCTCGATGCGGTCCTTGCGGCGGGCGGTCAGGACGACGCGGTAGCCGGCCTCGGCGAGCCGGCGTGCCGTGGCGGCGCCGATTCCGCTGCTCGCACCCGTGACGACGGCGATGCGGGAGGCGGCGGACGGTGCGGCGGTGGCCATGGGCTGCTCCTCGGGCGTGGTCAGAAACCTGTTCGGCCAGGATAGGCAGGCCCGGTGCCCGGGCGGTCGGGCGTCTCGTCCTCCGGTCTGCTCGGGCGGGGGCGCGGTGAGAGAATGAGGTGGGTGATCCTTTGGTTTCACCGGAGGTGGATCAATGGGACAGGCACGTGAGGTCATGGACCGGCTCACGGACGCGCTGACCGCGCACCACGACATCGAGGTCATAGGTGAGCTGTATGCCGACGACGCGGTCGCCTTCACCCCCGACGAGGGGGAGATCCGCGGGCGCGACCAGATCGTCGAGTACTGGCGGCAGATGACGGAGGCGGTCCCCGAGGCCACCTACGAGACGCTGCACTCGTACGAGGTCGGTGACACGGCCATCGACGAGGGGTTCTTCAGCGGGAGGAACACCGGGCCGCTGCAGCTTCCCAACGGGGAGACGCTGCCGCCGACGCAGAAGGAGATCAGGATCCGCGGGGTGGACATCGCCACCGTGGCGGACGGCCGGATCGTCGACTACCGGCTCTACTTCGACGAGATGGACTTCCTGGGGCAGCTGGGTCTGCTGTCCGACGAGCCGTCCTGAGCCGTCCCCGTCTCGCAATCCCTCAGTTGCCGCGCGGGGCGTACATGATCACCGCCATGCCCGCGAGGCAGATCAGCGCGCCCGTGACGTCCCAGCGGTCCGGGCGGTAGCCGTCCGCGGCCATGCCCCAGGCCAGGGAACCGGCGACGAAGACACCGCCGTACGCGGCGAGGATGCGGCCGAAGTCGGCGTCCGGCTGGAGCGTGGCGACGAAGCCGTAGGCGCCGAGGGCCAGGACGCCCGCGCCGATCCACAGCCACCCGCGGTGCTCGCGCACGCCCTGCCAGACCAGCCAGGCGCCGCCGATCTCGAAGAGCGCGGCGACGACGAAGAGGGCGGCGGAGCGGAGGACGAGCATGCGGGCCAGCCTGCCATGCGCGTGCGGGCGGCCGGGTGTCACCTGTTGGGCTGCGCCTGTGGTGCGCCGTGCGTGGGATACATCCCGTACGACCACGGCTGGCTGCGGACTGAGGAGTGGTGGCATGCGGGAGCGGGTTCTGCGGGGGCTTGCGGTGTGGGGTGCCGTGGTGGTGGCGGTGGGCGGGGTGGCTCCGGTCGCCTCGGCCGCGGAGGGGCCCGAGGCCGATCTCGCCTATCACGGGTCCGCGGCGATGGCCTCCGGCCGGGTCGACGTGGGGTTCACGCCGCGCAATCACGGGCCGTCCGCCGTGCCGGACGCGACGGTGCGGCTGCGCTGGTCCCATCCGTTGGCGTTCCGGCAGACGCTGCCGGACGGGTGTGCGCGGTCGGGGCTGCGGGTGGTGCTGTGCCGCGTCGGGGCGCTGGCCGCGGACGGGCTGGGCGAGCGGATCGAGGTGGGGGTCTGGCTGCGGGGGGCGCCGTCGGAGGTGCTGCTGGAGATCGACACGGTGTGGAGCGGCGGGGCGGTGGACCGTAACCGCGACAACGACCGGCGGCGGGTGCTGGTCCTGGACACGGGGGACGAGTACCACTTCTGATCAGTTCCGGACATGCAGCGGTGCTCCGGACAGGCGCCGGCGCCGCACCCGTCCCGGGCGGGTCGGCCGGGCGATCTCTGCGCAGCGCTGAGGAGAGGTGGACGGGGTGACCCGGAAGCCGGGTGAGGGCTCGTCAGGAAGCCGTCGCGTCCTCGGCGTCGTACTGCTCGCGTGCCTCCCGGACCTCCTCGATGTGGGTCTCCGCCCAGTCCTTCACCGCGAGCAGCAGCAGGCTCAGGCTGCGGCCCAGGTCGGTGAGTTCGTAGTCGACGCGGACGGGGACGGACGGGGTGACCGTGCGGGAGAGGATGCCGTCGCGTTCCAGTGAACGCAGTGTCTGCGTGAGCATCTTGGGGCTGACGCCGGCGAGTTTGCGGCCGAGGTCGCTGTAGCGCTGGGGGCCGGGGACGAGGGCGGCGACGACGAGGCTGACCCATTTGTCGCTGAGCCGGTCCAGGAGTTGGTTGGTGGGGCAGCCCTTGATGAACGCGTCGTACTCGGCGCGGGCCTGATTCCGCCGCTGGGCCGCTGTCATGGTCGCCATGGCTCACCTCCGGGGTACGTACGCACTCTTGGGTAACTACTTCCCGATGGATAGTAACTCTTCCTAGGGTTGCCGACAGCTGAGGAGATACCTGAGCAAGCAGTGACGTATGCGGAGTTGACGGACATGCGAGCAGTGGTGGTGACCGCTTTCGGCGGGCCCGAGGTCGTGCGGGTCGTGGAGACCGAGCTGCCCGAACCGGCGGCGCGGCAGGTGCGGATCAAGGTCGCGGCGGCCGCGCTGAACCCGGTGGACGCCGGGGTGCGGGCGGGGGTCTTCGGTGGCGCGGGCAAGCAGCTCGGGCTCGGCTGGGACGTGGCCGGGACGGTGGACGCGGTGGGCGCGGCCGGGGGCTGGAGCGTCGGTGACGAGGTGGTGGCGCTCCACTACGGCGTGGTCGAGCCGCTGGGTACGCACGCCGAGTACGTCGTCGTGGACACGGACGCGGTGGCGCGCGCGCCGAGGTCGGTCGACGTGGTGGCGGCGGCGACCCTGCCGTTGAACGCGCTGACCGCCGTACAGGCCCTGGATCTGCTGGAGTTGACGTCCGGGCAGTCGCTGCTGGTGACGGGGGCCGCGGGCGCGGTCGGCGGGTTCGCCGTCCAGCTCGCCGCGCACCGGGGGGTGTCCGTCACCGCGCTGGCCCGTGAGGGGGACGCGGAGCTCGTACGGTCGCTGGGTGCCTCGTCCTTCACCGCCGGGGCGGTCGAGCCGGGCAGCGTCGACGCGGTGCTGGACGCGGCGGTGCTCGGGGAGCGGGCCCTGGCGTGGGTGCGGGACGGGGGCGCCTTCGCCGGCGTCATCCCGAAGGCGGCTCCCGCTCCGGTGCGGGGGGTGCGGGTCGGCGCGGTGGAGGTGAGCGCCGACGGGCCCCGGCTCGCGGAGCTGGGCGCGCTGGTGGATCAGGGGGTGCTCACCCTCCGGGTGGCCGAGACGTACGCCTTGGACGAGGCCCCGAAGGCGCACGCCCGGCTCGCGGAGGGCGGGGTGCGGGGACGGCTGGTGCTCATCCCCTGAGCGGCGGCCGGGCGGGTCAGGCCGGCGCGCCCAGTGTCATCGCGGCGACCACCGGGGCGGCGTACACCAGCGGGAACGGGATGTGGGAGTACCAGCGCGCCCGCGCCACGGTGACGACCGCCCCGGTGAAGTACAGCACCAGGCCGATCCCGGCCGCGATACCGATGACCGGCACGAACAGGCCGGCCAGCAGACCCACGGCCCCGGCGGTCTTCGCCGCCCCGAGCCAGGGCCACCACGAGGTCGGCACCCGGTAGTCGGTCAGCGCCTTGGTGATCCATTCGGCCCGGGTGAGGACGACGATCCCGGAGTAACCCGCCATGGCGGCGGCGAGCAGGGTGACGACGGTGTGGGCGACGGACATGGGGTGCTCCTCGTATCGGTGGGCTGCGGTGCGTTCACCGGGTTGACGGGGAGCGGGGCGGAAGTGTGACAGGGCGGCCGGGGCTATTTTCCGGCGGCGGTCGCGCCCGGGGGCCGGGCAGGCCATGGTGGTCCGACCGACAGGGGATCAGAGGGTCAGACCGAGTGCGGTGCCCTGGAGGAGGCCGGCCGTCGAGGTCAGTGCACTGCCTGCGCGTACGCCGTCGGTGGTACGCCCACCGTGGCCGCGAAGTCGCGCACCAGGTGGGCCTGGTCGGCGTAGCCGAGGTCGGCGGCGAGGGCTGCCCAGTCCACCGCCTTGTCGGTCTCCGCCCGTTCCAGCGCCTCGTGGATGCGGTAGCGCAGGATGACCCACTTGGGGCCGACACCGACGTACGCGGCGAACAGGCGCTGCAGCAGTCGTACGGACATGCCCTCGGAGCGGGCGAAGTCGGCGACGCGGCGGATCGTGCGGTCGGTGTGGATGCGGTCGACCAGGGCCGCGGCGAGGTCGGCCTGGGGGTCGGGCCGCGGATCCAGGCCGAGGAGGAAGGCGTCGAGGGCCGCGATCCGGGCCTTCTCCTCGTCCGGGGTGAGGATCGCCGTGGGGTCCGCGTCCGGGAGGACCTCGGGGGAGCGGATCCGGTGGCCCGTCCAGTGGGTGACGGGGTACTCGGGGGCGAAGGGGCGGAAGCCGCCCGGCCGGAACTTGATGCCGCAGACCCGGCCCCGGCCTTCCAGCTTCTGCGCGAAGAGGCCGTGCTGGATGCCCGCGACCTCGACGAAGGGCTCCTGGTCCGTGAACCGCTGGAAGACGATGTTGACGGCCGGATGCGGGACCACGTGCGAGACGTACGGCTCGGAGAGGTTCCAGTCGATCAGCCAGTACTGCTCGACATACCGGCGCAGCGGCTCGGCGGGCTCGACGCGGCGGAAGTCCACGTGCGTGAAGAGCTCCGCGGCATCGACGATGCCTCGGGTGTCACGGCGTACGGGGGCCATGGACCGATCGTAGGACGGGGCACTGACAGTCGCCGGGCGGGCGGAATACGGCGGCGCGGGTGACCGTTCTCCGATATAGTTCAACGGTCAACAAATTTGGAGGTTGAGCGACCATGCAGTTCGGGATCTTCAGCGTCGGCGACGTCACGCCGGACCCCACCACGGGCCGTGCGCCGACCGAGCGTGAGCGCATCAAGGCCATGGTCGCCATCGCGCTGAAGGCCGAGGAGGTCGGGCTCGACGTCTTCGCGACCGGCGAGCACCACAACCCGCCCTTCGTGCCGTCGTCCCCGACGACCATGCTCGGGTACGTCGCCGCGCGCACGGAGAAGCTGATCCTCTCCACCTCCACCACCCTCATCACCACCAACGACCCGGTGAAGATCGCCGAGGACTTCGCGATGCTCCAGCACCTGGCCGACGGCCGGGTGGACCTGATGATGGGGCGTGGCAACACCGGCCCGGTGTATCCCTGGTTCGGCCAGGACATCCGGGAGGGCATCAACCTCGCCGTCGAGAACTACGCCCTGCTCTACCGGCTGTGGCGCGAGGACGTCGTGAACTGGGACGGGAAGTTCCGCACCCCCCTCCAGGGGTTCACGTCCACGCCCCGCCCGCTGGACGGCGTACCGCCCTTCGTCTGGCACGGCTCGATCCGCTCGCCCGAGATCGCCGAGCAGGCCGCCTACTACGGCGACGGGTTCTTCCACAACAACATCTTCTGGCCGGCCGACCACACCAAGCGGATGGTCGAGCTCTACCGGAGCCGGTACGCCCACTACGGGCACGGCACCCCGGAGCAGGCGATCGTCGGCCTGGGCGGCCACGTCTTCATGCGGCGCAACTCGCAGGACGCGGTGCGCGAGTTCCGGCCCTACTTCGACGTCGCCCCGGTCTACGGACACGGGCCCTCGCTGGAGGACTTCACCGACCAGACCCCCCTGACCGTCGGCTCCCCGCAGCAGGTCATCGAGAAGACCCTGTCCTTCCGCGAGTACGCCGGCGACTACCAGCGCCAGTTGTTCCTGGTCGACCACGCCGGGCTGCCGCTGAAGACCGTGCTCGAACAGCTCGACATGCTCGGCGAGGAGGTCGTGCCGGTGCTGCGCAGGGAGTTCGCCGCGAGGCGTCCGGCCGGGGTGCCTCAGGCGCCGACCCACCAGTCCCTGCTCGCGGCCGCATCGAAGGGAGTGGACGTCGCATGAGGCTCGTCGTCGTCTCGGCCGGACTGAGCGTCCCGTCCTCCACCCGGCTGCTGGGGGACCGGCTGGCCGCGGCCGTGGGCCGGGACCTGCCGGTCGAGGTCCAGGTCGTCGAGCTGCGCGAGCTCGCCGTGGAGATCGCGCACCACTTCACCAACGGGTTCCCGGGCCGGAAACTGGCCGCCGCGATCGACGCGGTGACCGGGGCCGACGGCCTGATCGTCGTCACGCCGGTGTTCTCGGCGTCGTACAGCGGGCTGTTCAAGTCCTTCTTCGACGTGATCGACAAGGACGCGCTGGCGGGGACGCCGGTGCTGATCGCGGCGACCGGCGGAACCGCCCGGCACTCGCTCGTCCTGGAGCACGCGCTGCGGCCGCTCTTCGCCCACCTGCGGGCCGTCGTCGTCCCCACCGGGGTGTACGCGGCCTCGGAGGACTGGGGCGCCGAAGGGCTGGACGGGCGGATCGAACGCGCGGCGGGGGAGCTGGCGGCCCTGATGACCGGGCTGTCGGCGGCCAGGCCCGTCAAGGACGACTTCGCGGTCGTGCCGTTCGAGGAGCGGCTGGCGGCGCTGCGGACCGCAGGGTGAGAGGACGGGTAGGGGCGCGCCCCGGGTTGCGCCCCTACCGGTGAGAGGGCAGTAAGAAGGGCACCTGGTGAGCCGTTCATCACGCCGTACGCCTGTGCCGGCTTGGCACACTGAGGACGTGCCCCGAACTGTGCTGCTCGCCGAAGACGACCGCGCCATCCGTCATGCGCTGGAGCGCGCCCTGACCCTGGAGGGGTACCGGGTCACCGCGGTCGCCGACGGTGTCGAGGCGTTGGCCCAGGCCCACAAAAGTCCGCCGGACGTGCTCGTCCTGGACGTGATGATGCCCGGCATCGACGGGCTGCAGGTCTGCCGGGTGCTGCGCGCCGAAGGGGACCGGACACCGATCCTCATGCTGACGGCGCTCGTGGAGACCCAGGACCGGATCGCCGGACTGGACGCGGGCGCCGACGACTACGTGGTGAAGCCCTTCGACGTCGAGGAGGTCTTCGCCCGGCTGCGCGCGCTGCTGCGCCGGACCAGTCCGGTCGGCGCGCTGAGCGGTGCGCCGAGGCCGCCGCAGGCGCCAGAGGTTCCCGAGGGCCGCATCGAGGCGGCCGGGCTGCGGATGGACGTCCAGGCGCGGCGGGCCTGGCGCGGCGGGCGGGAGCTGGAGCTGACCCGCACCGAGTTCGAGCTGCTGGAGCTGCTGGTCCGCAACGCGGGCATCGTCCTCGACCACTCCACCATCTACGACCGGATCTGGGGCTACGACTTCGGTCCGGGTTCCAAGAACCTCGCCGTGTACGTCGGCTACCTGCGCCGCAAGCTCGACCAGCCGGGGGCGCCGCTGCTGATCCACACGGTCCGCGGTGTGGGTTACGTGCTGCGGGAGGACTGAGGAGTGGGCCGCCTCGGGCGGCTGCCGGCGAGACGGAGGCTCCGGCTCCTGTCGCTGCGGACCACGTTCGCCGTGTCCTTCGCGGCCGTGACCGCCGCCGTCACCCTGCTGGTCGGCGTGCTGTCCTACAACGCGGCCGCCCGGCTGGTCCGGGTCGACCAGGAGTCCGTGTTCGACGAGGTCGTGCAGGACCTGCGGGGCGAGGTGCGCACGCACCTGATGACGCCCGACGACTTCTCCTCCACCGAGCCGGGCCACGACCTCGTCCGGCCCGCCCGCACCGACGTGCAGGTGCTCGGGCCGGACGGCAGGATCGTCGACCCCGGCCGGCCGGGGCTGCCGGTCGTCGCCGGCGACCGGCGGATCGCGGCCGGCCCGGTGGCCGGGACGATGGTCGAGCACAAGGACGTCGACGTCGGCAACGACGTCTACCGCGTCGCGACCGTCGCGCTCGGCGGCGGGCGGGGCGCGGTGCAGGTCGCGCAGGAGTTCAGCGACACCGAGGACCTGCTGCGGGCCCTGCAGCAGCGGACGCTGGCCCTGATGGCCGCGGTCGTCGTCGCGGCCGGGCTGTTCGGCTGGTGGCTGGCCCGGCGCATCACCCGACGGCTGGTGATCCTCACCTCCGCCGCCGAGGACGTCGCCCGCACCCGCCGGCTCGGCATCCAGGTGCCCGTCGCCGGCTACGACGAGGTCGGCCGCCTCGGCCGCGCCTTCGACCGCATGCTCGGCCGGCTCGCCCAGTCCGAGGAGGACCAGCGCCGGCTCGTGCAGGACGCCGGACACGAGCTGCGTACGCCGCTGACCTCCCTGCGGACGAACATCTCGCTGCTGCGCAGGATCGACGAGCTGCCCCCCGGCACCCGGGACGAACTGGTGGCGGATCTCGGTCAGGAAGCCCGCGAACTCACCGACCTGGTCAACGAGTTGGTCGACCTCGCGGCCGGGCAGTCCGACACCGAGCCGCCGCAGCGGGTGGACCTCGCCGACATCGCCGAGGACGTCGCCGGGCTCGCCCGCCGCCGTACCGGCAGGCAGGTCGTCGTCCGCGCGAGCGGTGACACGACGACCGACGGCCGCCCGGGGATGCTCCAGCGGGCGCTGTCCAACCTCGTCGAGAACGCGGCCAAGTTCGACCGCGACGGCACCGCGCCCATCGAGATCGAGGTCAGCGGTCAGGCCGGGCCCGGTCCGGTCCGCGTCGAGATCCTCGACCGGGGGCCCGGCATCGCCGACGCCGACCTGGTCCGCGTCTTCGACCGCTTCTACCGCGCCGCCGACGCGCGTTCCCTGCCGGGATCCGGCCTCGGCCTGTCCATCGTGCGGGAAGTGGCACTCGCGCACGGGGGAGCGCCCTTCGCCGTCCGGCGGGAGGGGGGCGGCACGGTGATCGGGTTCACGGTGGGCGGGGGCTGAGGCGGGGGACGGGCATCCGGTGCGGGGCGCGCGGGGACCTTTCGGGCCGCGCGGACGGCATCGCGGAGTCGGTCGCCTGGTTCGGTGGGCTGGTTCGGTGGGCCTGTTCGGCCGGTCCGGTCGTACGTCCCTCTCCGGCCCCTTCGCCGATCCGGTCGCCGGTCCGGGGTGCCGGTTCCTTCGCCGACCGGTCGGCCGGTCCGGGGAGTACTCTGAGAAGACCGAGGACACTTCGCGCACCGGCCTCCACGCCCGTGTCGTTTTCGGTGATCGAAGACGCCGGGCCGGTCGCGATCGGCCTGGGGCAAGGTCTGCGCCATGGCTGCGACCATCACCCGCCCGTCGACACTCGAAGACCGGCCCTCGGCCCCTTCACTTCGCCTGTCCCTGGCTCCCGTCGGCTCCGCGCCGGCTCTCCTGGACGGTGCCTGGTGGCCCCGCACCCGGGACCTCGCGGCCGAACTCCCCGCCCTGGCAGCCGTACTCGACCCGCTGTGGGGGCGGATCACCCGTGTAGCGGTGAATCCCACGCACTGGCCGACCGTCCCGCGCAAGGCGCCCGTTGCCGGCCGTGTGGTGAAGGTGGGCTGGTTCCACGGCGAGCAGGACCCGCACGAACTGCTGCTGCTCTCCTACCGCGTGGGCCGCTGGAACCTGCTGGTGATTCCGCCGCGGACGACTCCCGCCGCGGCCGCCCGGCTGATGGCCGCCGCGAGCGACCCGCGGCGCACGTCGACCGCGAGCCGGTTGATGGCGGAGGAGAACACGGTGCCGCTTCCTACTCAGCACCAGCCGACAACAGGGAGGTGAGGGCCATGGAGGCCATCCTGACCGTGGTCGTGATCCTGGCGGTGACCGCCGTGGGCGTGTTCCTCATCCGACGGCTCAACGCACAGCACGACGAGCGCATCGGCGCCTTCCACTACGGTTCCCCCCGCCCCGCACTCCGGGTACCGGTGCCGGCCCGTCCGTGGAAGACGCGCCGTGCCCGTAAGGGACAGCAGGAGGCCGACGCTCCCGATCAGCCGTAGGCCCGACGAGGAGGCCCCGAGAGGATCCATGACCCTTCCCCGACCGAACGTGTACCGGCACGATCGGACCGCCCGTGCCGGCCGCACCACCCGTGCCCTGATCGCCCTCGTGGGGGACAACGCCCCGGTCACGCCCGCGTCGGTGCACGCCGCGTCGGCTCCGGGTGGTGTTCTGTGACGATGGCCAACACACCGTCACCCGCGGGCGGGGTACGCCTGCGCCGGCTGAACCGCTGGCAGGCCGAGACCCTGCGGGAGGACCTGGCAGACCTGTACGTGGAGTCCTCGCGGGCGCGGCCCGGCACGGAGTGCGAAGCCCGGGAGGGGTTCCTGCGCCGGCTGACGGGCGACATCCGCCGGCCCGGGTTCGCCCTGCTGATCGGAGAGGACACGGCCTTCGTCGGGTGCGTCTACGGATTCCCCGTACGGCGCGAGGGGGCGTGGTGGCGGGGTTTCGTCGGCGGCCTTCCCCGGAGCGTCGAACAGCTCACCGCGTCGGGACACGTCTTCGCGATCACCGAGACCCTGGTCCACCCGCACACGATGGACCGGAACCTCGCCCGCCGACTCCAGGAACGCCTGCTCGCCGACCATCACGCCTCCCTCGGGGCGACGCTGGTCGACCGGGCCGACTCCGCGGCCTTCGACGCCTTCCTGTCGTGGGGATGGCAGGACATCGGCCATGTCCGCCGCCCGTCGGCCCCGGAGAGCCTGCGCCCGTCGACCCCGCAGGTGCTCCGCGCGCTGGTCCTTCCCCTCGGCCCGCACACGGCCCCAGGACCGCACGGCCTCGCCCACGAGAACCGCACCCAGCGGCCGGACTGACCGTCCAACGGGCCGGAGGCGGGGCGGCCGGCCACGGCGGGGCAGGCGGCGAGCAGGCGGCCCGGGCCGCCGACGCGAGTACCCGGACGGCACCGGCACCGGCACGTCGCCGCTCAGCCGGCGACCCTCAGCATCTGTGCCATCGCGGCGACCACCGACGGCTCGACCCGGTAGTAGACCCAGGTGCCGCGCCGCTCGGAGGTGAGGAGGCCGGCCTCCTTGAGCTTCTTGAGGTGGTGGGAGACGGTCGGCTGGGAGACGCCGACGTCGGAGATGTCGCACACGCATGCCTCGCCGCCCTCGTGCGAGGCCACGAGCGAGAACAGCCGGAGCCGGACCGGGTCGCCCAGCGCCTTGAACATCCGTGCCGTCCGCTCGGCCTCGTCGGCGGTCAGGGGCCGTTCGGCCAGCGGCGGGCAGCACGGTACGGCGACCTCCGGGGCCGCCGCGGGCTCCAGCAGAGGCAACACCTTCGGGTTCGACATGCATCTATGTTGACATACGTCGAACCACCCGGAGCGGCGTCGGCGTGGAACTCCCCAGGACCGCCGACTCAGCTCACGGCCACACCAGGCAGTACGGCTGATGCCCCGCCTCATGCAACCGGTGCGAGAAGTCCTGCCACTCGTGCAGCAGTTGGTACACGTTGAACGCGTCCCGGGGCCCGCCCCGGTCCGGCACCGTCGACCAGATGAACGCCGCCGCGCCCACCGCCTCCTCGCCTATGCCGCGGAGGGGGTCGACCACGGTCATCGGGAGCTTCACGACCGCGTAGTCCGGGTGCAGGACGACGAGCTCCAGCGGCGGGACCTTGTGGAGGGGGACGCCCTCGATGCCGGTGAGGACCATCGCCGCCATGGTCTCCGGCTTGATCTTCGTGAACATGCCGTTCATGCCGAGCTCGTCGCCGCCGAGTTCCTCGGGGCGCATCGAGATCGGCACGCGGGCTGCGGTCGCGCCGTCCGGCGCGCCGAAATACTTGTACGTCACCCCCACCCGACCACCATTCCTGCTCCCCGCCCTCAGCCGGTCGACCCGTCGGTCGGCCCGCTCCGGCTCCTCACCCGGTCCACCGGGTACACCTGGTACAACGTGTCCCTGCCGGGCTTCGTTCGATTCCTCCGCGTCGCGTCGGTGCTTCCCCCGCCGGGCACGTCGAGGACCCAGGCCGTCAGTCCCCTCGCCCAGTCCGCCACCGCGATGCATATCTCCACCCGACTGCTTTTCTAGGACGCGTGGCCCCCGCCGCGCAACCCGATCATCGTGTCAGTGACCTCCCCCACGGCCGCCCGCCGAAACGTGCGTTGAAACACCTGACCGCAGGATCTTCGCAGCCCCTGAACAGGGCGCACCACAACATCGTCCCTGTGAGCTGTGTGTATCAGGTCCCAGTCTCGCAGATCACGGAGGGCGGGGACTGGTTGCCGGGTCAGTAGCCGTCTCAGCAGCGCATCCGTCCCCGCCTCGGCAGCGGTCCCGCTGTCGTCGGTGCCCCCTGGCCTACCCTGAGGAGGTCACTGGCAAAACCGGAGTCCGAGCAGTCGGAGAAGGTCGGAGAAGTCGCAGAACATGAGCGAACTGCCCTATTCATACGATGCGCCTGTCTCGCAGGCCCTGTTCGACCGTGCGGCCACCGTCACGCCCGGGGGCGTGAACTCCCCGGTGCGCGCCTTCCGTGCCGTGGGCGGAACGCCCCGGTTCATGGTGTCCGGCAGCGGCCCGTACCTCACGGACGCCGACGGGCGCGAGTACGTCGACCTGGTCTGTTCCTGGGGGCCCATGATCCTCGGGCACTCCCACCCCGAGGTCATCGCCGCGGTGCGGGACGCGGTCTCGCGCGGCACCTCCTTCGGCACGCCCGGTGAGGGCGAGGTCACGCTGGCCGAGGAGATGGTCGGCCGGATCGAGCCGCTGGAACAGGTGCGGCTGGTGTCCAGCGGGACCGAGGCCACCATGTCGGCCATCCGGCTCGCCCGCGGGTTCACCCGGCGCACCAAGGTGATCAAGTTCGCCGGGTGTTACCACGGTCACGTGGACTCGCTGCTCGCCGCCGCCGGGTCCGGGGTCGCCACCTTCGCCCTCCCCGACACCCCCGGCGTCACCGGCGCCCAGGCCGGCGACACCATCGTCCTGCCCTACAACGACCTCGACGCCGTGCGCGCGGCCTTCCAGGCCCACCCCGGCGAGATCGCCTGCGTGATCACCGAGGCCTCGCCGGGCAACATGGGCGTCGTACCGCCGATGCCCGGCTTCAACCAGGGGCTGAAGGACGCGTGCGCGACGAACGGCGCGCTGTACATCTCCGACGAGGTCATGACGGGCTTCCGGACCAGCAAGGCCGGCTGGTACGGCATCGACGGCGTCCGGCCCGACCTGATGACCTTCGGCAAGGTGATGGGGGGCGGGTTCCCGGCCGCCGCCTTCGGTGGCCGCGCCGACGTCATGGGGCACCTCGCGCCCGCCGGGCCTGTCTACCAGGCCGGCACCCTCTCCGGTAACCCCGTGGCGACCGCCGCCGGTCTGGCCCAGCTGCGGCTGCTCGACGACGCGGCCTACGCGAAGGTCAACGACGTGTCGGCGCAGATCCAGGCGCTGGTCTCCGGGGCCCTCACCAAGGAGGGCGTCGCGCACACCGTGCAGAACGCCTCCAACATGTTCTCCGTCTTCTTCACGGACCGCCCGGTCCGTGACTACGAGGACGCCAAGGCGCAGGAGTCGTACCGCTTCACGGCCTTCTTCCACTCCATGCTGGCGGGCGGTGTCTACCTGCCGCCGTCGTCCTTCGAGTCCTGGTTCGTGTCCACGGCCCACGACGAGCGGGCCGTCCAGCGGATCGCCGACGCCCTTCCGGCGGCGGCCCGAGCGGCTGCGGAGGCCACGCAAGCATGAGCGGCAACGACAACGACAACGACAACAGGGACATCACCGTCGTCCACCTGATGCGGCACGGCGAGGTCGCCAACCCGGACGGCGTCCTCTACGGCCGTCTCGGCGGCTACCACCTCTCCGAGCTCGGCCGGCAGATGGCCGACCGGGTCGCCGAGCACCTCGCCGGCCGTGACGTGACGCACGTCGTGGCCTCCCCGCTGGAGCGGGCGCAGGAGACGGCGACGCCGATCGCCAAGGCGCACGGCCTGGACATCGCCACCGACGAGCGGCTCATCGAGGCCGAGAACGTCTTCCAGGGCAAGACCTTCGGGGTCGGGGACGGCGCGCTGCGGCGGATCGAGAACTGGAAGCACCTGGTCAACCCGTTCAAGCCGTCCTGGGGTGAGCCGTACGTCGACCAGGTCATCCGCATGATGGGCGCGCTCGACGCGGCGAAGGACCGGGCGCGTGGCCACGAGGCCGTGCTCGTCAGTCACCAGCTGCCGATCTGGATCGTGCGGTCGTACGTCGAGAAGCGGCGACTGTGGCACGACCCGCGCAAGCGGCAGTGCACGCTCGCGTCCCTGACGACCTTCACGTACCGGGGCGACAGGATCGTGTCCGTCGGCTACACCGAGCCGGCCCGCGACCTCGTCCCGGCCCATCTCCTCGCCGGTGCCAGGCCGGTGAAGGGGCAGGGCAAGGCCTTCGGGGCATAGGGCCCGTTCTGCATGTCTCTGTTACGAAATCCGTAAGTACCGGAGGAACCTCCCCGTTCGTCGCCGCCTCTGACTGGGTGACCAGCAGAGAACGTGACGAACGGGGATGCAATGCGCACTCTCACCCGCAGGGGAGCACTCGGACTCGGCGCGGGCGCCGCGGCCGCCGCAGGACTGGCGGGGTGCGGCACGCTCACCTCGTCAGACGGGTCCAACCATGCCGGAGGTTCCGGTTCCGGTTCCGGTTCCGGTTCCGGGGACGGCCGTCCGAGCAGCCCGAAGCCCACCGCCCGCCCCCTCGGTGACGGCTCCACCTCCTTCACCGGCAGGCAGCCCCACCAGCCCGCGAAGCCGGAGCCGTTGGAGCCGGGGCAGACCCCTCCGCAGTTCGTGGTCTTCTCCTGGGACGGGGCCGCCGAGGTCGGCAACGGCCTCTTCCCGCGCTTCCTCGACCTCGCCAAGGAGCACGAGGCGAGCATGACCTTCTTCCTCTCGGGGCTGTATCTCCTGCCCGAGTCGAAGAAGCGCCTCTACGACCCGCCGAACAACCCGCGCGGCGCCTCCGACATCGGCTACCTCACTGACGAGCACGTCAAGGCGACGCTGACGAACGTCCGGCGGGCCTGGCTCGAAGGGCACGAGATAGGCACCCACTTCAACGGCCACTTCTGCGGCGGCACCGGAAGCGTCGGCAACTGGACACCCCGGCAGTGGCGCAGCGAGATCGACCAGGCCAAGTCCTTCGTCAAGGAGTGGCGCACCAACACGGGCTGGACCGATCTGCCCGCGCTGCCCTTCGACTACGACAAGGAACTCGTCGGCGGCCGCACGCCCTGCCTGCTCGGCCAGGACAACCTGCTGCCCACCGCCCGCGAACTCGGCTGGCGCTACGACGCCTCCTCGCCCGGCGGCCGTCAGGTCTGGCCGCAGAAGCGGGACGGGATGTGGGACCTGCCCCTACAGGCGATACCTTTCCCCGGCCGCCGGTTCGAGGTCCTGTCGATGGACTACAACATGCTCGCCAACCAGTCCGTCAACTCCACCAACGCGCCCTCCCACAACCACCCGGCCTGGCGCGAGCAGTCCGCCGGCGCGTACATCGGGGGATTCAAGCGGGCGTACGAGACGAACCGTGCCCCCTTCTTCGTCGGCAACCACTTCGAGCAGTGGAACGGCGGCATCTACATGGACGCCGTCGAGGAGGCCCTGAAGCACATCGCGCGGGAGAAGGAGAAGGGCGAGGACGTGCGCCTGGTCTCCTTCCGGCAGTTCGTCGACTGGATGGACGTGCAGAAGCCGGAGGTGCTGGCCACACTGCGGACGCTCGACGTCGGGCAGCAGCCGGCCGGCGGCTGGAACGAGTTCCTGAAGGGCGCCGCCTCGACCGCCTCCGGGACCTCCTCGAACGCTGCCTGAAATGCGGGTTTCCGCCCGCAAGGGGGGTGCGCAAGATCCCCAGAACGGGCATGCGAAACTTTTCACATGAGTGCCGCCAGCCGTAGTCGCACCTGTCGTCGTGCCGTCCTGCTCACCGCCGTTACCGCGGCAGCCGCGCTGACCCTTTCCGCGTGCAGCTCCGGCGGTACGTCCGGCGGAGGCGGCGACACCAACTTCGTCACCGGCAACAACGGCATCGACACCGTCGCGCAGGCCAAGCGGGTCGCGGCCCCCGACCTCTCCGGCGGCACCATCGCCGGCAAGCAGCTCGACGTCGCCGACTACAAGGGCAAGGTCGTCGTCCTGAACGTCTGGGGCTCCTGGTGCGGCCCGTGCCGCGCGGAGGCCAAGTACTTCTCCAAGATCTCCAAGGAGTACGCCGGCAAGGGCGTCCAGTTCGTCGGCATCAACACCCGGGACACCAGCACCGGAGTCGCGCTCTCCTTCGAGAAGGACTTCGGCATCACCTACCCGAGCCTGTACGACCCCACGGGCAAGCTGATGCTCCGCTTCAAGAAGGGCACCCTCAACCCGCAGCTCATCCCGTCCACGCTCGTCATCGACAAGGACGGCAAGGTCGCCGCGCGGGCGCTGCAGGCCCTCGGTGAAGAGGATCTGCTCAGCATGCTCAAGCCCGTCCTCGCGGAGAAGTGACGTGAGCGCGCTGGTGACCCTCGCCGAGGCGACGGGCCGCAACGAGACCGTGTTCAGCGGCGCCCTGCTGGTCGCCCTGCCCATCGCCCTGCTCGGCGGACTCGTCTCCTTCTTCTCACCGTGCGTCCTGCCCCTGGTCCCCGGCTACCTCTCCTACGTCACCGGCGTCACCGGCACCGACCTGGCCGAGGCCCGGCGCGGGCGGATGGTCGCCGGCGCCTCGCTGTTCGTGCTCGGCTTCACCGCCGTGTTCGTCTCCGGCGGGGCCCTGTTCGGGTACTTCGGCGAGTCGCTGCAGGAGCAGAAGGGCATCCTGTCCAAGGTGCTCGGCGTCCTCATGATCCTCATGGGCGTCTTCTTCATGGGCCTGATGCCCTGGCTCACCCAGCGCGACTTCCGCTTCCACAGGAAGCCGACCGCCGGACTGGTCGGCGCCCCCGTCCTCGGCGCCCTCTTCGGCATCGGCTGGGCGCCCTGCATCGGACCCACGCTCGCCTCCGTGCAGGCACTCTCCTTCAACCAGGCGAGCGCCGGCCGCGGGGCGATACTGACGGTCGCGTACTGCCTGGGCCTCGGCCTGCCGTTCGTGCTCGCCGCGGTCGCCTTCCGCAAGGCGCTCGGCGCCTTCGGCTGGGTCAAGCGCCACTACGTCTGGGTGATGCGCCTGGGCGGCACCATGATGATCGTGACCGGTGTGCTGCTGCTGACCGGCGCGTGGGACCAGATCGTCTCCGAAATGCAGAACTGGTCCAACGGCTTCACTGTGGGGATCTGATCGATGAGCAAGACGACCACCGGCGCGCCCGCCGACGCGACCGCGGACGACCAGGACCTCGGCACCGCCGGATCCCAGCTGTCCACCGCCCCCAAGGAGGAGCTGCCCAACCTGCCCTCCCTGGGCGTCATCGGCTGGGCCCGCTGGTTCTGGCGGCAGCTGACCTCCATGCGGGTCGCGCTGCTGCTGCTCCTGCTGCTGTCGCTCGGCGCGATCCCCGGCTCGCTCATCCCGCAGTCCGGCACCGACGAGACGAAGGTCGCCGACTTCCGCAGCGCGAACCCCACCCTCGGTGACGTCTACGACAAGCTCGGCCTCTTCCACGTCTACAGCTCGGTGTGGTTCTCCGCGATCTACATCCTGCTGTTCGTCTCCCTCATCGGCTGCATCGTCCCGCGCACCTGGCAGTTCGTGGGCCAGCTGCGCGGCCGGCCGCCGGGTGCCCCCCGGCGCATGACCCGGCTGCCCGCCTACACCACCTGGCGCACCGAGGCGGAGCCCGAGCAGGTCCGCGAGGCCGCGCTCGCCCTGCTGAAGAAGCGCCGCTTCCGCGCCCACCTCGCCGGGGACGCCGTCGCCGCCGAGAAGGGCTATCTGCGCGAGGTCGGCAACCTCGCCTTCCACATCGCCCTCATCGTGCTGCTGACCGCCTTCGCGTGGGGGCAGCTCTTCAAGATGGAGGGCAACAAGCTGGTGGTGGAGGGCGACGGGTTCTCCAACACCATCACGCAGTACGACGACTTCAAGTCCGGCAACCTCTTCAGCCAGGACGACCTGGACCCGTTCAGCTTCCACCTCGACGACTTCACCGGCACCTACGAGACGAGCGGCCCGAACAAGGGCACCCCGCGCACCTACCAGGCGGCCCTCGACTACAGCGTCGGCGCCTACGGCAAGGACAGGAAGACCATCGTCAAGGTCAACGAGCCGCTGGAGATCGGCGACTCGAAGGTCTACCTCACCGCCCACGGCTACGCGCCCGTCATCACCGTCCGCGACGGCAAGGGCAACGTCGTCTACAGCCAGGCCGTCCCGCTCCTGCCGCTCGACTCCAACGTCACCTCCTCCGGTGCGATCAAGGTCATGGACGGCTACCGCAACGCCAAGGGCGTCAGGGAACAGCTCGGCTTCCAGGCCTTCTTCCTGCCGTCCTACGTGCCCGGCAACGAGGTGGCCTCGCAGTTCCCGGCGCTCACCAACCCGGTGCTGAACCTGGAGGCCTACCACGGTGACCTCGGCGTCGACTCGGGCATCCCGCAGAGCGTGTACCAGCTCGACAAGAGCCACCTGAAGGAGTTCAAGAACTCCAAGGGCGAGCAGCTCAGGGAGAACCTGAAGCCCGGCGAGACCATGCAGCTCCCGGGCGGCGCCGGCTCGGTCACGTACGAGGCCACCAAGGAGTGGGCCAACTTCCAGATCACCCGGCAGCCCGGCAGCGGCTGGGCGCTCGGCGGCGCGATCACCGCGATCTTCGGTCTGGCCGGCTCCCTGTTCATCCAGCGCCGCCGCGTGTGGGTGCGGGCCGTCAAGGGTGACGACGGTGTCACCGTCGTCGAGATGGCCGGCCTCGGCCGCAGCGAGTCCGCCAAGGTGCCCGAGGAACTCGGCGATCTCGCCGGGATCCTGTACGACCAGGCACCGGGCGCCCCCACCGACACGGGGGCGGAGTCGGACGGTGTGTCCGACTCCGACGCCGCATCTGCCGAAGGGGCTGAGAATTGAATCCTCTCCCGCGCGGAACAAGGGAGATTCCTGGCTCACGCCGCCCGGCGGACCAGCGGCCCTCCAGGTCTTCCACGATCAACGCCAGCCGGGTTGAAACCAGCCCGGTGAACACGAACACCCGCTACCTGCAGATCTCGCCGCCCGAGCGCACGTTGCCGGGATATCCATCGAAGGAGCGCTGAGGTGACACTCGCCGCCGCCACCAACGAAAACCTCGCGAACCTCAGCAACACGCTGATCTACTCCGCGATGGCCGTCTACACCCTCGCCTTCTTCGCGTACATCACCGAATGGATCTTCGGTGGCCGCAGCAAGATCGGCCGTACCGCCGCGGCGCTCACCTCCCGGACGGAGACGAAGGCACCGGACGTCACCGTGCAGAAGGGCGGTTCGACCGCCGTACTGGAGCGGCCGAAGGTGGTCGTGCGGGCCGCGGCCGGTGCGCGTGACGTGCCCGACGGGCCCGGCGCGCACGGTGGCGACGCGCAGGGTGACCTCTACGGGCGTGTCGCGGTGTCCCTCACGGTGCTCGCGTTCCTCATCGAGCTGGGCGGGGTCGTCGCCCGAGCGGCCTCGGTGGAGCGGGCTCCCTGGGGCAACATGTACGAGTTCAACATCACCTTCTCGACGGTCGCCGTCGGCGTGTACCTCACGCTGCTCGCGCTGAAGAAGAACGTGCGCTGGCTCGGCCTGTTCCTGATCACGACGGTCCTCCTCGATCTCGGCATCGCCGTCACCGTCTTGTACACCGCCAGCGACCAGTTGGTTCCCGCCCTCCACTCGTACTGGCTGTACATCCACGTCTCGACCGCGATCCTGTGCGGCGCGGTCTTCTACGTGGGCGCCGTCAGCACGATCCTCTACCTGTTCAGGGACTCGTACGAGAACAAGCTGGCGAGCGGCGGAAAGCCCGGCCAGTTCGCCACCTCGTTCCTGGAGCGGCTGCCCGCCTCGGCGTCGCTGGACAAGTTCTCCTACCGCGTCAACGCGGCAGTCTTCCCGCTGTGGACGTTCACGATCATCGCGGGCGCCATCTGGGCGGGCGACGCCTGGGGCCGCTACTGGGGCTGGGACCCCAAGGAGACCTGGGCGTTCATCACCTGGGTCGCCTACGCCTGCTACCTGCACGCCCGCGCCACCGCCGGCTGGAAGGGCCGCAAGGCCGCCTACCTGGCGCTGCTCGCGTTCGGCTGCTGGCTGTTCAACTACTACGGCGTCAACATCTTCGTGAGCGGAAAGCACTCCTACGCGGGCGTGTGACCGACTCCCTTACGGTGAAGGCCGGTTCTCCGTGACTGAGTCATGGGAGCCGGCCTTCGCCGGTCCTACGACGGCGGCAGGCACTCCTCCGCCGGCGGCTTTCCCTCCGGCCAGGCGATCCTCACGAAACGGTTGGCGCCCTGCGGGGTCACCTCCACCACCGGTACGGCCTTGTCGTACGGGTTGCCGTGCACGTCCAGGCAGATCCAGCCGCTCGCCCCGCTCACCTTCAGCGAGCCCTTGACCTGCGGCCACTGCAGGCCGACATCGGCGAGCGGCGGGACCACCTCGCCGTCGGGGGTGGCCTCGCGGATGCCCTTGACGGCCAGCTGCATGGCGTCGTAAGCGATGATCAGCTGGCCGTCCGACAGGGTGATCGGGCCGATCGGGCCGACCGGCTCGCGCTTGCTGCTCGCGAGCAGACCGTTCAGGACGCTCGCGCCCTGCGCCGAGCCGCCCGTCTTCGCCGGGTCCTTCGTCCAGGCGTCCGGGTGGGCGAGGGCGGTGTAGCGCACGGACAGGTTGTGCGTGAGGGCGCTGCGGTCGAGGTCCTTGTCGCCGGTCAGGTAGGAGCCCTCGTCGCCGGTCAGCAGCGTGAACCTGCGGTCCTGGCAGCCGCGCCCGCCGAGCGCGTTGATGAACTGCCGCAGCTGGGTGTGGCGTCCGGCGAACAGGATGGTGTCGGTGTCCGGAGCCGTGTCGCACACCAGGTGGGTGATCTGCCGGAACGTGTTGGCGGTGGTGCCCTCCTGGCTGCGGTCGTCGGGCGGGGTGAAGGGCTGCGGCTCGTACGGCGAGCCCTTGATGAGGTCGGCGAACGACTTCTGCAGCGTCGTCGTGTACGGGTCGCCCGGCTTGTCGTACACCAGCAGCGCGTTGCCCGCGGTCACCTTGGCGAAGGAGGCGAGCGCGCGGGCCTCGTCGGTGTTGGTGGGGGAGACCCGGGCCAGCCCCGGGAAGGGATCGGTGCCGTCCTGACCGTTGGCGAGGTCGTCGGCTGTGATGGAGGAGCCGATCACCGGAATCCCGCGCCGGGTCAGCTCGGCGACCGCCTTCTTGTTGTTCTCGGTGCTCAGCCCCACCCCGGTCACCGCCCGCAGCCGGTCCGGGCCCTCGGTCATCTTCTCCAGCTGGTCGACCGTGTGCTCCCAGTGGGCGCCGGTCGCCCCGGGGTTGGCCAGCACCAGCCGGATCGCCGGGGTCTGCCCGGCCGACTTGTGGTTGGCCTGGTACTGGGCCAGATACGCGCCCTGCAACTCGTGCAGGACGTCCCCGAGGTTGTCGGCGTCGGTCGAGGTGAAGGGTTCGAGCAGGGCGACGGTGACATAGCTGTCCGCCTTGAGCGACCTGTTCTCCCGGTCGATCGCCCTGACGGTCTCCCGCAGCTGGGGCCGGCCGAAGTAGTAGTCCGTCGCCGACACGCCCACGCACTCGTCGCTGCCCTCGGGCCGGACCACCCCGGCCGCGCAGGACCGGTCGTCGTGCGCGAGCACCCGGACGCCGAGGACCAGCCCGGCCACCACCGCGGCGGCGACCAGCAGGGCGAGACAGCGGCGCAGCGGTATCTCCCAGATCCCCTCACGCAGCCGGGTGCCGAAGCCTCTGCCCGAACCCCCGCCCGCACCGCTCCCCGCCATCACGCCTCCCCGTCCGCTTCGTCCTCGTCGTCGTCCGGGACGCGCAACGCCCGCCCGGCGAGGGCGTCCTCGGGCCAGTCCCGCGAGGCGCGCCACAGCAGCGCGTTGCCCGCCGGCCGCAGGTTGGACAGCTGCTCCAGCTCGAACCGCAGCCGGTCGCACACCTTCGCGTCGGGCAGCGCGAGCGGGTCGGTCAGCTGCCACACGGCGTGCAGCAGCCGCCGTATGCGCAGGTGCAGGACGGCGTCCGCACCCTCCGGCACGACCTGCCCGGCGTCCGTACGCCCGAGCGCGACCGCCGCCCGCCGGTCGTCCCGTCCGGCTCCGGCGAAGTCGTGGCCCTCGGGGTCGTGGGCGTGGAAGTAGGGCGCCGACGCGATGAACCGCAGCGACCGCAGCCAGACGCGGATGTCCAGAGCGGGGAACGTGTCACGCAGGTACGCCACCGCCGACTCCGCGCCACCCAGCGCGAGTTCGTGGTGCAGCCGGTAGCGGGCGCGGGCCGGATCGTCGTCGTCGGCCGCGTGCGCGTAGTAGCGGATCAGCGTCTCGTGCGCCTGCCGCCACTGCCCGTGGTCCGGGTCCCGGTGGTGCAGCCGCAGCAACAGCAGGGTCCGTACGAAGAAGTCCCCGACGAACCGGCCCGGCACCTCCGGCAGCCCCTCCGCCACCAGCCGGGTCTCCAGCGCCCGCACGTCCGCCGGGCCGAAGTCGTCCGGCAGAAGCGCCTCGGCGAGCGCGCAGGCCGAGGCGTGGTCGTGCGCGGCGGCCAGCACGGTCAGCTCGTCCAGCCGGTCGGCGGGCACCAGCCGGTCGAGGAGTTCGAGATAGGTGGGCCGCCCGTCGCGGTCGTCGTCCAGCCGTACGTCCGCGGTCAGCAGTTCCCCGAGGGAGGCGGCGCCCGGCAGGTTCTGCGCGGCGGAGTCGGCCAGGTGGACGATCCCCAGCGGGTTGCCGCCGGTCAGCCGGTGGATGGCGTACGGCAGTTGGGGCGGCACCGCAGCCTGTGCGCAGGCGGCGCCCACCAGGTGCAGGGTGTCGTCCGGGCTCAGCGGCGGCAGCGCCACCAGCAGCGCCCGGGACGACGGGGCCGCCGGGTCCGGCGCCCAGTCGCCGCGCCGCGCGACCTCCGCCAGGGTCCGCCGGACGGCGCTGCGCAGGACCGGGCGGTCGGTGCCGCGCAGACCGCCGACGAACACGACCTGGTCGGCGATCCCGCCGGCGCGGTCGCGCAGTATGGCGTCGGCCAGGCCGGGACCGGGGGCTTGGTGCGCGTTGTCGATGAGCACGAGGGGCCGCCCCAGCCGCTGCATCCGCGGCAGCACCCCCGCGTACGCGTCGGCCAGGTCGGCGAGCAGCGCCCGTACGAGATACCGCTCGGCGTGCTCCCGGGAGGTGCCGCCGGCCCGGAAGTGCCCGGACAGCAGGATCAGCCCGCGCCGGGCGTCGCCGCCCGCGTTCGGGTAGTCGCGCCACCAGGCGGAGGCGCGCTGCTGGCGCCGGTTGACGAAACTGTCGGAGAAGGACTCCAGGGTCGCCTCGATCGCCGACGCCACGAGCGGCCCGGTGCCGCTCACCGCCGCGACGACGTTGGCGGTGACCCGGCCGGCCATCCGCCCCGCGAACCCGGCGACCCACGACCCGCCCTCGTTCAGCAGCAGGATCCGCTCCACCTCGCGCCGGATCCGCTCGGAGTCCGCGTCGTCCCAGCCGCCCGCCGCGACCGCGACCAGACCCGACATCAGCCGCGGGAACGCGATCCGCCCGGCCCCGGTCACCGGCTCGGCCAGCTGCTCGGCGACGACCAGCAGCGCCTGCGACACCGGCGACCAGGCCTCCAGGGGCCGCCCCCCGGTCGGCCTCGCGAACTGGACGTCCTCGCAGTCGATCGACGCGACCGGTGTGTGCCCCTTGTAGGCGTCCCGCAACTCGCCGAGCACCGCACTCTTGCCGAGCCCGCGCCCCCCGGTCAGCAGCACGAAGGGCAGCTCCTTCGGATGCTCCACGGCAGTGGCCCGGTGCTGATGCGGACGCAGGCCCACGAGCCGCGGAGCAAGGCCGGCCGGATCGGTGTCGAACAGCGCCCCGCGCCCGTGCAACGGTCTGCCCACCGCATCTCTCCCCCCAGAGACTCCAACCTCAGGGTAAGGAGAGGGAGTTGGTGCGGGCCAGACCCGGTGATGTCCGTTGTGTTACGAAACTCTCGACCCGTCCCGACGATTCAGGCTACGGTGATCGAGTCCAGCTTCGCCCGCAGGTACACGTGCGAGTCGACGGGCTCGTACGCCACCCGTCCCACCGGCGCGGGCAGCGACTCCACCAGCGTGCCCGGCGTGCACTCGCCGAAGTAGACGAGGGACATCAGCTCCTCGGCGGGCGCGTCGGCCGGCGGGGGCAGCACGCGGTGCCGTCCCGAACGCCAGCGGTCTCCGGTCCAACGGGCCAGCAGGTCACCGACGTTGACGGTGAACGCCTCCGGGTCGAAGGGCGCGTCCTCCCAGCCGCCCTGCTCCGTCCAGACCTGCAGTCCGCCCTTGCCGGCCTGCCGGTCGAGGATCGTCACCGTCCCGAAGTCGGTGTGCGGGCCGATCCGGAACTGGCCCGGCTGCGGCTCACCGACGACCTCCGTCCCCGGATACCAGTTGATGTTGAAGCCGTACGTCGGACGGTCCATGTGCTTCGAGAAGAACCCGGCGTCGAGCCCGAGCGCCTCGCCCAGCAGGGACAGCAGCTCCTTCTCCAGGCCGGCCATCCGCGCCAGGTACTCCTCGCAGAGTTCCCGCAGTTCCGGCACCTCGGCAGGCCAGACGTTCGGCGCCGCCCACTCCGCGTCGATCACGGGGTCCTCGAAGTGCTCGTGCGTCGCGAACGTCAACGACTCCTTCAGGTCCGGCGGGGTCTCCGTCCCCTCCGAATACCCGTTGGCCTCCGCGCCCGGCCCGAGCCAGCCGCGCCCGCCGACCTTCGCCGCGTACGGCTGCTTGACGTCGACCGGCATCCGGAAGAACGCCCGCGCCGCCTCCCGGATCCCGGACCGCAGGGCAGGGTCCACCCCATGCCCGGTGACCAGCAGGAACCCGGCGGTCTGGAGGGCCTCGTCGACGGTACGGGCGATCTCGGCGCGGGTGTCGGGGGTGCCTTCGACCCAGGGCTTCAGGTCGATCGTGGGGATGCGGGGCTTACTCACCGATGTCCTCGTTCCACAGTGCCGGGTTGTTCTTGATGAAGTCGCGCATCATCTCGACGCACTCGGGATCGTCCAGGAGCACGATCTGCACGCCGTGCTCCGCCAGCCAGTCGTGGCCGCCGTGGAAGGTGGCCGCCTCGCCGACGACGACCCGCGAGATGCCGAACTGGCGGACCAGTCCGGAGCAGTACCAGCACGGGGAGAGGGTGGTCACCATCGTCGTACCGCGGTACGACCGCTGCCGTCCCGCGTTCCGGAAGGCGGCCGTCTCCGCGTGCGTCGAGGGGTCGTCGTCCTGGACGCGGCGGTTGTGGCCGCGGCCGAGCAGGGTGCCGTCGGTGCCGTAGAGGGCGGCGCCGATCGGGATGCCGCCCTCGGCGAGCCCGGCGCGGGCCTCCGCGACGGCGGTGGCGAGCCAGCTGCGGGCCGTCGCCTGATCCAAAGGGTCCATGGCTTCACTCTCCTGTGGCGGAAACACGAGGGCAACGTGCGGAAAGTACTCTCCGGGCATCCCGTAGCCGGACGAACTGTCAGTGCCCCGGAGGTTCCCGTGCCCGCACTCACCCTCCGCGACATCCTGGAGCTGGACCCGGTGCGGGCCGCCGAGCCCGAACTGCTGGCAGGTGAGAGCGCCCTGGACCGCCCGGTGCGCTGGGTGCACTCCAGCGAGGTGTACGAGGGCGCGAACTTCCTGGACGGCGGTGAGCTGCTGCTGACCAACGGCTTCGGGCTGACGGACGCGGGCGAGGAGGTCCGGCGGCGGTACGTGCGTGAGCTGGCGGCACGGGACGCGGCCGGGCTCGCGGTGGAGGTGGGGCGGTCGCTGCCGTCGATGCCGGCCGAGGTGACCGACGAGGCCCGCCGCGTGGGGCTGCCGCTGCTGGCCCTGCACCGGGTCGTGCCCTTCGTACGGATCACGGAGGCCGCGAACCGGGCGATCGTGGCCCGGGGCCTGTCCGGGCGGTCGGTGGTACGGCCGTGGGGCGACGACCACACGGCCGCGCTGCTCGCGGACCTGGCCGACCGGGCGGCACTGAATCAGCCCGAGGTGGAGGCGCGGGCGGCGCTGGCCGGGTTCCACCCGGGCCCCGGCGCCCGCCTGCTGGGGGTGTCCCTGCACGGCACGCGGGACGTGAGCACCGTGGACCGTGCGGTACGGCTGCTCGGCGGGGCGGGGGTGCTCCGGGCGACGTTCCCGGGGGACGTACTGGCGTTGCTGTCACTGCCCGGCTCGCGTGCCGGCGACCCGGTACGGGCCGTCCAGGACGCCTTCCGTACGGCCGCCGAGCCCGGCCTGACCGTCGCGGTCGGGCACGCCGTCGCCGCCGGTGGAGGCCGGCTGCGCTGGAGCGACACGCTGCGTGCGGCCCGTACGACGCTGGAGCTCGCGCTGACCGTGCCGGCCGCCGAACCGGGCGTACCGGACGGCGCGCTGGTCACGTCCTCGCGCGCCCTCGCCCTGGAACGGGAGCTGACCCGGGGTGGCGTGGACGCCAACCGGGAGCGGCTCGCCGGGCTGGTCCAGCACGCCCTGGGCCCGCTGCTGGCCTGGGAGGCGGCCCACCCCAGCGACCTCGTCCGCACCCTGGAGGTCCACCTGCGGCACGGCTGCTCACCCACCCGCACGGCCGCCCTGCTGCACATCGGCCGGCAGTCCCTCTACCAGCGGCTGGAGCGGATCGAGTCCTTGCTCGGGCTGGAGATCGGCGACCCGGACCTGCTGGGCGAACTCCTGACGGCGGCCTGCGCGCACCGGGTGGTGCGGGGGACGAGCCCGACGGTGGCGGGCGGCTTGCGGACGGTGGCCTAGGGGCTGGCTGTGCCGCTGCTGCCGTTGGGCGAACGCGGTCCCATTCCCGACCTGCGCAGGCTTGTCAACGGCGTGATGTGGTGGTTCCCTCGGGCGCGGGACATGCTCGGAGCCGACCTGGCGACGGTGGGCGGCACAAGCTGGGCGACGGGGAAGCTCCCGGGAATGCGCTCCGCGCCCATCGACCCGCTGATCAGCAATCTGCGGAAGATCTGCGGGGGGTGAGCATGCGAGAGAGTGAGGAAGTCTCGTTGTCACCGAGGGAGCGTCCTGAACCGGACCTGGTCGTCCGGCCCGCCCTGCGGTTCGGCCTGCTGCTGGTCGTACCCGGCCTGCTGCTCGTGCTGCCCAGGGTGGCTTTCGGCCACGGTCTCCAAGGCCGGCTGCTGTGGGGCGGCCTGGCCGCCGCGATGCTTGCGGTACCGCTGCTGACCCGGCTCATGCAGATCAGGCTGGACCAGGAGGGCGCTGCCGTGCGCTTCCGCGGCCGTACGTCGCGGATCCCCTGGACCGAGCTCGCCTCGGTCCCGCGCACCGCCCGCAGCACAGGACGGACGAGGAGCGCCGGCCTGCTCGTGCTGGAAGGCAACAAGGGGCAGCGGACGGAGATGCCGCTGCTGCTGGTCCGCCTGTCCGACCGGCAACGGCTGCTGTCCGTGCTGGAGCAACGGACGGCACCGGGCACGCTCCGCAGTGACCTGTAGCGGAGCCACGGGAGCGCAGGAAGCGGACGCGTAGAAGAGGAGGGACCCGGAGTCCGGAGACCGGCTTCCAGGCCCCCTCCTCAGGGCGTTGTGGCTCACGCCCTCAGCGCAGGGTGACTTCGCTCGTCCCGTTGTACGGCGCCATGCACAGCCGGAACCGTGTCAAAATTCCCGGCGAAATGTCCAGGAGTCCGGGCAGGTAACCTGTGCCGATCACCGCCGTGTCCGCGGCAGTTGGGCCCTCTTGGAGGAACGTTCATGGTTGCTGCTCCGGTTCTGGAGGAGCTGCGCGAGGTCTGCCAGCCGCAGGCCAAGCTGGCGAGCCGCAACGGCGAGCACTGGGCGGGCCGGCTCTACATGCGGCGCCTCTCGCTGCGGTTCACCCGCCAGCTGGTGCGCACGCCGGTCACCCCCGACCAGCTGACCTGGACGATGGTGGTGTGCGGGGTCGCGTCCGGGGCCGCGCTGATGATCCCGGGCCTGACCGGTGCCGTACTGGCCGTCGTCCTCATGCAGCTGTTCCTGCTCTTCGACTGCGTGGACGGCGAAGTCGCCCGCTGGAAGGGCCAGAACAGCGCATCCGGCATCTACGTCGACCGCCTCGGCGCCTACCTGGCCGACGCCGCCCTGCTGGCGGGCGCGGGCTACCGGGCCGCCGAGTCGGGCGTCGGCGGCTGGCTGTCGATCGGCATCGCCACCGCGCTCGGCGTCGTCCTCCTGAAGGCTTCCACCGACCTCGTGGACGTGGCACGCGCCCGGCGCGGGCTGGGCGTCGTCGACGACGAGTCGACCCGCCCGCGCTCCCAGGGCGTGGCGACGGTACGCCGCCTCGCCGCCGCCTTCAAGATCCACCGTGTGACGAACGGCATCGAGGCGTCCCTGGTGCTGCTGGTCGCCGCCGTCGCCGACGAGATGACCGGCGGCATCGAGCCGACCCGCTGGGCCCTGGGCGCGCTCGCCGTGATCACCTGGGTGATGGTCCCGGCCCACCTGCTGTCGATCCTGTCGTCGTCACGGCTGCGCTGAGGCAGCCGTACGAAGGTGACGGCACACTCCTCACTTCACCTCCGCTCTGCGCTGACCGGCGGGACTCGTCCTGCGCGAGAACGCCTGAACCTCCGTGTCCCTTCCGGCGTCAGAGTGCTGACGACGAGGGACGGAGGGGGACATGAGGGATATCTGGCACCGCACCTGGATCGCGGCGGGCCTCGCGACCGCCGGGGTGGTCGTGGCCGCCGGGTTGTACATCGACGAGCTGGAGACCGGCCACACCGACGTGGGTTCCCGGGTGGCACCCGCCGAGATCAAGGCGGCGGCCACGGACAGGAAATGCGTCGGCACCCGCCCCGTTCCCACGGACGACGACTTGCTCCCCGACAACCCGCTGGACCGGACGCTGGTCCACCTCGACAAGCTCACCGCCGGCCGGCACGCCGCCGTCTACACGGGTCTGTCCGTCGACGATGACGACAACGCCGTGGACGTGTGGCGCATCCCGTCCTCCGCCTTCGACACCGCCGCCTGCGCCGCCGCCGAGAAGGGCGTGAGGGTGCGGCTGCACAGCACCGACGTGAACCGCGAGGACCTGGCCGCCCTCGCCGAGCGGATCGGCGAGGGCATGAACCGCTGGGAGGGCACCTTCGCCCTGCGTGAAGTCGGCGTGGACGAGAGCGGGTACGTGGCCGTGGGCGTCGACGATCCGGACAAGGCCCGGCCGGTCCTGGAGAAGGAGTTCGGCGAGCGGTATCTCAAGGTGGAGCACGTGGAACAGGCCCACCTGGTCACCGGCTGACGTCAGGTGGTGGTGTCGGGCGGTGGGGTCAGGCGGTGGGGTCCTCGCCGCCGTCCTTCTTGTCCTGGTCCTTCTTGTCCTCGTCGTCGGGGGACTTCTCGTCCTTGAGGGACTTGAGGAACTCGGGATTGTCGTCGGGCGCCACCCACTGCTGCCTGCCGCCCCGGCTCCACGGCGAACCGGCGGAGCCTGCGGAGCCGCCCGCGCCGGCCGGGTGCCGCTTCTTGCCCGCGATGAGCCAGGAGAGGGAGCCGGCGAGCGGGAAAACCAGGACGAGGATGGCCCACAGCGGCTTGGGCATGTAGCGGACGTCCTGGTCCTTCGTGCTGATGCAGTCGATGAACGCGTACACGCTCAGCGCCAGTGGCACGAGGAACATCAGTACCCGGAGCATGGGGGCCTTCCAGTGGAACAGTCGTCGGGGCCGCGGGCACGGACCCCAGGTACCGGGCCAGGGTAGCCGCTCGGGGATACTTGACCCCATGGCTTACGACGATCTTCGTTCCCTGCTCAGGGCCCTGGAGCGCGAGGGCGACCTCAAGCGCGTCAAGGTCGAGGTGGACCCGTATCTGGAGGTAGGGGAGATCGTCGACCGGGTGCAGAAGTCCGGCGGCCCGGCGCTGCTCTTCGAGAACGTGAAGGGCTCCGCGATGCCCCTCGCGATGAACGTCTTCGGGACCGACCGGCGGCTGCTGAAGGCCCTCGGGCTGAAGTCGTACGGCGAGATCTCCGAGAAGATCGGCGGGCTGCTGCGGCCCGAGCTGCCGCACGGCTTCGTGGGCGTGCGGGAGGCGTTCGGGAAGCTCGGCGCGATGACGCACGTACCGCCGAAGAAGGTGAAGCCGGGGGACGCGCCCGTACAGGAGGTCGTGCTCCAGGGTGACGACGTCGACCTCGACCAGCTGCCCGCGCTCTTCACCTGGCCGCAGGACGGCGGCTCCTTCTTCAACCTGGGGCTCACCCACACCAGGGATCCGGAGAGCGGCATCCGGAACCTGGGCCTGTACCGCCTGCAGCGCCACGACAAGCGCACCATCGGCATGCACTGGCAGATCCACAAGGACAGCCGCAACCACTACCAGGTCGCGGCGCGGCGGGGCGAGCGGCTGCCGGTCGCGATCGCCTTCGGGTGTCCGCCCGCCGTGACGTACGCCTCCACCGCGCCCCTGCCCGGTGACATCGACGAATACCTGTTCGCCGGGTTCATCGCGGGCAAGCGGATCGAGATGGTCGACTGCAAGACGGTGCCGCTGCAGGTGCCGGCGCAGGCGGAGGTCGTGATCGAGGGCTGGCTGGAGCCGGGGGAGATGCTGCCGGAGGGTCCCTTCGGCGATCACACCGGCTTCTACACCCCGCAGGAGCCCTTCCCCGCCCTGAAGATCGACTGCGTGACGATGCGGAAGCGTCCGCTGTTGCAGTCGATCGTCGTAGGCCGCCCTCCGACGGAGGACGGACCCCTGGGCCGTGCGACCGAGCGGTTCTTCCTCCCGCTGCTGAAGATCATCGTGCCGGACATCGTGGACTACCACCTGCCCGAGGCCGGCGGCTTCCACAACTGCGCGATCGTGTCGATCGACAAGAAGTACCCGAAGCACGCGCAGAAGGTGATGCACGCGGTCTGGGGGGCACACATGATGTCCCTGACCAAGCTGATCGTGGTCGTCGACGCCGACTGTGACGTCCACGACCTGCACGAGGTCGCGTGGCGGGCCCTCGGCAACACGGACTACGCCCGTGACCTCTCGGTCGTCGAAGGTCCCGTCGACCATCTCGATCATGCCTCCTACCAGCAGTTCTGGGGCGGCAAGGCGGGCATCGACGCGACGAGGAAGTGGCCCGAGGAGGGCTACACGCGAGACGGCGGCTGGCCCGAGATGGTGCTGTCCGACCCCGAGACGGCGGCGACGGTCGACCGCCGCTGGAAGGAGTACGGGCTGTGAGTTCAGCTTCCGCGGCGCTTCCGCAGCAGCCGGGGCGCACGAAGGCCTTCCTGCGCCTCGTCATGATCGAGCACTCCGTGTTCGCGCTGCCCTTCGCCTACATCGCCGCGCTCACCGCGATGTTCCAGTGGGACAAGAACATCCACTGGGGCCGCCTTCTCCTGGTCACCGTCTGCATGGTGGGCCTGCGGACCTTCGCGATGGCCGTCAACCGGATCATCGACCGGGAGATCGACGCCCGGAACCCCCGCACCGCGCACCGCGAGCTGGTCACCGGCGCGATGTCGGTGAAGCACGCCTGGACGGGCGCGCTGGTCGCGCTGGTGGTCTTCCTCGGCTCGGCGGCCCTGCTGAACCCGCTGTGCCTGGCGCTGGCCCCCATCGCGGTGATCCCGATGGTGGTCTACCCCTACGGCAAGCGGTTCACGAACTTCCCTCAGGCCATCCTCGGTCTCGCCCAGGCGATGGGCCCGGTCGGCGGCTGGCTGGCGATCAGCGGCGAGTGGTCCTGGGACGCGGTGATCCTCGGTCTCGCCGTCGGCGTCTGGATCGGCGGCTTCGACCTGATCTACGCCTGCCAGGACGTCGACACCGACCGCGAGATCGGCGTCATGTCGGTCCCGGCCCGCTTCGGCATTCCGGCGGCGGTGTGGGGCGCGCGGGTCTGCCACGCCGCCACGACGGCGTTGTTCGTCTGGTACGCCGCGGCGACCGACGCGGGTGCCTTCTTCTGGTTCGGCCTGATGATCGTCGCGGGCGCGTTCGTCTACGAGCACTCGATCGTGCGACCCCATGACCTGTCCCGCCTGAACAGGGCGTTCTTCAGCGTCAACGGGTTCATCGGGATTGCCCTGTTCGTGTGTGCGCTGCTGGATCTGCTGGTGCGCGGCCTCACGGTGTGAGCGCGGGGGCGGTCCCGGCCCGGCGGCGGAACACGAACGCCGCCGCCACGCCCGACACGAGCCCGATCAGGTGGCCCTGCCAGCTGACCCCGGACTGCGTGGGGGCGAGGCCCGAGAGGATCGCGCCGCCCCAGACCGCGCCGACCAGCAGGCCGATCAGAACCCCGAGCGGCCGGCGCTCGACGAAGCCGCTGACCATCAGGAAGCCGAAGAGGCCGAAGATCAGCCCGGAGGCGCCCGCGGTGTTGCTGTGTGCCGGGGATATCAGCCACACACCCAGGCCGTCCGCGACGATGATCAGCGCGCACACCGCCGCGAAGCGGCGCAGACCGCCCAGCGCCGCCAGGAAGCCGAGGACCAGCAGCGGCACGCTGTTGGCGGCCACATGGGCGAAGCCGAAGTGCAGGAAGGCGGCGGGGACGATGTCGACCAGCTCGCCGGGAACGCGCGGGACGATCCCGAAGTCGTCCAGCGCGTGGCCCGTGGCCACGTCCACCACCTCGAGGAGCCACAGCAGCGCGACCCAGCCCGCCATCAGCATGGCCGCGGTCCTCGCACGGTCGCCGCGCGACCACTCCAGTTCCCTGCCGGGCATGGCAACCCCCACAGCTCGCTCGTCCCTCCGAGGAACGGCCCGGACCCCTTGGCCGGTTCCCACCCTGCGACGCCGGATAGGCTCGGGGTTGTGAACCCAGTCAAGCCAGGAGAGACGCCGCGTACGCCTTGGATCGTAGGGGTGTCCGGCGCCTCCGGCACCCCTTATGCCGCTGCCGTGCTGCGTGCGCTGCTCGCCGCCGGGGAGAGCGTCGACCTGGTCGTGTCCCGGGCCTCCCGGCTGACCCTCCTGGACGAGACCGGGATCTCCTTCCGGGACGCCCACTGGCAGGACGACCTGCGGGAATGGCTGTCCAGGGGCGCCGACGGGAAGCCGGGGACCTTCGAGGCCGACATCGACGGCGTACGGCACTGGAGTGCCGGGGACCTGGCGGCGGGGCCGTCGTCGGGGTCGTACCCCTCGAAGGGGATGCTGATCGTGCCGGCCTCCACCGCGTGTGTCGCCGGCGTCGCGCTGGGTCTGTCCAAGGACCTGCTGCAACGGGCCGCGAGCGTCACCCTCAAGGAGCGGCGGACGCTGGTCGTGGCCGTGCGGGAGACCCCCCTGAACGGGCAGACCCTGCGGCACCTGGTCGCGCTCGACGACGCGGGCGCGAGCGTCGTACCGGCCTCGCCCGCCTTCTACGCGGGCGCGACCCACATCCAGGACCTGGTGGACTTCGTCGCAGGACGGGTCCTCGACGCGGCGGGCGTCCGGCACGGGCTGTACCGCCGGTGGGCGGGCGAGTTGGGGAGCTCCCGGGCCGAGCGGCCCGAACCGCCCGAGTAAGCACCACTACCTCTTCAGTCTCTTCATCGGAAGGCTTCAATCGCATGGACGCGGTGGACAGGCAGCTCATCCAGGCCCTGAGGGAGAACGGCCGGGCCTCCTACGCGGAGCTGGGACGCCTCGTCGGTCTGTCGGGACCCAGCGTCACCGACCGCATCAACCGGCTGGAGGCGGCCGGCGTCATCACCGGGTACCGGGCCACGGTCGACTCCGCCTCGCTCGGCCTCGGTGTCATCGCCCTGATCGGCATCTCGCTCTCGGACGCCGCCGACCACGAGGACGTGGCCCGACGGCTGAAGGACCTGTCCGAGATCGAGGACTGCTGGTTCATCGCGGGCGACGACTCGTTCATGCTCAAGGTGCGGGCGACCGACGTGGACGGCCTGGAGAAGATCATCCGGCGGCTCAGCGGCACCAAGGGCGTGTCCCGCACCCGTACCACCATCGTGCTCTCCACCAAGTGGGAGAACCGGGTGGGTGAGCTGCCCGAGGAGGAGTAGGCGGGCAGGCGTACGGTTGACACGGTTTGTCACTGAGGAGAGGTACAAGCATGGATGTCGGGCTCAAGCGCGAGCTGGAGGACAAGGTCCGGGCCGGTGAGCGGCTGACCCGCGAGGACGGCATCGCGCTCTACGAGTCGGACGACCTGGCCTGGCTGGGCGGTCTCGCGCACGAGGTGCGGACGCGGAAGAACGGCGACGTCGTCCACTTCAACGTCAACCGCCACCTCAACATGACCAACGTGTGCACGGCGTCCTGCGCCTACTGCTCCTTCCAGCGCAAGCCGGGCGAGAAGGACGCGTACACGATGCGCATCGAGGAGGCCGTCAAGCTCGCCAAGTCGATGGAGGGCGAGAACCTCACCGAGCTGCACATCGTCAACGGGCTGCACCCCAACCTGCCGTGGCGGTACTACCCGCGCTCGCTGCGGGAGTTGAAGGCCGCGCTGCCGAGCGTGTCGCTGAAGGCGTTCACGGCGACGGAGATCCACCACTTCGAGACCATCTCGGGGCTGTCCGCCTCCGAGATCCTCGACGAGCTGATCGACGCGGGGCTCGAGTCCCTCACCGGCGGCGGCGCGGAGATCTTCGACTGGGAGGTCCGGCAGCACATCGTGGACCACCGCACCCACTGGGAAGACTGGTCGCGGATCCACCGGCTCGCGCACGAGAAGGGGCTCAAGACCCCGTGCACCATGCTGTACGGCCACATCGAGGAGCCCCGTCACCGCGTCGACCACGTGCTGCGCCTGCGTGAGCTCCAGGACGAGACCGGCGGCTTCCAGGTCTTCATCCCGCTCCGCTACCAGCACGACTTCGTGGACGTGCAGGACGGGAAGGTCCGCAACCGCCTTCAGGCGCGTACGCAGATGGCGACCGGTGCTGAGGCGCTGAAGACCTTCGCGGTCTCCCGGCTGCTCTTCGACAACGTCCCGCACGTCAAGGTCTTCTGGGTCATGCACGGTGTCCAGACCGCGCAGCTCGCGCTCCAGCACGGCGCCGACGACATGGACGGCTCGGTCGTCGAGTACAAGATCACGCACGACGCGGACAACTACGGCACGCCGAACAAGCTGACCCGCGAGGACCTGCTGGATCTCATCCGCGACGCCGGTTTCCGGCCCGTCGAGCGGAACACGCGGTACGAGATCATCCGCGAGTACGACGGTCCCGACCCGGCGCGTCGGGAGTCCCCGCAGCCGATGCGCGTGTGAGGCGCCGCGGGCGCGGTACCCGGCGGACATGAGTCCGCGTACGGCCGCGCCCGAAGACGCGTACACCGCCGAACCCTTCGTTCCGGACCGCGGCGGCCTCCCGGCCCTGCGCCGCGCCGCCGGCGAGTGCCGGGGCTGCCCCCTGCACCGGGACGCCACGCAGACCGTGTTCGGGGCGGGGGCGGCCGACGCGCGCGTGATGCTCGTGGGGGAGCAGCCAGGGGACCAGGAGGACCGGCAGGGCAAGCCCTTCGTCGGGCCGGCCGGAAAGCTGCTGGACCGGGCGCTGGCGGAGGCGGGCATCGATCCCGGCGAGGCGTACGTCACCAACGCCGTGAAGCACTTCAAGTTCACGCAGGCGGAGCCCCGCAAACG
This sequence comes from Streptomyces sp. AC555_RSS877, assembly GCF_019049245.1. Taxonomy (GTDB): domain Bacteria; phylum Actinomycetota; class Actinomycetes; order Streptomycetales; family Streptomycetaceae; genus Streptomyces. The sequence goes on along the minus strand of NZ_JAGMUK010000007.1, from coordinate 71,404 downwards.
CCGGATCCACAAGGCGCCGTCCCTGCGGGAGATGACCGCGTGCGGGCCGTGGCTGGCCGCCGAGCTGGCGGTCGTGGAACCCGAGCTGATCGTGGTGCTCGGGGCGACCGCGGGCAAGGCACTGCTCGGCTCGTCGTTCCGGGTCACGCAAGTGCGCGGGACGGTCCTGGAGGAGGAGATCCACGGGCATGCGGAGCGGCTGGTGCCGACCGTGCATCCCTCGTCGGTGCTGCGGGCCGACGACCGGGAGGCCGCCTACCGCGGACTGCTCTCCGACCTGCGGGTGGCGGCCCACGCCCTGGGGTGAGCGGGTGGGCGAAGGCCCGCGACCCGGATACCGGCGCGCGAGCGGCCGAACCTAAGCTCGTTGACCATGCAGCTCACTTTCCGGCTCGACCCCGACCCCACCCCCGCGTTCCTCCACGAACTGACCCTGCTGTGGACGGCCGTCAACAACGCGGGCGGAGCGGTCGGCTTCGTCGGCGAGACGACGTACGAGGAGGTACGTCCCGAGACCGACCAGTACGCGCAGTCGCTCGCGGCCGGACGCCACCGCCTGATCGCCGGGCTCGACCTCGACGGACGGCTGCGGGCCACCGCCTTCCTCGGCCTCAACGCGCACCGCCTCCAGGGCCATTACGCCTGGCTGACCACCGTGATGATCGACCCCTCCCTCCAGCGCGGCGGTCACGGCCGCGCCCTGCTCGCGGCGGCCGAGGAGCACGCCCGTGCCCTCGGTCTGGAGGCGATCAAGCTGACCTGCCGGGGCGGGACGGGCCTGGAGAACTTCTACGCCTCCGTCGGTTACAAGGAGGTGGGCCGGGTGCCGGGAGGGCTGCGGGTCGCCGCGGACGACTACCGGGACGACATCATGATGTGGCTTCCCCTGAACTGACGCCGTCCCGTCGTCGCGGACCCCCTGCAAGATCGCGTCCCGGGCGTGCTTCACTGGATGGTGCCTTCGGGAACGCCCCCGGAGGGGCGACCCCCAGTCGGAACGGAAGAGTGGATTGACATGCTCCGCTACACACTGATGCGCCTCGGGATCCTGGTGGGCTGCCTCGTGGTCGTCTGGGGCCTGGTCTACTCCGGTGTCGTTCCGCGCGGCCTCGGTGACTCCAACGGCATGTGGATCATCCTGCTCTCCCTCGTGCTCTCCGCCCCGATCAGCTTCGTCGTGCTGCGCAAGGAGCGGGACCGGGCCTCGGTCAAGGTCGTGCAGAAGGTGGAGCGCATGAAGTCCAACCTGGACGCGAACCGCAGCCAGGAGGACGTCGCCGACGACACCGCGCGGACGCAGGGCACGGCCTCCCAGGCGTCGTAGGGGGGTTCCGCACGGCCGCACCCAATTAGTCTTTCCGGCATGGGTGCCGTGAAGAGCAAGCGGATGCCGCGTGCCGTCCGTGAACAGCAGATGCTGGACGCCGCCGTGCGGACCTTCGGGCAGCGCGGGTACATGGCCGCGTCGATGGACGAGATCGCCGAACTCGTGGGCGTGTCCAAGCCGTTGGTCTACCTCTACCTGAACTCGAAGGAAGATCTCTTCGCCGCCTGCATCCGCCGCGAGGCGCAGGCCCTCACCGCGGCCGTCCGGGCCGGCGTCGACACCGGCCTGCCCGCCGACCGCCAACTCTGGGACGGCCTGCGGGCGTTCTTCACGCACACCGCTCAGCACCCGGACGCCTGGTCGGTCCTGCATCTGCAGGCACGGACCCACGGGGAGCGGTTCGCCGCCGAGGTCGCCGCGATGCGCGAGGAGATCGTCGCCTTCGTGACCCACCTGATCGTCGTCGCCGCCCGCGAGGCCCACCGCGACCCCGACCTCCCCGAGCGCGAGGTCGCCGGCCTCGCCGAGGCCCTGGTCGGAGCGGCCGAGTCACTTGCCGCCTGGGCCAACGTGACGCCCGGCGTCAGCGCCAGACAGGCGGCGGCGACCCTGATGAACTTCGCGTGGGCCGGGCTGGGGAACCTGATGACCGGGCAGCCGTGGTCACCGGCGGAGCCGGTTCACGAGGCGATCGGGTAGACCTCGCCGCTCACATGCACCTGGTCTCCGCCGCGCAGCTCGAACCGCTCGCCGTCGGCGACGTACGTCACCGTGCCCGGCAGCAGCACCGGTGCCCTGAACTCCGCCCGGATCCGGACGGCTTGCGAGGTGCCGTGCGCGGCCAGGCAGCGGGCCACGGTCCACATGCCGTGCGCGATGGCCCGGGGGAAGCCGAAGAGCCGGGCGGTGAGCGGGTGGAGATGGATGGGGTTGCGGTCCCCGGACGCCGCGCCGTACCGGCGCCCGACGTCCCCGGCCAGCCGCCACTCGGCGACAGCGGGAAGCGGCACGGGTGCCTGTGGGGCGGTGTCCGGTACGCGCCGGTCGGTGCCAGGCGCCTGTCGGCCGGGCTCCTGCGGCTGTCGGCCGGTTTCCCGTGCCTGTCGGCCGGGTTCCTGCGACCACCCGCCGGATTGGCGTGCCTGCCACCCGGGCTCCTCCGGCTGTTCGCCGGTTTCCCGTGCCTGCCACCCGGATTGCCGCGGCTGTTCGCCGGGCTCCCGTGCCTGTTCGCCGGGCTCCTGTCCCCGTTCCGTGGGCTCCGTGGTGTGGGCGTTTGTGCGGTGCCGGGCGAGATACGTGCTTCTCGACTCCCACCTGACGCTGCCGCCCGCCCGCACCTCCGTGACCACGACGGCCTCAGTGCCGCGCCGGTGCGGCACCAACCGCTCGACACCCACGGTGAGTTCGTACTCTCCGGTGGCCGGGAGTGCCTGGTACCGGGTGATCTCGATCGACGTGTGGACGAGTCCGAGCAGCGGCAGCGGGAAGTCCCGCCCGCTCATCAGCCGCATCGCGAGCGGAAAGCCCAGGACGTGCGGATACGTCACCGGCAGCGCGTCCTCCCCGGTGGCGAAGCCGCACACCCGCTCGTACGCGGCCAGCCGTGCGAGGTCGACGCGCAGGCCGGGCAGCACCAGCCGGGTGCGGGGGAAGTCCGCGTCCGGGCGGGGGCGTTTGAAGGGGGAGAGCAGGGCGCCGCGGGCGAGCAGGGGCGCGAGGGCGGGCGGCCGGGTGAGGGCGACGGACATCACGCCCCCGGCAGGCGCCGGCCGCGGACCCGCACGAGGGCGGCCGGATGCGGCAGCCTCGGCCGGCAGGTCGGGAAAGGGCCGGGCGCGGTGCCGGTGAACCTCAGGTAGCGGTCGGCCATGGCCGTCTCCCCACGCGGATCTCTGCTTACTCCGAAGTAAGGTTACCGCAGGTAAGGCGAGAGCGTGCCTGGTGGGCAGGGGCGGCGGCGACACGGGAGCGTACCTGAGGGTCGCTCACATAACCTCCGAGGTTGCACATCCCCGGCTCCGGACCACCCCCGAACCCGCACGAACCTTCCACGAGGGCGCCGTACGATCACCGTCTTAACCCGCGGTAACCCGTCAGCCGCGCACCGCTGGTGAACGCCCCGGTACGTCCCGTACGTACCACATGCAACAGAGCGGAACACTGTTGCACGCCCCTGGAGCTGCCCCATGTCCCTCGCCTACACGTCCGGTCACGACTACGACGGTGCGCCCGTGCTCGTGGAACCGGAGATCCGGCGGCTGGACGGAGAGGTCCGGGAGGTTTCCGTCCCGCCGATCGTCCCGCCGGTCACGTACGGGTCGCTCGCCGACCTGCCCTTCGACAACGCGGACGCGGCGCCGGAGGACCCGGTGCTCAGCCGCCGTACCGAGGAGGGCGGCTGGTCGGACCTGACGGCGGCCGAGTTCGCCGGGGAAGTGCTCGCCCTCGCGAAGGGGATGATCGCGGAAGGGCTCGTGCCGGGCGACCGGGTCGCGATCATGGCGCGCACGACGTACGAGTGGACGCTCCTCGACTTCGCCGCCTGGGCCGCCGGCCTCGTCACCGTCCCGATCTACCCGACCTCCTCCGTCTACCAGACCCGCTGGATCCTCCAGGACTCGGGCGCGGTGGCCCTGGTGACGGAGACGGTCGCACAGGCCTCGGCACTGGGCCCCGAACTCAGCCATCTCCCCGACCTGCGCCACATGTGGATCCTGGAGAAGAGCCACCTGGAGCGCCTGGCCGAGCTAGGACAGCAGGTCCCCGACCAGGAGATCGCCGTACGGCGAGGGGTCCTGGGCCCCGACACGCTCGCCACCGTCGTCTACACCTCGGGCACCACCGGCCGCCCCAAGGGCTGTGCCCTCACACACGGCAACTTCCTGGCCGAGGTCGACAACGCGATCGAACTCCTGCACCCCGTCTTCAAGTCGAAGACGGCCGACGAACTCTCCACCCTCCTCTTCCTGCCCATGTCACACGTCTTCGGCCGCATGGTGGCCGTCGCCTGTGTCCGCGCCCGGGTCCGCCTCGGCCACGCGCCGAGCCTGAAGGCGGAGGACCTGCTCGCCGACCTCGGCAGCTTCAAACCGACGTTCCTGCTGGTCATCCCGTACATGCTGGAGAAGGTCTTCAACAACGCGCGCGCCAAGGCGGAGAGCGGCGGCCGGGTCGCCCTCTTCGACCGCGCCACCGGCGTGGCCGGCCGCTACGCCGAGGCGGTCGAGGCCCGCAAGGCCGGCACCGGCAGCGGCCCCGGCCCCGCCCTCAAAGCGGCCCGCGCCTGCTACGACCCCCTCGTCTACCGCCGCATCCGCAACGCCATGGGGGGCCGCATCCGCCACATCATCTCCGGCGGCTCCCCCCTCGGCCGCCCCATCGCGGCCTTCTTCGCGGGCGCGGGCATGGAGATCTACGAGGGGTACGGCCTCACCGAGTCGACCGGCGCCGCCACCGTCACCCCGCCCCTCAGACCCCGTCTCGGCACCGTCGGCTGGCCCCTGCCCGGCACCAAGGTCCGCATCGCCGCGGACGGCGAGATCCTCCTGAGCGGCGGCCAGGTCTTCCGCGGCTACTGGGACCCGCACGGCAACGGCCTGATCCCCTCGTCCTCCGACGGCTGGTTCCCGACGGGCGACATCGGCCGCCTGGACGACGAGGGCTACCTGACGATCACCGGCCGGAAGAAGGAAATCCTCATCACGGCGGGAGGGAAGAACGTGGCCCCGGCGCCGCTCGAGAACTGGCTCCGCTCCCACCCCCTGATCTCCCAGTGCATGGTCCTCGGCGACACCCGCCCCTACATCTCCGCCCTCATCACCCTCGACATGGACGGCGTCAGCCACTGGCGCCGGATGAACGGCAAGCACTCCGTCCCGCCGGAGCTCCTCGTGAACGACGAGGAGCTGAGAGCGGTCCTCCAGCGCGCGGTCGACGAGGCCAACAAGCTGGTCTCCCGCCCGGAGTCGATCCGCCGTTTCACGATCCTGCCGAAGGACTTCTCGGAGCAGGCCGGCCACCTGACCCCGTCGATGAAGCTGCGCAGGGAAGCGGTCATGAAGGACTTCGCGCAGGAGGTGGAGGGGCTGTACGAGCGGTGAGAGGGCGTCGCACCCCAAGTCTGGTTCACGTCTGGTTCAGGCCAAGGAAGTTGCTCCAGCCGCACGGCCCTTGACTTCGCAAGGCCCCCGCGCGACATTCCCGTCCCGCACCTCTTTCCATCGTTCCCGGCGGGCTGGAGCAGCCATGACCACGAGCGCGGACCCTGAGAGACGACGCACCGGACCGACCGGCGGCCCTTCCCGAAGACACCTGCTCGCCGGTGCCGCCGGTGCCGGCCTCGCCGTCGCGGCCGGCGTCCAGCAAGGCGCCCGTGCGGCCGACCTGCCGCTCCTGGGTACCTACGACGTCGTCGTCATCGGGTCCGGCGCCGCCGGGATGACCGCCGCGCTGACGGCCGCCAAGCGGGGGCTGAGCTGTGTCGTGGTCGAGAAGGCGGACACCTTCGGAGGGTCGGCCGCCCGCTCCGGCGCCGGGGTCTGGATTCCCAACAACCCCGTGATCCTCGCCGCCGGCGTGCCCGACACCCCCGCCAAGGCCGCCGCCTACCTGGCCGCCGTCGTCGGGGCCGACGTCCCCGCCGACCGGCAGCGGGCCTTCCTCGCCCACGGGCCCGCCATGCTCTCCTTCGTCATGGCCAACAGCCCGCTGCGGTTCCGCTGGATGGAGGGGTACAGCGACTACTACCCCGAGCTCCCCGGCGGCCTCCCGAACGGTCGCTCCATCGAGCCCGACCAGCTCGACGGCAACCTCCTCGGCGCCGAACTCGCCCGCCTCAACCCGCCGTACCTCCAGGTCCCGGCCGGCATGGTCGTCTTCAGCGCCGACTACAAGTGGCTCGCCCTGGCCGCGGTGAACGCGAAGGGCGTCGCCGTCGCCGCCGAGTGCCTGGCCCGGGGCACGAAGGCCGCGGCGCTGGGGCAGAAGCCGCTCACCATGGGCCAGTCGCTGGCGGCGGGGCTGCGCCTCGGACTCCGGACCGCCGGCGTGCCGGTCCGGCTCGGCACCCCGCTCACCGAGCTGTACGTCGAGGGCGGGGCGGTCACGGGCGCCGTGGTCACGCGGGGCGGCACCCCGGGGCTGCTCCGCGCCCGGCGCGGGGTCGTCGTCGGATCCGGCGGATTCGAGCACAACGCGGCGATGCGGGTGCAGTACCAGCAGCAGCCGATCGGCACGGACTGGACCGTCGGCGCGAAGGAGAACACCGGGGACGGAATCCGGGCGGGCCACCGCCTAGGAGCCGACCTCGCCCTCATGGACGACGCCTGGTGGGGTCCGGCCATCCCGCTCCCCGGCCAGCCGTACTTCTGCCTCGCCGAACGCACCCTCCCCGGCGGCCTGCTGGTCAACGCGGCGGGGCGTCGGTTCGTCAACGAGGCCGCGCCCTACAGCGACGTCGTCCACACCATGTACGAGCGCCACCCCACCGACCCCGACATCCCGGCCTGGCTGATCACCGACCAGAACTACCGCAACCGGTACCTCTTCAAGGACGTGGCTCCGACCTTCCCGTTCCCGGACGACTGGTACAGCTCGGGCGCGGCCCACAAGGCCTGGACCCTGGACGCCCTGGCGACCGCCATCGGCGTCCCCGCGGCCGCCCTGCGCGCCACCGTCGACCGCTTCAACTCCCTCGCGGTGAAGGGCGACGACCCCGACTTCGGGCGCGGCGACAGCGCCTACGACCACTACTACACGGACCCCGCCGTCCTCCCCGACTCCTGCCTCGCGCCCCTGTGGCTGCCCCCGTACCACGCCTTCAAGATCGTCCCCGGCGACCTCGGCACCAAGGGCGGCCTGCGCACCGACGCCCGGGCCCGCGTCCTGCGCCCCGACGGCTCGGTCATCCCCGGCCTGTACGCCGCCGGGAACGCCAGCGCCGCCGTGATGGGGCACAGCTACGCGGGCGCGGGCTCGACGATCGGTCCGGCGATGACCTTCGGGTACATCGCGGCACTGGACCTCGCGGGCGCGCTCTAGCCGGCGGCCCGCGGCGGCTTCCGGGCGATCAGGGCCGCCTGCGGGGTCGGCTCCCCGAGCGTGTCGTCCGGCTCGCGCACCGTCCGTGAGACAAGGGCGAAGCCGGCCGCCGACAGCAGCTCGGCGACGGCCTCCGGCCGCCTGCGCTGGAAGCCCAGCGACACCTGGTGGCCGAAGGGGCGGTCGTGGTACCGGGGCTCGTCGCCGACCTGGAAGGCGACGAGCAGGTGGCCGCCGGGTGCCAGCACGCGGTGGAACTCGGCGAAGAGGCCGGGCAGCCGGTCCACAGGGGTGTGGATGGACGAGTACCAGGACAGGACCCCGGCGAGCGCCCCGTCGGCGAGTTCCAGCTCCAGCATCGAGCCCTGCTGGAAACGCAGGCCGGGGTGCTCCCGGCGGGCGATCGCCAGCATCGACTCCGACAGGTCGAGCCCGAACACGGGCAGGCCGAGCGAGGCCAGGTACGCGGTCACCTCCCCGGGCCCGCAGCCCAGGTCCGCCACCTCGCCGTCGGCTCCGCCCGCGGTGACGAGTTCGGCGAACCCGGCGAGCACGGCCCGGTCCAAGGGCCTCTTCGCGAGCGCGTCCAGGAACCGGGCGGCGTAGTCCTCGGCCACGGTGTCGTAGAAGGTGCGGGTGGCGGTCAGGAAATCGGCTTCGGTCATGGGCGGGGACCCTAGCGGCAGCCACTGACAACCGACCCGACCGCCGGCCGGGCCCCTCTCACGGCCCGCGACCCGGCCCCACTCCTGCCGCCGCCGCTCCGGGCAAAGGCAGGAGCCCCGTCGCCTTGCGGCGCGGGGCTCCTTGGGTACTACGGTCGATTCCGGATCAGAGCTTTGGGCTCATGAACTCAGACAGGGGTGACGTTCTCCGCCTGCGGGCCCTTCGGGCCCTGGGTCACGTCGAAGGAAACCTGCTGGTTCTCCTCCAGCGAGCGGAAGCCGCTCGCGTTGATCGCGGAGTAGTGGACGAAGACGTCGGGGCCGCCGCCTTCTTGGGCGATGAAGCCAAAGCCCTTTTCGGCGTTGAACCACTTCACGGTTCCGGTAGCCATAAGCCCTCCTTGGGCCCAAAGGGTCGCCCTGCTCCAGAACCCTGCAAGTGTGAAAACAAAAATGCCGCACAACTGCATACGTCTGAAAACGACTAGAGCCCGCGGTCACATGCTCCGCAGGCTCTGTACTGCAAGGGAAACCAAACTGCAACTTGCGGCGAGCCTAGCATGCAGGCAGCCGAATGCAATAGAGGTCAAGATCACGTCACCCGGACGTTTGAAAGAGCCGTCTCGGGCTTGACAGATCCGAGTCCGACCCTGAGCCCTGCACGCTACCCCATGGGGGCTAGTCTCGCGATGTGGACATTTCTCGCACCCGGCCGCGCGTCGGCCACATCCAGTTCCTCAACTGCCTGCCCCTGTACTGGGGGCTCGCGAGAACCGGCACGCTCCTCGACTTCGAGCTGACCAAGGACACCCCGGAGAAGCTCAGCGAGCAGCTGGTGCGGGGAGACCTCGACATCGGGCCCATCACGCTGGTCGAGTTCCTGAAGAACGCCGACGACCTGGTCGCCTTCCCGGACATCGCGGTGGGCTGCGACGGGCCGGTGATGTCCTGCGTGATCGTCTCGAAGGTCCCGCTCGACGAGCTGGACGGCGCCCGGGTCGCCCTCGGCTCGACCTCGCGCACCTCCGTACGCCTGGCCCAGCTCCTCCTGTCGGACCGTTACGGCGTGCGGCCCGACTACTACACCTGCCCGCCCGACCTGAGCCTGATGATGCAGGAGGCCGAGGCGGCCGTACTCATCGGGGACGCGGCGCTGCGGGCGAACCTGCTCGACGGGCCCAGGTTCGGGCTCGAAGTGCACGACCTCGGTGCGCTGTGGAAGGAGTGGACGGGGCTGCCGTTCGTCTTCGCGGTGTGGGCGGCCCGCCGGGACTACGTGGAGCGCGAGCCGGCCATCACCCGCAAGGTGCACGAGGCCTTCCTCGCCTCCCGCAACCTCTCCCTGGAGGAGGTCGGCAAGGTCGCCGAGCAGGCGGCCCGCTGGGAGGCCTTCGACGAACAGGTCCTGGAGCGCTACTTCACGACCCTCGACTTCCGCTTCGGCGACCCGCAGCTCGCGGCGGTCGCCGAGTTCGCCCGCCGGGTGGGTCCGACGACCGGTTTCCCCGCGGACGTGAAGGTCGACCTGCTCCAGCCATGAGGCGCGGCGGCCTTCAGGGCTACGCTGCCCAGGACGTGAGGCGTACGGGGGAGGAGTGACGCCATGCAGCCGCTCGGAGTCGACGAACCCACGGTCGTGGGGCCCTACCGGCTGCTCGGCCGGCTCGGCTCCGGCGGCATGGGGCGGGTCTACCTCGGCCGCAGCGCCGGTGGCCGCACGGTCGCGGTGAAGATCGTGCACCCGCACTTCGCCCTGGACGAGGAGTTCCGCGCCCGCTTCCGCCGCGAGGTCGACGCGGCGCGCCGGGTCGGCGGCGCCTGGACCGCGCCGGTCCTGGACGCGGACCCGCACGCCGCCGTGCCGTGGGTGGCGACCGCCTACGCGGCGGGGCCGTCGTTGTCGGCGGCGGTCGCGGACGGGGGCGCGCTGCCCGCGCGTTCGGTACGGGCGCTGGGAGCGGGACTCGCGGAGGCGCTCACGGCGGTGCACGAACTGGGGCTGGTGCACCGGGACGTGAAGCCGTCGAACGTGCTGCTCACGCTGGACGGACCGCTGCTGATCGACTTCGGTATCGCGCGGGCCACGGACGGTACGGCCTCCCTGACCTCCAGCGGCGTCTCGATCGGCTCACCCGGGTACATGTCGCCCGAGCAGATCCTGGGCAACGGGGCGACCGGAGCGGCGGACGTCTTCTCGCTGGGCGCGGTGCTGGCGTACGCGGCGACCGGGGAGGCGCCCTTCCGCGGCGACTCCTCGGCGGCCCTGCTCTACCGGGTCGTCCACGAGCCGCCCGAAATAGGCTCGCTGGACGACGACTTGCGGCCGCTCGTGGAGGCCTGCCTGGCCAAGGAGCCGCAGGAGCGGCCGACGCCCGCGGAAGTGGCCCGGAAGCTGGCACCCGAGGGCGCGGCGCGACTGGTCGCGGGCGGGTGGCTGCCGGGGGCGCTGGTCGAGCAGGTCAGCCGGGGGGCCGTACGGCTGCTGAACCTGGAGACGGCACAGGAGGTGACGTCCGGGCCAGTGGAGTTCAGCCGGACCTCGGAGGCGGCGCCGGCGTTGGGGGAGTTCGGCCCACCACCGGTCATGGCTCCGAGCCCGACTGCGACTCCGGCTTCGACTCCGGCTGCGGCTTCGGCCGCGGAGGAGACGCCCGCGCCGCCCGTCCCCGGGCCCCGGGACCCGCACGAGCATCAGCCGCAGGACGCGGCACCCTCCGACCGCGGTCCCGGCAGGCTCTCCGTGTCCCTGTCCGCCACGGCGGCCCCCGCGGCCACCGGCCGAGGGCGCCGGCTCAGCTGCACGGTGGCCCTCGCTGTCGCGGGCGCGCTGGCGGCGGTGACGGTCGGCTCGGTGCTGGTGTTCGACCTGTTGCCGGACGACAACAGCCCCAGCGCCGCCGGGGACTCCGACAGCGCCCACTCCTCGGCACCGAGCACGAGCGCGGACAGCGACGCGGCCGCGGTACCGGTGAAGTACGTCGGTACCTGGGAGGGACAGGCCGCCGCGCTCGGCGGCACGCTTCCCATGGGGACCTTCCGGCTGACCGTCGGGAAGGCCCAGGTGGGCGAGAAGCTGGGCACGCTGCGGCACACGGATGTGCTCGGCGGTGTCTGCGACGACGTACTGACTCTGAAGAGGGTGACGAACCGGCAGGTCGTGGCGACCGCCGTCGGCGCCGAGTCGAACCGGGGCGTGTGCAGCCAGGCCGCCCACACGGTCCGGATCACGCCGGTCGGCGACGACCTGCGGTACGACTCGGACAGCGAGGACTCGGGGCGGCCGCAGGCACGGCTGTCGAAGGTCGAGCGGGGATGACCGGTCTGTCCGGCCCAGTCGGTCTGTCCGGCCTGTTGATCGCCGTCGCCGCGGTGTGGGGCGCGGTGACGGGGGCGCTGGTGCCCCGCGCCGCCTACCGGTTCTCGGTGCCCCCGGAGGAGGCCTGGCGGCAGCGGTGTCCCGGCGGGCATCCGATCCGCGGGTGGCTCGGGCGGGCGCGGTGCGGGGAGTGCGCGGGCGGGGCCGTCGTGGTGGCGGCGGGCGACGGGACGGTCGTGACGAGGCGGTCCGCGCAGGGGAGGTACGGCCCCCGCGCGCCCGTCCTCGCTCTCGTCACCGCCCTCCTCTGCGCCGGCCTCGCCGCCGCCACCGACACCCGGCCCGAGATCGCCGTCTGGCTGCTGCTCGCGCCCGTGGGGGTGCTGTTGGCCGTCGTCGACCTCCGGGTGCAGCGGCTGCCCGACGTGCTGACGCTGCCGCTCGCCGGCGCGGCCCTGGTACTGCTCGGACTGGTCGCGCTGGTGCCGGAGCACGCCGGGAGCTGGCCGTCCGCCGCGCTCGGCGCGCTCGCGCTCGGCGCCGGATACCTCGTGCTGTGGCTGGCCAACCCCGGTGGCATGGGCTTCGGCGATGTGAAACTCGCGCTCGGGACGGGGGCCCTGCTCGGGTGGTACGGCTGGGGGACCGTGCTGCTCGGTACCCTCGCCGGGTTCCTGTCGGGGGCGCTGTACGGCGGTGCGCTCGTGGTGGCGCGGCGGGCCGGGCGCAGGACGGCGATCCCGTTCGGGCCGTTCCTGATCGCGGGCGCGTACCTGGGACTGCTGACGGGCGCGTACGCGGCCTGAAGTCCGGCGCCGAAAAGGGCTGGCGTAGGCTGGTTCGGACCGTCCTCACCCCTTACGAAAGGGACGCCCCCGGTGACCGAGAAGGCCGACCTTCAGTCCGTCCTCGACCGTGCCGCCGAAGGTGGGCGCATCACCCCCGAGGAGGCGCTCCTCCTTTACCGCGACGCCCCGCTGCACGCGCTGGGCGCCGCCGCCGACGCCGTACGGCGGCGCAGGTACGCGGGGACCGAGCACATCGCGACGTACATCATCGAGCGCAACATCAACTACACCAACGTGTGCGTCACGGCGTGCAAGTTCTGCGCCTTCTACGCGCCCCCCAAGGACGCGGCCAAGGGCTGGACCCGCGACCTGGACGACATCCTGCGCCGGTGCGCGGAGACCGTCGAGCTCGGCGGGACGCAGATCATGTTCCAGGGCGGTCACCACCCGGACTACGGCGTCGAGTACTACGAGGAGCACTTCTCCGCCATCAAGCAGGCCTTCCCGCAGCTGGTCATCCACAGCCTGGGGGCGAGCGAGGTCGAGCACATGGCCCGGATCTCCAAGGTGAGTGTGGAGGAGGCCATCACGCGTATCCACGCGGCCGGTCTCGACTCCTTCGCCGGTGCCGGCGCCGAGTTGCTGCCCGAGCGTCCCCGCAAGGCGATCGCCCCGCTGAAGGAGTCCGGCGAGCGCTGGCTGGAGATCATGGAGACCGCGCACGGGCTGGGTGTGGAGTCCACCTCCACCATGCTGATGGGGACCGGCGAGACCAACGCCGAACGCATCGAGCACCTGCGGATGATCCGTGACGTACAGGACCGGACGGGCGGCTTCCGCGCTTTCATCCCGTACACCTACCAGCCCGAGAACAACCACCTGAAGGGCCGCACGCAGGCCACGCTCTTCGAGTACCTGCGGATGATCGCCATCGCGCGGCTGTTCATGGACAACATCGCCCACATCCAGGGCTCGTGGCTGACCACCGGCAAGGAGGTCGGCCAACTGTCGCTGCACTACGGGGCGGACGACCTCGGCTCGATCATGCTGGAGGAGAACGTCGTCTCCTCCGCCGGCGCCAGGCACCGCTCCAACCGGATGGAGATCATCGACCTCATCCGCAAGGCGGGACGGGTCCCGGCCCAGCGCGCGACGACGTACGAGCACCTCGTCGTCCACGACGACCCGGCGAACGACCCCGTCGACGAGCGCGTCATGTCCCACATCTCCTCCACGGCGATCGCGGGCGGCACGGCTCATCCGGAGCTGAAGCTGCTCGCGTCCAACTAGGGCCCCGATGCTGACGATCCACACCGCCGGTCTTCTGGTCCCCGGGGACCGGCGGCCCGCCGTGCCCGACGGCGCGGTGCTGGTGGACGGCCGGGTGATCGCGGCCGTCGGCCCGTACGAGGAACTGGTGGCGGCTCGTCCGACCGCCCGGGTGCGGCGCTGGCCGGGTCTGCTGACGCCGGGTCTGCTGAATCCTCACGGGCCCGAACTGCTGGAGCTGGCCTACCATCCGGATCCGCGCGAGGCCGACGAGCTGGGCACCGAGCCGCTGACCGGGGACGCGCTCGCGGCGGTCGTCGAGAGCGGCGCCCTGACCGACGCCCGCCGGGGCGCGAGCGCGCGACGCGGGGTGCAGCGCATGCTCGCGCACGGGACCGTCGCGGTGGCGGGGGACCTGTGGCGGCCGGCGGTGGCCGACGCCGTGCACCGGGCGGGGTTGCGCGTCGAACAGCGCTTCGGGTCACCGACCGGTCCGCCTTCGCTCGACCCGCTGGCCGGGCGGAAACTCGCGGAGGCGATCCTCACCCCGTTGGCACCGCACTCCGGGGCGGACGCGACCTTCGCCGTCTTCGACGTCCCGGACGAGGCCGCGCTCACCGAACGCGGAGCGGTGACATGCGTGGCGACGGTCGTCGGCGGACGCCTGGTGCACCGGCGCCGATAGCGCCCCGCTCAGTCACTCAGCCGCCGCGTCCGTTCCGTTCCGCTCGGCCACCTCAGCCCGCGAACGCCTTGGCGAACGCTCCCGAACTCTGCTCCACCCCACTGCAGTCGGTCAACGCGTCGTTCCGCGAGGCGTTGTCGTCCTCGCACCGCTGGTCCCGGAACGTCGACCACATCGACACCCACGCGATCCCCTTCTCCTCCGCGAACGACCGCACCTGGGCGGCGTCGGAGAGCGTGAACGTCTCGTTGGCCACGTCGTTCACGCCGATCATCGACGTCAGCGCCATGCCCTGCCAGGCGGCCGCGTCCGCGAGCCCGAACACGTCCTTGAGCTGGCCATGGGCGGCCCTCGCGGAGGTGAGCGCGTAGTCGTCCATGTCGCCGCCGTACGACTCGCCGTAGTTCATCGTCATCAGGTTGACGGTGGAGACCTGCACGTCGTGCTCGTTGGCCGACTCCAGGAGGGCGAGGCTGTCGTCGTCGAGGCCGGAGGGCATGACCGGGAGCGTGAAGGAGACCTGGAGGCCGGTGCGTTCCTCCTGCAACGCCGCGATCGCCTCGGAGCGCAGGGCGACCGAGTCGGCGTCGGTGAGTTCGTCGCCCTCGATGTCGAAGTCGGCCTGGGCCGAGCCGGCCGCGTCCAGCGCCTTGCCGTACGCCTCCGCCAGCTCGGACGCGCTGTCGCAGGTCGCCGCCAGTTCCTCGCCGGAGGCGCCGCCGAAGGAGACGCGGACCGTGGCACCGTCCTTCTTGAGCTGCGCGATCCGGTCCGTCACCGCCGAGTCGGCGATGGCCTCCGTCCCGTTCCACTTCGGCGTGCAGTCGCCGCCCCCGGAGATCACGAAAGCCAGGTTGTACGTCGTCGGGGAGCCCGCCGCGTCGTTGCCGGACGCGGTCGTGGCGCTCACGTAGGGGGCGTACGCGGTGCTCGGCGCGGTCTCCTCGGCAAGGGAGGCGCTCGACTGCTCCGGTGCGGCGGGCGCCGCGTCGGAGGTGTCGTCGGATCCCGCGGAGCACCCCGCGGTGGCCAGGGCAAACAGGCAGGTGAGCCCGGCCGCCGGCTTCAGGAAACTCCGCATCGAGTTGGCTCCCGCTCTTGTGACGTCCTGTCCCAGGCCGGAAACAAAGCGCGTTTCCGGAATGGAAATGTCTCACACGCACCGAGCTTCGGGCGGACACGAGTCGCACAGGCGCTTCACGGGCAGAGGCGGTCAAAAGGTGCTTGACGGGCGGGTAATCCGGGCATTCAACTCCTTCGCTCCGCTCTCGGTTACGCAGCCTTTCCGGGAATCTCTCAGGGAAAGGACAGGTTCCGCGTTTCTCATGGTTCTCTCACAAGCACGTCCGAGTTAGGACGCATAAAGGCTCCCTAATATCCGGGTAATGCATTCCGAGCCTGCCCTCGACAACCGCGCCGCTGTCGCCCCTGCCGACGCTGTGCACGGTCGCCGCCGCAAACGCGGCAACGGGTCCGAAGAGGGGCCCGTGTTCGTCGATCGCGGCGTTCGTCCTGGTGTGCGGATGGGTGGAGGACGTGGCGGCGAAGAGGAAACCACGCCTGCTCCCCTGAGCGGGCATGCGGGGACGTACTGCAACAATGGCCCCCGTGACCCGCGCCTCCCTGAACAAGCAGCCGCACGAAGTCGCCTCGATGTTCGACGACGTGGCGGAACGGTACGACCTGACGAACGACGTGCTCTCGCTCGGCCAGGACCGGGTGTGGCGCAGAGAGGTCGCCAAGGCCGTCGACGCCCGGCCCGCGCAGAAGGTCCTCGACCTGGCCGCCGGTACGGCCACGTCCTCGCTGCCCTTCGCCCGCACCGGCGCGTACGTCGTCCCCTGCGACTTCTCCCTCGGCATGCTCCAGGTCGGCAAGCGCAAGCACACCTGGCTGCCGTTCACCGCGGGCGACGCGACGAGGCTGCCCTTCAAGGACGACACCTTCGACGCCGTCACCATCTCCTTCGGGCTGCGCAACGTGCAGGACACCGACTCGGCGCTGCGCGAGATGTACCGGGTGACCAAGCCCGGCGGCCGGGTCGTGATCTGCGAGTTCTCGCACCCGACCTGGGCGCCCTTCCGGACCGTGTACACCGAGTACCTGATGCGTGCCCTGCCGCCGGTCGCGCGCGCGGTGTCGTCCAACCCGGACGCGTACGTCTACCTCGCCGAGTCCATCCGCGCCTGGCCCGACCAGCCCGCGCTGGCCGAGCGCCTGCAGAAGGCCGGCTGGTCGACGGTGGCCTGGCGGAACCTGAGCGGCGGGATCGTGGCGCTGCACCGGGGATTCAAGGCGAGCGGTCAGTAGGGCGAGCCGAACCCGGCCACGGCGAAGGGATCTCCCGGCTCGTCGAGTTCGCGCTCCATACCGCCGCCGCCCGGGCGCGGTACGCGGGGCTCGTGCACGCCCGCACCGCCGCCGCCCTCACCCTCGCCGAAGTCGAACCACACGGTGACCACGGCACCGTGCGGCACCGCGGCACCGGGTGGCGGGTACTGCCGTACGACGTACTCCACGACCGTGCGGCGGAAGTCGGGCCGGTCGGGGGCGGCGAGCAGTACGCCGCCCGTCTCGGCCGCCTCGCGCGCGTCGACGGCCATCAGACCGACCAGTTTCGGCACCCGCACCTCGGGCGAATTGGGTGGTATACGCAAGATGTCACCCCCAGCGGTACTGGCAGGGTAACCCCGGCCGGGTAGCGTCCGGAAGCGTCAAGTGTCTTTCTGTGACAGTCGATTACTGTCGGTTATCTCTGCTCGTCTCCGCTTGGCTCCGGCTGTTCTCCGGCTGTCTCCAGGTCGAGCCGGTAGCAGTGCCCTTCCCGCTCCGACGTCGGTGTCCGGAAGACCTCGGCGAGGCGCATGCCCAGCCGCCGGGTGACCGCGACGGACCGGGTGTTGCGTGCGTCGACCATGGCGACCACGCTCGGCACGCCCGCCGCCCGCAGCCGTTCCAGCGTGATGCGCGCGGCCGCGGTGGCGTAACCCCGGCCCCACTGCTCGCGCCCGAGCCGCCAGCCGATCTCGATCTCGCCCGTAGGCCCCCAGGTCCGCTCCCACGGCTGGGCGCCCGTGAAGCCGATGACCAGCCCGGACTCGTCGAGCATGGTCCACAGGCAGTACCCGCGCTCGGCGTCGTGCCGGCGCTGGCGGGCGGTGAGCTCTTCGTAGACGGACAGCTCCGCCGCTTTGCCGCCCTGGAACTCCATGACGTCCGGGTGGGCGAAGGTCCGGTGCCAGGCGACGGCGTCCTCGTCGGTGGGGACACGCAGCCGTACTACGGGCAGAGCTCGGTTCACTGGGCAGCCCTTCAGCCGGGTGATCAATTCTGCTGAATAGACTGCCCATGTCCAGTGCCCGTCGGCACGCAGATTCCGAACTTGGGGAGATCCCGCCGTGACCGAGCCCCTCTCCGAAAACACCGCCGATGTGATCGTCGTCGGCGCGGGGCCAGCCGGCTCCACCACCGCCTACCACCTCGCCAAGGCCGGACTCGACGTACTCCTGCTGGAGAAGACCGAGTTCCCGCGCGAGAAGGTCTGCGGCGACGGACTCACCCCGCGCGCCACCAAGCAGCTCGTCGCCATGGGCATCGACATCTCGGAGGAGGCCGGCTGGCTGCGCAACAAGGGCCTGCGCATCATCGGCGGCGGCGTCCGTCTCCAGCTCGACTGGCCGGATCTCGCGTCCTTCCCGGACTACGGCCTCGTCCGCAAGCGCGACGACTTCGACGAGCAGCTCGCGCGCCAGGCGCAGAAGGCGGGCGCGCGGCTGTACGAGCGCTGCAACGTGGGCGCGCCGATCCTCGACGACCGCACCGGCCGCATCACCGGCGTGCACGCCAAGCTCGGTGACACCGGGGAGAAGCGCGAGGTCACCTTCCACGCGCCGCTCGTCGTCGCCGCCGACGGCAACTCGACCCGGCTCTCGCTGGCGATGGGCCTGCACCGCCGCGAGGACCGACCGATGGGCGTCGCGGTCCGTACGTACTTCACCTCGCCGCGCCACGAGGACGACTACCTGGAGTCCTGGCTGGAACTGTGGGACCGGCGCGGGGCCGAGGACCGGCTACTGCCCGGCTACGGCTGGATCTTCGGCATGGGCGACGGCACCTCGAATGTCGGCCTGGGTGTGCTCAACACCTCGGACTCCTTCAAGGAACTCGACTGGCGTGAGGTCCTGAAGGCCTGGTGCGCGTCGATGCCGGAGGACTGGGGCTACACGCCGGACAACATGACCGGCCCCATCCGCGGTGCGGCACTCCCCATGGCCTTCAACCGCCAACCGCACTACACCAAGGGCCTGCTCCTGGTCGGCGACGCCGGCGGCCTGGTCAACCCCTTCAACGGCGAGGGCATCGCCTACGCCATGGAGTCCGGCCAGATCGCCGCCGACGTCATCGTCCAGGCCCACGCCCGCTCGACCCCCGCGGGGCGCGAACTTGCCCTCCAGCGCTACCCCCGTGTCCTCAAGGACACCTACGGCGGCTACTACACGCTGGGCCGCGCCTTCGTGAAGCTCATCGGCAACCCGAAGGTCATGAAGATCGCGACCCAGCGCGGGCTGTCGCACCCCCTGCTGATGAAGTTCACGCTGAAGATGCTCGCGAACCTCACGGACCCGACGGGCGGCGACGCGATGGACCGCATCATCAACGGGCTGAGCAAGGTGGCGCCGAAGGCGTGAGCAGAGCGCTGAGGCGGGGCGCGACTACCCGCTGAGAGCCTCGATGTTGGCGGCCCGGCGGGCGAAGACCTCGTCGCGCCGGTCCGCCACCTGCCGCAGCGCGTCCTTCCGCTCCCGCTTGGAGAGCCGGTCGAGATACACGTGCCCGTTCACATGGTCGGTCTCGTGGGCCAGACAGCGGGCGAAGTACCCCGTGCCCTCGATGACGAGCGGCTCGCCGTCCTTGTCGAGCCCGCACACGACGGCCAGGTCCGGACGGGGCACGTCCATCACGGCGCCGGGCACCGACAGGCAGCCCTCGTTCTCGTCGAGCAGCCGTCGCCCGGCCGGGTCGAGGGGTTCCAGCACGGGGTTGACGATGTGCCCGACATGCCGGACACCGTCGTCGTCCGGGCAGTCGTAGACGAACAGCCTCAGCCCGACGCCGACCTGGTTCGCGGCCAGTCCCGCGCCGTCGGCCACGTACATCGTCAGGAACATGTCGTCGATGAGCGCGGCGAGGTCGGGACCGAACTCGGTCACGTCCCGGCACGGCTTGTGCAGAACCTCCTCACCCACCTCGGTGATACGCCGGACCGACCCGCGCCGGGCCTCGGGGGAGAGCGGGGGATACGAGTCGACGGGCTTCCCCTGGACGAAAACGCTCGGCATGACTGGTTCTCCTGTCGTGTGCGGAGGTTGTGGGCGGCAGGGAATCAGGGGTTCCGCTTCCGGAACTCCTCCCTACCCTCCGTCACACATGACAACAGAACACACACGGCGTCCCCAGACCCAGACCGGCCAGACCGGCCACGCTCGCGGACGGAAGCCGTACCGGCCCCCGGAGAACCCGGAACAAACCCGGAAGGGACCGCTGCCCCCGAGCGGCTGCGGTCCCTTCCGTACGGTTGTGCGTCAGAGCACCCGCACCGCTCCGGTGGGCGGGTCGTAGGACATCGGCTTCTCGGCGACGCCCGTGGACGGGTTCTGCGCGCCGACGAACATGCCGTCGCCGACGTACACCGCCACGTGGTACGCGCTGCCCGCGCTGCCCCAGTACAGGATGTCGCCCGGCTGCAGGTTGTCGAGCGAGACCTGGGTGCCGGCGGTCGACTGGTCCTGCGAGACACGCGGCAGGCTGACGCCGATCTGGTTGAAGGCGGCCTGGACGAGGCCGGAGCAGTCCCACGAGTTGGGGCCGGTGCCGCCGGAGACGTAGGCGTCGCCGACCTGCGCCTTGACGAAGGCGATGACCGCGGCGGCCGAACCGGTGGCCGTGGACGTGCTGGTGGACGTGTCTGCGCTCGCCGAGGCGGACAGGGTGGCCCGCTCGGTGGTGCGGGACGCGCGCTCGGCAGCGGCCTTGCGAGCGGCCTCCTCGGCGGCCTTCTTCCTGGCCTCGGCCTTCTGCTTCGCCTCCGCGAGGTCCGCCTTGGCCTGCTTCGCGGCCTTTGCGGCGGCTGCGTCACGCTCGGCCTGCAGCTGGTAGTTCGCCGCCGCCTGCTGCGTGGCGTCGGCGGACTCGGCGACCTGCGCGGCCAGGTCGGCCGTCAGGGTGGGCAGTTCGAGCGTCTGCGTCACGGGTTCGGCAGCGTTCGCCGAACCTGACGCCCCGGCCACTGCCAGGGTGCTGAGAACGCCACCGGCAACTCCGGCCCGCATCGCGATTTTCGACGCGCTGCGGCGGGGTTTCCGGTGGCTGCGTATGTGAGCGGTGTGGGACATGAGAACAACCGGTATCAGGGGCTCCTCCATACCTTCAAGAAACGTGTGGTGCGCCACAGTTGTTCAATCGGACCCCCGAACACCTGCCACGTGTTTCTTTATTGACGCCGTAACGGACATTGCGGGCACCGGCTACCAGGCCCGTGATCACGCTCTTTCGCTGTTACGTCCGAATTGCCCGCCACCTACCACTGGTTGAGGCAGGTGGCCAACCCCGCTTCTCAGATGCTTCTCATGGATGTGGTGGAGGTCACGCAACGGTTACGGGGGTGGGTGCGTCCGGTGTGCGGAATCCGTCGGCCCGGGCTCGTGAATGTGTGCACGTGTCCACATCGCGCAGCGCGACTCCCTCTGATGTGTGAACGCGGCCCTCTATCAAGGTGCATGGTCCAGCACCAATTTGCATGCAAGGGAAGTCTCTTGATATGGAGACTCACCTTTCGACCTGCGCCGACGAGCGGAAATGTCACCTCTCGTGATCACTCGGACGCTTCTCGTACGAAGATCGACACCCATCTGACTTCATGATCCTTCATCAGGTGGTGGAGATCACAAAGCTTGTGCAATACCCCGTGTCGCAGATCACAGAGCGGCAGGCATAGGATGCGAGGCAGTTGGGCTTGTGACCTGCTTCACATGTTCGCGATCTTCGCCGGGATCGGCGAGGCCCGTGGGGCATGTGGGGCGCAGTGAGCCCGATGTGCCATCGCCAGCAGTCAGTGCCGACTGAGAGGAGCGAGGAGCGGTGAACGCGTATGCGCCCATCCTCGTACTGGGAGCCCTCGGGGCAGGCTTTGCGATCTTCTCCGTGGTCATGGCCACGCTGATCGGTCCGAAGCGGTACAACCGCGCCAAGCTCGAGGCCTACGAGTGCGGAATCGAGCCGACCCCCACGCCGGCCGGCGGCGGGCGCTTCCCCATCAAGTACTACCTGACGGCGATGCTCTTCATCGTCTTCGACATCGAGATCGTCTTCCTCTACCCCTGGGCCGTCACCTTCGACGCCCTGGGTGTTTTCGGGCTCGTGGAGATGCTGCTCTTCGTGCTCACCGTCTTTGTCGCGTACGCGTACGTATGGCGGCGCGGCGGCCTGGAATGGGACTGAGGGGCCTTTAGACATGGGACTCGAAGAAAAGCTGCCGAGCGGCTTCCTGCTGACCACCGTCGAGCAGGCCGCGGGCTGGGTGCGCAAGTCGTCCGTCTTCCCTGCCACCTTCGGCCTCGCCTGCTGTGCCATCGAGATGATGACCACCGGCGCCGGCCGCTACGACCTGGCGCGCTTCGGCATGGAGGTCTTCCGCGGCTCGCCGCGCCAGGCCGACCTGATGATCGTTGCCGGTCGGGTCAGCCAGAAGATGGCGCCGGTGCTCCGGCAGGTCTACGACCAGATGCCGAACCCGAAGTGGGTGATCTCCATGGGGGTCTGCGCCTCCTCGGGCGGCATGTTCAACAACTACGCCATCGTCCAGGGCGTCGACCACATCGTCCCGGTCGACATCTATCTGCCCGGCTGCCCGCCACGGCCCGAGATGCTGATGGACGCCATCCTCAAGCTCCACCAGAAGATCCAGACCTCCAAGCTCGGCGTGAACGCCGAGGAGGCGGCCCGTGAGGCGGAGGAAGCGGCGCTCAAGGCCCTGCCGACGATCGAGATGAAGGGGCTGCTGCGGTGAGCGACGCGAACGGCACCAACGGGGCGTCGAACGGGGTGAACCCCGAAAAGGACCTCGGCGCCTCCAACCTCCCCGGCATGCGTGGCGAGGGCGGCGAGGAGATCCGCGTCCAGCGCGGCATGTTCGGCGCCAACAACGGCGGCGACACCTCCGGCTACGGCGGCCTGGTCCGCTCGGTCCGGCTCCCGGGCCCGGCCGCCCGCCCCTACGGCGGCTGGTTCGACGAGATCGCCGACGAACTGGAGGGCGCCCTGGAGGAACAGGGTCTGCTGCCCGGCAACGCGATCGAGAAGACGGTCGTCGACCGCGGCGAACTCACCTTCCACATCGAACGCGAGCACCTGCTGCGCGTCGCCCGCACCCTGCGCGACGACCCGGCCCTGCGCTTCGAACTGTGCACCGGCGTGAGCGGGGTCCACTACCCGCACGACAAGGGCCGCGAGCTGCATGCCGTCTACCACCTGCGCTCGATCACCCACAACCGGCTGATCCGCCTCGAAGTCAGCGCTCCGGACACCGACCGGCACATCCCGTCACTGGTCGCCGTCTATCCGACCAACGACTGGCACGAGCGCGAGACCTACGACTTCTTCGGCATCGTCTTCGACGGTCACCCGGCCCTGACGCGGATCATGATGCCGGACGACTGGCAGGGCCACCCGCAGCGCAAGGACTATCCCCTCGGCGGCATCCCCGTCGAGTACAAGGGCGCCCAGATCCCGGCTCCGGACCAGCGGAGGTCGTACTCGTGAGCACTTCGCATGCCTCCCCTCGGGAGACCACCGAGGGCACCGTCTATACGGTCACCGGTGGCGACTGGGACGAGGTCGTCCAGTCCGCGGCCCGCGCCGACGACGAGCGCATCATCGTCAACATGGGCCCCCAGCACCCCTCCACGCACGGCGTGCTCCGCCTCATCCTGGAGATCGACGGCGAGACGGTCACCGAGGCCCGCTGCGGCATCGGCTACCTCCACACCGGCATCGAGAAGAACACCGAGTTCCGCACGTGGACGCAGGGCACCACGTTCGTGACGCGCATGGATTACCTGACGAGCTTCTTCAACGAGACCGCCTACTGTCTCGCCGTCGAGAAGCTCCTCGGCATCGACGACCAGATCACCGACCGCGCCACCCTCATCCGGGTGCTCCTGATGGAGCTGAACCGGCTGTCCTCGCACCTGGTGTGCATCGCCACCGGCGGCATGGAACTCGGCGCCACCACGATCATGATCTACGGATTCCGTGATCGTGAAATGATTCTCGACATCTACGAGCTCATCACGGGCCTCCGGATGAACCACGCGTACATCCGCCCCGGCGGACTCGCCCAGGACCTGCCGCCCGGCGCGGTGGACCACATCCGCGAGTTCGTGAAGAAGATGAAGAAGAACCTCCCGGAGTACGACAAGCTCGCCACCGGGAACCCCATCTTCAAGGCCCGTATGCAGGACGTCGGCTATCTCGACCTGGCCGGCTGCATGGCCCTCGGCGCCACCGGCCCGATCCTGCGCTCCACAGGCCTGCCGCACGACCTGCGCAAGGCGCAGCCGTACTGCGGATACGAGACGTTCGACTTCGACATCCCCACCGCCGACACCTGCGACTCCTACGGCCGCTTCCTGATCCGGCTGGAGGAGATGCGCCAGTCCCTGCGGATCGTCGAACAGTGCCTGGACCGGCTGCAGCCCGGCCCGGTCATGGTCGCCGACAAGAAGATCGCCTGGCCCGCCCAGCTCGCCCTGGGGCCGGACGGGCTCGGCAACTCCCTCGACCACATCAAGAAGATCATGGGCACCTCCATGGAGGCGCTGATCCACCACTTCAAGCTGGTCACCGAGGGCTTCCGGGTCCCGCCGGGACAGGCCTACGTGGCCGTCGAGTCGCCCAAGGGCGAACTCGGGGTGCACGCCGTCTCCGACGGAGGCACCCGCCCCTACCGGGTCCACTTCCGGGACCCGTCCTTCACCAACCTTCAGGCAATGGCGGCGATGTGCGAGGGCGGCCAGGTCGCCGACGTCATCGTCGCCGTCGCGTCCATCGACCCCGTGATGGGAGGCGTCGA
Organism: Streptomyces sp. AC555_RSS877; assembly: GCF_019049245.1. Classification (GTDB taxonomy): domain Bacteria; phylum Actinomycetota; class Actinomycetes; order Streptomycetales; family Streptomycetaceae; genus Streptomyces. The sequence continues at coordinate 47,183 of NZ_JAGMUK010000007.1, read as the reverse complement.
CCGGTGACCACCTCTTCTTCGGAGCGGGGCGTCAGCCTGGGCATGCCCGAACTGCCCGCGCCCGCGTACCCGGACGACGTCCGAGCAAGGCTGGAGACGGACGCGCGCGAGATCATCGCCCGCTACCCGGACTCCCGCTCGGCCCTGCTGCCGTTGCTGCATCTCGTGCAGTCGGAGGAAGGCCACGTCACGCGCACCGGGATGAAGTTCTGCGCGGACGTGCTGGACCTGACCACGGCCGAGGTGACCGCGGTCGCCACCTTCTACAGCATGTACCGGCGCCGGCCGAGCGGTGACTACCAGGTCGGCGTCTGCACCAACACGCTGTGCGCGGTGATGGGCGGCGACGCGATCTTCGAGTCCCTCCAGGAGCACCTGGGCGTCGGCAACGGCGGGACCACCGAGGACGGCAAGGTCACCCTGGAGCACATCGAGTGCAACGCGGCCTGCGACTTCGCGCCCGTCGTGATGGTCAACTGGGAGTTCTTCGACAACCAGACCCCGGCGAGCGCCAAGCGCCTCGTCGACGACCTGATCGAGGGGCGACCGGTCGAGCCCACGCGCGGGGCGCCGCTGTGCACCTTCAAGGAGACCGCCCGGATCCTGGCCGGCTTCCCCGACGAGCGGCCCGGGGCCGTCGAGGCGAGCGGCGGAGCGGGACCCGCTTCGCTGGTGGGCCTTCGCCTGGCAAGGGGAGAGGCCGCACCCGCGCGCGTGGTCCATCCGCGCGACGGCGGACCGCACGACGAGCCGCAGGACAAGGCGGTGCACCACCCGTCACCGACAGAGCACCTGAGCTCACACGACGCGCCGCAGGACACGTCGGCCTCCGACCCGGCCCACCCGGCAGGGCCTACCGCCGAGGAGGGGGAGTGATGACCTTGGCAGCCGAGATCAAAGACACCAGCCCCGAGAAGCTGCTCGCACCCGTGCTGTCGGCCTTCTGGGACGAGGACAAGTCCTGGACGCTGGACGTCTACCGAAGGCACGAAGGATACGAGGGACTTCGCAAGGCGCTGGCCATGTCGCCGGACGACCTGATCGCGTACGTCAAGGACTCCGGTCTGCGCGGCCGCGGCGGTGCGGGATTCCCCACGGGAATGAAATGGCAGTTCATTCCCCAGGGGGATGGAAAGCCGCACTATCTAGTTGTCAACGCCGACGAGTCGGAGCCGGGAACCTGTAAGGACATCCCGCTCCTCTTCGCGAACCCGCACAGCCTCATCGAGGGCATTGTCATCGCGTGTTACGCCATCAGGTCTTCGCATGCCTTCATCTATCTGCGTGGTGAAGTCGTCCCTGTGCTGCGGCGGTTGCACGAGGCCGTGCGTGAGGCCTACGCGGCGGGCTACCTGGGCGAGAACATCCTGGGCAGCGGACTCGACCTCCAACTCACCGTGCACGCGGGCGCCGGCGCGTACATCTGCGGTGAGGAGACCGCACTGCTCGACTCGCTCGAAGGCCGCCGGGGTCAACCGCGGCTCCGTCCCCCTTTCCCTGCTGTCGCGGGCCTCTACGCGTGCCCGACTGTGGTGAATAACGTCGAGTCGATCGCGTCGGTTCCCGCGATTCTGAACAAGGGCAAGGAATGGTTCAGGTCGATGGGCAGCGAGAAGTCTCCGGGCTTCACGCTTTACTCGCTCAGCGGCCACGTCACCAGTCCCGGTCAGTACGAGGCACCGCTCGGCATCACGCTCCGTCAGCTCCTCGAGATGAGCGGCGGCATGCGAGCCGGGCACCGGCTCAAGTTCTGGACCCCCGGCGGGTCCTCGACGCCGATGTTCACCGAAGAGCACCTCGACGTCCCTCTTGACTACGAAGGAGTGGGCGCCGCGGGTTCCATGCTCGGCACAAAGGCTCTGCAGTGCTTCGACGAGACGACCTGCGTCGTGCGAGCCGTGACCCGCTGGACCGAGTTCTACGCCCACGAGTCCTGCGGCAAGTGCACACCGTGCCGCGAAGGGACCTACTGGCTCGTGCAGTTGCTGCGCGACATCGAGGCCGGCAAGGGCGTCATGTCCGACCTCGACAAGCTGAACGACATCGCCGACAACATCAACGGCAAGTCCTTCTGCGCCCTCGGCGACGGCGCCGCCTCGCCGATCTTCTCCTCGCTCAAGTACTTCCGTGAGGAGTACGAGCAGCACATCACGGGCCGCGGCTGCCCCTTCGACCCGGCCAAGTCGACGGCCTGGGCCGACCGCACGGAGGTGAACGCATGACTGTGACCACCAACGCTCCCGCAGGTGGGGGAGAGGCGGCGGTCCCGCCGGAAGACCTCGTGTCGCTGACGATCGACGGCGTGGAGATCAGCGTGCCCAAGGGCACCCTGGTCATCCGGGCCGCCGAGCAACTCGGCATCGAGATCCCCCGGTTCTGCGACCACCCCCTCCTCGACCCGGCCGGCGCGTGCCGCCAGTGCATCGTCGAGGTCGAGGGCCAGCGCAAGCCCATGGCGTCCTGCACCATCACCTGCACCGACGGGATGGTGGTGAAGACGCACCTCACCTCGCCGGTCGCCGAGAAGGCGCAGCACGGTGTGATGGAGCTGCTCCTCATCAACCACCCGCTGGACTGCCCGGTCTGCGACAAGGGCGGCGAGTGCCCCCTGCAGAACCAGGCCATGTCGCACGGCCAGTCCGAGTCCCGCTTCGAGGGAAAGAAGCGGACGTACGAGAAGCCCGTGCCGATCTCCACGCAGGTGCTGCTCGACCGCGAGCGGTGCGTGCTGTGCGCCCGCTGCACCCGGTTCTCCAACCAGGTCGCGGGCGACCCGATGATCGAGCTGATCGAGCGGGGCGCGCTCCAGCAGGTCGGCACCGGTGAGGGCGACCCCTTCGAGTCCTACTTCTCCGGCAACACCATCCAGATCTGCCCGGTCGGCGCGCTCACCTCCGCGGCGTACCGATTCCGCTCCCGGCCCTTCGACCTCGTCTCCTCGCCGTCGGTCTGCGAGCACTGCTCCGGCGGCTGCGCGACGCGCACCGACCACCGGCGCGGCAAGGTCATGCGGCGGCTCGCGGCCGAGGACCCCGAGGTCAACGAGGAGTGGATCTGCGACAAGGGGCGGTTCGCGTTCCGGTACGCGCAGCAGCGGGACCGGCTCCAGCACCCGCTGGTGCGCAACGCCGAGGGTGACCTCGTGCCGGCCTCCTGGCCGGAGGCGCTGCAGATCGCCGCTCAGGGGCTGCTCGCCTCACGGGGCCGGACCGGTGTCCTGACCGGCGGCCGGCTCACCATCGAGGACGCCTACGCGTACAGCAAGTTCGCGCGCGTGGCGCTCGGCACCAACGACATCGACTTCCGTGCGCGCGTGCACAGTGGTGAGGAGGCCGACTTCCTGGCCGCCCAGGTCGCCGGACGCGGCCGGGACCTCGACGGTACGGGCGTCACGTACACCGCTCTGGAGAAGGCGCCCGCCGTTCTGCTGGTCGGGTTCGAGGCCGAGGAGGAGGCGCCCGGCGTCTTCCTCCGGCTGCGCAAGGCCTGGCGCAAGCACGGGCAGAAGGTGTTCTCCCTCGCCACGCACGCGACGCGCGGCCTGGAGAAGGCGGGCGGCACGCTGCTGCCCGCCGCTCCCGGCACCGAGACCGAGTGGCTGGACGCGCTCGCGAGCGGGGCCGGCCTGGAGGACGACGGCGCGAAGGCCGCACAGGCGCTGCGCGCAGAGGGCGCGGTGATCGCCGTGGGCGAGCGGCTGGCCGCCGTGGCGGGCGGGCTGACCGCCGCCGTACGGGCCGCCTCCGCGACCGGTGCCCACCTGGTGTGGATCCCGCGCCGGTCCGGGGAGCGCGGTGCCGTCGAGGCGGGCGCACTGCCCACGCTGCTGCCGGGCGGGCGCCCGGCCACCGACCCGCGCGCCCGGGACGAGGTCGCCGCGGCCTGGGGTCTGGCCGAACTTCCGCACCGCTACGGTCGTGACACCGGCCAGATCGTCGAGGCCGCCGCGGGCGGGGAGCTTCAGGCGCTCGTGGTCGCGGGCGTCGAGGTCGCCGATCTGCCCGATCCGGCACGCGCGCGTGAGGCGCTGCGCGAGGTCGGCTTCCTGGTGTCGCTGGAACTGCGGCCCAGCGAGGTCACCGAACTCGCCGACGTGGTCCTGCCGGTGGCGGCGGTCGCCGAGAAGGCCGGCACGTTCCTCAACTGGGAGGGCAGGGTGCGCTTCTTCGAGGCCGCGCTCAAGCCCGACCACATGACCCGGCGCCTCGCGCCCACCGACGCGCGCGTGCTGCAGATGCTGGCCGACGCCATGGACGTACACCTGGGTCTGCCGGACCTGCGGACCGTGCGCGCGGAGCTGGACCGGCTCGGGGCGTGGGACGGTCCCCGGGCCACCGAACCTCTGGAATCCGCCGCGCAGTTGCCGCGGCCGGCGGCCGGGGAGGCCGTACTGGCCGGGCACCGGTTGCTGCTCGACCAGGGCGTCCTCCAGGAGGGCGACGAGGCGCTCGCCGGGACGCGGCACGCGGTCCACGCGCGCGTGTCGCCCGCCACGGCCGCCGAGGCGGGTGTGAAGGACGGCGACCTGCTCGCTGTGACCGGCACCGCCGGGACGGCCGAGTTCGCGCTCCGGGTCACCGAGATGCCCGACCGTGTGGTCTGGCTCCCGCTGAACTCCTCGGGCGGCGGCGTCGCCTCCGACACCGGGGCGCTGCCCGGCTCACTCGTCCGCATCGGACCGGCGAAGCCCGCCGCCGAAGCCCCCCAGGAGGTGGAGGCATGAGCCCGTACCTCGCCGCTGAAGACCTCTCGATGTTCGGCACCGACCCCTGGTGGCTGGTCCTCATCAAGGCGGTGTTCTGTTTCGCCTTTCTGATGCTGACCGTGCTGTTCTCCATCGTGTGGGAGCGCAAGGTCGTCGCGTGGATGCAGCTGCGCATCGGCCCCAACAGGCACGGCCCCTGGGGCATGCTCCAGTCGCTCGCCGACGGCATGAAGCTGATGCTCAAGGAAGACGTCATCGTCAAGCGCGCGGACAAGGTGGTCTATGTCCTCGCGCCGATCGTCGCGGCCATCCCGGCCTTCATGGCGATCGCGGTGATCCCCTTCGGCCCGGCCGGCAACGAGGTCTCGATCTTCGGGCACCGCACCGCGATGCAGCTCACCGACCTGCCGATCGCGATGCTCTACATCCTCGCGGTCGCCTCGGTCGGCATCTACGGCATCGTCCTGGCGGGCTGGAGTTCCGGCTCCACCTATCCGCTCCTCGGCGGCCTGCGCTCCTGCGCGCAGATGATCTCGTACGAGATCGCCATGGGGGCCGCCTTCGCCTCGGTGTTCCTCTACTCAGGCTCGATGTCGACGTCGACGATCGTCGAGCAGCAGCAGGACCGCTGGTACATCGTCCTGCTGCCGGTCTCCTTCCTGATCTACATCGTGACGATGGTGGGCGAGACCAACCGCGCCCCCTTCGACATGCCGGAGTCCGAGGGCGACCTGGTGGGCGGCTTCAACACCGAGTACTCGTCGATCAAGTTCGCGATGTTCATGCTCGCCGAGTACGTGAACATGGTGACGGTCTCGGCCGTGTCGGTGACGCTCTTCCTGGGCGGCTGGCGGGCCCCGTGGCCGGTCAGCACCTTCTGGGAGGGCGCGAACCACGGCTGGTGGCCGATGCTCTGGTTCGTGATCAAGGTGCAGTTGCTGCTGTTCTTCTTCATCTGGCTGCGCGGCACGCTTCCCCGCGTCCGCTACGACCAGCTGATGAAGCTCGGCTGGAAGGTCCTCATCCCGGTCTCGCTGGTCTGGCTGATGCTCGTGGCCACCGTGCGGACCCTCAGGAACGAGAACTACGACTTCGCCGACATCGCTCTCTACATCGGCGGCGGCGTCCTCGTCCTGCTGCTGCTCTCCTTCGTCGTCGACATGTTCCGCGAGAAGGCGAAGGCGGCCGAGCCGCCCGTCGAGGAACCGGTCGGCTTCGACCCGATGGCGGGCGGGTTCCCCGTACCTCCGCTGCCGGGGCAGGAGCTTTCGCCGGTGCCGCGGCGCCGCTCGCACCGCGAGCGGGAGTTGATTGTCAGTGGTGGACCGGATACTGCGAGTGACGGATCTTCGGATGGAAAGGAGGCGTCCGATGGCTGAGGAGCCGAAGGAGACCAAACCCGGTTTCCAGAACCCCGTGGCCGGCTTCGGTGTGACCTTCAAGGCCATGTTCAAGAAGCGGCTGACCGAGCAGTACCCGGAGCAGCAGAAGACCACTGCCCCCCGGTTCCACGGACGGCACCAGCTCAACCGCCATCCGGACGGCCTGGAGAAGTGCGTCGGCTGCGAACTGTGCGCCTGGGCCTGTCCCGCCGACGCCATCTACGTCGAGGGCGCCGACAACACGGACGAGGAGCGCTACTCGCCGGGCGAGCGGTACGGCCGCGTCTACCAGATCAACTACGCCCGCTGCATCCTGTGCGGCCTGTGCATCGAGGCGTGCCCCACGCGCGCGTTGACGATGACCAACGAGTTCGAGCTCGCCGACTCCAGCCGCGCCAACCTCATCTACACCAAGGAGCAACTGCTCGCCGGCCTCGAAGAGGGCATGGTCGACAGTCCGCACTCCATCTTCCCGGGGACGGACGAGCAGGACTACTACCGGGGTCTGGTGACGGAGGCCGCGCCCGGCACGGTGCAGCAGGTCGCCGTCTCCAAGGGCGAGGTCGTGCAGGAGGCCGCGTCGACCACCGGCGAGGACGAGCCGATGTCGGAGAAGGTGATCGGCCGATGAGCGCCCAACTCGCGGCCTACTCCACCTCCACGGGTGAGGCCTTCCAGTTCTGGGTCCTCGGGACCGTCGCCGTGATCGGCGCACTGTGCACCGTCTTCATGAAGCGGGCCGTGCACAGTGCGCTGTGCCTGGCCGGAACCATGATCATCTTGGCGGTGTTCTACCTCGCCAACGGGGCCTACTTCCTGGGCGTCGTGCAGATCGTCGTCTACACCGGCGCGATCATGATGCTGTTCCTGTTCGTGGTGATGCTCGTCGGCGTCACCGCGGCGGACTCCCTGAAGGAGACCATCAAGGGTCAGCGCTGGCTGGCACTGATGTGCGGGCTCGGCTTCGGTGTCCTGCTGTTCGCGGGCATCGGGAACGCCTCCCTGAACGAGTTCAGCGGCCTCACGCAGGCGAACGCGAACGGCAACGTGGAGGGCCTGGCGGCCCTCATCTTCACGAAGTACGTCTTCGCCTTCGAGATCACCGGCGTGCTGCTGATCACGGCCGCCGTCGGCGCCATGGTGCTCACCCACCGCGAGCGCACCGAGCGGGCCAAGACCCAGCGCGAGCTGTCCGAGGAGCGCGTCCGCGAGGGCAAGCAGCTGCCGCCGCTGCCGGCGCCGGGCGTGTACGCCCGGCACAACGCCGTGGACATCGCGGGCCTGTTGCCCGACGGCACCCCGTCCGACCTCACGGTCAGCAAGACGCTGCGGGAGCGTGGCCAGATCCGTGACGTGTCGCAGGATGCGCTGAACGACCTGCGGGCCATGGAACAGCGTGCCGAGGAACGCCTGGAGCGCTCCGCGGTTGAGTCGACGAACCGCAAGCGGGCCGAGGAGGCGTCGAAGTGAACCCGGTCAACTACCTGTATCTCGCCGCCCTGTTGTTCACGATCGGCGCCACCGGCGTGCTGATCAGGCGTAACGCGATCGTCGTCTTCATGTGCGTCGAGCTGATGCTCAACGCCTGCAACCTCGCGTTCGTCGCCTTCTCCCGGATGCACGGCAATCTCGACGGCCAGATCATCGCCTTCTTCACGATGGTCGTCGCCGCCGCGGAGGTCGTGGTCGGGCTCGCGATCATCGTGTCGCTGTTCCGTTCCCGCCACTCGGCCTCGGTCGACGACGCCAGCCTGATGAAGCTGTAAGGGGTCGCTGAATCGTGGAGAACCTGATTGCGCTGCTCATCGCGGCGCCCCTGCTCGGAGCGGCGGTCCTGCTGTGCGGCGGCCGGCGACTGGACGCCGTCGGCCACTGGATCGGCACGGCCCTGGCCTCCGCGTCCTTCGTGTTCGGCGCGATCCTCTTCGTCGACCTGCTCGGCAAGGACGCCGAACACCGGACACTGACCCAGCACCTGTTCAGCTGGGTGCCGGTCGAGGGCTTCCAGGCGGACGTCGCCTTCCAGCTCGACCAGCTGTCGATGACGTTCGTCCTGCTCATCACCGGCGTCGGCTCGCTGATCCACCTGTACTCGATCGGGTACATGGAGCACGACGAGCGGCGCCGCCGCTTCTTCGGCTATCTGAACCTGTTCCTCGCGGCGATGCTGCTGCTCGTCCTCGCCGACAACTACCTGCTGCTGTACGTCGGCTGGGAGGGCGTCGGTCTGGCGTCGTACCTGCTGATCGGCTTCTGGCAGCACAAGCCCAGTGCCGCCACCGCCGCGAAGAAGGCATTCCTGGTCAACCGCGTCGGCGACGTGGGCCTGTCGATCGCGATCATGCTGATGTTCACGACCTTCGGGACCTTCGCCTTCGGCCCGGTGCTCGGCACCCACGAGGAACCCGGGCTCGTCGGTGACACCTCCGAGGCCACGCTCACCGGCATCGCCCTGATGCTGCTGCTGGCCGCCTGTGGCAAGTCCGCCCAGGTGCCGCTGCAGTCCTGGCTCGGGGACGCGATGGAGGGCCCGACCCCGGTCTCGGCCCTCATCCACGCCGCGACGATGGTGACCGCAGGCGTCTACCTGATCGTCCGCTCCGGGGCCCTCTTCAACGCGGCGCCCGACGCGCAACTCGTCGTCACCATCGTCGGTGCCGTCACGCTGCTGTTCGGTGCGATCGTCGGTTGCGCGAAGGACGACATCAAGAAGGCGCTGGCCGGCTCGACCATGTCGCAGATCGGCTACATGATCCTCGCCGCGGGCCTGGGCCCCATCGGCTACGTCTTCGCGATCATGCACCTGGTGACGCACGGCTTCTTCAAGGCCGGGCTGTTCCTCGGCGCCGGTTCGGTCATGCACGGCATGAACGACGAGGTCGACATGAGGAAGTACGGCGGCCTCAGGAAGTACATGCCGGTCACCTTCATCACGTTCGGCCTCGGCTACCTCGCCATCATCGGCTTCCCAGGCCTGTCCGGCTTCTTCTCCAAGGACAAGATCATCGAGGCGGCCTTCGCCAAGGGCGGCACCGAGGGCTGGATCCTCGGCGGCGTGGCCCTGCTGGGCGCGGCCATCACGGCGTACTACATGACGCGCGTGATGCTGATGACGTTCTTCGGAGAGGAGCGCTGGCGTCACACCGGGACGCCGTCCCCGGCCGAGCCGAGTGTGGAGCCCGCCGCCGAGCACCGCGGCGAGCACGCCGAGCCGCACCCGCACGAGTCGCCCAAGTCCATGACGATCCCCATGATCGTGCTGGCCTTCGGATCGGTCTTCGCGGGTGGCCTGTTCAGCGTCGGCGACCGCTTCCTGCACTGGCTGGAGCCCGTGACCGGCCACGACCACGGACATCCCCCGGTCAGTGCGCTGACGGTCACCCTCGCCACCATGGTCGTGCTCGTGATCGGTGTCGCCGCGGCCTACCTCCAGTACGGGCGCCGTCCGGTCCCGGTCGTCGCCCCGCGCGGGTCGCTGCTCACCCGGGCCGCCCGGCGCGACCTGCTCCAGGACGACTTCAACCACGTGGTCCTCGTGCGCGGCGGCGAGCACCTCACGCGCTCCCTGGTGTACGTCGACCACACCCTGGTCGACGGCGTCGTCAACGGCACGGCGGCCTCGATGGGCGGACTCTCGGGGCGGATGCGCAAGCTGCAGAACGGCTTCGCGCGGTCGTACGCGGTCTCGATGTTCGGCGGTGCGGCGGTCCTCGTCGCCGCGACCCTGCTGATGAGGGCGGTCTGATACCGATGTCCTTTCCCCTGCTGACAGCGATGGCGGCGCTTCCGGCCCTCGGGGCGGTCGCCACGGCAGCCGTACCGGCCGCGCGGCGCTCCGCCGCCAAGTGGCTGGCGCTTCTCGTCTCGCTCGCCACGCTCGCCCTCGCGATCGTCGTCCTGGTCCGCTTCGACCCGGACGGCGACCGTTACCAGCTCACCGAATCACGTGCCTGGATCGCGGACTTCGGGGTCAGGTACGAGCTGGGTGTGGACGGCATCGGGGTGGCGCTCATCGCGCTGACCGCGCTGCTGATCCCGTTCATCATCCTCGCGGGCTGGCACGACGCCGACCCGCTGGAGACCGGCAACAAGCGGTGGCGGCCCACGCAGGGCTTCTTCGCCCTGATCCTGGCCGTCGAGGCGATGGTGATCATCTCCTTCGAGGCCACCGACGTCTTCCTCTTCTACATCTTCTTCGAAGCCATGCTGATCCCGATGTACTTCCTCATCGGCGGCTTCGGAGACCGTGCCCACGCCGGCTCCGACGAGAACGCGGCGACCCAACGCTCCTACGCCGCCGTGAAGTTCCTCCTCTACAACCTGGTCGGCGGCCTGATCATGCTGGCCGCGGTGATCGGCCTGTACGTGGTCGCCGGGAACTTCAGCCTCCAAGAGATCGCCGAGGCGCGCGCCAACGGCTCGCTGGACATGGCGACCAACACCGAACGCTGGCTGTTCCTGGGCTTCTTCTTCGCCTTCGCGGTGAAGGCGCCCCTGTGGCCGCTGCACACCTGGCTGCCCAACGCGATGGGGGAGGCCACCGCCCCGGTCGCCGTCCTCATCACCGCGGTCGTCGACAAGGTCGGCACCTTCGCGATGCTCCGCTTCTGCCTCCAGCTGTTCCCGGAGGCGTCGAAGTGGGCGACGCCCGTCATCCTCGTCCTCGCCGTGATCAGCATCATCTACGGGGCGCTGCTCGCCGTCGGCCAGCGGGACATCAAGCGGCTGGTGGCGTACGCGTCGATCTCGCACTTCGGCTTCATCATCATGGGCATCTTCGCGATGACCAGCCAGGGGCAGTCGGGCGCGACGCTCTACATGGTCAACCACGGCATCTCGACCGCCGCACTGATGCTGGTGGCCGGCTTCCTGATCTCGCGGCGCGGCTCGCGGCTCATCGCCGACTACGGCGGAGTGCAGAAGGTCGCTCCGGTGCTCGCCGGCACCTTCCTGATCGGCGGCCTGGCGACCCTGTCGCTGCCTGGGCTCGCGCCGTTCGTGAGTGAGTTCCTCGTCCTGGTCGGCACGTTCGCGCGCTACCCGGTGATCGGGATCATCGCCACCTTCGGCATCGTGCTCGCCGCGCTGTACACCCTCGTCCTCTACCAGAGGACGATGACGGGCCCGGTGAAGCCCGAGGTCGCGGCGATGCCCGACCTCAGGGTGCGGGAACTCGTGGTGGTCGCCCCCCTGGTCGTCCTGCTGATCTTCCTGGGCGTCTATCCGAAGCCCCTCACCGACATCGTGAACCCGGCGGTCAAGCAGACCATGTCCGACGTGGACAAGAAGGACCCCCAGCCCGAGGTGGAGGCGGCCAAGTGAGCGCAACAGCCGTCCACAGCCTGTGGACAACCGCGGCCGAACCGATCACCAAGATCGACGCGCCGACGTTCGAATACGGACAACTGTCGCCCACCTTGATCGTCGTCGGCGCGGCGATCGTCGGGGTGCTGGTCGAGGCATTCGTCCCGCGCAAGTCCCGTTACTACGTCCAGATGTTCGTGTCCGTCGTCGCGCTGGTCGCCGCGTTCGCCGCGGTCGTCGCGCTCGCCGCCGACGGATACGGCACGACCAAGGCGCGCATCGCGGCGATGGGCGCGATCGCCGTCGACGGGCCGGCCCTCTTCCTGCAGGGCACGATCCTGCTGGCGGCCCTGGTCGGCCTCTTCACCTTCGCCGAGCGGCGGCTCGACCCGGAGGCGCACGGCAACCGCGTCGACTCCTTCGCCGCGCAGGCCGCCTCGGTGCCGGGCAGCGACAGCGAAAAAGCCGCGGTGAAGGCCGGGTTCACCACCACCGAGGTGTTCCCGCTGCTGCTGTTCGCCGTCGCCGGCATGCTGATCTTCCCGTCGGCCAACGACCTGCTGACGCTCTTCGTGGCGCTGGAGGTCTTCTCGCTCCCGCTGTACCTGCTGTGCGCGCTGGCCCGCCGCAAGCGGCTCCTGTCGCAGGAGGCCGCGGTCAAGTACTTCCTGCTCGGAGCGTTCGCCTCCGCGTTCACGCTGTTCGGCATCGCGCTGCTGTACGGCTACGCGGGCTCGATGTCCTACGCGACGATCGCGCAGGTCGTCGACGGCCAGGTCCAGACCGTCAACCCGGCGCTCGCGGACACCATGGGCAACGACGCGCTGCTGCTCATCGGAGCCGCGATGCTCATCATGGGCCTGCTGTTCAAGGTCGGCGCGGTGCCGTTCCACATGTGGACGCCCGACGTCTACCAGGGCGCGCCCACTCCGGTGACCGGGTTCATGGCCGCGGCGACCAAGGTGGCGGCCTTCGGCGCCCTGCTCCGGGTCCTGTACGTCATCCTGCCCGGCCTGCGCTGGGACTGGCGGCCGGTCATGTGGGGCGTCGCGATCGTCACCATGCTCGGCGGTGCGATCGTCGCGATCACGCAGACCGACATCAAGCGCCTGCTGGCGTACTCGTCCATCGCGCACGCCGGATTCATCCTCGCGGGTGTCATCGCGACCACGCCGGACGGGGTGTCCTCGGTCCTCTTCTACCTGGCCGCGTACTCGTTCGTGACGATCGGCGCGTTCGCGGTGGTGACCCTGGTGCGGGACGCGGGCGGCGAGGCGACGCACCTGTCCAAGTGGGCGGGGCTCGGCCGGCGTTCCCCTCTGGTGGCGGCCGTGTTCGCGGTGTTCCTGCTGGCCTTCGCGGGCATCCCGCTCACCTCCGGGTTCGCCGGGAAGTTCGCCGTGTTCAAGGCGGCGGCGGAGGGCGGCGCGGCCCCGCTGGTCGTGGTCGGTGTCATCTCGTCCGCGATCGCGGCCTTCTTCTACATCCGCGTCATCGTGCTGATGTTCTTCAGTGAGCCGCAGCCCGACGGCCCGACCGTGGCCGTGCCGTCGCTGCTGACGACGACCACGATCGGGGTCGGCGTGGCGGTCACGCTGGTGCTCGGTGTGGCCCCGCAGTACTTCCTCGACCTGGCGAACCAGGCGGGAGTCTTCGTGCGCTGACCGCGCCGGACGCGCTGACCTGCGGTGTTCGTACGGTGTTCGTACGGCGGGCCCCGGTTTCCCTCGTGGGAACCGGGGCCCCTGCTTGTGCGGACAGGTGGCCGTGCACGTCACCGTCGCGTTGGACTCCTTGAAGAACCCGTCGGGGTTGGTTTCGTAGATCCAGGCATGGAGCGTGTAGTAGCCGGGGAGCCGGCCCGTGTCGAAGGTCTGGCCGGACAGCTTCGGCGCGGTCTGCCCCTTGTCCTCGACGATCCACTCCACGCCGATCAGCTCGCTGCCGTCGATCCCGTCCTCGTACAGCAGGACCGCCGGGGTGGCCGGGTCGACGCTGCCGAGGTACGCCGGGTTGAGGTAGTGGTAGCCCTTGCCGGGGACGCACTGGTCGGTGCGTTGGCAGCCGCCGCTGGTGGCGAACGGCTCGTACACGTACATGCCGGTGGCCGTGTACGTGTGGGTCAGCTGCGTCCAGGCCAAGGCATCCGGGTCGGCGGCGGTCGTCGCCTGCGCGGGAACGGCGGCCGGTAAGAAGGACACCGCTGTCGCCGAGGCCAGGGCGGCGAGGGGCCGAGAGAACCTGGGACTCCTTGGGGCGGGAAGGACACGCACGCAACGGCGTGCCGTCTGAGGGAGAAGCGGGCCTCCCCCTCCCACCCGAGCAGCATGTCCCGGCCGTCGCGGACGTGCCATGTGACGGACTCCATTGGGCTGAGTACGGAGCGTTGCCGGACCAGCCTGTGGATAACTCCGGCGGTGTCAGTCCGGACCCCTATCGTGGAGGCAGTGGTCGAGGGACGACGTACGGGGGACACGGCTATGCGCGGGACGGGCGGGATCACCGAGATGCCAGGGACGATCGATAGCGAGGCGCTGGCCACGCTGCACCGTGTCTTCGGGTACGACGCCTTCCGCGGCGAGCAGGGAGAGGTCATCGAGCACGTGGTGGCCGGCGGGGACGCCGTCGTGCTCATGCCGACCGGCGCCGGCAAGTCGCTGTGCTACCAGATCCCGTCCCTGGTGCGACCCGGTACAGGCATCGTGGTCTCGCCGCTCATCGCGCTGATGCAGGACCAGGTGGACGCGCTGCGGGCCCTCGGCGTGAACGCCGGGTTCATGAACTCCACGCAGGACTTCGACGAGCGGCGGGTGGTGCAGGCCGAGTACCTGGCAGGCGAGCTGGACCTGCTGTATCTGGCGCCGGAGCGGCTGCGGCTGGACTCGACCCTGGACCTGCTCTCGCGCGGCAAGATCGCGGTCTTCGCGATCGACGAGGCGCACTGCGTGTCCCAGTGGGGCCACGACTTCCGCCCCGACTATCTGTCCCTGTCGCTGCTCGGAGAGCGCTGGCCGGACGTCCCGCGGATCGCGCTCACGGCGACGGCCACGCACGCGACGCACCAGGAGATCACCCAGCGGCTCAACATGCCGGCGGCCCGGCACTTCGTGGCGAGCTTCGACCGGCCCAACATCCAGTACCGGATCGTGCCCAAGGCGGACCCCAAGAAGCAGTTGCTGGGCTTCCTGCGCGAGGAGCACGCCGGGGACGCGGGCATCGTGTACTGCCTGTCGCGCCGGTCGGTGGACACGACGGCGGAGTTCCTGTCCCGCAACGGCATCGAGGCGGTGCCCTACCACGCCGGTCTGGACGCGGGCACCCGCGCCGCCCACCAGTCCCGCTTCCTCCGGGAGGACGGCCTGACCGTGGTCGCGACCATCGCCTTCGGCATGGGCATCGACAAGCCGGACGTCCGCTTCGTCGCTCACCTCGACCTGCCCAAGTCGGTCGAGGGGTACTACCAGGAGACGGGCCGGGCCGGCCGTGACGGACTGCCGTCCACGGCCTGGATGGCCTACGGCCTCAACGACGTCATACAGCAGCGCAAGATGATCCAGTCGAGCGAGGGCGACGAGGCGTTCCGGCGCCGCGCCGCCGCTCACCTGGACTCGATGCTGGCGCTGTGCGAGACGGTCCAGTGCCGACGCGGGCAGCTCCTCGCCTACTTCGGCCAGGATCCCGACCCGGTGGGCTGCGGCAACTGCGACACCTGCCTCACCCCGCCGGAGACCTGGGACGGCACGGTCGCGGCCCAGAAGGTGCTGTCCACCGTGGTACGGCTGCAGCGCGAGCGGGGGCAGAAGTTCGGCGCGGTGCAGATCGTCGACATCCTGATGGGCAAGCGCACGGCCAAGGTCATCCAGTTCGACCACGACCAGCTGTCCGTGTTCGGCATCGGCGAGGACCTCTCCGAGGCGGAGTGGCGGGGCGTCGTACGGCAGCTGCTGGCGCAGGGGCTGCTCGCGGTCGAGGGGGACTACGGCACGTTGGTGCTTACCGAGGCGAGCGGGTCGGTGCTGCGCCGGGAGCGGGAGGTGCCGCTGCGGAAGGAGCCGAAGAAGGCGGTGACCTCGCGGTCGGCATCGGGGGCCGGGGCTTCGGGCTCCGGGCGCGGCGAGCGCAAGGCCAAGGCCGCGGTGGCCGAGCTGCCTGAGGCGTTGGTGCCGGCGTTCGAGGCGCTGCGGGCCTGGCGGGCCGAACAGGCTCGTGAGCAGGGGGTTCCGGCGTACGTCATCTTCCATGACGCGACGCTTCGCGAGATCGTGACGGTCTGGCCGACGTCCGTGGCAGAGCTTGGCGGGGTCGGCGGGGTCGGCGAAAAGAAGCTGGTGACCTATGGGGAGGGCGTGATCGAGGTGCTCGCCGGCCTGGACGGGGCTCCTGAAGGCGCGGCGCCGGGCCCGGAGCAGAAGGCGGACCCGGAGCGGGAGACGAACCCGCAGCGGGAGGCGGACCCGGGCGCGGACGACTGGCCAGAGATGGATGCGGAGCCCGAGCCGGACGACTGGATATAGGGACGGCTCGGGCAGGGGCAGGGTCACAGGGCTCGGGCCGCGTACGCCCTGACGTCCGCGTCGGAGTCGGTCGTCGCTGTGGCCAGGGCCGCGCGGGCGCCCTCGGTGCTCGCATGCCGGGTCAGTGCCAGGACCGCCGCTTTGCGGACGTCGGCGTTGGGGTCCGCCAGGGCCTTGGCGAGGGCGGGGACGGCCATGTCGGGAGCCGCGGCGGACAGCGCGGTGGCCGCGCCGGCCCGGACCTGCCACGCCGGATCGGACAGGGCGGCCGTGGCCCGTTCGGCGAGCGGTGCCGGGCAGCCGGTGGTGGCGAGCGCACCGTAGGCGGCCGCGCGCACCAGGGCGTCGGGGTCGTCGACGAGGTCGGTGAGGGCGGCCTGGACGGGATCGGGTTCGGTTCCGGCAAAGCCCGGACCCGCGGGGCACGTCGCCGGCGCGACGGCACTCAGGCGTCCTGCGGACACTGTGGCCAGCCCTTTGGCGATCGTGACGCGGACCTCGCGCGACGGATCGGCGGTCGCGGCTCGGGCGAGGTCCTCGGCAGCGTCGACCGACACCAGCGCACGCACGGCCTCGATGCGGACGGCGACGTCGGAGTCCGTCAAGGAGCCCGCGAACAGTTCGGCGTCGCCCAGGAGCAGGGCGCGCAGGACGTCCAGTGAAGCGGCACGAACGACCGGGTCGGACTCGGCCAGGGCCACGACCAGACCGTCGCGCAGGGCCGGTTCGGGCGGCAGGGTCTCGACCAGTTCGCGTATCGAGGCCGCCGCGGCTGCGCGCACCTGCGCGGCGGGGTCGCGGAGCGCTTCGGCTAGGGCGGGACCCGTTCCCGGCGGCAGCGCCTCCGTCAGCACTGCGACGGCCTCGCGTCGGACGGCGGGCGCCGGGTCGGCCAAGTACGGCCGCAGAGCGTCGAGTTCGGGCTGCTCCTCGGCGAGGGCGACGAGCTCCACGAGACGGGCCGAGGACTGCTCGTGGGCTGGGCGGGAGGCCGGGTTCTCCCCGGCACCCCTCCCTGCCGGCTCGGCTTCTTCGGCCCCGGCAGCCACCGGTGCCACCTGCCGTGCCCCGGCGGTCGCCACCTGTTCCGGATGGACCTCGCCGAGGTGGCGGGAAGTACCGCCGGTCGGGGTGAACTCCTCGATCGGGACCAGATAGGGAGCCACGGGACGAGCCGTGAACTCCATCGCACCAGAGGGGGACTTGTGCAGATCGAGGTGGTGGAACCAGGACGCGTCGTCGCGACGGGGGTGGTCGAGACGGTCGTGGTAGAGGCCCCAGCGGGACTCCGTGCGGGCCAGGGAGGCGCGGGCGGCCATCTCCGCGCAGTCGCGGATGAAGGTGACCTCGGCGCAGCGCATCAGCTCGTGCGGGGTGCGGGCGCCCATCTCGGCGATGTCGGCGCGCATCCGCTCGAACGCCTCCAGAGCCAGGGAGAGCCGGGCGCCGGACTTCGGCGGCGCCACGTAGTCGTTCACGAAGCGCCGCAGCTTGTACTCGACCTGGGACTGCGGCGGGCCGTCCGGATTGCGCAGCGGGCGGTAGACCAACTCGTGGGCGTCGCGCAGCTGGTCGGCCGGCAGTTCGCCCGCGTACGGCCGGTAGCGGGCCGCGTCCGCGCCCGCCAGGTCACCGAAGACGAACGCGCCGATCATGTAGTTGTGCGGGACGCAGGCCAGGTCGCCGGCGGCGTACAGGCGGGGGACGGTCGTACGGGCGTGGTCGTCGACGCGTACGCCGGAGGCCGAGTGGCCGCCGCACAGGCCGATCTCGGAGATGTGCATCTCGACGTCGTGAGTGCGGTAGTCGTGGCCGCGGCCGGAGTGGAAGGTGCCGCGGGTCGGGCGCTCCGTCGAGTGGAGGATCGACTCCAGGGCCGCGACCGACTCCTCCGGGAGGTGGCTCAGCTTCAGGTACACCGGGCCCCGGTCGGAGGCGACCTCCGCCGCGAACTCCGCCATCATCTGGCCGGACCAGTAGTCCGAGTCGACGAAGCGTTCGCCGTGCCGGTTGACCTGGTAGCCGCCGAAGGGGTTGGCGACGTAGGCGCAGGCCGGGCCGTTGTAGTCCTTGATCAGCGGGTTGATCTGGAAGCACTCGATGCCGGTGAGCTCGGCGCCCGCGTGGTAGGCCATCGCGTAGCCGTCGCCCGCGTTGGTGGGGTTCTCGTACGTGCCGTACAGGTAGCCGGAGGCGGGCAGGCCGAGGCGGCCGCAGGCGCCGGTGGCGAGGATCACCGCGCCCGCGCGGACGGTGACGAACCGTCCCGTGCGCGTGTTGAAACCCGCCGCCCCCACGGCGCGGCCCTCGGCCGTCAGCACACGCACCGGCATCACCCGGTTCTCGATGCGTCCGACGCGGCCGAGCCAGGCGTCCGCCTGCTCCCTGCGCTGCCTGCGCGGCAACCCCTGGATGGCGAGCGGAAGTTCGACGTTGGCGCGCAGGGTGCGCCAGGGGAGGAGGGCGTCCTCCTGGAAAACCAGGGCACGGTCGGCGGAGGGGCCCACCAGCGGGCGGCCGTCCTGGCTGATCTCCCCGGAGAGCGGGGACAGCAGGCCGGCCAGGGTCCGCAGGAGCGTCGACTTGCCGCAGCCGGAGGGGCCGACGACGGTGAGGATCTCGCCGGGTGCGACATCCAGGTCGACGCCGGCCAGAGCGGCGGCGTCCGGGCGACCGAGCGTGGCGCTCCGGAGGGCGAACCGGATGCCGCTGACGGCCGCCGGGGCGGGGGACTGCGCGACCTTCGCGGTCGCGGCGGCCTGTGTGCCGGTCGAGGACGCGTCGGCCTTCGAGGCTCCGGGCTCCGTGCCGGTTGACGGCACGTCAGGCTCCGCGCCGGACGACGGCGCGCTCGTCGCAGGACCGGTGAGGAGCCGGTCGCGCGCGTGGGACTTGGACGTCTCAGACGAGGTGCTCATCGCGCGCCTCCTCGGTGTCGGGCACGGTGTGGGCGATCGGCGTGGTGTGGACGGCCGGCCCGGTGGGGTGGCGGGGCCCGGGCCGGGGGCCGGGGGCGTACGTGCGGGGCAGCCAGTGGGTGAGGCGGCGGCCGAGCAGTTCCACGGCGGTGGAGGTGATCCAGCCGAGGATGCCGATGGTGGCCATGCCGACGAACACACCCGGGTAGTCGACGACCGTGTAGTCCTGCCAGGTGCGGTAGCCGACGCCGTACTGGCCGGAGATCATCTCGGCGGAGATCACGCAGATCCACGAGACGCCGATGCCGACGGACAGGCCGCCGAAGATGCCGGGCAGCGCACCCGGCAGGACGACCGAGCCGAGGATCCGCCACCGGCCGCCGCCCATGGTGAGCACCGCTTCCTCCCACACCGGGATCAGAGCTTGGACCGCGTGCCGGGTGGACACCAGGACAGGGAAGAAGGCGGCGGTGCAGGTGATGAAGACGATGCCCTGTTCGTTGGAGGGGAAGAGGAGGATCGCGACGGGGACGAGGGCGATGGCCGGGACCGGGCGGATCACTTCCAGCACCGGGCCGAGCAGGTCCTCGGCGAGACGGGAGCGCGCCACGAGCACGCCCGCCGCCACGCCCAGGAGTGCGGCGAGCAGGAATCCGGTGATGATGCGGGTGAGGCTGTCGGTGAGGTCGGTCCAGTAGTCGGGCCCGGACAGCCGGCCGGCGAAGGCGCGGGCCACGTCGGTGACGGTGGGGAACTGCGAGAAGCGCAGCCACAGGTCGATGTTCAGGCTGGTCAGCAGCTGCCACAGGCCGAGGGCGGCGGCCAGCGAGGAGACCCGCAGGGCGAGCCGGCCCGCCCGCCTCGGATAGCGGTACGGCGCCGTCCGGGTCATGACGCCCGGGCCAGTGCGTCGGCGTACGGGATGACGCGGGCGCCGCCGTGGTCGGCGACGTATGCCTTCGCGGTCGCCGGTGCGACGAAGGGGAGGAGCTGGTCGCCGTCGCTCACCCAGACGGCCCGGTCGGCGAACCAGAGAGTGCCGGTGGTGGCGTCGGGGACGTAGGCGGCGCGGATGTCGGCCTTGCGCAGGGCGATGTAACGCAGCAGCTCGGAGGGGGACTTGAAGGTCCGGGTCCGCGTCGAGTTCTTGGGCCAGACCTCGCTCGCGGCCGGGGCGGGGGCGGCGGCGAGGCGCTTCGCGTAGGCCGGGCCGAGGGCCTTCTTGACGTACTGGTCGTCGACGAAGGCGTCCACGTCCACGTCGCCGGTGAGTTTCGCCGACTTGAGGACCGAGACGTCCTGCTTGAGGGCGGCGACCAGTTGGGGCTTGATCGCCGGGTCGAAGGTGGCGATGCCGTGGGCGCCGTTGTAGAGGTAGACGACCTCGGCGGGCAGGCCGGTGGCCTTCGCGACCTTCTCGGCGGCGGCCACCGGGTGGGCGTTCAGGTAGTCGGTCGCTTCCGCCTGGGCCTTGAGGAAGGCCTCCAGGACCGCCGGGCGCTTCTTGGCGAAGTCCTCGCGGGCGGTGACGCCGTGGAAGGTGGGGAGGTTCAGGAGGGCGCCGTCGTACAGGGCCTTCGCCTTGCCCTGGAAGGCCAGCAGGCCGGGCCAGGCGACGAACTGCGAGAGCGCGTCCGTGCTGCCGGCGGCGAGGGCCGAAGCACCCACCGCGGGCTGCTGGTTGAGCTTCTCGACGCCCTGGTCGGGGTCGATGCCGGCGCGTTGCAGGGCGCGTACGAGGGTGCCGTCGGCGGCCGAGCCGACGCTGGTGGAGACCTTCTTGCCGCGGAGGTCTTCGAGCGAGGTGAGCTTCGAGTCCGGGGAGGTGACGATCGTGTTGAGGCCGCCGCGGAGGTTGTAGCCGGTGACGGAGACCAGGTGGGTGGGTTGGCCGAGCTGTTTGCCGCGGGCCGCGTTGATGAGGAGCGGGAAGTCGCCCATCGAACCGATGTCGATCTTCCCGGCGGTCATCTGGGCGGTGATGGGGGCGCCGGTGGCGTAGTCCTGCCAGTTCACCTTGTAGGTGGTGCCGTCGCCCAGGGCGTTGAGCCGTTTCTCGAGGGAGCCGAGAGAGCGCAGGAGGGTGCCGGCCGTGACCGTGTTGATCGTCTTGGACTGGTAGCCGACGGTGACGGTGACCGTCGAGCTGTCGCCCGCCTCCGCACTGCCGCCGCAGGCGGTGAGGGGCAGGAGGAGCGTGACGGCAGCGGCGGCGACTGCGGTGCGTTTCATGGGAGTTGGTGGCCTCTCACCGGAGCAGATAGGGCATGTTGACCGTGACGGCTCCAGTGGGACAGCGGGCCGCGCACGGGCCGCAGTACCAGCACTCGTCGACGTGCATGTAGGCCTTGCCGTTGCTCTCGTCGATGGCGAGGGAGTCCAGCGGGCACATGTCCACGCAGAGCGTGCAGCCGTCGATGCACTTCGACTCGTCGATGGTCACGGGCACGTCGGCCCGCTGGGGCGCCAAGGGCATGGCTGTCTCCAGGAAGGTGCGCAAGCAGGGATGTGGAGCGGAACCGGGGAGGACTTACAGCGACCGGTGCAGCAGGCCGCTCATGGTGATGCGGTCGCCGCGGAAGCGGATGAACTCCAGGTCGACCGGGCGGCCGTCGGCGAGGTGCGTGAGCCGTTCCAGCATGAGGACGGCAGCGCCGCGCGGGGCTTCCAGTACGGCGGCGGAGTGGGCGTCCGCGTTCACCGCCTCCAGGGTGATCTCGGCGTGGCCCAGGGGCTGACCGGTGATGGCTTCCAGGAGGCGGAAGACGTCGGTGTTCTCCAGGTCGGCGCCGAGCAGGGCGGTGCCGAGGTCGAGGGGGACGTAGGTGAGGTCGAGGGAGAGGGGGAGGCCGTTGAGGCGGCGCAGGCGTTCGATGTAGAGGACGTCGGTGCCGGGGGCGACGTGGAGGCGTTCGGCGACGGGGACGGGAGCGGGGGCGGGGCCCATGGTGCGGACCTCGTTGGTGACCCGGCCGTGTTCGCGGAGGGTTTCCGCGAGGCCCATCAGGCGGTCGAGGCCGTGGGGGTACTTCTGGGCGACGACGACCGTGCCGACGCCGGGGAGGCGTTCCACCAGGCCTTCGGCGCGCAGCAGGTCCAGGGCTTGGCGGACTGTGTTGCGGGAGGCGCGGTAGTCGGTGGCGAGGGCGGACTCGTGGGGGAGGGTGCCGTCCGGGAAGCCGTCGGTGAGGAGTTGGCGGCGTAGCAGGTCGGCGAGTTGGCGCGCCTGGTCCGCGCGCAGCCGGCGACGCGTGCGGTGGGCGGCGACGGTGGTCGCGCCTTGGCCGGCGTGGTCGCGGATGCGGTCGGAGGGGGGCATGTTTCGAACCATACCGAGGCGGTAGGGAAAGTCGTGTTGCGGGATTGTTGCGCCACCAGGGGCTCCGCCGGTGGGGCTGCTGACCTGGGGATTTCGGTGGCTGTGGGGAAGATCTGCCACCGGTTTCGGGGTCGGCGCGACCGGCGCAGCCCGGCGCCGGCGGGGTGCCGCCTGCGCCCACCCGTGCCGCCCCAGCGGCACGACTGCCCGCAGCTGGGGTGGCCCGTCCTACGACAGTGCCGTGATGCCTGGGGCGAAGGTGATCAGGAGGGGGAGGAGCGGGACCAGGGTCGCCACCGTTGTCGTCAGGGCTCGGTGGCGGGGGCCGAGGCGGGGCTGGGGCTCCAGGAGGCGGTCCACTCGTTCGCCGAGGAGGCGGTGGGTGGAGGCGCAGGAGAGGACGCCTCGGTGTTGGTTCAGTTCGATCAGGGCCAGGGCCGTGGTCAGGTGGCCGCAGCGGCGGGAGGCCGTGTCGTCGGCGGACAGTTCGACCAGGCGGTGGGTCTGGTCGCAGAAGTGGGCGAAGAGCGGGATACGGGGGAAGCCGGTGGCGAGGGCGGTGGAGAGGTGGAGCAGCCAGTCGTGGCGGGCTCGGGCGTGGCCGCGCTCGTGGGTGAGGACCGCGTCCAGCTGGTGGTCGGTGAGGCGGTGCAGGGCACCGGTCGTCACGATCAGCTGGGGCGGGTTGCCGGGCATCCACCAGGCGTCCGGGTACTCGTCCTCCAGGACGAGCAGGGGTCCGCGCGCGGCGGGCAGGCCGGCCGGCAGGTCGGGGGCGCGTTCGCGCAGGTGGGCGCGGGCCTGGCCGCGGCATCGGCGGGCCTCGACGAACTCGCGGGCGAGCATCGCGGTCGTCCAGGCGGCCCCGCACGCCAGTAGCAGCGTGAGGGCGACGGCCCAGGCCGGGGCGACGGAGAGGTCGTACGCGGCGGTCACGGCCGGCGGTGCCGGTGCGAAGACGTGGTCGCGGACGGTGTGGAAGACCGCCGCGGTGCCCAGCACGAGGGCCGCCAGACAGCACAGCAGGACGGTGGCGACCAGGCACTGCCACACCCACAGCGCGACCACGGGGTCCCGCTCGGGCCACGCGGCCCGGGTCAGCGCGCGCGGAACCGGTACGGCGGCCGCCAGGGCGACGGCGCTCAACAGGAGCAGGCTGACAGTCATGCCACGGGCTCCGGATCTGGTCGGAAGAAACGGCTGCTATGGGTGCACAGCGCGCAGTGCGCAGTGCACTGGGGCAAGCACCGCACGGGTTGTACGGCCGGCTGTACGGCCGTATGGGCTGTACGGCTGACGGGCCGTGCGGCCGCATGGGTTGTCCGAGCGGCGACGGCGTCGTCCGTCGTCCTCACAGCCGCGCCGCCCGTCGCCAGTATGACGGCGGCGGGCGGCGTACGGCAGGTGTCGGAAGTCGTTCAGTGGGGCGCGATGTGGGGCGGGGACGGCACCACCCGGCCGACGACCTCGCCCAGTCCCACCCGGACACCGTCAGGGCCGGGGGCCCAGGCCGACAGGATCACCTCGTCGCCGTCCTCGAGGAAGGTCCGCTTGCCGTCGGGGAGTTCGAGGGCATCGCGGCCGTTCCAGGTCAGTTCCAGCAGCGATCCCCGTTCCCGCTCGGCAGGTCCGCTCACCGTGCCGGAGCCGTACAGGTCGCCGGTGCGCAGGGACGCGCCGTTGACGGTCATGTGGGCCAGTTGCTGGGCGGCCGTCCAGTACATGGTGGAGAAAGGGGGCTCGGAGACGACGTGGCCGTTGAGGGCGACCGAGATGCGCAGGTCGTAGCCGCCGGGTTCGTCGTCCGTGTCGTCCAGGTACGGCAGCAGGGGGTGGGTCCGCTCCGGGGGCGTCACCCGTGCCGGCTCCAGGGCGTCCAGCGGGGTGATCCATGCCGACACCGAGGTGGCGAAGGACTTGCCGAGGAACGGGCCGAGAGGGACGTACTCCCAGGCCTGGATGTCGCGCGCGGACCAGTCGTTCAGCAGGCACAGCCCGAAGACGTGCTCGCGGAAGTCGGTGAGGGCGACCGGTTCGCCCCTGCGCGAGGGCGCCCCGACCACGAAGCCGACCTCGGCCTCGATGTCCAGGCGGACGGAGGGTCCGAAGACCGGCGCGGGGTCGGAAGCGGCCTTCCGCTGACCCGACGGGCGTACGACGTCCGTGCCGGACACCACCACCGTGCCGGAGCGGCCGTGGTAGCCGATCGGCAGGTGCTTCCAGTTGGGGGTCAGGGAGTCGGCGGCGTCCGGGCGGAAGATCTGGCCGACGTTCCGGGCGTGGTTCTCGGAGGCGTAGAAGTCGACGTAGTCCGCCACCTCGAAGGGCAGATGCAGGGTCACGGACGACAGGGGGTGGAACAGCGGCTCGATGGTCTCGCGGTGGGAGGGCACCGTCACCCATGCCGTCAGCGCGCGCCGCACGTCCGACCAGGCGTTGCGGCCCGCGGCGAGCAGCGGGTTCAGGGAGGGCCGCGCGAGGAGGGCGACGTACGGGGAGCCGAGGGCGGCGGCCGCCGCGCCCGCGTCCAGGACGTGGTCGCCGAGGCGGACACCCACCCGGCGATCGTCGGATCCGGGGAGCGAGAACACGCCGTACGGGAGGTTGTGCGTGCCGAAGGGGTCGCCCTCGGGGACATCGAAGGGGGGCATGGGTGCTGCCTCACTCTCGTGCGTACCGTGCGTTCGATGTGGTCGCGCCACACGCTGTCGGGCCACACGTTACGGCTGAGTTGCGTGGGCGGACACAGAGAAGATGGTCTTGCCCCCGTCCGGGCGGTCAGCCGGCACCAAGAGGCCGCGTGGAGCACCCGCCGGTCCCGTCACGTCGCGCCGCGGCGAACAGAGGGCCGCTCACGACGTGCAGACGTCCTTCAGCTTGTCGGCCGCCGCGTCGATCCTGCCGGTGTCCGGGTCGGTGTCGCCGTTCAGGACGGCCTGGTTGTAGTCCTTGACCGCCTGGTTCAGCTCGTCGGCCGCCTTGTCGACCTTGCTGTCGTCCGTGTCCGCGTTGATCTTGTCGAGGTTCTTCTCGATCGTGTCGATCGACTCGTTCGTGCGGGAGGGGTCCTCGGCCGCGTCCCAGCCGGCCTCGTGGATCGCCTTGAGGCTGTCGGAGATCGTGTCGGCGTCGGACACGCAGTCCAGCGAGTTGTCGAAGTCGTCGGGCTCGCAGGCGGCGGCGAGCCCCGAGGTCAGGGCGACCGCGGCGACGGCGCTGGCGAGGCGGGTGAAACGGCGGCGGCGCGGGCGGTTCGCGGACATGGGCTGTCCCTTCATCGAGGAAGAGGGGAGGAGAGAGGAAGAGATGGAGGAGGGAATCCGTGAGGATCTCTGTCCGCCCACGATCCCGTCGCCGGCTCGCCACGACGAGGGAACGGTCACCCGTATCGGTGGTGTAGCCCACTACACCGTCCGGCGGCGACAGGGCTGTCGCCGCCGGTGAACGGGCCCTTCGGTCCTACGACCGGTAGCGCCCCAGTGTCCTCAGCCCCGGCAGCGCCCTGTCCTCGAAGTCGAACAGGGCAAGGTTCTCCCACGCGTTGCCGGACGCCGGGTCCTGAGGGTTCCAGCCGCTGCCGGCGCGGTAGGTCCACACGCCTTCCCAGTAGCAGTAGCCGAGGCCCTGCCCGCCGGGGACGGCGGCGGCGAGGTCGGCCACCGCGCGCAGCCAGGCCGCCTGGCCCTCGGGCGTGGCGGGGAAGCCCTCGGTGAGCTGCGAGGGGTCGTTCATGATGTCGTTGATGTCGTCCTCGCTCTCCAGCGTGAACGGGTAGGCCGTCTCGGCGATGACGCACGGCTTGCCGTAACGGGCCGTGATGTCGGCCATGTTGGCGGCGGCCTGCTCCACCGGCCCATGCCAGAAGGGGTAGTACGACAGGCCGATGATGTCGAAGTCGACCCCGTAGGAGACCGCGTTGTCGAACCACCACCGGTACAGCCCGTTGTCGCCGCCGTTGGCCAGGTGGAGGATCGTGCGGATGCGCGGCTGGGTGTCGCGGGCGGCGCTGAGGCCGGCCTTGAGGAAGGCGGCGAGGTTGTCCCAGTGCTCCCAGTTGCCGTCGGGCCAGAGCATGCCGCCGTTGAGCTCGTTGCCGATCTGTACCAGGTCGGCCGGAGTGCCCTGCCGCTTCAGCGCGCCGAGGACGTCGGCGGTGTGGTCGTAGACGGCCCGGGTCAGGCCGGCCACGTCCAGGCCGGTCCACGCGGCCGGCTTGGTCTGGTGCGCCGGGTCCGCCCAGGTGTCGGAGTAGTGGAAGTCGACCCAGATGCCGATGCCGGCCCGCTTCAGGCGACGGGCCAGCGGGAGTATGTGGGCCTTGTTGTTGTAGCCGTCGGCCGGGTTGACCCACACCTTGAGGCGGGCATGGGTGACGCCCGCCTCGGCGAGGATGCGGACCGGGTCCTGGCGGCGGCCGTCGGCACGCCGGTAGACGGCACCCTTGTCCTCGTTCTTCGGCAGCGAGGAGATGTCCACGCCGCGGATCTGCAGGCGGCGACGATCTCCGGCCGCTGCGGCGACGGCCGGTGCGGCCACGGCGGGTGCCGCGCCCAGCACGGGTATCGCCAGCGCGGCGGCTCCGGCGGCGGTCAGAACACTGCGTCTGCGCATGTCAGGGTCCCTTCACAGTGAAAGTCACAGAGGAAGAACAAGAGGAAGAACAAGAGGTGGAAACAGGAGGTGGAAACAGGAGGTGGAAACAGGAGGGAAAGCTCAGCGCGGCTCGCGGAACACCTCGACCGCGCCCGCGGGCACCGCCGCCCGGCTCCCGTCCGGCAGCACCACCTTCACCTCGGCGTCGGTGTGGTTGACGGCGAACCGGAACACCCCCGACTCGCCCTCCCGTACGACGAGTTCGACGTCCCGGGGCAGGTCCAGGGGCGTGACCCCCGCGTCCGCGAGGGTGAGGTCCACGACCGCCGCCAGATCCGCGCCGCTCAGTCGGGTGGCCAGATACCAGGCGGCCCCGTCGCCGAGCGCGCGCCGGGTGAGCGCCGGGCGTCCGGCCGTACGGCCGTCGGCGAAGGCGGCGACGGTCTCGCAGCCGTCGCCCGGGACGACGTATTCGGACCACAGGTCGGCCTCCCACGAGTCCCCGTGCGAGGTCCGTACGGCGACCCGCTCGCCCGGCAGCAACGGGTCGAACTCCTCGACACTCAGCCCGAGCACGTCCCGCAGCGCCCCGGGATACGCGCCGGGGTGCACGCTGTCGTGCTCGTCGACGATGCCGGAGAAGAAGGAGACCAGCAGCGTGCCGCCGCGCGAGACGTACCGCTCCAGGTCGGCGGCGACGGAGGCGGGCGCCGAGTACAGCTGGGGGACGACGAGCAGCGGGTACCGGGAGGGATCGACCTCTCCCAGCCCGGCCGGCGGGAAGAAGTCCACCGTCAGGTGCCGGTCGTACAGCGCCTCGTAGAACGCGTCGAGCCGCTCCCGTGCGTCCAGGTCCTGGCTGGGCCGCCAATCCATGCCCTGCGCCCACCAGGAGTCCCACGACCAGACCATGGCCACGTCGGCCCGGGTGCGGGTGCCGCGCAGCTCGGCCAGGTCCGCGACCCGGCGACCCAGATCGGTGACCTCCCGCCACACACGCGTCCCCGTCCCTCCGTGCGGCAGCATCGACGAGTGGAACTTCTCGGCACCGCTGCGGGACTGGCGCCACTGGAAGAACATCGCGCCCTCGGAGCCGCGGGCGACATGGCCGAGGGAGTTGCGGGCCATCTGGCCGGGTTCCTTGGCCGGGTTGTGGTGCTGCCAGTTGATGCCCGAGGCGGAGTGTTCGAGCAGCAGCCAGGGGGCGCCGCCCGCGACGGAGCGGGTGAGGTCGGCGGCGAGGGCCAGGTTGACGTGGGTGCGGCGGCCGTCGGTGATCAGGTAGTGGTCGTTGGTGACCAGGTCGACCTCCCTGGCCCACTCCCAGTAGTCGATGCTCTGACACTGGCTGGGCGCGACCATGAAGTTGGTGGTCACGGGCACGCCGGGGGACAGACGGTGCAGGAGGTCCCGCTCGGCGACGAAGTTGGCGCGGGCCTGACCGTCGGCGAAGCGCTGGAAGTCCAGCTGATGGGCCGGGTTGCCGACCGTGGGCGTGGTCCGGGGCACCCCGATCTCCTCCCAGTCGCCGTAGAGCTGGCCCCAGAAGGCGGTGCCCCAGGCATGGTTGAGGGCGTCGAGGGTGCCGTAGCGGTCCTGGAGCCAGGCCCGGAAGGCCTGGGCGCAGGTGTCGCAGTAGCAGCTCAGGACGGGAGCGCCGTACTCGTTGTGGACGTGCCACAGGACCACGGCGGGATGCCGCCCGTAGCGCTCGCCGATCCGTGAGGTGATCGAAGCGGCGGCCGCCCGGTAGTCCGGGTTGGAGTGGCAGATCGCGCCGCGTGAGCCGAACGCCAGCCGCACGCCCTCCCGGGTCACGGGCAGGGCCTCGGGGTGGGCGCGGTAGAACCAGGCGGGCGGTACGACGGTGGGTGTCGCCAGGTCCACGAGGATCCCGGCTTCGTGGAGCATCCCGATGATCTGGTCCAGCCACTCGAAGTCGTACTCGCCGGGCCGGGGTTCGATCCTGGACCACGCGAAGATGCCGAGCGAGACCATGGTGACCCCGGCTTCGCGCATCAGCCGTACGTCCTCCTCCCACACCTCCTGCGGCCACTGCTCGGGGTTGTAGTCGCCCCCGAAGGCGAGTGGCAGGCGGTCGTGCGGGGCGGCGGAGGGCATGCGGTGGCTCCCGGGATCGAGGACAGGTAGCGGCGGAGGTGACGCCAGGTTTCTGTGATCGTGCACAGTACTGATTCCGACTGGCATCCGCGAGCAACAAGTAGGTAACCCCAGGCACTCGCCATTGACAAGGGGCCGAAACAATTCTCTACTGTGCACGATCACAGAGCCGCGCGGCCCTCGCGCACAGCCCCTCGGTCACGTCCCGCAGAACCTCCCCCCACGGCGGTTGCCGCGTACGCGGGACGTTGACGAGGTCGGCTCGTCCAAGTCAG
Organism: Streptomyces sp. AC555_RSS877; assembly: GCF_019049245.1. Lineage (GTDB taxonomy): Bacteria > Actinomycetota > Actinomycetes > Streptomycetales > Streptomycetaceae > Streptomyces. The sequence continues at coordinate 18,052 of NZ_JAGMUK010000007.1, read as the reverse complement.
GGGAGATGAAGATGTCGATCAACCGCCGCCAGATCAGCAGGCGCAACATCCTCGCCGGGGCCGCAGCCCTCGGCCTTACGAGCACCCTCGCCGCCTGCGGCGGTTCCGACGACGAAGACTCCGGAGAGAGCAGCGGGCCGGTCAAGCTGACCTACTGGTCGTGGGCGCCCAACATGGAGAAGGTCGCCGCGATCTGGAACAAGAAGAACCCGGACATCACGGTCACGGTGTCCAAGCAGGGCAGTGGCGCCGAGATCCTCACCAAGGTGATCACGGCGAAGAAGGCCGGCAACGCGCCCGACCTGATCCAGGCCGAGTACCAGTCGCTGCCGACCCTGGTCTCCAACGACGTGCTCGCCGACATCTCGAAGTACGTCGGTGACGCCAAGGGCGACTTCGCCGAGGGCCTGTGGGACATGGTCACCCTCGGCACCGACGCGGTCTACGGCGTCCCCCAGGACTCCGGGCCGCTGATGTTCTACTACCGCGAGGACCTGTTCAAGAAGCACGGCCTGTCCGTGCCGAAGACCTGGACGGAGTTCGCGGAGACCGCGCGCGCCGCCAAGAAGGCCCTTCCGGACGCCTACCTGACCACCTTCTCCTCCAACGACCCGGGTCTGTTCGCGGGCCTCACCCAGCAGGCCGGCGCCAAGTGGTGGACGGTCGACGGCGGCGGCAAGTGGACGGTCGGCATCGACGACGCCGCCAGCCGGAAGGTCGCCGAGTTCTGGGGCGGCCTGGTCCAGGAGGGCGTCATCGACAACCAGCCGATGTACACCCCGGCCTGGAACAACGCCCTGAACAAGGGCACCCACATCGGCTGGGTCTCCGCCGTGTGGGCGCCCGGTGTGCTGGTCTCCGCCGCCCCCAAGACCCAGGGCAACTGGCGGATGGCCCCGCTGCCGCAGTGGAAGGCCGGCGACAACGTCACCGGCAGCTGGGGCGGTTCCTCCACCGGTGTCTCCACCGACTCCAAGCACGCCGAGGCCGCGGCGAAGTTCGCCCACTGGATCAACACCGATCCGGAGGCGCTGGCCGCCCTGGTCAAGGAGGTCGGCATCTACCCGGCGGCCACCAGTGGCCAGTCCGGCGACGTGCTCACCACGCCCGCCTTCTTCCCGAACCAGAAGGACTTCTACACCACGGCCGCGGAGATAGCCGCCACCACGGCCACCGCCGCCTGGGGCCCGAACGTGCAGACCGCCTACACCGCCTTCAACGACGGCTTCGGCAAGGCCACCAAGGCGAAGAAGGAGGCCCAGTTCACCTCTGCCCTCAGCACCATGCAGTCGAAGACCTTCGACGACATGAAGAAGCAGGGCTTCGAGGTGACCGAGGCATGACCAGCGCTCCGCTCAAGGGCTCCGACCGCATCACGGTCGGGCCCTTGGCGGACGGCACCGGCACCGCCAAGTCCGTCCGCCCCAGCCGCCCCCGCCGCCGTGGCCGCGGCCGCAGCGCACCGTACTGGTTCCTGACGCCGACCCTGGTCCTGTTCGCCGCCTTCACCGTCGTCCCCATCGGGTACGCGATCTGGCTCAGCCTGCACAAGGTCCGGGTCAAGGGCATCGGACTGGGCAAGGGCGCCCGCGAGCAGGTCTGGAACGGCTTCGGCAACTACACCGACGTGTTCCAGGACTCCGAGTTCGGCCACAGCGTGCTGCGCGCCTTCGGCTACGGCCTCATCGTCATCCCGACGATGCTCGGGCTGGCGCTGCTGTTCGCGCTGATGCTCGACACCCCGAAGGTGCGCAGCGCGCCCTTCGCCCGGCTGATGATCTTCCTGCCGTACGCGGTGCCCGGCATCATCGCCGCCCTCATGTGGGGCTTCCTGTACCTCCCGGCCGTCAGCCCCTTCTACTACCTGCTGGACAGGTTCGGCCTGCCGCAGCCGGATTTGTTCGACGGCGGCAACCTGTACCTCTCCTTCGCGAACATCGCGGTCTGGGGCGGCACCGGCTTCAACATGATCGTCATCTACACCGCACTGCGGGCGATCCCGCCGGACATCTACGAGGCCGCGCGCATCGACGGCGCGTCCGACCTCAAGATCGCGCTCAGGATCAAGATCCCGATCGTCATGCCCTCCCTGGTGCTGACCTTCTTCTTCTCGGTGATCGCCACCCTCCAGGTCTTCACCGAGCCCATGGCGCTCAAGCCGCTGACCAACAGCCTCACCTCCACCTGGAGTCCGCTGATGGCCATCTACGACAGCGCCTTCCTGAAGTCCGACATCTACGGTGCCTCCGCCACCGCGGTGGTCCTGGCCCTGGCCACCTACCTCATCTCCTTCACCCTGCTGCGCGTCTCCGACCGCTACACCCGGGAGGACCGGGCATGACCCCCCTCACCCTCACCGCCGACACCGCGGGCATACGCCCCGTCAAGAGCCGTGCGCGGCGCACGGCCTGGGTCCCCACCCTCGTGCTGGTCCTCGGCGCGCTGTATTGCCTGGTCCCCATCGCCTGGGTGGTGATGGCGGCGACCAAGGACCGGTCGGAGCTGTTCTCCACCTTCACCTTCGCGCCCGGCACCGGCTTCTTCGACAACCTGAGCGAGCTGACCGCCTACCGGGACGGCATCTACTGGACGTGGATGGGCAACTCCGCCCTCTACGCGGGCTTCGGCGCCCTGCTGTCCGCCGCGGTCTCCGCCGGCGGCGGCTACGCGCTGGGCCGGTTCGCCTTCCGGGGTCGGGAGGTCATCTTCAAGCTGATCCTGGCCGGCGTCCTGGTGCCCAGCATCGTGCTGACCGTCCCGCAGTACCTGCTGCTGTCGAAGCTGGGCATGGCCGACTCGTACTGGTCGATGCTTCTGCCGTCCATCCTCTCCCCGTACGGCGTCTACCTGGTCCGCATCTACGCGGCCGCCGCGGTGCCCGCCGAACTCCTCGAGGCCGCCCGCATGGACGGCGCGAGCGAGTGGCGGATCTTCTCGCGGATCGCCGTACCGATGATGATGCCGGGCCTGATCACGGTGTTCCTCTTCCAGTTCGTCGCCATCTGGAACAACTTCCTGCTGCCGTACGTGATGCTGGCCGACGACACCAAGTTCCCGCTCACCCTCGGGCTCTACACCCTGCTCGCCCAGGGCGCCTCGCAGCCCGCCCTCTACACCCTGGTCATCACCGGATGTCTGCTGGCGATCATCCCGCTGATCGCGCTCTTCCTGGTGATCCAGCGGTTCTGGTCCCTGGACCTGCTGAGCGGCTCGGTCAAGGCCTGAGGTATCCGCCGACCCCACCGTCACGAACGAGGAACATGACCACCAGCGCCAACGGACGCCGCCGGCCGCCCACCATCCACGACGTGGCGCGGGAGGCCGGCGTGTCGCGGGGCACCGTCTCCCGCTTCCTGAACGGCGGCCACTACGTCTCCCCGGCAGCCCGCCGGGCGGTCGAGTCCGCCATCAGGAAGACCGGCTACGTGGTCAACCGGCATGCGCGCAGCCTCAGTACGGGACGTTCGGACTCGGTGGCCTACCTCCTGACCGAGCCGCAGGAGAAGTTCTTCGAGGACCCCAACTTCAACGTGCTGCTGCGCGGCTGCACCGAGCACCTCGCCCGGCACGACATCCCGCTGCTGCTGATGCTCGCCGCGACCGACGACGACCGCCGTCGCGTGACCCGCTACATCACCTCGGGCCACGTCGACGGCGTCCTGCTGGTCTCCAGTCACAGCGGGGACCCGGTGGCCGCCGAACTGCGCGCCGCCGGAATGCCGTTGGTGGCCTGCGGCAAGCCGATGGGCCTCGGCTCCAGGGTGAGCTACGTGGCGGCCGACGACCGCGACGGGGCCCGGGAGATGGTCCGCCACCTCCTCGGCAGCGGCCGCCGCCGCATCGGCATGATCACCGGCCCGCTGGACACCCCCGGCGGCACGGACCGGCTGGCCGGCTACCGCGAGGTGCTCGCCGAGGCGGGGCTGCCGTACGACCCGGCGCTGGTGACCGAGGGCGACTACCGCCGCACCGGCGGCGAGCAGGCGGCCCACCGGCTGCTCGCCCAGGCCCCCGACCTGGACGCGGTGTTCGTCGCCTCCGACCTCATGGCCCAGGGAGTCGTCAACGCCCTCCAGCAGAGCGGCCGTTCGGTCCCCGATGACATCGCTGTCGGCGGCTTCGACGACTCTCCCGCGGCGACCGCCATCACCCCCGCCCTCACCACCGTCCGTCAGCCCTTCGAGCGCATCAGCGCCGAGATGGTCCGCATGCTGCTCGCGCAGATCGCGGGGGAGGACACGTCGGGAGTGATACTGCCCACGGAACTGGTGGTACGGGACTCCGCGTGAGCGTGCCGACTGCCGTAACCGGAGCAGGCGTCAACGCATGTGAAGGCTGTAGCCGTCCGGTTCGCGTCGAGTCGCCGGGGCGTTCCATCCGTATTCTCTGATCATGGCCGCACCCACCGCATATTCACTCATCGCCACCGACCTGGACGGAACGCTGCTCCGAGGCGACGACACCCTCTCCGACCGGTCGCTCGTCGCGCTCGCGCGGGTGGCGGCGGCCGGGGCCCGGCATCTGGTGGTGACCGGCCGCCCGGCGCCCAGAGTGCGGCCGCTCCTCGACGACCTGGGCAGCGAGGGGCTCGCGGTGTGCGGGCAGGGCGCGCAGGTGTACGACGCCGGGGCGGACTGTCTGCTGTGGTCGGTCACCCTGGACCGGGAGCTGGCCGAGACCGCGCTCGGCAAGATCGAGGCCGAGATCGGCCAGGTGTACGCGGCCGTCGACCAGGACGGCGTCGACGGGCTCACCCTCATCGAGCCGGGCTATCTGATGCCCCACCCGACCCTGCCCGCGGTACGGGTCGGCCGGCGGGACGACCTGTGGAGCGCGCCCATCAGCAAGGTGCTGCTGCGCCACCCCGACCTGTCCGACGACGAGTTGGCGGCGACGGCCCGCGGAGTGATCGGCTCCCTGGCGACGGTCACCATGTCGGGTCCCGGGACCGTCGAACTCCAGCCATGCGGCATCACCAAGGCGACGGGCCTCGCCCTGGCCGCCGACCATCTGGGCCTCGGGCCCGAACACACCATCGCCTTCGGGGACATGCCCAACGACATCCCCATGTTCGACTGGGCCGCGCACGGCGTCGCCATGGCCAATGCCCACCCCGAACTCCAGGCCGTGGCCGACGAGATCACGTTGTCGAACGAGGACGACGGCGTCGCCGTCGTCCTCGAAAGACTGTTTCCGCTCCGGTAGGGCTCAGTACGCCCCGAAGACGTTGTCGATCGAGCCGTACCGCGCGGCCGCGTAGTTGCAGGCCGCGGTGATGTTCGCGACCGGGTCGTACGGGTCCCACGACGTGCCGTCCACGTGGTAGGCCTGGAAGGTCGGGTCGATGGTCTGGAGCAGGCCCTTGGACGGGGTGCCCGCGGCGGCGTTGGAGTCCCAGTTGTTGATGGCCTGGGGGTTGCCGGACGACTCGCGCATGATGTTGCGGTGAATGCCGTCGTACGAGCCGGGAATTCCCTTTTGCGCCATGATGTCCATGGCTTCGCGGATCCAGCCGTCGAGGTTGTTCGCGTACGTCTTGACGGAGGCCTGGGTGGCCTGGGTGGCCTGGGCCGCGGACTGTGCGGGCTTCTTGGCGGGCGCGCTCGCCTTCTTGGCCGTTCTGACCGTCAGCTCGACACCGGTGTGGATCAGCCGGGGGTTGTCGCCGATGGCCTTGCGGTTGTCCTTGTAGAGCTGCTGCCAGCCGCCGGGGGTGTCGTACGTGTCCGCGATGTCGTAGAGCGTGTCGCCCTTGACCGTGGTGTACGTGACGGACTTGACCTGCGCTGCGGCCTGCGCGGCGGCGGGGGCCTTGGCCGGCTGCGCGGCGCTCGCGGTGGTCGCGCTCAGGAGCGGGAGGGCGAGGGCGGCGATGCCTGTTCCGGCTGTGATGACGCCTCGGGTGAACGGGTTGGTGCGGGGGCGGCTGTGCTTGCCTCGTGCGGCCATGGCGCTGTTCCTCTCCGGCGCCTACGAGGTGAGCTGTCGGGTTCGGGCGGGAGCTGCCCGGCCGCGTCGCCGTGAGGCGGCGCGACTTCACCCCTAGCCGTACCGGCGTGAGTCCGGTACGGCGACTTACCTGGTTCCCCCGCTCCTGCCGTGCGGTGATGGTCGATGAGTGTCCTGTTGGGCGGCGGCAGGATTAGGCGTCCGCCCGACAGGCCCGGAACGTATGCGAGAGCACATGTCCGTAACAAGTGGCGGAATCACACATCGACCTGTTGACCTTGGTCTGAGGCATATGGGGCGCTTGATCCTTTGCGGTTGCCAAGACTCAACTGGCGCACCGCGCAAGGCGGAAAGCGGGCCGGCGGCGGCGGGGCCGAAATGGGGCGCGAGTGACCCAATTCACGCGCTTTCGCAAGCGCGCCAAATCGGGCAATAGGCCCAACTCATAGTCAACCGGCCGTCCGTGGGATCCGCTTCTCCCAGGTCCGGTGGAAGACCACCTCGCCGCCGTCCGTGCAAATGACCTCGTTGGAGGCGAAAAAGCCCGTTTCGTCACATCCGAGCTCCGACCGGGTACGGACCGTCGTGTCCCAGGCGAGCTCCGGGCGGTGCAGCCGGACCGACCAGTCCGAGCGGGCCCGGGCCGACAGTGGGTCCGACTCGTTGATCGTGTACGTCTCCAGCGCTTCCTCGGTGCATTCCAGACCGTCGGGATACACGCGGGTGCCGCCGTGGCGCGGGTCGACCTCCAGTCGCCACTCACCCTTGGCCACATCGCGGACGACCAGCCGCTCCGGTCGCGGTTCGTCCAGCGTGACCGGGGAATTGACGCCCAGCGGCGCGGACTGCTCCGGTTCCTCGAAAGTGATGCCGGTGCCCGAGGCGGTTCCGGAGTCGGATTCCGTGGTCCGCACCGGGAGTTCGAGGAAGCTGCCCTCGGGGTCCAGTGTGAAGCCCGCCGCCGAGTCGGGCTGCGGCCAGATCCACGGCCAGTACGCGGAGGAGACCGAGAGGCGGATGCGGTGGCCGGCCGGGAAGGCGTGACCGATGCCGTTCAGCTCGAACTCCACGTCCTGAGTGACACCCGGTTCCCAGGGCACCACCTGGTCCCGCCCCTGCCGCGCCGACAGGTTCAGCACGCCGCGGGTGACCAGGGTCGACGAGTCGTCCGGGGCGACGTCACAGACCCGGGCGATCACCTGCCCGCGCGGCACCTCGGAGGTCAGCCTGAGCCGTACCCTCGGCCGCCCCAACACCCAGGTCTCCTCGGCGGCTTCGAACTCGAAGCACACCGACCTGCCGTCCTCCTCGCGCTGGTCGGGCGGCAGGTCGGCGTCGTTCCCGACGGGGAGGAAACGGCCGGCGTCGATGCCCGTGTGCTGCGGGGAGCGGACCAGGAAAGGGGCGCCCTGAAGGCCGTACGAGATCGTCGTGACGTTGGGGGAGGGCCAGGCCGGCTCGCCGACCCAGCGGCCGGGAAGGGTGTCGTAGACCGTGGCCGGGGGGTGGGAGTCGGTGACGTAGGCGCGCAGGAGAGGTTCCGACATCGCGCCCGTGTCCTTGCCCTTGAGCCAGTGGTCCCACCAGCGCAGCGTCTCCTGGAGGAAGCCGATGGCCGGGCCGGGCGGCAGGCCGCGGTCCGGGTACTGGTGGGACCAGGGGCCGATCAGGCCGCGGACCCGGTCGGCCGGCAGGTGCTCGACGAGGCGCAGGACCGCGTCGCGGTACGGGTCGTGCCAGCCGCCGACCGCGAGGACGGCGGCGTCGATCGCGCCGTAGTCCTCGCAGACGCTGCCGTGGCGCCAGTAACGGTCCCGCGTCTGGTGGTCGAGCCAGGTGTGGATGAGGGGGTCGACCTCCTCCAGGCGCTGAAGCCACATGTCCCGCCAGCCCTCGCCGACGTACCGCGGGTCCGGCGGGCGGGAGACGAAGGCCAGCATGGTGGCCGCCCATGCGTGCATGTCCACCGCGAGGACGGAACCTCCCATGTAGTGCACGTCGTTGTCATAGCGGTCGTCGGTGGAGCAGACCGTGACGATCGCCTTGAGCGGCTCGGGAGCGAGGGCCGCGATCCGGAGGGAGTTGAAGCCGCCCCAGGAGATGCCGAACATGCCGACCTTGCCGTCGCACCAGGGCTGCGCCGCCAGCCAGTTGACGACTGCGACCCCGTCGGCCAGTTCCGTCGCCGAGTACTCGTCGCCGGGCATGCCCTCGCTGTTGCCGTGTCCGCGCACGTCCACTCGTACGGAGGCGTAACCGTGGCCCGCGTACCAGGGATGGCGTTGCCAGTCGCGGGGCGCGGTCCAGTCGGTCAGGCGGTAGGGCAGGTATTCGAGGATCGCGGGTACTGGTTCGTCCGTGAGGGGACGCCACATGCGCGCGTAGAGGAGGGTCCCGTCCGACAGCGGGATGCGGAGGTCCTCGTGGGTCGTCTCGTAGGGGAAGGACGTACGGATGTGCATGAGCGTGACCCCGTGAGTTCAGTGGACCGGGTGCATGGTGCGCCGCAGCCACGGCGCCGCGGCCATGACCGCCAGACCCGCGGCCACGACCGCCAGACCCGCGGCCACCGCGGTCGCCCGGTTGACGCCGAGGTAGGCGGGCTCGATGGTCGGGACGGCCGTGGAGTAGTGGCCGCAGGCGATCAGGGCGCCGCCCCACAGGACCGCGCGGTGCGAGCCGAGCCTGCGGTCGGCGAGCCGGCCGCAGGCGGGGTGGACGAGCGTGCCGAACGCGGCGGAGACGAAGGCGGCGGTTCCGGCCGACATGCCCATGTCGCCGCGCGCGACCGTGTCGGCGACGTGGAGGACGAGGATGGCCTGCATACCGAGGAACGAGAAGCGTTCCCAGACCTCGAGACCGGAGAGGGTGAGCAGGCCTTTCGGGCGGCCGAAGAAGGCGGCGTCGTCCTCGGGGGGCGGCCGGCTTCCGGGCTCGGTACCGACAGTGGTTCGCGACACGCTCCACTACTTCCATGTAAGTCGATAGATATCCGTTCTTTTCAAGTGATCAAAAACATACCCGTCGTGATCCGATACCGCCCGGGCTGGACGGACGGGCGCTATCGGTGATCGAAACGTGACCGGATACGCTGACTTGAGTGATAGCAGCGACCTATCGACAAACCGTGTAATCGCCAGTGGACACCAGCAGACAGGAGACCCCTCGTGACCGTCGTCGGGCCGTTCGGGCTGAGCGTGCGGGACCAGGCTCTGGAAGCCGATGTCCAGGCCGGATTGGCGGCTGTCGAGGAGGGACTGCTCGAAGCCACCAAGAGTGAGGTCCCCTTCATCACGGAGGCCGCCCAGCACCTGGTGCGGGCGGGCGGAAAGCGCTTCCGGCCGCTGCTGGTGATGCTTGCCGCCCAGTTCGGGGACCGCCATGCGCCGGGGATCGTGCCGTCGGCGGTGGTGGTGGAGCTGACCCACCTGGCGACGCTGTACCACGACGACGTGATGGACGAGGCCGAGGTGCGGCGCGGGGTCGCCAGCGCCAACGCCCGCTGGGGCAACTCGGTCGCCGTCCTCACCGGCGACTTCCTGTTCGCGCGCGCCTCGCACATCCTCGCCGACCTCGGCCCCGAGGCGGTCCGGGTCCAGTCCGAGGCGTTCGAACGGCTGGTCACCGGGCAGATCCTGGAGACGGCCGGCCCGACGGACGGACGGGACCCGGTCGAGCACTACCTCGACGTGCTGGGCGGCAAGACTGGCTCCCTGGTGGCCGTGGCGTGCCGGTTCGGCGCGATGATGTCGGGCGCCGACGAGACGGTCGTCGACGTGCTGACGCAGTACGGCGAGCGGCTGGGCGTCGCCTTCCAGCTCGCGGACGACGTCCTGGACATCGCGTCCGACTCCCACGAGTCCGGGAAGACGCCGGGCACGGATCTGCGCGAGGGCATCCGGACCCTTCCGGTCCTGCGGCTGCGGGAGCGGGCGGAGCGCCTGGGGCTGGCCGAGGACATCGCGCTGTGCGAGCTGCTGGACTCCGACCTGACCGACGACGCACGGCACGCGCAGGCGCTGGCGGAGCTGCGGGCGCATCCCGCGCTCGAGCAGGCGCGGCGGGACACGGTCCGGTACGCGCAGGACGCGCGGGCGGCACTGGCTCCGCTGCGGGAGTGCGACGCGAAGGCCGCGCTGATGGAGATGTGCGAAGCGGTGGTGCACCGGGCCGGATGACGGCCTGGTAGTGACGCAGGTCACTCACGCGGGACTGATCCCGCGTGAGACCGCTCCCGTATGCATGCCCAGAAGCTGACGCAGGGTGTGTCGGCTGCGCAACGGGAAGAAAACTCCATCATGGGCATGAGCACGACGTTCGCGAAACGCCGTACCACCCTGCTCCTCACCGCCGCCGTCCTGACCACCGTCGGCGGTGTCGCAGCCGCCACGGTTCCCGCCGTCGCCGCCGAAGACAGCGGCGGCACCGTCCTCGCCGCGAGCCTCAGGGGCGCCAACGAGGTGCCCGTCGAGGGCGGAGCCGCCGTCGGCGACAAGGACGGCGCAGCGCTCCAGTTCGTCAAGGTCGACGGCGACCAGGTCTCCGTCGCCGTCAAGTGGCGCGGCACCGACAAACCGACCGCCCTCCACCTCCACCAGGGCGCCAAGGGCACCAACGGCGGCGTCCGCATCGACTTCACCGGCCTCCTGAAGAGCAACGGCAAGGGCCGTACCGTCGCCGGCACCGTCAAGGTCGAGGACGCGGCACTGCTCGACGCCCTCAGGACCGACCCCGGCTCCTTCTACGCCAACCTGCACACCGCCGCGTTCCCGGGCGGAGCCGTCCGGGGCCAGCTCCACAAGGTCACCGTCGCCGCCTTCGACTTCCGCGACGCCCTGCACAACTTCCAGGCCTCCGTCCACAAGGGCAAGCAGATCTACGAGTGCAAGCCGGTCGAGGGCGGTTCACCCGCCTTCGCCCAGCGGGACGTCAGCGCCGTGCTCGGCGGTGGCATCGCGCACTCCTTCGTGCAGCCCAACTCCGGTACGCCGCAGTGGATCGCGCCCGACCGCAGCGCGGTCACCGGGGCGGTCATCTCCCGAACCCCCAACGGGAACGGCAACATCCCCGAACTCGACCTCAGGGCCACCCGGTCCGGCAAGGACCGCGGCCTGTTCGCCGGCGTCACGGAGATCCTGCGGCTGAACACCGTCGGCGGCGTCGCCCCGGCCGGCTCCTGCACGCCGGGCACGATCGTGGGCGTGCCGTACCAGGCCGATTACGTGTTCCTGCGCGGCTGAGTCGTCGACCGCGGAGGGGGCGGCGTCTGCACCCCGACCCCTACGGGTCGGGGGAGGCGCCGCCTCCCTTTGTCATACCGCAGGTGTACGTGGAGTTGAGTCCGGGGTCTGACGCTTCTTCCTGGCCGATTTGGTCAGATGGACACCAGGGAAACACCACTCCTCACCGATTCGGGTGAGAATGGCGGCTACGGGGTGGACGTAAGGGAGTTGGGCAGCCGCCGCCGACGACGGAGGTAAGGCACACATGGCACCGTACGAAACCGACGACAGCACGACCGCCGCGGAAGCCGACGACCGGCACGCGGGGCGCCGCAGGGCCGCACGGTACGTCGTCCCGGTCGCGGTGGTGGGGGTGGCGGCGGCGACCATCGGGCTCGTCCCGGCGCTCGCCGACTCCGGCGACCCCGACCTGCCGAAGATCAGCGCACAGGCACTCATCGAGAAGATCGCCGCCTCGGACGTGGAGCAGCTGTCCGGCACGGTGAAGATCAGCACGGACCTCGGACTGCCCGACCTCGGAGGTCTGGAGAGCAGCCTGACCTCCGGCGCCATGGGCCCGGACGACGGCGGTTCCTCGGCCGACCCGTCCACCAAGCTCACCGAGCTCGCGTCCGGCACGCACACCCTGCGGGTCGCGGCCGACGGCCCCGACCGGCAGAAGCTGTCGCTGCTGGAGAGCGGCTCCGAGTACAGCGTGATCCACGACGGCAAGGACGTCTGGGGCTACGACAGCAAGTCCAACGAGGTCTACCACGCCACCGCGTCCGACAGCGCGGCGGCCGAGAAGGAGAAGGACGTCCCGGCCACACCCAAGGACCTCACCGAGGAGGCCCTGAAGGCGGTCGACGACACCACCTCCGTGACCGTCGACGGCACCGCGCAGGTCGCGGGCCGCGACGCCTACCGGCTCGTCGTCAAGCCCAAGGGCACCGGGTCCACGGTCGGCCAGATCACCGTGGCCGTCGACGCGAAGACCGGGCTGCCGCTCAAGTTCACGCTGACCCCGGCGAGCGGCGGCGCCGCCGTCATCGACGCCGGCTTCACCCAGGTCAGCTTCGCCAAGCCGGCCGCGTCCACGTTCGACTTCACGCCGCCCAAGGGCGCGAAGGTCACCGAGGGCGATGCCATCGAGCACGACGGGCGCGGTGCGCACGGCAAGCACGACGGGGCAGGCGCGAAGCCCGAGGAAGACCTCGGCAAGAGCCTCGACGGCCTCAAGGTCATGGGCGAGGGCTGGAACTCGGTCGCCACCTTCGACAGCGGCGGCGAGGGCATGCCCACCGGCTCCGACGCCGGCGGCGACCTCGGCGGCTTCCTCGACTCGCTCGGCGACAAGGTGACCGGCGACTTCGGCTCGGGCACGGTCTTCTCGACCCGCCTGGTCAACGCGCTGATCACCGACGACGGCAAGGTCTATGTCGGCGCGGTCACCAAGGACGCCCTGGTGAAGGCCGCGAACGCCGGGTAGTAAGGCAGCCATGAGCGAAACGCCGGCCACGGAGCCGGAGCGGGAGCAGCAGGGCGCGGGTGACGGCGTGATCGTCACCCGCGCCCTCACCAAGCGCTACCGGGGCGGGCAGCTCGCCGTCGACGGTCTCGACCTGACCGTCCCGGCGGACAGCGTCTTCGGCTTCCTCGGTCCGAACGGCTCCGGCAAGACCACCACCATCCGCATGCTGATGGGCCTCATCGAGCCCACCTCCGGCTCGGCCCACGTGCTGGGCCGGCCCATGCCGCGCTCGGTGCGCGCGGTCCTCCCGCACGTGGGCGCGCTCATCGAGGGACCCGCCCTGTACGGCTTCCTCTCCGGCCGCGACAACCTGCTGCGCTACGACGCCGCCGACCCGGCCGCCGACCCGCGCACCCGGCGCGCCCGCGTCGCGGCGGCGCTGGACCGGGTAGGCCTCGCGGCGGCGGCCGGCAAGAAGGCGAAGGCGTACTCGCTCGGCATGAAGCAGCGGCTCGGCCTCGCCGCCGCGCTGCTCCAGCCCCGCAAGCTCCTCGTCCTGGACGAGCCGACCAACGGGCTCGACCCGCAGGGCATGCGCGAGATCCGTTCCCTGATCCGGGAGCTGGCCTCGGACGGCACGACGGTCTTCCTCTCCTCCCACCTCCTCGACGAGATCGAGCAGGTCTGCACGCACGCGGCGGTGATGGCCCAGGGCCGTCTGATCACCCAGGGTCCGGTGGCCGACCTGGCGGCGGGCACCCGCGGCCGGCTGGTCGTGACGACCCCCGATGCGGCGGACGCGGCCCGGACGCTGAAGGAGCAGGGCGCGGCCGACGTGGTCATCGCCGAGGACCGGGTGAGCGCCGAGCCACCCCAGGACCGCGATCTGGCCGAGGTGAACGCCGCGTTGGTGGCGGCGGGCGTCCGCGTCCGCGGCTTCGGCGTCGAACGGGCCTCGCTGGAGGACGCGTTCGTGGCGCTGACGGGAGAGGGCTTCGATGTCGCAGGCTGAAGCGGTACGTACGCCGAGCGTGCTGTGGACCTTCGGGTTCCTCCGCAACGAGCTGTGGACCACCTTCCGGCGCTGGCGCACCCTCGCCCTGCTGGGCGTGCTGGCCGCCGTGCCGATCCTCGTCGGGATCGCCGTGAAGATGGAGACGAGCGACGGATCGGGGCCCGGCGGCGGTGGCGGCGGCGGAGGCCCGGCGTTCATCTCGCAGATCACCAACAACGGTCTGTTCCTGGTCTTCACCGCGCTCGCCGCGACGCTCCCGTTCTTCCTGCCGATGGCCATCGGCGTCATCGCCGGTGACTCGATCGCCGGCGAGGCGGGCGCGGGCACCCTCCGCTACCTCCTGGTCGCACCCGCCGGCCGCACCCGCCTGCTGCTCACCAAGTACGCGACCGTGCTGGCCTTCTGCCTGCTCGCCACCCTGGTCGTCGCGGTCTCGGCCCTGACGGTCGGGGCGCTGCTCTTCCCGCTGGGTGACCTGACGACCATCTCCGGCACGCAGATCAGCTTCGCCGAGGGCCTGGGCAGAGCCCTGCTGATCGCTCTGGCCGTCGCCGCGTCACTGGTGGGCATGGCGGCCCTGGGCCTGTTCGTCTCGACGCTGACCAGCAGTGGTATCGCGGCGATGGCGACCACGGTCGGCCTGCTGATCACCATCCAGATCCTGGACCAGATCCCCCAGCTGCACGCGATCCAGCCGTACTTCTTCTCCCACTACTGGCTGTCCTTCGCCGACCTCATGCGCGAGCCGGTCTACTGGGACGACCTGATGAAGAACCTCGGCCTGCAGGCCCTGTACGCGGCAGTGTTCGGCTCGGCGGCGTGGGCGCGGTTCACGACGAAGGACATCGGCTCCTAGCGGTCACTCCGCACGCAGCCGTCACCCCGTCACCCCGTCTCCTGGCCGTCACTCCGTCTCGTAAGGGAAGCGCGCGAGCGGCGCCTCTCGTGCGAAGAACGTCTTGGCGCGGGTCAGCGCCCCGGTGTCCTTCAGTACGTCACCGGGCTTGCTGCCGTTGCCGAGCAGCACACCGCCGAAGCGCATCCCCATGTAGGCGGCCGAGTTGTTGAGCGTGCCGACCAGCGGGTCGGCGACCTCCCCCTCCTCGTGCGCGAGCGCGGTGACGCCCCACAGCGTGCGTCCGGCCAGCGTGGCCTTGAAGTCCACGCCCGGGGTGCGCAGCCAGCCCGCCCAGAAGTCCAGGTAGCGCTTGACGGGGGCGGAGACCGAGTACCAGTACAGCGGGGACGCGATCACGATGTCCGTCGCCGCGAGCGTCGCGTCGAGCAGCAGTGCTGCGTTGCCCTCCGTCGGACGGGTGTGGTCGCTGTCGTGCCGCAGGTCCACGTAGTCGGGCAGCGGATGCTCGGCGAGGCTGATCCACTGCTGCTCGACGTCGGTGGGAAGTTGCTCGGCGGCCCTGCGGGCCAGCATCTCGGTGTTGCTCTCGGTGCGGCTGCTGCCGAGGACGAACAGGAAGCGGCGGGTCATGGGGTCCCCCAGTGGTCGGCGTGCGACAACATCATGCGTATGCATTATATGCGTACGCAAGCAATGGGGGCAATGTGCGCGACCGTCCGGAGCAGCAGGTCCTCCCGCCCGTGCGGTGCCACGATCTGCAGCCCGACCGGACACCCGTCGCCGCCGAACCCCGCCGGGATGCTGGCCGCCGGGTGCCCGCTCAGGTTGAACGCCCAGGTCAGAGCGGTCGAGTAGCGGTCGCCGGGACCTTCGTGGCCGTGCGGCGGGTTGGGGGTCGTCGGGGTCAGCAGCAACTCCGCGTCGGCGAAGAGGGCGGCCAGACGGCGGTCGTTCTCCGCGCGGACGCGGTGGGCGGAGGCGGGCTCCGCGCCGGGAGACCGGAGGGCGAGCCAGGCCGGGGCCGGGTCTTCGAGGCGGAGGGGCACGGAGGGCCGTACGAGCCGCAGGGCGCCCGCTTCCGTGAGGCGTACGGCCGCGGCGTGGGCGACCGCCACGATGTCCGGGTCGGGGCCGGCGAAGCCGAGGTCGGGGGACCAGACGGCGGTGGCGGCCGCTCGGCCGCCCGGCCTCGGGGCGTCACCCGAGACCACCTGCCAGTACGCCGCCGCGTCCGAGGCGCACCGGGTCAGCACGCCGGGCGCCGTGAGTCCCGTACGGTCGGCCGTCGGCAGCCGTCCGCCCGTGACCTTCAGCCCCAGCACACCGCACCACGCCGCCGGGATCCGCACCGACCCCGCCCCGTCGCTCCCGGTCGCGAGCGGCACCAGCCCGGCGGCCACCGCGGCGGCCGACCCGGCCGAGGAGCCACCCGGCGTACGGTCGGCCCGCCAGGGGTTGACGGTACGGCCACGGGCGCCAAGTCCCCAGGTCTGCCAGGGAGTTCCGGGACCGGGCACGGCCGTCGCACCCACCGCCACACACCCGGCCGCCAGCAGCGGAGCCGCCGTACGCAGCCCGCGCCGGCCCTTCACCCCGATCGGCACCCCGGCCAACGGCAGCCCCTCACCCGCCGCGACCCGCCCGTCCACCTCCCCCGCCCGCCGCAACGCCTCCTCGCCCCACACCTCGACGAACGCGCACAACTGCGGGTCCAGCCGACCGATCCGCTCCAGCGCCGCCGCGACCACGTCGACAGCACGCAGCGCACGCGACCGTACGGCGGCCGCGGTCTCCTGCGCGGAGAGCGCGGCGAAGTCGGAGGGGAAGAAGCGGTTCGCGGACCCGGCGGCTGTCATACGGCGATTGTCCGCAATACGGGTGAGTGCGGTGAGCGGCAAGGCGCTCGGCTCACCCGACGTCAGTGGGACCGGCCCGCCGCCCCCGTGAGGCGGGTCAGCGCCTCGGTGCCGCGCGGCGGCGCCCCGCTCAGGTCGCCAAGACGCCAGTCCGCCACCCAGGGCACGCGGTGCACGCCGATGACCGACTCGATGGCCTTGATCCGCTGGGCGAGAGGGCGCGGCAGCCGGCCGGGCGCGTCGGCGACCAGGACGACGGCGTCGAGGTCGAGGCCGGGCGGAGTCCCGCGCTGCCGGAAGAGTTCCAGGGTGCGCTGGGCGGCGCTGAGCCCGGACGCGTGCGTACGGGCGACGAGGAGAACCGACCTGGGGTCGGCCGGGCCCGGCCAGTCGCGTCCGCAGTCGTGGCCGCCGTAGACGGTGGCGAGGGTCGTGGTCCCGGCACCGCCGTGCACGCCCACGAAGGAGTGGCGCCGGGGTGTGGCGGAGACGTGGGCGGGCTCCGGCGGCCACCCGCTCTGCGGTGCGGCCACCGGTCCGCGGAGCCAGATCTCGGGCCCTCGCCGCTTCTCCGTCAGTACGCCCGCCTCCGCGTCCGTCCGCATGCCCACGACCTCCCTCGTCAACCCGGACACCCCGCTGCTACCCGGCGACACGCACGGCATCCCGAACCTGTCCTGACGAGGCATGAGTTCCTGGAACGAGTCTGTGACGTCGCGGTGACGTGAGAACCGTGAGCGAGCGGAGAGACTCGACAGTACGTGTACCACCGGATCTTGCGCTGAGGGTGCGGAAGACCGGCGGCGGGAGGGAGCACCATGGAATCCGAACGCGTCGCCCGGCGACTCCCCGACGCATCCGAGTGAGGGAACCGATGGCTCGACTCAGCCGCGACAAGAAGCGGGACCAGCAGCACGCCGCGGCCCCGGCCGCCCCGGCAGCGGCATCGATCGACGTCCACGTCCCGGCGTCCGGTACGGGCGC
Organism: Streptomyces sp. AC555_RSS877; assembly: GCF_019049245.1. Lineage (GTDB taxonomy): Bacteria > Actinomycetota > Actinomycetes > Streptomycetales > Streptomycetaceae > Streptomyces. The sequence continues at coordinate 696 of NZ_JAGMUK010000007.1, read as the reverse complement.
GGGCGCGGCGTGGGTCGATGGCGTACGGATCGTCGCGGCCCCCGGTGAGGAGGTCCAGCAGACCGTCCTCACCCACCTGCACCACATCGCCTCCAGCACCGGCCACGCCGTCCTCGCCACGATCCACGACGAGCGCATCGGTTACGTCGTCCCCCTCCAGGTCGACCCGGACGGCGCGAGCCGCTTCACAGCGGACCCGACAGCGCTGGCTCCGCAGGTGGAGCGGGAGTCTGGCGCGGGGGTCGACTCCGAGGGGTCGGTGTCGGGGTCGAGGACGCAGACTCCGGCATCGGCATCGGCATCGGGGGCGGGGGAGGCCGGCGGGTCCGGCGGGTCCGGCGTGCCCGCGCCGCCGGCCGGTCCGTTCGTGCCGGCCGGTCCGTCGGCTTCCTCCGACGACCTCGCGGCCGCGGCGCAGCCGCAGCCCCGCCACGACCTGCCCACGCATCTTCTACGGCCGGTCGACGAACCCGTGCGGGACGCGGTTCCCACGTTCCGGATGCGAGCGGTTCCGGAGGCGGAGCCGGGCGACGCGGCGGTCCCGGGCTTTTCTCCGGAGGCGGCTGCCGAGCCCGAGGCACCGGAGGGCACGGCCACCACCGTGTTCCCGCCCGCAGCCGGGCAGTTGCCCCCCGCCGATGAGGTGCCCCCCACCGGTGTGTCGCAGTCGGCCGGGTACTCCCCGCCGACCGGCTA
>NZ_JAGMUK010000076.1 GCF_019049245.1 Streptomyces sp. AC555_RSS877 | reverse complement strand
GGTGAGGTGCAGGCCGTGCTGGCCGGCCACCCGCAGGTCGGCCAGGTGGCGGTGGTGGCCCGGGAGGACACCCCGGGTGATGTCCGGCTGATCGCGTACGTCGTTGCGGCCGCGGACGCCGCAACGGATGCACTTCCCGGTGATGTACGGGGCTTTGTACTCGGACGGTTGCCGGAGTACATGGTGCCGTCGGCGGTGGTCGTGCTGGATGAGCTGCCGCTGACGGTGAGCGGAAAACTGGATCGGAGGGCTCTGCCTGCCCCGGAGTATGCCGGTGGCGAAGGGCGTGGGCCGGTGACGGCGCAGGAGGAACTCCTGTGCCAGGCGTTCGCTCAGGTCCTCGGCCTGCCTGCGGTCGGAGTCGACGACGACTTCTTCGCGCTGGGCGGCCACTCGCTGCTGGCGACCAGGCTGATCAGCGAAGTACGGGAGCAACTGGGAGCGGAGCTGCCCATCCGGGCGGTCTTCGCCGCCCGCACGCCGGCCGGGCTCGCGGCCCAGCTCGCACATCAAGGTAATAGCCGTCAAAGAGTGAGGCCCGCGCTGCGGTCGATGCGCAGCCAGGAGGAGTCCTGATGATCCCGCTTTCGTTCGCCCAGCGTCGGCTGTGGTTCCTGGCGCAGCTGGAGGGTCCGAGCACGACGTACACGAACCCCACCGTGCTGCGCTTCTTCGGGGCGCTCGACCACGAAGCGCTGGAAGCTGCGCTGCGGGATGTGCTGGAGCGGCATGAGGTGCTGCGGACGGTGTTCCCGGCGCCTGACGGAGAGCCGTACCAGCGAATCCTTTCGGTCAGCGAAGCCGGCTTCGCACTGGTCGTCGCGGACGTGGCTCCGGAGCAGCTCACCGAGACCGTGACGCGCACGGCGCGGCAGGCATTCGACCTGGCCACGGAGATCCCGCTGCGGGCCAACCTGTTCGTCGTGGGTCCGGACGAGTATGTGCTGGTCGTCGTGGTGCACCACATCGCGTGGGACGCCTGGTCGGCGGGGCCGCTGGCGCGGGATCTGTCGGTGGCGTACGAGGCGAGGCGCACGGGCATGGAGCCTGGGTGGGAGCCGCTGCCGGTGCAGTACGCGGACTACGCCCTGTGGCAGCGGGAACTGCTCGGAGACGAGAACGACCCGGACAGCGTGCTGTCGCAGCAGGTGGAGTACTGGCGGGAGGCGTTGGCGGGGGTCCCGGAGGAGCTGGCGCTGCCGACCGACCGGCCGCGGCCCGCGGTGCGTTCCTACCGCGGGCACCAGGCTGAGCTGGCGGTCCCGGCGGGAGTGCACCGGCGGCTGGTCGCCCTGGCGCATGAGCGAGGCATGAGCCTCTTCATGGTGCTGCAGGCCGCGCTTGCGGTGACGTTGTCCCGGCTCGGCGCCGGTTCAGACATTCCGATCGGCTCCGCTATCGCCGGCCGCACTGACAAGGCGCTGCACGACCTTGTCGGATTCTTCGTCAACACGCTGGTCGTCCGCACCGACCTTGCCGGCGATCCGACGCTCGCCGAGGTGCTGGAGCAGGTCCGGGAAACGAGCTTTGGTGCGTTCGAGCACCAGGATCTGCCGTTCGAGCGGCTGGTCGAGGAGCTGGCGCCTGCCCGCTCCATGACGCGGCATCCGCTGTTCCAGGTGATGCTGACGCTGCAGAACGCCGGCTCGGCGAAGCTGGATCTTTCCGGTCTCAGGCCTTCCCGGATGGCTGGGGGAGCTCCCACGGCCAAGTTCGACCTCGATGTCACCGCCTCCGAGATCTTCGGTGCCGACGGCGCCCCCGCGGGTATGCGGGGCATGGTTATCGCGGCTGCTGATCTGTTTGACGAGGAGACCTCTGTCCAGATTGCGCATCGCTGGGTTCGGGTGTTGTCGGCGTTTGCTGGGGATCTGTCCGTGCCGATGAGCGCGGTGGAGATTCTTGATTCTGCTGAGCGTCGGAATTTGCTGGTGGAGTGGAATGACACGGTGGTGGATGCTGAGGTGTCGACTTTGCCGGAGTTGTTTG
>NZ_JAGMUK010000075.1 GCF_019049245.1 Streptomyces sp. AC555_RSS877 | reverse complement strand
CCGTACCCGTAACACCATCGTCCAGCACCCGCCCCCGAGTACCCGCAACCACCCCGCTACCAGTAGCTATACCCACCGAAAGCGGAATTCAGCACTAGGACCTGGCGGCATCTGAGCTGCTGGGGGGTAACACGTCTCCGTTGGCGGCTGCTGTTCACGAAGCTCCGTTTCCCCACTCGCGGGCGCCAGCTCGGCGCATAAGGCTTTCGGCTGTGGCGGCGTCAGCGAAGAACGGATGCACGCGCTGCAGGTAGTCGGCCTGTCCTTGGAGGGATTTCCGTAGCTGCTTCAGGCTCCGGGCGCTGTAGGAGATGCCACCGCGTTTCTCCACGACTCCAGCGGCGATGGCCAAGGGCTCGATGTCCGCCGTAAGCCTGACGGTGCCCGTGTCGATCTTGGCGCTGTACTCCACGGATGCTTCTGAGTTGTCGAGCCGGATTCGATACTCGACGACCGCGCTCTTGTAGGTGACGCGTGGCATGACCAGCTCGGTCTCCTCTGGGCCGGTCAGTCCCAGGGCGGCCGCCATGGGGGCGCAGGCTGTCCGGACCTCGGCGAAGAAGTCCTTTGTTGTTACCACGGGCCCTCCTGCCCTCGCTGCCTTTCGGTGGCCTAAGGTCGGATTCTTACGACTTCCCAGTAGCCGTCCATCTTGCGCCAGCCGTATCCCTTGTCTTGTAGGTACTTGAGCTCTCGCTGATAGACGTTGTCCTTGGAGTAGAGCGGTTTGGTGGGGTCAGTCACCAACCGTATGGGCCTGCCGCTGGCCAGCGCATCATCGATGAAGCGCTTGTTGCGGGTCCAGTTCCAGCTTCCGACCCCCTTCGCCCCGGGCTGGCCTTTCTTTCCGTTCATGGTGCCGCGGAGGTTGAGGACATCGGCGTCGAAGCCGGGGTTGTCGTCGAGGTAGTCCTCGATGTCGCCTTTGCGACCGAGGAGGCAGGTGGAGTTGTGGACGAGGAGGTCTTGGCTGCCTGCGGTGACATAGTAGGTGTGGAGGTCGTCGACGGTGAGGTTGTGGACCGTGGCCGACTGGGTGTGGTGGTCGAGGGCGGTGATCTGGACCCAGGTTCCGGCGCTGGTTTGCAGCCACTGCCCGGCGGTGAGGTCGCCGGCGTCGATCCATTGGTGGAGGGTGGGGACCCAGAAGGGGTGGCCGTCGGTGGCGGTGATCGTGGCGGTTTCGGCACCCGTGGTGCCGTCGGTGTCGACGGTGAGGTCGACGAGTTGTTTGTCTCCGCTGCCGGTGATGAGGGCGGTGACCGTGCGGGGGCCGGTGTCGCCGGTCTCGGGGTCGGTGGAAGGACACGGTCGCCGACCTGGACGTCCTGGATGGGTTTGCGGGTGCCGTCGGCCATCACGACGGGGGTGTTGGCGGTGAAGCTGTTGCAGTTGGTCACCCGGGTGCCGGCTTTGGCGCCCAGGCCGGCGCCGAGCATGCCGCTGAGGCAGCCGATGGCGGCGGCCTGACCGACCTGGCCCCAGTTGACCTTGCGGCCGGACAGGCGCTGGGTGAGCCAGTCCAGGCCGCCGTCCATGAGGCCGCCGACGACGCAGCCGGCGATCAGGGGGTTGTTGCCGGTGGGGTCGGTGTAGGTGGTGGGGGAGGACAGGGCGTACTGGTAGAGGTTGGTGCCGCCGGCTTGGCCGATGGGGTCTGGGGAGATGAAGCGGCCGGTCTGCGGGTCGTAGTAGCGGTCGCGGTAGTAGAGCAGTCCGGTGCCGTCGTCCTCGCGGCCGGTGAAGGTGTACGGGTTCGACGAGGTGGCGCCGGAGGTGGTGGGGGTGCCGCCCGGGTCGTAGGCGTAGGTGGTGGCGATGGTGCCGTCCGGGTTCGCCAGGCCGACCACGGTGCCCTGGACGTCGGTGAGGTAGAACTGGGTCGTGCCGTTCTCGGTGCGGGTGAGGAACTCATCCAGACCGGACGTGGCCACGGTTGCCGCGGTGGCTCCTGAACTGGTCTGCTCCACCAGGGGGTTGGAGGCGTCCGTCAGGTAGCGGCGCGTTGTGCCGCCGGTCGTCTTGGAGAGGCGGTCGCCGAGCGGGCTGTAGCCGAACGAGGAAGCGGCTGTCCCCCGTGTCAGGCTGGCTAGTTCGCCGCGCGCGTTCCAGGTGTAGCTGCGTACGTCGTCGTTCTTGAGCTGGCCGTCGGCGTCGTAGGTGAAGCTGCGTCCGGCATAGCTGGTGATGCGGTTGTCGTCGTCGAACTGGGTGCCGCTCTCGGCGGCGGGCAGCGCGACTTTGGCCAGCGTTCCGGTCAGGCCTGTCTGCAGGGTGCGTTCGTCTCGTGTGTAGGTGAGGGCGCCGATCGTCTTGGTGCCCTGGGCGTAGGAGATCGACTTGATGACGCCGATGGTGTCGTAGCCGGTGGTGCGGGTGATGCTCCCGGGCAGGGTGGCGGTCTTCTCTCGGCCGGCGGCGTCCAGGCCGAAGGTGACCTCCTGGGTGCCGGACTTGACCGAGGTGAGGATGCTCGACTTGTCGTAGCCGTAGAAGGTGCTGGTGCCGGCGGCGGTCATCAGGGTGCGGCGGTCGGCGGCGTCGTAGGAGTAGCCGACCGTGCCGGTGGGGCTGGTGGTGGAGCTAGGGCGGGCGTAGGGGTCGTAGGCGAAGGACTGGTTGCCGGCTTGGCTGTCGGTGATCTGTTTGAGCAGGTCGTTGTCGTAGTAGTCGTAGGTGACGATGGATTCGGCCTGGCCCAGGGCATTGACGCCGTACTTGGTGTTCTTGGGGCGTCCCAGCAGGTCGTAGTCGGCGACGGCGGCGGTGCCGGAGCGGTTGGTCGCCTTGCGTAGGAAGCCGGCGGTGTCGTACTCGAACAGGGCCTGTGCGCCGAGTGGGTCGGTTGCCGACTTGGGGCGGTCGGCGTCGTCATAGCCCCAGGTGGTGGTGTTCCCGCGGGCGTCGGTGAGTGTGGTGTTGCCGTTCGCGTCGTAGCCCAGCGCGGTGGTGGCGCCCAGGGGATCGGTGATCTCGCGGGTCTGGTTGAGCTTGTCGTAGGTGAAAGTCGTCAGCGAGCCCGCTTCGTCGGTGAGGCCACTGATCCGGCCGGCCGCGTCCGTGAACTGCCCGGTCACGCGCCCCTCGGCGTCCTTCACCGAGACCAGGTCTCCGTGACGGTAGGTGTATTCGGTGACGGCCTTGGCAGGATCGGTGATCGTCTTGACCTGGCCGTCGGTGCCGAAGGTGTAGGCGGTCTGGCGGCCTTCCGGGTCGGTTTCCGTCTGCAGGTTGCCGGTGGCGTCATAGGCGTAGACGGTGCTGTTGCCCAGGGCATCGGAGGCGGTGCTGGGCTGGTCGTAGGGACCGCTGAAGCTTGTGGTGCCCGTTGTGCGGGCGTTGGCGGTGCCCGCCAGTTCCACGGCGGAGGTCGCATGCCCGTTGGCGTCGTACGACAGCTCGGTGCGCCGCCCGTACGGGTCGACGACGGCGCTGACGCGGTGGTTGGTGCCGCGTTCGTAGACCGTCTTGCGCGACAGCGTCGTGCCGAACGCTTGCGTGTCGCTGGTGCCGAAGCCGCTGCTGTCGAACTCGACGCGGCGGACGGCGCCGCCGGGCTGGGTCACCTCCGTCGCCGTGAGCTGACCGGTGCTGTTCAGGGCGTAGGCGAAGGAGTACTCCTGGCCCTCGGGCAGCGTCTGCTGCTTGACCCGGCCGTTCGCGTCGTAGGTGTTGGTCATGTAGACGATGCCGCGGGCGTCCCGGGCCGTGGCGATGCGGTTGGAGGTGCCGTCGTAGGTGTAGGAACTCACCTTCCCGCCCGGGTCGGTGACCGTTTCCAGGCGGCCTGCGCTGTCGTAGGTGTAGGAGACGGTGCGGCCGGTGTTGTCGCGGGCCTGGGTGGCGCGGTGCTGGGCGTCGTAGGTGAAGGAGACCCAGCGTCCGCCGGGGGTGGTGACGCTGGTGATGTCACCCTTGGAGCCGTTGGAGCGGGTGATGCGCAGCGCGTTGCCGTGGCGGTCGCGGATCTCTTTGAGTGGGCCGTACCAGGGGAAGATGTAGTCGGTGCCGTCCCGCAGGCGCAGGTGCCAGCCTCCCGACTCCTGCTGGATCTTGGCCCCGTTGAAGCCGGTGGGGGTGCCCTCGGGTTCGAAGACCGCATCCCCGTAGCTGCCGCCCGGCGAGGTGCGCACGAAGTGGATCTTCTGTCCGCCGGGAAGGTACAGATCCACCTCGGTGTAGAGGCGTCTGGAGTGCAGGTACATGTTGTACGACAGGTCGCGGCCGATGCCGAAAGCCCTCGAGCGGGTGTCGCCCTGCCAGTAGGTACGGGTGACCTCGCCCGGCTGGAGCGGGTCGGACACGCCCAGGTCGGTGCGGGTGTCGGTGAGCAGGCCGGTCTGCAGACTGACCGGGTCGCCCGAGAGCCAGTCGAAGATGTCCGCGACGGAGGAGACGTCGAAGGGGATCGCGTCGGAGACGCTCAGCATGGCGCCGTGGAAGGCCCACACCCGGGTCTTGGCGTCGGGGACGACTTGTTTGCCGTCGCGGGTGACGGTGCCGTGCCCGTAGGTGTGCCAGCCCTTGCCGGCCGGATGCCGCCGTCCCCGCCAATGCTCGCCGTTCAAGTGCGGCACATTCTCAGCGAGGCGGGCTTCTACCTGGTCACGGAGACGGACGACGGGATGCCGGGCCTGCGGGTGAGCGAAGTGCCCGAAGGCGTACTGGTCAGGTAGGCGGCGTCCGAGGCATTCACTGCGCTGGCCGCCAGCCAGCCGGGCCGCGCATCGAACGACAGCATGCGGGCGGTGGTGCAGGCCGCGGTGTCCGGCCTTCTCCTGCAGCAAGGACACATCGTCACAGCGGCGGAGCACGACGGCATCCTCGTTCTGGCACCCGCCGCGAGATCAATCGGTCAACGCTAGATGCTCCTCGAAGACAGGTCGGGGCGGCTGTGTCTGTGTCTGTGGGGGAGAGGTCAGGGGTTGGGCTGCGAGGCAGCCTTCAGCGTCCAGCCGGTGCCGGTGCAGCCGTCCTGTAGGGGCGGGAACCGGTGCCCCTTCACGTCGGTGCTGTAGCGGGTGACTCTGCCCGCAGTCGCACTCGTAGATCCCGGAAGGCGGCACGATCTCGCCGATGTGGAAGACCTTGTCGCTGTTCAGGAGCCGTCGGAGGCGGCGTCGGTTATGTGGTCGAAGCCACGGAGCAGAGGCGTCAGCTCCTGCGCGGCTCCGCACAGCCGCTGACATACCCGTTGCGACCCCCTTCGCCCATGCCCTGGCTGGAGTTGAGGAGTAGGAGGGCGGGATGGCCGGCGGAGACGCTGCCGGGGATCGGGGTGCCCTCTCTGGTGTTGCGCGCCGGCCGGGGCCGCCGCGCCAGGGCCGCCGACGGTGCGGCGGCCGGGGAAACGGTCGGCGGCTAACTGGAGGCGTCGGCCATCTGCTGCTCGTGGTGGTGCTTGAGCGCGTCACGGGCCGCGAGGACGTTGGCCGCGGCGAAGTTGCTCCAGTACGCGTGCGTGACGATCGCCGTGGCCAGTTCGCGTTCCCGCGCTCGTAGCCGGGCGATCTCTGCCGCGTCCTGGCGATCCCAGCCGGGGGAGGCGGGGCGAGATAGCGTCACACAGGCCCCGTGAAGTTGCCCGAAAACGACCTGTGACTGGTCCGGCGTGGCTGACAGTTCGGGGCCGTGGAAGAGGTCGCGCTCCGGTTGAAGGAGCTGTCGTTCCCCGCGCTTACGGACGTCGCGGTGGTGTCGGTCGAGGCGGACAGCGAGATGGCAGGGGCTCATCGTGTCCCGTCCCGATGCGCAGTGCAGCAAGCTCGCTCTGCAGGGCCTGGATGTGACGTGCTGCGTGATCGGCAACCTGCTGGGCTTTGTCACGCTCCCGCTCGGCGCGCGACAGTTGCTGGCGTAGTTCAAACTCCTGCCGCTGGGCCCGGTCAAGACGCAGCTCCAGCGCCTGGTGCGCCTGCGGGGCCGTGGCGGGCAGGGTCTGCACCCGTGACAACGCCCTGACCTCAGCATCGCACCTGCGGGGTCAGGACGTTTCTGATCGTAGCCACCGCCGTATTCACCAGTAGCCAGCCGGGCGGCAACGCTGCCGGCCCGAGACGCCATCGGCCCCGCGGCACAGCTCGACTGCGCGCCCGGTCACCGGAGGCCGTGTTCACGCCCGATCTGGTCGTCCAGCGCCGCCGCCACGGCCCGGTCCCGGCGCCGGTCCACAAGATCCGCGAGGCGGGCCGCAGCTGTGCGCTCGGCCGGGGTGAGTTCGTCCATGGTCGCCTCGATGGCATCACGGACACGCGCCGCGATGTCCTGGGCTGTGATGGCCTCGGTCTCGACGGGCCCGACCGTGTCGAGATAGCCGAGTTCGACCAGGCGCAGGACCGAGGCCCGGGTCTCCTCCGGGGGCATCCGGAGTTCGGCGATCAGCCAGTCGAGGTTGCCGTACGGGGCACAGACCTCCCCCAGCCACCGGCACCGCATGTAGACACCGACGTCGGCCGCCGAAAGACGGGAGTCGGTGATCGGCCGGTGAGGCACGGCAAGCAGGTACGGCTCGCCGGTGTCGCTGCGCAGCTTCAGCGGCTCGTCGGACACGCTACCGCCGCCCCGCCGAAGACCCGGCACCGCGCGGGGGACCCATGAGCTCGGGCAGCGAGTACCCGGACGCTTTGCGGAGCCTGGCCGCCATGAGCGGCTCGAAGCCGTAGCGCAAGGCCTCCGCCATTCCCTCCCGGACTTCCTCCTCCGTGACCGGCGTCCGGTACATCTGCTCCATCATCCCCGCCGTCCGGGCGTCCATGGTCTGCCGCACACCGCCGCCGCTGATCGTCACGCTCCCGTCGTCATGCCGGACCACCTCCGGCGAGCCGGCTGGCGGCACCAACACCTGCGTCAGCAGCTGCAGCGGCGAGCCGTCCGGCATCTGGCTGCCCACGACCGTCACCTCCGCGTGCAGGGCCTTCCACATCTGTACGACGTGCCGATCCGCAGGCCGGTGAAGAACCATGCCCAGCGGGTCGGCCACTGAGATCACCTCGCCCGGCTCCAGCACGGTGAAGCCCGCCTGCCGGTAGTACGGCGCCAGGGACAGGACAGTGGTGGTACCGAGCATCAGCCGGTAGCCGAGACCTGCGTAGTGCGCGGCGGCCGTCTCGATCAGGCGATGCCCCAGGCGGCGCCCACGGACCTGCGGCGCGATCGACAAAGCTTCTACTTCCACGATGTGGTGGGCAACGTACGAGCGGTGCTCCGGGCTCAGCATCTCGATCGAACCGATCCACCCCAGCGGCGGCGCCGCAGTCAGCACACCCACCACCTCGCCACGCCGCCGCTCGGCCACCCACGACGCTCGCACACCACAGGCGGGCTCGAGCCGGTGCCGGAGCGCGACGGCATGAGCCATCTCCGCCCCGATCCCCGGCTGGGTGAACTCCACGATCCCCAGCAACTCCGCCAGCGCCGCCTCATCAGCCGGGCGCGGCTCCCGAACCAGCAGCCCACCGTTCGCCGGACGCTGCGCCCGCCCCGCCGCCCGCACCCGCGATGCTCGTCCCATGCCCTCCCAACGAGCTGCCTTGGCATTTCGCCCCGCCAGCGGCCCGAGATCACCCCTTGGAGGGACGACCGTCACCAAGCAGCGGTCCGCCGTCGGCAGCAACACGCTGTGCGCACCAAGTGCACTGCGGACAGGGGGCACCCCCCGGCGTCACACTGTGAAGCTGAGAGACTCACAGGGCGGCATGTCCGCGGCCGACCCGCGACGGCGCCCTGCTGCTGCGCTCGAAGATCCCCGAC
>NZ_JAGMUK010000074.1 GCF_019049245.1 Streptomyces sp. AC555_RSS877 | reverse complement strand
CACAGGATCAGACGAAGGCCGCCCCCACGTCCGGCAAACCCCCAGGTGAGCGACTCAGTACGAGACACCGTTCGAGGCCGGAAGAAAAAGAACAAGCTCAGCTTGCTCTTCACGGTCGCCGGCGACTGACCGCGACAGTTCGCGGGGGTGAGTGAGGATGACTGCCTCAGTTGCTGCGCCTGTGGGGCTTCGTGCTTCGGCAGCCGCCGTTGTGGGTCCTACCGGTCGGCCATGTGGTTCGAAGGCTGCATCCCGGACCTCGTTGGTGGCGGAGGTGGGTGGGCACGCTCGTATTGGTCGTGCCAAGCAGCGATCGTGAAAAGCAGCGCAATGGCTGCCACGAGCAGTTGGCCCGCGCCTGCGAACGGATGTGCCGAGTACAGGAAGATGACGGCGATCACGAGCACGCCCAATGTGAACCCGCCGAGCCAGAGAATCGGAACCCAGTCCATCGGGACTGCCGCTGTTTGCTCGTCCGCACGGCCCCATCCACGGATGACCGACGTCAGCCCCAGCAGAAAGGCGACCGGGATTTCGATGAGCAGCACGATCAGGCTTATGCAGCCACCCGCGAACCCGTCGCCTCGCGAGTCTGATGGCCCAGGGCGGCAATCGTTCCCCGGCACGTGCGGTGTACGCGAACTCGACTCGAAGCGCATGGTCACACCCTCGTAAGTCACGCCGTGCGCTGCATCACGGTTCACCAGGCCGAGACCGAGTCATGGCCGAGCTGAGTACCCCACAAGGCCGGTCCACTCCGGTGTTGAGAACCAGGCCGGTTCTCAAAACTAGGCCGGGGAACAACGCCAGAAAGGTGCCGCGTTCCAGAACGGCGTCCATCTCCAGAACGAAGTTGTCCCCCGCGTTCCAGTCCCAGTAGTCCAACTCGACCTCTGCCGACGTCGAGGAGCTGCCAGGCCACCCAGTCCGCCCACGCCCGGTCCGCCACCGCATCGCTGACAAACCACGCCTTGTCAGACGCCTCAACACCGCTGCCGCCCATGCCATCCCCCGCGAGCAGGGGGCCCGACCTCGACGTCAAGCGTGTGGGTGACGCAGCTGTAAGCCGGTGCTTCGGTTGTCCATGCCAACGTGTATGGACGTCCCTCTCAGCGGAAGTCCGCCGCGTGGTCCACCGCCCACTCCCGGAATGACCGGGCCGGGGTGCCCGTGATGCGTTCCACCTCATCGTTGACCGGCTCCGGATTGTCGAGCATTTCCGCCTGGGCCGGCAGCACGGCCTCCACCAGCTCTGCCGGGTAGCCTGCGGCCTTCATCTGCTCGATGGCCTCGTCCAGTGTGACCTCCTCGAACCGCACCGGCCGCCCGATCGCCTCGCTGATCAGCGCCACCTGCCGTTCCTGGGTGATCAGTTCGAGGCCGGTGATCAGGGGGCATGCGCCGAGCAGGGCGTCGGTCGTCAGCGCCTGAACGGCGACCGCGGCGATGTCCGCCTCGTGGATCAGCGGGCGGGCCAGCCTGGCCAGCGGCGCGCGTACCGCACCGGTCGTGCGGACCTCCTTCGCCCAGCCCAGCGTGTTGCTCGCGAACCCGGTGGGCCGCAGCGCCGTCCACTCCAGGCCTGATCCCTCGATCAGCTGCTCCAACTCCGTGTGGAACATGGTGATCGCCTCGCCCGGCTTCTCCTCCTCGCTCCCAACCCCGGCGGATGACAGGTACACCAGCCGTCGGGCGTGCTTCCCGATCGCGTCGATCACGTCCGACGCGCCCTCGGCGCTCAGGAACGGCCACACCAGGAAAACCGAATCGACGCCCTCCAGAGCGGTCTCCAACGACGCGGGATCACCGAGATCGCCGCGTACCGCCTGCACACCCTCCGGGAAGTCCGCCTCCCCTCTCACCAGCGCCCGCACGGGCACGCCCGCCGCGTGCAGTTGGGTCACCACCGCGCCGCCGACCTTTCCCGTCGCGCCGGTCACCAGGATCCTGGGCTGTGTCATCGGAACCTCCTCGTCTCGCCGTTCGATGACACGACTCTCGTACATCAACCAAGGTTCAGGTCAAGAGCCGCCTGGCCGGAGCGGCCCCCACCGAGTGCCAAAGGCCAACTGGCGACCAGCGGCGCCAACTACGAGGCAACGTCACACGTCCTGCTGGGCACGGACGAACGGGAGACGGTCTACGTCGCGCGTGCGTTCCATCCGCTGCTCGGCAAGCGCATCCGTGTCGAGCACTGGGTCAACGCCCTCAACCGCGTACGGACTTCTTTACCGACCAGTACGGACCTGGGCATGGAGTACCGACCACGTCGAGCCGGGCGCCTACGACCAGATGGTCTTCCGCGGCCGGACCGACACCCGGGAATTCATTGCGTTCTGAATCGCCGAGGGCCGGGTACCGGTCGGGATGAACGTCAACGTCTTGGACGTCACCGACCCGATCCGCGACCGTCACCTCTTCAAGCTGTCCTGCGGCGATGTCGAGGACCCGCGTACGGATCACCGTGGGGAGGGTAGGGACTCGCCTTGATGCGGCTGATGGACCGTTGTACGTCGACCTCCACGTCGTACAAGGACGCCTCCGGCGAGGGGGCGGAGGCCCCTTCTGGCGTTTACCGAGTAGAAGGGACGGCCAGCGGCGATCCGGTCGATCGGCAGAAGCGTCCCGTCCAGAATCAGATACGCCTTCATCGACGCGGCCCGTACTGCTTCGGCGAGCGTGGGTGCGCGGGCGGCCAGGAGCTCGACGGCCTCGGTGACGTACAGGTGGACGGTGGTGGTGCCGATCCCGAAACCGGCCGCGAGCTGGGCAAGGGCTGGCCGTTGCGGAGGTGGGCGAGGGTAAGCACGGCCTGACGGCCCGCGCTCAGGCGCCGCCACCGCGTGCCGAGAGTGTGCCGACGGGGCTTCATCCGCCCGTCAGGCCAACTGCCCAACTGACGCGGGAGGTTGGAAAGGCTCAGTGGGGACTGCCCGTCGACGAGTTGTCGTAGGTGCCGTTGGGCTTGGCACGGTATGGGTAGCGGCCGAGTTTCCGGCCGCGCCGCACTCGGCGGCCACCAAGCAGCAGCACGGTGACGATGATCAAGATGAGCAGCGTGACCCCGCTGCCAGCGAGAATCAGTGCCGTCTCCATCGGCTGAGTGTATGAGACAAGGGACAGAGGGTCAGCCGAGACACAGCCCGTAGGGGCAGCCGGCCCTCAAGCGGTGCCAAAACTCGGGGCTGGCGTGGGACGGGGGACGGGTGCTTGGGGAAGCACCGCAGCCCCACCCCACGCCCGCCCACACCGCATGCGATGTCCAGGGTGAAACCGCTCAGTGGCGTCACCGAACTCGTATGATCTCGCAGTGAAATTCTGGAGGGAGCCCCCTGCCAGGAGCGACGCCGAAGCGGTCGTTCGCCGTTACTTCAGCCTGCTCCGAGCCAGGAGGATCCCTGAGGCCGAACAACTCATCGATCACTACCCGGTCCGGCATGTGCTCAAGTCGCTGTGGACCGGTTCCGTCGAAGCGAGCGCCGATGAGAATGAGGCGAGCGGCAGCCCTGCTGCCGACGAGTGGGAGCAGGACCTGTCCTGGCTCGGCGAACTCGATCTCAGGGACTTCCACTGGGGCCACACCGGCAGCCATGTCAACGTTGAGATCACCTACCGCGCGCAGACAATCGAGGTGGCATTGGGCTTCTGGGTCAGGCCCACCGACGCCGGCTGGGTCGTCTCGGGACCGGCCACATACTGGTAGGACACACGAAAGAGCAGCACAATCCACCAGCCCCCGAGCACCCCGCCCCGTCCCACGCCCCGTGAACCCTGCTTCAGGCCGAGGAGGGCGTAGATGTTCAGCCTCGCATCCATGCAGGTCACAACGGCGACATGCTGGGAGGGTTCCTCTGAAGCGCGCTGGTGAGATTGACGGGCATAGGCCCGGTCGTCGGCGAGATGCTGCTCGGCTACCGACATCCTCGCCTGTCTTTCCCACAGTGGCTTTGGCGCAGAGCGCCTCCGGCTTCGCACACCCACCCTCGATGCACTGGTCGTCGTCCATCGACAGCTGTCTGATTCGTGACGGTGCTCGATAGCGTGCCGCGCCGGCACCAGCACTACGCAGTAGCCGTTCTTCGTGGCGGGACGACACGACGCCCGTCGTTTTGCGGCGGGGGGCGGACTGCGGGAGTCTGAAAAGGTGATTCGTCGGCGTGTGGCCGCCCGTGCGCCCGGCGCTCCGCTGAGGTCGCGTGTCGAAAACGATGTGGAGTCGGCTCCCGGCGGCGCCGTCGAGGCGCCGATGGTCTACGTGGTCGCAGCGACCGTACCGATCGTGCTGCTGGAGTTGATGATCGATGACCGCACGGTGCGGCTCATCCCCCTGCTGATCCTGCTTCCCGCGTTCCCTGCGGCGCTCGGCACGGTACGCCAGACCGTCTACGCGGTGGTCTGGGTGCTGATCGTCATCACCGCGGTTCTGATCTACCGACCGCTCCCTTCGTCGTACGACTTCGCGATCTTCATGGTTCTGGCTTTCGCGCTCGGTGTGCTGTGCGTGGCGACCTGCCGCTGGCGGATCCGGCGGGAGGAGGAACTGCTGCGGGTCCGGTCTACGGCTGTCGCTCTCCAGCGGCAGATGCTGCGGTCCCTGCCGATCCTCACCGACCGAGTGATCGTCGACGGTGCGTACCTGCCGGTGGAGGCGGACAGGCTGGTGGGAGGAGACGTCTACGAGGCGGTGGCCTCGCCGTACGGCACACGGCTGCTCTTCGGCGATGTCCAGGGCAAGGGATTGCCGGCGATCGGAGCGGCCTTCGCCATGCTCGGCGCTTTCCGCGAGGCCGCGCTACGCGAGCCGACCCTGACCGCGCTCGTGAATGACCTTGAACAGGCCGTAGTGCGGCACAACGCCTTTGCCCAGCAGACCGGCGAACCCGAGCGATTCGTCACCGCTCTCGTCCTGGGCATCGACGCCTCGACGGAAACGCAGGCCGTCAACTGCGGCCATCCGCCGCCCTACCTGCTGAGGGCCGGACCAGTCGCCCCTGTGCAGCTCGGCGACCCGGGCGTACCACTTGGTCTTGCTGACCTCTCCCCCGAACCCAGGACCGTCGCGTGGTTTCCCTTCCCACCGGGCGCCACCCTCCTCAGCTGCAGCGACGGCGTCACTGAGGCCCGCAGTGCCGCTGGCGCCTTCTATCCCCTTGAAGAGCGCATGGAGGCCTGGGCGAACATCTCCCCCTGGGAAGTCGCCGACCACCTGACGAAGGATCTGAACCGTTACACCGCCGGGGAACACCGGGACGACATCACCGCGCTCGTCGTCCGCCGGACCGACTGAATATTCTCCACCGGGGCAGAACACCGCCACAGTTCACAGGCATCAGCAAGGACGAGCGCCGCCCCTCCCGCACTGATCATGGTCGGCGCCGAAGGCTCCCCCGCCTCCGGGCCGGCCGTGCGCTCCGCCATCAGGAGTCCCAACTACGCGGGAGCGGGCTCCGCGCAGTGTCCGCGTACGACTGCACCATCGGGTACAGCGGTTTCGAGTGGCCTGCCGCCGCCCGATTTCGATCTGGACGCAAGCTGCGCGACGCCACGTGGGAGGCGGTCACCAGGGCGCGAGAGGAGGCCCGGGAGCAGGTCGGCGGCGGGCCGGGTGGAGGTGGAGATCAGAGTCGAGACGCGCGTGGGCCGGGCTCTGCCGGGCAAGCCACGGCCGGCCTGCGCCGCTGAGGGGACCACGGTGGCCGACCGGCCGCGCGAGCGCCGCCGCCGGCCCACACCGACCCGCACCTGCTCATCGCCTCCCAGACCTACCGGCACCCCGCCTCCCCGCAGACCAGTTCCCGCGCGATGCGGGCCGCATTCGACCAGGTCGTGGTGATGCCACGGCAGGTATGCGACCCGGTCCCTGCCCAATCCGGTGCTCGAACGAGTCTCCGTCGCCGAAATCGCCGTCGGCGTGTCCTTGGACACGGCCGGACGACGGAGGCATCCAGTCCGGCTGCTGCGGGTAACGCACAGAGCTGGCATCAGCGGACGTCCCGCTGTTCGGCGAGCGTGCGCAGGTGTCACGGTGGCTGCAGGTGGCGGGCCAACCTACGGCCCCATATCTGGCTCGGCGCTTCGATGCAACGGTAGGTGAGCAGGCACAGGGGCAGCAGCACGGTGAAGAACGCCACTTCGAGCGCGAGACTGTCCTGTCGTCGTCGGCCGATCGTGGTGTCGATCACCGCCAGCAGTACTGGATGCACCAGATATACCGAGTAGCTGATCGTTCCCAGTCCGGTCAGTATCCGCGGTAGGTGCCGGCTGCGCGATGCCAGTCCGGCGCCGAAGGTGAGCACAGCCAGCAGGAATGCGACGATCCAGCCGCGCCGTGTGAAGTGCTCACCGCCGCCGTACCCGTACGCACTGCCCACGGCACAGACGACGACCATGACGGCAGTACCGACCGCACAGCGCCAGGTGCTCTGACCGTTGTCGGCACGGTAGACGACGGTGCCGAGGAACATCACGGCGAGGATCACCAGGCCCTCCCACACCGGGATCGTGCCGTTGCACGCGATCAGGACGAGCGCCAGCACCCCGCCCAACACACCCCCGAACACCCGGAGCACGGGTGGCCTGGCGCTCGCACAGCAGATGGCGATCACCATGGCGATCGAGGCGAACGCGATCAGCGATCCGGTGCCGACCAAGCCGGACAGGGCAGAGACCGGCAGCACTACCCCTGCCGTCACGCTCACAGTGGCGAGCACGGCCAAGATGACCGCGACCGCCGCGGACCGCCGGTGAAGACGCACCGTGAAAAGAGCGACGACCAGCAGGTAGAAGGCCATCTCGTAGGAGAGCGTCCACAGGATGAGCAGGAGATTGGGTGTCCCCAGCAGCTCCTGGAGCATCGTGGCGTGGGCGAGGGCCACGGTGACAGCGCGCTGCTGACCGAAGTCACGCATCTGTGCGATGCCCAAGAGGTTGACGGCAAGGAACACAGTGAGGACAGCCGCCCACAGCGGGTACACACGGAAGATCCGTCCGATCC
Source organism: Streptomyces sp. AC555_RSS877 (assembly GCF_019049245.1). GTDB lineage: Bacteria > Actinomycetota > Actinomycetes > Streptomycetales > Streptomycetaceae > Streptomyces. The sequence continues at coordinate 115,314 of NZ_JAGMUK010000074.1, read as the reverse complement.
AGAACGTCCGGACGCAGCCCCGACGCTCCAGCGACGCCGGGATGATGTAGCCGCTCACCAGGAAGAACACCATGATGCCGTAGCGGCTGGTGTTGAACTGCGGCATGAGCTCCCGCCGGAAGTCCGCAAGGAACGTATACGACGAGTGGTCGAACACCACGACGAGGGCGGCGATGCCGCGCAACGCGTCCAGCCAGGCCAACCGCGACGGACCGGCCGTCGCTACGGCGGCCAGCAACTTTGACTTGGCGGAGCGTGAGTACGCCGGACGAGCAGGGTGGAGGGGTGGGGATTCCATGCGTAGGCAGAGTCCTCTTTGGTGAGGTGTTCGTTGGGAATGTCGTGAGGCGGGGGTAGGGGTGGCCGTCGGCGTGGTCCGCATGGAGCGGAGGAGATCGCCAAGAAGCCGTCGATCCGCCCGACGACGGTGCGGCCGGTGCGGCCGCAGGGAGGCGGGAACCAGGACGCGCTGAACATTTACGTCGGCGCGTTGAAGGACGCTTGGCCTGCCGCCCCGAACTGGTCCCGCTGCCGGGTGTGTCCGCGGCTTTGGCGAGTTGGTCTCCGGCCGCCCCGGACTCGGTTCCTGTGCACTGTTTCATTCCATTCGGTGCAGTCCTGACGTGATGGGACCCAGGGGCGACGTGGGCTTGCTGGATGCGCTGGTCGCCCCCGGCCGGCCGCCAATGGCCACCAGGAGCAGTGGCCTGCAGAGTGGTCCCCGAGCCGCCGGCAACACCGAGTTCAGCGGCTGGAGCATTGTTCGGCAGTGCCGTTCTGGCGGCCGAACAATGAAGCGGGTCCGTGAGCCTTACGGGTGTCATGGACGTACATGGATCGGCTGCCCGCTCCGATGCCGGGTGGCTGGAGGGGGTGAGAGCGTGGCGGGGCGTCGTGAGGTGCCGGTGGATCCGGCGGCTGGTCCGGTGCAGCGGTTCGCGTTCGAGTTACGCAAGCTGAGGGCGGAAGCGGACGGGATCACCTATCGGTTGCTGGCCCAGCGGGCGGGCTACTCGGTGACCACGCTGTCGCAGGCGGCAGCGGGCGAGCAGTTGCCGACGCTGCCGGTGGTCCTGGCCTATGCGGGGGCGTGCGGTGGAGACCTGGCGGAATGGGAGGCCCGGTGGAAGGAGGCGGTGGAGGAGTCCGCCGATGACGGCTCGCGGGACTGCGACGGATCACTCGCGCCGTACCGGGGTCTGGCACGGTTCGAGACCGGAGACAGCGGACTGTTCTTCGGACGGGAACAGCTCACCGCCGACCTGGTCGACCTACTGGGCCGCCGACGGTTCGCTGCGGTCTTCGGCCCTTCCGGCAGCGGCAAGTCCTCCCTGCTGCGGGCCGGCCTGATACCCGTCCTCCGGCAGGCTCAGGAGCCGCACCTGCGCCCGGCCGCGATCCGGATCCTGACACCGGGCGAACGCCCCGTCCGCAGCCACGCACCCCTCCTCACACCCGCCCTTCCCCACGACGGCAGCGCCGGGGCGGACACGTTCGTGATCGTCGACCAGTTCGAGGAGGTCTTCACCCTCTGCCACGATGCCGCCGAGCGCGCCCGCTTCATCGATCTGCTGCTCACCGCCCAGAAGCCCGAGAGCCGCCTGAGGGTGCTGTTGGCGGTGCGCGGCGACTTCTACGGCCGCTGTGCCGAGCACCGCGACCTGGCCGACGCACTGCGCGATGCCAGCCTCCTTGCCGGAGCGATGAGCCAGGCGGAACTGCGCGACGCCGTCGTCAAACCCGCCACGGCCGCCGGACTGACCGTGGAACGCGCCCTGACCGCCCGGCTGGTCGAGGAGGTCGCCGACGCGCCGGGCGGGCTGCCACTGCTGTCGCACGCGTTGCTGGAGACCTGGGGCCGCCGCCGCGGCAAGACACTGACCGTGGTCGGGTACGAGGCGGCCGGATGTCTGGACGGCGCGATCGCCAAGACCGCCGAGACGGTCTACCAGCGGTTCACCGAAGCCCAGGCGGCTGCCGCTCGCCGGGTGTTGCTGCGCCTCGTCGCCCCCGGTGACGGCACCCCTGACACCCGCCGCCCCATCGAGCGCGCGGAACTGCCCGGCACCGGCCGGGACGACACCGCCCAGGTGGTGGAGGCACTCGTCGGGGCGCGCCTGCTCAGCCTGGACGGTGACACGGTCGAGATAGCCCACGAGGCCCTGATCACGGCCTGGCCCCGGCTGCGCGGGTGGATCGAGGAAGACCGCGAACGCCTGCGTGTGCACCGGAATCTGACCGAAGCGGCCCATGCCTGGCAGGAACTGGGGCGCGAAAAGGGCGCTTTGTGCCGAGGAAGCCGGCTCGCCGCCGCCCAGGAACACTTCGGCGGCGAACCGCGGGAAGACTTGAACGACGGAGACCTGAACGACTTGGAACAGGCCTTCCTCGACGCCAGCCGCGACCACGAGCACAAAGGCCGCCGCCGGTACCGGCTGGTGCTCACCGCGGTCACCGCCGCCCTGTGCCTCGCCCTCGTCGCCGCCGGCCTGGCTGTTGGGCAGTGGCAGAGCGCGGTCACCGCCCAGCACCTGGCCCAGTCCCGGCAACTGGCCGCCCAGTCCAGTGCACTGCTGGACTCCGAGCCCGACCTCGCATCACTGCTCGCTGTCCACGCCTACCGCACCAGCCCGACCCGCGAAGCCACCGCCGCCCTGTATGCCGCCGCGGCGCTACCCCTGCGCAAGCGCCTCATCGGCGGCACCGAACCCGTGGATTCCATCGCCCTCAGCCGGGACGGACGCACCCTCGCCGCCAACAGCCGAGACGGCAAGGTGCGTATCTGGAATCTGCCCGGAGGTCAGCTCCGACACACGATCGCCGGCTACGACAGCGGCGAAATCGCGGCGTTCAGCCCCGACGGACGCACCCTCGCTGTCGCTGCCGTCCGTGGCGCCGGCGGGATGATAGGGCTGATGGATCCGGTCACCGGCAGGAAAATCAGAACCATCACGGTCCCCGACGGTTCGGTACGCGGGATGGCCTTCAGCCCTGACGGTCGTACCCTGGCCGCCTCCTCCCCGGCGGCTGTGCGGGTGTGGGATGTCGCCACCGGCCGCAAGCAGCGCAGCTTCACCGGCCAGTCCGACCCGCAGGCGGTCGCCTTCGGCCCGGACGGACGCACCGTCGCCGCGGTGGTCCGCCGCGGAGTGGTGCGGGTGTGGGACGTGGCCACCGGCCACCCCCGGACAACCCACGACAGGCTTGTCGAGGGCGGTGCGGTGGCTTTCAGCCCGGACGGCCGGACATACGCGGTGGTCCGCGCCGACGGATCGGTGCAACTGCGGGAGACGGCCACCGGCATCGTCCGGCGCACCATCAGCGACGGCCCCATCGGAGTGAGCGAGGTGGCCTTCGCCGTGGCCTTCGCCCTGGGCGGGCAAACGCTCGCCGTCCCGGGCCCTGGGGACACGGTGCGACTGTGGGACACCGCCTCCGGCGCAGCACGGGCCACCGTGACCGCTGGTCATCACGGACGGGGGGAAATGCAGGTGGCCCTCAGCGCGGACGGCCGCACCCTGGTAACCAGCAGCAACCTGGACCCCGCCATTCGCATCCACCGCCCGCGTGCCGAGTACCCGCAGACCACCCTGTCAGGCCATCCCGACGCATACGTCGCCGACATGGCATTCAGTCCGGACGGACGCACGGCGACCACGGTTTCCCAAGGGCCGCCCGGCCGCGGGTCGGTACAACTCTGGGACGCCAGGACCGGCGACCACGAAGCCACGCTGCCGCTCGGCACCCATCTGACACCCAGGGGAAAGCAGCTGCCCGTCCCGGTTTCCCACCTCGCCGCCGTGGGGTTCAGTGCGACCGGGCGCGCCCTGGCTGCCCGGGCCGGCAAGAACGGGGTGATCGAGGTACGAGATCTTGCCACGGGCCGCCTTCAACGAAGCCGTGCCCTGGGCGCCATCGACACGGCGGTCTTCAGCCCCGACGGGACACGGCTCGTCGTCGTCGGCATGGACGGATCGGTGCGGATCTGGCACCTTCCAACCGGCGCACTGCACACCGCCCACACCAGCCACGGCCAATCCGTCAGGGCAGTGACGTTCACTCCGGACGGCCGCACACTCGCCGTCGCGGACATCAGGGCCAGGGGCGAACAGGTCACGCTGATCGACACCGCAACCGGCCGCACCCAGCGCACCATCAATCCGGGCACCCGGAACCCGCTCTCCCTCGTTTTCAGCCCGGACGGGCACACCATGGCCACCGCCGGCGGCAGCAACGGAGCCGTGAAGATGTGGGATGCGCGCACCGGCCGGCTCCAAGACAGCTTCGGTGTCAGCGGTGCGGTGACGTCGCTGGCTTTCAGCTCCGATGGACGCACCCTGGCCGCAAGCAGCGTAAGAGGAGTCCAACTGTGGGACCTCGCCACCAGCCAGTCCAGAATCACCCTGCCGGCCCGCTCGCACGCAGCAGTGGCGTTCAGCCCGGACGGACGGACCCTGGCCATCGGCACGGGCAGCTCCGTCGGACTGTGGAACGTCGACCTGCCCGACCCGGCCCGCGCAATCCGCACCATCTGCGAGGCCGTCGACACCGCTCTCACCCCTCTGGAACAGTCCCGCTACCTGCACGACCAGTCCCCTGATACCGGCTGCCGGTCAGGACGCCCGTCGCCACGGTGACGTGTGCCGATCGCTGGAATGAAATTGCCTCCTACCTCTACGTCTACGTCTGCCGGGAATGTCCGCAGGTCACAGGTGCTGCCTCCCGCAGGTGAATCACCCGAACGGGCCCCGCGGTGCCGCCGCCGGGCTACATGATGGGATTCGCCATGTCGTGGACCGTCCCGGATACCCGCGCAGCGCGCCCAACCGGTTCGGAGCCCAAGGACGGCGTGCCGGCGGCGGCTGTCCGCGCGGCGGTGTTCACCGCGGTCGGCACCGGACTCGCGGTCACCGGACACCACCTGGTCTCCGGGCACTCGGTGCCGTGGCGGGCCGTGCTGCTCGCCGCCACGCTGCTGTACCTGCTGACGGTTCCGGCCGCGCGCCGGGTGCGGTCGCTGCCGGTGGTGGTGGCGGCGACCGGGGCCGTCCAGGGCGCCCTGCATCTGTGGTTCGTACGGACCGGAGGGCACCTGCACGCCTCCCCCGATCAGCACGCCGCGCACCACACCACCGGCGCCCATGAGGCGTGGCACGCCCAGCCTCACAACGGGGCGGCGATGACGGCCGTACACATCGCCGCCGCGCTGCTGGCCGCCTGGTGCATGCAGCGGGCGGACACCGCCTGCCTGGCCGTGGGATACCGGCTCGGGCATCTGCTGACGCACCTGCTGCTGAGGCTCGTGCCGCCCGGCCGTCGGCCGGACAGCGACCGGACGCCTCCCGCCGCCCCCACCCCACGGCCTTCCCACCTGGCCACCTCGATACTGCTGGCGCACTCGGTGGTGCGCCGGGGTCCCCCGGCCACGATCTGACCCTCGCCACCTGACCTCAGGACGCGTCAGAAATGACGTGTCCGCGCCCCCGCACGACAGCCAGGAGCTCCTGTGCCCCTTACCCGTGTCCATGCCCGCACCGCCGTCATCGCCGCTGCCCTGATAACAGCAGTTGTCACGGCCGCCGGCCCCGCGTCGGCTCATGTGGAGGTCGAGGCGGAGGGCGCCCGCGCCCTCGACCAGAACGTCACCCTCACCTTCGTCGCGGAGTCGGAGTCCGCCACGGCCGGCATCACCAAGCTGGAAGCGATCCTTCCCAACGGCATCACCCCGGCCGACGTCACCTACGACGAAGGCCCCAAGGGGTGGGAGTTCGCCACCACCGACCGCGGCTACGCGGTCTCGGGCCCGGCGATCACGGCCGGGCAGGATGCCGAATACGCCGTGACCGTGCGACAGCTGCCCAACACGAAGTCGCTCGCCTTCAAAACCCTGCAGTCCTACAGCGACGGCCGCGTCGACCGGTGGATCGAGCTGGAACAGTCCGACGACGGCGGGCACAGCGACTCCGCCGCGCCGATCCTGGAGCTGGCGGCAGCCGCGCCCGGAGCCGAAACCGTCAGCCCCAGCCCGACCACCCAACCCACCGCCTCCGCCTCCGCCCCCACCTCCTCCGCCCCCAGCCAGCCCGCCGACCCGACCCCATCGCAGTCCGGTGCGGGCACGGCCGCTGAGGACACGGACGACGACGGCATGTCACTGGCGCTGCCCATCGGCCTCGGCGTGGCCGCCCTCGCACTCGCGGGCGGCGGCGTCTGGTGGTTCCGGCGCCGCAACTCCCCCAGCGCCTGACCGCGCCGTTCCGTGGCTCCCGTCGGCCAAGCCGCCGGGAGCCACGGGCGGCCGACCTCACAACTGGGTGACGAGCCAGGTGGCGACCGTCAACACAACGGCCACCGCCACCACCAACGCCACCGCATACACGGCACGACGAGCCCAGGGATTCATAACGGCCACCCTTCGCATGGCGAGACGCCGGAGCGACGCCTCGCCCACCTCGTACATCCCCGATCTTCCCCGTTCCCACATCGGGAAAGCGGGTGCAGGCGAACCAGCCCCTACGACACGCGCGGGCAGGGCCACATCCCCACTCGTCAACCACCGGTCACCAAACCGCCAACAACGCTGCGCCGGCACCGGGTGCTGCTGCCGGGTGTCTCCGTGCTGGCCCAGCAGGTGTCTTCAGCAGCGGGACCGCAGTCCCAGGTAGTTTCTCAGCGCTACGTGTCCGTTCGCCGTAGCTGCACGCGAAGCAGGCTGCGGCGGGTGCTGCGGCCGCGTCCCGTCCTGTTCGAAAGGGCTACTCATGCTCGCCCCACGGCGCCATGGTTCCGCGCTCATATCCCTGACCGCGTTGCTTGTGGCCGCGGGTGCGACGTCGGCGTCCGCGCACGGCATCGGCCCCGCGGCCGACAAGAGCGCACCGGAGTTCCTCTGGCTCGGCACCGAGCACATGCTCCTGGGCTGGGACCACCTGCTCTTCGTCGCCGCCGTCCTCCTCCTGGCGGGCTCCGCCCGCCGTGCTGCTGCGCTGATCAGCCTCTTCGCCCTGGGCCACAGCACCACGTTGTTGATCGCCACCCTCGCGGGCTGGCGTGTGAACCCGGTGGCCGTGGATGTCATCGTCGCGCTGAGTCTTGTCTTCGCCGGCGTCGTCGGGCTGCTCGGTGCGGGCGAGCGCCGCTGGTTCGCTCCTGCCGTCGCCTGCTTCGGCCTGGTCCACGGCCTGGGTCTGGCCACCCGCCTGCAGGACCTCGACCTGCCCGACGACGGGAAGGTCGCACGGGTGCTGGCGTTCAACGTCGGCGTGGAGATCGGGCAGATGGCCGCCATCGCCGTGTTCGTCGCCCTCGCCGCCGGGGCCCGCAGGCTCCCGCCGCAACTGCGTCCTGAAGGGCGCGGGATCCGCGTCGCGCAGGCCGCTCTGGTGGCATGCGGCGTGGCGGCCGCCGCAACGCTGGTCGTCCTCGGCGACACATCCGGAACGGCGCAGGCTCAGGGCAGCTGCCAGGTCCGCGACCGCACCGAATCGTTCACGGGCGACTCCGGACACCCGAAGGACTTCACCGAACCCGGCGAGCCCGCTCCGGAGTCCGGGTTCGGCAATGTCATCGGCGACGGGTACGTCATCGTCCAGTACCGGCCCCAGCTTCCCGCCGCCGATATGGACGCTCTGCGCGACCACGTCACCGACCCGAAATCGGGTCGCGTGGTCGGTGGTCCGGCTCCGGACCAGAAGCCGGTCCTCAAGGCCGTCCACGCCTACCTCACACTGACCTGCACCGAGTTCGACCTCGAAGCCCTGCGCGAATTCACTGGCGCATGGCGAGCCGACCCCCGCATGCGCCAAGTCGGGTAAAGCCCAGGCCGACGCCGAGGGTGTCATCGATGGGGACATCCACGTCGACTTCACCTCTGTCCGTGCCCACCAGCACGCCGCTGGGGCGCCCAGGGCGGCGCCGTCCGCACGGCCGGGGTAATTAGGAGAACTGACCTGCAACCCGCGGTCCTTGCTCATCACCCCGGGGCAACGGGCCGACTGCGACGTGGCGGTCGCCGCTCCACTGTTGCCGCGTGGTGACCGGCCTGGGCCAAGGGTCGCGCCAGGTCACCGATCGAGTAGGCCGCGTGACGCGCACGCCGGTGTCGCGCCGGCCGTAGAAGGCCGACGCGACACCGTCTTACACGGGCGTGCCGGTGCCGCGTTGAATCGTCACGGGCACACGCGGGTGAGGGTCAGTTATGGAAGCGGCCGCCATGGTGGTGACGGCCGTGGTCGCTACGGTCACCATCATGGCGGCGGTGGTCGCTACGGTCACCATCATGGCGGCGGTGGTCGCTACGGTCACCGCGGTGGTAGCGGTCGCTGCCCCAGGACTGGTCGTCGATGAAGCGGCCGCGGTCGTTGCGCAGGGTGGCGGTGCCGGAGTGGTTGTCCCACACGTAGTTGCGGCGGTCCTGGAAGAGGTCCGTACGGGTGTCGCGGCCTTCACCGGTGTGGATGCGGACACTGGAGCGGCCGTCCAGGCGGTAGTGGTCGAAGGTGTAGGTGCGTCCGTGCTCGTCCGTGAGTGTCCACCCGTCCAGGTTCACGCTGTGGCGGGTGGTGTTGGTGAGCTCCACCCACTCCTTGTTCAGGGAACGGTTGGAGCGGTCGTCGCGGCCCGGAGGGTCGTACTGCACGCTGCTGATCTCCACCCGGGTGCGCTCGGGACGCGGGTGGTCGGCAGCGGACGCCGGCAGCGCCACCGCCCCGATCACGGCAGCGGCCGCAAGCGCGGCGGCAGCCAGACGACGGGCAGAAACAGTCGAAACAGACACAAGGGCCCCTTGCTGGTGCGGGCACAACCTCATTCGGCAGCCTCAGGCAGGAGCCGCGCACGAGGACAGTGCGAGTACGGGTGGCGGCCGGTCGGCCGCACACCCACACCCTGGTCTCTGGCGCAGGATGGGCAGACGATTTGCGCGTCGTGTTACATATTGCCCATATTGCTGTGACTCTCGATTGCCATATCCATCTACCTGATGAACACGGCAGACTGACGGCCCGTCGGCGCGGGAAGACGTGCGGGTTACGGCAAGCGGACTCCCGCCCGCCACACCCGTCACCCGCCAGAACACCGCTCCATCACCCAAAAGTGAGTAACAGCCACATATCTCGCAGAACGCTCGAAACGACCGCCTGGTACGCGTGTTGCAGAAGACTCGGCAGGGTCGCGTAGGAGGCAAGCGCGGGTGCACGTGGCCGTGGCCGTGGCCGTGGCCGTGGCCGTGGCGGCAGGGTCAGGGCGGTGGTGCCGGGCATGCGGGGCGGCCCAGGCGTCGGGTCCCGGTCGGCCCGTTCCCACGGCGGTGAGCAGGGCAAGGGCGGCGTCCAGTGGATCACGCGTGCCCGCCCGCACTGCCGCGACAACGAACCGCCTCCCCGAGTGAGCGAACCGCTGATCGCATGGGCCGCCACCACCCTCATGACCCGACGCCTGACCGGTCGCTCGAGCCGCCCTGCCCCACAAGGCGCGCCGTGGACTCCGAACGCACAAGCGGCCTGCGCCCGCCTCGGTACGGCCGGTCTGGTCTGTCTCCGTACCAGCAACTGGTCCAGCAGGTGCGCCACGCGCTGCGGTTGGGCCTGCTGAAGGAGGGGGACCGGCTCCCCACGGTCAAGGAGGTGGCCAGGCAGGTGGCCGTCAATCCGAACACCGTGCTCAAGGCGTACCGGGAGTTGGAGCACGAGGGACTGGTGGCCGCCCGGCCGGGGTCGGGACGTTCGTGACCCGGACGCTGGCCGACGCCTCGCTCGCCGCGCACGGCCCGCTCCAGAAGGACCTGCGGCGCTGGCTGGCCAAGGCCCGCCTGGCCGGGCTCGACGAGGAGTCCATCGAGGCCCTGTTCATGAACACCTGCCGGACCACCGCTGGAGAGGACGTAGCGTGAGTGCCGTCTTACGGGCCCAGGCCCTGGGCAAGAGATACAAGCAGCGCTGGGCGCTGCAGAACTGCGACCTGGCCGTGCCCGCCGGGCGGGTCGTCGGGCTGGTCGGGCCCAACGGGGCGGGTAAATCCACGCTGTTGAACCTGGCCTCCGGCATGCTGACGCCGACCGCGGGCACCATCGAAGTGTGCGGCGGCCCTCCCGCCACCGGCCCGGACCAGTTGGCCAAGGTCGGCTTCGTCGCCCAGGACACCCCGACCTATGCCGCCTTGAGCATCGCCGACCACCTGCGGCTGGGTGCCCGCCTCAACCCCGGCTGGGACGACATCCTGGCCCGTGACCGGATCCGTCGGCTCGACCTGGACCTCAACCAGAAGGCCGGGAGGCTGTCCGGCGGCCAGCGCGCGCAGCTCGCCCCCACCCTGGGCATCGCCAAACGCCCCGAACTGCTCATCCTCGACGAGCCGGTCGCCGCCCTCGACCCCCTCGCCCGACGGGAGTTCATGCAGGACCTGATGGAGGCCGTCGCCGAACACGAGCTGAGCGTCATGCTCTCCTCCCACCTGGTCTCCGACGTGGAGCGGGCCTGCGACTACGTCATCGTCCTGGTCGACTCCCGGGTACAGGTGGCCGGCGACATCGACGACCTGGTCGCCTGCCACCACCGGCTCACCGGCCCGCGGCGGGACCCAGCCACGCTCCCGGCCGGACAGCACGTCATCACCGCCAGCCACACCGAACGGCAGACCACCCTCCTGGTGCGAACCGACACCGCGGTCCACGATCCGTCCTGGACCGTCAGCCCGCTCGGTCTGGAAGACATCGTCCTGGCCTACATGACCCGGCCCGCCGATGCGGTACGTGACACCCGGCCCGCACTGGAGGTACTCCGATGATCTGGCTGACCTGGCGTCAGTTCCGTACCCAGGCCGCCCTGATGTCTGCCGCGGTAGCTGCCCTTGCCGTCACCCTCGCAGTCACCGGCCCGCAACTGGCCGACCTCTACCGAGCTGCCGGCAGCAGCCTGGTGGACCGGCTCTCCAGTTCGGACCAGACCCTCTACTACACCGGACTGCTGGTCGTGCTCGCCGTGCCGGCGGTCATCGGAATGTTCTGGGGCGCGCCGCTGATCTCCCGTGAACTGGAGACAGGCACCCACTACCTCGCGTGGAACCAGGGCGTCACCCGCACCCGCTGGCTGGCGACCAAGCTGGGCCTTGGTGCGACGGCCGCCATGACCGCTGCCGGACTGGCCGCGTTGGCCGTGAGCTGGTGGAGCAGCCCCATCGACCGGGCTGTCAACGGAGGTGGCGCGACGGACACGTACTTCCCGCGGCTCGACCCCGTGGCCTTCGCCGCACGGGGTGTCGTCCCCATGGCCCATGCCGCCTTCGCCTTCGTCCTGGGCGTCGCCCTCGGCCTGGTCATCCGCCGCACCCTGCCCGCGATGGCCACCACGCTCGTCGTCTACGTCACCGTCCAAATCTCCGTGCCGTTGTGGCTCCGGCCTTATCTGGCTGCCACGGACCGGATCACCGTGCCGATCGAGCCCGGCGGCGCCCCCATCAGCATCCAGGAGGGGGCCAAGGAGATCGTTGCGCATCCAGAAGTGCCCGGCGCCTGGGAAACCTCCCAACAGACGCTGGACGCCGCTGGTCAGCCGGTCCCCGTGCCGTCGTCCTTCGCCGACTGCCTGCGCACCGAGTCGGGCCCGCCCACCGCGCAGCAATTCGACGGCTGCCTCCCCGACCTCGGCGCCCAGGGTTACAAGCAGCAGGTGACGTACCAGCCCCCCGGCAACTTCTGGGCCCTGCAATGGGCCGAGACCGGGCTCTACCTCGGCCTCGCCCTGGCCCTGACCGGGTTCTGCATCTGGTGGATCCGCCGCCGACTGACCTGACCAGACAGCAGGTCCGGAGCGTGACGCCGGACCGCAGAATCAAGTGCGAGGGGCAGCCGGGACCATCCGGCTGCCCCTCGCGGTGTTTCACAGCGTCGCGTGTCATCAAAGTTCGACCAGGGCGAGGCCGTGCTCCCGCAGGTCGTCTTGCTGGCGGCAACGCGCTTCCCGGTGGTCCGGCCGTTGGCGCGAGTTCGCCCGAGGCGGCGGCCTCGGCGGGATCGCCGGGGTGCAGTACCAGTAGCTCTGCTGGGCGCGGTTGGTCCGGCCGACCAGGGCCGGGATTCACCGCGCACGTTCCGCGGCTCGCGACGGACGTGCTCGGTGACCTGCTGGCGGGGCAGCAGCAGCGTCCTGAGCTGGCGGGTGCGGCCAGGCGCAGTTGGGCGAACGCCAGGAGGACTTCACCCCGAAGCTCCGCGCTGGCCTTCGTCGCGGCGTGTGTGCGGGCCCGGGACGCTTCTCCAGGCACATCAGTGCTGGGAGAAGCGGAGTTGCAACCGGCCGGGACGGGTCGATCGGGGTCTGATCAGCAACAACCACCAGACGGCGGCTCGGGGCTGGGAGCATGGCTGGCTGGCTGCGGGGCCCGCGTCGCAGCGCCGTCCGATCCGGTCGGCGAGGTCGAGCGGGAGGGGCGCAGCGGTCATCGCGTCCTCGGGATTGTCCGGCCGTACGGCCGGATCGGTGACAGGACCGGCCCGCGCAAGGAAGGAGTCCGGGCCGCAGGCAGCGTGAAGAGGCACCACAGGCACCACTTGTCCGCGACCTGACGGGCCACCGCTCCGGGCTGACCGTATTCACCTGGACAGTTGGCAGGTGGGAGATGGCCCGCACTTGGCGATCTATCGGAGCTTCCGGATGTCGCGGACCCTCCTACCCGGGATGGTGGAAGTCGAGTGCGTCACCGAGGGGAGTGAGTGATGTGTTCTGTCCTCGCATCGCGGAAACGCGCACGTGTTCACCGGGCTGCAAGACAAGCAGCATGAAAGGACCTGTCACCTGGCGTCTGCGCGAGGTCGGAGTCTGCCCCGAGTTCGCGGAGAGGAGTTCGATGTCGAGGACGTCCACCTGGCTGCTCACCAGGAGCTCCCACACATGGACAAGCTCACCTTCGTCGCCGCTCGGACCGCGCCCTGTGAGGATCAGGGATTCGGACTCGGCAGCAACTGCCATCGGTGCGCCCGCAAGCGCGTTCTCGACCGCCGAAGGATTGGCCACGTCCGTGCCGAGGATCCCCCCGCTGAGATGGTCCGGGCTGTCCCAGTCACCGCTCTCGCGTCGTACGGAGTAGTACAGTTCCTCGCCCAAGAGGCCGTCGTCCCTGCGATGCACCAGGAGGACGAATCCGACATCGCTGCTGGTCCAGACGTCGGCGACAGCAGGGTCGTCGGCGCTGCTGAGCACCTGGTCCCCCCTCGGCTCGGCTGAGGAGGGGCGCCCCCGTCGGAGGGCGGTTGTGGCGATATCGGCCATTGACGATCGCATGGTCTGCCTGATTCCTCGTGCCTGGGACTTCACCGTGTTGGACGGCCCAACCGAGCTTGCCCGGATTCTTCCAGCTTCCCTTGGCCTGCAGCTTGCGCATCCTTCCGCGCTTAGCAGCCCATGTACCGGTAGCCGTTCTTGGCGATACCTCCGCCTCGTCGACTGACGACGATGCACATGTCGTAGCCGCTCTTGACCCGGCGCTTGCCGCACTTCGGGCTTCTGTCATCGGTGTCCGTGGCGTCGCAGGGGTCCGCGTTGGCGTAGTCGTAGGCGTTGGCAGACCCGCCCGGCACGGGGTCGGGCCGCAGGAAGCGGCCCCTGGCCGGGTCGTAGAGGCGTACGTCCATCAGCATGAGGCCGGTGAGCGTCTCCATCGAGCGCTGCTTCTCGCCGCTCGTCGGTGTAGCCCCTGTCCGCTCCCGCGCACGGATTTGCCAGCAAGTAGTTATGAGCGCATACTTCTTATGGCCTCATAGTTATGAAGCCATAACATCCCCTTCCTGGGAGCTGTCATGACGACCACCACCTCCTCCCGGCAAACCGGAGCGAGCGCGCTCTCGCCCCATGCCACGGCCCGCGCAGGCGGCCTGCATCCGATGGGCGTGCTCATCCTGCTGGCCGGCGCGTTCCTGCCGATCATGGACTTCTTCATCACCAACGTGGCCCTGCCCAGCATCGACGCCTCGCTGCACGCCTCCGCGTCCTCCCTGGAGTTGGTGATCGCGGGATACGGCGTCGCGTACGCGACCCTGCTGGTCCTCGGCGGCCGGCTGGGCGACCGCTACGGCCGCCGCCGGATCTTCCTCGGGGCGCTCGTCGGCTTTGTGCTCGCCTCCCTGGCCTGCGGAGTCGCCCCGAACGTGGGCGCGCTCATCGGAGCCCGCATCGTCCAGGGCGCCACCGCCGCCCTGCTCATCCCCCAGGTGCTGGCGACCTTCCACCACGTCCTCGAAGGTGAGCGCAAGGCTCGCGCGGTGGCCCTGTACGGGGCGACCTCCGGCATCGCGGCCGTCGTCGGACAGCTGGTGGGCGGCCTGCTGGTCAGCGCCGACATCGCCGGCACCTCCTGGCGCCCGATCTTCCTGGTGAACGTGCCCATCGGCGCGGTGGTGCTCCTGCTGGCCGCCAGGATGGTGCCCGACACGCGCTCGCAGCACCCCGTCGGCATCGACCTGCCCGGCACCGTCCTGTTCGCCGCCACCCTGACCGCGCTGCTGGTGCCGCTCACCGAGGGGCACTCGCTGGGCTGGCCCTGGTGGACCTGGGTGCTGCTCGCCCTCGCGATCGTCCTGGGCGCCTGCACCTACGTCGTGGAGAAGCGCACCGAACGGCGCGGCGACGTACCGCTGCTGCCGCCGTCCCTGCTGCGCCTGCCCTCGATGTCACGCGGCCTGGCCATGGTGTTCGCCTTCAGCATCGGCTTCGGCGCCTTCATGTTCGTCTTCGCCCTCACCGTCCAGGACGGCCTGCACGCCGACGCGCTCCACAGCGGCCTGGCCATCCTGCCGATGGCCCTGTTCTTCTTCGCCGGTTCGCTCATCGCGCCCCGCCTGATCACCCGGTTCGGCCGCGGGGCGCTGTCCGTCGGCGCCGTCGTCCAACTCGTGGGCCTGGCCGCACTGGTGACGATCGTGCTCAAAGGCTGGCCGCACGTCAGCCTGTGGTCGATGGCCGTACCGCTCGCCCTGGTCGGTGCCGGACAGTCGATGCTGTTCGCCGGCCTGTTCCGCAGCGTGCTCGCCGACGTTCCCACCCACCTGGCCGGTATCGGCAGCGGCGTGCTGATCACCTTGCAGCAGAGCGGACTCGCCCTCGGCGTGGCCACCCTCGGCACGCTCTATCTGGCCCTCGCGCCGCACGACGTCTCCCACGCGTTCGCCGGAGTCGAGTACGTGCAGATGGGCATCGTCGCCCTGCTCGCGGTCGGCGCTCTCGCCCTGCCGCGCTTCAACCCGGCCGCGTCGGCCGCCACGCCGGTCGTCGACGCCTGAACCCGCCGCCCCGCGCATGTGGACGCGGAAGCACTCATGGCCACCACCGCGCATGAGCGAGACCGCGGCCGCCCCGAGGACCGCGCGAAAGGGAGCACTGATGAGTCTCCTGGACCTATCCCGATGGCAGTTCGCCATCACCGTCATGTTCCACATGACCTTCCCGGCGATCACCGTCGGACTCTCGATCTTCCTGGCGGTCGTCTACGGCATGTACTGGCGTACCGGCAGGACGGTCTACCTGCAGATGTTCCGTTTCTGGCGGCGCATCTTCGCCGTCGGCTTCGCCATCGGCGTGGTTGCCGGAGCGGTCATCACCTTCCAGATGGGGCTCAACTGGGGTGTCTACGGCGCCAGGACGGGCCCGATCATCGGACCGATCATCGGCATGGAGGTCGTGACGGCCTTCTTCGTCGAGGCCGGCTTCATCGGGGTCCTGCTCTACGGGGACGGCCGCGTCCGCAAGGGCACGATGTTCGTCTCCACCGTGATGGTGGCGGTGGGGACCGTCCTGTCGTCCACGTGGATCATCGCGGCGAACTCCTGGATGCAGACACCCGCCGGATTCAAGGTCGTCCACGGGCAGTTCGAGCCCACGGACTGGATGCACGTCATCTTCAACCCGTCGTTCATCTGGCGCTGGCCTCACATGCTGGCCGCCGTCCTGATCTCGGCGAGCTTCTTCGTCGCCGGGATCTCCGCCTGGTACCTGGTCAAGGGGCGCGCCAAGGGCTTCGCCCGCCGCTCGATGTCGATCGCGCTCGGGATCGCCGCGCTGCTGATGCCGGTCCAGCTCTACCTCGGCGACAACGTGGCCGGACACGAACTGCCGTACCAGCTCTCGAAGCTGGAGGCGATCGAAGGCAACTGGGACAACGGTGACACCGGCTTCGTCCTGTTCGCCGTCCCGGACCAGCAAGCCGCGCGGAACATCGCCGAACTCGACATCCCCTGCCTCGGCAGCTACATCGCCAAGGACCTCACCTGCAAGACGGCCATGCCCGGCCTGAAGCTCACCCCGGCGGCCGACCGGCCGGGCATGGCCGCGACCTTCTGGGGCTTCCGCGTCATGTTCCTTGCGGCCGTGCTGATGTTCGGCACCGTGTTCGCCGCCACCGTCCTGCGCCTGCGCGACCGCCTGTGGACCGCGCGCCGCTTCCACAGGTTCGTCCTGTGGACGACACCGGTGGGCATCCTGGCCATCCTCGGGGGCTGGGTCACCGCCGAGGCGGGACGGCAACCGTGGATCGTGTTCGGGCAGCTGCGCACTTCGGCCGCGGCGTCCCGGCTGGCCCCCGGCGAAGTCCTGTTCTCCGTGATCGGCTTCTCCGCGCTCTACCTGGTCATGCTGGTGGCCTACGTCGTCTACATCGTCCGCACCATGCGCACCGGCCCGGAACGCGACGACCCCCGACACGCACCTCCACCCGAGGACCTGCCGGACAGCGGCCTCGCCGAGAACCGCGTACCTCTGGAGCCTGCCGTGCCCCTCGCCTCCCGGGAGGTGACGGCGTGATGACCACCACCCTCTGGTCGGTGACCGTACTCGTCTGTCTCCTCATGTACGTCGTCCTCGACGGCTACGACCTCGGCATCGGAGTGGCCACCCTCTTCGAACGCGATCCCGCGCACCGGCGGCACCTGCTGGAGTCGGTCGCGGTGGGCTGGGACGGCAACGAGACCTGGCTCATCCTGCTCGGCGTCGCGCTCTGGGCGGGCTTCCCGCCCGCCTTCGGCACGATCCTGCCGCACGCCTACCTGCCGATGACCGTCGTGCTGTTCTCCCTCATCGTGCGCGGCGTGAGTGTCGAGATGGCGTCCCAGGCGCCGCCGGCTCCCCGCTGGACGACCGCGTTCGGCGTGGCGTCGCTGCTGGCCGCCTTCGCCCAGGGCTTCGTCCTGGGAACGCTGACCTCGGCCGTGCGCATGCGGGGTGACGTGTACACCGGGTCCGCCTTCGGAGCCTTCAGCTGGTTCTGCGTGCTGTGCGGGCTCACGGTCACCGTCGCGTACACCGCGCTCGGATACGCGTACACCAAGCACAAGTCGTCCGGGCGGCTGCGAGAGTCGGCGGGACGCCGGGGCGCTGTCGCCACGGCGGTCGCCGGAGTGCTGCTGATCCTCGTCCTCGTCACCGTCGACACCACCGCGGCACCGCTGAACCTCCACAGCCCGGGACGCGCCACGGCGTTCGTCGTCCTGCTGCTGTTCGCCTCCGGCGGTGCGGCCACCGCCCTCGTCACCTTCCGCTGGAAGCGTCGGTCCGGAGCGGCGGACACACTGCCGCTCGGCGGACTCGTGGTCGCGACGGTGTCCGTGTTCCTCGCGCTCGGCGTGGCCCGCTACCCGGTGCTCCTGCCGCCGGGTCTCACCGTCGACGCCGCGGCCGGCCCGCACTCCACGATGGTCTTCATCCTCGTCGGCATCGGCCTGAACATGCCGCTGGTGCTGGCCTACAACGTGTTCGCGCACCGCGCCTTCGCCGGCAAGTTCCCCACCGAAGTCCCGGGCCGGGAACCCCCGGCAGCAGCCCCGGGCCCCCTTGTCACAGGAGCACGCTCATGACCACCCGAAACTCCGGCCGCGCGGCGTCGCTGCCGCTGCCGATGCGTGTCGTGCTGCGGCTTGTCGCCGCGGTCTCCTGGACCGCGCTGGGCCTGCTCGCCTACTGCGTCAGCCAGGGGATGTTCGGCGGCTACCGGCAGATCCACTCGCAGCTGCTGACCACCCTGGGCATGATCGCCATCGCCGCGACCGGGGGCATCGCGTGGATCGTCGACGAACGGCGCCCTCATGACGACGAATGAGAGGGACGAGATGAACGACAGGGGTGAGCCGGGCGCCGCGGGACAGCGGCAGGACGACGACACGTGGCTCACCGCATGCGCCGCGCCGGGGCGTCGCTGGTTCGTCCTGTCGGGCACCTTCCGGACACTGGAGACGCTGTTCACGATCACCCGCTGGGGCGCCCTGGCATGGACGGCCCAGGCGGTGATGGACCGGCCCACCGCACACGAGACACGGGGCCTGGTGGCCTTCGCCGTCACGAGCGCGCTGGTGGTGGGCGCCGGCTGGACGGCCGGCACGCTCGCCGAACGGGGCGCGCGTGCCGTGGCGACCGGCCTGCGACAGCGGCTGACGGGCGCTCTGCTCCCGGCCACCGGCCGGATCAGCGAGACCGGTCCGGCCGAGGCCGCGTGGGCGATGGTCGACCTGGCCGACGACGTCGCCGACTACCATGCGCAGGCCGCTCCACTGAGCCGCTCGGCACCGCTGTCCATGGCCGCCGTGCTGGTGGCCACGGCCGCGGCGCACTGGCCTGCCGCGATCGTGCTCCTCCTGACCACCGCCCTGCTGCCCCTCAACATGCGCCTGGCGGGACTCTTCGCCCAGCAGGGCGCGGATCGGCAGTCGGCCGCGACCCGCAACCTGAACGCCGTCGTCCTCGACAGCTTCCGCGGCATGCGGACACTGCGCGAGCTCGGCGCCGCCGGCCGGCGCGGCCGCACGCTGACCACGGCCGCCGAACGGCTGACCAAGACGACGATGAGCGTCCTGCGGCGCGCCTTCCTGTCCGGGATGATCATGGATGTGGTGATCACGTTCTCCATCGCGGTGAACGCCACCTACATCGGCCTGTCACTGCTCGGCTACGTCCATGTGCCGCACGCGCCACGGCTCGACCTGTTCACCGGGCTGCTGGTGCTCCTCGCGTGTCCGATGTACTTCGCGCCCATGCGTGCCCGGGCCGCCGCCTTCCATCAGCGAGAACGCGCCGGCGTCGCGGCCGGCGTCCTCCGCGACATCGTCGAGGACACCCCGGCCCCGGTGCCCCCGGCGGCGCGTCCGCAGCTGACCGAGCCGGTCGGTGTGTCGCTGGACGCGGTCCGGTTCCGCCACCGAGGCGCCGACCACGACACCGTCGACGCCGACGCCGAGTTCCCGCCGGGCAGCTGGACCGCGATCACCGGGGCCTCCGGTTCCGGGAAGAGCACACTGCTGTCGTTGATCGCCGGTCTGCGCCGGCCGTCGGCAGGAGCGGTCCAGTGGCGGACCTCGTCAGCAGGGCAGGCGCCGGTCCTCGGCGGATCCGCCTGGGTCGGACAGCAGACCGTGCTGCTCGACGCGACCGTCCGCGACAACATCCGCCTCGGCCGCCCGGACGCGACCGAGCGGCAGATCCGGCGGGCCGTCGACGCCGCCGGCCTGAGCACCGTGATCGACGGACTCCCTGCCGGACTGAACACCCGCCTGGGAGAGGGCGGTTGGGGAGTGTCGACCGGCGAGGCCCGCCGGATCGCCATCGCCCGCGCCTTCCTGAGCGGAGCCCGGCTCTGGCTGCTCGACGAGCCGACCGCCCATCTCGACGCGGACAGCGAACGCGCGGTCGTCGAGGCCCTCCGGCGCGCCACCGACGGCTGCACGGTCGTCATCGCCACCCACTCCTTCACCCTGGCCTCCGCGTCCGACACCGTGCTCGCGATCGACGGCGGTCGTCTGCGCGGCCTGAGGGCGGTGACCGCGCGATGAGCGGCGGTCCGGGCCGCCGCGCCCCCGGCCGACGGGCGGATTTTCTCGCGGCGGGCGGGCTGGTGCTCGCGGTCGTCGCCGAACTGTCCTCCGCCGGACTGCTCGGTCTGTCGGCCTGGTTCATCAGCGCCTGCGCCGTCGCCGGGGCGGCCACCTTCGGTTCCTTCTCCTACGTGGCCCCCAGCGGCGGAGTGCGTGCCTTCGCCCTGGCCCGCGTCGCCGGCAACTACGGCAAGCGTCTGGTGTTGCACGCGGCCGCCCTGCGCAGGGTCGCCAGCGCCCGGGCCGGCCTCTTCGACCGTGCAGCGGCGGCCGAACGGGCACAGACGGACGGACTGTGGTCGGGTGAACTGCTCGACCGCAGCATGGCCGATGCCGACAGCGCCGGGATGGCGCTGATCGAGTGCACCACCCCCGTCGTGGTCACCGCGGCGCTGACCGTCGGCGCGGTGCTCGCCGTGGCCGTGTCCACGTCCTTCGGTTCGGCAGCCGTACTCGCGGCCGGCGTCGTCGTCATGGCTTTGATCTCCCACCGTGCGCCCGGCACCGCCCGCGAGACCGAGCAGCACACCCGCAAGGCCCTGCGCGCCGAACTCGTCACCGCCGTCGACGCATGGACGGAGATGGCATCGCTCGGCGCCGCCGAGCAGCTCGCGGCGCGTACGACGAGCAGGTTCACCCGGCTCGACAGCGCGCGGGCGGCAATCGGCCGGCGCAGGCACCGGACCACGCTGACCACCGGCCTGGTAGGTGTGGCCACGCTGACCGCCACGGTCGCCACCGGGAGCGCGCCGGACGCCCCCGCCTTCGTGTTCGTCGCGCTGCTGTCCCTCGGCGTGCTCGCCCAGGCGGAGCAACTGGCGAACGCCGCCGGGGCCCGGGCCACCGCGAAGGCCGCACGGTTCAGGCTGACGACGAGCATGCCGCCCACCGCACGTGACACCGCCCTCACGGACATACGGTCCTGGTCCACCGAGCAGGGCGTGGCCTTCACCGGCCACCGCCTCCCGCCGACGGCCCTCCGGCCGGGGCGCGTCGTCGGTGCCACCGTCGCCCGGGGCGCGATGCTCGTCGTCACCGGCCGCTCGGGCAGCGGCAAGAGCACCCTGCTCCAAGCCCTCGCCTCGTCACTGCGGACATCGACCGACGGTCGCGACGGCCGGCCCGCCGTGGTGGCCGTGGCCGCCGACGACTACCTCTTCACCGGCACCCTCGGTTCCAACTGGCGCCTGGCGGGCCCCGCCCTGACCGAGGACGACGTCGATCAACGCCTGGCCGAACTGCGCCTGCACGAGAGCGGGTTGACCGCCCGGACCGCCGTCGGCCCGGTGGGCAGACAGCTCTCCGGCGGTGAGCTCCGCCGGGTCTACCTCGGCCGGGCCCTGGCCCGGCACCCGCACGTACTGATCGTCGACGAACCGACCACCGGCCTGGACGACCGCACCGCCCGGCACGTACTCGGCATCCTCCGGAACCTGCCGGACACCACCGTCGTCATCGCCCTGCACGAGCTGCCGACGTGGCTCAGGCCGGCCCCGCACCTGACACGGCTGCCGCTCGACCACATCGAACCGTAGCTCCTCCGCCCGAAGACGGCCGCCGGCGAGGACCTGCGGCTGAGAGCTGCCCTGACCGACGGCCGCCGCAGACAGACCGTCGCCCCATCTTCAGGAGGCACCATGACCCAGACCTCACCCCGCCCCGCGGGCGCACCGGGCACGGCGTCCGATCCCGCCCGGTTCACCGCGGCCCTGGCTCATATGGACCGTCTCTACTCGGCCGCCCTGGGCATGACCGGCCATCCGGCCGACGCCGAGGACCTCGTCCAGGAGACCTACGCCAGGGCCTACACCTCGTTCCACCAGTTCCAGGAAGACACGAACCTCAAGGCATGGCTGTACCGCATCCTCACGACCACCTTCCTCAACTCCCGCCGCACACAGCGAAGGCGGCCACAGTACGGCGGCACGGTGGATCTGGCGGACTGGCAGCTGGCCCGCGCCGCGTCGCACACGTCGACAGGGCTGCGCTCGGCCGAAGCGGAGGCGTTCGACCACCTGCCCGACGCGGACGTCAAAGCGGCCCTGCGGGCCATCTCCGAGGACTTCCGGGTCGTCGTGTACCTCTTCGACGTGGAGGGCTTCACCGTCCGGGAGATCGCCGACATCATGCGGACCCCCGTCGGCACCGTGCTGTCCCGACTGCACCGCGGGCGCGTCCGGTTGCGCTCACTGCTGGAGGGTTACGCCCGCGAGCACGGGCTCGTCGCGGCGGGATGGGACGGGACAGTGAGCAGAAGCGATGAGGCCGCGCATGACAAGCCGTAAAGCGCTCCCTCTCCCAGCCACGAGCCATCCGACCACGGCCACCTCCGCCGGAAGGCCCTGTCCTGTCCCCGTCCCCGCCTTTGAGGGCCGGGCGGTGCGAGGTGTCCGCTCGCGTCCGCTCGGCAGGAGCCGGAGCCGGACACATGGGTTCGGTATGAACCCGGTATGACGACGGCGCGTCAGGTGCGCGGGGGACCTGCCCGGGAGTACATGGCAGTAGGTCTCGGCGAGGAAGGGAGGTCGCGATGGGCAGTCTGCCCGAGCTGACCACGGGACGGTTGCTGTCATCGTGGCACCTGGATGTGCCGGCGCTGCTGCTG
Source organism: Streptomyces sp. AC555_RSS877 (assembly GCF_019049245.1). Classification (GTDB taxonomy): domain Bacteria; phylum Actinomycetota; class Actinomycetes; order Streptomycetales; family Streptomycetaceae; genus Streptomyces. Next base: position 92,869 of record NZ_JAGMUK010000074.1, on the reverse strand, counting down.
GTCGCCCTGCTCGGCGCGCTGTACGGCTGGGGGGTGCTGCGGGTGAGGCGGCGGGGCGAACACTGGCCCGTGCCCCGCGTCGTGGCCTTCGCGCTGCTCGGGCTCGGCACGCTCGTCGTGGCCACGATGTCCGCGCTGGCCGTGTACGACGGGGTGCTGTTCTGGCCGGCCGCCGTCCAGAACGTCCTCCTCGACCTGATCGCTCCGCTCGGGCTGGCCCTGGGCGATCCGCTGCGCCTGGCTCTGAGCGCCCTGCCCGGGCCGGCCGTCGGCCCAGTGCGGCGGGCGATGGCCGGGCGAACGGTGCGGCTGCTCACCTTCCCGCTGGTCAGCACGGCCCTGGTCCTCGGGACCGAGCTGACGGTGTACTTCACCCCCTACTTCGCGACCGCCCTGCGTGACAGCTGGCTGCACGAGCTGATGTACCTGCACCTGCTGCTCGCCGGATGCCTGTTCGTGGTGCCGGTACTCACCCGCGAGGAGGCACTGCCGACGTGGTGCACCCATCCGGTCCGGGCGGCGCTGGTGTTCCTCGACGGCGTCCTCGACGCAGTGCCGGGCATCGTGGTCATGACCCACGGCACGCTGATCGCCGGGGCCTGGTACCTGCGCCATGCGCCTTCCTGGGCTCCGGACACGCGGTACGACCAGCAGCTCGGCGGCGGCGCCATGATCAGCATCGCGGAACTGGTGGCGTTGCCCTTCCTGCTGGCCGTCCTCGTGCAGTGGGCGCACACCGAACGCGCCCAGACGAGGGCCCTGGACCGCCGCCTGGACGCGGAACTGGCCCCCGCGGTGTCGGCGACGGGGGCCGCGCAGGGGCAGGGTGCGGTGACCGGCGGCGACGGACGCGGTGCGGAACTCGTCCGCCCGTGGTGGGAGACGGAGAACGGTGAAGTGGCCGAGCGCATCCGACAGCGGCGGCCGGGCTGAGCGGCGTCGAGGGCCGCCCGGGAACCGGCGCTGACCCTTACGAACGGAGCGTATGCCGCACACAAGGATGCGTCCGGGGCCACACCGCCCGGCGTGCCTCGGTGCGGTCGCCGTAGCCGCGGGCCGGCGACTGCTGAGGATGAGGCCCGCCCGCTTCTGGCTGACGGGATCTAATTTTCCGAGCGTTCGCCGTGCCGCATCCAACTTGCTGGCCCGCAGGCCAATGTGGGTTCGGCATGCCGTCATCGCTCATGTGCGCCCGCTGCCAGATCCCGTTCCAGCTGAACGGGATCTCCGTCACGAACCGGTGCCGCTGCCCGCACGGACATGGCGCCAGCACCCACCGGCACCCACGGCACAGCTCGATCCACCCGTGCCCGGTCGAGCTCAGCACCCGCGGTCCTTCATCCCCGCAAGCCGGGCAGCCAGGCGGCTCGGCACCGTCCAGAATCGCGTTCTGCCGCCGGACATACTCGAACAGTCGCATCGACGGGTGGCGAAACGGGTCTTGGTGCCAGACGCGGTCCGGTCCGTCCCACCTGCTCCGCAGCCACCACGGCCGCGGGTTCGGTACGGCCCGCCGCCCGGCCCGCTTCTCCGCCCGGCGTTGCGCGGCGTACTCCTCCGCCCGCGCGAGCCACAGCACGCGCGCCTCGTGCAGTTCCTCCACCGCTCGCACCAGCGCGTCCGGATCCGCCTCCAGGCGCCGGGGGATCGCGGCACTGAGCGTGAGGTGGTGGTACGTCGCCCGCAGACCGTAGGGCGCAAAAAGGGTGAGGCAGGTGCGCAGCGCGCCGTGCCGCTGGTGGAGGGGGAGCCGGGCGTCGTGGACACGAGCCCGGTGGGTCAGGAAGCTGGGCACTGTGTGAGCTCCAGGTCCAAGGCTCGGGCCAGGGCGGCGGTGACGGCAGCGGCGTGTGCCGGAATCACCATCACACGAGGATGATGCCGGATCCCTTTCCCCAGCGCCACAGGCTTTAGCAGCGGCATTGGGCTCAGAGCGGCCCCGCTACCTGGGCAATTGCGCGGTGCGCTCCGGGTAGGCAGTGCCGACGTAGCGCATCGGGTTCCCTCGGTGATGCCGAAGAGCCTCATGAGCTTGAGTCTCGAACAGGCGCCCCGTGACAGCCGATCCCGCACCTATGAGCTCGATGCCGACGCCGCGTGACAGGACGGGACGGGACGGGACGGGACGGGAGCAGGATCAACCGACAGGGACTCTCTCCCTGAGGAATCCGATCAGCAGATCGGTGACAGCCGTTGGCCGCTCCAGGCTGGGTAGATGACCTGCCCAAGACAGTTCGACATGCTCGGCATTCGGGAGCAAATCCGGCAGCCGGGCTGCGATCTGTCGGAAGTCCACCAAGTCATGCGCCCCCGACACGGCGAGGCAGGGAGCCTGAATGGCTGCCAGATCAATCTCGGCTTCTATCGGCTCGAACTCCTCAGCAGCGGACATCTGCAGCTCGAAGGCGTGCCGTTGCATCCGGCGAACCGCCTCGCGGGCGGTCTCGTCGGCGTCCGGGCCCAGCCAGGTGTCGACCATCAGCTCCGTCGCGGCAGCGATGTCGCCCGCCTCAAGCAGCGCTTCCTCGCGCTCGCCGAGTGCGTTCAGTTCGGCAGAAGGTTCATGCCCGGGAAGGGCTGAGCAGAGCAAGGCAAGGGCGTTCACCCGGTCTGGCCACTGCGCGGCGATCTGCAAAGCGACGTGCCCGCCGTACGAGGAGCCCACCAGTGTCGCCTGCGCGATGCCCAGACTGTTCAGGAGGGCCAACACGTCCTCGGCGTCGCTGTGAGGCCGGTCTGGCGCTGGAGTCTCACCGAAGCCTCGGAAATCACAGCGCATCAGCCGGTAACCGGCGTCGATCAAGGCCGGCCACTGGGCATCCCACATCCGCCGGTCACACACCCCGGAATGCAACAGCACCAGCACAGGACCGTCTCCGGCCACATCATGAGAGAGCGTCATCCGGCAGACGCTACTCAGCGGCTGCTCAAAACGCCTCTCGATTGGCACCGTCACTACCCCTCTCATCAGCCCGGCGAACCATGCCGATCACAGCACTAGGAACCCCAACGCCGGACCAGGTGCTGGCAAGCCGGCGCCCGATCGAACAACGGCGCCTCCGGCGGAGAACCACCGCCACCAGCCAAGCGCAGGTCACCGCGATTGCGTCGCCGATGATGTGTGCAGAGGCGTGTGAACGGTCACCACCCCGTCCAAGCCCTCAACTCGCCATGGCCCACGCGCTGGTCATCGCCGTGAGCAGGACGGTCGCGGACCTGGCGCACTCACATGGTGAGGCGGGAGTGCACACTGACGGCATAGCCGCAGCCTTCGTAGTAGGGATCGCCGCTCCAGGTGGCGTAGCGCTGCCGCAGGGTCAGTCCGGCCTGGGCGCACCAGTGGTCGAACTCCGTGAGGGTCACCGTCGGTTCCGGCAACGGCAGGTGTGCCGCGTCCAGGCCCATGCCCGTGACCAGCAGTCCGGCAGGGCGCAGTACGGCGGCCAGCTGCCGGACGACGGCTGCTTCGGTGCCGTCGGCCAGCAGGGGGATGACGTTCCCGGCGGCGAGTGCCAGGTCGAAGCCCGGATTCAGGCCGAGGGTATCCAGCCGGGCCAGGTCGCCGAGGAGCCACTCCTGATCGGGGGCGTCGCGGCGGGCGACGGCGAGCATCGAGGGGTCGACGTCCACGCCGGTGCAGTGGTGGCCCAGCTCGGCGAGCCGGATCGCGATCCGGCCGGTGCCGCAGCCGGCGTCGAGTATCCGGGCGGCGGGCTTCAGCAGCGCGGCGCAGAAGGTGGCCTCGCCGTGGATGTCGTGGCCCGACGCGGCGAGCCGCGCGAAGCGCTGGGAGTATTCCTCTCCAGCATGTCCGCCTGTCAGTTCCGACCAACGGTCGCGGGGCCCGGTCATGTTCAGTGTGCCTTCCGGTCAGCCTCGTAGGTGTAGACCTCGCGGCCTGCTACGAAGGTACACAGAGTGGGGCGCGGACGGCAGTCCGGCCGTGCCCTACTTCAGCACCCGTACCTGACCACCCGCTTACCTGACCGCCCGCTCCCCTGTTGCCGGGGCTGGAGGTCTGTTGGTCGTGCGTGGCGCCCTCAATGATTCTCCGCGCTTCGCGATTCGCCAGCAGCAGAGAGCAGGAAGTCTGCGAAGTGCTCGGTGAGCGGCTCGTCCGTGAGTGGCTCCAGGAACAGGAACTGACCCTGTGGGTTCACCTCGAGCCATACCGGCTGCCCGTCCGGCGTGAGCTTGAGATCGACGACGCCCATGCGTAGGCCCAGCCGCCGTAGGACAGAGGCCACCTGATGTCGGAGGTCCTCGGGCACGGGCCAGGGAGATATGGGTACTTGGAGGTCGGGTCGCCAGTCGAGTTCTTCCGTTTCGATGAGCGCGGCATACATTCGCTCGCCGAAGCAGTTGAGCCTGACGTGCCGACAGCCTTCGATGTACTCCTGGTAGGTGGCGGGACACACCTCGAACGACGGCTCCGGGATCGATTCGGGGTCGTCGACCCACCGCGTCCAGAGGGACGGTCCGCGGGCCCCGACAACCGGTTTGACGATGGTGCGCCCGACCTGCCGTGTGAAGGCTATGACGTCCGCTCGAGACTGGGAGATCAGGGTGCGTGGCACTCGGAAGCCGACCTCCCGCGCCACCGCGAGTTGGTACACCTTGTCGGCAGCTCGATCGGTCGCCTCTGGCGGCGAGATCCACTGGCCGTCGAAAGCGGCGGCGAGGATACCGCCGAGAGCACCGCGGCAGTCGTTGTTCACGAGGCTGCGCTCGTGGTTGCTGGCCGCATGCGCGGCCATCTCCTGATCGGCCCTGGGGCGCCGCCACCACAGGACAGCAGCCTCCTCGGGCTCGACAGCGACGCCCTCGGAGGTCAGGAGGGTCGCGGTCTCATGGCCGTTAACACCTTCGTCGCTGTGCGAGTACCAGGACAGCGAGGGCTTGCCGGCGATGGTGTCGCTCTCCACAATGTGGAAGTCGTGCTTCCCCCGGCGGCGCACAGCGTGCTGCACAGCGAGGGCGTGGAGGTCGTCGCGGACCGAGACGGCCAGTATCACGCCAGTCCGCAGTCGTCGCTGTGGCTCGCCTCGCCATACGAGCACCCGGTTTCGGAGGCCACGCCCGCAAGGTTGTCGGCGACGATCTCAAGCCCTGTGGTCTGCCGAACCGCTTGTTCCCAGGCTCGCAGTTGCTCAGGGGTCTTCAGAAGCACATAGCTGTCGGGCTGTGAACGGAAGACGACCGGGGGCGGCATCTTGATGACGTCCTCCGCGTAGTCATCCAGAGGATCGCCGAGTTTGAAGTCAGGCATCGTGCCCACCTCGGATCGGTAGTCGACTTCGCCTACTTCTACGAAACCACCGATGGGCCGTCCGTGCTCGTTGGGCCCGTCGTGATCTCGGCTGATGTGCTCTCGGCGGCCGAGGTCTTGGAGGAACCGGACGAGGAGTCCGTCCTCGCCGGACGCACCTCGTTGACCTACTGACCCACACACGGTGGTGCGAGGGTGATGGCCGCCGCAAACTCCCGCCGCACCGGCGTGCGCTGGTCGGCCCCGCATTGCCCGGCCAAGCCCACAACCTGACGGCGGCCCGCACTCACCGGATCATCCGATCATCCAGATCTGCGAACGCCAAAGCGTCCCGGTGGCGCAGCGCCGGCATGCCGCTCCACCAGTGAGCGCCGCGCCGGGGCGAGCCCGGCCGACGCCTCAACAGGCTCCCCGCCGCGAGGTGGCCGCCTATGCCGCGCAGGCCCGGACGAACGCGTCGGCCAGTTCGGCGGGGCGGGTGAAGAGGGCCTCGTGGCTGCCGGGGGTCTCGATGACCAGGGGGTTCTTGAGCCGTGGCAGGAAGCGGTCGGCCCAGGCCCATTCGCCGGGAAGGGCGAGGTCTTCGGTGGCCAGGATGTAGGCGGTGGGGATGTCGAGTGCGGCGAACGCCGTCGTGTCCGGCTTCTCGGTGAAGGTGCCCAGCGGTTGCGGGACGAGCAGGGAGTGGATCAGGCGCTGCGTCTCCTCGCTGGCGTCCTGCATGAACGCCTGCTGGAAGACCTCGAAGGGAAACGTCACTGTGTCGTTGCCGGAGGCGGCTGCCACGGCGTGGAACATCTCGCCGTAGTGGGGCGGGCACGCGTCGATCAGGGACTCGCCGTCGTCCGGGACGAACGCGTTCCAGAAGACCAGGCGCCGTATCCGAGCTGCGAGCTTCGGCGCCGCGCCGGTGAGGACGTAGCCGCCCCAGCTGTGGCCGAGCAGGGTGATGTCGGTCAGCCCGGCGCGTTCGACGTAGTCCACGAGGCTGTTCACGCAGTCGGTGAGGGTGACGCCGCGCGGGTCGTCGTCGGCGCCCAACCCGGCCAGGGTGGGGGTGTGCACCACGTGACCGGCGGCTCTCAGCTCTGTCGCGACCGGGCGCCAGGCCCATCCGCCGTGACAGGCTCCGGTCACCAGGACGAAGGTCTCGCTCATGTCGGTCTCCTTTGATCGAGTGGTCGAGTGGTCGAGTGGTCGAGTGGTCGAGTGGTGAAAACTGGGGTCACAACCAGCGTGGGATGTCCGGGAGTTCACCCGTGACACGCAGTTCACGCAGTTCTTGGGTGCCGCCTCGGCCGGTGAGCCAGGCGGCGAGGGCGTACGGCGGTCCGGTGACCGTGAGGCCCGGGACGGGGGTGCCGAGTACGACGGTGCCGTGACCCTCCACCACCAACTCGGCGCCGATTCCCGGCTCGACACGCGCCGACATCCACCCGGCCACATCGCGTACGAGGGCCCAGGCGAAGTCGGGCGGCAACGCGTCCACGCCGACCCCGACCCGCAGGTCGACCAGGTGGATCCACACCTCGCGGGCCCGCAGCCACGGCACCTCCGACGCCGGGATCTCACGGCCCTGCCCGCTGACGACGGTGGCCGACCAGGCGTCGGCCGAGAGTGCGTCGGCGGCCTTCCGGAAGTGGGCGGCGGACTCCCGTACGTCCGCCTGCTGTTCGGCGAGAGGACGTCCGGCGCCCGTCTCGATGTCCGTGACGCGCTGGTCCGGCGAGGTGTACATGGGAGTCGGCATCCCCGTCCGGGCCCAGGTCAGCAGGTTGACCAGGGCGTCGGCGTTGCGGGAGAGGTGGCTGAGCAGGTGGCCACGGGTCCAGCGGGGCAGCGCGGACGGTTCCGTCATCGCGTCCTGCGACAACGCGTCGACCGCCTGCTGCAGTCGGCGCTGGCCGTCCTCGACCCATCCGAGAACCTGTTCCGGCATGCTCACGGCTTGTCCTCGACGACCGTGTTCACGCACTCCCCGATGCCCTCGACCACGGTCCGTACGACCTGGCCGGGCTTCAGGAACACCTTCGGGTCGCGAGCCGCACCAACCCCGCCCGGGGTACCGGTGAGGACGAGGTCGCCCGGCTCCAGCGTCGTGAACGTGCTGAGGTACGCGGCGATGTCCGCGGGGGTGAACAGCAGGTCGGACGTGCGCGAGCGCTGCATGACCTGCCCGTCCACCTCCAGGCGGATCTCCAGGTCGGCAGCGTCGTCGATCTCGTCGCCGGTCACCAGCCAGGGCCCGGCCGGCGTGCTGGCCTCCCACGCCTTGCCCTGCAGCCACTGCGGGGTACGCCACTGCCAGTCCCGCATGGAGATGTCGTTGACGACGGTGTAGCCGGCGATCGCGGCTGCCGCCTCCTCCTTGGTGGCCCGGCGGCGCAGCTGCGAACCGATGACGAACCCGAGTTCGGCCTCCCAGTCCAGCTCCTCCGTCTCGCCCGGGTGGACGATGTCGTCGCGGGCGCCGAGCAGGACGTTGGCGAACTTGCCGAAGAGGGCGGGGTACGACGGCATGTCGCGGCCCATCTCCGCGATGTGAGCGCGGTAGTTGTGGCCCACGCAGAAGATCTTGGCGGGGGTCGTGACCACCGGGGCGAAGTCGAGGGCCGCCACGTCGTGCGTCGGCCCATCGGCGGCGGCCGCGTAGGAACGCCAGTCGGGGCGGCGCAACAGGGCGGCGACGTCGGGGGTGCCGGTCTCCACGGCACGGTCGCCGTCGAGACGGACGGCGACCGTGCCGTCGGCGGTGCGGATGGTGGCGAGCTTCATGCGGACGTGCTCCCGGTCGTTTCGGTGCGGGCGAGGTTCAGCGCCTCGTAGAGCGGCGCGTCGTTGAAGGTGAACAGGTCGAGTTGGGTGTCGGCGGCGATGGTCAGGGCGCACCAGGAGGGCACGGCGATCAGGTCACCGTCGGACACCTCGATCTCGCGGTCGTCGAGGGTGACGGTGCCACTGCCGCGGAAGACCTGCCAGACGGACGAGCCGACGGTGCGGCGGGTCGCGGTGGTGGTGCCCGCGCGCAGGCGGTGCATCTCGGTGCGCAGGCTGGCGAGGGCGTCGCGGCCGGAAGCGGGGTTGGTGAAGCGGATGCCGGCATGGCCGGGCTCGATGACGCCGGTGTACCCCTCGTCCTCCAGTTCCAGCTGGGCGGTGAGGGCGTCGTCGGTGTCGGCCCAGCGGTAGGCCATGAGCGGGGAGTCGGGGGTGCTGGGGACTGCGATCGGGCGCAGTCCCGGGTGGCCCCAGAGGCGTTCGTTGCGTGAGCGGGACGGGGTCGAGCGGTCCGACACCCCGTCCTCGCCGAACTCGAAGAACCCGGCGTCCAGGCGGTGCACGAGCGGGATGTCGAGGCCGTCCAGCCAGACCATCGGCGCGTCACCGACATGGTGGTGGCCGTGCCAGTGCATCGACGGGGTGAGGAGCAGGTCGCCGGGGCGCATCTCGACCGCGTCGCCGTTGACGACCGTCCACACGCCCTCGCCCTCCAGGATGAAACGGAAGGCGCCCTGCGAGTGCCGGTGCGCGGGGGCGACCTCGCGCGGGCCGAGGTACTGAACGGCCGCCCAGAGGTTGGGAGTCGCGTACGGACGCCCGGGCAGGCCCGGGTTGGCGAGCGCTATCGCGCGGCGCTCACCGCCGCGCCCGACCGGCACGAGGTCGCCGGCCCTGCGGGCGAGCGGGAGGAGTGTGTCCCATGGCCAGACGTGCGGGACGGCCTCGGGCTGGGGGGTGAGCGGCATGAGGTTGCCGATCTCGGTCCACAGGGGGATGAGCCCGGCGGTTGCGAAGCCGTCGTACAGCTTGCGGAGTTCGGGGTCCGTCTCCTCCGGGGCTATGACGGAGTCACTGGTCATCGGGGGTTCCTTCGGCGTCGAGGCGGCGCGTGATGTCGGCGCGCAGGGCCTTCTTGTCGATCTTTCCGACCTTGGTGGCGGCGAGTTCGGGGACCGTCACCAACCGGTCAGGGAACTTGAAGCGGGCGGTACCCGCGTTCTCCATGACGTGGTGGATGTCGTCGAGGGCCACCGTGTGTCCCGGTTCCGGTACGACGTAGAGGCAGACGCGCTCGCCGAGTTGTGCGTCGGGCATCGCCACGGCGGCGGCGCGGGCGACGCCGGGGGTCTGGTAGGCGAAGTTCTCGATCTCCTCGGCGGAGATGTTCTCCCCGCCCCGGATGATCATGTCCTTGTCGCGGCCCTCGACCACCAGGTTGCCGTCGGGCAGCAGCCGCACGATGTCGCCCGTGCGGTACCAGCCGTCCTCGGTGAAGGCGCGGGCGTTCTGCTCGTCGGCGCGGTAGTAGCCGCGCGGGGTGTAGGGGCCGCGGGTGAGCAGCACCCCCGGGGCCCCGTCGGGGACCGGGTTGCCCAGTTCGTCGACGACGAGGAGTTCGTCGTCCTCGCACATGGGGCGCCCCTGCGTCGTACAGATGATGTCTTCCGGGTCGTCCGGGCGCGTGTAGTTGAGCAGGCCTTCGGCCATCCCGAACACCTGCTGGAGCGTGCAGCCGAGTTCGGGGCGGACACGGCGGGCGACGTGGTCGGCGAGCCGGGAGCCGCCGACCTGGAGGATCCGCAGTGAGCTCAGGTCGGTCCCCGGGTGTTCCCGGTGGTGGTCCAGCCAACGCTGGGCGATGGCCGGAACCAGAGCAGAAGCGGTGACGCGCTCTCGTTCGACGATCGGGAACGCCTTTTCCGGGTTGGGGGACCCCAGCACCACCCGGCCGCCGTTCAGCAGTACGCCCAGCAGGCCGGGGCAGGCGAGCGGGAAGTTGTGCCCGAGGGGCAGCGCGGCGAAGTAGACCGTGTCGGCGCCGAACTCACAGACCTCGGCGCTGCGGCGGGCGTTGTAGAGGTAGTCGTCGTGCGTGCGGGTGATCAGCTTGGGCAGCCCGGTGGTGCCGCCGGAGAGCAGGAAGACGGCGATCGAGCGGCTGTCCGGCCGGTACGCGTCCACGGCGGCCCGGTCCGCCGGCGTGCCGGGCGCGGCGCACAACTCCCGCAGGTCCACGGCGTCGTCGCCGACCTTGTCGCCGAGTACGAGGACGTGCCGAAGGGTCGGTGAGCCGCCGGCGACCTCGAAGGCCATCGCCTGGTGGTCGTGGTCCTTGAGGAAGCCCGGTACGGCGATGGCCACGGCCTCGCTGTGCTCGACCAGGTAGCCGATCTCGTGTCTGCGGTGTCCCGGCAGTGCCATCACCGGGATCACGCCGAGACGGAGACAGGCGTAGGCGAGGATCACGAACTCGGCGGTGTTGGGCAGCTGCACCACGAGCCGGTCGTCCGGGCGGAGCCCGAGCGCGGCCAGCCGGAGCGCCACGGCGTCCGCGCGCTCGGCGAGTTGCCGGTACGTCAGCCGCCGGTCGCCGTCGACGAGCGCGACCGTGTCGGGAGTGGCGTCGGCGACGGCGTGGAGCCGGTCGCCGATCGCATGGCCCTCCCAGTAGCCCTTGTCGGCGTAGCGCCTGGCGTACTCCTCGGGCCAGGGCACAGCGCCTTTGCTGCTCGGCCTGGGCATGGTCGTTCTCCTTAGCGGTCCTGTGCGGGTGGTGCGGTGGGGACGATCACGGCGTCCAGTGCGATCAGTCCCTCGGCCGTGAGCCGCAGCGGGTTGATCTCGATCTCGGCGGTGTCGGGGCTCGCGGCGAGGCAGGCGCCGAGTGCCGCGACGACCCGCCCGAACTCGGCGCGGTCCAGCACCGGCCCGCCGCGCCAGCCGTCGAGCAGGGCGCGGGCAGCCAGGTCGTCGGGCATGCCGGCGGCCTCGGCGACGGAGAGCGGGGCGAGCCGGATCGCCACGTCGGCGAGCGCCTCGGCGGCGGTGCCGCCCAGCCCGGCGAGGACGACCGGCCCGAAGACGGGGTCGCGGCGCGCGCCGAGCACGAGGTCGACACCGGCCGGGGCCATGGCCTCGACCAGGTAGCGGCGGTCGGCGCCGATGGCGTCCAGGGCCGCGTCGAGTTCGTCGGGGGTGCGCACGCCCAGGTGGACTCCGCCGATCTCCGTCTTGTGGAGGATCGCGGCATCGAGCACCTTGACCGCGACGGGCCCGCCCAGCAGGCGCAGGGCGTGGTGGGCGTCGGCTCGTGTGTCGCAGGCGCGGCGGTTCGGGGTACGGATGCCGAGCGAGGCGAGGAACGTCTTGGCGGCGTCCTCGTCCAGCGGACCGGGCGGCACGGCGGCGGCCGTCTCCTGCCGCGACCCGTCGGCTGACCCTTCGGTGCGCACAGCCCGCTGTCGGGCATGCGTCACCAGAGCCCGTACGGCATTCGCGGCGGAAGCGGGTCCGGTCAGCGCCGGAATCCCCGCCTTGTGCAGGCGCGCACGCTGTTCGGCGACATCCTCGGGGAGGCCGCCGACGACCACGACGGCCGGGGATTGCGTGCCGAGGCCGGCGTCCTGGACGGCGGAGGCGAGGTCGACGCTGTCGGGCTCGGTGAGTGCGTAGACGGCGAGCAGGTCCACCGCCGGATCCGTGGCCGTGGTGTCCAGCACGCGCGCGAAGGTTTCGGCGGGCCGACCCGTGTCGACCGGGTTGCGCTGGTAGGTGAGCGGGGGCAGCAGTTCGCCGAGCGCCCGCTGGGTGCTCTCAGCCAGCTCCGGCATCCGGATGCTGTCGGCGCCCGCCCGGTCCGCCAGCAGCAGCCCCGGCCCCGCTTGGGCGGTCACGATGGCGAGCCCGGGGTCCGGGTGGGGACGCAGCTGGATGCGGGACAGGGCGGTGAGCGCGTCCACCAGCTCCCGTTCGTCGTCCACGACCACGGCCCCGGCCTGCCGCAGCGCGGCCCGCGTCGTACGCCAGGAGGTGGCGAGCGCTCCGGTGTGCGACCGGGCGAAGTCACCGACGTCGCTGCGGCCGACGACCAGGGCCACGACCGGCTTGACGCCGGTCACCAGCCGTACGGCCTCCACCAGCCGCGGCCCGTCCGGCACCGTCTCCAGGTGCAGCGCCACGGCCGTCGTACGACTGTCCCCCGCGAGGTGTTCCAGGACGTCCGCGGCGGTCACGCCGAGGCCCGCCCCGATGCCGACGCCGAGGCTGATGCCGTTGCCAGCGGCGACCAGGTCGAAGGAGAGCGCGTGGTTGACGCCGCCGCTGGCCGCGACCACCGCGATGTCCCCGGCCGGGAGCTGTCCTGCCGCGGGCACGAAGCTGGCCGTCAGGCCCATGTGGGGAGCGAAGAATCCGGAGGTGTTCGGTCCGAGCAGTCGGATCCCGGTCTCCTGGGCGACGAGGCGCAGTGCGTCCGCGTGGGCCTCGCCCTCCGGGCCCGCCTCACCGAAACCGCCGGCACAGACCAGCGCGGCACGGCAGCCGGCGGCGGCCGCGTCGGCCAGGGCGTCGGCGCAGCCGGCCGCGGGTACGCACAGGACGGCCAGGTCGAGCCGTCCGGCGGTGTGGGCGGCTGCTTCGGCGACCGAGGCGTAGACGCCCTCGGCGGGCTCCGGTCTCCGTGCGTTGACCAGGGCGCGGGCGCCGGGGAAGGGGGCCAGTGAGCGGGCCATGGCGGCGCCCAGCTTGCCGCTCTGCCGGGAGGCGCCGATCACGGCCACGCCCTCGGGCGCGAAGAGCGGCGTCAGGTCGGTGCTCATGCCTGCTCCCCCGCCACCAGGTCGGCGCGCCCGGACAGCAGCAACGTTTCAGCCCGGTCGTCGTCCATCGTGTCCTCCACGATCAGTACGGGGATGCCGTGCACCAGCCGGGCCTGTTCGGCGAGCAGCGACCGGGTGAACGGGGTCCCCCCTTGTACGGCGACCAGCTCCGGGGGCGTGTCACCACTCAGGGCGTCGGCCAACTCGTCGTAGACCTGCGGCAGTTGAGCCTCACCCTCGGGTGCGGTGAGCCACCGGCATCCCTCGGCACGCAGCGCCGTCAGCTCCTGGGAGGTCAGCCGCCGGCCGCCGAACTCCCGGAAGGGCGTGTCCAGGGGATCGCGTCCGTCGTGCGCCGCACGCCAGTCCCGTACGACCTGGTCGACGAACTCGGGGTCGCGGCGCGCGATCCGTTCCTTGCCGATGCTGCGGGAGATGAAGTGGAAGGTGAACTGCGTCGGTTCGAACGCCTCGTGGTAGCGCCCGAAGTGCTCCCACCAGGACAGGCTCGGCCGGGCGGAGCCCTGGATCTTCTCCACCGAGGGGCGCCGGGCCGCCTCGTACGCCTCCAGGGCGCTCGGCAGGTCGTCGCGGTGGGTGAGGAGGCTGTCGGCGAGGGCGACGGCGTCCTCCAGGGCCATCTTGGTACCGGAGCCGACGGAGAAGTGCGCGGTGTGCGCGGCGTCGCCGAGCAGGACGACGTTGCCGCTGTGCCAGCGCCGGGTGCGCCGGGTGCGGAAGTTGCCCCAGCGGGAGTTGTTGACCAGCAGTTCGTGCCCGTCGATCTGCTCGGCGAAGAGCTTCTCCAGGTACGCCTTGCTCTTCTCGTCGCTCGGTCCGGGCGGCTGCGCGGTGTCGAACTCGTCGAGGCCCGCCTTGCGCCAGGACTCCTCGTCCGTCTCGACGATGAAGGTGCTCACGCTGTCGCTGATCGGGTAGCCGTGCACGGCGAACGTGCCGTGCGGGCCGTGCTCGTGCACGAAGGTCAGGCCGTCGAAGAGATAGTCCGTGCCGAACCAGATGAACTTGGCGGTCGCGACCTCCGCCTCCGGCACCAGTACGTCGGCGAGCCGGTCGCGCAGCCGGGAGTTCGCCCCGTCGGCGGCCACGATCACGTCGTAGTCGGCCAGCTCGGCCGGATCAGCGGGAACCTCGTGGCTGAACCGGAGCTCGACCCCGACCTCCTCGGCCCTTTGGTGCAGCAGCTGGAGCAGGGTCCTGCGGGTGATGGCCGCCATGCCGTTGCCACCGCACCGGATCCGCTGCCCCTTCAGCCGCACCTCGATGTCGTCCCAGTGCCGGCCGTGGTCCGCGAGCGCTGTGCGCAGCACGGGGTCCGCCGCGTGGATGGCGGCCAGAGTCGCATCCGAGAACACCACGCCGAAGCCGAAGGTGTCTTCCGCGCGGTTGCGTTCGAAGACCGTCACCTCGACCGACGGATCGGCCTGCTTGATGAGCGCTGCGAAGAACAGCCCACCGGGGCCGCCTCCCACGCAAGCGATCCGAGTAACCATGGCTCCTGCCTCCACGTCGAGTACAGGCCCAGACTCAGGCCCGGACACATCTCGTGTCAATGGATACACGGGCGTGAATAATTTGTCGCGCTTCGTCGACGCCGCTTCTCCAACGAAAACAAGCATTTTGCCGGTCAGACGGTTCGTCCTTGCGACGGCCGTCCCTGTGGCATAGTCAGTTTCGTGAAGCCTCGATCGATCGTCTTCGACCTGTTCGGCGACTACGTCCGCTATCGCGGCGGCGCCGCCCGGCTACGTACCCTCAGCGCGCTGATGGGCTGCTTCGGCGTCGGCGAGAGCACCGTGCGGGTGGTCCTCGCGCGGCTGCGCAAGGAGGACTGGTTCGACGTCCGGCGCGAGGGCAGGGAGACGGTCTACACGCTCAACAAGCGCAGTCTCCGGCTCCTCGACGAGGGCCGCGCACGCATCTTCGACCGGGCCCCGTCCGACTGGGACCGGCACTGGCACATGGTCATCTACTCGGTCCCCGAGACGGAGCGCGGTGTACGCGACCGCATCCGCAAGGAGCTGGCCTGGCTGGGCTTCGGCCCCCTGGCCCCGTCCACCTACGTCTCCCCGCACGACCGGCTCCAGCAGGTCCGGGAGAAGTTCGCGGACGAGCCGGCGGTACGCCTGGACACCCTGCGCTGCCAGTCCGGGGGTCTGACCGTCGATCGCGAGATGGCGGCGCGCGGCTGGGACCTCGCCGCCCTCAACGAGGACTACCGGGAGCTGCTGCGCACCTACCGCAGCCGGATGCCGTCGTACCGGGCCGGTCACCTCAGCCCCGAGGAGGCGATGGTCGAGCGCATGCGGCTGACCTACGACTACCGCAAGTTCCCCTTCCGCGACCCGGACCTGCCGACGGATCTCCTTCCCGCGGGCTGGGTGGGCCACGAGGCGCACGAGATGTTCCTGGAGGCCCACGAGGTCCTCGGCCCCTCCGCCGAGTCCTACTACGACGAGGTGGCCGGCCCGCGCCCTGTCGCGTAGGACTGGCTCTACGCCAGGTGTCCCAGCTCGTGCGAGGCCGCGGCCACGGTGTCGCGCAACTCCTGGGTCACCTCGGCCATGTGGTCCGGTGTGCCGAGGCTCTCGGGCAGGACGACGGAGACGGCGAGCGGCAGTGGGTCGCCTGCCGCGAAGACGGGCGCGGCGACCGAGATGATGCCCGGGATGACGCCGCTGTGCGTCACGACGTGTCCGTCGTCGCGGATCTGCGCCCGGGTGGCGGCGAGGCGCTCGGCCGTCCACTCCCCCTCCTTGCCGCGGAGCTCTTCGCCCAACACCTCCTCGGTGAGGCTCTCGGGCAGGTGGGCCAGGAAGACCTGGCCCACGGACGACGTGAGCAGCGGAAGCGTGGCGCCGACGCGCACCGTCAGGGGCAGCGGTCGGGTGCCGTACGCCCAGCTCACCACGATGGGGCCGCGGTCGCCCCAGACCGCGAGGTTCACGGAGTGACCGGTGCGGTCGCGGAGCTGCGTCGCATGGCCGCTCGCCACCGCCACCTCGTTGGTGCGGCGCAGCGACTCGGCGCCCATGCGGCGCATCGCGGCCCCGAAGTCGTAGAGGCCCGAGGCGGGATCCTGTGAGGTCAGGCCGATGCGGCCGAGGCTGACGAGGTAGCGGTGCACCTTGCTGGGCTGCATACCGCTCGCCTGCGCGATCGCCGACAGGCTCAGCGCACCGCCGCCGCTCTCCAGCGCCAGCAGGACTCGCATCGCCATCTCGACGGACTGGATGCCCTGCCGCTCCCCGTTCTCCCTGGGGTCAGTCGTGGTCACAGCGCAGCCTTCTCCCCTGCGGGTGCATGAACGCGGTCAGCCTATCGAGGCGGCCGCTACAACAGATCTTACATTCACTATTGCGGAACGCATTACGTTCTGGTGAACTGCGGGAGCGGTGGCGGTCCTCCCCCGACTGCCCCCGCCACACCGGCGGCCCGTTCCGCAGCCGCCCGAGCCGCTCGTCCTTCGGCGCACACACCCGCGCATCTCATCCGCCCCGGCCACTCACACCGAGCCGGGCGCCGCCACACCCCGTCTGCCTACGGGACCTCGAACACAGAACGAAGCCCGCCCACGAGATCCCGCGTACGACATTCCCCGAGGAGAACTCCGCAATGAAGCTGATCGGCCTCGAAGAACACTTCGTGACCCCTGACCTGGTGGGCCACGGCACCTCCACCGCCTCCATCGCCCAGCCCCACGCGTGGGCCGAGGCCTCCCGGCGGCTCCTCGACCTCACCGAGGAACGCCTCGACGGCATGGACGCCGCCGGCCTGGACATGCAGGTGCTCTCACTCAACTCCCCCGGCCTCCAGGCGGAGAAGGACCCGCAGGCCGCCGTACGCCAGGCGATCACCGTCAACGACTTCCTCACCGGCGTCATCGCCGAGCACCCCGACCGCTTCTCCGGCTTCGCCGCCCTGCCCCTCCAGGACCCCCAGGCCGCCGCCGACGAACTGGAACGCGCGGTCACCCAGCTCGGCCTGCGCGGCGCCCTCGTCAACGCGCACACCCACGGCCGGTACCTGGACGACCCCGCCCTGCGCGTCGTCTGGGAGCGCGCCGAGCACTTCGACGTACCGCTGTATCTGCACCCGGCCAACGGCGTCGACACCGCGCACGTGCTCTCCGGACACCCCGAACTCGTCGGACCGATGTGGAGCTGGGGCATCGACACCGCCACCCACGCCCTGCGCCTCATCTTCGGCGGGGTCTTCGACGACTTCCCGAACGCCAAGCTGCTCCTCGGCCACATGGGAGAGGGACTGCCCTATGTGATGTGGCGCATGGACTCCCGCTGGGAGTTCCACGCGCACCACGGCATCGAGCTCAAGCGCGGGCGCCCCTCGGAGTACATCCGGCACAACCTCTACATCACGACCAGCGGCGTCTGCTCCCCCGCCCCGCTGCTCACCGCCCTGCTCTCGATGGGCGCCGACCACATACTCTTCGGCACCGACTACCCCTTCGAGGACATCGAGACGGCCACGACGTTCCTGCAGAACGCCCCGATCAGCGACGCCGACCGGCTCAAGATCGGCCACCAGAACGCCGAGAAGCTCCTCGGCCTCACCACCACGCCCGCACTCGCGGGTGTCTGAGCGGAGGGCAACGCACGTGTACGACGTCGCCGTCATCGGGTACGGGCCCGTCGGCATGGCCACCGCGGCGCTGCTCGGTCAGGCAGGCCACGACGTGGTCGTGCTGGAGCGCTACCCCACCCTGTACAACCTTCCGCGCGCCGCCATCTTCGACGACGAGACGATGCGGACCTTCGACCGCCTCGGCATCTCCCGCGAGCTGCTGCCCACCCTGCACGTCCAGCGGAACTACGAGTGGCGCAACGGCGCGGGCGAGCTCCTCATCGAGCACGACTTCGCCGCCGTCGGCGGCCAGGGCTGGGCGGAGTGGTACATGATGTACCAGCCCTACCTGGAGGACACCCTCGACAGCCTGGTCCGCGGCCTCGAGAACGTCGAGATCCGCATGGACGCCCGGGTCAACGGCCTGCGGAACACGCACCACGGCGTGGACATCCAGGTCGAGGGAAGCGACACGGCCGTCTCGGCCCGGTACGTCGTCGCCTGCGACGGCGGCAACAGCTTCACCCGCACCTGGCTGGGCGTAGGGCAGGACGACTACGGGTTCTCCGAGCCGTGGATGGTCTGCGACTTCCGCCTGACCGGCCCCACCGACATTCCCAAGGCCCGTCAGGTGTGCGACCCGAAGCAGCCCGTGTCGATCATCTCGCTCGGCCCCCGGCACCACCGGTTCAGCTTCATGCTCGACTCCGCGGACTCCTTCCCCGTCGAGCGGGAGCCCGACCGGGTGTGGGCACGGGTCGCCGACCACATCGGCCGCTCGCAGGCCGAACTCGTCCGCGTCGCCACGTACACGTTCCGCTCGCTCGTCGCGGAGCACTGGCGCAGCGGCCGGGTCCTGCTCGCCGGTGACGCGGCCCATCAGATGCCGCCGTTCCTCGGACAGGGCATGTGCTCGGGCATCCGCGACGCCCAGAACATCGCCTTCAAACTCGACGCCGTACTGCGCGGCGCCGACGACGCACTCCTCGACACCTACCAGAGCGAACGCGAGCCGCATGTGCGGGCCATCATCGCCAAGGGCATCGAGCTGGGCCGGGTGCAGACCATGCGCGATCCGGTGGCCGCCGCCGAGCGGGACGCCCGGCTGATCGCACTGCGCGAGGCGGACGGGCGCCCCGAGAAGATGCGCTTCCCGGGCCTCGGCCCCGGCCTGCGCGACGAGTCCCCGCAGGCCGGGCACCTGATGCCGCAGGGCCGGGTGGAGTCGCACGGCACCGAAGGGCTCTTCGACGAGGTCCTCGGGCGCGGATTCGTGCTCCTCGTCGACGGCCGGGCCGGCGCCTCGCTCGACGCCTCGACCACGGAAGCGGCCGCCCGCCTCGGCGTGGCCGTCCACCACCTCACCGACCGCCGCCTCACCACGGAGGGGATCACCGATGTCGGCGGCGTCTACGGACGCTGGTTCGACGGGACCGGCCGCGCAGCCGTGCTGTGGCGGCCCGACTTCTACATCTTCGGCACCACGGGCGTCCTCTCGGACGTCCCGGCGCTTCTCACCACACTCGCCACAGCAGTCGAGCCGGCACAGGCTCCTGCCACAGCTGGAGAAGGGATCCGGCCATGACCACACAGTCCGCCGTCCGTCCGCAGGTCCGCAGAGTGTCCGCGAGCACGTTCATGCTGATCGCCGCCTGGGTCGTCGCGTCCCTCGAGGGATACGACCTCGCCGTGTACGGCGTCAGCGTCCCCGCGATCCTCGGCGACCCCTCGCTCGGCATCGACAAGGCCGAGGCCGGCACCATCGGCTCCCTCGTCGGCATCGGGATGCTGGTGGGCGCCGCCCTCGCCGGTGCCCTGCTCCACCGCACCGGCCCGCGCCGGCTCCTGCTCGTCGGCACCACCGTGTTCTCACTCGGGATGGCGGTCTGCACGTTCGCCGGGGGCGTCCCGTCGTTCGGCGCCGGACGCCTCGTCGTCGGCCTCGGCCTCGGCGTCGTACTGCCGACGATCAACGCCTACGTCGCCGACCTCAGCAAGCCGGGCCGCCGCAGCCGCAACGTCACCCTGGTCATGAGCGGCTACGCGGCCGGCGCCCTGCTCTCCCCCCTGCTCGGCACCGCCCTGCTCCCCGACGTCTCGTACCGCTGGCTGTACGTCATCGGCGTGGTCCCCGTGTTCCTGGCCATACCGCTCGTGCTCCGGCTCCCGGAGAGCCCGTTCCACCTCAACCGCACGGGTCGCACCGCCGAGGCGAGAGCGGTGGAGGAGCAGCTCGGCCTCGCCCCGTCGGACGCCGCGCCGACGTCGGACCCGGGCCGCATGCTCGGCCTCGGATCGCTGCTCACGGGCGGCCTCGCGGTCTCGACCCTGCTCTTCTGGGCCATGTCGTTCTGCGGACTCCTGCTCGTCTTCGGCATCAGCACCTGGCTGCCCAGCATCATGCAGGCCGCCGGCTTCTCCCTCGGCTCGGCGCTGCTGCAGACGGCGGCGATGTGGCTGGGCGTCGGTGTCGGGGCCATCGTCGGCGGCCGGGTCGCGGACGCGCTCGGCGCCAAGCGGGTCGTGGTCGTCGCGTTCCTGGTCGGCACGGTGAGCCTGATCGCGATGAGCACCCGCCCGCCGACACCCGTCATGTTCGTGCTCATGTTCATCAGCGGGTTCGGGTTCATCGGTTCCCAGATCCTCGGGAACGCGTTCATCGTGACCAGGTACCCGGACGCCGTGCGCGGCAACGGCCTCGCCTGGGCCCTGTCCATCGGCCGCTTCGGCGCGATCGCCGGCCCGTCCCTGGGCGCGTTCGTCCTCACCTCGGGCGCCGACGTCAAGTGGGCCTTCTACGCCTTCGCCGTCCCCGCGCTCGTCGGGGCGTTCGCGGCGGGCGCCGTACCCCGGGCGCGAGCGGTGAAGGCATGACCTTCGTCCCTTCGCCGGTCGTCTACGAGTCCTGGGGCCAGCGGGTCGTCTTCGGCTCGGGCACGGTTCGAAAGGACGTGGCGGCCGCGGTCGCGGGACTCGGCGCGAGCCGGGTCCTGGTGATCGCGGCCGACGGGGAGCGGGCCCTGGCCGAGGACATCTGCAAGGAGATCCCGGTCGTGGCGGTCTTCGGCGGCGTCCGGCCGCACGTGCCGGCCGAGGTGGCGCGGGCCGTGCGGGCCGCCGCCGAAGAGCACGCGGCCGACCTGCTGCTGAGCGTCGGCGGAGGGTCGACGACGGGCACCGCCAAAGCGGCGGCGCTCACCTCCGGGCTGCCGATCCTCGCCGTCCCCACGACATACGCCGGTTCCGAGGCCACCCCCGTCTGGGGCCTCACCGAGGACGGCAACAAGCGCACCGGCGTCGACCCGAAGGTGCTCCCCAGGGTCGTCGTGTACGACGCCACACTGATGCTGTCGCTGCCGACGAGGCTGTCGGTGACGTCGGGCCTCAACGCCCTCGCCCACTGCGTCGACGCGTGGTGGGCGCCCCGGCACAATCCGATCAGCTCCGCGCTGGCCGTGGAGGGTGTCCGCTCGTTGGCGTCCTCCCTCCCCCGCATCGTCGCCGACGGCCAGGACGTCGCGGCCCGTCGCGAGATCCTCTTCGGCACCTACCTCGGCGCGGTGGCTTTCGCGGGAGCCGGTTCCGGGCTGCACCACAAGGTGTGTCACGTCCTCGGGGGCGCGTACGACCTCGAACACGCAGCCCTCCATTCGGTGGTCCTGCCGCACGTGGTCGGCCTGAACCTGGCAGCGGCGCCCGAGGCGGCCAGGCACCTCGGAGCCGCGCTCGACGAACGCACCGACCCCTTCGGCGCGTTGCTCGACCTCTACGCGCAGCTTCAACCCCCGTCCTCACTACGTGAGTTGGGACTCGTCGAGGAGGAACTCGACCGGGCCACCGACCTGGTCATGGCCCACGTGCCGGACTCCAACCCGCGCCCGGTCACCCGTGATGCGATGCGCGCGCTGCTGGGCCGCGCGTACCGGGGCGACACCCCGGTACCGCTCCCGCTCACCGCCCCTAGTACGAAAGAGCAACCCCGATGACTGAGATGCCTGAGACGACTGAGCAGAAACTCACCGACGAGGTCGTCGCGAGCTTCGACACCGCGAAGGACGAACGGTTCCGCGAGGTCATGCAGGCGCTCGTGCGGCACGCCCACGCCTTCGTGCGCGAGACCCGGCTCACCGAAGCCGAATGGGGCGCGGCGATCGAGTTCCTGACCGCTTCCGGTCACATCACGACCGACACCCGCCAGGAGTTCGTCCTTCTCTCTGATGTCCTCGGCATTTCCATGCTCACCGTCGCGGTGAACGAACCGGGCCTCGGGGAATCGACGGAGTCCACGGTCCTCGGCCCCTTCTTCGTCCAGGACTCCCCCGGGATCGAACTCGGCGGGGACATCGCGGGCGGCGCGAAGGGCGAGCCGTCGTGGGTCGACGGCACGGTCACGGACACGGACGGCAACCCGGTCCCCGGGGCCCGCATCGAGGTGTGGGAGGCCGACGACGACGGCATGTACGACGTCCAGTACGACGACGTTGCCCTCGCCGGACGCGCGCACCTGTTCGCCGACTCCGAGGGCGGCTACCGGTTCTGGGCGCTCACGCCCACGCCGTACCCGATCCCCGACGACGGCCCCGTCGGCCTGCTCCTCCAGCACGCCGGCCGCTCACCGATGCGGGCCTCGCACCTCCACTTCAAGGTGACGGCACCCGGCTTCCACCCGCTCATCACACACATCTTCGTCGCGGGCGATCCCGGTCTGGACAGCGACTCGGTGTTCGGCGTGAAGGAGTCCCTCATCCGCCCCTTCGACCGCCACCGGATGGGTACGCCGACTCCCGACAACCGTCAGCTGGAAGGGTCGTGGACGTCGGCAAGCTTCGACATCGTCCTCAGGAAGAAGTAGGGCCGGCCAGAGACCCAGCAGGGGCAGCTCTCCAACCAAAGATCACTCCAACGGCCTCGACCTGGACTGGCTGTTCGCCCACGCCGACCAGCACCACGCCTACGTCGTCTCCGTCCACGAACTGTTCGCGCGGATGCTGGCGCTGCCCGTCATCACGGTGGCCGCGCTGCAGGGGCACACCTTCGCCGCCGGCGCGATGTTCTCCCTCGCCCACGACTTCCGCGTGATGCGCGCCGACCGCGGCTACTGGTGTCTGCCCGAAGCAGACATCAACATCCCCTTCACCCCGGGCATGGCCGCCCTCATCCAGTCCCGGCTCACCCCGCCGACCGCACACGTGGCCATGGTCACCGCCCGCCGTTACGGCGGCTCCGACGCCGCGGCCGCCGGCATCATCGACCATGCGGTCACCGAGGAGGCCGTGCGCTCCACCGCCATCGAGATCGCCCAGGCACAGGTGAACAAGGCCGGCGACACCCTCGGCACCATCAAGGCCCGCATGTACGCCCCGGCCCTGGCCACCCTGCGCGACACCACCAACCCGCTCGGCTGACCAGCGCCCCACCGACCGCCCCCCCGCCTCGCCACCGGGGCCGGGGCCGTCCCAGCTGCCCAACCGCATAGAGCTCGGCGAAGCGACAGCGGGGCGGTCTGGGATGCCGGTCGGCCCGGGGGCGGCTTCACCAGGCATACGCCTGCGGGGCTTCCCCCGGCCCGGCCAGATGTGGTCGAGGCGTTCCATGACCTCGTCGTCGAGTTGCACGGACAGTGCACCGAGTTTGGTCCGCCGTTGCTCGCTCGTCGTCGCTCCGGTGACCGTGGTGGAGACGACAGGGTTGTGCAGCGCCCAGGCCAGCGCGTGCGCAGGCTTCGCGCCCAACTCCCGGCACAGCCCTTCATACGCTTCGAGCTGGTCGCGGTGTGCTGCGATGCGCTGCCGCATCGAGGCGCTCCGGGTGCGTGGCCCGCTGGCGGCCTCGAGGACGCCGTCCGCCTCCCAGGGCGGTGCAGCCCCTGCCGACCGCCTCCAGCGAGGTAACTGATCTCACTGGGGGCGTCTTCAACCCAGTGCCCTGTCCCGGCAGCCAGGGACAGGGCAGGCTGAGTGGCTCCGCGGCTCCGCCGTTAGCGGGCGCTCGTGGTGTTGATGTCGACGATGTGGTTGTACCGCTCCACCAGCACGAAGAGCTTGGTCTTCTGCGTCGTCTCCCCGCTGCCGAAGACCAGGGTGACGATGACTTCATGGCCGTTACCCACGGTGCCGTTGTCGGTCACCGTCCACCGCGCCGGTACGTTCTGGGCACGCAGGACGCCGTCCACTCCGTTCTTTTCCTCCCAGGCCGCCAGCCGCTTGGCGAAGTCGGGCGTCAGGTAGTGCTTGCGGAGCGCCGTGGCCAGCGAGACGTCCGGGTCCGTGTAATCGCCCTTCGCGTCGACGTACGCGCCGTAGAAGTCGGCGACCCGGGTCACCACATGCCCGGACGTGCCGCTGACCGACTGCGGTGCGGCGGTGGACGCCTTCGCGGGGGCAGGGACGGACGCCTGTGCCGACACCTGTGTCGACACACCGAGCCCGACAGCAAGGAGGAGGCCGGCAGCGACAGCCGCGCGGCGGCCCGGACGACGGTGTGCGGAGGAGTTCCTGTTCATGTGTGTCTTCCTTTTCTGATCCGTAAATGGTTGGGCCAGGCAGGTTCCGGCTTCCGTGCCGAAGGCCCCTGCCTCGGACGCACGGGTGCCACGATGCGCAGGCGCAGGGGAGTGTCGTTGTCACGCTGTTGCTACGGCGGTCGTTCTGGTCCGGCCGCCCTCTACGACGAGTACGGCACCGGCATCGTGAGTGTGTGTGACGACGTATCAAACGCGGTGGCCATGGGAGCAACCGTCAGTGGACGCGTGTCGAACGTCGCCCAACGCCGGTTGGCCCCTGCCGCCGTGGTCGGTGCGACACCAAGAGCATCGGCGGTCACCGGAGTCCAGCACAACGACCGCTGGCCCTTTGGCGACGGTGGAACCATTCCAGCCCATCTGACGTGCAGGAACATGAGTGCCTGGAATACGGGATCGCAGGCGGACGGCGGAGGAACGGTGCGATGCGGGACGATGTAGAGGAGTTCGCGGCCCTGCTGCGCGAGCTGAAGGACCGCACGGACCGGAGCTACGGCTCCCTGGCCCGCCGCCTCAACATGAACACCTCCACGCTGTACCGGTACTGCGCGGGCGAGGCGGTGCCTCAGGACTTCGCCCCCGTTGAGCGGCTCGCGGCCTTCTGCGAGGCGACACCGCAGGAACGGCTCGAGCTGCACCGACTGTGGTTGTCGGCGGCGGCGGCTCGTCAGCGGACGCGTACGGCCGGTTCGCCGGAGGCGACGGTTGCGGCGCCGGACGGAGACGGAGATACGAACGGGAACGGGGACGGAGACGCGGAACGCATAGAGGAAGCCGGCTCCGCGGAGCAGCACGGAGACGATCCCGGCCCGGACGGGCCTGCTCCCTCCCTCGCTCCCCGCCCCTGGTACCGCCGCCGACGTGTTCTGGTATCCACCGCCATCGCCTGTGCGCTGCTCGCCACTCTCGGCAGCACGGCCGCCCTGTCGGACGACCACTCCTCCGAGGCGGACGCCGGCGCACTCCACCGATCGGCGAAGCCGTCGGCCACCGGTTCCCCTTCCCCTTCCGGCAGCGCCATGTCGTCCAGCCCCCGACCGCAGGCTCCCGCCCTGCCTGCCACCGCCGGCGCTCCCACCTCGGCCACCTCGGCTGCGAAGCCGACCACCGGTCTGCCCTTCACCTGGAGCACCGACTCCCTGGTCTGGGACAAGGGCTGCGACCACGACTACGTCATCGACAAGCCGCCCACGCAGGTGCCTTCGCCGCCGGTGGAGCAGGACGCCGGGGCGTGGGCGGCGACGCAGGGCGCGCTGCACGGGCGGCAGACGAGAGTGCAGATCTCGGTACAGGGACGGTCGTCCACGGCCGTGGTCTTGAAGGCGCTCCGCGTCCGCATCGTCAGCCGCGGCAACCCGGCCGCCGGGAGCGCGTACGCCATGGACCAGGGCTGCGGCAGCGACCTCACGCCCCGCCGTTTCACCGTGAACCTCGACGCCGACCGCCCCATCGCCCGCCCGAAGGACGGCGCCGACAGCGGACACACCATCCCGGCCGTGCACTTCCCTTACCTCGTCTCCGCCCAGGACCCGGAAGTGCTACTGGTCGCCGCGACGACACAGACCTACGACGCCCGCTGGTACCTCGAACTCGACTGGTCCTCCCAGGGCCGGACCGGCACGATCCGCATCGACGACGACGGCCGCCCGTTCCGCACCACCAGCGTCAAGGGAATGCCGCACTACTGGTACGGCACGAACGACGCAGGCGGGCGTGCCTGGGTCCCGTACGACAGCTAGGAAGCCTGCCCGGCGGATCAAGTGGCAGGACATCCGCGGCGCCTGCGTTCGTGAACGACTGCACAGCGCCGGCGGTTCGAGAGGAGACCGCCCGGGGCCGACCCTGTCGCTACGCAGGTTCTGGTTGACCTTTGTCCGCCGCGGAGTCGGGCGTGGCACTCACCGGCAGGAGTTGGAGGCGTTTCGCGGTGCGTCCGTCGCCGGAGGACTGACCGCGCAGACGGCGTCCGAGCCAGGGACCGAGGTATGCGGCCGCCCAGCGCAGTTCGGCTCCTGCGGCTTGCCAGCCCGTGGGAACCCTCTGTGGCGGGAGGGGGAGCGTCCACTGGTCGTCGCTGCCGGGCAGGTGGATGGCGTGTGCGAGGGCTGCGGCGATGCGTTCGTGGCCGAGTGGGCTGGCGTGGAGTCGGTCTGCGGTCCACAGCCGTGGGTCGGTGGTGACGGACGGTCGGCTGGTTTCGGCAACCGCGACTCCGTGTCGGGCGGCCGCAGCGCGGATGCAGCTGTTGAGGTCGAACACGCGGGACCTGATGGGCCGGGCGATGGGCGCGATCTTCCCGATGTCGGGGAAGGTCAGTGTCACCACATGGGTCCCGGCACCCGTGAGCGCGGCGAACATCTCTTCCAGGTCGCCGGCCACCTCTGCGGCGTTGAACCGGGGCCGGAGCAGGTCGTTGACCCCGGCGACGACGGTGGCCAGGTCGGGGCGAAGGGCCAGGGCAGGCCCCAACTGTTCCGCGCGGACCTGGCCCGCTGTATGTCCTCGTACGGCCAGATTGGCATACCTGAGACCGGGGTTGACGGCTGCGAGGTGCTCGGCGAACCGGTCGGCGAAGCCGCGTAGGCCGACGGTGTCGTCTCCGTCGCCCAGCCCTTCGGTCTGGCTGTCGCCCAGCGCGACGTAGCGCGAGTATTCACCGTTCGGCATGAGTCGTCCGCCTACTGCTGGGGCAGGGCGTGCCAGAAGCTCGCGACGCCGATGTCGAACGCCTTCGCCAGTGATATCCGCTGTACTCGCCGTCCAACAGCGCCGCCGGCACGGCATGTCGCAAGGCCATCGAAGCAGCCCCCTCCCTCTCCTCGACCGCCCCTGCATCATACCCAAGAAAGTGACTAATCATATCCTTGAGTACGCGTTTCGTGTACCTTCCCGTTCCGCTGCGCCGGCTGCTCCCGCATGCGGCGCCGCGCTGCGTGAGGCGCTTCAGCAGCTCGGCGAGGTCGTTGCACTGGCCTGTTCCCCTCTGGCGTGATTACAGTGCGCGGTGATGTGCTGACCCGTTGTCAGTGTCTGCTGCAACGATGGACGGTTGTGCGGGGATCACATCGCCGAGGGGGAGGCAGACGTTGCCTTGGGTCAGGGGTTACGTGCGCGCGGACGCCACGCTGGTACGGGGGTACCCACGGTGGGCTCCGAGTGCGCGCCGGGAGACGGGGATCTTAGCCGGGGGCGGGTTGGCAGTCGTGGTCGTGGGCAGCGGTGGTGTGGCCTCGGGGGCAGGGACCAGCCCGCGGACGCCGTCGACGATGCAGTATCCGGTCACGTTCGACACACGGGCCGGCAAGGTGCCGCGACCGCGGCCCGGGGTGTCGTATCCGATTCCGTGGGTGCGTGAGGACGGTGCCCTGTGACGCGACGGCACTCGACCCGGCGGCGCCCTGGCCGGCGGAGCAGGCGGCAGCAACAGGCACAGGCGCAACTGACCGGCCTGGCGGTCGGGGCGGTCGTGCTGACCAGCCTGATCGTGGGGGTGGTGAACTGGCTGCTGGCGCACTGGTGGCTGCTCGTCATCGCCGGGGTGCTCGCCCTGCTGGCGGGCATCGGCTGGTTCTACAGCCGGCGGCAGCAGGCCCGGTGGGAAGCCGTTCGTGCGCAGGCCCTGCGCTACGGTCTGCAGCAGCTGGACGCCCTGCACCATTCTCGGTTCGAGAATGCGGTACGGGACCTGATGCGCCGGGACGGCTGTCGGGACGCTGAACGCGTCGGTGGTCGCGGGGACCTGGGGGCGGATGTGAAGGCAACGGACCCGTTCGGGCGGCGTTGGGTGATCCAGTGCAAACACCGCCGCAACGGTGCCCGCGGTTCAGCTGTGGGTACGCCGGATCTACAGGTCCTCAACGGCACGGCCAGGCAAGTCCACGGTGCGGACGTCGCCGTCATCGTGACCAATGGGCGGGTGACCGCGCCGGCTGTCGCCTTCGCCGCACAGCAGCGGCTGCATGTGGTGGACCGCCAGACGTTGGCTGTGTGGGCATCGGGCTCACGCCCCCTGTGGGAGCTCTTGCGGGCACTCCCGCCACCCCGACGGCCAACTCCGCTGAGCTGAAGAGGAGGCAAGCGGGCCTGTCGGGGCAACGCCGGGGGCAGCACAGTCGGTTCAGATGGTGACGCGGCGGTTGTGGACGCGTCCGCTGCGGAGTTCGCGTCCCTATCCGTTGCGGCCGACCCGGGCGGTGATCGCATCGCCTGCGTGGATGATCGAGCTGAGCATGGTGTGGGCGGCCTGGAGTTGTTCGATGGAGCGGCTCAGGCGCTCGCGTTCGTGCTTGAGGTCCTGGGCCATTTCCTCGCAGGTTGGCGCCAGGATGGCTCCCTCGTCGGCCATGCAGGGCAGCACCTCACGGATCAGGTCGGTGTTCAGCCCGGCCTCGAGCAGGATCCGGATCCGGCGCACGGTGGCCACATCGGGTTCGTCGAACTCTCGATAGCCGCTGACTCGCCGCTGCGGTCGCAGCAACCCTTGCTGCTCGTAGTACCGAAGGCTCCTGGTGCTGACGCTCGTGCGCTTCGACAGCTCGCCGATGAACATGTGACTCCCGGCACAGAGGTTTGACTCTGACATCAACGTCAAGGTTTAGCGTAGCCGCCATGGCAACGAACCTCAGCACCCAGCAGTCACCGACCATCGATCCGAAGTCCCTGGCGGGTAAGAAAGCTGTCGTTACCGGCGGCACCCTGGGCATGGGCCGGGCCATCGTCCAGGCCTTGACCGACCGCGGCGCCGAAGTGATGTACACCGGGCGCAGCGACCATCGACTCGCCGAGGCCCAGGCGGCGCTCGACACTCCGCTGGCCCACCCGGTGCGCTCTGATGTCACTGACGCCGTCGCCATCGCCGCCCTCGGCGATCAGGTCGCCGAACGCTTGGGCCACATCGACTACCTGTTCGTCAATCAGGGCATCGCCGAGTTCCAGACGCTCGAAGAGGTCACTGAGGAATCGTGGGACCGCATCTTCAACGTCAACGCAAAGGGTGCCTTCTTCACCGTGCAGCGGCTGGCGCCGCTGGTGTCCGAGGGCGGCTCGATCGTGTTCACCCCGGTCTCCAACGACCGCATCTTCCCCGGTCTCAGCGCCTACTCCGGGGCGAAGGAGGCCGTCGCCGCCTTCACCAAGGTGCTCGCCGCCGAGCTGCTCCCCCGGAAGATCCGCGTCAACGCGATCGCCCCCGGCTTCATCCTCACCCCCACCATGGGCGTCGCCGAACTGACCGACGAGCAGCGGACCGAGTTCATCGAACAGGGCAACGCCTCCACACCGATGGGCCGAGGAGGCACCGTGGAGGAGGTCGCAGCAGCCGCGCTGTACCTGGCCGTCGAGGCCACCTTCACCACCGGCCTGGAACTGCCCGTGGACGGCGGTTTCGGGCAGGGCCTCGGCGAATGACCGACCCCACCCGGTAGGCGGCCTCGGACTGACTCCGCTGCGCCGAAGCGAACGTGTGCAGACCGCAGCCGGTCCTCCTGTGATCCGCTCAGCCGGTCGCAGGAGGACATGAATACCCACACGCGAGCTCTTCTCCGTCTGGCCGCCACCGCAGCAGCGTGCTGTTCGCCATGCTCCGCGACGGCGCCTTCTGCGAACCCCGCGTCCCCCGGTGACAGCCGCATGAACCATGCCCACGGACAGCTCGACCCACATCAACATCCTGTGTCGTCTGTCCACGCCGAGATCTCCGCGGCACCCCGGCGGACCGCTTCCTCGGGGTCCCGGACGAGCTGCCCGCAGACCGCCGCGACCTCCAGCACACCGTCCTTTCTCGCGAGCGCGTCCTGCACCCCGGTCTGCATCCAGTCGGCCTGGCCGTCGTCAGCGTCGGCAACCACGAGAGCGATGAGCCTTACTGAGGCCACCGTCCCCACCCGGGCCAGAGCCTCTGCCGTCTGCCGGGTCACCGCCGTGTCCTCACCGTCCAGCAGCAGCCCCACCAACGCTTCCGCAGCCTCGGGAACATCAGCGAAGGAAGCAAGGTCATGCCCTGCACGAACACGGTGCGACCACGAGGGAGACGAGGCCCCGGCCAAGGCCGCCTCCAACCCACTCATCATCTCCGACACGACAAGACAGTCTCATGCCATCGACATAGACCGAGCCGGGACCGAAGCCGCCCACGCGCCCTAACACCTACTCCGACAGGGTTGGGGGGCTGCTTGACTCTCCTACGAAGGGAGAGTCGAAGGTGGAGCACATGCGCATGGACGACACGTCGCGGCCTACGTGGAGCATCGGGGCCGTGGCCCGGCAGGTTGGTCTGCCGGTGAAAGTGGTCAGGCACTGGTCGGATGTGGGCGTCGTGGCGCCGGTCGGCCGGACCGCCGGCGGCTACCGCCGCTACGACACCGCCGGCGTGGCCCGGCTGCACCTGGCCCGAACTCTGCGGGACCTGGGGCTTGGGCTCGGTGAA
This sequence comes from Streptomyces sp. AC555_RSS877, assembly GCF_019049245.1. Lineage (GTDB taxonomy): Bacteria > Actinomycetota > Actinomycetes > Streptomycetales > Streptomycetaceae > Streptomyces. Next base: position 62,453 of record NZ_JAGMUK010000074.1, on the reverse strand, counting down.
ATCCGGGCCGCCCTGGACCGCGAGGACGGGCTCTCGGAGGTCGCGGCCGCGCACGTCGAGGCGCTGGAGGCACAGATCCGCCGCCTGCGGACCCACCAGGCCGTCCTGCGCACCGTCACACGTCGCACCACCCATGAAGGACTCGCTCTCATGACCCGTACCGCCCACATGTCCCCCGATGAACGTCGCAAGCAGGTCCACGATTTCCTCACCGACACGCTTGGCGATCTGGATGTGCCCCACTTCCGCGAAGGGCTCCTCACGGCCGGCTCCGACCTTCCGGAAGATCCCACCGATGAGCAGGTTGAAGCGTGGCTGGAGCTGGGCGAGCTGGTCGCCGGCGGGGAGCTGCGTCCCGCCATGCGTCGTATCGCGGAGTACGCCGCCCGTCATGGCCAGGGAGCGCAGGACTCCGCCGTGGCGGAGGAAATGCGCGCCCTCACCGACACCTGGACCGCACGCGTCCGCACGGCGATGCAGGCCGGCACGGCAGCGGACTCCCCGGCTGCCGACCAAGTCGTCGCGGACATCGTCGCCGCCTGGCTGCTCAGCCGCGCGAACACCGCCGCCCCCGCCGTGACCTCCGACGGCGCCGCGGCACGCACCCTCCTGCACGCCCAGCTCACCGCGGCCGCCGAGCCCGCCGTCGAGCGCTTCTGGCAACTGCTGTGCGTTCTCGGCGGCCGCCCCGCACCCGCCGGGATCGCCGAGGAAGGACAGTGGCTGACCACCGCGCTGCGTGCCAACCCCGCGCCCGGCGCGCGCAACGCCCGGCTCGAAATCCTCTACACGGACGACACCGACCCCTGGCCGGGCGGTGTCCTGGACGCTTTCACCCGCGTCCAGGACACCGTCGGCACACTTGTGCGCGCAACGGCGCCGGACCGGTTCGGCCTGCCGACCCCCTGCGAAGACTGGACGGTACGGGATCTGCTCAACCATCTGGTGTGGGAGAACATCATCTGGGGCGGCCTGGCCCAGGGCACGCCCCCCACCGACGGCCACACCGAGGACCACCTCGGCGACAACCACGTCGCCGCCTTCGAGACCGCCGCCGCCAGAGCTCGCGACGCCTTCCGGCAACCGGACCTGCTGAACCGCTCTTTCGGCCCGGCACCCGGCCGTCGCGTGGTCGAGCAGCTCCTCGTCGAGCTGCTCGTGCACGGCTGGGACCTCGCGACCGCGCTCGGCCACGACCGCGACCTGGAACCCGACATCGCGCGCGCCGCTCTACCAGTCGTCCGGGAGATCTACGGCGACCTGCCCCGCACCGCCGGCGGATCCATCGCCTCAGCGCAGCCCTCACCCGAACACGCCCCGGCCCTCGACCACGTGGCTGCATTCCTCGGTCGTCGCATCCCGCACTGTTGATGGACAACGGAGTTGTCAGTTGGTGTCGGTGACAGGCTGTGAGGGTTTCACCTGTGGGAGACCCGCCTTCAGTGTCCTGGGATCACCAACCCCGATTCGTAAGCCACCACCACGGCCTGTGCCCTGCTGTCCAGGTCCAGTTTGGTCATCGTGCGGTTGAGGTGGGTCTTGACGGTCGCCTCGCTGATGTAGAGGCGCTCAGCGATCTCCAGATTGGACAGCCCGCGTGCGATCAGTTCCAGGACCTCCCGTTCGCGGGATGTCAACGCGTCCAGGTTGGAGGGCTGTTCGCACGCGGTCTGTCGGGCGTACGCCTCCACCAGGCGGCGGGTGACGCTGGGCGCGAAGAGTGCGTCCCCACCGGCGATCGCGGCCACGGCGGCGAGCAGCCGTTCCGGCCCGGAGTCCTTGAGGAGGAACCCGCAGGCTCCGGCGCGCAGCGCCCCGTACACGTACTCGTCGAGGTCGAAGGTGGTCAGCATCAGGATCCGGGGCGGGGGGTCGTCGGCGCGGGCGAGGATGCGTTCGGTGGCCTCGATGCCGTTCATGCCGGGCATCCGGACATCCATCAGGATCACCTCGGGGGCGGTCCGGGCGGCCAGGAGCACGCCCTCCGCGCCGTCGCTCGCCTCGCCGACCACCTCGATGCCGGGTGCGGCACGCAGCAGCCCCACCAGGCCCGCCCGGATGAGGAACTGGTCGTCCACGACGAGCACTCTGGTCATGTGGTGGCGTCGTCCCCCTGCTGTGCGGCCCGCGCGGAGGTCGGCAGGATCAGCCGCACGGCGAAGCCACCTTGGTCCTGCGGACCGATGTTGATCTGCCCGCCGTAGAGCTTGGCCCGCTCCCGCATGCCAGGCAAGCCGTGTCCGCCGCCGGTTCGTACTCTGTCTGGAATCACCCCCTCTCCGTCGTCCGTGACCGAAACCGTCACCTGGTGCGGTTCATACCTCAGCCGTACCTGCGCACTCGCTCCCGGCGCGTGCTTGAGGACGTTGGTGAGGGCCTCCTGCACCACCCGGTAGGCGCACAGTTCCACGCCGGGGGCCAGTGGGCGCTCGATGCCCTCGACAGCCAGGGCGACCCGGGTCCCGCCGGCGCGGACGCGGTCGGTCATCTCGCTGAGGCGGGCCAGGCTCGGCATCGGGCCGGCGGGGGCACCGTCGTCGGACGCGCGCAGCAGCATGAGCATGCGGCGCAGCTCTTCGAGGGCCTCCTTGCCGGTGGCTTCTATGGTGTCGAGCGCGGTACGCGTGGTCTGGCGGTCGGTGTCGAAGACGAACCGGGCAAGACCGGTCTGCACGGAGATCACGGACATGTGATGGGCGACGACGTCGTGCAGTTCGCGGGCGATCCGGCCACGTTCCTCGGCCACCTCACGCCGGGCCCGCTCGGCCTGTTCCCGGTGCAACTGCCGGGCCAGCTCGGTCGAGCGGCGGGCAAGGACGCCGAACCGCCACAGCATCGCCGGGTAGACCACGGCTTGTCCGGCGACGGAAGCCCAGGAGTCGGTGTGGTTCACCGCACCCGCGTAGATCCAGACCCCGCCCATCAGCGCGGCGCAGGGGACGGAGACGCGCGGCACCAGCAGGGAGGCGACGGTGTAGACGGCGAGCATGGGGCCGAAGCTGCACACCACGGGCCAGTAGCCGGCGGTGATGTACACCAGCCACGTCGCGTGCACGAGACAGCAGACCACGACGGGAGCCCGGCCCCGGAGGACGAGCGGCAGGTGGACCAGGACGACCAGCGCGTAGGCGGTCGCGTCGAGCGGATTCTGCCCCTGGCGCGCGGCCTCCGGCCCCAGCAGTAAGGCCACGCCGGTCAGCGCCGCCACGATCATCGTGTCGACGGCGAGGGGGCGGATCCGCATCGCAGCAGCGTAAGGCCTGCCTGCCTGATGGGCGTCAACCTTGCGCGGTACCGCGGAAGTTGCAGGAACCGGGCGGCTACCGCACCAGTCTGCGCGAGGGTTCAACCCTCCGTGGGACGCGGGTCGTTCACCGCGGACCGTACGTTCTGGATCACAAAGTCCGGCGTCCACCGACCATCGGCGATCGACCCGCTGTCGAGGTCTCCCGGACCCCCGCATGCCTTGAGAGAAGGAGCTGTACCATGCCGAGAGCTGTCCTGGAACGTGGCCCGATTCGATCCCTCACCAACGCGCTTCTCGCGGCCGTCATGCTGTTCGGTGCCAGCGCCGCGATCGCGCCGGCCGCGCACGCCGCCGCCCAGGGGGAATGCGGCTGGAGGCCCACCGCCAACGGCGAGGGACGCGCGACGATGAAGTGGGGAGTCAACCTCACGGACGGACCCTACGAGTCCGGGTGCGGCACCTGGGGATGGGTTTCGGCAGGCAGCACGGTCTACCTCCACTGCTGGACAAAAAACGCGTACGGCAACGTGTGGTGGCATGTCCGGCTCGCTGGATCCCAGCTCGACGGCTGGACCTCGGACGCCAATCTGCAGGGCACCTCGGTGGACGAGAACGGTGACGGACAGATCACCTTCTACCAGTGCTGAGCGCTCCGCCGGAGGTGCGGCGAGGTGTTGTCCGTCCGCTCCGGCGACTCGTGTGTCGTGTGTCGTGACTGGTCGTGCTCAGACCGAGTCCGACCTCCGACGCGCGGATCGCCCGGAGTAGAGACCAGGATCCAGCAACCTCGCTGACAGACCGCCCTCCGCCACCGCTGACGCGGCGGCGGAGGGCTCCTCGGCGGTCTTCGTCCAGATCGCCACTGGATCTCAAGCCGGCCGTTTTGTGACGGGCCCCGGAACGGGGGCAGCACCTCAGCTCCCGATGCTTTCCACGATGACGTCGCCGAAACGGGCGAGTGAGCGCGGGCGGAAGCGTGAGCGAGAACAGGGAGAACGCGGGGTGACCTTCGGCACATCGGAGGTCTTCCGCCAGGTCGGTGGTTGCATCCTGCAATTGTTTCCCGCGTGTTGCTCCTGGCGCACTGTTCCCGCAGGACGTGCACGTGTCACCCGATCTCTGACACGGCGTCATATCGGCGTCGTCGCACACGAGTAGGGCGGAACCTCTTCGTCCGAGGGGGCGGCGACGGTTGCCGACAAGCACTTCCATGTGCCGTTCAAACCTCTAGTCTGCTGCCAGCCCCCCACAGGGCCTTCCCCCGCGGCGTGGGCGGGACTCCCGCCCGTACCACCGAGAACAGGCGGCCGAGGGTATGCAACCACTGCACCCAGAAGATCCCGAGCAGCTAGGGCCCTACCGTCCGGTGGCCCGTCTTGGAGCAGGCGGGATGGGCCGCGTCTATCTGGCCACCTCGTCAGCCGGCCGCGCCGTCGCGGTCAAGGTCATCCGTCCTGAGATGGCCGAGGACAAGAACTTCCGGATCCGCTTTCGGCGCGAGGTGGCGGCCGCAGCGGCGGTAGGCGGCATGTACACGGCGTCCGTGGTGGACGCCGCGCCGGACGACGAGACGCCATGGCTCGCCACCGCCTACGTACCCGGCCCCACCCTGGCCGAGGCGGTCGCCGCACACGGGCCGCTGCCGGTGGAGACGGTCCTCGCGCTGGGCGCGGGCATCGCCGAGGCGCTGATCGCGGTGCACGCCGAGGGGCTGGTGCACCGCGACCTCAAGCCGTCCAACGTACTGCTCGCCGAGGACGGTCCGCGCGTCATCGACTTCGGCATCGTCCGGGCCCGGGACGGCTACCAGCTCACCGGCTCCAGCGGCCTGTTCGGCTCGCTCGACTACGTCTGTCCCGAACAGGCCACCGGCCATCCGGTGGGACCGGAGGGAGACGTCTTCTGTCTCGGCTCGGTGCTGGCGTTCGCGGCGTCGGGACACGCGCCGTTCAACGGGGCCGCCGCGGCCACCCTGCTCTACCAGGTGGTCCACGGTTCGGCCGATCTGACCCTGGTGCCCGAGCCACTGGACAAGATCATCAGCCTCTGTCACGCCAAGGATCCGTCCCTTCGTATCGACCCCGACCGACTCTCTGCGGCCTGCGCGCCCGGCGGTGCCGAACAGGTGCTGACGGAGGGCTGGCTGCCCGCGCGGGTGCTCACCATGATCGACGACCGCCGGGCGGCCGCGACGGATCTCGACCGCCTCGCGCGGACCCTGACGTCCGCACGACCCGCGGCCGACGCAGCGGGCGCCGGGGCTCCCACCGCGTCCGGCCGATACGGGTCGGGCCGGCTGCCGGTGGGACCGTCGTCGCACGGGACCGACGGCGGAAACAGCGCGGCGGCGGACCCGGACCACGTCCTCCCGGCCGGGGACGCCGACAACCGCACCGCCGGTGGAACCGGATCCACCGGTGGAGCGCCGCCCACGGCCGAGCCGCCGGAGCGGAGACCCCCGGCGGCCGCGGCCGAATCGGCGGAGCCGGCGCAACCCGCGACGGACCGTTCCGCCGCACCCGCGCACCGCCGTACCCCCGAACGCTCCCGTGTCGGCCGGCGCACCCTCCTCGCCGCGACCGCGGGCGCGGCCCTCGCCGGTGGCACCGCCCTCGTCGTCAGAGGAAGAACCAGCGGGCAGCGGGCGCGTCGGCCCGGCCCCGCCCCCGAACCGACCTGGGTCTACCGCGGCGGCCCGCTGCTCCAGACCCCGGCCGTCTTCAACGACGGCACGGCCCTGCTCAAGAGCCGCCCGGGCAACATGATCTGCCTCGACCTGAGGAACGGCTCCCAGCCCGAATGGGTCTACCAGGGCATCAGCCTCTCGCCCAGCCCCGTCCTGCTGGCCAACGACGCCGCGGTCGCCCTCGGCACCGGTGCGACTCTGATCGGCGTCGACCTGGCCGGCGGCGCCGAGAAGTTCACCCTCGACTTCGGCCGGAACTTCCAGTTCGATCAACTCCTCGGTGGATACGACGGCTACGTCGTCTCGGTCCTCGGCGCCAAGCTGGACCGCCGGTCAGAGGAGGAGGGCGTCGCGACCTCCACCAGCGCGGTCTTCGGCGTCGACCTCAAGGCCCGCCGGGCCGTCGTCATCCCGATCGACCCCGCGGACGTCGGCGTGTCCCTCAAGCCCGTCATCACTTCCGACTACTTCGTCTACGCCGACGGGCTGCGCAACGTCACGGTCCGCAGCACCCGCGACACCGGTGGCCTGCGCTGGCGGTACCCGGTGGGCTACGACCTGCGGCCGGGTCTGGCGGTGCTCGGCGCAACCGTCTTCGCCATCGGCTCCGAGGTCATCGCCCTGGACCTCGCCACCGGAAAGCTCCGCTGGAAGGCGAAGGCGGAACGCGGCATGTTCGCCTCCCTCGGGACGGGCGGCAACACGGTCTACGCCACGGGCACCGATCCCTACGGCGTCCACGCCTTCAACGCGGCGACCGGCGCCCGGCGCTGGTTCTGCGAGACCCCCCGCCTCAACGTCGACCACCCGATCGCGGTGGGGGCGGACGCCGTCCACGTGCCGGCCTTCGAGAACAGGAACGGCTTCTACGCGATCGGCGCCGCCTCCGGCCGTCTGCTGTGGAACTTCACCGACGGCCGCGAGACCGGCGTCAACGACTGGCAGCTCTCCTGCGACGGGGCCGGACACCTCGTGGCCCAGCACTTCGACCGGACCTACGGACTGACCGTCACCTGAGGACCGACCGGGCCCCGGACAGCCGTATCGCACCCGTACTACCCGTTCCACCTGTACTACGCGTACTTCCAGTACAACGTGCACTACCGGAACGAGGACTTGCAGTGCCGGTGAAACCCCGACGAGCCGACCTGTCGCTCGTGCGGGACGACATCGAGAGGCGCGAGCGTTCGTCCTGAACAGGAGCGCGCGACCGGGCGCCTGGAGCCACTGAGCTCTTTCAGCGTTGCCGCGTCAGGGTGAGTACCGTCGTGGCGATTGACGACACCCGATTCGGGCTGCACCGGGACCTACGGAAGATCCGCCAGGCTTTCAGACGGACCTCAGCCCGCTCCACCGGTGCCCAGCCGCGGAGCCCGCGTGGTTGACCGTGCACGTGTCGGTAACTGGCCGTCGCCCGGAGGGAGCCAGACCGGTGCCGTCACCCATCGGGCCGGCGTCCGGACATGGCACGGTCGGCTCGGCTCGCCGAGCCTTTGAAGCCGACCTCCGTCATCAGTGACGGAGGTCGGCTTCGGGGCGCTGACAGGGAGGGACGCCCTCGCGCCCCTTCCGTCTCACGCTCCTCTGGGGGACTCCCTTGACCACGACACCGTCCGGCGGCCGTCGCAGACGCCGGATACGCATCGCCCTGCCCGTCGCCGCCGCCGGTGTCGCCGCGACCGTCGCCGCCGTGATGATGACCTCCTCCGCCGGTGCGGCCACCGCCGTGCCGACCCCGACGGTCAAGCCGGCCATCGGCTCGCCCTCGCTCTCCATCCTGGAGAAGCGCATCGCGGGCGCCCTCGCCGACAAGGAGACCGCGGATCAGACGACCAGGGAGGCGTCGCCGAGCTCCGCCCCGAACACGGCGGGCGTCGAACCGATGATCATCGGTGGCAGCGAGACCACCATCAGCACGGCCCCGTGGATGGCCCAGCTCTGGTACCACGACGACAGGAACACCAGCGACACCAGCGACGACGTGGACCTCTTCTGCGGCGGCGCGGTCGTGGCGCCGACGAAGATCCTCACCGCCGCCCACTGCCTCAGGAACGACAACAGGAACTACAACTGGCAGGCCCACGGCGCCGTCGTCACGGGTACCGACCAGTTGCCCACCACCAGCTCCACCGGCACCACGGACCTGCACGGTGGGCAGGCCACGGCCGTGCTGCGCCAGTGGTGGCAGCCGGGATACGACCCCGTGGACAAGGAGACGGGGAGGAACGCGAGCGACCTCGGCCTGCTCACCCTGGCCGTCCCGGTCAAGGCCACGCCGATCCGCATGGTCGGCCACGGCGACACCGGCTCGTACGCCGCCGGCACCCAGGCCAAGGTCTACGGCTGGGGCCGTACCAGCTCCACCAGCCAGGACACCTCCCAGACGCTGCGGACGGCCACCCTGACCCTGCAGTCCGACAGCACCTGCTCCGGCGTCTACGATTCCGCCTTCGTCGCGGGAAGCATGGTCTGCGCGGGCACCCAGAGCGGAAGCGACACCGGTACCAGCGCGATGTGCGACGGTGACTTCGGCGGCCCGCTCGTGGTGGGCGGCAGGATCGCCGGCGTGGCGTCCTTCGGCTATTACAACGACTGTGTGGCGAAGGGCTACCACAGCGTCTTCACCAAGGTGAGTGCCTACGTCGGATCCGCCTAATGGACGATCGACTGGTTGAGCAGCAGATCCGTGCCGATCTGCGCGTCGGTGAGGCGGATGCCGTTGTGGAAACGGCAGCGCGGCAGATGCAGATCGACGACACGAACCTGAGCACCTTCAACAGCAAGGCCGACGGCAAGGCCGACATCTTCGTCCGGAACTCCTCCACGAAGACCGGCTACGAGAAGGACTCCAACGGCAGCTCATTCGGTGCCCGCGCCTCCTGGGGCAACTGGGGCGGCGCCAACCTGGTCCTCCAGACAGACCTCAACCGGGACGGCTACCAGGACTTGATCGACCGGGTCAGCTCCACCGGTGACGTGTACTGGAAGCATTTCGTGCTCAACAGCGCCCGCACGAACGGTTCGTGGACCGACACGAAGATCTTCACCGGCTGGAAGACCCGCACCAGGATCATCGCGCCGGGCGACGTCACCGGCGACTACCTGCCCGACATCCTCTCGGTGGACTCCAGCGGGACACTGTGGATCTACCCGGGCAAGGGCAACGGCACCTTGGGCTCCCGCTTCTCGGTCCGCACCGGCTGGAACCAGTACAACTCCGTGCGCGGCCACGGCGACCTCACCGGTGACGGCAAAGCCGACCTGCTCGCCCGCCAGTCCAGCACCGGCGACCTGTACCTGTACAAGGGCACCGGCAAGGCCGGCTCCGAGGCCTTCTCCTCCAGGATCAAGGTGCGCAGCGCCTGGACCGGCTACAACGCCTTCGACGCGGTCGGCGACATCAGCGGCGACGGCAAGGCCGACTTCCTGGCCCGCACCCCCGGCGGCACGCTCTACCTCTACAAGGGCACCGGGAAGGCGACCACCGAAATCTTCGCCACCCCGATCGCGGTCGGCACCGGCTTCCAGCAGTACGACATCTGGGGCTGAACCCGCAGCTGAGCCGGGCTCCCTCGGGGTAATCGGGTGGGTCAGCCGAGTTGTTCAAGCTCCGCGAGTTCGTCGGGATCGGCCCGGAAGACCGGGTCCGAGCCCGGCGGCGCGCGCTCCGCAGAATCCAGCACTCTGGCGACATCGTCGTCGGCTGCGTCACCGGAGGCTTCCCGCCCTATCAGGAGTGCCGGTGGTAGGCCTTGTTGGCGATGCGCCAACCGTCGTCGACGCGGACCAGCAGGAAGACGTCGGTGAAGGTGTCCGCGCCGTGCGAGAGCGTCATGGTTGCGGTCGCGACGGTGCCGTGGACGTCGATGGCGTCGATGCGGCGGGAGCGGGTCGGTTCATCCAGGGCCGGCCGGTCCTGGAAGAGAGCGCAGTATGCGTCCAGGCGCCACGAGACGAATGCACCCTCCCGGATTCCCTCGATGTGGGCGGTGGGCAGGAACGCGTCGCGGAAGTGGGCGGGGTCGCCGGTGGCGTGTCCGCGGATGTAGGCGCGGAGCGGTTCGAGCACGGTGTCCTCCACGGCGGGGACCGTGGCGGCAGCGGCGATGTCGGCTTCAGGGTCGGCAGTGGTGTCCGCCAGGTCGGCTGCGCTGCGCAGGGGGGTGTTCGACGCGGCGGCCAGCAGAGTCATGTCCTTGATCAACGCACCGATCGTGAATTCGGCCGTGTCGGCGGTGGGTTGGCCGACGAGGAAGGGCCGTTTGCGGGCCACGAGCCCGCCGAGCTGGCCGAGTTCGAGAACGTCCAGCACCTGGGCACGGGGCAGGCCGAGGGCGTCGGCTTGCCGCAGTGCATCGCGCAGCGCGAGGACCGCGCCGGCGAGGCTGCTGTTGGCGATCAGCTTGAGAGCGGCTGCGGTGGAGGCGTCGTCGACGCGCCGCACGGTGCCGAGGGTGTCCAGAACCGGTCGGACTCGATCGAGCGCGTCCTGGTCGGCGGCGGCGAGAATCTGCAGGGCACCGGCGGCGGCAGCCGGAGTTGAGCCGAGCACGGGCGCGTGGACGTAGGACGGGCCGAGTTGCCGGGCCAGATACGACGCTTCGGCGGGGGCGATGGTGCTGGTGTTCAGCACGATCGTGTCCGGTCGCAGCGAGTCACGGACGTCGTCGATGACCTGCCGGCAGGCCGGGCCGTCGAACAACGCCAGGAGTACGAAGTCCGCCTCCACCACTGCCTCGTGTGGATCGTCGGCCCTCTTGACGGCGTCTGATGTGCGCCCGGAGCGTGTCCAGCCGACGACGTCCCAGCCCTGGGCAGCGAGGCGCGTCGCGATCGCGTCGCCCATGCGTCCCAGGCCGAGGACGGTGATCGTGTGCGGTGTGGTCATGCGGGCCAGAGTGGTGCACCGTGGTGGTTGCGACAAGCGCAGATTTCGCAGGCCAGACCTGCGGTGCTCGCATACCGGCCGGGATACTGGTGCTGTGGAATTGACTGTGTGGCGGACCTTCGTGACCGTGTGCCGACTCGGGTCGCTGTCGGCGGCGGCCGCCGAGCTCAACCACACGCAGTCGGCCGTCTCCCGACAGATCGCGGGACTGGAGCGGCAGCTCGGCGTGGCTCTGATGGAGCGCCATGCGCGCGGGGTGCGTCCGACGCATGCCGGCGTGGTGTTCCGGAGCCACGCCCTGGCCACGCTCAACGAAGCCGACCGCGCAGTTCGCGCCGCACGAGAGGCCGGTGACGGGGCATCCAATCGACCCCTGGCCGTCGGTGCCACGCCCTCTCTTGCCGCAGGGATCGTCCCTGAAGCCATCCGGAGCCTGCTGGAGCGAACCGCATCCCTCCGGTGGAGCCTGCTGCCCGGCCTGAGCGCACACCTGCACAGCCGCGTGGTCGGCGGCGATCTCGACCTCGCTGTCGTCACCGATGCGCCCCCGGGGCTCCCCAATGACCCGCGGATCGACCGACGGTTCCTCGGCCTTGACGACATGGTCGTCGTCCTGCCCGTCGGTCATCCACAGGCCGGGCACGGCCCCGTGCACATGCAAACGCTGGCCGACCAGACCTGGGTCGAGGACAACGACGGCTCGGCGGCGCTCCTGCGCCAGCATGCCGCCCGCGCCGGAGTCAGCGCCCGTATCGATCTCACCGCGGCTGATCTGCTCGGCAAGCTGGCCCTGGTCGCGACCGGCCACGCCATCGCGCTGATACCCGGGGTACTGACATGCGCGCTGCGGACCGACGTGACCACAGTGGACCTCGTCGATCCCCCGACCCGCGGCATCTACGCGATCACACCACGTCGCCACCCCCACCCCTCCGCAGCGCCCCTGCTCGCCCAGCTCGCCACCGCCTTCGCCTCGGCCCGTCCGGCCCAGGCCGCTCACCCGCCGACCGAGACGGACGCCCACGCCGCTGCGTCGGCACTTCACGATGGCAACACGGCAACGCCCCACGACAAACTCCGCCGCCAGGAAAAGTCCAGCCAGTCTCGCCCTGCGGTGGATACGTGACGGGCGAGCAGCACCCGCCACTTCCTGGCCATCCCTCTGATGCACAAGCCCCGAGGAGATAGTCGGTTGCCCGCCTGTGACGGGCCGAGTCCCGCACGAACCCGCGATGGCAATCAGCCAGAAAGGACTCCGAGTCGTTCTCCCAGTGTTCGGAAAGCACGTTGGCCCGCCGACGGCCTGCCGAACAGCCGCCCTCGACTCCACCGGGGCATGGGTCGCTCCGGTTCCCGTGGAAAGAGTCTGGCGCATTTCGGAAGCGTCACAAGTCTTGTCACCAGGGCGGGCGTCGTGCCAGTGTCCGGGCCATGGTTACGTAACCATTGGCGGTTCACACGGGTCCGGGTGTCTGATCCAGACCCTGGTTCATCTCTGCCTCGGCTCAGGTGACGAACCCCGCCCTCCGCGATTCCCGTCACTGGAGACGACATGCCCAAGACCCGGACGAGGTCGAGAAGACTGGCCAGTGTGCTCATGGCCGGCTTCGGCGCGACACTCATGTTCCTGACCGCCCCCGCCCCCGCCCTCGCCCAGTCGGCCGCCGAGACGTCAGCCTCGTACACGCCGGTGAAGCCTGCGACGAAGGGCGGTACCAGTGACTTCCGCGGGGTGAACTGGGCAGACCCGCGGGACAACTACGCCAGTGACGCCGTGGTGCCCAGCGGGCTGTCGGTGACCGACGACTACCGCACCGTGTACCGCACCACGGGTCAGATGGTGCGCGGGTTCAAGAAGAATCTGGGCGCCAACACGCTGCGACTGCCGATCAACCCGGCAAGCGTGGGCACCAACTGGTGGAAGTCGTACCGGGCGACGATCGACGCGGCCACGGCCTACGGTGACAAGGTCATCGTCAGCTACTGGGAGGCCAACACCAGCAAGGACGGCCTGGTCGACGACACGGCCGCCTGGAAGACGATGTGGAACACCGTGGTGCGGGAGTACAAGCACAACCCGCGGGTGTACTTCGAGCCCATGAACGAGCCGCACGGCTACACCCTGGACCAGTGGGTGTCCGTCACCAGCGGTTGGCTGGCCCAGCACAAGGATGTCCCGCGCGGCCGTGTCGTGATCAGCGGTACCGGCTACAACGACAACGTCACCGGTGTCGGCGCTGCCCGCGCACTGCGGGGAACGCTGCTGTCGCTGCACTTCTACGGCTTCTGGGCCAGCCACACCCAGCAGGCGGACTGGGTCGCCGACCTCGAAGCCCGGATCGGCGAGTACGCCGGCCGGACCATCATCGACGAGGCCGGCTCCCCGATGACCACCGGTCTGAACTACGGCGCCTGGGACGGCAACATCTACACGTCGTATCTCGCGGCCGTCACCAACACCGCCCGTAGCAAGGGGATGGGGCTGGTGTACTGGCCGGGGCTGAGGTTCGGCGACGCCTACTCGATCGAGTCGCTGGACTCCGAGGGCAACCTGGTGGACAACAACGCCAGCGGAGTCGCGCAGCTGCGCTGGGGCTACGGCTTCGGCACGACCCCGCCCGTCAACGACCTGCCGCCCGCGCCTCCCGGCGAGGTCCTGCGGGGAGTGGGCTCCAACCGCTGCGTCGACGTGCCCGGCTTCAGCACGACCAACGGCACCCAACTCGACCTCTGGGACTGCAACGACGGCGGCAACCAGTCCTGGAACTGGAACGCGGAGAAGCAACTCACGGTCTACGGCAACAAGTGCATGACGGTGGGAGGCACCGGAGCCACGGCGGGAGACCCCGTGGTCATCGACGACTGCACCGGCGCGGCGGCGCAACAGTGGAACGTGAACGCGGACCTCACGGTGACCAGCGTCGCGAACCCGGAGCTCTGCCTGGACGCGGCCGGAGGCGGCACCGGCAACGGCACGGCGGTCGATGTCTGGTTCTGCAACGGAAGCAGCAACCAGCAGTGGACCAGAAGCTGACGCCGGCACCTGTTCGCCTCGACCTCGACCACTGATCCGAGCCGCACGGGCCCGGCGAGTACCCTCGCCGGGCCCGTGCGCGTCGGCGCCGCCGCGCTTCGCCGGCGCCAACGGCAAGCCGGCCTGGTCGTGCCCGCCGCGCATCGCTGCCTGGGAGCAGGGTGTTGACGGTTGTCGACGCAACGCCCTCCGACGACCCGAGGGTCTCGAAGCCGAAGGCCAGGCAGGTCGGCACGTCCGGTCAGGCTTGATCGGCGGCCCGCAGGGCTCGCGCCAGCCACTCCAGCTCCTCGGTCGCGTCGGGGGACGCATACTGTCCGCGCACGCGGGCGACGAGCCTGCGGTAGCGTTCCGCCCCTGCCCCGATCCCGGCCTCCAGGCACAACAGCACGGCGGCCCGATCGGCGTCGCCGAACAGCTCGGACAGTACTTCGGCCGCGGCCGGTCCCTCAGGGGCGATCCCGCGCTTTCTGACCTCTGCGACGGTCTGCACGGCTTGCCTGGCCCACCAGATGGAAGCCCCGGGGGGACGACTCTGGCCGGGGACGGGGGTGCTCAGCTCCAGCATGGTGCGCATCCGGGCGCGGAAACCGGGGTCCCGCACCAGCTCGGCCAGTTCGATCCAGGCGTCGACCTGCTCGGGTGTGGGGTCGTCGGGCAGTTCGATGCCGTAGGTGCGCAGGCGGTCACGCAGGCGCGGCTCGACGGGGAGACCGCCGAACACCTCCTCCTTGAACTCGTCGATGATCTGCTTGCGTTCGGCGGCGGACAGCCGCGCCAACCGGTTCATCAGTGCTGTCTCCTCAGCGGTCGAACCACGTTTCGCCACGGTCGACAGGACGGCCCGGCTCACCTTGAGGGAGCGGATCTGCGCGTCGAGCGCGGCCACGTGCGCGTCGGCGGCCTCGGCGACCGTGGTGCGGCCGCTCAGGACACGGCACACGTCGTCGAGCCCGAGGCCCAGCTCCCGCAGGGTGCGGACCAGTTCGACGCGGGCCACGGAGGCGGCGTCGTACAGCCGGTAGCCGCTTGCGGAGCGGGCCACGGGCGGCACCGCTCCCTCGTCGGACCAGAAGCGCAGGGTCCGCACCGAAAGTCCGGTCCGGCGCGCGAGCTGGCCGATGGTGAGCACGTCGGGGCGTTCGTCTTCCATGGGCGAGATCTTGGACCTTCCAGTCGCTGGAGACTCAAGCGCCCGGGCGCGCGAGCGGGGTCAGCCGGTGCCGTTTCTCCGATGTGCACCGATCTCCCGCCGGGCCGAACCGGAACACGAACGCCGGGGCCGTGGGCGGATGGGCCATCAGCATCGCGGCGCAGAGCCTCCTGACACACGGGTCGCCCTGCGACCCCGCGCTGGCAGGAGGCTCTGCGGAAGAAGCCGAGACCGCTACCAACTCGTCCTCGTCCCGTCGCCGTACCTGGTGACGGACGCGGCAGCGGACAACCTCACCGCCTTCACCGCAGGCGGGGGCACGCTGGCCGTCGGCTTCCACAGCGGCATGGTCGACGAGAACGGCCACATACGCCTCGGCGGCCATCCCGGCGCATTCCGCGACGTCCTCGGGGTGGTCGCCGACGAGCTCTTCCCCCTGCTGCCGGGAGAGACAACGGGGCTGGCCGGTGAAGTACCCCCGGGTGCCAGGGCCGGCCTGTGGTCGGAACGGGTCCGGCTCACCGGCGCCCTGAAGGTCGTCTCCTGCGCCGACGGCCCGTTGACCGGCCTGCCTGCCGTCACTCGCCATGGATAGGGCAGCGGCACCGCCTGGTATCTGGCGACCCACCCCGACCAGGAGACCCTGGCCGCCCTGCTCCACCGCATCCGCCAGGACGCCGGCGTCGCCCCCGAACACCAGGTGCCCGCCGGAGTCGAGGTCGTCCGGCGCCGTGGCACGGAGGCCGACTTCCTGTTCCTCATCGACCACACCGGGCGAAGCCACCAAGTACCGCCTGCAGCTGGCCGAGATCGGCATCAAGTAGCACGCCGCCAAGGCCACAGCTGCCCGCCCGACACGGACACCGCGTGTCGGGCGGGCAGCCCTCCACAGGGCAGCAGACGAGCGAGCGTCGGACAGGTCACTCCCAGGTCCGCGCGGTCGCCGCGAAGAGGTCCGGATCGCTGTGGACGGGAATGACGCACAGCAGGTGTCCGCCCGGTGCCTGCAGCACATGGCACTGAAGCCAACGAGACACCTCGGTGGCACCGAGCCCCATAAGGCGGTCGACTTCGGCCTCGACGTCGTCGGTTTCGATATCGATGTGCATGCGCGGCGTATCAGCAACCGACTGGACCACGGTAGCCAGTCCGTCCACAGCGCCGACCAGCGACGTGAACTGGGGCTCCGCCGAGTCGACTCGAGCGGGCACGCCCAGAGCCGCCGACCAGAACCGGGCTGCTGTCGAGGCTTCCGGCTCCGGAGCGTCCACGATCAGCGCGTACATTCGTGACCGGTGCATGCATGCCACTGTAGTGATCGCAGAGCAGGCCCGCGGCTCCCGGAGACATTCCGGAAGCATCTTGAGTCGGCAGGGCTTGACCGGTCGGTGTTGCGGTGGGTGTGTCGCGGTGGCAAGGCCCATCCCGGATGGCGAGGACGTCTGCGGTTCTCGGACGAGTTGCGCCGGGCCCGCCGGTCACCGGTGTTGCGCCGTGCCCAGTTCGTCGGTGTACCGGGCGAGGGCGTCTTCGGCCGTGGGGGCGGGGCCGAACAGCTGCTCCTGTCGGCGGGGGTCGGCGACGTAGCGGCCGGTGTCGAACCAGCCGAACATCGCGGCCATGTCCTTGACCACCGGGTTGAAGCGGCCGACGACGGCTCCTGCGGCGCGGACGACGACGGAGGGGATGGCCCACACCTTGATCTTCTTTCCGGCCCGGCTGCCCATCAGGTCGGCCACCTCGCGCATGCTGACCGGACGGTCCCAGCCGATGTCGATGCGCTCGCCGTTGTCGGCCTCGGCGTCGACGGCGGCCGCCAGGTAGGCCGCGAGATCCGAGGTATGGACCCAGGTCAGCGGGACGGTGCTCTTGGCCATCCATATCAGTCGGCCCTTGTCGATCGGATTGCCCGCCATGGTCGCGACCTGGTCGAGGAACGCCCCCGGGCGCAGGGCGACGAACGGGACGCCGAGCTGTTCGAGCTTGTCCTCGGCGATCTTCTTGTGCCAGAAGTGCGGGACATGCGGCGTCTGGTCGCTGGTGAGGATGCTGGTAAGGACGAACCGCCGGATGCCGGCGCGGTGGGCGGCCTCGGCGAGGTTGGCGTTGCCGACGGTGTCGATGTCGTTCGCGTTCTTGCCGCCGCGGGTGTAGCCGGCTGCGGTGGTGATGACGGCATCGACACCGTTCATGGCGGCGACGAGCGAGTCGAGGTCGAGCATGTCGCCGCGGGCGATCTCGACACCCCGCTTTTCAAGCCTGCTCGCGTCGGTGGTCGGCCGGACCAGGGCGCGGACGTTCTTGCCGCGCCCCAGCAGTTCGTCGACGACCTTGCCGCCGAGGGAGCCGGTCGCGCCGACGACGAGGACGGGGAGGGTGGTGGTCGTCATGGGGGTCTCACTTTCCATCAGGTCAGTAGTGGGGGGATGACGTATGGGAGTGAGTAGGCGGGTTCCGCCGCATGCTCCAGCTCAGCTCGCCGGGTTCCTTCCGGCAGTCGAGGAACCCGGCTCGGTTCAGCTCGGGCCTGCGTGAGCCGAGTGCGCTGCAGCACTGTCCACTTCGCAGAAACGCCGGAAACGATGGGCACTCCAGGCAGGAACCCGGGTGCAGGCCGAGGGGAGTTACTCGGACTCTTCTTGCGGCAGAGCGCGGCTGTTGATCGCGTCGGCGATGGCGTAGGCGGTGCTGACGAATGCCTCTGCCTGTTGCGCCGACAGGTTCCGCGCGGAGGTCTCCTCCAGGGCCCGCCACATGGCTGCGATGGGCTCGCGCATGGCACGGCCCTTGTCCGTGAGGTGGACGACCATGACGCGCCGGTCGTGTGCGGCCGGCTCGCGGACGAGCAGGCCGGCGTCCTGCATGCGGCGCAGGGACTTGGACACGGTGGAGTGGTCCAGGCCGACGCTTTCGAGCAGCTCGGACTGGGTCTGGCCGTCCTGGTCCAGGAGTTGCATCAGCAGCAGTTCCTGTCCGGGATGCAGGTCCATCTCGCGGAGCATGGCGGCCGCGCGGGCGCGGTGAGCGCGGGCGAGCTGGAAGATCGCGTAGCTCATCGGACCCTCGCCGGCCGTAGAGGGGGTGCTGTGCGTGGAGGCGGGCATGATGCGGTTCCTCAAACAGTGTGGGTGGGGTAGTCGGTGTAGCCGGCCGCTCCGCCGCCGTAGAACGTCGCCGGGTCGGGGGTGTTCAGCGGCGCGTCAGAGCGTAGCCGTTCGACCAGGTCCGGGTTGGCGAGCGCGAGGGCGCCGACTGAGACGAGGTCGGCCGTGCCGTTGTCGATGTCCTTGGCGCGGGTGGGCAGGTCGGTGCCGCCCCGGTTGAGGATCAGCGTGGTCGGCCACAGCGCGCGCAGGGTGCCCAGCAGCGCGTCGTCACCCGCGTGCATCACGTGGAGGTAGGCGAGACCGAGCGGGCTGAGGGCGCGCACCAGCGCCGGATACAGCTCGGCGGTGTCGGACTCGGCGATGTCGTTGAAGGGGTTGCCGGGAGAGATACGGATACCGGTGCGGCCGGCGCCGATCTCCTCGGCCACGGCGGTGGCGACCTCGACGGCGAAGCGGATACGGCCCTCGATCGAGCCGCCGTAGCCATCGGTCCGCCGGTTGGTGTTGTCGGACAGGAACTGGTGCAGCAGGTAACCGTTGGCGCCGTGGATCTCCACACCGTCGGCGCCTGCCGCGACGGCGGCCGCTGCCGCGCGGCGGAAGTCGTCGACGGTCGCCGCGGCCTCCTGCGTCGACAGAGCACGGGGTGTCGGCATCTCCTGGGGCCCGGACGCGGTGAACATCGCGCCCTCCGGCCGGATCGCCGAGGGGGCGACCGGCTGGCGACCGTGGGGGGTGTTGTCGGGGTGGGCGATGCGTCCGGTGTGCATCAGCTGGATGACGATGCGGCCGTCGGCCGCGTGCACGGCGTCGGTGACCTTGCGCCACCCGGCGATCTGCTCGTCATTGTGGATGCCGGGGGTGAGCAGGTAGCCCTGGCCGTCGGCGGAGGGCTGGGTTCCCTCGGTGATCACGAGCGCGTGCGAGGCCCGTTGGGCGTAGTACTCGGCGTTCAGCTCGGTCGGTACGCCTTCGGGGGTGGAGCGGTCACGGGTCATGGGGGCCATGACCAGGCGGTGCGGGAGGGAGATGTCCCCGACGGTGGTCGATGTCCACAGGGAGTTCAGCATGAATGGTCCTTCGGTGCGGTGATGACAGGTGGCGAACAGGTGGTGATGGGGAGAGCGAGAGGGTGTGGCGGAAGGTGTGGCGGGCGTGGTCAGTCGAGCGTGAGGACGAGCTTTCCCCGGACATGCCCGGCGTCGCTGACCTGCTGCGCCGTGGCGGCCTCGGCGAGCGGGTAGGCGGTGACGGTGGTGACGACCTTGCCGGTCGCGGCGTCCTGGGCCAGCGTGGTCAGGTCGACAGCGGAGCGTTCCCGGGGACTGCTGGAGAAGGTGATGCCGAGCTGGTACGCGCTGAAGTCGGCGATGGTGACGATGCGCTCGGTGCCGCCGCGCAGGGTGATGGAGTCCTCCAGGGCCCCCTTCCCGGCCACGTCGAACACCGCGTCCACCCCGTCGGGGGCCAGTGCCCGGACCCGCTCGACCAGGCCCTCGCCGTAGAGGGTCGCGGTGGCGCCGAGCGAGGTGAGGTAGTCCTGGTTCGCGGGGCCGGCGGTGGCGATGACACGCGCTCCACGGGCCGTGGCGAGCTGGACCGCCAGGGTGCCGACCGATCCGGCCGCGCCGTGCATCAGGACGGTCTCACCGGCGGTGACGCCGAGCAGGTTCAGGACCCGCTCGGCCGTCGCGCCCGCCACCGGCAGCGCGACCGCGTGCTGCCAGTCGAGGCCGGCGGGCTTGGGGGCCACGGTGGTGGCCAGCGCGTACTGGGCGTACGAGCCGCTGTCCGACCAGCCCAGCACCTCGTCACCCACCTGCACGTCCTGCACGCCCTCACCGAGGGCGTCCACCACGCCGGCGAGCTCGCCACCGGGGACGGAGGGGAACGCAGTGGGGAACACGGCCTCCAGGGCCCCGGAACGGATCTTGCCGTCCAGCGCGTTCAGCCCGGCCGCCTTGACGCGGACGCGGATCTGCCCGGGGCCGGGCTGCGGGACCTCGATGTCCGCCTCGCGGAGCACTTCCGTGCCTCCGAAACGGTCGAACAGGATGGCTTTCATGACGACTCCTCTCGTGCCCCCACCCATTTAGGTGGCTGGACACATAAGTAAGGTAGCAGCAAACATGTGGCTAGCCAACTATTGGTTTCCGTGAGGCCCGCTCAAGATCGGTCCCGGTCAGCCCGCCTGCTCCGTGCACCAGTCGCGCCGGTCCCTCACCACCCCTCAAAGCCCCATGCCGGCCGAGGAGACCCCACCCCGGACCCGAGGATCAGAGGGTCGCCGTCCGGCGGTATGGGTGGGGGCGGACAAATCGCGGTGGCGGCGGCGCTCACCGACGGCGCGGTCCTCACCGACGGCGCGGCGCTCACCGTCGATGCGGCGGCCCGTCCGCTATGACCCCGCCCATACGGACCCCGTGGTGTGCACGTCGGGCAGAGGCCGGCCGATGCGCGGCATGCCCAGCATCACGCTCCGGCTGCGGCGCACGACGGCGACAGCCTCGCCGATCTGAGCCCGTCTCTCAGCCGTCACGTCACCGAGATTGACCTTGGAGCGAGCCGACGCGCTCGCCGGGAGGACGGACACGGGCACCCCGCTACGCCGTCGCGGACCGCGCCCACACCCCCGCACCCCTCCACGTCAGCTCACTGTGAGTCCGGAGTCCACGCCGCCACCAGATCCAGAAGGCCGGGGAAACGCGCATTGAGGTCGTCGACTCGGACGTGACTACGGCGTTCCAGGCCGTATTGGCGCTGGCGGGTGATGCCAGCCACGCGCAGGGCCTTGAAGTGGTGGGTGAGGGAGGACTTGGGGCGGTCGAGGCCGAACCAGCCGCAGGGATGGTCGAACCGCTCCGATTCCAGAAGGAGTTTGCGCACGACGCCAAGACGCAGAGGATCGCTCAGCGCACCCAGCACCGCCTCCAGGCGCAGGTCCTCGACTGCCGGCTCGGGCAGCGGCTCGGGCAGCCCCGTGGGCTCCGGCAGCACCTTGATCACCGGCGTCGGACGCACCGTCGACGACATATACAGCTCCCCATAACCCGAACCCTCTGTACGACTTCAATCGTACTGCCTGTTAAGTTCGACTCAACTCGTACTGAACGCCCCGGAGGGAGCGACCATGTCGGAGA
Organism: Streptomyces sp. AC555_RSS877; assembly: GCF_019049245.1. Classification (GTDB taxonomy): domain Bacteria; phylum Actinomycetota; class Actinomycetes; order Streptomycetales; family Streptomycetaceae; genus Streptomyces. Next base: position 41,198 of record NZ_JAGMUK010000074.1, on the reverse strand, counting down.
GTCGTACGGTGCCAGTGAAGACAGTGGGCGAACAGCAGCGGCCCGCAGCGAGTGAACGGCCGGAGGTGAGCACCTCCGCGGCTCCCACCTGGTGGGTGTGGCTGGCCGCGTGGCCGGTGACCGCGGTCTTCATCCTGTCCAACGCGGCAACCCCCCTGTATGTGCTGTGGCAGCGCGACATCGGGTTCTCCAAGGGCACCCTGACCGTGATCTTCGCCTGCTACATCGTCGGGCTGCTCGGTTCCCTGCTCGTCTCCGGGGTGGTGTCCGACCGGCTCGGGCGTAAGCCCGTCCTGCTGCCCGCGCTCGCCCTCGCCGTGGCGGCGTGCGTGATCTTCACGACCGCGTCAACGGTGGCCGCGCTCGTCGTGGCCCGGCTGTTCACCGGTGTCGCCGTGGGCGCTGTCGTTACAGCGGGCATGGCCGCCGTGACAGATGTGGCAGGCCAGGACCGCAAGCGGCTCGCCGCCCTGCTCGCCTCGTGCGCGATGGTCTTCGGGGCCGGGCTGGGCCCGCTGCTCGCGGGCCTCCTTTCCGAGACGCTGCCCGGGCCGACCGTCACCGTCTTCGTCGTCGAGATCGTCCTGCTGGCCACCGCGATCCTCGCCGTGCTGCGCATGCCCGTACGGCGGCCCGCGACGCGCTCGAACGGCGCCTGGGTACGGGTACCCGGTGTACCGGACGGCACCGGCAGGCAACTGGTCCTGGGCATCGCCGTGTTCGCGCCCGGCATCACCGCGACCTCGTTCGTGCTCTCGCTCGGTCCCTCTCTGCTGTCCGGCCTGCTCGGCACCACCAGCCGGATCGTCGCCGGGGCCATGGCGTTCGTCATGTTCCTCTCCGCCACGGGCGTGCAGTTCGCGGTCCAGAAGCTGCGGCGGCGCACGATCCTGACCGCTGGGGCGGTCAGCACCACCGTCGGCATGGTGACGCTCATCATCGCCGTGCACATGTCCTCGGTCCCGGTACTCATCGCCTCCGCGTTGCTGGCCGGCGCCGGCCAGGGCATGGGCCAGCTCGGCGGCCTGTCCCTGCTCAATTCCACGGTTCCGCCGCAGCGGCTGGCCGAGGCCAACGCAGCGCTCAACGTGGGCGGTTACGTTCCGGCGGGCATCCTGCCGGTGTCGGCCGGGTACCTCAGCGACGCGGTGGGGCTGACCACTGGAGCGACCGTCTTCGCCACCGCCCTGATGAGCGTCGCGGTCATGGGCGGCCTCGTGGTCGTCGCCGGTCGGCGCCGGGTGGCCGGAGCCCGTCTGACGCGGTCCGGCGCCGGATGCGGCAATCCGTGAGTCGGGCCCGACGGCCGACCCGCATGCCGACCACGGATCAAAGGTGTGCTGCCCGACGCGTCGCCGGTCGGCCTTCCTGCTCGGAGTGCGGTGCGGTCCGCTGCGGCGCACGCTTCAGGCAGTGCACCACGGTGGCAGCCCGGGGCCGGCGGGCACCCAGGCACTCATGGGCTGTCGTCGACCGGCACGGCGGTCTTCGCCCCGGAGCCGGCGTGACGCGACACCTGAGCAGATCTCCAAGGTCCCCGGCACGACTCAGGGCTTCTTCGCGACGGACCGCTTCGCGCCCTTGCTCCTGCTGGTGCTCGTACCGCTGCGTTCTGACTTCGTGGGCACGTTCTTGTGCCTGGTGTCCTCCTCCGTGTCTGCGGCCCCCCGCGCGGGCGCTGGCCGGGTCGACGCGGTCGGCCACTTGAACTCGATCTCCAACTCGATCTCCCCGTCACCGATCTCGACCTCCATCTCGCCACGAAGGTCGTCGGGGATCTGCAGGCTCAGCGTTCCGGGGCCGAGTTCCAGCTCGGCCTCCCCGCCCTCCCTCAGCGCGGCCGCGAGTGCCGTGAGCTGGTCAGCCGCCTCAAAGCGTGACAACGAGCGCTTCTGCTCGAACTTGAGGTCTTTCATGGGTGTCTCTCCGATCCGGAGACGGCCGTCCTCGCGGGCCCGCAGCCCGGGACCATCCCCTGCTTCATCGCTTTGACGGATTCATCGCCTTGTCGGAGTTGGCGCGGTGCACAGTGCCCAGATCACGGAGGCGTTGATCGCGAGCATGGCCAGGCCGACCAGCCCCAAGCCGACGGCCCCGGCCCAGGCGGCGCCCTGGACCAGGACGGCACCGGCGAGGCCGACGACCACGCCCATGACCGGATGGATCCAGCCTCACCGGACTGGCCATCACCGGCTCCTTCGTGTCGAACGGCCCGCACAACCGCGCGTTCACGTCCGGCCGGTCGGGCTACCTCCAATCTCGTCCTCCCGGGTCCGCTGCGCACGTCGGGGTGCCCGATCGGCGGTTCTCGATGAGCAGGTCGCACGCCATCTGTACAACCCTGACCCTGTCGGCCGCTTCACGCCCGCCGCCATGGCACGGCGAACCATGAGCGCGCCATGCGCGAGGCCGGAATGGGTTCTACGGTTGAGGGGCCCCACACTCGCGTACCTCGGCTCCTCCCCCCCATATGTCCCTCGGACTCGAAAGTCACCAGGAGGCCATACGCCATGTCCACTGCATCCGACACCCCTGTCCTGGACACCCTCGCCGCCATGACGGTCGACTCGATCGAGCGGTGCGGGCTGGCCCCGGACATGCTCATCCTCACGCGCATCGCGGCACTCGCCGCCTCGGACGCCCCGCCCATCTCCTACGCGGCCCATATCGACCCCGCCCTCAACGCCGGCCTGACCGCCGAACAGCTGCAGGACGTCCTGGTCGCCATCGCACCCATCGTGGGCACCGCCCGCGTCATGACGGCGGCGGGCAACATCGCCACGGCGTTCGGCATCGCCATCGCCGTCGCCGATGCCGAGATCGAAGCCCAGGGCTGAGAGCAGCCGCCCACCCCGCACCGATGATCCGCGCGGCCGACATCGGACAGAAGGCCAACGAACTGCCCGTCGGGTCCGACGGGTCCGACGTGTTCTGTGGCGGGCGTCCCATGGTCGCAGGATCGGGCAGGAGCGCCTGTGATGTCCCAGAAGGCGACCACGGCCATGCGCGCGTCGCCACACACCACGCCCGAGGAGCGCGCGGCTCTCGGCAAGGAGGCACGGCGCCGCTCGCCGCGGTCGGATCACGCCGTGTACGGGCCGTCTCCCGACCGGCCGGACCCGCTGGCGATCCTGGAGGCGCAGTCCGCGGCGCGGGTGCCCGAACTCGTCCCGATCCGCTACGGCCGGATGATGGAGTCCCCGTTCCGCTTCTACCGGGGCGCCGCCGCGATCATGGCGTCCGACCTGGCCGGCAGCCCGGCCTCGGGACTCAGGGCGCAACTGTGCGGCGACGCGCACCTGCTGAACTTCCGCCTGCTCGCCTCACCGGAGCGGCGGTTGGTGTTCGACATCAACGACTTCGACGAGACGCTGCCGGGGCCGTGGGAGTGGGACGTCAAGCGACTGTCGGCGAGTCTGGTCATCGCGGGCCGGGCGAACGGCTTCGATGACGCCGAGCGCTCCCGCATCGTGAGCTCGACGGTCCGTTCGTACCGCGAGGCGATGATCCGCTTCGCGGGCATGGGCAACCTCGACGTCTGGTACGCGAAGATCGACGCGGACCTCCTCGAGTCCCTGGTCGCGAGCCGGCTCCAGGGAACGAAGCGCGGTCAGAAGAACCTGGCCCGCGCCATGGCCAAGGCCCGCACCCGCGACAGCCTCCAGGCTTTCGACAAGCTCACCGAGACGGTCGACGGCCTGCCCAGGATCGCGGCGGATCCCCCGCTGCTCGTCCCGGCCGGCGACCTGCTGCCGGACGTCGAGCGCAGCGCGCTGGAGCACCGGTTCCACGGGCTGATCGAGCGGTACAGCCGCACTCTCGCTTCCGACCGGCGCACGCTCCTGGCGGACTACCGTCTGGCCGATGTCGCCCGCAAGGTGGTCGGCGTCGGCAGCGTCGGCACCCGCTGCTGGATCTTTCTCCTGCTCGGCCGGGACGACCGCGACCCGCTCTTCCTCCAGGCCAAGGAAGCCGACGCCTCCGTGCTCGCGGCACACGTCGGCACCAGCCGTTACCCCAACCAGGGCGAGCGCGTGGTCTCGGGCCAGCGGTTGATGCAGGCTTCGAGTGACATCTTCCTCGGCTGGGAGCGGGTGGACGGGATCGACGGCAAGCAGCGCGACTTCTACGTCCGCCAGCTGCGCGACTGGAAGGGCATCGCCATGCCGGAGCGGATGCGGCCGAAGGACATGCAGGCGTTCGGCGAACTGTGCGGGGTCACTCTGGCTCGTGCGCACGCGCGGTCCGGCGACCGCATCGCGATGGCCGCGTACCTGGGCGGCGGCGACTCGTTCGACCGCGCACTCGCCACCTTCGCGGAGGCATACGCCGACCAGAACGAGCGTGACCACCAGGCCCTGGTCGACGCGGTGCGCGCGGGCCGGCTCCCCGCGGAGGAGCTGCCGGCAGCCTGACCCGGCAGGGGACACCCGGCTCGCCCCGAACGTGCCTCGTCGTGTGCGAACCGCTGGGCGTCCTCGCCGGCGCCTGGCACGAGGAGCCCGGCGGCAGGAGCGTAAGGGCTGGTGAGCGCGCCAGTGGCTCGGTGTGCCGCGCGCCGTGGCGGAGAGGCTGGGATGCTGGTGGAGGGAGCGCCGCCCGTGACGTGACCCTGGCGGACAGGGGTGATGAGCGCCGTGGCCGAGATCAACGAGAACGCCCAAGGGCCAGCCGTTCCGACGATTCCGGATGTTCCGTGCGCCGATCCCCAGGGAGACCCCTTCCTGCGCACCCGGTTCGCCCTCCCGTCGAGGCCCGCCACGTTCCTGCGGCGGCAGCGGCTCGTCGACCACCTCGACCAGGCTCTCGGGACTCCGTTGACACTGGTCAACGGGGCAGCCGGGGCCGGCAAAACCCTGCTCGCCGCCGACTGGGCCGCCGGACTGCCGCCACCGGTCGCCTGGCTCACCGTCGAAGCGGGGGACCGGCACCCCGGGGTGTTCTGGGCCTACGTCCTTCAGGCCCTGCGCGCCTGCGGTGCACCGGCATCGGACGCGGTCGGGGTCCCCGCGGACGCGACCGGGGTGGACCAAAGGCTGCTGGCAACGCTCGCCGCCGAACTGAACGATCGCGACCGGCCCGTGATCCTCGTACTCGACGAGTACGACCGCATCACCGATCCAGAGGTCACAGAACAGCTGGGTTTCGTCCTGCAGCACGCGGGGCGTGGCCTGCGCCTCGTTCTCGTCACCCGCACCGAACCGCTGCTGCCGCTGCACCGTTACCGGGCGGCCGGCGAGCTGACGGAGATCCGCGCCGCCGAGCTGGCGTTCACCTCCGAGGAGGCCGTCGCACTCCTTGAGCTGCACGGTCTGAGCCTGCCGGTCCAGGCCGCGGGCGCCCTGGTGGACCGTACTCGGGGGTGGGCCGCCGGATTGCGCCTGTCCGCCCTGGCCGCTCTGGAGAGCGCCGACCCGGAGCGCTACCTGAAGGAGTTCGAGGCGGACCGCAGTACGGTCGCGGACTTCCTGCTGGCCGAGGTGCTCAAGGGACAGCCGGAGGAGACCCAGGGCCTCCTGCTGCGGGTCAGCGTCCTCAAGCGTTTCTGTCCCGATCTGGCCAACGAGCTGACCCTCCGGACCGATGCCGAGCCCATTCTCGCCGGGCTGCACCGCGACAACGCGTTCGTCGAGCACCTCGGGCACTCGTGGTACCAGCTCCACCCGCTGTTCGGGGAGATACTCCGGGCCCACCTGCGCGAGCGCCTGCCCGGCCTGGAGCCGGAACTCCACCGACTGGCCGCGCGGTGGCTGCGCCGTTCCGGATTCCTGCGGGAGACACTCGTCCACGGCGCCGCCGCGGGCGACTGGGATTTCGCCGCCGGTGCCCTCGTCGACGACCTGGCGATCGGACAGCTCTTCACCGGGCTGCGCTCAGGTGACCTGACCGAGTTGTTCTCCCCCATGGGGCCCGAGGCCACGAGTCCCGCGGCGGATCTCGTGCGCGCGGCCCGCGACCTGTCCCGCCACGACCTCGACCGTGGACTGGCCCACCTGCGCCGCGCCCGGGAGCGGCTGGCCGACGACGCGCCCGGGCCGGCGACCGTCCAGCTGAGCTGTGCGCTGCTCGAGGCACTGGCCGCCCGGCTGACCGGATGTCCCCCACGGGCCGAAAGGGCCGCTGAAAGGGCCGCTGAACTGTCGCAGGAGGTCCCGGCACATCTCCTGGACAAGCATCCCGAACTCACTGCTCTCCTGCTGACCCATCTGGGCTCGGCCCGTCTGTGGGCCGGACGTTTCGAGGACGCGCGTGCCGCCCTGACCGCGGCGGCCGACGCTCCCGGCGGGACCTCCACCGTGCTGCCCCGTGAGGAGTCGATGGAGCACCTGGCCCTGCTCGACTATCTGAACGGCTGGCTCGGCCGGGCGGAGCGCGAGGCCCTGGCAGCGGTGCCCGAGGCGGAGGGGGTCGGCCGGCCACAGCCGTCCGGCTCCGGCATCGGGCAGCTGGTCCTGGCCGCCGTGGCGGTCGACCGCCATGAACTGGACCGGGCCCAAGCCCTCCTCGACGAGACGGCCCGGTTCTCCTCGGGACCGCGTGATCCGGTGGTGGCGGCGGGACGAGCCCTCGCCACAGCTCGCCTCCTGTCGGTCAGGGGCAAGGCACGAGCCGCCGTCGAGGCGGCGGGCCCGGCCGTCGCCGCCGCCGTGGCCTCCCCCTGGGCGGCAGGCTACGAAACACTCTTCGCCTCTGCCGCCCGCCTGGCCGAAGGACGGCCGGACGAAGCCGCCGAGCTGCTCCAGGGCGTGTCCGGCGACCAGCCGGTGTGCGCCGTGGAGGCCGCGGCGATCCAGGTGGCCGCAGGCCGTGCCGGGGCGGCCATCGACCTGCTCGACAGCATCCGCACCGAGGGCCGGCCCGGGCCGGCGGTGACCGTGCGGGCAGCGCTGGTGAGGGCTCAGGCCGCGGAGGGGGCAGGAGACACCGCCACCGCCCGCAAGCTCGTGGCGCATGCACTCCTCGACGCTCGGCGGGAGCGGCTGCGGCGTCCGTTCCTCGATGCGGGAGCGTGGATCCGGCCCCTCCTGGCCACGCCTCCGCTCCACGAGCTGGCAGCGGGCTGGCTCAAGCCCGGCCCTTCGCGACACGGGGAGCGACCTCGGCCGGAGTCGCTGTCCCCGCCGCTCGTCGCGGTGGAGCTGAGCGGGCGCGAGCGCGACGTCCTGGAGCGGCTGGCCCGGATGATGTCGACGGAGGAGGTCGCCGCCGACCTCTACGTGTCGGTGAACACGGTGAAGACCCATCTCAAGAGCGTCTACCGGAAGCTGGCGGTGAACCGGCGAGGCGACGCGGTGCGCCGCGCGCGCGACCTCCGACTGCTGTGAACACGCGTAGGTGAGAGGGGCGACCCTCGTGCTCCCACCTGCCGGACATCACGGGGCGCCGCCGCTCCCCCGTGGCGGGTGAGGCACGAGGCGCGTACTTCGGATGCGATGGGCAAGAGCGGCGGGGCGTGTGCAGGCCACTGCTCGGCCGGCTCCGCCGACGTACCGGCCGACTTGGCGAGGAGAACAGCGTGAAGCACTGGCGGGCTCTGATCGTCCTCGGTACGGCCCAGTTCCTCATGGTTCTGGACACCTCGGTCATGAACGTGTCCATCAGTCAGCTGGTCGAGGACTTCGACACGGAGGTCACCGCCATCCAGGCCGTGATCACGCTGTACGCGCTGGTCATGGCGGCGTTCATGATCATCGGCGGCAGGTTCGGGGACATCCTGGGGCGCCGCCGCATGTTCCTCCTGGGGCTGACCGTCTACGGCGTGGGGTCGGCCCTGACCGCCGTGGCACCCACGCTGTGGGTCCTCACACTGGGCTGGTCCGTCATCGAGGGACTGGGCGCCGCCATGGTGCTGCCGGCCATGGCCGCCCTCGTCGCGGAGGCCTACCGCGGGAAGGACCGGGCCATCGCCTACGCGGTCATCGGCGGGCTCGCCGGCGCCGGGATCGCGGTCGGCCCGCTGCTGGGCGGCTGGGTGACGACGTACCTCACCTGGCGGCTGGTCTTCGCCGGCGAGGTCGTGGTCGTCGTGGCCGTCCTGCTGTGCCGCCGGGTGATCGTGGATTCCCCCCGGACCGGCCCGCGCCCCCGGCTGGACGGCGTCGGTGCCGTGCTCTCGGCGGCAGGACTGGGACTGGGCGTGCTCGGGGTGCTGCAGAGCAGCACCTGGGGATGGGTGCAGCCACGCAACCCTCCCTTCACCGTCTTCGGCTTCGCCCCGACGCTGTTCGTCGTCGGCTTGGGGGGCGCCGTCCTGGCCGTCTTCCGGTGGTGGGAGCGACGGCGGGAGGACCGGCGGACCGACCCGCTCGTGCACCTGTCCCTGCTGGGCAGGCCGGTGCTGCGGTCCGGCCTGATGACGCTGCTGAGCCAGAACCTCATCCTGCTGGGGCTGTTCTTCACCATCCCGCTGTACTTGCAGGTGGTCCAGGGGTTCGACGCCTTCGAGACGGGGCTGCGCCTGCTGCCGGTGTCCGTCACCATGCTCGTGACCTCGCTGTGCGGGTCGCTGCTGGGTCGGGTGATGGGGCCGCGCCGGGTGGTCCGGCTGGCCCTGGTGACCCTGACGGCGGCCATCGTGTGGCTGCTGGCCACCATCGACCCGGTCATCGACGACGCGCAGTTCGCCGGAGCCATGGCTCTGCTGGGCGTAGGTGTCGGCCTGCTCGCCTCGCAGCTGGGCAACGTCGTCCAGTCCAGCGTCGGGGAGGAGGAACGCAGTGAGGCCGGAGGGCTCCAGTTCACGGCACAGAACCTGGGCTCGGCGCTGGGCACCGCGCTCATCGGGTCGATCCTCATCGGCGCGCTGGCGCACGCCTTCACCTCGCAGGTGGACGACAACCCGCAGCTGTCCGAGGAGACCCGTGAGCAGGTCGGTGTCGCTCTCCAGGCCGGGGTCGCCTTCGTCACCACCGATCAGGTGCGCTCGGCGGCGCAGCGTGCCGGGCTGCCGCCGTCCGAGGTCGAGGCCGTCGCCGACTCCTACGCCTCCGCACAGCTGGACGGCCTCAAGGCGGCGATCCTGGCCACCGGCGGCATCGCCCTCGCCAGTTTCCTGGTCACTCCACACCTGCCGACCGGCCGGGACGGCCGTCCGCGACAGCAGGACGCCGATGCTCCGGCCAGTGCGACCGGATCGAAGCGCTGATTCGAGAGGGAGTCACCGGTGTCCAGGAGCCGAACCAGGACCGGACCGACCACGGCCCGCAGGGGGCGCCGCGCCGAGCAGCGGGGCCGCGAGGACTACACGGGCGGCGTCTACGGATCCATGCTCGCGGCCTCCGTGGTGATCGGCTCAGGCTCCTTGGGCTCGTTCCCCCGCACCGAACTGGTGCTGCTGCTGTTGCTCACCGGCGTGGTGTTCTGGATCGCGCACGTGCATGCCCAGCTGTTCGGGGCGCGTCTGGCGCAGCAGACCCCGGACCGCCGGGTGGTGCTCCAGGTGTGCCGTGACGAATGGCCGATCGTCAACGCCGCTCTCCCGCCGGCCGCCGCGGTGGCCGTCAGCCCGCTCCTGGGCCTGGACGTGCGAGGTGCCCTGTGGCTGGCCCTCTTCGTCGCCGTGGCCGGACAGATCGGCTGGTCCGTGGCCGCGGCACACCGCGCCGGTGCTTCCCGGCGGCTCGTGGCCGCCACCGCGTCGGTCAACCTGGTGCTCGGCCTGCTGATCATCTCCTTCAAGATCGTTCTGACGCACTGAGAACGCCTTGGTCCGTGCGGTCGTGCGGTCCGCGCGGTCCGCGCGGTCCGCGACCGGGCCACGGGTCACCTGTACCGGGTGAGGCCCGAAGGGACACGGGAGCGCACGATCGTAGGAGCAGTGCCGTCCGCCTGTCCCAGGCAGCCCACGGGAGGACAGCTCGTGCGCTACGAGATCCGAGTCGAGGGACACCTGTCGGAAACGCTGGCCAAGGCCTTCCCTGAGCTGGGCCATGTGGTGATGTCCGGCCAGACCGTCCTGTTCGGCCCCGTCGTGGACGAAGCACACCTGTACGGGCTGCTGGCACGCTGCCAGTCACTGGGACTGCGTGTCATGGAGATGCGGCAGCTGCCGGAGTGACGGGAACGGGCGGTGTGCGGGGCGGGGCGGTGTGCGGGGCGCGTGCCGGACGGTGCGCGGTGCCGGACGGCTTCGCGTGGTGGCCGGGGGAGCCCCAGCGCCCGCCGCGCCGCCCTTGATCCGGCCGGAGCGGCATGCGGCTTCCCGCGCCCGGGCCTCGTAGCTCAGCTGTCTCTGGTCGGCGTGAGACGGGGCGAACGGGCAGCGACCGCGCGGTCGAGGCGGTCGCTGCCGCCCAGACAGGTGGCGAGGGCGACGGGATCGCCCGAGCGGGCGTGGGCACGCGGCCGGGACACCCCGCACAGCCGGCCGAGAGGGAGAGCCGGGCGAGCGATGCCTTCCCGTCCACAGTCGGCGCACGGAACAGAGCCTCTTCGTTCTGTCCGGCCGGAAGGCCGAAGGGACGGGCACCGCGGGATGCGCGAGATGCCCGCCGCACCGCCACGGCCACGTCGCCGGAGGTCACCCGTGGTGGGTGACCCCGGCACCGGGTGACAGGCGTAACCCTGGAGCGGTCAGGTCCCCGCACACCGCCCCCTCACACACCGCCCCGTCGGCGATCCGGAAACGACCGCTCGATCACGCGAGGAGGAGCCATGACCATGCCGCGTGGTCCGGCATCGCGCACCGGACAGGAACACGAGCCCGACGGAGCGGCCCCCGGCCCGACGGCCGACCCCGCACAGGCACTTGGGCGGCTCGGCCGTTCCTGGACCTGGCTCCTGGGCTCGGCCGTCGCGACGCTGGTGCTGGGTGTCCTGGTACTGGTCTGGCCGGAGGCGACCCTGCACGTCGTGGCCGTCCTCATCGGCCTGCACCTGCTGGTGGGCGGGGCCTTCCGGTTCGTGGACGTCTTCGCGCGGGCGGGGCACGAACGGCTCCCGGGCCTGCTCCTGGCCGTGCTGTACGTCCTCGCCGGAGTGCTGTGCCTGCGGAACCCGCTGCAGACGATCAACGCGCTCTCACTCATCGTCGGGATCGTCTGGCTGGTGTCCGGCATCCTCACCCTCTACACGGCCCTCGCCGCCGAGGACCTGCCGCACCGGGGCGTCGTCCTGGGCATCGCGGTGCTCGGCATCGTCGCGGGGATCGTGGTGCTCGCGCTGCCGGCCGAGTCGGCCCGTGCCCTGACCCGGCTGCTCGGCCTGTGGCTCGTCCTGCTCGGCCTGGGTGAGGCGGTGGTCGCCCTCGCGTGGCGGGCCGCGCTTCGAAAGACGCACCCCACGGAGCCGCGGCCCTCCGCCGAGACGGCCTGACACCGCACCCGCCCCTCCGGCGGGCGCGCCGGACACACCGGACCCGTGATCGCCTCCCCCAACGTCATCCCGCGCGGCGACCGTCACGGCCTGAGCGGCGCACAAGGAAGGGAGCACCCATGAACCCGGCCGCGACACCGGATTCGCCGGACTCCGGCGGAACCTCACACCAGAAGCACGCCATGACCGCCGAGGAGCGAGCGGAATACGAGCGACTGCGCCGTCACGCGGCGGTGCGCCACCGGCGGGTACGCAGGGCCGGCGCCTCGGTCCTCCTCCTGCTGGCCCTGCTGCTCGCGCCCCTGGCCGTGGTCGCGGCCTGGGTTCAGGACACGGTCTCCGACACCGACCGGTACGTGGAGACCGTCGCGCCGCTGGCGTCCGAGCCGCCCGTTCAGGAGGTGGTGATCAACCGGCTCACGGACCGTGTGGTGGCCAACGTGGACGTCAAAGCGGTGACGGACTCGCTCACCAGGGTCCTCCGGGACGCCGGGGCACCACCCCGCGTCGTGGAGGGGGCCGAGTCTCTCGAGGGTCCGCTGCGCAGCGCGGTCAGGTCCGTCGTGGACCGCACCGTGACCCGCGTGATCACCAGCGACGCCTTCCAGCAGGTGTGGGAGGGCGCCAACCGGCGGTCGCACGCCGCGGTGGTGAACATGCTCACCGGAGAGCGCGAGGGTGCCGTGCGCGCCGAGGGCGACACCGTCCAACTGGACGTGGGAGAGGTCGTCAACGAGGTACGGGAGCGGCTCGTCGACGCGGGCTTCGACAAGGCCGCCGCCATCCCGGACACCGACCGGACCATCACGCTGTTCCACACCGAGGAACTGGGCAAGGCGCAGGACACCATGCGGCTGCTGGACATCCTCGGCACCTGGCTGCCCGTCCTGACCGTCGTACTCGCCGCGCTCGCCGTGTGGACCGCTCCGGCGCACCGGGTGATGCTGATGATCACCGCGACGGGTGTCGGCGTGATGATGGTGGTGCTGCTCGTCGCGCTGGCCGTGGTCCGACGGGTCTATCTGGACTCGGTCCCGTCCACGGCACTGCCCACCGACGCGGCCGCGGCGATCTACGACACGTTCGTCCGGTTCCTGCGCGACAGCACGCGCACCCTGCTGGTCGTCTCGGTGATCACGGCACTGGTCGCCTATCTGTACGGTCCCGGCCGTCCCGCCCGCGCCGTCCGCACGGCGACGAACAGGGGCACAACGGCCGCCGGCCAGGGCCTGCGGCGCCTCGGAGTGCACACCGGGTCCACCGGACGCTGGCTGGCGGACCACCGGGCATGGACCACCGGCGGCGTCATCGCGGCCGGAGCGCTGGCTCTGCTGCTCTGGAACCACCCCTCGGTCGGAGCGGTGGCGCTCGTTCTGGGCATCGCCGTGGCCGTCCTGATCGTGGTGGCGGCCCTCGCTGCCGCCGCGGGCCCGACCGCCGGGCACGAGGACCGAGCGGCGGCACCGTGAGCCATGGCAAGGACCCACGGCCCCGCCCCGGCGTCCCGCAGGCACACGGCGGTGGAGCGGGTCCGGGCGAGCCTGCGGGCCGGTCCGGTGGCCCGGCTGCTGCCCCGTCTTTCGGCGCTCAACGTCGTGGAGGGCTCCGTCAGGCTGGCCGCGCAGGCCTTCATCACCGCGCTCCCGCTGCTGATGACCGTCGCGGCGTTCGCCCCCCGAGGGGTGCAGGATCTGTTGGCCGACTCCCTCCGTGCGGTGCTGGGAGTGCGCGGTGACACGCTCGACGAGGTACGCCGTGCCTTTGCCGCCACCGGCACACCACGGGACGCCTCCGGAGCTGTGGGCGTGGTGGTGACTCTCGTGTCCGCCACGGCCTTCAGCCGGGCGCTTCAAGCGGTCTGCGAGCGGTGCTGGCACCTGCCCCGGGCACCGGTGCGGGCCGCGGTCTGGCGCTGGCTGCTCTGGCTGCTCGTCTGGCTGGGTGTCCTTCTGGTCCAGGCACCGCTGCGCAGCGGGTTCGGCGGCAGCGTGGTGATCGGAGGGATTCTGTCCTTGCTGTCGGCGACCCTGCTGTGGTGGTGGTCCCAGCATCTGCTGCTGGGCGGCAGGATCGGCTGGCGGGACCTGCTGCCGGGAGCCCTGCTGGCGGGCACGGGCACCGTCGTGCTGAGCTGGGCCGCCGGCCTGTTCGTGCCTACGGCCATGGAGCGCAGCCTGCAGGAGTTCGGTTTGCTGGGGCCCGTTTTCACGTTCCTGTCCTGGTTGATCGCCGTGTTCCTGGTGGCCGTCTCGGGCCTCGCCCTCGGCCAGTACGTGGCCTCCTCCGACTGGTACCGGACCGCCGCCGTCCCCCGCCGTACGCGGGCCGAGCCCTGATTGCTGCCCCACGGGAGCGTGTCCGTCGAGTGCCGGGCCGCCCCCAGGTTCACCCGCGTCGGGTGAGGCCGTCCGCCCCTGACCGTGTCCACGCTGAAACCAGCACGCAACGGCGGCCGGGCGAGCGCCCGGAACGGAGAAAAGACATGAGCGCGCAGACGTATTTGGCGTACGACTACCCCTTGCTGAGCGTCTTCTGGAGCATGCTCCTGTTCTTCCTGTGGATCATGTGGTTCGTCCTGCTCTTCCGCATCGTCGTCGACATCTTCCGCGACGACGAGATGAGCGGGTGGGCGAAAGCAGGCTGGCTGGTGCTCACCATCGTGCTGCCCTTCCTGGGCGTCTTCGTCTACGTGATCGCCCGCGGCAAGAACATGGGCCGCAGGGAAATAGCGCAGGCCCGGGCACAGCAGGAAGCATTCGACGCCCACATCAAGGAGGCCGCAGGCGCCGGCCGACCCAGCAGCGCCGACGAACTCAGCAAGCTGTCCGAAATTCGCGCCCGCGGCGACATCACGGACGAGGAGTTCCGCAGGGCGAAGGAACTGGTCCTGACCGGCCATGGCCCGGCGGAACACGCCGGCTCCACCGCCCGCACTCCCGGTCGCTGAGCATCCCGCGTGCCCCCACCATGAATCGAGGCGCAAGATGACCGCGACACACACGCGGCAGGCACACACGGCGAAGCAGGAATGGGCAACCGGCCTGACGGCATTCGCGGCCGTGATGCTCTTCCTTGTCGGCCTGCTCGACATTTTCCGGGGCATCATGGCCATCGCCGAGGACGACATCTTCGTCACGACGCGCAATTACGTGTTCGAGTTCGACCTGACCGGCTGGGGCTGGGTCCACCTCGCTCTGGGCGTGGTCGCCGTGATCGTCAGTATCGGGCTGCTCCAGACCGCGACGTGGGCGCGCGTCGCCGGTGTGGCCATCGCCGGACTCGTCATCATCGCCAACTTCCTGTCCCTGCCGTACTACCCGGTGTGGTCGGTCGTGATGATCGCGCTCTCCGGCTTCATCATCTGGGCCCTGTGCGTGGTTCAGCGCGGCAACCTCTCGGACCTGTCCGGGGAGCGTCCACTGTCCGAGGAGCGCCAACCGTCCGAAGAGCGCCGGTCGCACAAGGTGTGAGGCAGGAGAGAAGGGCCGGCCGGTGGGACGACACGGCGGGAACACGAGGGGATCGGGAGAGGCAGGGGCCGCAGCCGTACGCGAGGACAGTCCCGGACGGGCTCGCCTCGCATTGCTCGCCCTGCTGGGAAGCATCCTCGTGCCGCTCGTCGCCGCCGGTCTGCGGAGCGTGCTGTGGGCGCTGGTCGGCATCGCCGGACTGGCGCTCGCCGCCGTCGGGGTGTGGTGGACCCTGGCGCACACCGGAGCGGTCCGTGCCCTCGGGGTGGCTCTGTCGGTGACCGCACCCGTCGCTGCCCTCGCGCTGTACGCCACGTTCGGCATGCTGGGGCCGGCCCTGCTCGCCCTGGCCCTGTGGGTGCTGGCCGTCGCGATGGCACGTACGGCATTGCCACGCGGTCGCACCGCCACCGAAGAGGCCGTCACCGAAGCGCCCCACACGCCCTGGATCCTCATGAATCCCCGCTCCGGCGGCGGCAAGGTGGGCCGTTTCCAGCTGGTGGAGAAGGCCCGGGCGGCGGGCTGCCGGGTGGTCGTGCTCGACGGGCACCAGGACGTCGCCGGACTGGCCCGGCAGGCCGTCGCCGAGGGGGCCGACCTCCTGGCGGTGGCGGGCGGCGACGGCACCCAGGCTCTGGTGGCCGAGGTGGCGGCGCAGCACGACCTGCCGTTCGTGGTGATTCCCGCCGGTACCCGCAACCACCTCGCCCTCGACCTCGGCCTCGACCGCGACGACCCGGCGGCCGCCCTTCAGTCCCTGTCCGACGCCATCGAGCTCCGCGTCGACCTCGGGTACGCCGCGGACCGGGTCTTCGTCAACAACGCCTCGTTCGGAACGTACGCGTCCGTCGTCACCGACCCCGCGTACCGGGACGCCAAGACCCGCACGACCCTGCGAAACCTCCCCGGCCTCCTCACCGGCGAGGAGGCGCCCAGGCTGCGGACGCGCACCGACGGAAGGTACGTCGATGGACTTCAGGCGCTGCTCGTCAGCAACAATCCCTACGGACGTGCCGTCGACGCGGCCCGTCCGGGGCGCAGGGAGCGGCTGGACTCGGGACTGCTCGGCGTGGTGTGCGTGCGGATCGGCAACACCGCTCAGGCCGCCCGCCTGGCGCGCGGTCCGAGCTCCGGGGGATTGATCCGGCTGAGTGCAAAGGAGGTTGTCGTCGAAGCCGACACCGACACCCTCCCGGTCGGCATCGACGGAGAGCACGTTGTTCTGCCGTCACCCGTCGTGTGCCGCAGCACGCCCGGAGCGCTCCGGGTCCGCGTGCCGCGCCGTCGCCCCGGTGCGTCTCGGGCGCGTGGGGCGGCGGCCGACTGGCCGCGCGTGGCACGGCTGGCGCTGGGCCGTCAGATGCCGGAACGGCAGGTGTCCCCCACGTGATCCATCAGCTCGCCGGTCGCAGGAGACGTGGAGCTCGGCCACGGCGTCCGGGCCTACGCCCCCCGTGCCTCCTGGGCCCGGGCCCCGCCGCGTCGGCTGCCGACGTGGCGGGGGCCGGGCCCGGCCGGCGGGTCAGCCGCCGCGACGGTCGGTGCCTGCTCCGGTGAGGACACGTATTTCGGTTTCCGTGTAGTCCGCCCCGCCTCCCTGGCGCCGGTCCAGTACCGACCCGGCCCAGGCGAGCAGGAATCCCACAGGAATGGAGACCAACCCCGGGTTCCGCAAGGGGAACACCGCGAAGTCCTCACCGGGCAGCAGTGCCGTCGGGTTCCCCGAGACCGCCGGGGACAGCGTCGTCAGCAGGAGGGCGACCAGCAGGCCGCCGTACATGCTCCAGACCGCTCCCTGGGTCGTGAAGCCCTTCCACCACAGGTTGAACAGCAGAGCGGGCAGGATCGCGGACGCCGCGATGGCGAAGGCGAGGCTGACCAGGAAGGCGATGTTGAGGTGCTGGGCGAGCATCGACAAGGCGATCGCCGCCACGCCGATCAGCCCGACGCCCGCCCGCGCCACGCCGAGTTCACGCTTCTCGGACACTTTGCCGCGCATGATCGTCGCACCGTAGACGTCGTGGGCCAGGGCCGCCGCCGCGGTCAGCGTGAGAGCCGCGACGACGGCCACGATCGTGACGAACGCGACGCAGGCGATCACCGTGAGCAGGAACGACCCGCCCAAGCGCTCGGCCAGCAGGAGTACCGCCGTGTTGCCGGAGGCGGCGTCCGCCGCGATGGTCTTCGAGCCGATCAGTGCCGCGGAACCCAGGCCCGTGGCCACCTCGAACAGGGTGAAGACGATGACCAGGCAGGCCGCCCACCCGGCCGACTTGCGGGCTCTGCGTCCGCTGGAGACCGTTCCGATACGCATCAGGACGTGCGGCAGGGCGGCCGCTCCCAGCACGAACGCCAGTTGCAGACTGATCGAGTCGATCTTGCTGGTGCGGTCGTGGAAGCGGATGCCGGGTTCCAGGAAGGGACCACCGAAGCCGCTGTGAGCGACGGCGGCGTCCAGCAGGCGAGCCGCGCTCCAGCCGAACTCGGACAGAACGGCCAGGACGACGAACAGACCTGTGGCGAGGAGGAGCACGGCCTTGATGCCCTGAACCAGGGTCGCGGCCCGCATGCCGCCGACGACCACGTACAGGACCATCAGCAGACCGAGGCCGGCCACGACGACCCGCTGGGCGCCGTTTCCGTCGATACCCAGGACTGTCGCCGCGAGCGCTCCGGCACCGACGAGTTGGGCGGTCAGGTACAGCAGACAGACGACCACGCTCGTGATGCCTGCCGCCAGGTGCGCGGGTCGGGCCTGCAACCGCAGGGCGAGGGAGTCGCCGATGGTGAACCGTGAGGTGCTGTGGTAGGGCTCGGCGACCAGCAGCACCAGTACGGACCAGGCGACCATCGGCGCCAGCACGTAGGCGATTCCGTCGTAACCGGTGAGCGCGATCAGACCGGGATTGCCCAACATACCTGCCGCGGACATGTAACTGCCGAAGATGGCCAGACCGTTGACGACCGAGGGCAGTCGCCGCTGGCCGAGGTAGAACCCGCTCAGTTCGTCCTTCTCGGGGAGGATCGACCCGATCGAAAGGAGCAGTGTGCACACGACACAGAGGCCGAAGACGGCGAGGAGCGGGAAGGCGCCACCGGAGTCGGAGAGTGCGAGGACGAAGTTCACCGGTCGCTCTCCAGGTGCGGGAAGGAGGCGCGGTGACGCTTGACGAGGGGCTCCAGAGAGCGTGCCGCATACCGTGAGTACCACAGCACCGCCCAGCCGGTGAACGCCACTTGCACCAGAACCAGGGTGAGCCCGATGTTGAGCGGTCCAGCCCAGACGCTCGCCATGACACCGGGTGCTTCGTTGGCCAGGATGACGCCGGCCATCTGGGCGGCGACGACCGCGGCGGCGACCTGGGCCGGGCGGCGGCGTGCGGCACGCAGTTCGCGCAACGCGGTCGTCTGCCTGAGTCCGAATGACTCGATGTCCGCTTGATGGGACGCGTAGGGGGACGGAAACGGGGCGGGCATGCGCGGGGGGAACTCGGAGGCAGCGGTGACCGGCTTTGGCCGGGCCGCCCACTCCGGAGCCGCGGCGGCGGGCCGGCCGTCGTCCAGGGCCAGGTGCCGGGCCATGCGAAGGGCCCAGGATCTTCGTCTCACGCGGACGTCGTGCTCGGAGTTGTCGGCCCCCTGCATGGACTGCCGGTACAGCTCCGGGAGTTCGGCCGGCCCACCGAAGGCCACATGAGCGCGGGAGACGGCCTGCCGCAGCTCCGCGGCGGAGTAGTGGTGGTCGTGGCTCAGAGCACTGAGATAGAGCGCGGCGGTCGCGGGAGGGTCGTGATCAGGAAAGCGATCGCGGGAATCCATAAGTCGTCCTCGGCAGGAAGTGGCGTGGATGTGGAGAGCACGTCGTACGAGGGCTTTTGGCCGTACGGCTCCTCCCGGTCGACAAGTGAGCGCCCGCATGGCCGACGTCAGTGACGAAGACACTCGGTGAGGCATGGAATCGAAACGGACCGGGCGTGACCCGACACCATGCGCACGGTTCGCCGGCGGAGCCGTCCCGGGCCCTTTCGGCGTCCTCGCTTCATCGGCCCCCACCGTGCCGCAGTGATCATTGGGCCGACAAGGTGGCGAACGGCAACGATCCGAGGTACTTGCGTGCATTGCGTTCACCACGTGACGGACTGGTCGTTTCATCGAGCAAGTAGGCGATCACGGGCTCGTCTTCGGCGGACGATGACGGCATGGCCGAGCCGAGGTCACCCGCAGCGAGCACGGAAGATCCGGATCGAGTTGTTGGGGGCCGATCGCGGTGACCGCGGACATGTCGCCCAGGCGGTCGGTCAGTCTCACTACCTTGTCGCGCCACACGTCGTACTCGATGCCGGCGGCGACGGCCGCGGACTCGGCGGCCAGTCGGCCGGGCCGGCCGCCCACCATCAGCGTTGATCGGGTGGAAAGCGGTCGTGGTCACCACGCTGGAACAGCGGCTCACGAACGCCACCCGGGGTGGGCGGGCGATCCGGCGCGGGACGGCCTGCGGCCCTGGTCTCGTGGAGGCCGAGCGGCTCTGGCGCTGCTACTGAGTAGCTCGGGAATGCGCCCGGGCGCTGGCGGCGCCTGCCCGCTGTCACCGCGCCCGGCCCGGCCCATCCCCCGGCGACGTCACGCTCTTCGGCAGCCTGGATAGCCGCCGCTGCCGCCTGTGCTCAGCGTGCCTTCGGCGAGGCGCCCAGGGGGCGTCCCGCATTGACGTGCCCCGCAGGGCCCAGGGGCTCGGCGGGGCAGAGGGCGGACCACCACCGGTCCAGTCCGGCGGTCCAACAGCGCGCTGTCGATCTCCTATTGGGCCGGAGGATGCTTGTGCCTGGGGTCCAGCCGGTAGTCGGGACAGTCGCGGTTCTGGCATGCCCCCGGGCCCCACACAGGAACGAAGACCCCGAGGGTCTTGTGGCGGTGGGCCTCGGCCGGCACGGACTTCTTACAGGTCGGACACACGTACGCGTCGACCTCACGCTTCGTCTTGACCATATTTTTACGATATGCCCGTATGGGCGCGTCGGGAAGTGCCCGGCTTCCTTGCCGCCCCGGGTTCGGGCGGGTTTCGCCGTCCCGACCCGCTGAACCGGTTGGGTGCTCAGGGCCATCCACCCCAGGCGGTGCCGTGCGCGCCTCAGACGGCTCGCCGGCCGCGGAGACATCCATCTGCTCGTCCATCTCTTCCGGAACGCCTGCCGGAGCCGGCCTTCTGATACTGAGCACGACGGAACCCGTCAGGACGACGACGATGACCGCGAGGCTGATCGGTGAAGCGATCTCCGGGATATCGGAGCTGATCATCTTGTGGGACGCCTGGAGAATGAGCTTGACGCCGATGAAGGCGAGGATGATCGCCAGCCCCTTGCTCAGGTAATGGAAGCGGTCCAGGAGCCCTGCGAGCATGAAGTAGAGGGCCCGCAGACCGAGGATGGCGAACGCGTTGCTGGTGTAGACGATGAACGCGTCGTCGCTTACCGCGAGGACAGCGGGCACGCTGTCGACGGCGAAGATCAGGTCGGCGGCCTCGATCGCGGCGACGACCGCGAGCAGCGGGGTCCCCACGAGCTTGCCGGCTTCCCTGACGAAGAACCGGGCTCCGGCGTAGTCGTCCCGGACCGGGATGATCTTGCGGAGCATTCGTACGGCGAAGCTCTTGCCGGGGTCGAAGCTCTCCTGCTCGTCCTTGAGGAGTTTGTAGGTGCTGTAGAAGAGCACCGCCGCGAACCCGAAGAGCACGGCAGTGAAGCGGCTGACCACGGCCACGCCGAGGGATAGGAAGATGCCGCGGAAGACGAGGGCACCGATGACGCCGAAGAACAGCACGCGGTGCTGGTAGGCCCGGGGCACCTTGAAGTAGGCGAAGATCACGGCGAAGACGAAGAGATTGTCGACCGACAGGCTCTTCTCGAGCAGCCAGGCCGTCGTGTACTCGGTGCCCGCCGTCGCCCCCAGGACGAGAAACACGACCGCGCCGAAGATCAAGGCGAGACTGATCCACAGGCCACTCCAGGCGGCGGCCTCCTTGAACCCGATGACGTGCGCCGTGCGGTGGGACAGCAGGTCCACCGCCAGCGACACGACAACCGTCGCGGCGAAAGCCCCCCACAGCCACAGCGGGACCTCAAGCACACCAAACACCCTCGACGTGGCCCGCGCGCAGTACGCCAGCCCCTATACCGGAGTGTGCGGCATTACGCCTTCCGGAGCACCTGGAGCGGATACGCCGAGCGGCCTTGACCGCGTCGCCGAGCGGTTCGACGAGGAAGGACAGCCCGGTGAAGCCCGCCAGAAAGTCAGACGTCGATGTATTGGGCGGCGTACTCCTGGCTGGGCGGGACGACGGTGATGACGTCGATCAGCACGCCGTCGGGGGCGGCGACGATGAAGTGGCGCTGGCCGAACTCCTCCGTACGCAGTGGCAGTACCTCGGGCAGGCCGGCCTCCGCCACGAGCCGCTGGTGCTCGGAGTCCACGTCGTCCACCTCGAAGTTCAGCAGCAAGCCGCCCCGCAGCGCGATCCGGTGGCCCTCGGGGACGGTCGGGTGAGCGTGGTCGAGGAGGGCCAGCTCGTACTGCGGAGCGTCGGGGCGGCGCAGACTGACATACCAGTCCGCCTCGAAGGTCACCTCGAACCCGAGGTGACGTGTGTAGAAGTCGCGGGAGGCCGCCACGTCCCGGGTGGCGAGCACCGGGTAGAAGCCGCCGAGCTTGACTGTGGGCATGGTCGTGAGTCCGTTCGTCATGTCAGAGGTCCTTCAGTTCATTTCACATACCCTGGGTATGTGAACGACGGCGTTAGCATACCCCCGGTACGCGAAACGGAAAGGGCGGTGCGCGTGACGGCGGTCAACCGAGCAGAGCAGCGGGCGGCCACGCGGCAGGCGCTGCTGGCCGAAGGGCGGCGCCGGTTCGCCGCCGACGGTTACCACCACGTGGTGCTGGCCGAAGTGGCGCGGGCCGCCGGGGTGACCAAGGGGGCCGCCTACCACCACTTCGACAGCAAAGCGGGGCTTTTCCGTGCCGTTGTGGCCGAGGTCCAGGGAGAGCTGGGCGATCGGGTCGCGACCGCGGCCGAGCGGTACGAGGATCTCTGGGAGCAGCTGCGGGCCGGCTGCCGGGCCTTCCTTGCCGCGGGCACCGACCCGGCGGTGCGACAGATTCTGCTGGTCGACGCGCCCACCGTGATGGGCTGGGATGAGTGGCGCGCGCTGGACGAGGAGTCCGCCGCCCGGCACCTGGCGGAGGCCCTGACGGCGCTCGCCGCGGCCGGGATCATCGCCGATCAGCCAGTGGAGCCCCTGGCCCGGCTGCTCTCGGGGGCGATGAACGAGGCCGCGCTCTGGATCGCGCGGGGAGGAGACCCCCAGGCCGCGGAGCAGGCCCTCGACCGGCTCCTGGCTGGGCTGCGCACCCCGGCCGGGGAATCTCGCGCCGTCACACCGTGCGCCTCCTGAACAAAACCCCCGACGTCCCTGTCGAAACCACCAGGATCCCCGCACACCAAGCCAGCGCCACCCACGGTGTGGCTCCCACCGGCTGCCCGAGCAGTAGCCCCCGAAGCGCCTCGATCACCTGGGTCACCGGCTGATGGGCTGCGAAGCCCTGGAGCCAGCCGGGCATCGTGTCGGTCGGGACGAAAGCACTGCTGGGGCAGGGAAGGAAGCTGACGAAGAATGTGTAGCCGCCGGCCAGCCCGAGAGGGTGGCGCACACCTTGCTCAACTCCCGTCGGCCAGCTCGTCGTCGAGAAGCCCGTCGAGAAGTCCGTCGCCCCACCGGCGCACTCCTGGCCGTACCGCTGCCCACGCAGGCCGACCCGGCGAAATCCGAGGCGCCCCTGGCAGGTGATCGCCGCAGAGCGTGCGTCCGTGTGAGCGGGACCCGGGTGGACCCAGCAACGGGCCTCCAGAACGCGCGTCGCTGGGGCCCGAGATGACGTCTTCACCGGCGGACACGGTCCGTGACGACTGCTGGCTCCACCTGGGGCCCTGAGTCCCGCGCCTTCGTGCTGTCGGGTTCGTCCGGAGTGGTCCCCATGCGCCGGGGCGGCCGATACCGTTGGAGCAGAAGCCAGTTCCGCCCTCCTGGAGCCCTCGATGAGCGAACAGCCGGCCCCCGCCGACCACGCCCGGCAGCAGTTGGAGCCCGCGGCCGCCGACGCGGTCCGCGCGTACGCCGCCAAGACCCGTGAGAACGCCGACCAGTTCGCCGCCGTCCTCGAGGACATCGCGGAAAACGGCCTGCCTCCGGTGGAGGACTGCACGCCGTGGGAGGAACTGCGCGAGGCCCACCTCACCCGCCTCGCTCGTCAGCGTCCGGCCATCGCCTGATGGCCCCACACCAGGGCCCACGCCGCGCCAGGATCGCCTTCTCCGACTCCGCCGCGAAGCAGCTGGAGAACATCACCAGCGAGGCGGAGATGCACGCCCTGGACCGCGCCCTGGTCGTCATCTCCGTCGATCCGGACGCCGGCGAACCGATCCCCGACGACCCCGCCGGCCCCCAGCTGCGCCAGTACACCGACGAATTCGAGTCCGTCCGCGTCCTGTACTTCGTCACCGCGCTGCGCACCGTCGTGGTCGTCGCGTACATCGAGGTCTAGCCCACGCAGGCCAGTGCGCAACCGCGCCCCCCATCCGGCGTCCGCTCCACAAGCCCAGCGGTGCTTCCCGCCCTGACCAGACCGGCTCTGCTCATGTGCTGAGTGCGGTGCGCAGGGTGGTGGCCATCAGCTCCATGGCCTCCTTGCCGGACGGCACCGGGCCCGTGTGGGTGAAGTAGTGATCGACGCCCTCGAAGACGCGGTGCGTGACCGGGACGCCCGCGGCCTCAAGGGCCTTGGCGTAGGCGTCGCCCTCGTCGCGCAGGCGGTCGTACTCCGCGGTGATGACCAGGGCGGGCGGCAGCCCGGCAAGGTCGTCGGCCAGCGCGGGCGAGACGAGCGGGTCGGCGCGGTCGTCCGGATCGGGGACGTAGGCGGCAGTGAAGAGCCGCATGAGGGCGGGACTGAGCAGCGGTTTGGCGAGGGGGGAGAACTTGGTGGAGGGGTCGGCGAGCTGGTCGAGCGGTGCGGAGTCGATGATCTGGAGCCGGGGCGCGAAGGTGCCACGGTCCCGGGCCATGCGGCAGACCGCGGCGGTGAGGTTGGCCCCGGCGCTGTGTCCGCCCACGGCGAGTCGCGAGCCGTCCCAGTTGTTCGCGTGGCCGTTCTCGGCGATCCATGCGGTGACGTCGTACGCCTGGGTGACGGCCGCGGGGAACGGCCGTTGCGGGGCGACGGCGTAGTCCACGTTGACGACGACACAGCCGGCTCTGTCAGCTATGTAGCGGCAGATGTGGTCGTCCTGCTCAGGGCGGCCGACGACGAAGCCACCACCGTGGAAGTTGACGTACACGGGGGCGAGGGTTCCCGTGACGGCCGACGGGCGATAGACGGTGCAGGTCACCGGTCCGGCGCCGGTCTCCACCTGGAGGGGTTCGGTGCGCTTCGGGATGTCGGTGAAGCGCAGGTCCTTGTGGACGCGGGACATCACGCCGCCGAGGAACAGCTGGATCCCCCTGGCCTGGACTCGCTGACTGAATGACATGCCTGGTCCGTTCGTCACTACAACTTTGAAATAACAGGATTCCTGATAATGGGTGCCCGCCCTGCGTCGCGCAAGAGTGGCGCAGGGTCCTGTGACAGGTGAGTCCACGAGGGGGCGGCGAACCTGCGGGGGATCGGGGTGCCGAGAGCGTCGTTCAAGCGGCGTCACGCTGTTCGTACTCGCGCAGCGGGGACGGCAACACTAGACACATCGGGCTGAAGCGGAGCACTCTTGGGCACATGCCCCGGTTCAGAACCTTCTGGCAGATAGCTGACGCGCTCCCGGACTCGCACCTCGTGCAAGCCCTCTGGACTCCCGTGCCGAGTGGCATCCGCAGCGATCACCTCATCCTCGCGGGGCATGTCTCTCCCACGCTGCTGGCGGAGCTGGACGAGTTCTTCCGGCACCTGGCGCACTCGAACCTGTACGTGCTGCGCCCCGAGCTGGCGGCCGACCCGCCAGAGTTCCGTGTCCAGTACGAGCGGGTGGATCCTGACCGGTTGCCTCTCCGTACCTTCGGCGTCCGGATCAGCCGGGACCGCAAGGACTACACGTTCTGCGTCCGTGCGGACATGATGTCGGCGGCCCTGGTCGACGAGATCAACACGGACTTCCAACCGCTACAGGCGGGCGCGCTGCGTATGCGGGGCAGTGTCCCCGAGGCCGCGGTGCCGGTCGATCAGCAGGCGGTCGGCGCGCGCTTCGGGCCGCGCCAGGCGGTGCAGTGGGGCGTCAGCCCGGCCGACGCGCCGACCGTGGCCACCCCGGTCCAGCCGCACGTCTCATAGGGCACCGGGGCATCCCATCCCTCGCCCCGTCGTGGCAGACACGGCTGCGCGCCGGCCAGGTCGAGTGGCTGGTCGAGTGGCCGGGCCGGCCGCCCCTTTACTTTGGCGCCCCCTCGGACATGTGCCTGCCGGGCGGCTCGACTGCCCGAGCCGCACCGGGGTCCTGCGGTCCCTTGCGGGAGCGCAGCCACCAGTCGCGCATGCCCCACAGGACGAGCGCGCCGTAGATGACGTAGACGAAGCCGGAGAAGGCGTAGCCGTTGGCGAAGTTCAGCGGGACGCCGACCAGGTCGACCAGCAGCCAGGCGAACCAGAACTCGACCATGCCGCGGGCCTGGGCGTACATGGCGACGACGGTGCCGACGAAGATGTACGCGTCCGGCCAGGGGTCCCAGGACAGGGTCGGGTAGGCCTTGAAGAGGAGGGCCACCGCGACCGTGCCGACGGCGGCGGCGCCGATCATCGCCCCGCGCTCGCGCCAGGTGGCGAACCGCGGGGTGATCTGGCCGTCCTCGGACCGGTCCTTGTCGCGGTTCCACCGCCACCAGCCGTACAGGGCCACGGTCATGACGACGGCCTGCTTGCCGGCGCTGCCGGTCAGGTGGCCGAAGAAGGCCCCGAACAGGACGAGGCCGGACAGGAACTGGACGGGCCAGCTCCAGATGGAGCGGCGCCAGCCGAGGGCGAGGGCGACCAGGCCGAGGATGTTGCCGACCATGTCCGACCACAGGATGTGCTGGTCGAACAGGACGAACGCCTCGGAGTTCAGCCAGTTCACCGGGCGGCCACGCTGGGTTCATACGAAAGGGGCGTGAGCCTGCCGTCCGGCAGGTCGTCAAATATCAGGTTTCGGAACCGATCCATACGCCACAGCTTCGGCCCTTTGTACCCCCGCTGTCTAGACTCACACCTGAAAAGGCCATATTTACAGAAAAAGGGGACCCGCTCCGCCGGATCGGTGCGCCCCTCCGAGAACCGGCAGGCGCCCCAGGGGCGGGTCATGAGAGGGTGCGGTTCGATCCGGCACAGGGGGAAGTAGTGGGGCTGATCTGCAGCGCAGGTCACAGCGGAGTGGGACACCGGCCATGGCCCGATGTGGTCCCGCCCCAAAGACATCGCCGCGTACTTCGACACCCTCGCAAAGGGCCTGTGACAGGACCGGATCACCAGCCCGATCCCCTTCCCCTACGCCCTCAGCAAGCACGAGAAGAGGAACTGATGACTCGTCGCCCACCCCTTCCCCCGTTCACCCGTGAGACGGCCATAGAGAAGGTCCGGCTGGCGGAGGACGGCTGGAACACCAGGGACCCCGAACGGGTGGCTCTGGCCTATACGCAGGATTCACGCTGGCGGAACCGGGCCGAGTTCGCCACCGGGCGCGACGAAATCGTGGCCCTCCTGCGACGGAAGTGGGCCAGGGAACTCGACTACCGGCTGGTCAAGGAACTGTGGGCCTTCACCGACAACCGGATTGCGGTTCGGTTCGCCTACGAGTGGCGTGACGACGCCGGCAACTGGTTCCGCTCGTACGGAAACGAGAACTGGGAGTTCGACGAGGACGGCCTCATGCGAACCAGACACGCCAGCATCAACGATTTACCGATCCGGGAGTCGGAGCGGAAGTTCCACTGGCCCCAAGGACGCCGCCCCGACGACCACCCGAGCCTGAGCGAACTCGGCCTCTGAAGATCCGCCCACTTGGCGTTGAGCGAGAGCTCGCCAACTCCGGTGAAGCACCGCCCACAAGCCTGAGCGGTCACACGCGTGTGGCTGGGTGCTTCAGTTGGCCTGTCCGGCCAACTGAAGCACCTAAAGGGTTCGTTCGGCGCCGTTCAGCTTGGCGCCTTCCTCAGCCCCGTTCTCGCTCCACGGGAAGCCACAGCTCGGCGTCGGCTTCGGTCTTGTCCGGTGACAGGCGGGTGCGCAGGATCTCGGGGCCTGGACGGCTGCGGTACGGGTTGGACGGGAACCATTGCGTGAACACGTCCCGCCACAGCTCCTGGATGGCCTGCGGCGCCGGCCCGGAGGTGGTGAAGACCGCCCAGATCCCGGCCGGGACAGGCAGGACGGTCGTGCCTTCCGGAGCGGATGCCGACGTGATCACCCCGTGGTAGTAGTCGAGTTCGGTCCCTTCGGCACGGCTGGGGTCCAGGTCGTCGCAGACCGATACGATGCCCTGCGGCTCCTGGTCCGACAGCTTCTCCAGGCGCTCCGAGGCCTGCGGTTCGATCCCGCGAACGAAGTCGATGATCGCCTGGTTCGGCCCCGCGTGCACCAGTGGCACCCTGGCCTTGAGGCCGACGACGGTGAAGGCCGGCTTGTCCACTACGCGATAGCGCATGCTACTGCTCCCCTCGACGGTGAGACGGAAGGCCAACCGGGGCTGGGAGACGAGCGCGGTGCCGCTGCGCCGGGCCTCGCCCGGCCCGACACCGTGCATGGCGCGAAACGCCCGGGCGAAGGTCTCGCCCGAGCCGTAGCCGTAGCGCACCGCGATCTCCAACAACGACTCGCGCCGGGCAAGTACTTCGGCACCCGCGACGGTGAGCCGACGGCGCCGGATGTACTCCGACAGCGGCATCCCCGCGAGCGCGGAGAACATCCGGCGCAGGTGGTACTCCGAGGTGGCCGCCATGCGGGCCAAGTCGGCCACGTCGATGGGCTGGTCGAGGTGGCGATCGATGTGCTCCATGGTCTGGTTGAGCCGCTCCAGCACGCCCGGTCTCCTTCCTCTTTACGATCACCACGCTAGGCAGCACCCATCCTGACGGACCCGACATCCTGTGCCCGATCAGGTCGGGTGCAGCATGAAATCCATAACGACGTCGTCTCGAAGGACTCTCATTCGCTTCATCGCAGGGTGAGCGGAGTCTCGGAGTCGACGCGGGACAGCTTCTCCGGGTTGCGGACGAAGTAGAGGCCCGTGATGCGAGCGTCCTCGACCCGGATCGCGATGATGCCGTCGATCTCGCCGTTCAGGTGTACGAGGAGTGCGGGGTTGCCGTTGACCACGGTGGGGTCGAGGGTGAGCGAGATTCCGGGCTTGCCGGTTCCGCCGACGATGAGGCGGGCCACCTTGTCGGCGCCGATGATCGGCCGCAGCGCAGCGTGCTTGACGCCGCCGCCGTCGCCCATGTAGACGACCTCGGGGGCGAGCACGTCGAGGAGCCCCTGAAGGTCCCCGGTTTCGAGCGCGCGCTGGAACGACTCCAAGGCCGCCCGGGTCTCTCCCGGGGAGACCACCTTGCGAGGGCGGCGGGCGTCGACGTGCCGGCGGGCGCGGTGGGCGATCTGGCGGACGGCCGAGGGGCTCTTGTCGACGGCGGCCGCGATCTCCTCGTAGCCGACATCGAAGGCCTCGCGCAGCACGAACACGGCGCGCTCCGTCGGTGACAGCGTCTCCAGGACGAGCATCATCGCCATCGACACACTCTCGGCGAGCTCCACGTCCTCGGCCACGTCCGGCGCGGTGAGCAGCGGCTCGGGCAGCCAGGGCCCGACGTACGCCTCCTTGCGGCGCGTCATGGTGCGCAACCGGTTGAGGGCCTGCCGGGTCGTGATCCGGACCAGGTAGGCGCGGTGGTCGCGCACCTGCTCCAGGTCGACCTTGACCCATCGCAGCCAGGTTTCCTGGAGGACGTCTTCGGCGTCGGCGACCGAGCCGAGCATTTCGTACGCGACGGTGAAGAGCAGGTTGCGGTGGGCGACGAACGTCTCGGTCGCCGGGTCGGCGGCGTTGTCGCTCATCTCTCGCCCCCTCTCCTTCGCGGCCGGCCCAGGGTGCCCAAGGCCTTTAAGCGTGCATCCACAACAAGGTCCTTTCCGTTGGCAGCCGTTCGATCTTGCCCCACCTGTCCGTTGCGATCGAGAGTGGGACACCACGAGTGCTTGCCTAGGCTGCCCGTTCAGCGGTGGCCGGCACCTCGCCGCGCTCGGCCTGCAGCAACTGCCGGCGCTTGGCACCTCCTGACACGAGGTGCAGCCTGTACGAACCCGGCTTGCCTGCCTCGTCGGCCAGGTGCGTGGTGATGCCCTTGCACACGAACTCCTTGATCCTGGCCCCCAGGCGGCCGTCGATGTGGAACCACACCGCGACGTCGTACCGGTGGGCGAACTGGAAGATGCCGGCGCGTCGGCCCAGGCTGACGCACTGGCCCGCGAACGTCTGGTTGAGGGTCGCGGGCTGCTCACCCGCGATACGGCTGAGCACTGTGTCGGCGGCCCGCGCGCCCAGCGGTATCGCTGCCTGGCAGCTCATCCGCAGCGGCAGGCCTGACGGCGCCGCCGAGTCCCCGGCCGCAACGATGCGCGCGTCGTCCGTGCTGGTCAGGGTCTCGTCCGTGAGCAGACGGCCCAGGGCGTCGGTGCTCAGCCCGCTGCGCACAGCCAGGTCCGGCACGCCGAATCCGGCGGTCCAGATGGTCACCTGGCTCGGCAGCTCGCGGCCGTCAGCGAGCCGCACGGCATCGCGGGTCACCGCCGTCACCTTCGTCTCGGGGCCGTCGAGCACGGTCACACCGAGCTTGGCCAGCCGCCCGGCCACCGAGCGTCGGCCCCGAGGGTGCAGGTACGGGCCGAGCACCCCTCCGCAGACCAGGGTCACGGCGCGGCCGGCCTCCGCCAGCTCGGCGGCGGTCTCGATGCCGGTCGGACCGGCTCCAACGACTGTCACCGCGGCCGTCGCGGGGGCTGCGTCGAGGACCGGCCGCAGCCGCCCCGCCTCCTCGAAGGTGGCAATCGGGTAGGCGAACTCGGCCGCCCCGGGCACCCCCGGGTCGGCGCTGCCACTGCCCACCGCGTACACCAGGTAGTCGTAGCCGACCGTCCCTCCGTCCGCCAACGTCACACTGCGCCCGGCCGCGTCGATCCGTGCCACGGTGTCGACCACCAGGCGGACGCGCTCGCCCAGGACCTCCCGGTAGTCGACGACCGCGCCGTGGGACCCGCCCACCAGTTGGTGCAGGCGGACCCGATGAACGAAGGTCGGGCGCGGGTTGATCAGCGTCACCGTCACGTCCTCGCGCTGCGTCAGTCGGTTGGCCGCCATGACGCCGGCGTACCCGCCGCCGATCACGACCACATCGGTGTTCTCAGCCATGGTGTCTCCTCCGCTTCAAGGGGTTCGGACACAAGACACCGGCTCATCGACCGCTGTGACAGCGTGTGATGCAGGTCACTTCCCCGGGCGTGACCGCCTGGACGGCGAGACCATCGGCCTGGGTGACGGCGGTCATTCCGCCGCGAGACCGGAAAGCCGCGGGGACGTCCCAGGACCCTTGCTGGGGAAGTCCCCGCGGCTTCGACGCCGTCGGCATCGGCATCGGCATCGGCTCAGAGCAGCTTGTCCTTGGCCTTGTAGTAGGCGCCGCCGAACGGCAGGAACCAGGGGGTGCCGTTGTAGAAGGGGACGGGCACCTTCGGGAAGCCGAAGCCGCGCAGCGGGTTGGCCTCCGGCCTGCCGTCCATCATCTCGGCGATGGCGCGGCCCATGTACGTGGCCATCTGGACGCCGTGGCCGCAGTAACCCATGGAGTAGTACAGGCCGTTGACGTCACCCGCGTGCGGGATACGGTCCCAGGAGAAGCCGACCATGCCGCCCCAGACGTAGTCGATCCGCGTCCCGGCCAGCTGCGGGAAGATCTCCGTCATCTCCCGCTTGAGGATGTCGCCGCTCTTGATGTCGGAAGCCGGATTTGAGGGGGCGAAGCGGGCCCGGCCGCCGAAGGCGAGGCGGTTGTCGGGGGTGAGGCGGACGTAGTGGCCGACGTTCTTGTGGGCGACCAGCAGGCGGCCGTTGGGGATGAGCTCCTTGGCGCGCTGCTCCCCCAGTGGCTCGGTGACGATGATGAAGCTGCCGACGTTGATCAGCCGCTTGCGGAACCACGGCATCGACTTGTCGGTGTAGGCGTCCGTCGCCGCCATGACCTGCTTGGCACGGATGGTGCCGTTCATGGTCTCCACCAGGAAGCCGCCACCGGGGAGGCGGGTGAGGCCGGTGGCGGCGTTGCGCTCGTGGATCTCGGCGCCGGCACGCTCGGCGGCGTCTGCCAGGCCGCCGACGAACTTGCCCACGTGCAGGCCCGCGCTGAGCGGGTCGAGCAGGGCACCGTGGTAGTAGTCCGTGCCGAGCTCGGCCCGCAGTTCGCTCTTGCTCAGGACGATCGTCTCGTGGCCGAAGTTGTCGGCCAGATCGCGCTGCTTGGCCCGCAGGCCATCGAAGTGCCCGGGCTTGCAGACCGCGCCGAGGCGCCCGGAGCGGTTGAAGTCGCAGTCGATGTTCTCGGTGCGGGTGAGCTCCTCGACGACGTCGACCGCCTCGCGGAAGGAGTCGTACAGTTCGCGGGCCCGCTCCTGCCCGAAACGCTTGCGCGCCTCGGCGGGGCTGATGGTGATGCCCTGGGTGCACATGCTGCCGTTGCGCCCGGAGGCGCCCGAGCCCACCTTGTCCTTCTCCACCAGGACGACCCGGGCGCCCTTACGGGCAGCGTGGTAGGCGGTGGACAGGCCGGTGAGACCGCCGCCGATCACCACCACGTCCGCCTCGTCGGGCAGGTCCTTTCCGGAACGGTCGGGGAAGGCGGGGGCTGTGTCCAGCCAGTAGGGGATCTGCTTCATGGCGTGCGTCCTCTGTGTTCTCGGTCTGTTTCGCCGGTGCGCCGTCGGTCAGCAGCCGAGCAGCTTCGGCAGGCCCGACAGGTCGGGCAGCTCGTCGTACGGCTGGTAGTCGGCGCTGCCGGGGCGTCCGTAGCGGTTGATCCACACCCGGCGCTTCAGGCCGAGGTCGCGGGTCGGGATGTGGTCGTACTCCCAGCCCTGGGCGGTGTGGATGACCTGGGACGGCTCGACGCCCATGGTCTTGAAGGCGTGCTCGAAGGTCTGGCGGTCCGGCTTGTAGGCGCCCGCCTGCTGGGCGGTGATGACGTGGTCGAACTCGACGCCGATGTTCTCGACGTTCCGCGCGATCAGGTTGTCGTCGGTGTTGGAGATGATGGCGATCTCGTACTTGGTCTTCAGGGCGCGCAGCGCGTCCGGGACCTCCGGGAAGGGACCGAAGGTGGGGACGGCCTCGACGAGGGCGTCACCGTCGGAGTCCCGGTACTCCAGGCCGTGCAGGCGCATGGCGTTGCGCAGGCTGGAGTGCAGGATCTCGTGGTACGGACGGTAGGCCTCCAGGACGGCCTGGAAGCGCATGACGCGGAAGTCGTCGAGGAACTCGTCGACGTCCAGGTTGTCCAGGTCCAGCCGGCCGGAGTCGGCAAGGATCTTCAGGGTGGTGGGGCCGAGCTGGAAGTCGACCAGGGTTCCATAGGCGTCGAAGGTGACGATCTCTCGCATGGTGTTCAGCCTCAGTCTCGCGGGTTTCCGGATTTCCAGGGGGCGGGGTGGGGGGCTTCAGACGACGCGTTCGCCGGGGGTGACGATCGCGTCGAGTGCGGCCAGGTCGGCCGGGTCGGGGATCCATTCGGCCGCCGCCGCGTTGGCGGTGACCTGTTCGGGGGTCATGGCGCCGCAGATGACGGAGCCGACGGCGGGGAGCGCGGCCAGTGCGCCCACGGCGACCTCCAGGAGGGTGAGTCCTCGTTCGGCGCCGTAGCCGGAGAGCGCCTCAACCTTGTCGAGGGCCGCGTCGGTGAGCCAGCCCTGCCGCCAGGACAGCCGGCTGCCGGCCGGGGGCTGCTCACCGCGCCGGTACTTTCCGCTGAGCAGGCCGTTGGCCAGCGGGTAGTACGGCAGCAGGCCCACGCCGCTGTGCAGACAGGCCGGGATCAGGTCCCGCTCCACGCCGCGGTCGAGCAGGTGGTAGCGGGCCTGGGTCGACACGAAGGCGCCGGTGAGCTGCTCGGGTGGGAGGTTGGAGCAGCCGATGTGACCGATCTTGCCCTCGTCGACCAGTTCACGGAGCGCGGCGACGGTCTCCTCCAGCGGGGTGACGCCGTCCGGCTCGTGGTACTGGTACAGGTCGATCCGGTCGGTGCCGAGCCGGCGCAGGGACGCCTCGACGGCATACCGGATGTAGGAGCGGGCACCGCGCCGGCCGTGGAGGTCCGCCTCCGGCCCCATCTCCATACCGAACTTGGTCGCCAGGACGACCTCGTCCCGGCGTCCCTTGAGGGCAGCGCCGAGAAGGCGTTCGCCGTCGCCGCGCGAGCCGCCCTGTTCGCCGAAGCCGCCGTACATGTCGGCCGTGTCGAACAGAGTGATCCCGGCGTCGAGGGCCGCGTGGACGACGGCCTTCGTGCCCTCCTCGTCCAGACGGGCGCCGAAGTTGTTGCCGCCGACGCCGACCACGGAGACGGCCGGCCCGCGCTCGCCGAGCGAGCGGTATCTCATGACCGGCTCCCGAATCCGATGCAGACGTTCTTGGTCTGCGTGTAGCTGTCGAGGGCCGCGAGGCCCTTCTCCCGGCCCCAGCCGCTGTGCTTGTAGCCACCGAAGGGGAGTTCGACGCCGGTGCCGACGCCGGTGGCGTTGACGTAGACCTGGCCGGCCCGGATGCCCTCGGCCAGCCGCATCGCTTTGTCGATGTCACGGGTCCAGACGTAGGACGCGAGGCCGTACGGGCTGTCGTTCGCGATGTCCAGGGCCTCGTCGGCGTCGTCGAACTCGATGACGGTGACGACGGGGCCGAAGATCTCCTCGCGGGCGCAGCGGGCGTCGTTGGTCAGGCCGGTGAGGACGGTCGGCTCGACGTAGTAGCCGTCGGCCAGGGCCGGGTCGGACGGCGCACTGCCGCCGGCCAGTGCCACGGCGCCCTCCTCGCGGGCCAGGTCCAGGTAGCCCAGCACCCGGTCGCGCTGCCTGCCGGCGACGAGCGGGCCGATGTCCGGGTCGGTGAGACCCGGGCCGATGCGCAGCGAGGCGGCGTACGCGACCAGCTTGTCAAGGAACTTCTCGGCGCCGCGCTGGAGCAGCAGCCGGGTGCCGGCCGAGCAGGTCTGGCCGGCGTTGCCGAAGGCCGAGGCCGCGACGGCGGTCAGCGCCAGGTCGAAGTCGGCGTCGGCGAAGACGACGACCGGGGATTTGCCGCCCAGCTCGGTGACGGACGGCACCACGTTGGCGGCGGCGGCCTGGGCGACCTTGATGCCGGTCGGCACCGAGCCGGTGAAAGTGACCTGGTCGATGTCCGGGTGCCCGGCGAGGGCCGCGCCGGTCTCGCCGTCACCGGGGACGACGTTGAGAACGCCCGGCGGGAGACCGCACTCCAGGGCGATCCTGCCAATCTCCAGAGGGCTGAGCGGCGCCTCCGGCGACGGCTTGAGCACGACCGTGCACCCTGCCGCCAGCGCCGGGGCGGAGCCCCTCGCGGTGTTCTGCAGCGGGTAGTTGAACGGGATGATCTGGCCGGACACACCGATCGGCTCGCGCACGGTGTAGTCGATCAGGCCGGGCCCGAGAGGGATCGTCGTGCCGCCGAGCTTGTCGGCGACGCCGGCGTAGAACTCGAAGTAGCGGGCGGCGGCCTCGACATCGGCCTTGGCCTGGCGGAGCGGCTTGCCGACGTCCTGGCTCTCCAGGCGGGCCAGCCGCTCGCCCTGGTAGCGGATGGCCTCCGCGATCCGGTAGAGGATGCGGCCCCGGTCGGCGGCCCGCATGCGGGCCCATTCGGGAGAGGTGAGGGCCGAGCGTGCCGCCGCGACCGCCTGGTCCACGTCCGCCTTGCCGGCCAGCGCGACATGGGTGATGACCGTACCGTCGGACGGGTCGAGGACCGTGAAGGAGCGTCCGTCGGCGGCGGGCACCTGCTTGCCGTCGATCAGCAGCTCGGTCAACCGCAGTTCGCCGGTCATGGCCGGATCTCCCCCTGCACCTCGCCGAAGATGACGACTTCGTCGCCGGGGCGGACGGTACGGATCCGGCGGACCCAGAGCACGATGCCGTCCTGCGGGGCGCGGACCTCCTCCAGCGTGTTGCCGTAGTGGTCGACGATGTGGGCGATCAGGTCGCCTTCCTTGCAGGTGTCTCCCGGCTCGGCGTGGCCGACGAAGAAGCCGCCGGCGTCGGAGCGGGCGAAAGTGCCGGAGACAGCGGTGTAGGTGTCCCGCAACTCCGCCGCACCGTCGATCATGCCGAGTTGCCGGAGGATGTTGCGGATGGAGTGCATGTGCAGGGTGACGTTCTCCTCGCGGTAGGTGCCGCCGCCGACCTCGATGGTGATGGCGGGCTTGCCGGCCGCGAGGGTGGGGTGGCGCACCGTGCCGCCCCACTTGCCGCCCTTCCAGACCAGCTCGTGCCCGGCCGCGAGGGCCATGTCCGTCGCCAGTTCCTCGTAGCCGCCCTGAAGGATGACCAGCGGGGCGATCTCACCGAACGTGCCGCCGGTGTGCAGGTCGACCAGGGCGTCGATGGCGGGGACGACCTGTTCGACGAAGGTGGCGGCCAGGCGCAGCGAGTACGAGCCGTCCGCGTCACCGGGGAAGATGCGGTTGAGGTTGAGGTGGTCCAGGCCGCTGGTGCGGGCCGCCGCCTCGAAGGCCGGGGTGTTCATGCAGGGGATGGCGACGAGCGTGCCGCGCAGGGTGGCCGGGTCGATCTCGGCGACCACGCGGCGGACGGCTTCCTGGCCGTCGTACTCGTCGCCGTGCACGCCGGCGTCCACACACAGGACCGGGCCGTCCTGGGCGCCGTTGACGACGATCAGTGGGATGCCGAGTTCCACACCGTAGCTGCTGGTGCCGACCGGGATGAGGCCTTGGGCGCGCTCGCCGGGGGCGACGGTCAGTGGACCGATGGAGTACATGTCGTTTCCTTTCCGAAACATGGATCAGATGCGGGCGGACGCCTCGGCGAGGGTCTCCGCGAGGATGTCGGCGATACGGTCGAGAAGGGCCCGGTCGCTGATCAGCGGGGGCGCGATCTGGACCAGTGGCGCGGACCGGTTGTAGACGCGGGCGAGGAGGCCGGCCTCACGCAGCCGGCGCGGGATCAGGTCGGCGATCAGGTCGGCGCGGGCGGTGTCGCCGAAGCCGCCGTCCTCGTGGTCGCCGACGAGTTCGCAGGCGTAGAAGAACCCGGCGCCCCGGACGTCGCCGACGATCGGCAGGTCCGCGAGGGATGCCATCCGGCCCGCCAGGTGGTCCTGGAGGTCACGGACGTTCTCCAGGATCCGGTCCCGCTCCATGATCTCCAGGTTGCGCAGGGCGATGGCCGCGCTCAGCGGGTGCCCGCCGAAGGTGTAGCCGTGGTTGAGGACCACGCCGGGCCGGTTGATGACCTCGACGACGCCATTGCTGACCAGCGTTGCCCCCATGGGGGCGTAACCGGCGGTGATGCCCTTGGCGACGGTGACCATGTCCGGGCGGGCGCCGTAGCGGTCCCCGCCGAACCACTCCCCGACCCGGCCGAAAGCCGTGATCACCTCGTCGGCGACGAGCAGGAAGCCGTACCGGTCGGCCAGCGCCCGCAGACCCTGCCAGTAACCCTGGGGCGGGGTGATGCAGCCGCCCCGGTTCTGCACCGGCTCGGCGATGAGCATGGCGACGGTCTCCGGGCCCTCGGCCAGGATCGCGTCCTCCAGCTCGGCGAGCAGCCGGGCCGTGTACAGGCCGTCGTCCGCGTATTCCGGTGCGAGACCGAAGCGGTTGGTGTTGGCCACGAACCGGGTGTCGATCGGCGGCGGGCCGTACGGCTCCGTCAGGCCGGGGTCGTCGGTCAGGGACAGGGTGCCGATGGTCAGGCCGTGGTAGGCGCCGCGCCGAGAGATGGCCTTGGTGCGGCCCGGTTCGCCGCGCAGCGCGTGGTAGCGGCGGGCGATCTTCCAGGCGGTCTCGACGGCTTCGGCGCCGCCGCTGGAGAAAAAGGTGTGCTCGATGTCCACGGGGGCGATCCGGGACAGCCGCTCGGCGAGTTCGATCGCCGTCGGGTGCGCGGAGGAGGTCCACAGCGGGCTGTAGCACAGCTCACGCAGTTGCTTCTCCGCCGCCTCGGCGAACTCGGGGCCGTAGGAGTAGCCGAGCTGGCAGCAGTACAGCCCGGACAGGCCGTCGATGTAGCGCCTGCCGTCGGCGTCGTCGACGTACGGGCCCTCGCCCCGCCGGATGACGAGGAGGTTCTCGCCTTCCGGGCCGAGCGAGCCGTTGGGGGTCATGTTGAGCAGCAGGTGTCTGGCCGCGGTGGCGGACAGTTCACCGGCCGGGGTGCGGGTGCTGGTGGTCATGAGGTCTCACTCCCGGTGGACAGGCCCACCGCGGGCTCCGTCGGCAGCAGACCCTCCTGCTTTCCGCCACCGCCGAGTCGGCGCACGGCGGCGACCAGGACGAGGGCCAGGACGGCGATCGCGATGAGCACCGCGCTGATGGCCGTCACGGACGGGTCGACATCGAACTGGAGGACGTTGAATACCTGGACGGGCAGGGTCGTGGTGTCCACCGAGGACAGGAACTGCGAGATGAAGAACTCGTCGAAGCTGGTGATGAAGGAGAAGACCGCGGCGGCGATCATGCCGGGCATCGCCAGGGGGAGCGTGATGCGCCGGGCGACGGTGAGCCGGTTCGCGCCCATGCTGGCCGCCGCGTCCTCCAGCCGTTCGTCGATGCCCTTCAGTGTGGCCATGAGGATCATCACGGCGATCGGTGAGGCGAGCACGGTGTGGCCGAGGGCGATGGCGATCGGACTGCCGAGCATGGCGGCCGGCTCGAAGAGCAGGAACAGGCCGAGGGCGATGACCACTTGGGGGATCACCAGCGGGGCGAGGACCAGTCCGTACACCGCCGAGCGCAGCGGCAGGTTGCTGCGGACCAGTGCCGTGGCCGCCGTGATGCCCAGGAGGAGCGAGAACACGGTGGTCAGTGAGGCGATCAGGGCGCTCAGCGACAGCGCGGCCGGCCACTTGCTGCCGTCGGCGAACAGCACCTTGTACCAGCCCAGCGTCCAGGAGTCCGGCGGGAAGGCGCCGAAGGCGTCCTTGCCGAAGGAGGTGACGACGATGAGGACGATCGGCAGGGCGAGGAACAGCAGGATCACCGTGGAGGCGACGGTCAGGAAGATCCGTCCGGCCAGTGTCGAGCGCAGCGCGATCATGAGATACCTCGGTTCTTCGCGGCTTCGCTCACGGCCTTGATCAGCCGCAGCAGGAGCAGACCTCCGAAGGTGAGGAGCAGCAGGATGATGCCGAGCGCGGCAGCGCCGTTCCACTGGTTCTGCTTCATCACCTGCTCACTGATGAGCGAGGCGACCATGGTCTGCTTCGGACCACCCATGAGGGCGGGGGTCAGGTAGTAGCCGAGGCAGAGGATGAAGCACAGGATGCCCGCGTTGACCAGGCCGGGAGCGACCATCGGGAGGTAGACCCGGCGGAAGATCGTCAGCCTGCCCGCGCCCATGCTGGCCGCGGCGGCCGGCAGCCTGCGGTCGATGCCGCGCATCACCGCGTACAGCAGCAGCACGGTGTAGGGCAGCATCACCGAGGTGGTGCCGATGACCACGCCGAGTTCGTTGTAGAGCATCTGGAACGGAGCACCCGGGACGTCCAGGTCCGTCAGGGCGTTGTTGATGACGCCGTGTTCACCGAGCAGGATGATCCAGCCGTAGGTGCGGACCAGGGCACTGATGAAGTGCGGCACGATGACGATGATCATCACCAGGCCTGCCCACAGCGGCTTGAGCCGGGAGACGGCGGCGGCCAGCAGGAATCCGATGACGAGGCTGAACAGCGAAGTCTCGGCGGAGATCCGCAGGGTGGTGAAAAGGACCTGCAGGTTGGACCCCTGGAGGGCGTTCGCGTACCAGTGCAGAGTCCAGCCGCCGTCCTCGCCCTTGAGGCTGAGGAGCAGGGTGCTGAAGATCGGGTAGACGAACAGCACCAGCAGATAGATGACCACGGGGGCGGCGTTGAGCAGTCCGAAGCGGGTGCGGCGCTCGGACAGCGCACGGCGCAGCCGTCCCTGGGAAGCGGCGGGGGCCTTGGGGCCCGGGGCGGGAGGCGCGGGGGCGAGAACGGATCCGGCCATGTCACCCGCCTCCTTCCACCGCGAACACGCTGACGTCGTCGGGGTGGGCGGTCAGGCTGACCTGTTCGCCGATGACCGGGGCCTGTCCGGCCGGGAGTTCCAGCCGTACCAGGCCGGTGTCGGCGTCGCCCGCGGGGCGGACGGTGACGCGGACGAGGGTGCCGACATAGGTGACCGTCTCGACGGTCCCGGTACAGAACCCGTCGCCCGGCGTGCACAGCCGGAGCCGGCCGGGCTGCACCGCGGCCCGTACCCGTGCTCCCTCCACTCCCGACTGCGGGCGGGCCTTGAGCAGGCCTCCCGTGTCGAGCTTCACGACGGTGCGCTCGGAGGTCTGCTGCTGGACGGTGCCGGGCAGGAAGTTGGCCGCGCCGAGGAAGTCGGCGACGAACGGGGTGCGCGGGCGCTCGAAGAGCTCACGCGGGGTGTCGAACTGGTCGATGCGCCCGTCCCGCATCACCGCGATCCGGTCGGACAGGACCAGCGCCTCCTCCTGATCGTGCGTCACATAGATGACGGTGAGGCCGAGTTCCTGCTGGATACGCTTGATCTCGGTCTGGAGCTGGTCGCGCAGCTTCTTGTCCAGGGCACCGAGCGGCTCGTCCATGAGGATCACCGGCGGCCGGTAGACCAGCGCCCGGCACAGCGCGACACGCTGCTGCTGGCCACCGGACAGCTCACGCGGCCGGCGCCGGGCCATGGCCGAGAGCCCGGCGATCTCCAGGGTCTCCCCCACCCGGCGGCGCAGCTCCGCCTTGGGCACACCCCGCAGCTGGAGCGGGAAGGCGACGTTCTCCCAGACCGTCATGTGCGGGAAGAGCAGGTACTGCTGGAAGACGAAGCCGAGGCCGCGCTTCTGCGGCGCGAGGCGGGTCACGTCACGGCCGCCGACGACGATGCTGCCGGAGTCGGGCTCGCAGAACCCGGCGATCATCATCAGTGTGGTGGTCTTGCCGGAACCGGAGGACCCCAGGAAGGTGACGAACTCGCCGCCCGCGATCTCCATCGAGACCGTGTCGACAGCGGTCACGCCGCTGTACGTCTTGCGCAGGTCCGTGACAGTGAGGGGTTTTCCGGTGCCGGTCCCCGCCGGCGGGGAGACCGCCGGGGACGACTGGTGCGGGGACTTCAGGTGCAGCTCAGGCATTGACCCACTCCTGCCAGCGCTTGGACACGGCCGCCTCGTTCTTGATCCACCACTCGACGTCCAGGTCGAACCCGGACTTCAGGTGCTCGGGTGAGCTGGCCAGGTTCCCGGCGGCGGCCGAGGAGAGCTTCTTGTAGGCGGCGGGCACCACCGGGGCCATCGGATAGACCTCGGCGTAGGCGGCCTGGATGTCGGGACGCAGCGCGAAGTCGACGAGCTGGTAGGCGGCGTCGAGGTTCGCGGTCCCCTTGGGGATGCAGAAGCCGTTGCTCTGCCGGCGGGCACCGTTCCACTGGTAGGCGAGCGGCGAGCCGCCCTTGATCAGGGCGTCGAGACGGCCGTGCCAGACGCTGGTGGCGACGACCTCCTGGCGGCCCAGCAGGACGCCGGGCAGGGCACCGGTGTCCCAGTACTTACGGACGGAACCCCTGATGTTGTCGAGGGACTTGAAGGCGCGCTCCACGTCAAGGGGGTACAGCTTGTCCAGGGGCACGCCGTCGGCCAGGAGGGCGAACTCCAGTTCGGGCAGGTCGGCGTCGCGGGCCTGGAGGGCGCGGCTGCCCTTGAACGTCTTGGTGTCCCAGAAGTCGGCCCAGTTTTCAGGCTTCTTGCCGTCGAAGGCGTCCGTACGGTACGCCATGACGCTGGCCCAGTAGTTCTTGCCGATGCCGTGGGACATCATCAGGGACTCGGCGATGCCCGCGTTCTTGGTGCTCTTCAACCGGTCGTAGTCGAGTGCCTCGGTCGCGTCCTCGTCCTTGAAGCGCACCACGTCGGCCATCGAGGTGTCGATCACGTCGAACTGCGGGCGGCCCTGGTTGATCTGGGCGAGCAACTGGGCGTACGCGATGTTCACCACCTTGATCTGGATGCCCGTCTCCTTGGTGAACGCGTCGTAGACCGCCTTCTGGTTGGCCTCGCCGTACGTGCCACCGCTGTTGCGCACGACCAGCG
>NZ_JAGMUK010000073.1 GCF_019049245.1 Streptomyces sp. AC555_RSS877 | reverse complement strand
CCGTCACGGAGGCGATCTTCCCGGACCTGCCCGTCATGCAGACGACCGTCGCGGACCCGTCCGTCACGGAGGTCGCCATCCCGGACCCGTCCGTCACGTAGGCGACCGTCGCGGACCCGTCCGTCACGGAGGTCGCCATCGCGGACCCGTCCGTCACGCAGGGGATCCTCGCCGATCCGTCCGTCACGGAGGCGATCTTCCCGGACCTGCCCGTCATGCAGACGACCGTCGCGGACCCGTCCGTCACGGAGGTCGCCATCCCGGACCCGTCCGTCACG
>NZ_JAGMUK010000072.1 GCF_019049245.1 Streptomyces sp. AC555_RSS877 | reverse complement strand
ATCACCCACTACCACATGGGATTCACCACAGCACTCAACCTCGCACCCCCCGCAGCCGGATCACTCCTCGCCCTACGACTCGCCCACAAACACACGCCCACCCCACCCACATACAAAACCCAGCCAAAAAAGCAAAGCACTTCCACCGAAACACCTACGTACCCAAAAATGCCGGAGGATTGCGGTTCTAATGAGCTTGGGCGCAGCGTCTATCGGCTTTACTTGAGTTTCGGCGACGCCACTTGTTCAAAGGTTGGTGGGCTCATCGCAACCAATCGATGTGGGCCATCAATGAGGCCTATGGCTTCCTTGCCTCGTACGCCGGCCAGAGCTCAGCCGCGATGAGGCAGCGGCCCTCCACGTCGACGCACTTCGTGGTGTGGTCAAGCCACTAGCGGTACGCCTGTTGCATGTGAACGTACGCGAAGTTGCTTGCCACCGAGGGAGGTGTCCGCACTTGCTGCCCCCTGCTCGCCACTGCCACTGCGTCACGCTCGCCTCCCGCCCCATGCGCTGGGGGTAGTAATGGCTACGGATCTCAACGTTGCAGTCCTAGACCTTGAGAGGTCCCGCACATGTGCGGCCTCCGTGCGCTGTCGATCACGGTGCACGCCGTGCAGTAGGGTCTGTTGCGAAAGTGGATCTTGTTCGTTGATGATCACGTCCTGTAAGA
Organism: Streptomyces sp. AC555_RSS877; assembly: GCF_019049245.1. GTDB lineage: Bacteria > Actinomycetota > Actinomycetes > Streptomycetales > Streptomycetaceae > Streptomyces. The sequence goes on along the minus strand of NZ_JAGMUK010000072.1, from coordinate 141 downwards.
CGTGGGGATCTGACGAACGGCCAGTGGTCCCAGCTTGAGCCTCGGGTCTGTCAAACGAGCGGTGTAAATGGGGTTGTTGGGGTTACTGACGTGCTGCGGAGAGGCGGCCGTCGAAGGTGATGTCGAAGGAATTCAGTGCGG
>NZ_JAGMUK010000071.1 GCF_019049245.1 Streptomyces sp. AC555_RSS877 | reverse complement strand
CCGACCATGTGTGGCGTGTCATGATCGCCGATGAACGGATGTCCAAGCACCGGCTGCCTCAAGTGACTTGACAAGACACAGAGGCACCCCGAGATGCGGAGGAAGTTGACAGCGGGTCAGATGGGACTCATGAGAGGACCTGTGACCATGGCTGCACCCCGGAAATACTCGCTCGAGTTGCGTGAGCGTGCGGTGCGGATGTACCGCACCACCGAGCCGAAGCCGCAGATCAAGAAGCTGGCCGTCGACCTCGGCGTGCACCCCGAGGCCCTGCGCGGCTGGATCCGCCAGGCCGAGGCGGACGCCGGCGAACGCGACGACCGTCTCACCACCGACGAACGCGCCGAGCTCGCGGCCCTGCGCAAGGAGAACGCCCAGCTCAAGCGGGCCAATGACGTCCTGCGGACGGCCTCGGCTTTTTTCGCGGCGCAACTCGACCCGACCCGGCCCAGGTGACGGCGCTCGTTGACGAGCATCCCCGCCTGGGAGTCGAGTGCGTCCTGCGGGAACTGCACATCCCCTCCTCCACCTACTACCGCTGGCGCCGCGCGGAGAAGGAACCGTGCGAACGGCGACGCCGCGACGTCGAACTGGCCGAGCGGATCAAGGAGATCCACGCGGAGTCCGGCGGCAATTACGGATCGCCGCGCGTGCACGCCGTCCTCAGACGCGAGGGCACACGCGTGGGCCGCAAGCGGGTCGAGCGCCTGATGCGCGAGGCCGACATCGCGGGGATCAGCCCGCGGCGGAAGGGCTTCACGCGCCGCGATCCCAAGGCCAGCCTGGCCCCGGACCTGGTCAACCGGGACTTCACCGCACCGGCGCCGAACCGGTTGTGGGTCACCGACCTCACGATGGTCTCCACCGGCGAGGGACCGTTGTGGCTCTCCGCGATCCGGGACGCATTCTCCCGGCGGGTGGTCGCGTGGGAGACCTCCGCCCGCGCGGACGCCGACCTGGTCCTGACCACGCTGGAGTACGCGCTCGCGTCCCGCGAGGTCGAGCCGGGCAAGCTCATCCACCACGCCGACCACGGCTGTCAGTACACGTCCATCCAGCTCACAACCCGGCTGATGCGGGCGGGAGTTGAGGCGTCCATGGGCTCCGTCGGGGACTCGTACGACAACGCCCTCGCGGAGAACCTCTGGATGCTCATCGAAACCGAGGGCCTCCGTGGCCGCACCTTCACCACGAGGGCCGAGGCGAATCTCGCGCTCTTCGAGTACATCGACGGCTTCTATAACTCCCGCCGCATCCAGGAACGGCTCGGCTTCCTCAGCCCGATCGAGTTCGAGGAGAAGTACTACGCCGAGCAGGCGACGGCCGAACCAACGAATCTGAACACCCGTCAACCCCTGCTGACCAGCTGATCAGCGGCTCCCGCATGACGGGGGAACCTCAGAGCAGGCCGACAGCGCGTGGACCGAAACCGTCAAGGTCCTTCACGACCGCTACGACAATCGATAGTGCCGGAGTCGGGCGGCTGATCAGTCGGGTGATGCGCACGGTGACGTACAGGTCTCCGGGCGCTCCGCATCGGCGGGAGGCTACAACCTACGAAGCCCGCTGAGCACCCTTTCGAGCGGAGCCCTGTCGGGTTGACCATCCTGGTTTTCGCTTCCTGCCGGTGCGTGAATGGCAACGAGTCCTGCTTCCGCCAGATCAGCCACCAGGATGCGTGCGATGCCCAAAGGCATGGAGAGCAGCGCCGAGATTTCCGCCACCGCCTTGATGTCACGGCACAGGTGGCAGATCCGCTGATGCTCCGGCAGCAGTCCCCGCATCTGCTGGGGATCTGCGGTAGTCGATACGAGTGCCTCGATGGCTAGTTGGTATCGCGGCCTGGTGCGCCCCCCCCGGTCATGGCATAGGGGCGAACGAGCGCACCGGTGCCGGCGGCGCCGTCCTCGAGTGCCGTTGCTGCGCGGGGACGGGCATACGAGTCGACGCGCGCCGACTCGCTGGCTCGCGCTCCCGGGGTGTTTCTGACGCGAACATGGCAGTCAGGATGGTTTCCTCTGCCCGAAGGCGCAGAACACCTGGGGGGAACTCAGTGCTCCGTATCCACTTCACCGATGCCGATCTGGTCAGGACCCGTATTGCGGCCGCGCCGGACCCCTTGTGGGAGATCTGTGTGAGCCTGCACCGCTTCCAGTCCCGCCAAGGGCGTTGGGCCTGCGCGGAGTGGCATCGCGCCGCCCGCGCCCGGCCCGAACCCGCCGCCCAGGCGGCCCCGTTGACAAGACTAACGAGCGCGGCGCGGGCGAGCCGTCGGGTGATGGGCATGGGCAAGCCGACATGCAGCTACGCTGCCGCCAGGATGTCGACGACGTAGACGAGGGTGGACCGGGCCGGGATGCCCTTTCGGGCCTGAGCGCCGTAGCCGAGCCTGGGTGGGACGACAAGCAGCACCCTGCTGCCCACCTTTGCGCCGACCAGTGCCTTGTCCCAGCCCTCGATGACGTTACCGACGCCGATGATGAGCGTGGTGGGGTGGCGTTGCGCCCAGGAGGATTCGAAGAGCGTGGCCCGGTCTTTTCCGCGGTTGCCCTCCCAGACCGCGCCGGAATACTGGAGCACCACTGTCCGACCTGTCTTCACCTTCGGGCCGGGTCCGCTGACGAGCGTTCTGGAAACCAGACGGCCGGGCGCCGCGGTGTCAGGGACCGCGATCACGGCGGCCGAGCGGCCCACCTGAGCCTCGGGCAGTTCCTCGGGGACTGTGCGCTGCTCCCCGGAGACGATGGCGTCGGCGGCCAGGACCTTCACGACATCGACGACGAAGACGACGGTCTCGGTGGCCGAAACACCCAGACGGGCATTGCCGGACGTGCCGTAGGCGGCAGTTGGTGGAGCCACCACCAGCAGGCGGCTGCCGGCCTGCTGTCCCTGAACAGCGCGGTCCAGCGCCGGTATCACCGCCCCCTTACCCACCGGGAACACCTTGGGGGCATCGCCTTTGTCGTAGGTGCCGGGCAGGGCCTTTTTGCTCTTCCAGCTCTTCGCCGAGTAGTCGATGATGACGATGTCCCCGTTCTGAGCCTTGCGGCCACGCCCTTCCGCGAGGGCTGAGACGACGAACTTCCCGCTCGGTTTGGCCTTGGGAATGGTGATGGCGGCCTCCTGCCCGACAACTCCGGTGACCGCAGGCAGTACCGCATCCGAATGCACGGCCGCCGGTATCGGTGGGCGGGATGCCGACACTGTGGGGGCGGGCAGGGGACGGTGGTCACCGTCCGGGGGAGCCGGGGGATTTTCTCTACTGCAGCCGGTCAGCAGTACCGCACTCATCAGCAACAGGGCTGTCACACGTCGCGCCATCAAGAATTCCAATACCGTTCAAGAGTTGGGTTGTTAATTACAGCTGCGAGTTCGGCAGATGCCCGGCTTTACTTGTAGGCGTCCTGGGTTTTCCGTGAGCAGTGCGCCTCACGGGTGAGTAAGAGGTGTGGAGACGCGAGGGCCCATGCTTTGACATGTCAATCAATGCGCTGGTGCAGTCATACCTTTCCTTCAATTCTTCTTCCTGTTCCGCCAAGCGTCTGATGTCAGCACCAAGTGAGCCATCGCCAAGAACCATGCGCCAAGAAACCATTCGGCGGCGCCTTCCAGTGCGTGCGCATTTTGATGCGCCACGTCCTCCCAGAAATGAGACTGAACGAAGCGGACGAGACCGATAGCGGCCATAACTATCGACGCCCGAATCCGGATAGAAATTTTCTTCATCGTTTCACTTTCTCAACTGTGTGGAGTTAAGTCTGCTGCGTTGACGCCAGGTCCCCCGTGGGGGCGCATATGTTCTGCGTCCCCACGGGTTTACAGATCTAGCGGATCTCAGTGGAATGGCGGCACTTGGCGCCTCTAGCAGCTCACGTGCGATGGATACATGTACGAATACCACCAGTACAGGTATCCGCTCGCAGCCTTCACCCGGAGGCATTGGCCATGCTTAGCGGCGTAGTCAGCCATGCCGTACACCCAATATCCATACAACCAGAGGAGTCCTGCCGCGACTATGACGGCTTTGTTTGTCGTCATGGCGGCCACAATGCCCCCCACGATTGACACTCGTTCCCACCATCTATCGATGTGGGCTGCGATTTGCCTGGTCCAGTAGCGGTTGAAATACACGTACACGGACCCGCCTACGTGAAGTCCCTGCCAGTCCCAGAATCTCCAGGCGTGGATCTTGACCCTGCCCCAGGAGTAGTACCAGGTCTTCCACCAGCTCCATCTTCCGTCGAGGTCCAGCCTGTTGATGGGGTCACCGAATGCGTAGTCGTAGGCATTGGCGTTTCCACCGAGCATTGGGTCTGTCGAGAGGAATCTTCCGCTGGTCGGGTCGTAGAGTCTGACGCCCATGAGTATCGCGCCAGTGGCCGTTTCGCCGGAGCGCTGCGGTCCTCCGAGCCAGCCGTAGCGAACGGGCACACTGCCGGGCACCGGGTTCCCGAATTCATCCTGCCGCAGCACGACCGGGTTCTTTGTGGTGTCGAGCGGCAGTTGTACTCCCAGATCCCCGTGGAGCGTGGTCAGCTGGAGCACCACACCCCCGGTTGCGCTGGTGACGGCTTCCAGGCTGCCCGTCAGTCCGCGGACGGATCGGGAGATCGTTCCACTCGAGTCCTCGGTGATCCAGTCCGGGCTGTCTCCGTCCGATCCGTAGTGGTTGGTTTTGCGGCCGGTCTGACTCCAGGTTTGGTCCGCGCCCTGGGTCTCCGTGGTCCATGACGCCAGGCGGCCGGCGGCGTCCAGGTCCCAGGTCTGGCGGTTGGTGCCCACCGCCTGCCGACGGACCAGGTCATTGACGTAGTAGCCGATGGCAGCTCCGCTGGCCTGACCGGTGGTGCGGCCGAAGGCGTCGTAGGTGGTGCCGGACGCGATGAGCCGGTCAGCGCTGTCGTAGGTGCTGGTGGTTGTCGTGGCTCCGGTGCCGGCGCACGCCGTTCCGGGCGCGCTGGTCGAACTGGCCAGCGAGGTGCGGTTGCTGTTGTTGTCGAAGCCGTAGGTGCGTCGGGTGCAACTGCCGTCTGCGGATGTGTCGTCGGTGCCCGTGAGGCGTCCGACCTTGTCGTAGGTGTACGCCTGCGCTGTGGTGTCGCCAGCGGTTCCGGTGTGGTTCACGAGGCGGCCGTGAGTGGAGTAGTCGCCCGTGTCGGCGAGCACGACCGTGCCATCGCTGTCACGGCTGTACACCGCCGAGGTCATCTGGCCGACGTTGTCGGTGCTGGTGGTGAGGGTGTAACCGCCGGGTAGCTGCTCGGTGAGGAGTTCGCCCTCGGCGCCGTAGGTTGCCGCGAACGTGCCTGCGACCGAGTCGGTCAGGGACGTGGGAAGGCCACGGGGGTCCAGGTTCGCGTCGTAAGTGATCGTTTGGGTGGATGGTGCGGAGTCGGTCAGCTTGACCGGGCGGTCCAGGAGGTCGTACGCGGTGGTGGTGGTGTTACCCGCCCCGTCGTTGTAGCTGATCTGACGCCCGAGCTTGTCGTATCCGGTGGTGATGGTCTGCCCGTTGGCCGTCTGGGTGGCGATCCGGCCGTTGTTCGAGTCGTAGGTGGTGGTGATGTCCGGCATGGCCGTGCCCACGCCGCCGGTGACGCTGGTGCTGGAGATCCGGCCGAGGGTGTCCGTGATGATCGTGGTGGTGCGGGTGACGCCGTTGGCCGTGTCGGAGATCTTGCTGGGCTGTCCCCACCAGCCGTATTCGACGGTCTTCGTAGGCAGTTGTGTGGGGTTGGAGCCGCCGCCGGTGATTGCCCCGGCCGGTCCGGTGGAGCAGACCAGGTCAGCCCATTCCGGGCGGCCGTTGCAGGCGCCGGTGCCGGTGGCCGACCAGTAGGTGGTCACGGTGGCCCCGGCGTCAGTGCCCGTCGACTTGGGCAGCGTGGTCTTGGTGGTCCGGCCTTGGGTGTCGTAGGCGGTGGTCTTGGTCAGGTTTTTGCCACCGGCATCCTCGATGGTGCTGATCGCCGAGCCCTTGGCCCAGTCGTAGGTGGTTTTGGTGACTTCTGCATCGCCGTCGGCCGGGTAGCCGTCGACGTGCGCGCCGGTGGTAACGGTGGTGGGTAGGCCGCTGACCTTGGCGCTGCCGTCGGTGGGACGGCCCTCGTCGTAGGCGGTCACCGTGTGCTTCGTGACCGCCGCCTCGGTACCCGCCGGCAGATCGGTCCCGCCGGCGCCGGCCTTGAGAGTGCCGGTGAGGATTGCCAGATGCAGCGGGCCGAAGGACTCGACTTCCCGCTGGCCGTCGCTGCTGAACACGTGGACGGTGGACAGGGCTACAGCGCGCACCGCGGTCGAGCTTCCGCTGAGGCCCAGCCGGGTGAGCGTCTCCAGACCGCTCCCGCCGGTGGCGAGGGCGAGCTCCCGGTTGCCCGCAGAAAGTTCCCGCAAAGCGTTGCCGAGGTGGTCGTACTCAGTGGCGGCGATGTGCCCGCCGGGCGCGGCGGTGTTGACCTGCCGGCCTGAGGCGTCCGCGTAGCTGATCTCGGCCTGCCGGTATGCGCTGGCCGTCAGAGTCCGCCCGTCGTGGGAAGCCGGGATGGCATCGGCTGGGAAGACCGCCGTGGCGTCGGTCGGCACGTCCTCCTGCCCCCAGGCCGCGACGTTCGCGGGAGCCATGGCGTAAGGCGCGGCTGTGCCGGAAAGCGGCACGTCGTAGACCACGTTGATCGCCGCAGTGCCCTCGGTGATATCGGCGGTCCCCTGCTTCAAGCCGGGCCGGGACGCCGCGAGGAGCATGCCGTCACCGGCGGTGGCGGCATTGCCGGCCCTGCCGTAGCTGAGGGTCCACGGCAACTCACCGGGCTGCGTGAACTTGGTGACCCGGTTGGCGGAGTCGTAGCTGTACTCGGTGAACGTCGCCGGGCTGATCTGTCGGCTCCAGGTGCCGCGCAGGTGTCCGGTGCCGTCGTACTGATACCACTGCACGGTCTTGGCCGTAGCCGCGGCGGCGCCCGGCTCGGTGGACCACTGCTTTATCTCCTTCGCAGTTCCGGCGTACTCGCCGAAGGCAGTGCCGGTGGCCGTAGTGGTGCTGGAGTACACGATCTCCAGCAGTCGGCAGCCCTTCGCCGACGGGGTCGCCGCACATGTGGCGTTGGACACCGCGGTGGTCGGCGCGATCAGGTACTTCGGGCGAGCCAGGGTCTGGCTGCCCCCTGTGACCTTCTCCGAGACCACGGTGATGGTGGAGTTGGCTGTGGCCAGGTAGAAAGTGGTGGCCTGCCAGGCAGTGGCGGCCGGATCGACCTTGGCGAACGTGGTGGTGGCGCCGCTCGCCGCCTGCAGGGTGAAGATCGAGATCTTCGTCAGATCGTTGGTCGTAACGCCTGCGCTGTCCTTGCTGGTCAGCGTCAGGTCCTCCAAGCCCGGCTCCGGCTGCCAGCCACCGGCGCTGGTGGCGGTGAAGCCCACTGCCGTACCGTCGGCGTCGAGGACCTCAACCGAGGTGGCCGAGGTCTTGCGGACCGTACTCCAGTCCGAGCCGGTGCGCTCTGCCGTGACCCCGGAGATCCAGCCGGGGCCGAAGATGGCGGCTTGGCCCTCCATGTCCTCGCCGGTGGTGGCGCCACGCGAGGAGGCAGTGCGGTCGATGCTGACGCCGAAGGCGGCGGCATCGTTCTGGATCAGGGTGAAGTCACCGGTCAGCATGTTGACATCGCCAGGCCCGACCTCCTGGGTGGGCGCGTCACCGGCGTTGCGGTCGACTGTCACGGTGTTGGGCGTGGAGTAGCCGGTCGTGGTGCCGTCGGTGAAGGCGGCACGGATGTCGATCGGGCCGTCCTCTGCCAGCGTGGTGGTGATGTTCCAGGTCAGCGCCGGCGGGGCGCCATTCGGTGCTGCAAGTGGCCAGGAGGCGACCGCAGTGCCGTCGGCGTTCTTGGTGACGTCCGCCAGCGGTACCGTGTGCCAGCTGTCGGTCTCACCGCGCCGGTATTGGTAGGTCACGCCGGTGTAGGTGGGCTTTCCGGTGGCGGCAAGGGCGACGCGGCGGGCCGGGCGGTCGCCGTCGCCCGGAGCGAGGAGGGCCGCGCCGTCGGCGCCGACGCCGAACTTGTACTCGGTCGAGGTGGTGGACAGGTTGCCGCCGGAGTCGATTGTCTTGGCATACAGACTGTGCCAGCCGTCGCCCGGTTTGACGGTGATGGTCAGCGGGTCGCCGCCGTTGCCGTCAACGGTGTCGTCGATCCGGTTGGGCGTGCTGGAATTGTCAAGGCCCCAGTAGTAGCCCTGCCCGTCTCCGCTTGCGGTGTCCAGAGTGCAGCTGGCGCCATTGTCGTCCTTGGCCGTCCACGTGTCTTTCGTGTAGGGCGTGCAGGTGACGCTGGGGGCCGTCGGCTTGCCGGTATTCAGTGCGAAGGCGCTGTAACCGGTCCACGAGCCGTAGTCGGTGTTGTCGTAGCCGCGCACCCGGTAGCGCAGGTGCGATGCGGCCGGGAAGGCGTTGGCCGAGGGGATCGTCAGCAAGGCGGTCGAGCCGGAGGCAACGCCCGTGCTGGTGGCCGTGTAGGTGTAGGTGGTGTCGTTATAGGCCGGGTCCGGGGTGATCTCGAACTGCGCCTTGACCGTTGCGCCATCGGCGTCGGATACCTTGGCCGACAGTTGCGGGGTGAGCGAGGTGACGTACCTCTTGCCGTTGTAGGCGTTCACCACGCTCGGGGAGACCGCCGTATTGGCCGGGGTGACCGGGTAGGAGTTGTAGGTGACGGTCAGATGCGGCTCGACGGAGTCGTCGCCGCTGATGTAGTTCGCAGAGCGGAAGCGCCGCCAGGTGTAGGGGTCGGTCTCGTCCGCGCCGCGCACCTGCAGACCGTAGTTGGCCGACCCGTCGGCCCAGGCCTGCACGATGCCGTCGACGTCGAAGTTCATGGTCCCGGCCGGGCACGATGAGCTGTACCCCAGGGCAGCCGTGTTGGTCACCGCGCCGGTGGCCGTCGTGGACGGCTGGGCGCCCCAGGTGATGGCCGAGGACGACCAGTCAGAGGTGATGCGCCGTACCTGGGTACCGGCCCCGGTGGTGGAACAGGTTGAAGAGTAGTACGAGTACAGCGACAGGTTGGTGTCAACAATGTGCTTGCCGGCGAAGGCCGACACGCCGAACTTCAGGTACGAGCGGGCCTTGTTGGTGCCGTTGTCGTAAGTACCGGATTTCAGCTCCGGAGAAGAAACCTGGGAGTCGGGGTAGTCGGGAGTCTGCACCCAGGTGTCGGTGGTCACCGCCAAGGTGGAGGTCGGGTCCACCGTCACCGGATAGGTCAGATCCTGGCGGAAGAAGTCCGCATCCGCAGTGAGCACCAGAGTCTGCGATCCATCCGACGCCGTCTCCACCGTGGTGGCAACCTGCGCCAAGTGCTCCGGCTCACCGGAGACAGGATCCTTGGAGGAGTCCCACATCATGGGAGCGGGCGCCTCGGCCACCAGCTTCCCGTCCGTATCCTTCAGCAGCAGATGCCCCGAATCGGCCTGGGAGAGCTTCAACCCATCCAGATCCAGTGGGATCCGGTAGGACACCGCCCCATCCGGTGCGCTGGCCAGGACGACGTTCTGCGAGATGCCCTGTGGCAGCGCGGTGACCGTCAACGTCTGCCCGCCGCCCAGGCCATAGGAGGCAGTGTCGCCCTTCACTGTCGGAGTCGGCAGGGTGTTCTCCCAGCCCAGACCGAGCGTCGTATCCCCCTTGGTCACCGATGCCAGCCGCTTGTCACCGCCATCGGAAACCGCGATGTCAGCCGCTGCTGCCTTCGGCTCCAGGACGGCGCCGGTGTCGGACAGAGCTGTATCGATGGCCTGCCACACACCGTCTTGCTTCACGCGGATCGGTCCGGCATAAGCAGCCGTCTGCAGCGCACCGGAGGGCAACGCCCAAGTGGTCGAATCCGCAGTTCGTCCTGACAGCACCTCGATCTTGCGGTCCTGCAACCGTGCCATCAGCAGAGCCGACGCCTGGTCAGACGCCTCGGCGGCTCCCAGGTTCGCAATGGACGCCGCAGTTGGCGTACCGGACGACAAGGCCATCGCCTGCCCGGTGGTGGCAACTGTCACCGCCGTCTCGGCGGCCAGCACCATGGCCAAAGCCAGGGCGGTCCGGCGCAAGTGACGTCCTGTCAGAACGGGTCTTCGACCGCGACGTCCCTGCCATGAGACCCGGCTGAGCAAGTATCTGCCCATTTTGTACTCCATATCTCCCGATCAGGATGATCAAGCGATCCCGAACGTATACGGAGAGAAAAGATCAAATAAGTGCTAAATGATCTCCAACCGGTACTCCCGACTCGGCGGGCGATCATGTGATGTGCAACACATTTCACTGTTTGGGGAACCAAGCTGCATGCAACTACGTACCGCGACCACGTACAAGGAGTACCTGCGGCAGAGTGGAACGACGCCGCCGACGGCATCAAACCGTGCTCGCGACCTCTCGCCGGACAAGCCTGGTCGAGGTGAAGTCCGTGCGGCCCACCTGGCACCTGCATCTGGCCAGCGAGCAGCGGGTTGACGAGGTGAACCGCACGCTCGGCCGCGCCTATGAGCAGATCGACAAGTGCTCAACTGACAGGCTAACGACTACAACTGACACGCAGTCACCCAATCAGCCAGCGCCCACTTCGGCGCCCGGCCAGCTTTCATCCGCGCACGCTGGACCTGCAACTGCCCGAGCCTGCGCTCCAGCAGATAGTGCGCAGTACGCCGACGGGCATCGGCCGCCGCCTTCTCCGCGTCCTGGTGACCGCGCGGACGGCGGCGCAGCACCGTGTCGTACACCGCCTCAGCCTCGGCTTCGGCTTCCTCGCTCCGCAACAGCCGGCTGTGCGCACTCGCCCGGCGCTCATCACGAATCCGCTCAGCCACCTCCCGGGCGGTGAACGCCGCCAGGCCCTGATCAGCCTGACGTCGGCACACGTCCGCGACCAGCGCACGGGTGTCGGCCTCACAGCGCTCCGACACCGCAGCGATCTGCGCCGGGTCATCCGAGTCCGCCCGCACAGTGACCGCCAAGTCGACCGCCTCCTGCACCAGAGCGTCCGTACGCCGCCGGTAAGTGCATTCTGGGCACAATCCCGCCGCACCCGGCAAACCGCACTCCACGCACGCAGCCGACAACCGCTCCAGCTCGGCAGCCTCTTCGGCTGCCCGGCGCCGGGCAGCCGCCGCCCGCCGCATCTCCACCTCGGCCGCCGTCCGGGCGTGCCGTGCACCCGCCTGATCTGCCTCACGCTGGGTGTGCTCCCGCAGCCGCTCCTCGACCGACCAGGGCCTTGCGGACGGTGCCGTCGGCGTGCTCGGCGACCTGGTCCAGCAGGACGATGCCCGCGGCGTTGTCGTGGGTGTTCGCGGCGAGGACGACGACTGCGATGACCAGGCCGAGGACGTCCACGGCCAGGCCGCGCTTGCGGCCGGGCACCCGCTTGGCCGGATCATGGCCGGTCGTGGAGGCGGGGACCCCGGCGGCGGCATGGACACTCTGGGTGTCCAGGACCACCAGGGTCGGGTCCTCTAATCGGCGGGCGCGTTCACGGACCTGGCAGCGCAGGAGTTCATGGATGACCTGGTCGGTGCCGTCGTCCCGCCAGGCGGCGAAGTAGTAGTACGTCGCGCTCTTGGGCGGCAGATCGTGCGGGAGATAGGCCCACTGGCAGCCGGTCCGCCCCTGGTAGAGGATCGCGTTCACGATCTCCCGCATCGCATAGGCGCCCTGATGACCGCTGACCGAGCGGTGCCGGTCCTTCCACGCGGTGATCACCGGCTCGATCAACGACCACTGCTCGTCCGATAAGTCACTCGGATACGGCTTGCGTTCACTCACCCGATCACATCACCAGATCAACAACCGCGGACCGGCAGATTCCGCCCCGCCGCCACACCATCAGGCGACACCAGATCAACTCAAAGACGAACCGCCCACTTATAGCCAGCGAACACAGTCTCGGATCAGATCACCCCGACACCCTCACCATCCGAAACAACCTCGCCAACGCGCTCTTCCACCTTGGCCGCTACCAAGAGTCGGCGTCCCTGCACCGATTGGTCTGGGCCGATCGAAGGAGGCTCCTCGGGCCCCGCCACCCCGACACTCGTGAGTCCGTCCGAAACTTCACCGCCGCAACTGCCGGCGCGCGGTTGCAGGCTCGGCAAAGCCGCCGCAGGCGGTTATAGGAAGCACTCGACCACGGGACCATGCCAGCTGCACCCGGCCGCAGCTGAAAAGGTGCTGAGAGCACTCCGCGCGGCCGGTATGGGTCTCTCCGCAGGGAACCCCTTCTTGGGCGGCCCCTCGTTTCCGCATGCCGCGGCCAGTGCCTGCGCTCGTTCAGGCGCGTTGTCCGAGGGGGATCAGCCGGTCAGCACGCTCGGGCGCTCGGGCGTGCGTCCTTCGGCGACGGCCGCGACCAGGTCGGCAAGGCCAACGGGATAGACCGTCTCCTGGGTGACCGCCAGTTCGGCTCGAGTCCACCAGCGGTGCTCGCGGATGTTGTCGGGCTGCGTGGCGCGGGCCGGGGCGACTTCGGCCACGGCAACTCGGGCAAGGAAGTACTTCTCCACCTGCCGGACTTCACGTCCGCCTTTCCAGCGCCCGGAGGCTCCGCGCCGGCTCGACCAAGGGCAATTGATCTCCACTCAAGCGGAGGCGAACCGAGCTTTCCCAGGTCCACCCCGTAGACCTTGGCGTGCTCTCCGCGCGAGCGGAGGTGAACCGTTGGGCGCGCAGCTCGGGCTCACCGAGAAGGAGTGCTCTTCTCGACGACGGCCGAACCCTGACCCTCTGACGGCGTCTTCCACGCGTGCGGATGTGAACCAGTCACCGACTTCCTCCGCTCGAACCCCATCGAGTGCTCTCCGCGCGAGTGGAGGTGAACCGACCGCTCGAGCGGGGTCCGGCCAGCCTGAGGCCGTTAGACGTTCACGCCGTCGTACTGCATGGTCCGGTGACGATGCACGGCCACGCCGCAGGCCGGACACGACACGGCAGCTTGCGCCCCCATGGCGGAATACCTTCATCCCCGAGTCAGACTGGGAGGGAACACTCACCTCCGATCAGCCCCCGATCCGTAAAAAGCACCGGCTCATCGTCCGCCGAGTGAAGACGGCCCCCTGCGAGGCACTCAACTGACAGGCTGACAACCGCAGCTGACACACCGCCACCCGATCAGCCAACCCGCGTCGGTGCCCGTCCGGCCTGCATCCGCGCCCGCTGGGCCCGCAGCTGCCCGAGTTTGTGCTCCAGCATGTAGTGCGCAGTACGTCGACGGGCTTCGTCCGCCGCTTCCTCCGCGGCCTGATGACAGCGCGGGCGGCGGCGCAGCACCGTGTCGTACACGGCTTCCGCCTCAGCCTCGGCTTCCTCGCTCCGCAGCAGCCCCTGGTGCGCGCTCGCCCGGCGCTCATCACGGATCCGTTCAGCCACCTCCCGGGCGATGAACGCCATCAGACTCTGATCGGCTGCGGCTTGGCGTCGGCACACGTCATCGACCAGCGCACGGGTATCGGCCTCGCAGCGCTCCGACAGCGCGGCGATCTGTGCCGAGTCATCCAGATCCGCCCGCACCGCGACCGCCAGGTCGACCGCATCCTGCACCAGAACGTCCATACGTCGCCGGTAGGTGCACTCCGGGCACAACCCGGCCGCACCCAGCAGACCGCACTCCACACACGCAGCCGACAAACGCTCCAGCGCGGCAGCCTCCTCGGCCGCCCGGCGCCGCGCGGCGGCAACCCGCCGCATTTCCACCTCGGCCACCGCCTGGGCGTGCCGCGCGCCTGCCTGCTCTGCCTCACACCGGGTGTGCTCCCGCAGCCGCTCCTCGAGGACCTGGCGGCGCCCGCGCCCACCGAGGCTGGGCAGCTCCCGGTCGATCTCCGCCGCGACCTTCGCCCGCCCGGCGCGCCGGATGTGGACCACGTTGCCGCAACTCTCGCACTCGCCGCCGGTGTCCAGCCGAATCCCGTCGTCGCACCGGCGGTCCGTGCACGCCTGACGTTGCACCAGGCCCCGCCGGATCAGCCACGGGTACGGGCGGTCGACCAGGGCCTCGCCACCGGTCTCCTCCAGCCGGTCAGTGAACCGGTCGGCCAGCAACTGCGGCGCCGCCTCCGGCCGCATCAGCATGCCAGCCAGCCGCTTCACCTCAGCCTTCGCGGCCGCCTCCACCTGGACCTGCTGCCAGCCCGACAGCCGCTCCCACAGCCCCGCCACCGGCCTCAGAGCCACCCGCAGACCAAGATGAGCGGGAAGGTCCACCCTCCGCTGCTGCTGCGTCTTTTCCCAGCCCACGGCCTTTGGTCGGCCACCGGCCCCAGTCCTGGCAGCCCGCTGCCCATACCGTCCCTCGACCGGGGACTCTTTCGGCTTTGCCCCGCGCAGCGGGCCGTCCTCAGCCACCGGCGGCGCCGACTGTGCAACGGCGGTCTCGCCGTCGGCGGCCTGGTCCTCGCGCGTGCTTGCGCGCTTCGGCCGACCACAGGACCCCGGTACGGCAGAGCCGGAAAACCCACTATCAACCTCAGCATCAGAAAACACATCAGCCACAGAAGAGTGAACAGCGTGAAGGGGTGTCGTCGCCGCGAGGTCTCCCTCGTCGGTTCCGCAGCCCTCGCGCGCCTCGTTGGTCTGCGGTTTCGTCGGCGACAGGGAGTCCTGACTAGGCCATGCCGTACCTGCGAGGTTTCCAACGCGGCCGTCAGTAGTTCCCTGGCGGCCACTGTGCGCGGCCGCCACCGCCGGCACCACCAGCCGCGACACCTGCCTCAGTCTGGACACGGTCTGCCGCCGCGGACGCTCCACCAGCCCGGCATCCTCCAGGCGCGCCAGCACCCGCTCCGCCCGCGACAGTGAACTCCCCAGCAGCCGCGCCAAAGTCGCCACCGGCCGCCCGTAACGCTTGTTGACCGTGCCACCGCACAGTCGCACCCGACCGCTCTCCGCCGTCTCCAGCACCAGCAGCAGCAAGGCCAGGCGGTCCGCTGCCGCTCCGTGCCCCGTACGGGCACCCAGCAGCCCGGCCGGCGTCACCCGTCCATCCCGGTGCGCCCAGCCCGGCGCCATCAGGGCCTCCATCAGCCGCAGCAGGGTGGCAAGCTCCGGCTTCGGCAACTGCAATGGGTGGCCGACCTTGTTCTGTGCCTCCCACATCGGAAGTACACGGCAGGTCAGGCCCCAGTCCTCGCCGAACTCGCCCGTCAGCGTATCGACGTCCACTACACCGGATCGGCGCAGGCCCGGCACGACTGCATGCCGAACCCGCGACTCCGACAGCCCCAGCCACCGGCCCAGCTCACGAGCTCGGATCTCCACCACGCCGGTCTCGGACGGCGTACGCGCAGCCAGCACCACCACCGCCAGACGCACCGTATCCGGCACCCCTTCAAGGCCCGGACTGTCCAGCAGCGTGCGCACGGCGGTCGCCAGCCGAGCGTGAGCATCCCGGCCGAGCGTCAGAGGATGCCCCGGACCGCGCTTGACAGCCGGCCCGGCCTGCTCCGGGACCGAGCGCAGCCACCGAGGACTCGACGACCGACGGTGTGCGGCGGGCACCGCAACGGCGCTCACGTGGGCACCCCGCAGAACCACGTACGGAGCGTCGTAGCAGTCCGCTGGCATCGGCCAGCGGTCGGCTGAGAGGGAAACTGTGACCGGGTAGACGGCGCAAAATGCGCCAACCGGGCATGGATGGGCTGACAAAGGGCAGCACGATACTGCAACATAGGTCTTGCCTTCTTTGGTCTTGCTGGAGGCATGAAAAGGGCGCCTTTGGCGCTGGTTCGCGGAGAACCAAGATCGAACTGTCTGACCGGCCGCTAACCGGAAGGACAGCCCCTTCGGGAGGGCCCGCTAAGCCCACCCGGTGGCAGATGGGACGCCGTAGCCGAGGTGACCGCTAATCACCTGGGTGGCCGGGCGTCCCGGCGGCTCGCAGCCCCGTTCACACGGGCGCCGCCACAAATGACTACATCTCGCCCCCTTCCGGGGCAGAGGTGCGCCCGCAGCCGGATCGGCGCGGGAAGGCAAAAGAGGCACCCAACCGGAGCGACGTACGATCCATCGCTGCCACGGCGGGTGCCTTGATGTGTGTCTGTCGGAGGGTACGGGTACCCTTCATCGCGTCGAGACCTTCCCTGGATAGGTCTGCGGCCGTGCCCCGGAGTGCAGCCTCGCGGGGCTTAACCATGTCCATATGGATCTTATTTAGGGACACGGTACTCCCCTTCGATCCCACAACGATCCCCCGGTATCGCTCGTGTCGCCAATAGATCAGGGGCTCCTGACGGAGCACCAGAAACCCTGAATCACCTGCCCCGCTCCACACTCGAGGCACCGTCCGGGCATGATGAGCGGTATGCACGCGACGCAGAAGCCCGGAAACGACGATCCCCTTGACGTGGAGACCTTCGCTCGCTCTGAGCAGCAGCGCCGCTACATCGCGGCCATGCACCGCATCGCCGCCAAGCGCCGCCCCGACACTCCGGTCCGCGTCTACGTCAGCGCAGCCCCCAAGACCGCCAGCGACTCCAACTGGAACCGCTGGCTCAAGCGCATCACTGAGGACCTGCCCGACGGCGTCGAGCTCCTCCACTACGGATCCGCCTTCGAGGGACAGCCCTACGCCTGGGAAACGCTCGTAGGCCAACTCGACGGACTCGTCGTCATCGGAAAACCAAAACGCCTCGGCAGCCGTGTCCACGTCCTCGGTCCCGTCGCCCGCCTCGAACTTCGGTCGATGGTCGCGCAAAAGCCCGTCCTGCTCTTCACGCACAACCTCGGCCTCGTCCCCGTCATCGACTGCAAAAGCCAGGTGATGACCCCACCCGACGCGCCGCGGCTCAAGCTGGTTGCACCCAAGCGTTGGAACCGCGACTCGCGTACGCTCCAGGCCGCTCTGGACGCCCTGCGGCCGGCCGGTGACGATGGCCAGGGGCCGGAACCGCACCGAGGTACGGCGGATCACTTGGCAACTCCGTTCGCCTCTCGCAGCGCGACGCCGTAGTAGTAGGCGAGCACGGCTTCGGCACCCGATCCCTGGGCGGTGACTATGCGTTGATAACGCGCGGACCGCAGGTCCCCGGCGATCCGAATGCGTGGGTGCTGGCGGTCGGTCGGGCAGTAGCCGTCCTCGCCTTGGGTAAGTCCCTCAAGGGCAGCAGGCCGGTTGCCCAGGTTATTCAGCACAGTGGTGACGGCATAGACCTTCCGTTCTCCGTCTTGGTCCTTGGCCTCAACCGTCCAGCCGCCGCCGTAGGCGGGCCGGGTGATGGTGACGTGGGAGACGGGGACCATGCGGACACGGTCATCGGCCGCGACTTCGGTGGCCTTGTACTCATCCGTCGGAGGGCAGAGCACATGCAGAGTTTTCGACGTCTCCGGGTGGGCCCGGAGCCAGGTCCCGAGCGGGCGATCCGCTCCGAGCACGTACGTGCGGCCCGCGAGGCTGTCCGGTGCGGCACGCCAGAGTGGCGGCGCGGCGAGATCGTCGGGAGCGGTCACCCAGTCGGCTTCGGCGGGTGTAAGCGCGGCGACTCCGGTGGCGACCACGATGGCCTGTCCGGTCAGGACCTGGCCATCGTCCAGAGTGAGTTCGGCTCGGTCGTCGTGACCGCTCACGGCGACGGCCCGGGCCTGCATCAGAGTGCACCAGCCGCTTCCTTGGAGACGTTGCAGGTCCTGCGCCAGAGCCTGCGCCAGATCCGGGCCGGTTGACCAGTTCCCCGGCATGTTGTCCAAGGCGCCGACGACGTGCAGCTTGCCTCCGGTCAGCCCAGCCTCGATCACTACGGTGCGCAGCTTGAGGCTGGCCGCCATGACCGCGGCCGCCACTCCGGCCGGGCCAGCTCCGACGATCAGAACGTCCGCGTCGTACGAAGGTGAACTCATGTGTGTGCCCCCTTGGGTCCGCCGATTCGGGTCAGGACGGTCTCGCTGGTGACGAGCTGGTCGGCGCCGAGGTTGCGAGCGGCAAGCAGCAGAGCGGCGTCGTGGTACTCGGGTCCACCGGTAGAGGCGCAGGCGTCGGTGACGATCCAGGGCCGATAGCCGCTTTGATAGGCGGCGATCGCCGAGTCGTAGACACAGGCGTCCGTGTCGATGCCGCACAGCACCAGGTCGCTCCAGCCCTTGTCTCGGATCAGCTGCGCACCCTCGGGGGTGAAGACCGACGACTGCGCCTTGTCGATGGTGGTGACCGCGGAATCCGTGAACGGCTCAAGCTCCTCAACGAGGGCCTGCTCCTCCGTGGTGCGCAGCCGCGTCCAGCCGGTGATCGTCTCGTATGGCGAACCGAGCTCGTTATGGAACCGTGTGAAGACCACAGGGGCGCCGGCGGCTCGCCAGCCCGTCACCAAGCGCACGATCGCCGGAAGCGCGCCGCGGCTATGCCGATTGACGAAGCCCTGCTGCACGTCAATGACGATCAGCGCTGTCGAGCGAGGGTCCACTTAGTTCGCCTTCCACATGGCCGTCACGGATTGCTTTCTCGAAGAGCATCCTGGGCGGCGCGCAGCCGATCAGGAAGTTCACTGGTCGCCAGAATTGCCTCGCGCATCACGCGATGTTGGGCGGTCTCCGTGGGACGGGCAGTGGTGAGCCGGATGTGCGCGCCGCGTAGGAAGCGCCAGCTGTATGTCGGCGGCATCACGGGATCCTGCCCGTCCTCGACCATGTGCAGGATGTGGGACGACAGCGCCCACAGCGCCTGAACATCCAGCTCCAGAGCGACGATCTGGCTCATCGTCAAGGCACGCTCGTCTGACCGTGGGTGATAGGAAATCCCCGACCAGCCGGCCACGCCACGAGAAGCGCCGCCGTCGAACGCGAGCGCCTCAGGATGCGCCCAGCCATCACGGAACTTGGCGTCCTCAACTCCTGCCCCAAGGGGCACAATATTCTTCGGATCCTGGCGGTCAACGAGCACCGACGGCGTGGCCAGCAACTGCAGGGCGGTATCGAGGCCGGCCCCCGACCAAGCGTGCTCACGCAACTCGTACGCGGACAACACATACTCCGGATCCGGTGACGGCTCAGCCTGTCCATCGGCGCAGTGCTGCTCCAACAGCCGCGTGATGCGCTGCCCGACCCAGGACCTATCTGTCAGGTAGGAGCGGTAGCGCCACACTGCCAGATCGGTGAGCGTGTCCACACGCTGGCGCTCTTCCAAGTGCACTACGGCGACGCCACATGCGTACATGTGGACCGTGGAGGACTGGGCTGATCGGTGCTTGCCAGGTAGTACTCGCTGTTCAAGGCCAGCCGGACCGGCCGGTCGGGGCGTTCCAGCTGCGTACAGGGAGCCGAGCCGCTCGCCCAGGTAGACCGGCAGGAACTTGTAGGAAGCCACGACGCAGGGCGCCGACTGCGCTACCGCAGCCGCTGTGGCGCCAGCGGGCTCCCCCCGCTGTGCCGCCAGCCGAACCCGGAAGGCTTCCTGCTCTTCTGGAGTGCACTGGGCAAGTGCCGTATCCAGGATCTGCGCCATTGCCGGACGACACACCCGGCCCTTGTTCTGCTGCCACTGGGAGACCGTCCGGGGACTGATGCCGAGGTCTTGCGCGAACTCGCGGACGGACTGGCGCCTTACCGACCGCAATAGCAGCGCCTCCTCACCTGTCCACTGATCCACGGCGATCACTACACACCCCCTCGGTGGTCCATGACCAGGCAGACGAGGCCGTATTTCCACGCTGAGTCCACACCACTGCTACGCGGGGACATCTCGCTCAACGTCGCGGTCCCGGAAGCTGGTTGACGTTGATCCAGACACGTCGCGGATGGGCCGGAGGACCTCATGACAAACCCGATAGGAGGATCACGCCGACTCAGTGTTGTCCTTGAGGTCGTCATCTCAGCGCCTAACCTCAAGGGCCGCCAGTACAGTGTCCGGCTGTTCGTCGTAGATGAAGTGCGGTTCGTCAGTGGTCGGCGGGTAGAAACGACGTGCGAAGCGCCGCAGGTCCTCCTCGCTGAACTCAATGGCGTTTGGCGCAGCGTCGGGCTAGTCAAGTGCATCAGCCCGTTCGGCGAGCTGCAGCAGGTCACGCGATGCGGTCGCACCGGCTACCAGCACCAGCTCGCGGATGGCTGCCCGAGCGGCCTGGTGCGTCTGGATCGTTTCCGGCGCGAGGGCCTCAGCGCGCAGCAGGCAGTCGAGGGCTTCGCCTCCGTGTCGCCTCTGCGCATGGGCTCGCCCCAGGTCCATCAGCAGCCGTCCCTGTCGTTCGGGCGACAGGCCCTCAGCGTCGATGGCAAGGCCGATGTCGAGGGCCTCGCCGGCGTCACCGAGGTCAACAGCAGTGCTGACGGCCTGGATTTCCACGTTGACCGGCCCGAACTCCAGGTTGAAGTCGTTCCGGTTTTCGCCAAGCTGTGCCGCGATAGCGCGGGCCTTGGCGATCTCCTCCTTGGCTTCGGCTCGGGCACTGGCGCGCGCGTGAACGAGGGCGAGTGCCAGATGGAGAGCTCCGAGAACGGACAGAGCCTGTGGGGATCGGTCCTCCTGCGCCTCCAACGCATCGATAGCGGTCTGAGCCGCGTGTTCGGCTTGACCGAGGCTGCGCAACCGTACAAACGCCTGCGTCATCCGGAAAACGCCAGCGCACACGTGCAGCGGATCACCGGACCGTTCGGCGGCGAAGATCGCCCGATCTGCGGCGACCCATGCAGCGTCGGCTTCATCCTGCCGAACGAACGCCGCCGAAAGTGCCTGGTAGGCCCGGGAGAGCAGAAGGAACAGCTCCGATCGAGTCTCGTCGGGTGCTGTGCGGGCGGTCCGTTCAAGCTCGGGGAGCAGATCCACAGCCAGGACACTGACCTGCGCCATTCGGGCGGCGTGCGTCAGCTCCCAGAGGTCGTCAACGTCCTTGCGCAGCGCCTCGACGGATCTCTCGGCCTCGGGGCCGGGGCCGACCAGCAAGGTGTGAAGTGCTGGGTGGCCGGAGATCAGCCTCCGCGTCTCGTCCAAGTCGTTGGACAGCGACGGCGGGGCGGGGTGCTGTGATGGTCCGCTCCCCTCAGCGACGCTTGGACGCAACTGCTGTACGGACAAGCCCAGTTCATCGGCGATCTGTTGCAGCAGGTCCATGCGCTGAACAGGTTGGATACCCCGCTCGACTTGAGACATCCAGCTGCTCGTCTTTCCGAGAGCCGCCGCGAACTCGGCCTGGGTGCGCCCTTGCTCCTTCCGGAGTTTCTGGACGCGCTGGCCAAAGACTCGATCCTGTGGATCGACGTCCTTGCCCGTCGGCTTCATGGCCCCTCCGTTCCAGGGCGCTTGCTGAGCTCCTCCAGCTCGTTCAGGAACACCACGTCGGTGCTGGTCAGGAACTGCTCGCGCGCCTCCAGGAAGTGCCGCGTGTGGGCTTGCTCCTCATGGGCCTCGAAGGCCTCACGATCGGCGTAGAGCTCGTAGAAGACGCGCACGAGTGGCTCGTCCACGGGCGTGTGCGCCACGTAGACGAGGGTGCCGGGCTCCGTACGGATCCCTTCAGCAGTCCTGGCCACCAGCGCATCGAACTGCTGGGCAGCCTCGGTGTCTCGCAAGGAGAACCGCACTGTCAGTGCAAATCCGGTGGACACAGGGCCCCCTCCATCTTCATGTCGCGTAGTCATGGACACATTCTCACATCCAAAGCTCTAGTGCTAGATAGCACTTACACTGTTGACTCGCACTGACAGTGCTACTACCGTTCAGGTTGTTGGACCCACACCGCAAGGGGTGGGCGACCAGCAAATGCACTAGAACCACCGCAAGACCGCAGGAAGTCGTCCGCCCTCCGGGGCGGCCGGAGTAGTCCTCGGGTAACTGAGGGCGCGAGAGCACCATCGAACTCCTCCGGAGCCTGACGGCCGCGACAACTGCGTGCACGTCGCAGCGCTGTGCGCTGTCTGTCCTACGGGACGCCGGCCTCGTGCCGTGCGGCCCGGAGGGCAGAGAGAGCATCGCGACGCGCTCCCCGCCACTCCGTCCATAAGGAGTCCAGATGTCTGCTTCGACCCATGAGCGCACCGCCCGTCCCCGCCGGAGCCGGACCCGCTCCCGCGCCGTCAACGCCCGCCCGGCACTCGTCATCTCCACCCTCAAGCCCCACCAGTACGACCTCCGCCCGGCCTGCGCGTCGCTGATCTGCCCCGACTGCGCGACCTGGGTGCCGATCACCGGCCTCCAGACCCAGAAGCCCAAGGTCGTGCCGCACGACACCGGCCGCGCAGGCAAGGACGCGGCCGTCCGCTGCCGCCTGGGCAGCAACCGCCTGGTCACCGTCGACATGACGGTCAAGAAGTGGCAGGAGCGCCTGGAGGACGGCAACTCGGAGACCGTTCACCGCCGCCCGACCACCGTCCTGCGCAAGCCGAAGGTCGCGCCCGCCCTGGCCGTCAGCCAGATCGCCGCGAAGAAGCAGACGGCGACGACGGATGACGAGCCCAGCGACGGTAGGCCCCTGTGGCTGCTGCGGGAGATGAAGTGGGCGTCGACGGCGACCGCGGTGAGTGAGACCGACACCCGGCGCGTACAGCGGCCCGCCGGTGACGCCCCACTGGGCAGCCCGCTGGTCCCGCTGACGACGCTTCATCCCAAGCACCCCGAGCACTGAACCGACCCGGACGAACGACCACGGCCCTGGCCGACCCGATCACCTCGGGTCGGCCAGGGCCGTGGCTGCTCGTATGACCAGCCAAAACGAGCGGCCCCGGGATTGCGCCCCGAGGCCGTTCAGCAGGCCATCCCCTTCGCGGAAGGACAACAACCTTGAGCTACATGATGACATCCCTCGCCCCGCTCGGTGTGCAGGGGGACAGCAACCCGGACATGGACGAAGCGCTGCGCCGGGTCCGCCAGGGCGGCAAGGGCGGCGGTTCACAGTGACGACGCTCACCGTCTCCGGTACCGGAACCATGGTTGCGGACCGGCCGGTGCTTCCGGCCTCCGTCCCCGGCTTCCACGTGCGTCACCGCGCGGGCGGGTTCGTCGCCCACATCACGGCCTCCGAGTTCGCCTTCAGCATGGTGCGCGGTCTGACCGTGGCGGTGCTGATGGCGTACGGGGCCGGCCAGGCGACCGCCGACACCGCTGAGTGGCTCGTCTCGGAGCTGCTCGGCAACGCCGTGCGGGCCTGCGGTGATGACGTGCCGCTGGTCGTAGAGGTGTACGTCACTGGGCGCAGCGTCCAGGTGAACGTGCACGACCCCGCCGCCGATGTGCTGCCGCGCCGCGGCGCGGTGGCGATGGACAGCGCCACTGCGGAGTCCGGGCGCGGCCTGGGTCTGCTGGACATGCTGGCGCCTGGCTGGGAGGTCGTGTCCTCTCCGGTCGGCAAGCAGATCCGCTGCCACATCGACATCGACGCCAAGTAGTTCAGCCGACGCCAACACCTGAGACAGCCCCAGGGATCATCCCTGGGGCTGTCTCGTACACGGACCTTCTGGGAGGCCCAAATGAAGCGAGTGTCCGTCGCCGTCATACGCAGCCACGCCTACGCGCCCGTCTCCACCGACGCCCCGGACCGGCCCCGCCCGGCCTGTGTCGAAGAGGACCCCGAGCTGTTCTTCCCGATCGGCAACACCGGCCCGGCGCTGCTCCAGATCGAGGAGGCCAAGGCCGTCTGCCGTCGCTGCCCCCTGATGGAGAGCTGCCTCCAGGGCGCGCTGGACCGCAACGAGTTGGGCGTGTGGGGCGGGCTCTCCGAGGATGAGCGCCGCTCCCTCAAGCGCCGTGCGGCCCGCAAGCGCGCCGCGGCCGCCTCCGCCTGACTCCCGCCGGACAGGAGCGGCGGGCAGCTCCCTGCCCGCCCTGCAGCACCGCCACTCAACGGCCGCCCGCACGACGGGCGGCCGGCCTTCGCACGCCTCCAGCCCGGGAAAGTCTCGGGCCCGCATCCCCGCAGGAGAGCCCATGCGCAGCAACACCCAGCTCGACACCGCGACGACCGCCACCGGGTCCACCCGGCTGCCGGACTCGCTGTGCACGCACACCCCGAAGTGCCCGACCGCCGACAGTCCGGACCGGGAAGCGGCGCACGTCGTGGCCGCCCACCCGGAGCAGGGCTGGAGCTTGCTGTGCAACGGACTTCTGCTCTTCGAGGACACCGGCGAGCTGCTCCCCGACGGCCGGGCGATCGACCCGCACCGTCCCCTCGCGATCACGGCCTGACGATTGCCTGATCCGCTCGCACCGGCCGTCAGCAATACAGCGGGCCGGATCGGGCGGTGACGGGGAGTCGGACAGTCCCTTTCGCTCCCGCCCGGCGGGAGCCACGGACGGTTTCGAACCCGCCCCCAACACTCCATCGGACCCGCCGCCCGCACCACGGGCGACCGGCCTTTCAGCAGGGCCCGCTCCGGGAAGGCAACGGCCCCTCAGGGCCCATTTCGGCTCCGCCGACCGCCGTTTCGGGAGCAGCCACCCGCGTTTCGGGAGCAGCCCCCGCCCTATCGCTCACGCCCTGAACCACCCCTTCCGGAGGCTCTCATGACGATCACCGACTGGCCGCGAACCGCGGCTGAACCCGACCCCGAGACGGCTTCACCGGCCGCCGTTTCGGGAACACCCAAGCCGGTTTCGCAGACGCCCGGCACCGTTTCGGATACGCCGGAGTTCGCTTCGGAGACGGAAAGTGGAACCGGAACGCACGCCTCCCCGGGGATGCTGACCGGCACCCAGAAGTGGACGGCCGGAGCGATCGTCGTCGCCGCGCTCGTCCTCGCGGGCATCGGCCTGTACCTGTCCTTCGAGCACGTCGCGGTCTTCGCGTTCGAGGAGCTCCGCTTCGGCTCGCTGGGCAAGGGCCAGCTCTTCGCCGTCGGCGTCGACGTCGGCATCATGGTGATGATCGCGGTCGACCTGCTGATGGCCTGGCTCAAGCGTCCCATCAGCTGGATTCGCTACCCGGTGTGGCTGCTGACGGCCGCGACGGTCGTCCTCAACGCCGCCTCCGGCGCTCCCAAGGACCGCGCTTGGCAGCTGCTGGACTACGTCGCCGCCGGCGCCCACGGCGTCGTGCCGGTCCTGTTCATCATGGTGGTGGAGCTGGGCCGCACCTCGATCGACCGCATCGTCCGGCCCGATGAGGCCGAACGGGACTCGATCCCGTGGCTGCGGTGGGTCCTCGCCCCGATCGCGACCAGCCGGATCTTCCGCCGCATGCGGCTGTGGGGCGTCACCTCCTACCCGGAGATGATCCGCCGGGACCAGGAGCTCATCGCCTACGAGCTGTGGCTCAAGCGCAAGCACGACGGCGACCTGTCCAAGGCCAGCGAGGATGAGCTGCTGCCGATGACGATGGCCCCGTACGGCTACACCGTCGCCCAGTCCCTGGCCATGCCCGATGAGCAGGAACAGGCAGCTCAGGAGCGGGAGGAGGAAGCCGAGCGCCGCCGCCTGGACGCGGAGACGCGTAGCGAGGTCGCCCAGGCGGAGTCCGAGGCCGACCGCCTGCGCGCCAAGGGCAGGGTGGAGACGGTCCGCGCTGAGGTCGACGGCCAGACCGGCCAGGCCCGCGCGCATGCTCGTGCCCAGGTAAGCGCCGCAGAACGGGCCGCTGCACTGGAGCAGGAGGCGCTGGACCAGGCTCTCATCGCCGAAGCCCGAGCCCGTGAGGCGCAGGCGGAGCACCTGGAGGCCCAGGAGCGCGAGGCGAAGGCCGAAGCGGACCTCCGCACAGCCGAGCTGGAGCGCCAGGCAGCGCAGAAGCGGAAGGAAGCGGCGGAGGCCGACAAGGTCGCCGCGGCGGAGGCACAGGCGATCGAGACGCACCGTATCGCCGAAGCTCGGAAGGCCGCTGCCGAAGCTGACGCGGCTGCTGCCGAAACGGCGGAGGCCGCTGCCGAAACGCGCCGCCGCGCCGCCGAAGCCGACCGGCTGGCGGCGGAGGAAGAGGAGCGCACGGCGGCTGCTCGCGCCAACACGCAGGCCGCCCGTGAGCGTGAGGCCGAAACCGAACTCCGTGCCGCCGAAACGCGGCTCGCCCTCGCCGAAGTCGAGCGGCGTGCGGTCGAAATCGAGGACGCTGCGAAGCTGACCTCGCGGCAGCGCGCGGTTCGCAAGGTCGCCCGCATGGCGCTCGCGGCCGGCCTCGTGCCCGACGGCCTGGCGTACGACGACATCCACCACCAGCTGTGCGAGCGGATCTCCATTGCCGACGTTCAGCGCGAGTTCGACGTGTCGTCCACGGACACCGCGTCCAAGTACCGCCAGGAGGCCGTCGTCCTGCTCGCCGACGGCTACCGCCCCTGATCCACCCGTCCGGCACACACCAGTGAGGGCCAGCCCGCGCGAATCGGGCTGGCCCTCGCTGCGACTGCCGGAAGCAGTCAACAGCCCCCCGAGTACAGCAGATCCGACCCCCACGGAGGACCCCGTGAGCACCGAAAACAACGGCCAGCCCTTCTTCGAAGACCCGAACGCGGCGCTGCGCGAGATCGCGCAGAACCCCGCCGCCTACGCGCACTACCTCGCGGACTTCCACCGGGTCGTGCTGGACATGCAGGCCAAGCTGGAGATCCTCCAGCGCGAGACCCGCGTGCACTGCCGCGGAACCCGCGTGGAGGGCGACAAGAGGGGCCAGGCTTTCCTGCGCAGTTTCCCGGTGGAAAAGTCCCTGAACGACGTTCTCAAGAACCTCAAGAACGCCACCGCGGGACTGGAAAAGAGCGCCCATAAGCGCCACGCCCACGACGAAAAGGTGAATGAGGTCAAGAAAAGCCGAAAGGAAAAGGCGCAGCTCAAGGAGCGTAAGAACAACCCGTCGCTCCAGGCCGCCCCAGAAAACCCGGGGCAGCAGGGTGCGCAGAGCCCGAATATGGGCTATGGTGGCCCCGCGTCGATTTACAACCTGGACCGCAGGGAGTCGGCGTGAGTGCAGGTCGCCCGCTCACGAAAGCAGAGCGGAAGAAGTTCAACCGTGCGGAACACGAGCGGAAAATCAAACAAGATTTGATTGCGCAGCACGGTAGCGACCTCGGCACCTTCTACTACTGGCTCCGGATTGCGAATATTCGGGGCACGCAGGCTTATCGCGGCGGAGACACGGCGTTCATCCGTGACGTCGCACTCGCCCTGCAGAACGTCTACAGCCGCCACTCCGGCTAGCTCCACGCGCCCCGTCACGAAGGGCCGTCTCCGATCCCGGGGACGGCCCTTCGGCGATCCCAACACGTGCCGCGCGTGACGCGTGCCGCGCGTGACGTGCGCGCGTGTACGCGAGGCCGGTGCCGACTGTCAAGCCCAGGAGGAGGGAGTCGCGTGTCCGACGACACCGACAGCAACGTGGTCCACCTCCCCACTCGGGGCGGCGATTCCGGCGGCATGCCGGACGCTCCCGATGGTGGGGATCTCTTCTATTCCGAACCGTCCGGCAGTGGTGCAGATGAAGGTGTTCCTCCGGAATCCCCGGAAGGGGCGACCACGGGAATCCCGACTATTCGCAGTCCTATTTCCCCGGAAACAGCTTTGCGGGAAACGGGAATGCCCGACGCCCCGGATTCCGATGATAGTGAATACGAGGAAGGCGAATACGAACAGCCTCGTTCTCTCGCCGATCGCCTCGGTGACTGGCTGGAATACCGGCTGGAAGTGGCGCGGGACCGGCACGCCGGAGAAGCGCCCTTCCGTGAGGCTGAAATAGCGCGCAAGGCCGCGCTTTTGGAGGCCCGCACCGCCCAGGAAACAGCGATGATGGAGCAGAACGCCAAGCTCCACACCGCGCAGATGAAAGCGAAAGCCGACAAGACGGCGGCGCGCGGCAAGGCCGACGCGGCGCGGTCCTCCAGCTCCGGCCTGGGCGCCGACAAGGGCGGCCGCTCGAAGGCCGGCGGCGGGGGCGACTCACGCGGAGGCGGCGGCAGCTCCGGCGGCTCAGGCCGAGGCACCGGCGGCGGCCGGGGCTCGGGAACGAACGGGTCCGGCAGCTCCGGGCGAGGCTCCGGGGGAGGCAACTCCCCCAAGGGCCCCGGGAAGGGCTCTGATCGCTCCGCTGGCGGCCGTTCGAAGGGCAACGAGTCGTCCGGGGGCTCCAAAGGCCGCCAGAACAGCTCTGGAGGCGCCGGGTCGGGCAAGTCCGGGACGGGCAAGGGCAGTTCGGGCGGCTCCGGCCCTGGTAGGGGCGGCTCGAAGGGCGACGGCGGCAAGTCGAAGGACACGCCGGCCGCCAGCCCCAGGGCCGAACGGACCCGCGGCCGCCAGGAGCGCGCCGCCGCCCGCCAGGCCGCCCGGCAGCAGCGGCGCGCCGCCAACCAGGCCGCCAACCTCGCCGACCGCAGCAAGGACCGCGACCAGGACCGCGCCGCCACCCAGGCGGCGCGCGAGGAACGACGCAGGGCAAAAGCCGAGCGGAAGGCCGCGGGAAGGGCGAAGCGGGAGGCAGCCAAGGCCGCCGACGACCGCACCACCCTGGGCACGGCCGTGGCCGATGAGGCGCAGCGGCGCTGGGACAAGCGCCGCGCGGCGGAGAAGGACAAGGCCGCGAAAGACAGTGAGGCCAAGGACGCCACCGGCGACAAGGACTCCGAGGCCACGACCAAGAAGATGACCAAGGAAGGCCCTGAGACGTCCTCAGACGGCCCGAAGGACGACTCCGCGACCAAGGAGCCGGACGACGGCAAGAAAAGCGGCGAGAAGCCGGCCGACGGATCCGGCGCCAAGGACGCCAAAGACGGCACCGGGACGGACGACGGTCCCAAGCCCGACGACGTCAAGGACCCGCCGGACGCAGGTGACAGCGACGACAAGCGCTCCTTCAAGGAGCGGATCAGGGACATCTTCACCAAGTCAGGCGACGACACCCCGCCCGAGCCCGAGGAGTCCTCAAGGCTCCGGCCCGAGGACCTTGGCGACGTCACGGTGGACCGCCCCGGCGGCCCGACCCGGGCCCCGAAGTCCGAAGAGGCTGAGGACGACATCCCGGACGCGGTCGTCGTCGAAGACGCGGCCGATCCCTTCGGGGCCACCGTCTCCAGCCCGGCGAGCCTGCCCCGCGCCCCGGAGCCGCACACCCAGCGTCCCGGCACCACCCGACCCACTGCACAGGAGGACCCCGTGGCATCGGAGGTCAGCAAGCCCGCGTCGGGCCAGGCCGGCATGGCCGCCCAGCATCGAACCGACATCACCTTCGGCGAGTACCTGATGGAGATCGTGAACATCGCGATCGCCGCCGCGCTCGACAAGGACCGCGCCCAGGAACTGGCCATCGCGCTCGGCAAGGTCGCCGACGCCCTGCGGGACATGGCGGCCGACCTGGTCGGCGACCACAACATCGCCACCGAGGTCGTCGACCAGATCACGGACCTGGCCGACGCCGCGGCCCGCATGAAGCAGCTGGCCGAACGGTGCGCCACCGAATGCGAGATCGCCTCGGAGGCCGCCCGGATCGCCGCCATGTCAGTCGGCCGGGTCTACGGCGAAGACATCCAGGCCATGGACGACGCGGGCCTGGCCAACGCCTCCGCCGCCGCCCACCACGACTAGGAAGGAGGTCTGCTGATGAGCAACCTCGCGCCCACCACCGGCGGCGGCGCTGCCGCCCAGACGGACGGCGACAACCGCTACAAGGCCGTCCAGCAGAAGCTCAAGACGCTGGAGCAGGCCATGGACCTGGCCAGCAACGAGCTTGAGCAGCTGCTGCGCGGGATGCGCATGAACGCCCAGCGCTCGGAGGGCCTGGCCGTCGACATCGCCAACGCCGAACTCGACCGCAAATTCGTGGAGATGACGAACCAGGTGTCCGTCGCCCTGGGCGGCGCCGCAGTCGAAGTCCAGAAGCTCCACGCCACCGCGCAGGAGGTGTCCGGCCTCGCCCACGACACGCGGCGTACGCATGCGCGGCTGTACGAGGGCCTGGACACCGTCCGCTCCGGCCGCCCCGAGCGCGCCCCCAGGCCGGGCTTCTTCGCCCACTGACCCCAGCTCACCGAAAGCCCCTGATGGGCGGCCCGCCACCGACGGCGGGCCGCCCATCGTCACTCCCGAAGGAGAACCCCCCGTGTCCGTGCCGCGCAGCGTCGCCCTGGAGCGCGCCCTCTATACGCTGGCCGCCCCGGTCCTCGCCGCGGCCCCGAACCTCTCCCCCGACAGCCCCGTCAACACCGTCATCCAGCTGGCGGGCGCCGCCGGCGTCGGCGGCTGGGTCCTGGCCTACAAGAGCGACGAGCCTGGCGCTGGCCGCAAGTTCCTGCGCTGGTCACCGCTCGTGCTCGCGGCCGCCGTCGACGTCGCCGCTAAGAACACCATCGGCTGGGGCCCGTGGTGCCTGGACGGCCTGCTCCCGGCCGGATGGGCGGCGGCCGGCCTGCTGGTGATGCCGTTCTCCCGGCACACCCGCCGCCGTCACCGGCCCGCCCTCGCGGCCTCGGTCCCGGCGCCGCAGCTGCAGCCCGCCCCCGAACCGTCTGTGGCGCAGCCGAACGACGGCGCCGACACCTTCACCCGGCAGGTCCGCTGGCTGTGGGAGAACCGCGGCATGCCCGGCCGCACGATCGTCGTCAAGGCCATCCCGCATGAGGGCATGCCGAACGACTTGTCGCTGCTGCTGCGCGCCTCCGAGGCCGGGCGGCCGATCTCCGGTCTCACGGAGGAGGCCGTTGCCGCTGCTTTCGGCGTGGACGTTTCCGATGTGCGGATCGAGGAGGTGGTCCGGCAGTACGGGCGCGAGGGCGGCCCTGGCTGGAAGGAAGTCCACGTCACCCCTGATGCGAATGAGCGGCGCCGCAAGGCCCCCACCGCCTACGAGTGGTGGGCCGACCGGATCGGTGCCGCCGGCGGGCCGGTGCCCGGCTCGGAGTTCGTCAAGGAGGTCCGCGACCACGGGCGCAAGGTCACGCACTACATCGCCCAGGTCCCTGACGAGATGGGCGAGCCGCGCGTCAACAAGCACGCGCTGGCGGCCGCGCTGAAGACCAAGTACGACGAAGGCCGGCTGTTCGTCACCGTCGACGGCAGCCAGGTCCTGGTCTCCCTGTGGGATTCCTCGCCGCTCGCGCAGGTCTTCTCCGCCACCAGGGAGCTGCTGACCCCGGACAAGGACGGGCGCTGGGTGACCGGCTTCCTCGGCAACGGCCAGCCCGCCCGCAACCGCGTCTACACCGACCGGGGCGCAGCGCACGGCCTGTTCGTCGCCCCGTCCGGCGGCGGTAAGACCCAGCTGATGGGCCTGCACGTCGCGGCCGACGCCCTGTTCGGGGCCGTGGTCATGCTGGCCACCGAGGCCCCGGATGAGAAGACTGCCGCGCTGGGCAAGCACACCGCCCGCTACGGCGTCGGTGCGCTCTACATGATCCGGCTCCTGCGGGTCCTGGTCGCGCTGATGGAGATCCGCGGCGAGATGCCGTGGGAGGACGGCCAGGTCCACGAGTGGGACCCGACTCGGCCGGGCTGCCCCTACCGGATGCTGTCCGCGTACCTGGATGAGTTCCTGTCCGCCGCCCGCAATGGCGACTACGGCGCGGAGATCATGGACCTCGCGGAGCTGGTGTCGGTCAAGGGCCGCAAGTACGGGGTCGGCCTGAAGGTGGCCGGCCAGTCGATCTACGTCCAGGACGGTTTCACTCAGCTGCTGTGCGAGAACCTGCGCGACAACTGCATCCCGGTCGTGCTGAAGGTGGCGCCGAAGAAGGTCACCGACATGTTCAAGGCCCTCGGTATCCCGTCCGAGTACATCCCCGACCCGCTCCCCCGCTCCTTCTCCCCTGCGGAGAAGGGCCGGATCGAGCGGGTGATGGCCGGCGAACCCGAGCCGCCCTCCGACTCCAACACCGGCGGCGCCGGATGGATCATCGAGAGCAAGCAGCCCGACGTCCTGCGCACGCTGTTCATGAACTTCAAGGCGGGCATCGAGGGCTACTTCCCCGACACCGTCGCCACCCTGACCGACTACGAGATCCGCGAGCTGGAAGCGCGCGGGCTGTGGTTCGACTGGAACGAGCCGCCCAGGCCCGGCGAGTTCGGCCCCGAGCCCGATGACGAGGACGGCGACGACGCGCCCAGCAAGGGCGGCGGCAAGCACCACGGCGGCGGGAAGCCCACGCGCCGCGACGCGGTCACCTCCCCCCGCCAGGCGCTGGAGGCCATCAGGAACCTCTCCAGCGTCTGACCCACCCCGCACCCAACCCCCGCAGGGCCCGGCCGCACCGGCCGGGCCCTGCTCACACCTGGAAGGACACACCGCCCGTGGCCGTATCGATCTCCGCCGTCGTCCTGCTCGCCATCGTCGTCTTCGTCCTCATCCGCGGGGGCAACGTACGCCTCGGGCCCGCCCTGGCCTGCGCCGCGTTCGGCTTCTTCCTCGCCTCCACCGGCGCCGCGCCCTTCATCACCGACGCGATCGGCACCGTCACCGGCTGGCTCTCCAGCATCTGAAAACCGCCCCGGCCGCCGGCGTCGAAGGCGCCACCCACCCCCGCGCCTTCGACGCCCCCCAGGGAGTCCCGATGTCTCAGATCCACCCCGCCATAGACCAGTCCGCCCCGACCACCGCGGCGCCCGCGCAGCCGACGGCACTGTCCCTCGAGGAACGCCTCACTCTCGTGAACGCGGCGATGACCGTGCGGCTGGACGAAGCGGCCGTCGCCTACGAGGTCAACACGGCGCATATCGAGATCGAGCCCGTGGACCTGGCCGACGTCGTCACCGTCCCGCTGACCCCAACGCTCCAGCCGCCGCCGCAGTCCTACCCGACCCCGGTCGCGGCCCTTCTGCAGCGCGCCCACCACCGGCTGCTCACCGGCGGCTGGTGCTCCGGCGCCCTGGTCGACGAGGACGGCGCCCGCTGCATGCTCGGAGCCATCCGGATCGAGGCCCGTGGCGACCGGGGCCTGGAAGCCGACGCGGTCACCGTGCTCCTGGACGCGATCCGCAGGAAGTACGGCGGCGGCGTCGACTCCGTGCCGTCCTTCAACGACGCGCACGGATCGGCCCGGATCCCGCTCCGCATGGTCGACCAGGCCGCCGGCCTCGCCGACGCCCGCGGTCTCTGACCCTGCTCCGGATCACCTGCCTCGCACCCGAACCCAAGCGGTCGGGTGCGGACCAGGCCGTCCGGCCTGCGCACCACCGGCCACCCCACCCGCCCGAGCGAGGAGACGCCCGCCATGCAGTCCGACGACAAGCCCATCAACGGCCAGTCCAACAGTCAGCACAACCCGAGCATCTTCAACGAGTTCAGGGTCGGCACCTATCACGGCCGCCACGACGGCCACCCGGTCACGGTCACCGCCACCCGCGCCGACACTCGCCCCGAGCCCTACGCCTGGACGTGCACCTGCGGGGCTTCCCGCAGCTTCCCCACCGAGGACGGCGTGGACCGCACCGCCTGGCGGCACACGCACCCGACCCTCTGGGACCAGCTGCGGCAGAAGGCCGCCCGACTGCTCCGAATCCGCAGCAGCCGCTGAAGACCCGACGACCCGTCTGGTCCTCGCCCGACCCGCACCCCGAGGGCCGGACGAGGACCGGACAGGCCGCCCGGCCGAACGCACCACCCGCCGCGCCCCGCCGACACCAGCACGACGCCGACGGGGCGCAGCGCTGTCCACCGACGACTGGAGGATCTTTCGTGCTCATCCCTCGCCCGCGCCGCCGGATCGGCCGGCCCCGCCCGCAGCGCCCCGGCCCCCGCTACCCGCAGCGTCCCGCCCGGCTCCCCGGTACCTGGAGCAGGTGATGGCCCGCCCCCGGAAACGGCGCCGCCGCGAGGCCAAGAAGGTGCCGCGCAGCACCGCGACCCTTGAAACTGGAGTTCACGCGGGTTCCCTGAGACGTACGGCGGTCGCATCGGCGCAAGTACGCAGGTGAGCACCCTGCGCCGGACGAATCAGCGAGCGCACGA
>NZ_JAGMUK010000070.1 GCF_019049245.1 Streptomyces sp. AC555_RSS877 | reverse complement strand
CCTCAAATCCCTCGCCGGCTACCTCACCAAGGTCACTCCTCCAGCCAGCGATAACCAGCGACAGACTTAAGCCCGCGATTTCTGGCGCATCACACTAGCTAGCCCTCAAGGAGTACCCGCCTACGAACGCCACGCGACTGGCGCACCTCACCGCGCACCCCACCCTCCATCACGTCAGGCTGACCGCATGGCGTCCGACAAGCCCGTCGTCGTATACCCGCCCGCCGAAGACGGCGGCCGGCGCGTCCGTGTAGGCGACCGCTTCGTCGGCATCGCCTACGGGCTCCTCGACGTCGCCGCCTTCCTTCAGGAAGCCGGACTGCAGAACTGGAACGAGATGGACGTCGTCCGATCCGCTCTCATCGAATGGAGCGGCGGCGGACCCGACGCCTGGGAGAGCTGACGGGGCTGTCAGTGGCAACGGCGATGATGCGCGCATAACGCGCTGGAGCAGTTCGAGCAGACCAAGCGGGACGGCTACGCCCCGCCGCTGGAGACAGAAGTGGTCGACGCCGTAATGGACGTCATCGGCTGGCTTCGCCACGCGCAGGCGCGCCGCGGCTTCGGCGTCGTGGGCTTCGTCTCCTAGTTCGGCTTGCCAGAACTCTCAGCGGGACAGCCTGGGCGGCCCCGGACACATGGGGAATCGTGATCGTCAGGGTGGGGAATTACGGGCTCTGTCGCTGATCTTGTGACGCTGTCGATGCCAGTGGCGCCTGTGATCGTGACTCGCGTGTTCTTCGCAGAGTTTCGAGGTGCTGTTCCCTCATCTTGGTGGTGTCGTGGTGGAGTTGGTCGACCGGGCCGCGGCCGGGCTCACGATGCATGCGCGGGCCCGTTCGGCGGGTGCGGACTGTCCGCACTGCGGTAGTGCGTCGGGCAGGGTGCACGGTCGGTACATGCGACGGCTCGCGGATGCCGCGGTCGGTGGCGCCAGTGTGGTAATCGAGCTGGTGGTGCGGCGGTTCAAGTGCCCGAACCCCGCGTGCCGGGCGGTGACGTTCGCCGAGCAGATCGCGGGGCTGACGAGCCCGTATGCCCGCTACACCCCACTGGTGCGTGAGCAGTTGACCTCGATCGCTCTCGCGCTGGCCGGCCGTGCGGGAGTCCGTCTGGCCGGAGTGCTGGGCCTGCGCGTCGCCAAGGACACCCTGTTACGTCTGGTCCGCGCCGCGCCGGAAGAACCCGCCGGGGAGATCCGCGTGCTCGGTGTCGACGATTTCGCCCTACGGAAGGGCGAGTCGTACGCGACGATCCTGGTGGACTTGGAGCGGCGGCGCCCGGTGGACGTGCTGCCCGGCCGGGATGCAGAACCGCTGGCCGCATGGCTGAAGGACCATCCGGAAGTAGAGATCATTTGCCGGGACCGGGCCGGTGCCTATGCCGAGGGCGCACGTAGCGGTGCCCCGCAAGCTCAGCAAGTTGCCGACGCCTGGCACCTATGGCACAACCTCGGCGAATCCGTCGAAAAGACCGTCTCCGCCCACCCTCACCGGCCACCCAAACGTGGTGACCTCGGTAGCGTTCAGCCCGGACGGCCGCACCCTCGCCACCAGCAGCGAACGCGCGGTACGGCTGTGGGACGTAGCCACCCGCCGCGCCAAGGCCATCCTCAACAGCATCGGCTCCGTGACGTCCATGGCCTTCAGCCCCAACGGCCGCACCCTCGCCACCGGCAGCGACGATGACAGCAGCAGCGACGGCAGGGCACAACATCGTGCTGATCTCCTTCGAGCTTCGACATCTCGAAGATCAGCCGGTGGCCGTTCATCTATGCGGGCACCATCCCGATGCCGGAGCAAACCCCCGGATCAGGTCGAACCCGTACACCACTTCTCAGGACGCAACCCCGTCCGTCCGGCCACGACTGGGAGCAGCGGATGCGCATCATCACCGAGATGCTGGCTTTGTTCACGAGTTGTACCAACAGCAGATGTTCACCCCTTCGGGAGGTGCCTGAGCGGGCCCCGGGATCGAACTGACTGCACCTCGTCGCATCACTCGAAAGCCAACTTGGGCTTCAGTTTGGTTCGGCGCCGAAGGGGAGGTTCTCTGCTCGCCGATCGCGCGCCCGGCCTGCTGCGTTCGCTGCGCGAAGCCGACCCCGACTACGTCCTGCTGGACGGCACGCTCGCGGAGTGTGACCGGGTCGGCGACAGCCGGGCCGACTACTCCCACAGCACCGCCGACATGGGGTGAACGTGCAGGTGGTGACCGACCCGGCTGGGCGGTTGCTGTGGATCTCACCCGCCCTGCCCGGCCGTGCCCACGACCTGACGGCGGCCCGCACCCGTCGGATCATCCGCATCTGTGAGCGCCAGGGCGTCCCCATCCTCGCCGACCGGGCCTACATTGGAGCCGGTTCGTGGGTGACGATACCCCTCAGACGTCCGCCGGGCCGCGAGCTCACACCGACCCAGCAAACCGTCAACCGTGCGCTGTCCGCGGCACGAGCACCGGTCGAACGCGGCGTGGCACGACTGAAGGCCTGGCGCATTTTCCGCAGATCCCGGTGCAGCCCGAATCGAATGACGTCAAGCGCCGCGGCCGTCCTCACCCTGGAGCGGCAGGCTGAAACAGCTCACTGACTCGGCTGTGCGCACCGTCTGCCTGATCTCAGATGCTGACGCCAGAACTCGTGTGCGCCCCCTTCCTCGCGTGCAGCCGCCCGACTTGTTGGTTGGGGGCGTCCAGGCCCGCACCGCTATTCGCTCATCTTCCGGCTCCGGCAGTCGAAAACTGGGAAGCGTGCGCCGCCCGATCCACAGCATCTCGCAGGAGATCGCCAACCGTCGGATCGCTGCATTCCTCAATTTTTAGTCACTGAGGTGCGCAGCGCTTATTTCAGTTTCTGTGTTTTTGATTCTGTTTTGGCGTGTGTTTGTGGGCGAGTCGTAGGGCGAGGAGTGATCCGGCTGCGGGGGGTGCGAGGTTGAGTGCTGTGGTGAATCCCATGTGGTAGTGGGTGAT
>NZ_JAGMUK010000069.1 GCF_019049245.1 Streptomyces sp. AC555_RSS877 | reverse complement strand
ATCGAGGGCGGCGCGGCGAACATCGCGGACATCTACCCGCTCGCGCCCCTCCAGGAAGGCATCCTCTTCCACCACCTGATGTCCGGTCAGGGCAGCGGTGACGTGTATGTCCTGCCGATCGTGCTCGCAATGGATTCCCGGGAGCGGCTGGACGCGTTCCTGGAGGCGCTGCAGCAGGTGGTGAACCGGCACGACATCTACCGCACGGCTTTCCTCTGGGAGGAGCTGCGTGAGCCGGTCCAGGTGGTGTTGCGGGAGGTGAATCTGCCCGTCGAGGAGTTCGTTCCCGCTCCCGAAGGCGGCAATACCGTGCAGCAGCTGCTGGCGCATGCCGGAGGCTGGATGGATCTGCGCAGTGCTCCGCTGATCCGGGCGCATGTCGCCGCCGAGCCGGGCGGCGACCGGTGGGTGTGCCTGGTGCGTATCCACCAGACCGTCCGGGACCACACGAGTCAGGAGGCCCTGCTGCGCGAGCTCGGGGCTTTCCTCTCCGGGCAGGGCGACTCGCTGCCTGCAGCCCTTCCGTTCCGCGGCTTTGTGACCCAGGCGCGGCGGGGCGTGGCGCGGGAGGAGCACGAGCGCTACTTCTCGGTGCTGCTCGGTGACCTCCACGAGACGACGGCTCCCTACGGGCTGCTCGACGTGCACGGCGACGGCAGCGATGCCGAACGCGCGCGGTGGTCCGTCGGCGAGGACCTGGCCGGTCGGCTGCGGAGCACGGCGCGCAAGCTCGGCGTGAGCCCGGCCACCGTGTTCCATCTGGCGTGGGCCCGGGTCCTCGCGGCGGTCAGCGGACGGGACGACGTGGTCTTCGGCACCGTGCTGTTCGGGCGGATGAACGCCGGCGCGGGCGCCGATCGCGTCCAGGGTCCACTCATCAACACGCTGCCGGTGCGCGTCCGTGTGGGATCGGAGAGGGTGCCGGACGTACTGGTCGGTCTGCGGGACCAGCTCGCGGAGCTGCTGGTGCATGAGCACGCGCCGCTGGCGCTCGTCCAACGGGCCAGCGGCGTGCCGGGCGGCAGCCCGCTCTTCACCTCGATCTTCAACTACCGGCACCACCAGGCCGCCGCGGAGGCGCTGAAGCACGACAGCGCGACCGTGCTCGAGGGCGTCAGCACTCTGCTCACCAGGGAACGCACCAACTACCCAGTGGCCGTGGCGGTGGATGACCACGGCTCCGGCTTCTCCCTGACCGTGGATGCCGTGGGCTCGGTGGACGCCGAAGCCGTCTGCGCGATGCTGCACACCTGCGTGGACAACCTGGTGGCCGCGCTGGAGACGGCGCCGGAGACCCGGTTCGCGGCGGTCGAGGTGCTGCCGGGGCGCGAGTTGCAGCGGATGCTGGAGGAGTGGAACTCTACCGATGCGCCGGTGGCGGCCCGGATGGCGCAGGAGCTCTTCCAGGCGCAGGTCGCCAGGACTCCCGACGCGGTCGCGGTGGTGGCCGCGGAGAACGAACTGTCGTATGCGGAGCTGGACGCGCGGGCCAACCGCCTGGCGCATTTCCTGCGGGAGTACGGGGTCGGCGCCGAGTCCGTGGTGGGGCTCTCCCTGCCGCGGGGCGTGGCGGCCATAGCCGCGATCCTGGCCGTGTGGAAGGCGGGAGCGGCGTATCTGCCCCTGGACCCGGAGTATCCCGCCGAGCGGCTGGAGTTCATGCTCGCGGACAGCGGAGCCGACGTCGTCGTCGGGCAGAGTGAGCTGACACGCCGGGTCGCCGTGCCGGGACTCCCGGTGCTGGACCTGGACGACCCGGAGGTGGCGGCTGCCCTGGAGGCCGCGCCGGAGACTGCCCCGGCGGTGACCGGCGTGCCCGGCCAGACGGCGTATGTGATCTACACGTCGGGTTCGACGGGGCGGCCAAAGGGCGTAGCGGTGTCGCACGCCGGGCTGGCGGGCCTGGCGGCCGCACAGGTGGAGCGGTTCGCCGTAGCGGAATCCAGCCGCCTGCTGCAGTTCGCGTCGCTGAGCTTCGACGCGGCCGTCTCGGACGTGGTAGTGGCACTGTCGTCCGGTGCGTGTCTGGTCGTGGCGGGAGCGGAGGAGCTGCTGCCCGGACCGGGTCTGGCACGGGTGCTGGCTCGGCACGGGGTGACACATGTGACCCTGCCACCGGCGCTGCTGGCGGAGCTGTCGCCGGAGGACCTGGCGTCGGTGACGACCCTGGTGTCGGCGGGTGAGGCGCTGGCCGCACCGCTGGTGGAGCGCTGGGCGCCGGGGCGTAGGCTGATCAACGCGTACGGGCCGACGGAGACCACCGTCTGCGCGACGATGTCGCAGCCGTTGGCGGTGGACGACACGCCGGACATCGGCGGCCCGATCCGTGGCGTCCGGGCATTCGTCCTGGACGGGCAGCTGGCGCCCGCGCCGGTCGGGGTGATGGGCGACCTGTATGTGGCGGGCCCCAGTCTGGCCCGCGGGTATGTGGGACGCGCGGATCTGACGGCCGAACGGTTTGTGGCCTGCCCGTACGCGGGTGCGGGCGAACGGATGTACCGGACGGGCGACCGGGTGCGTTGGACGGCCGAGGGCCGGCTGGAGTTCGCCGGGCGGGCGGATGAGCAGGTGAAGGTTCGCGGCTTCCGGATCGAGCCTGAGGAGATCGCGTCCGCACTGGTCGGCCACCCCGCGCTGGCCCAGGCCGCGGTGATGGTCCGGGCGGATGCCTCGGGCGACGGGCGGCTGGTCGCCTATGTCGTCCCGGCGGGCGACCGGGTGGACATCGAGGACAGTGCGCTACGTCGGACGGTGCTGGACCACGTCGCACAGACGCTGCCGCAGTACATGGTCCCGCAGGCGGTCGTGGTGCTGGATGCGCTGCCGCTGACGCTCAACGGCAAGCTGGACCGTGCGGCGCTGCCGGAGCCGGACGTCGCTGCGGCGGCGGGCGCGGGCCGGCAGCCGGCCACGGAGCAGGAGCGAATCCTCTGCGAGGTGTTCGCCCAGGTGCTGGGCGTGCCCGTGGTGGGACCGGAGGACGACTTCTTCGCCCTCGGCGGGCATTCGCTGCTGGCCACTCGCCTGGTCAGCCGCGTGCGCACGGCGCTGGGCGTGGAGCTGCCGATCCGGATGGTCTTCACGGCGCCGACGCCGGCCGCACTCGCGGTCTGGCTCGTCGACCAGGGCCCCCATCAGCAGACCGCGAGGCCCGCGTTGCGGCGTATGAGGTGACCTGAGGGCGCGCGACGGTGTGCCACGTGGACGTCAGGGCGGCCATGCGGTCCGCAGCGGGTGCATCGTCGCGCCCGGGTAGGTGCTGGTCAGGCGAGAACCGTACGCAGGCAGGGCCGGGACGGGTTATGGGTGAGAATCGCGGCATGGGGCCGACGAAGGCCCCAGGTCCGTCTGGGCCGATTGCCCGCGCAGCAGTCCCGGTACCTTGCTGGAGGCCCTCGTCGTCTGAGGATCCATCAGGCAAGTCGGCGTCCGATCAGCATCGGTCCGAGACGCATGTCCGTATGCGCCTGGTCGGCGGCTGCAACTTCGCAGCAGCTTGACTCGCGCGGCATGCGAAGGCGAGCAGCCTGCCAGGGAGGCGCACGATGCTCTTGAAAGGTCTTCGAGTCGAAGGCGGGCCGGTGTACAGTGAAGGACGCCCTTGACCTGCAAAAAGCTGGCAGGGAGCCGTCTTCCAGGAGTCCAAAGTGCTGCGTACTTTGTTCAAGTCCAAGATCCATCGAGCCACCGTCACCCAGGCCGACCTGCACTACGTGGGATCGGTGACCATCGACGCCGACCTGCTCGACGCCGCCGACCTGCTGCCCGGCGAGCTGGTGCACATCGTCGACATCACCAACGGCGCCCGGCTGGAGACGTACGTCATCGAGGGTGAGCGCGGTTCGGGTGTCGTCGGGATCAATGGAGCGGCCGCCCACCTCGTCCACCCCGGCGATCTGGTGATCATCATCAGTTACGCTCAGGTGACCGACGCCGAGGCGCGGGCGCTCGAACCCCGGGTCGTGCACGTGGACGGTGACAACCGCATCGTGGCCCTGGGAACCGACCCGTCCGAGCCGGTGCCGGGCTCGGACCAGGAGCGCAGCCCGCAGGCCGTGGTGGTCTGACCTCCGACTCCTGACCCGTGACCCTGATTCTCACGACGATCTTCGGACCAGGAGCGTGTCCATGAGCGACATCGAGATCCGCGACGACCGGGCGGCGGGCCGCCTGGAGGCCATCGGCGACGGTTCCGGTGAAGTGGCCGGCCACATCGAGTACTTCGTGCTCGAGGCGCCCGAGGGCGCGCTCGTCCCGGTCCACACGATCGTCGAACCGGCCCACGAGGGGAAGGGCATCGCGGGCTCCCTGGCGCGTGAGCTGTACGCCATGGCCAAGCGCGAGGGCATCGTCGTCGCCCCGCTGTGCCCGTACGTCGTCACGTGGGCCGAGCGCCACCCCGACGAGGCCCCGCCGGCCGACCCGGGCCTGCTGCGGGCGGCGAAGGAGTGGCTCGTGGCGCACCCGGGGCGGTTCTGAGGTACGCGGTCCGATCTCTCCCAGCGACTCCGGTCGTCCCGCACACCGGCGGACCCACCCGGCTCAGCCCCTTCACGCGGCGGGGTGAGTGGTGGCGCTGGCGTCGGGTACGCGGGGGAGTAGTCCAGAGCCGATGTCGACCGACTGGCCGGAGGACGCCATGACCAACCCGTACGCCGACCCCGTCCACCCGGACCCCACGCCGGGCCCCGGGCCGGGGCCCACCCCCGGCCCGAATCCTCAGCCGCCGAAGCCGTACCCCGACCCGGTGCCGCCCGCGCCGGGCCCCGACCCCGCCCCGCCCGCGCCAGGCCCGGACCCGAGTCCGCCCGCGCCGGGCCCGGACCCGGCCCCGCCCCCTTCGCCGACCCCGGAACCCTCCCCGTCCCCCATCCCGCCGGGCCCGGAGCCGGTCCCGAACCCGGAGCCGGGACCGCCACTGTCCTGAGCCGGCATCGCCGGCCCCAGGCCCTCGGCGCGCAAGAACGGCGGTGGGCGGCCTTCCGGCCGCCCACCGCCGCTGTGCACCTCCGCACCACCTGCCTACTCCGAGACCTCCGACCGGTCCCCGCCCCACAGCGTGTGGAACGATCCGTCCCGGTCGGTCCGCCGGTAGGTGTGCGCGCCGAAGAAGTCCCGCTGCCCCTGCGTGAGTGCCGCGGGCAGCCGCTCCGCGCGCAGGGCGTCGTAGTAGGCGAGGGCCGCCGCGAAGCCCGGCGTCGGGACGCCCTGGCGGGTCGCGGCCACGAGGACCTCGCGCCAGTCGTCCTGGGCCGCCGCGATCTCCTGCGCGAACGTCTCGTCGGACAGCAGGCTCGGCAGGTCCGCCCGGGCGTCGTACGCGGCCCGGATACGGTCCAGGAAGGCCGCGCGGATGATGCAGCCGCCCCGCCAGAGCGCGGAGACGGCGCCGAGGTCGATGTCCCAGCCGTACTCCTCACTGCCCGCGGCGATCTCGTGGAAGCCCTGGGTGTACGACACGATCTTCGAGGCGTACAGCGCCTGCTCCACGCGGTCGGCGAAGGCGCCCGCCTCCGCCTTGCTCAGCGGCGACGCCTTCGGCCCGGCGAGTCCCCGCGAGGCCTCCCGCAGCGCGGCGTGCCCGGAGAGCGAGCGGGCGAAGACCGCCTCGGCGATGCCGGAGACCGGGACGCCGAGGTCGAGGGCGATCTGGACGGTCCAGCGGCCGGTGCCCTTCTGCTCGGCCTGGTCCACCACCACGTCCACGAAGGGCTTGCCGGTCGCTGCGTCCACGTGGGACAGCACCTCGGCGGTGATCTCGATCAGGTAGGAGTCGAGGCGTCCGGTGTTCCAGGTGCGGAAGATGTCCGCGATCTGCGCGGGCTCGTACCCGGCGACATCGCGCAGCAACTGGTACGCCTCGCCGATCAGCTGCATGTCGGCGTACTCGATGCCGTTGTGCACCATCTTCACGAAGTGCCCGGCGCCGTCCGGCCCCACGTGCGTCACGCACGGCGTACCGTCCGCCGCCTTCGCGGAGATCTTCTCCAGCATCGGCCCCAGCGAGTCGTACGACTCCCTGGGCCCGCCCGGCATGATGCTCGGACCGAGCAGCGCGCCCTCCTCGCCGCCCGAGACGCCCATACCGACGAAGTGGATGCCCTGCTCGCGCAGTTCGCGCTCGCGGCGCCGGGTGTCCGCGAAGTGCGCGTTGCCGCCGTCGATGATCATGTCGCCCGGCTCCAGGAGCGGGGCGAACTCCTGGATCACCGCGTCGGTCGGGTCGCCGGCCTTCACCATGACGACCAGGCGCCGCGGTCGCTCCAGAGCCGCCACGAACTCCTTGGCGGTCTCGGCCGCGACGAAGTCGCCCTCGCTCCCGAACTCCTCCACCAGCGCGTGCGTACGCGACGCCGTCCGGTTGTGCAACGCGACCGTGTAGCCGTTGCGCGCGAAGTTGCGGGCGAGGTTGCGGCCCATGACCGCGAGTCCTGTGACGCCGATCTGGGCTGAATTGCTCATTCGGTTGGCTCCTCAAGGATCCGGGGATCCGGTTGTCGGTGGTGCCGGTGGTGCCGGTGGTGCCGGTGCCTGGCGGTCGTGCAGGTCAGTATCGCCCCTCGGCCATCCTGACGTGCCGGTACGCCGGCCGCGCGTCCGGGCTGGGCGGCGCTCCGCAGGCAGATACGCATGAGAGGCACCACCTGGCTCAGCCGCCGCGCAACTGCCGCCTATTCCTGATTTCTTGAACGGAAGCACGGCCGATTGCCGCCTTGTCATGGCCTGTTCGCAGCGCTTACTTTTGCCCCTCCTGACGCATGCCTAGGGGGGCTCTTCATGGCCGTACGCGGCCGGCACCGCCGGTATCAGCCGAACAGGATCAACCGCGCCTCGCTCACCGTCACGGCGGGCGGTGCCGGGATGGCGATGCCGCTCATCGGTGCCGGGGTCGCGCAGGCCGCCGACGTGGACACCTGGAACAAGGTCGCCGCCTGCGAGTCGAGCAACGACTGGAACATCAACACCGGCAACGGCTACTACGGCGGACTGCAGTTCACCCAGTCCACCTGGGAGGCGTACGGCGGCACGCGGTACGCGCCGCGAGCGGATCTGGCCACCAAGGACCAGCAGATCGCCGTGGCGGAGAAGGTGCTGGACGGGCAGGGACCAGGGGCCTGGCCGACGTGCTCGGTGCGGGCCGGCCTGACACGGGGCGGCGACACCCCGGACATCCGTCCCGCCCAGGCCGGCGACAGCGCCGCGAAGAAGCCGGGCAGTGGCTCCGCGGCGGACGTGCAGCCGCAGACCACGCCCCAGTCCCGGGCCGGGACCGCCGAGATGTACACGGTGGTCCGCGGCGACTCGCTTTCCGAGATCGCCGACGCCCAGCGGGTCAAGGGCGGCTGGCGGGGGCTGTACACGGCCAACCGGAAGGCCATCGGACCGGACCCCGACCTGATCGTGCCCGGCCAGCGGCTGAAGCTGCGCGGCCAGGACACCACCACCGCCACCACGACCACCCGGACCGGTGGCGGATCGGCCACCGAGAAGGCCGCCTCGGGCACCCAGGAGACCGAGGAGAAGGCCACGACCAGCCGTTCCCTGGTCTCCCCGGTGAACGCCGGCCCGGGCACGCCGTACCGCAAGACGGGTTCCTCCTGGTCGAAGGGCTACCACACCGGCGTCGACTTCGCCGTGCCCACGGGCACCTCCGTGAAGGCGGTCTCGGCCGGCAAGGTCGTCACCGCCGGGTGGGGCGGATCGTTCGGCTACCAGGTGGTGATCCGGCACTCCGACGGCCGCTACACCCAGTACGCGCACCTGTCGGCGATCTCCGTGAAGAGCGGACAGACGGTGGGCGGCGGCCAGCGGATCGGCCGCTCGGGCTCCACCGGCAACAGCACGGGCCCGCATCTGCACTTCGAGGTGCGTACAGGGCCCGGCTTCGGAACGGACATCGACCCGGTGGCCTACCTGAAGGCCGGCGGCCTCAGGATTTGACGCGCGTGCGG
Source organism: Streptomyces sp. AC555_RSS877 (assembly GCF_019049245.1). Taxonomy (GTDB): domain Bacteria; phylum Actinomycetota; class Actinomycetes; order Streptomycetales; family Streptomycetaceae; genus Streptomyces. The sequence goes on along the minus strand of NZ_JAGMUK010000069.1, from coordinate 40,676 downwards.
TGCCGGTCGACGACGGGCAGCGGGACGAACAGGCCGGCGTGGAAGGGGCCGTAGAGATACGCCGGCACGTCGGACGCCGACGACGCCGCCCTCTCTGCGGCGTCCTCCGTGCCGGTGTCGCCGTCCAGGGCCGACGGTGAGACCGGGACCGGGACGAGCACCCCGTCGGGCACCGCGGCAGCCGCCGGGGCCGGCACGGAGTCCGGGATCGTGGCAGCGGAGGGGGCCGGCAGGAGCGTGGCTTCCTGGACCGCGGCAGTCGCCGGAGTCGGGACGAGCACGCCGTCCCGGACCCCTGCGGCGACCGGCTGGTCGGGGAACCGGCGGGCCTGGCGCCCTTCGGCCGGAACCGGCTCGGGCAGCGGCGCCACCGGCCGGGCGGTGGGCTCGGGCAGTGGCTCCACGGGCTCCGGGTGGGTGCGCTGCAGCCGCTCGGTGGTCAGCAGGATCAAGCCGCCCGCCGCCACCACACCGCAGCTCAGTGCGAGCGCGGTGCCCGTGGTGCCGTAGCGGAAGGTTTCTCCGAACATCGTGATGCCGACCGCGGCGGCCGCCACCGGGTTGACGACCGTCAGCGTGGCCAGCGGGGCCGCGAGCCCCGCGCCGCGGTAGGCGGCCTGGGACAGCAGCATGCCGGTCGTGGCCAGGACGCCGATCACGGCCAGGGACGGCACGTCGGCCGCGGAGACGCCGCCCGTCCAGTCGACGGCGACGGTCTTGGTGAAGACCGAGGACATGCCGAACGCGATACCGGACGCGATCGCGAGCAGGATGCTGCGCACCGCCGGGTGCCGGTGCGCGGCCCGGCCGGCGATCATCAGCGCGACCACCGCACCGGCGGTGACCACGGCCACCCCCACCCGCTGTGTGGTGTCCAGCGACTGCGCGTCGGACGCGCCGACCAGGGAGAGCAGACCGGCGAGACCGACCGTCGCCATGATCGCGCCGCGCCATGCGGTCGCCCCGGCCTTGCGGCCCACGAACAGGGCCGCCATCGGCAGGGCGAAGACGATGGTCAGCGCGCCCAGCGGCTGCACCAGGCTCAGCGGGCCGTAGGCGAGCGCCACCACGTGCAGCAGTGCACCCAGGCCGTTCAGCGCGACCGCCGCCCACCAGATGGGCCGGCGCATCGGCGCGTACTGCTGACCGGGGGAGGAGACCGCCACCTGCTCCTGGACGATCGCCCCGCCCGCGTACGCCACGGCGGAGATGAACGACAGGAGCACGGACAACGCGAGGGCACTCATGAGCGACTCCTCTGCGTGAGGCGGGGGCGCTGGGCCCGGCGCGGCGTACGGTCGGCTTCCATGACCAACACGATCCCGTGAAAAGTTCTTCCCGTCGTCGTCCCTGAGCAGTTAATGGGTCCTACTGCCGATGGAGTACGAATCGGGCGCAGTCATCCCCAGGGTGGGTGCCCCTGGGCGAACCCCTAGGGGCCGGCGCCCCTAGATGCCTTGGTATTACTGCTCTTCGTGGACCTCGACCCCGATCTCGCCGCGCTGCGCCCGCTCGGCGGCTTCTTCGCACTGCACACGGCAGGAGCCCCGCACGCGTCACCGCCGACGCTCGCGTGCCTGTACGAGCGGGACTCTTGGGATGTTTACGACGATTCTATGACGTTCCGGGTGCGCAAGGTAGGCGCAGCCCTGCGGGCCCCCGAGTCGCGCATCGCGGCCTCCGTGGCCCAGCAAGGGCTCGCCGCCCGCCTGTGGTCGGTGGCTCTCGGCTGCGCCGCCCTCTACGGCCGGGTCCCCGACCTCGACCCGCGGCTGCTGCACTGGGATCCCGACGGCAGCGCCCCCGACGACCTGTGGCTGTCCGCCGTACGGCCGCTGCCCGCGGACGCGAAGACCCTCGCGGACGTCGTGCTGCACGCCCACCTCCAGCCGGTGACCGACATCCTGCACGCCCGGTACCGCGTCGCCGAAGGTCTGCTGTGGGGAAACGCCGCCTCCGCGCTGGCGGGCGCCGCCCGGCAGCTGGACGGCTGGGCGCGGCGTCACGGCCGTACGGACGTGGCCGCGACGGCCCGCGCCCGCACCGCGGAACTCCTCGCCCACCCCCTCCTCGCGGGCGCCGGCACCCTCACCGGCACCGCCTTCCGCCGGCGCAGCTGCTGCCTCTACTACCGTGTGCCCGCCGGGGGCGTGTGCGGTGACTGTTGCTTCACACGACCCCCGCGGTCTTCCCCGCACGCCGCATCTGGGTGACCATGAAGACAAGCAGCCGCTGAGACAGGGGGTTCCGGGTGCGTGTGGGACTGCTGACCCGCGAGTACCCGCCGGATGTGTACGGCGGTGCGGGCGTCCATGTCGAGTTCCTGGCCCGGGAGTTGAGGTCCCTCGTCGACCTCGATGTGCACTGCTGGGGCGAGGGCCGTGCCGACGGCGTGATCCGCCACCGCCCCTGGCCGGTGCTGGACACCGCCAACGACGCGCTGCGCACCTTCTCCGTGGACCTCGCGATGACCGCCGGCCTCGAAGGCCGTGAGCTCGTCCACTCCCACACCTGGTACGCCAACCTCGCCGGCCACCTCGGCAAGCTCCTGTACGGCATCCCGCACGTGATGACCGCCCACTCCCTGGAGCCCCTGCGTCCCTGGAAGGCCGAGCAGCTCGGCGGCGGATACGCCCTCTCCAGCTGGGCGGAGCGCACCGCGATCGAGTCCGCCGACCGGGTGATCGCCGTCTCCGGTGCCATGCGCGAGGACATCCTCGGCTGCTACCCGGCGCTGGATCCGGCCAAGGTCCACATCGTGCACAACGGCATCGACACCAGCCTCTACCGGCCCGACCACGGCACCGACGTCCTGCGCCGCATCGGGCTGGACCCGGACCGCCCGTACGTCCTGTTCGTGGGCCGGATCACCCGCCAGAAGGGCGTGCCGCACCTGCTGCGCGCGGTGCGGGACATCGATCCGGCCGCGCAGGTCGTGCTCTGCGCCGGCGCCCCCGACACCCCCGAGATCGACCAGGAGTTCCGCGAGCTCTTCCAGGAGCTGAGCCGGGTCCGCGAGGGCGTGCACTGGATCCCGCAGATGCTGCCCCGCCCCGAGGTGATCCAGCTTCTGACGCACGCCGCCGTGTTCGCGTGCCCCTCGGTGTACGAACCCCTCGGCATCGTCAACCTGGAGGCGATGGCGTGCGGCACTCCCGTCGTGGCCTCCCGGACCGGCGGGATTCCCGAAGTCGTGGACGACGGGAAGACAGGACTGCTCGTGCCGGTCGACGACGACTTCGAGACGGGCCTGGCGCGGGCGCTGGACTCGGTCCTCGGGGACCCGGCGGCCGCGCGGGAGATGGGCGAGGCCGGGCGGGAGCGAGCGGTGGGCGAGTTCGGCTGGGACGCCGTCGCCCGGCGTACGGTCCGGCTCTACGAGGAGATTCTCAAACCGGATTAGCGGACGAAGTCCTCGAACAGGCGTAGTCCGCCCTGCTCGGGGGCAGGCATGGATGATCAACCCAGGGTGAGGGGAGCGGCCATGCGTCGTGGTGGTCCTTCGGTGCTCGGCATCGTGCTGGCGGGCGGAGAGGGCAAACGCCTGATGCCCCTGACCGCGGACCGCGCGAAACCCGCGGTCACCTTCGGCGGCACGTACCGGCTCGTCGACTTCGTGCTGTCCAACCTGGTCAACGCCGACATCCTGCGCATCTGCGTGCTCACGCAGTACAAGTCGCACTCGCTGGACCGGCACATCACCACCACCTGGCGGATGTCCAGCCTGCTCGGCAACTACGTCACCCCGGTCCCGGCCCAGCAGCGCCTCGGCCCGCGCTGGTACCTGGGCAGCGCGGACGCGATCCTGCAGTCCCTGAACCTCATCTACGACGAACAGCCCGAGTACGTGGCCGTCTTCGGCGCCGACCACGTCTACCGCATGGACCCGCGTCAGATGCTCGCCCAGCACATCGAGAGCGGCGCGGGCGTGACGGTGGCCGGGATACGCGTCCCGCGGGGCGAGTCGTCGGCCTTCGGTGTGATCAGCCCCGGTTCCGACGGCCAGACGGTGGAGCGCTTCCTGGAGAAGCCCGCCGACCCGCCCGGCCTGGCCGACGACCCCGAGTGCGTGTTCGCCTCGATGGGCAACTACATCTTCACCACCAAGGCCCTCATCGAGGCGCTGCAACGGGACGCCGAGGACGTGCACTCGGTGCACGACATGGGCGGCTCGATCCTGCCGCAGCTCACCGACCGAGGCGAGGCCCAGCTGTACGACTTCAGCGCCAACCACGTGCCCGGCGAGACCACCCGCGACCAGGGCTACTGGCGGGACGTCGGCACGCTCGACGCCTACTACGACGCCCACATGGACCTCATCGCCGAGCGCCCCACCTTCAACCTGTACAACCGCAGCTGGCCCATCTACACCCACTCGGGTCAGCTCTCCCCGGCCCGTTTCAACGCGGGCGGCATCGCGAGCGAGTCCATCATCAGCGCGGGCTGCCTGATCCGCGGCCAGGTCACCCGGTCGGTCCTGTCGCCGGGTGTCGTGGTCGACCCGGGAGCCGTGGTCCAGGGCTCGGTGCTGCACGACAACGTGCACATCGGGCGGGGCGCGGTGGTGCGCGGTGCCGTGCTCGACAAGAACGTCCAGGTCCCTCCGGGCGCGACCATCGGCGTGAATCCGGAGCGGGACGCCGAGCTGTACACGGTGTCCAAAGGCGGAGTGATCGCGCTGGGGAAGGGCCAGCAGGTGCCCTGATTTCCTGGGCCTTTGCCCCTGTGACAGCCGGGGCCCAGGGCGCCGGACTTAATCTGCTGTTAACTGAGCGTAGCCTGATCGTACTTGACCGTAATCGCTTGGGGGCGATTGACTGCTTGCCTCACCCGTCGTCGACGCGAGGCAAGCCATTGACTCCTGACCTGCTCGCACCTCTCGACCTGGCGTTCTGGAACATGGAATCCGCCGAGCACCCCATGCACCTGGGCGCACTCGGCGTCTTCACGGCACACTCGCCCACCGCGGGTGCTCACGCGGCCGACCTGCTGGCCGCACGGGCCGCCGCGGTGCCCGGACTGCGGATGCGGATCCGGGACGTGTGGCCCCTGGGCTTCCCGGGGGCCTTCGGCGGCGCGGCACGCGAGCCCGCTCCGGACTTCGACCCGCTCGACCACGTCACCCTGCACGCCCCCACCGCGGACTTCCAGGCCGAGGCCGGCCGGCTGATGCAGCGGCCGCTGGAGCGGGACCGGCCGCCGTGGGAGGCGCATGTGCTGCCGGGTGCGGACGGCGTCTCGTTCGCCGTGCTCTTCAAGTTCCACCACGCCCTGGCCGACGGCCTGCGCGCACTGACGCTCGCCGCGGCGGTCCTGGACCCGATGGACGTGCCGGCCCGCCGTCCCCGCCCCGCCGAGCCGCCCCGCGGCCTCCTCCCGGACGTCCGCAGACTGCCGGGGCTGGTGCGCGGCGCCCTGTCCGACGTGGGCCGGGCCCTGGACATCGGCACCTCGGTCGCCCGCTCCACCCTGGACGTACGTACCACCGCTGCCCTCACCGCCCGGTCCAGCGGCACCCGCCGCACCGCCGGGGTGGTGGTCGACATCGACGACGTGCACCGCGTCCGCAAGGCCGTCGGCGGCACCGTCAACGACGTCCTGATCGCCGTCGTCGCCGGCGCCCTGCGCAGCTGGCTGGACGAGCGGGGTGACGGCAGCGAGGGTGTCGCGCCCCGCGCCCTGATCCCCGTGTCCAGGCGCCGCCCGCGCACCGCCCACCCACAGGGCAACCGGCTCTCCGGGTACCTGATACGGCTTCCTGTCGCCGACCCGGACCCGCTCGGCCGCCTCGCCACGGTCCGCACGGCCATGGACCGCAACAAGGACGCCGGGCCCAACCGGGGCGCCGGCGCCGTCGCCCTGCTCGCCGACCACGTCCCGGCGCTCGGCCACCGCATCGGCGGACCGCTGATGAGCCAGGCCGCGCGGCTGTGGTTCGACATCCTGGTCACCAGCGTGCCGCTGCCGGGCATCGGCCTGAAGCTCGGCGGCAACCCCGTCACCGAGGTCTATCCCTTCGCCCCGCTGGCCGGCGGGCAGTCCCTCGCGGTCGCGATCTCGACCTACCGCGGGCGGGTGCACTACGGGCTCGTCGCCGACGCCGAGGCCGTGCCGGACCTCGATCGTCTGGCCCTGGCCGTGACCGCGGAGGTGGAGACGCTGATCGCCGCCTGCGACCCATGATCGTCACGGGTTTGGTGCTATGGCCCGGCGCTCCGTAAAATGCCCTGTTCGAAAGCGGTCGTCGTCGGAGCGCCGCGCGAAACACCCAGGGAACGGCAGCGGCCATGACGGTGACAGACAACGGCTCGGCGACCACGGACGAGATCGTCTACGGTCCCGGCATCGACCCGGAGCGGCTCGCCGTCTGCCTCAGTGTGCTCGAGGAGCTCGACAAGCTGGACGTCGACCACCCCGACGCGATCACCGTGCGCCGGGCCACCGCGGGCATCTACCGCAGCGTCAAGCAGCGCCGCCGCCAGGAGCGCCGGGCCGCCAAGACCGCTCACGACAAAGCGGTCACGGAGGCCACGGCGACCGGCTCCGCCCAGCGCATCGACGACGAGACGGAGGGCATCCTGCCGTCGTCGGCCACCGGGGAGGGGAAGCTCGCGGGGATACTCCAGCGCCCGCGCTCCTGCTACACCTGCAAGGCGCGGTACGTGGAAGTCGACTACTTCTACCACCAGCTCTGTCCCGACTGTGCCGGTCTGAACCGTGCCAAGCGCGACGCCCGCGCCGACCTCACCGGCAAGCGCGCCCTGCTCACCGGCGGCCGCGCCAAGATCGGCATGTACATCGCGCTGCGACTGCTGCGCGACGGCGCGCACACGACGGTCACCACGCGCTTCCCGAAGGACGCCATCCGCCGCTTCAAGGCCATGGACGACTCGGGGGACTGGATGCACCGCCTGGAGGTCGTCGGCATCGACCTGCGCGACCCGGCACAGGCCGTGGCCCTCGCCGACCAGGTGGCCGAGGCCGGTCCCCTCGACATCCTCATCAACAACGCGACGCAGACCGTGCGCCGCCTGCCCTCCGCCTACGCCGCCCTGGTCGAGGGCGAGAGCGCCCCGCTGCCCGCCGGTGAACTGCCCGCCCACCGCGTCATCGGCGCCTTCGGCTCCGGCGCGGTTGACGGCCTGGCGGCCCTGCCCGAGGGAATCTCCGGCATGGACGCGCAGCAGGTCGCCGACCTCGCCCTGGTCGCGGGCAACGCCAGCGTCGCCCGGCACCTCGACGGCACCGCCATCGACGCGGGCGGTCTCGTCCCCGACGTCGTCGACAGCAACACCTGGGTGCAGACGATCGAGCAGATCTCCCCGGTGGAGCTCCTCGAGACCCAGCTGTGCAACTACACGGCGCCGTTCATCCTGATCAGCAAGCTCCGCCCGGTCATGGCCGCCGCCGCCGGGCAGGCGACGAGCGGGCGCGCGCACGTCGTGAACGTCTCGGCGATGGAAGGTGTCTTCGGCCGCGGCTACAAGGGCGCCGGCCACCCGAACACGAACGCCGCCAAGGCCGCGATGAACATGGTGACGCGGACCAGCGCCCAGGAGATGTTCCAGACCGACGGCATCCTCATGACCTCGGTCGACACCGGCTGGATCACCGACGAGCGCCCCCACTACGACAAGCTGCGCCTCGCGGAGGAGGGCTTCCACGCCCCCCTCGACCTGGTCGACGGAGCGGCCCGCGTCTACGACCCGATCGTGCGCGGCGAGGCGGGCGAGGACGTGTACGGCGTCTTCCTCAAGGACTACGCGCCGGGCAAGTGGTAGGGCGCTAATCCGCTGGCCAGCCGGAGCGTCGCTGTCCTACGGTGGGAAGCGAACGCCGGTGTGCCCGGTGCGATGGTCACGCGTACTTCCTGGTTCGACTCCATGCAGGCCCGCCCTCGGGCCTGTCGCCCTTCGGGGGCGATCGCGTAGCCGCCTTGATCTCGGGCACCCGCGCCGGCGCGTCGTGTTCATCGGTGTCCGGGCGCTTGTCCGCCGGCCTCCGGCGGTGCCTGGGAGCGCAGCCGCTCGTGCACCGCGTACGGCGCCGACGTGGACGCTGCCCGCACCCGCGTGCCCCCGTCCACCAACAGGTCCGCGCCGGTCACCCACTGCGCCGCGTCCGAAGCCAGCCACGCCACTGCCCGCGCCACGTCCTCGGGTTCTCCGATCCGCCCGAGCGGCAGCCCTGCCGCCACGTCCCGCTCGCCCGGCTCCCACACGAAGCGCGCCATCTCGGTGCGTACGAGGCCGGGGGAGACGGAGTTGACGCGCACCCTGGGGGCGAGTTCGCCCGCCAGTTGCCCGGTCAGATGCAGCAGGGCCGCCTTGCTGGTGCCGTACGCGCCGACGCCCGGCCCCACGTGCCCGGCGCCCTCCGTGCAGACGTTCACCACCGCGCCGCCGTGCTCGCCCATCCAGGCCCGCCACGCGCACTGCACCAGCCGCAGGGCGGCCTCGACGTTGACCGTGAACGCCTCGCGCCAAGCGTGCGGATCCGCCTCCATGAGCGGCCCGAACGGCTGGTTCGTCGCCGCGTTGTTGACCACGATGTCGATCCGGCCGAACTCGCGCAGCGTCAGTTCCGTGACCTCCCGCAGGTGGTCGGGGTCGGCCACACTGCCCGCCAGTCCGACACCGCCCAGCTCCCCGGCGGTCCGGCGCACGGCGTCGCCGTCGCGGGCGGTCACGCACACCAGCGCCCCGGCCTCGCTCAACTCGCGGGCCACGGCCCGCCCGATGCCGCGCGTGGCACCGGTGACGATCGCGGCCCTGCCCCGGAGTGCCTGAAGTCCTCGGTGCCCTTGCGGTCCGTACGACGACGTCATCGGCGTACCGTCTCATGACGGGATCCGAACTACGCCGCTTGTGCGGTGGCGTAGGCCATCCGAGGGACCATCAAAACGGGCGCGACGTAACAAAACGGTGCAGACTCCGCCTAGGGAAACACGGGGCGACTTCGGATAGTTACCCTTTGTTTTCAGCCCTATCGAGCGGCCTGCCGCTCATTTGGTTAGTCTGTAGCGGACGGACAGCAGTACCGGGTTCTACCCACACCCAAGGTCCGTCATGGGACACACCCGTTCACAACGGCCTGCTCTCGTACGAGCAACCGACGCCACCGCGTCCAACTGCCTCTAGCCACACCCAAGCGGGCGTCTGGTACCTGGCCGCAGACTGGGCAGGTACGCCCCGAGGGTGACCCGACACATAAGGAGTGCGCGGTGACACCGGAGACATCGAATCGCGAGCAACGCCCCAAGGAACGCACGGAGCGTGCGGGCCGCCGAGCCGGAGAGCTCGGCAGCCTCGACGTGTGGGCCCGGTCGGCCCCCATCCGCCTGGCGGGCTACGAGGACGACCTCGCCGAGCCCCACATCCTGCCCAGCGTGGACTGACGCCCGGGCCGAACCCGTCGTCGCGATCGCCGAACGCATGGGCGTGCGAGACTCACGCCCATGCTGATCAGAGAAGCCGTGGCCCAGGACTGGCCACGGATCTGGCCTTTCTGGCACCGGATCGTCGCCGCAGCCGACACCTACACCTGGGACCCGGACACCTCGGAAGAGGCGGCACGCGCCCTGTGGATGGCCCCGGCCAAACGCGTCTACGTCGTCGAGGACGACACCGGTGCCCTCGTCGCCTCCGCCTACCTCACCGCCAACTACGGCGGCCCCGCCGCCCGCATCGCCAACGCGGGCTTCATGGTCGACCCCGACCAGGGCGGCCGGGGCATCGGCCGCGCCCTCGCCGAGCACGTCCTGGACGCGGCGCGGGCCGAGGGCTACCGGGGCATGGTGTTCAACGCCGTCGTCGAGACCAACCCGGCCGTGAAGCTGTGGACCTCCTTCGGCTTCACGATCCTCGGCACGGTCCCGGACGCCTACGCACACCCCCGGCACGGGCGGGTGGGCCTGCACATCATGTACAAGACCCTCTAGCTGCCTCTACTGCAGAGGTGCCGTCCGCTGCCACGGGCGCCGCTCCTCCAACTGCTCCGCCACCGCGAGCAGATCCGCCTCCGAGCCCGGCCGCCCCACCAGCTGTACGGCGCAGGGGGCGCCGGAGGGCAGGGTGCCGAACGGGACCGACATGGCAGGCCAGCCGGTCAGGTTCCACGGCGGGGTCAGGGGCGAGTAGTTCGTGTTGGCCAGGACGTTGCGCAGCCAGCCCCGCTCGTGCCAGGCCGCGGCCTTGGGGGAGCGGCGGGCGAGCGCCGGGATGATCAGCACGTCATGCTCGGCGAAGAACGGCTCCAGACGCCGGCGCAGCGCCTCACGCCCCTCCCCGGACCGCACGGTGTTCACGAAACGGCGGCCCACGGTCGCGTGCACCCGGGTGCGCCGTGTCAGCAGCCGCCGGTCGAGACCCTGGGCGTCGATCGCGGTGCCGGCCGTCCAGTGGGCGAGCGAGGTGAAGCTCAGTGACAGCGGGTACGGCGGATCGGCACGGCGGACCCGATGGCCGGCCTTCATGAGCAGCTCCGCCGCCTCCCGGACCGCTGTCGTATACGGCGTGCTGACGGCGGTGCCGGCGATCGGGCTGCGCAGGGAGACGGCCACCCTGTGCGTGGCGGACGCGTCCCGTCGTACGAACCCGGTGCCCGCGAGGACCGACAGCATCAGGCGCGCGTCCTCGACCGTGGTCGCCAGGGGGCCGTTCTCGGACATGCCGAACCAGTCGCCCTCGCTGATGCCGGCCGGGACCACGTGGGGGCCGGGCTTGATGGTGACCAGGCCGCAGTTGGCCGCGGGTATGCGCAGGGAGCCCATGCCGTCGTTGCCCAGGGCGATCGGCACCAGTCCGGCGGCGACAGCGGCCGCGCTGCCGCCGGACGAGCCGCCGGCCGTGCGCGAGATGTCCCACGGGTTGCGGGCGGTGCCGTGGACGCCCTCCGAGGTGCCGAAGACGCACAGTTCGGGCACGTTGGTCAGCCCCACGACCACCGCACCGGCCGCCCGCAGCCGGGCCACGGTGACATGGTCCTCGTCGGCGGGCGTCTCGGGCGTCGCCGCGGAGCCGATACGCATGGCCTCGCCGCGCACGGCGAGGTTGTCCTTGACGGCCACCGGCACGCCCGCCAGGGGCAGTTCGCCCAGGTCACCCCTCGTGGCCACCTCGTCGGCCTCGGCGAGCGCGGCCTCGGCCCGGACCACCCGGAAGGCGCCGACGCGGGGGTCGAGCCGTTCGATCCGGGCGAGGTGTTCGGCCACCACCTCGCGGGGCGTGGCCCGCTTCTCCCGTACGGCGGCGGCGATCTCGGCGGCGGTCCGGCCGACCCAGCTGGTCACGGGGGCTCCTCAGGGGCTACTCGCGAGTACGTAGGGAGAACTCTGCCCGGCAGCGGGCGCCGCGTCGAGAGCGCTCACGCTTGGACATTCCGACCGGTCTTCTTGGGCTCGTGCGATCGATCACCCGACTTCACTGCCATCGGGACCCGTTGACAGGCCTATAGGGCGAGCCAATCAGCAGGCCTCCGATGCATGGGAGTCGCTGATGAGAAGACGGCTGAGACTGATCGGCGTCATGGCGGTGCTGATGGTGTTCCTGGCGCCGGGTCCGGCGCTCGCGCGACAGGAGCCGGGTCCGCCGCTCACTGTCCCCGCCCTGACCGACTGGACGCCCGCCTGAGAGGCCTCAGCGCAGGTGGCGCTCGAAGAACGCCGTGGTGGCGTCCATCGAACGCGGCCACTGCGGTCCGAACGTGTGTCCCTCGCCGGTGTACGTGCGCAGCTCGACGTCCTTGCCCGCGGCCTCGAACGCGGCGACCGTCTGCTTCGTCCAGGTGAGGGGGCACGTGTCGTCGGCGGTGCCGTGGTGGATGAGCAGCGGCTCGGTCACGCGGTCGACGTAGGTGACCGGCGAGACCGCGCGCCAGAAGGCCGGATTCTCCTTCGGGGTGCCGTGCTCCGCCTCGATCTCGGCGACGACGGGGTCGTCGTCGGGGCGCTGGAAGTGGTCGATGTTCTCGGCCGGGCGCGAGCTGACCGGCGCGAAGGCGACGGCGGCGTCGAACAGCCCTGGAGCCACCACCAGGGCGTTGTAGACGACGCCGCCGCCCATCGACCGGCCCAGCAGTCCGATGCGGTCGCCGTCGATCTCCGGACGCCCGGACGAGCGCAGGGCCAGTGCCGCTCCGATGACATCCTCGGTGTAGCCGAGGCGCAGGTTGACGTCGTTGTCCGGATCGTCGTCCGAGTCCGCGTGGTTGCGGTAGTCGGTGTGCAGGACGACGTAGCCCTCGCGGGCCAGCAGGTCCTGTTCGCGGGCCAGGCCCCGGCCGGTGGTGTAGACGGCGGGGTCGATGTAACCGTGGGCCAGGACCAGCGCGGGGAACGGTCCCTTGCCGGTCGGGATGTTCAGCAGGCCCGAGATCGTCAGCCCGTTCGCCTCGTACGTCACCCGGTAACCGGTGTAGGCGGCGGTGCGGGTGAGGACGGCGCCGAGCCGCAGGTCGGAGCCCTGGTGCTCGCGCTGGATCAGGCCCGGGATCGACACCGGGTCGACGGGCGTGGGGGTCGGGGAGGGCGTCGCGGTGGGGGCCCGGCTCGTGGTGGCGGTCGGCGCGGGCGGGGTGGTGCGGGCGGCGTCACCGTCGGCACCGCCCCCGGTGCAGCCGACCGTGGCCACCAGCATCGTCGCGGCGGCTGCGCAGAGCGTTCCCCATGACCGCATACGGCTAGTGTTCCCCGATCGGTGAGGGGGCACCGAAGCGCACCTTCACTCCCGGCGAGTAGAGCACGCTGACCGGCGGGCCCGTCATGCGCGGCAGGCCCGCGGCCGTGACCAGGCCGTCGTCGAGGTCGAGCAGCTCGGCCCGGTGCAGCGGCCACGGCGCGTGCTCGTTGGGCAGGTGCAGGGTGCGCCCGTGCCACGAGACATGCAGACCCCACCGTGCCGTCAGGAACAGTTCCAGAGGGGTGGGTTCCGCGATCGGCCGGCCGGTGCGCACCGTCGCACGGCTCACCGGCCCGCCGGCCGCGGGGCGTCCCCGCCGGCAGCTGTAGGCGATCACATCGTGCTCGCGGCGCAGACGCATCGACGACCACGTGTACGGCAGCCGGACCCCGAGCCGGCCGATCAGGACGGGGAGCAGCCGGGCCGCGTCCAGGGACCGGAAGACGACGCCGCGCCGGCCCTGGCCGTCGACCGAGTAGAGGCGCACGTTCGTCTCGCAGAACGTGCCGAGGTACGGCAGCCCGGGACCCGGTCCCAGGCCCACCCCGCGCATCAGGAACGGGACCAGCCCGACGTAGGTGACCCCGTCCAGGGTGTCCGGGCGGGTGCCGGCCGGCAACAGCGCCGCCACCCGGTCCGGCTCCACCGGCCAGTGCAGGAAGGTCAGGTCATGCCAGCCCTGCACCAGCGTGGGCCGCCGCACGGGGCGTGGCGTGGACAGGGTGACCGGCTCGGTCTGCATACCGCAGCGTCCCACAGCCCGTGATCGACGGGCGTCCGGCCCCTGACCGACGGGCGTCCGGCCTCCGACCCGCGGACGCCCGGCCCCGGTTCAGCGGATGCCGTCGACCACCTGGGAGCGCAGCCACTGCTCCACCTCCCCCACGTGCGCGGCGGCGGCCGCCCGCGCCGCCTCCGGGTCGCGGGCGACCAGCGCGCGGTGGATCGCCGCGTGCTCGCGGCGGGTGCGGGCGAAGGCGCCCTCCTCCTGGTAGCCGCGCCAGACACGGGCACGGAAGGTGCGGGAGGACAGGCCGTCCAGGATGGCGGCCATGGTCTCGTTGCCGGCGGCCGCGGCGATCTCGCGGTGGAAGGCCAGGTCGTGGGCGAGGATTTCCTCGGGGTCCTCGGTGGCGTTCATGGCCGTGAGGTGTTTCTCGACCTCGGCGAGCTGGTCCGGGGTGATCCGGGCCGCGGCCAGCGCGGTCGCCGTCGACTCCAGGATGCGGCGCACCTCGAGCAGCTCCACCAGGCGCGGGCCGCGCGAGAGGTCGGCGACCACACCGAAGGTCTCCAGCAGGTCGCCGGCCTCCAGCTGTGTCACGTAGATGCCCGAGCCGTGCCGGGCCTCCAGCACGCCCAGCACCGTGAGCGCGCGGATGGCCTCGCGCATCGAACTGCGGGAGATGCCGAGCTGGACCGCCAGATCGCGCTCGGTGGGCAGTCGCTGGCCCGGCTCCAGCCGCCCTTCGCCGATCATCGCCTTGATCCGCTCGATGGCGCGCTGCGTCACGGTGCCCTTCTGGGGGGCCGTCTCGTCCACGCCGTTCCTCCACTCACCGGGTGCGCCGCAGTCTAACCACCAGAGTGGTCGGACCACTACAGCCAAAACTCCGGGAAATGTGCCTCCGAAGGCTGTTCCTCCGGTCGAGTGGTCTGATAAGTATGCGGTCATCTGCTCGAACACGCTCAATGAGGAGCCGCAAGATGCCCGGCAGAACAGTGGGGAAGCGGAACAGGTTTCGGACGTTCGGTGCGGTGGCGGCGGTCACCGGCGCCTCGCTCGTGCTCGCCGCGTGCGGCAGCACCAAGGACACCGCGGGCTCGGCCGGCGACGCGGGAGGGGACGGCACCGGCAAGGTCGGCGTGATCCTGCCTCTGCTGACCTCGCCGTTCTGGCAGTCGTACAACGACTACGTGCCGAAGACGGCGAAGTCCGAGGGGGTGGACGCGATGAAGACGGTCAACTCCAACAGTGATCCCTCACAGCAGATCACCGACATCAACAACGTGCTCAACCAGGGCGTGAAGGGTCTGGTCGTCGCGCCCCTGGACAGCGCCGCCATCGAGGCCGGCCTCGACCAGGCCGAGCGCAAGGGCGTGCCGGTCGTCGCGGTCGACGTGGCGCCGGACAAGGGCAAGGTCGCCATGGTCGTCCGCGCCAACAACGTGGCGTACGGCGAGAAGGCCTGCCAGTACCTGGGCAAGGAGATCTCCTCGGGCAAGGTCGTGCAGATCATGGGCGACCTCGCCTCGGTCAACGGCCGCGAGCGCTCGGAGGCGTTCCGCGCCTGTGTGAAGAAGGACTTCCCGAAGCTGAAGGTGCTGGAGATCCCCGCCAAGTGGGAGTCCGACACGGCCGCCTCGAAGCTCGACACCCTTCTCAACGCCAACCCCGACATCAAGGGCATCTACATGCAGGCCGGCGGCGTCTACCTCGCCCCGACCCTGCAGACCCTCAAGTCGAAGGGCATGCTGAAGAAGGTCGGCCAGGCGGGCCACATCGCCATCGTCTCCAACGACGGCATCCCGCAGGAGTTCGACGCCATCCGCAAGGGCGAGATCGACGCCACCGTCTCCCAGCCCGCCGACCTGTACGCCAAGTACGGCATGTACTACATCAAGGCGGCGATGCAGGGGAAGACGTTCGAGCCGGGGCCCACCGACCACGACTCGACGATCGTGAAGCTTCCCAGCGGCATCCTCGAGGACCAGCTGCCCGCGCCGCTGGTCACCAAGGAGAACGTCGACGACCCCAAGCTGTGGGGCAACACGGTCGGATGAGCACACCACTTGTGGAAGCGCGAGGGATCGTCAAGCGCTACGGCCCCACCACCGCCCTCGCCGACGGCCGGCTCACCGTCCTGCCCGGCGAGTCGCACGCCCTGGTCGGCCGCAACGGCGCGGGCAAGTCGACCCTCGTCACCCTCCTCACCGGCCTCCAGGCCCCCGACGAGGGCACGGTTCGCTTCGACGGCGAACCGGCGCCCCCGCTGGCCGACCGGGACGCCTGGCGCCGCAAGGTCGCCTGCGTCTACCAAAGGCCCACGGTGGTCCCCGAGTTGACGGTCGCCGAGAACCTGTTCATCAACCGGCAGCCGCTCCAGCGGCGTTTCATCAGCTGGCGCCGCCTCAAGGCCGAGGCGGCCGACCTCCTCGCCGCCTGGGACGTCCACGTCGACCCGGAGGCACGCACCGCTGACCTCAAGGTCGAGGACCGCCAAATGGTGGAGATCGCCCGGGCGTTGAGCTTCGGCGCCCGTTTCATCGTCCTCGACGAGCCGACCGCCCAGCTCGACAACCGGGAGATCGAGCGGCTCTTCAGCCGGATGCGCGCCCTGCAGAAGTCCGGGGTCACCTTCCTGTTCATCTCGCACCACCTCCAGGAGGTGTACGAGGTGTGCCAGACCGTGACCGTGCTGCGCGACGCCCGCTGGATCACCACGGCCCCGGTCGCCGACCTCCCCCGCGCGGGCCTGGTCGAGGCCATGGCGGGCGAGTCGATCGCCGAACAGGCCGGGCACGTCAGGGAGGTCGACGTCAGCGCCCCCGTCCTCCTCGACGTGCGGGGACTCACCTCACAGTCGTACGAGGACGTCGACCTGACCGTCCGCCGCGGCGAGGTCGTCGGACTCGCCGGGTCCAGCGCCAGCGGCAAGATCGAACTCGCCGAATCGCTCACGGGACTGCACAAACCCAGCGGCGGCACGGCCCGACTGGACGGACAGCGGCTTCCCTTCGGTGACGTGCAGGCCACGCTGAAAGCCGGCGTCGGCTGCGTGCCCCGTGACCGGCACACCCAAGGGCTCGTCATCGGCATGACCATCGGTGACAACGCCACCATGAGCGTCCTGGACCGGCTCGGCCGCTTCGGCTTCGTCGGCACCGACCGCAAACGCGGCTTCGCCACCGAGCTGATCGAACGCCTCGACATCCACGCCGAGGGCCCCGACCAGCCCGTCTCCGACCTGTCCGGCGGCAACGCCCAGAAGGTCGTCATGGCGCGCGCCCTCGCCTCCGACCCGCGCCTGCTGGTCCTCATCAACCCCACCGCGGGCGTCGACGTGAAGTCGAAGGAGTCCCTGCTCGCCCGCGTGGACACTGCCCGCGACGACGGCACCGCCGTCCTCGTCGTCTCCGACGAACTCGACGACCTCAGACGCTGCGACCGCGTCCTCGTCCTCTTCCACGGCCGCGTGGTCGCCGAGCACCCGGCGGGCTGGCGCGACCACGAGCTGATCGCCTCCATCGAAGGAGTGGACCATGGCTGACACCAAGGCGGCCCCGCCGCTCGCCCCGCTCCAGACCCCCGTCGCCCGGTCGGCCAGGACCGTCCTGCTGCGCCGGGCCCGCGAACTCGCTCTCGTCCCCGCACTGTTGCTGCTACTCGTGCTCGGCGCGGTGGTCAACGACTCGTTCCTCACCGAACGCAACCTCATCTCGATCCTCGGCGCCTCGGCCGCGCTCGCGATGGTCGTGCTGGCCGAGTCGCTGGTCCTGATCACCGGCAAGTTCGACCTGTCCCTCGAATCCGTCGTCGGTATCGCGCCCGCCGTGGGCGCGCTCCTCGTCCTGCCGGTCGCCCAGTCCGGCTGGGGCACGGAGTTCCCGGCCGTGCTCGCGCTGCTGGCGGTCCTCGTGGTCGGCGGGGCGATCGGCGCCTTCAACGGCATCCTGGTCGTCAAGTTCAAGCTGAACGCGTTCATCGTGACGCTCGCCATGCTGATCGTCCTGCGCGGTCTGCTCGTCGGCGCCACCAAGGGCAAGACGCTGTTCGGCATGCCCGACAGCTTCTACTCCCTCGCCACCACCACCTTCCTGACCATCCCCATGTCGGTGTGGGTCGCCGCGGTCTCCTTCGCCCTCGCCGGGTTCATCCTGAAGTACCACCGCATCGGGCGGGCCCTGTACGCCATCGGCGGCAACGCGGACGCGGCCCGCGCGGCCGGCATCCGCGTCGAACGCGTCATGCTCGGCGTGTTCGTCGTCGCGGGCGTCCTCGCCTCCGTCGGCGGCATCATGCAGACCGGCTACGTCGGCGCCATCAGCGCCAACCAGGGCCAGAACATGATCTTCACCGTGTTCGCGGCCGCGGTGATCGGCGGCATCAGCCTCGACGGCGGCAAGGGCACCATGTTCGGCGCCCTGACCGGCGTACTCCTCCTCGGAGTCGTACAGAACCTGCTCACCCTCGCCCAGGTGCCGTCCTTCTGGATCCAGGCCATCTACGGCGGGATCATCCTGGTCGCCCTCATGATCGCCCGTGTGACGACGGGACGCGCCCAGGACTGATCCCGCCCTGCCCCCGTCTCCGACCGAAAGGCCCTCTGTGTCCGCGACGCCCGTCCCCCCTTGCCGCATCTCGGCGGTCGACACCTACGACATCCGTTTCCCCACCTCGCGCGAGCTCGACGGCTCCGACGCGATGAACCCGGACCCCGACTACTCGGCCGCCTACGTCGTGCTGCGTACCGGTGCGCAGGGCGGGCCGGAGGGGCACGGCTTCACCTTCACCATCGGGCGGGGCAACGAGGTCCAGGTCGCCGCGATCCACGCGCTGCGCCACCATGTGGTCGGGCGGTCCGTCGACGAGCTGTGCGCGGATCCCGGTTCCCTCTTCCGGGACCTGATCGGCGACAGCCAGCTGCGCTGGCTCGGGCCCGAGAAGGGCGTGATGCACATGGCGATCGGCGCGGTCACCAACGCCGTGTGGGACCTGGCGGCCAAACGCGCCGGCAAGCCGCTGTGGCGGCTGCTCGCCGAGGCCGACCCCGAGTGGCTGGTCGCCCAGATCGACTTCCGCTACCTCACCGACGCGCTGACGCCCGAGGAGGCGCTGGAGCTCCTGCGCAAGGGCCGGGAGGGCGCCGCCGAGCGCACCACCGACCTGCTCGCCCGGGGCTTCCCCGCCTACACCACCTCCCCGGGCTGGCTCGGCTACGACGACGAGAAACTGACCCGGCTCGCCGCCGAGGCCGTCGCGGACGGCTTCCGGCAGATCAAGCTCAAGGTCGGCGCCGACCTCAACGACGACGTACGGCGCTGCCGTGTCGCCCGCGAGGTCGTCGGTCCCGGCATCCGTGTGGCGATCGACGCCAACCAGCGCTGGGACGTCGACGAGGCGATCCGCTGGACCAAGGCACTCGCCGAGTTCGACCCGTACTGGATCGAGGAGCCCACCAGCCCCGACGACGTCCTCGGCCACGCCGCCATCCGCAAGGCGGTGGCCCCGGTGAAGGTCGCCACTGGCGAGCACGTGCAGAACCGGGTCGTCTTCAAGCAGCTCCTCCAGGCCGGCGCCGTGGACGTCGTCCAGATCGACGCGGCCCGGGTTGCCGGCGTCAACGAGAACCTGGCCGTGCTGCTGCTCGCGGCCAAGTTCGGCGTGCCGGTCTGCCCGCACGCGGGCGGTGTCGGCCTGTGCGAACTCGTCCAGCACCTGTCGATGTTCGACTACGTGGCCCTGTCCGGCACCACCGAGGACCGGGTCATCGAGTACGTCGACCATCTGCACGACCACTTCCTCGACCCGGTGGTGATCCGCGAGGGTCACTACACGGCACCCAGCACGCCCGGCTTCTCGGCCGCCATGCGACCGGAGTCCATCGCGCGGTACACCTTCCCCGACGGCGCCTTCTGGGCCGCCGACCTCGAGACGCACAACGACGAGAACACGAAGGGACAGGCGGCATGAGCGACTTCGAGGGCCTCAAGGCACTGGTGACCGGCGGCGCCTCCGGCATCGGCAGGGCGACGGCGGAACTCCTGGCGGCGCGCGGCGCCCAGGTCGCCGTACTCGATCTGGACCCGTCGTCGGTGGACAAGCCGCTGCTCGCCTACCAGGCCGACGTCACCGACGACGCCTCCGTACGCACGGCCGTCGCGGCCGCGGCGGCCGACCTCGGCGGCCTCGACGTCCTGGTCAACAACGCGGGCATCGGCGCCCAGGGCACCGTCGAGGACAACGACGACGAGGAGTGGCACCGCGTCCTGGACGTCAATGTCGTCGGCATGGTCCGCGTCGCCCGCGCCGCCCTGCCGCACCTGCGGGAGTCCGCGCACGCGGCGATCGTCAACACGTCGTCCATCGCGGCCACCGCGGGCCTGCCGCAGCGGGTGCTGTACAGCGCGACCAAGGGCGCCGTGTACTCGCTCACCCTCGCCATGGCCGCCGACCACGTCCGCGAGGGCATCCGCGTCAACTGTGTGAACCCCGGCACGGCGGACACCCCGTGGATCGGCCGTCTGCTGTCCAAGGCCCCCGACCCGGCCGCCGAACGCGCCGCCCTGGAGGCCCGCCAGCCCACCGGCCGCCTCGTCACGGCCGACGAGGTCGCGGGCGCCATCGCCTACCTGGCGAGCCCGCTGTCCGGCGCCACCACGGGTACCTCACTCGCCGTGGACGGCGGCATGCAGGGCCTGCGGCTGCGCCCGGCGGGCCAGTGAGCACGCTCGGCCGCAGCGGCGTCCAGGTCAGCGAGCTCGCCTTCGGCGCCGCCGTGATCGGCAACCTCTTCACCGAGGTCGGCGAGGAGCAGGCGCACGCGGCCGTGACCGCGGCCCGGCAGCGGGGTGTCCGCTACTTCGACACCGCCCCGCACTACGGCATCGGCCTGTCCGAACGCCGCCTCGGCGCGGCCCTGCGCGAGCACCCTCGCGCGCAGTACACGGTCTCGACCAAGGTGGGCCGCCGCCTGGAGCCCACCGCGGCGAGCGGCGACGACCTGGCGAACGGCTTCGCCGTCCCCGCCACCCACCGCCGCGTGTGGGACTTCAGCGCCGACGGCGTACGGCGCACCCTGGAGGCGAGCCTGGACCGGCTCGGCCTCGACCGCGTCGACGTCGTCTACCTCCACGACCCCGACGACCACGCCGAACAGGCATTCCGCGAGGGCTACCCGGCCCTGGAGAAGCTCCGCTCGGAGGGCCTGGTCGGCGCGATCGGCGCGGGCATGAACCAGTCCGCGATGCTCACCCGCTTCGTCCGGGACACGGACGTCGACGTGGTGCTGTGCGCCGGCCGCTACACCCTGCTCGACCAGGACGCGCTCACCGACCTCCTCCCGGCGGCCGTCGCACGCGGTACGTCCGTCGTCATCGGCGGCGCCTTCAACTCCGGCCTGCTGGCCGACCCGCGGCCGGGCGCGACGTACGACTACGCCCGGGCGCCGGCCGACGTCCTGGACCGAGCCCTGCGTCTGAAGGCCCTCGCCGACCGCCACGGCACCACCCTGCGAGCCGCGGCCCTGGCCTTCTGCGCCGCCCATCCGGCGGTCGCGAGCGTCCTCGTCGGCATCCGTTCGGCGGCCGAAGCGCACGACTGCGCCGACCAGTTCGCGGCGTCCGTCCCCGCCGCCTTCTGGCGGGAGGCGCGCGACACCGGCCTCCTGCCGGGCGACGCCCCCGTCCCCACCGAGGAGCCGTCATGAGAGTGGCCCTGCACACCAAGGTCCGCGCCGACCGCGTCGACGCGTACGAGGCCGCCCACCGCGAGGTCCCGGCCGAGCTCACCGACGCCATCCGCGCCGCCGGTGCCGTCTCCTGGACGATCTGGCGCAGCGGCACCGACCTCTTCCACGTCCTGGAGTGCGAGGACTACGCCCGCCTCCTCGCCGAACTGGAGAAGCTGCCGGTCAACGTCGCCTGGCAGGCCCGCATGGCCGAGTTGCTGGACGTGGTGCACGACTACTCAGGACAGGGCACGGACGCCGGCCTGCCCGTCGTGTGGGAGCTGCCGTGACCGTGGACGCGCACCATCACGTGTGGGACCTGTCCGTCCGGGACCAGGACTGGATCGACGCGCACAGTCCGCTCCGGCGCGACTTCACGGTCAAGGACCTCGTTCCCGAGGCCCGCGCGGCCGGGGTCGACCGCACCGTGCTCGTCCAGACGGTCACCGTCGCCGAGGAGACCGAGGAGTTCCTCGCCCTCGCGGCCGACCACGAGCTGATCGCGGGCGTCGTCGGCTGGACCGACCTCACCCGCCCCGGCGTCGCCGACGAGCTGGCCCGGCTGCGGGAGCTGCCCGGCGGGCAGTACCTCAAGGGCATCCGCCACCAGGTCCAGGGCGAGCCGGATCCGGAGTGGCTGCTGCGTGCGGACGTACGGCGCTCACTCGCCGCCGTCGCCGACGCGGACCTGGTCTACGACCTGGTCGTCCTGCCCCATCAGCTCCCCGCCTGCACCGAGGCGGCGGCCTCCCTGCCCGGACTCACCTTCGTCCTGGACCACCTGGGCAAGCCACCCGTCGCCTCCGGCGCCCTGGAACCCTGGGCGTCCGACGTCCGCGCCCTCGCCGCCCTGCCCAACACGGTCTGCAAGCTGTCCGGCCTGGTCAGCGAGGCGGCCCCCGGCTCCTGGACCGTCGACGGCCTGCGCCCGTACGCCGACACGGTACGGGACGCCTTCGGCCCGGACCGGCTGATGTTCGGCTCGGACTGGCCGGTGTGCACGACGGAGGCGACGTACGGCGACGTGCTCGACCTCGCACGGGACTTGATCGGCGCGGAGGACCACACACAGATCTTCGAGACCACCGCCACCCGCGTCTACGACCTCTGAGTCACCCCGGCCAGCCGCGTCGGCGGCAAATACTCCCGCACATACGTCCGCTCCCAGCACGCGCCCGTCTCCCGCAGCTCACGCCACGTCGTGTACCGGTAGCGGAAGAGGCGGGCGCGGACGTAGCGGGGCGGGGCGTCGGCCGGGAACGGGGAGCGGCGCAGCAGCTTCAGCGTGTCGCGGTCGTTCTCCAGGAGCCGTTCCACCAGGGCGCCGAACCAGGATCCGGCGTACGCGGGCGACAGCGCGGCGAACCACATCATCCAGTCGAGGCGCAGATGGTACGGCGCGAACTGGCGTGGCCAGTGCCCCGGATCGCCGGGCTTGCCCTTGAACTCGTACTCCCGCCAGTCGGAGTCCTCGCGCGGCACGTCGGCGTCCGTGCCCTCGACGACCACCTCGTGGCGCACCCGGCTGACGCTGCCGAAGGCGCCGTAGGTGTTGACCAGGTGCAGCGGGTCGAAGGAGCGGTTCATGACCTGGCGGCGGGAGAGCATGTTGCGGACCGGCTGGTAACTGAGCCCGGCCAGCAGCGCGGCGACCGCCAGGACCAGCACCTCGTACCAGAGCGGGGTGCCGGGCACCGACGGCGGATCGGCCGGGAACCGCACCGCCGACAGGGCCAGCACGATGGTGATCCAGTTCAGCCAGGAGAAGTTGCCCGAGAGCACCAGCCACAACTGGGTGAGGATCATCAGCGAGGCCGCCGCCGTGGCGACCGGCTGCGGGGTGAACAGAAGGAAGGGCACCACGAGTTGGGTGACGTGGTTGGCGGCCACCTCCACCCGGTGCAGGGGCCTGGGCAGATGGTGGAAGAACCAGCTCAGCGGCCCCGGCATCGGCTGCGTCTCGTGATGGTGGTCCAGGCACGTCAGTTTCCGCCAGCACTCGTCGCCGCGCATCTTGATCAGACCCGCCCCGAACTCGACGCGGAACAGGATCCAGCGCAGCAGGAACAGCACCAGGACCGGCGGCGCCACCTCGTCGTTGCCGAGGAAGACGGCGAGGAAGCCGACCTCCAGCAGCAGGGACTCCCAGCCGAAGCCGTACCAGGTCTGTCCGACGTTCACGATCGACAGGTACAGCACCCACGGCACCAGCCACAGCACCATCCCGCCCCACAGCGGGAGGAGTGAGTCGAGCCCCGCGACGAGTGCCGCCGACACCGCGCAGCCCGTCCACGCGCAGACCGCGAAGAACCGGTCCGAGTAGTGGAGTTGGAACAGGCTCGGGGCGCGCTTGAACGGGACCCGCTCGACGAAGCGGGGGACGGGCAGCATGCCGCGCTCACCCATCAGCGCACGGAACTGCAGGGCCGCCGTCAGGAAAGCCACGAGGTACAGCACGGCCAGAGCCCTCTGGAAGACCAGCCGGCTCATCCAGTACTCGGGTGCGGTGAACCACTCCACGGCCGTGTGCTCCTCCTCTCCATGCTCGCGCTCTCGATGCTCGCGCCGGAACCCGGGTGACTCTCCGTGTACCTCGGCTCCGCTTGCGTAACCCAAGTGAGTGAAGCAGACAATAGTGACGAACTGCCCGGGATGGACGGGAGAGTGTGGTGCGCATACCCACCGGAACGCTCGTCACGGCCTGCGTGCTCTCGGCGGCGCTCCTCGTCGCCGGGTGCGGCGGCGAGGACGAGGAGACGAGGGCGAGCGGGGAGCTCTTCCTGCAGCCGGCCGCGGCCCAGGGCCCCGATCCCTTCACCAACTCCACGGTGACCTCGACGGCCACGCCGCCGCCACCGGTCACCCGAACGCCGCAACCGGACCGGTCGGGATCGACGGCCGTGCGATCCGTGTCCGGTGGCACGCCCGGGCTCTACACCGGCACCGCACGGGTCGGCAGCTGCGATGTCGGCCGGCAGATCGACCACCTGACCCGCGACCGGGCCAGGGCCCGGGCCTTCGCCCGGGTCGAGGGCATCGACCAGGCCTCCGTCCCGGACTACCTGCGCGGACTGGCGCCGGTCACCCTGCGCGCCGACACGCGGGTCACCGGCCACGGCTACCGCGACGGCCGGACGACGAGCTACCAGTCCGTCCTGGAGGCCGGCACCGCCGTCCTCGTCGACAGCAGGGGCGTGCCACGCGTGCGCTGCGCCTGCGGCAACCCGCTCAAGCCGCCGGTGGCGCTGCCGGGCGGCCCCGGCACCAGCGGCCGACCCTGGGCCGGATACCGGCCCGACCGGGTGATCGTGGTGGCCCCGGCCGCCCAGGTCATCACCAACGTCACGATCATCGACGTCGTCACCACCACCTGGATCGAGCGGCGCATCGGCCACGACGTCCGCCACGACCGCGTCGTGCCCGCCCCGGACCCGGTACCGCCGTCCCCGCCCCCGTCTCCGTCCCCGGACGAGAGTGCGTCGCCGAGTGCGGAGAGCTCCTTCCCGGAGGCGACCGACTGCGCGACCCCCACTCCGACCGCCACCGCCACCGCCACCCCGGGCACCTCCGACGGCGTACCGATCGGCCAACCCACGCCCCTGCCCACCGGCGCCCCCACGGACCCGCCCGCGAGCGCGACCCCGGACTGCCCCGCAGCCACGGCCACGGCGACCGTGAGGCCCCCCACGAGCGAGCCGGGGAACCCTCTCGTCCCGACGGACGACACGAGCCTGCCCGGTGCCGGGACGGCGATCCCGCAGGAGCCGGCCGTCGAGGGCCCCGGCAGCCACCCGGACTCCCTCGATCCCCTCGACTCCCTCGACTCTCTCGACTCCGCGGAGGAGGTCGGCCCCCAGACCGTGCCGGACGCCCCCGACCTGCCCGACGGCGGGGGACTGATCCCCGACGACCCGGCCGGTACGGACAGTGTCTTCGGCAGCCCCACCGATGTCTTCGACAGTTGACCGCACGAGCTCACCGGCCCGTCCCCCCGGTCGAAAAATCAGACAAACCCTGGCAAGGTGGCCACATGGTTGATCGGGGAGCGAGCGCCCTGTCACTCCCGGACGACTGGCCCGCCCACCCGGATCCGATCCTGGCGCTCAACCGCATGGGCAGTTTCGACTGGGACCTGGACACCGGTCTGTTCTACATGGACGCCCAGGCCTACGAGGTCTTCGATCTGCGCCCCGACGAGTACGACGGGAACCCGACGACCCTCGCCATCCGGGTGCCGCAGGCCGAGGCCCACCGGCTGGACGCCCTGGTCGCCCGGGCCATGAAGGACGGCAGCGAGAACTACGGCACGTACTTCCGTCTCCGCTGCCGCAACGGCAGCCTGCGCTGGACCCACACCCAGGGCTACATCAGGCGCGACGAGACGGGCCGCCCGCGCCGGATCATCGGCATCGTGCGCGACGCCACCCAGGAGCTCGGTGACATCGCGTCCCGCCGGGAGCAGGCCGCCCAGGACGAGGCGAGGCGCCGGCAGACCAACGTCGTGCAGCTCACCACGGCCGCCCTCGCCCATGCCCGCACCGTCCAGGACGTCATCGACGTCCTCAAGGACACCCAGGGCCTCACCCACCTCGGTGCCACCAGCCTGGTCTTCGGCCTGGTCGAGGCCGACCGCATCCGGCTGGTCGCCGAGGGCCCGGAGGGCAGCTTCGTCCCCGGCACCGACGTCACCCGGATCGACGAGCCGTACCCGATGAGCGAGGCCGTCCGGACCCTCAGCCCCCGCTTCATCGAGTCGCCCGAGGAGTTCGCGGACCGGTACCCGGTCCTGTGGCCGTACATCACCGACCTGAACATCACGTCGGCCGCCTATCTCCCGCTCATCGCCGAGGCTCGCCCGATCGGCGCCATGGGCCTGCTCTACAGCGACCGGCGCGGCTTCTCGCCGGAGGACCGCAACGTCTTGGTCGCGCTCGGCAGCAGCATCGCCCAGAGCCTCATGCGGGCCATGCTCTACGAGCAGGACAAGGACCTCGCCACCGGCCTCCAGCAGGCCATGCTGCCGCGCACCATCCCCAGCGTCCCCGGCGCCGACGTCGCCGTCCGCTACCGCGCCGGCAGCGCCGCGGGCTCCCTCGGCCGGGACATCGGCGGCGACTGGTACGACGTGATCCCGCTGCCGGGCGGCCGGGTCGGCGCCGTGATCGGTGACGTCCAGGGTCACGACACGCACGCAGCCGCCGTCATGGGCCAGCTGCGTATCGTCCTGCGGGCGTACGCGGCCGAGGGCCACATGCCGGCCACGGTGATGGCCCGCGCCTCCGTCTTCCTCCACGAACTCGACACCGACCGTTTCGCGACCTGTCTGTACGCGGAGGCCGACCTGGCCACCGGGGTGGTCCAGGTGGTCCGGGCCGGCCACATCGACCCGCTCGTCCGACGCCCCGACGGCACCTGCCGCCGCGTCTTCGTGGACGGTGGACTGCCGCTCGGTCTGTCCGCCGAGTTCGGGAGCCTCGAGTACCCGGTCGCCACCCTCGAACTGGACCCCGGCGACACCCTGTTGCTGTGCACCGACGGCCTGGTCGAACAGCCCGGCGCCGACCTCGACGACGGCATGCGGACCCTGACGGGCCTCATCGCCACCGGCCCGGACGACGTCCGCGACCTCGCCGACCGGCTCATCGACCTCGCCGAGGAACGCGGCGGCGACGACGACGTCGCCCTGCTCCTGCTGCGCCGCCGCAGCCTGGACACGCCGCGGGCCCAGGGCCGTCTCCAGCAGCACGTGGCATCGGGCGACCCCGAGGCCCTCACCGAGGCCCGGCACATGATCCGTGCCGCGGTCGGCGCCTGGGAGGCCCGTGACCTCTCCGACGAGATCGAGCTGGTCGCCGACGAACTGATCACCAACGCCCTGATGCACACCGAGGGCTCGGCGATCGTCACCTTGCGGGTCCTCACCGGCGGCGGCCGCCGGTTGCGCGTCGAGGTCGAGGACGCGTCCAGCGCCCTGCCACGCCGCCGCGAGGCGGGCGAGTCGGGCGTGTCCGGCCGTGGCCTGCTCCTCGTCGACCTGCTCACCGACGCGTGGGGCGTGGAGGCGCGCGGCGGCGGCAAGTGCGTGTGGTGCGAGTTCGTGGTGCCGGACCGCGGCTGACCTGAGCGCGACGGCCCGCGGTGGCACTCTGGACGTATGCCGGAACTGCCCGAGGTCGAAGCGCTCAAGGACTTCCTGACCGACAACCTCGTCGGCCACGAGATCATCCGCGTGCTGCCCGTCGCGATCAGTGTCCTGAAGACGTACGACCCTCCGCTCACCGCCCTCGAAGGCCACGAGGTCACCGCCGTGCACCGGCACGGCAAGTTCCTCGACCTGGAGACGGACGGCGGCCCGCACTTCGTGACCCACCTGGCCCGCGCCGGCTGGCTCCACTGGAAGGACCGGCTTCCCGACGGCCCGCCCCGCCCCGGCAAGGGCCCCCTCGCGCTGCGCGTGGCCCTGGAGACCGGCGCGGGCTTCGACCTGACGGAGGCGGGCACGCAGAAACGCCTCGCGGTGTACGTCGTCCAGGATCCCCAGCACGTCGCGGGCGTGGCCCGGCTGGGCCCGGACCCGCTC
Organism: Streptomyces sp. AC555_RSS877; assembly: GCF_019049245.1. GTDB lineage: Bacteria > Actinomycetota > Actinomycetes > Streptomycetales > Streptomycetaceae > Streptomyces. Next base: position 12,969 of record NZ_JAGMUK010000069.1, on the reverse strand, counting down.
GCCGAGGACTTCGACGAGGCCCGCCTCGCCGCCCTGCTCAAGGGCGAACGCCGGCAGATCAAGGGTGCCCTGCGCGACCAGAGCCTCATCGCGGGCGTGGGCAACGCCTACAGCGACGAGATCCTGCACGCGGCGAAGATGTCCCCGTTCAAGCCGACCTCGTCCCTCACACCCGAGGAGACCGGCCGTCTGTACGAGGCCCTGCGCTCCACCCTCACGGAGGCGGTCGAGCGTTCGCGAGGAGTGGCGGCCGGACGGCTCAAGGCCGAGAAGAAGAGCGGCCTGCGCGTCCACGGCCGCACCGGCGAGCCCTGCCCGGTGTGCGGCGACACCATCCGCGAGGTCTCCTTCAGCGACCGCTCGCTGCAGTACTGCCCGACGTGTCAGACGGGCGGCAGGCCACTGGCGGACCGGCGGCTGTCCAGGCTGCTGAAGTGAGTCACCAGTGCTTGCTGGCCACGAGGTAGGTGACCAGCGCGAGTGCGCCCAGGATCAGGGCCGGGACGGCCAACCCCTTCGCCAGTGAGGTGAGGCTGCTCGTCCAGCTCGATGCCGAGGTCGTGTAGCGGTCGTGCCGCGCACGGAGGTCGTGCCGGGCGAACGCACCGAGGACGAGCGCGGCGGCGGCGGTGATCAGGCAGATGGTGAGCGACGTGACCACACCGAACTCGCCGACGTGGTCCGCGATGGCGCCTCCCGGCCCCTCTTCGATCCTGTCGCGCACGGCTTGCGCCGCTCCCACGGCGGCGAGGACGACCGTGACCACCGAGGTGACGGCGAGGGCGAGGGCCGCACCCGCGAGGGCGGGGGCCCAGCGGGACCTGGGAGACGTCCGGGACGTGGGGGACGTGGGGGACATGGGAGACCTGGGGGCGGTCCGGCCTGCGACGGGCTCCTGGGGGGCCCGGCGTGGCTGCTCGGGAGGGCGGCCGGTCTGCCCGGTGTCGATGATCACCGTGTCCCGGTCGGCTCGCGGCGGCTCCTCCGGACGTTTGGGAACGGCCTGCCCAGGCGCGGGTGCCACCACCGCCTCCACGTGGACCACCGCGTCGTCGGCGACCCCCTTGAGCACGATGTCACCGGACAGTGGGCCCTCGGTGGACGTGTCCAGCCGGACGGTCAGCCCGTTCGCCACCGGCTCGACCCTCAGCCACGACTGTGTGGACTGGGCCACGCAGTGCCGGGCGAGGGGCGGGCCGCCCAGGGTCAGCGACTGTTGCCGAGGCGTCGAACCCTGCGGCACCCGGCCGAAGTCCAGACGGTCCGGGGAGGGCGCCAGGCGGACCTCGCGGAGAGCGCCGCACGCCAGGTCGGCGATCTGCCGGATGTCGTCGCGCGCGATCTCCTCCAGGTCCTGACGTGCTCCCTCGGCGATGGGGAGGGACTCGTTCTGCAGCCGGGATCTCAGCTCCAGGACGGCGCCCTGCCGGGTGAAGGCGTTGTCGCTGTGGAGGGCGGCCGTCAGCGAAGGCGGTGAGGGAATTTTGACGATCTTGATGCGGCCGCGCCGGCTGTGCGCCAGTGTCAGCTCCCCCTCCATCTCCACGTCCTTGCTCGGGGTCTGGTGCGGATTGACCTCCCGGACGCGGTCGTAGACGTAGTCGTACAGCTCGTCGAGGGTGACGACGCCGTCACCGTCGCGATCGGCCTCGCCGCTCTCCAGTCCCTGCACCACCGCGTGTGTGAACACCGACGGCCGCGGCGCGGAGTTCTCGGCGAGTTCGGGGCCCTCGAAGGCGTACTCCATGGAGTTGGACGCCGTGATGACGGCCCTGCCGCGCCCGCCGGGGGGCTTGTCGCCCCGGAAGGATTCGAGGACGTTCACGTCGCCGGTGGCGCGCACGGAGCCCGAGGCCCGGGAGAAGGCGCCGCCGTAGCAGCAGTCGAGGAAGAGGACGGTGCTGCCCGCCCGGGTGCGGGACATGCACCGGCGCACGAAGTGTGCGGGGACGGCCGTGGCGTCCAGCAGGCGGGGGTCGGTGTCTTTGGCGGCGAAGTAGAGCTCGCCGGACTCGCTCTTGAGTCCGTGGCAGGAGAAGTGCAGGAGCAGGGTGTCGTCGCGTCGACGGTCGTTGAAGAATGCCTGGAGGTGCCGGTTGGTGATGTGGGCGGGTTCGTTGCGGATGACCTGGACCTCGAAGTCGCCGATCTCGGGATCGTGCAGGACCTCGGCGAGGGCCGCGGCGTCCTGCGCGGGTGCCCGGAGTTGCTTGAGTCCTTGGTCGTCGTAACGGTCGTTGGCGATGATCAACGCGTGCCGGGCTTCCGTCATGGCGGGGCTCCTGCCGTTGCGTGGCGCCGCACGAAGACCTCGAAGGCCTCGGCGACCTGCTCGTCGGTCGCCTTGGAGACCTCCAGGACGTCGTCGTCCAACTGCAGGCGCAGCGAGGGGCGCGCGTCATGGCACCGGCCGAGCCAGCCCCGGACCACGGTCACCACCTGGGTCAGGGCGGTGGCCGAGCTGCCCAGCGCGACCAGCAGGGAGCCGATCTGGGCGACGTCCACGGCCCGTGCTCCGGGCGGAACCGCCTCCCCGGGAACGGCCGTCACGTCGTCCACGTCGAGCTGAAGCAGTTCCTCGCGCAGGTAGCCGGTCAGCTCCGCCACGCGTTCGGCTTCCGCTCCCTCCTCGGAGAGGAGGATCATCAATTGGTCGCCCACCGGTTCAGCCCCTTCGCTCGTGCTCCCAGGGGCGGCGCGGAGCGGGGGGCCTGCCAGTGGCTCCGCGTCGGTATGTCCAGTTTCCGTCCGTGGCCGCCGAGCGGCAAATCAGGCGATGTGCGGGCCGGTCAGCGGGGTTCGAGCGTCACCAGGTGCTTCCCGTCCGTCGTCCGCACCTCGTACCGGACGATCTGGTCGGGGTGCATCGACGCGCCGCCGCGCATGGTGTTGGCGCGGGCGTCGTGGTCGGGGACGTTCCAGTTGGTGATCGTCTGTTCGGAGCCGTCCTGACCGATGGCGACGAGGACGCAGGCACGAGGGCCGGCACCGTCCTTGACCTTGAGCTCCACCTCGCTGCCCCAGGTCTCGTCCTCGGTGGTGATCTCGGCCCACACGCCCGAGCGTTCGTCGGTCGCGGTGACCCGCGCGGCGGCCCCGCCGCTGTCGCTCGCCATGAGCACGATGCCGGGTCCGGCCACCGCGAGGACCACCGACGCGGCCAGGGCGTACCACAGCCGCCTGCGGCGCGCCCGCTGCCGTACCGACACCTCGCCGAGCAGCCGCTCCAGCATCCGGGGGCCGGGCTGCGCCGTGGGGTGCACGACGCGCGGTGTCGCGCGCCGGTACAGCATCAACTGCCGGGTCGCGGGCCCGAATTCGGTCACGTGTACCGCACAGCGGGGGCACTCCATGAGGTGGTCCTCGAAGCGGAAGGCGTCCGCCTCGTCCAGCACGCCGAGCGCGTACGCGCCGACGTCGCGATGCCTCTCCAGGGACCTCATGACGAATCCTCGTGCCGTTGAGTGGGTGGGGGGTTACTCCTTGCTCCCACCGGTACGCACCGGACCGCCGAATCACTCAAGACACACACAGAATCGCAACCAACGATTCGGAGCGGCCGGACCCGCGGATTGGTCCGAGTCGAACGAATCTAGAAAAGGTGGATCGCGAGGTGTCCCAGAGGCAACCCGAGCTGCCACGCCGGCGTCCATACCTTGGGCCCTTCGTCCTCACCGGTCACCGGACCGCCGCCCGGCACGGCGTTCAGGTCGGGTGCGAGCAGCTCGGTCTCCTCCAGCCAGCGCCAGGCCGTGCGGGCCAGGTCCAGGTCGGGGGAGGGGCCGTCGGTGGCGGCCTCGGCGGCGGTGAGCGCGGCCATCCGTTCGCTCACCCAGTCCTGCCACGGCTGGTCGTACGCCGTCAGCGACAGCCAGTTCTCCAGCTGGGAGACGACCTGGATGCCGGACAGTTCACCGTCGGTGTCGGACAGGAAGATGGTCAGCGCCAGGGCGTCCCGCCCGGCGCGGAACTCGAACGACGTCGGTGGCATCAACTCCCCGGACCGCAGCAGTTCGTCGGCGATGTACTCGGCGTACAACCACGCCATGGGGACGGTCAGTTCGCCGCCGCCGGCGCCGTCCGTGCTCTCTTGACCTCTGTGCAGCATTCCTTCCTGCCTTCCTCCGGTGCGTGCGCGTCGCCCGTCGCCGGGCCCCAGTGCGGAACACGGATGAGGACAGCCGATTACTCAACCGGGGTCAGAGGCAAGGCGCTTTACGGAGGCTTGACTCAGTCATGGGTTTCATCGCAGGTCGGCCGCGTATCCGGGCAGCACCCGGCGCAGGGCGCGCAGCGCGTAGTACGCGCGGGACTTCACGGTACCGGGAGGAATGCCGAGGCTCTCCGCGGCCTCCGCCACACTCGCCCCTTGGAAATACACCAGCACCAGGACTTCACGGTGTTCCGGAGTGAGTGTCTTCACAGCCTCGCGCACATCGAGGGCCGCGGCCGCCCGCTCGGCGTGATCGCCGCACACCCGGGCGTTCTCCAGGATCGCGTCGCCGACCTCCGCGGGCCGCGCCTGCCGGGCCCGCCGCGCGTCTATGGCGAGCCGCCTGCCCACGGTCAGCAGCCAGGGCCGTACGGACTCGAAGTCGTCGGCGCGCAGGGCCTCGGGATGCTGCCAGGCGCGTACGAGAGTCTCCTGGACGAGGTCCTCGGCGCGCTGCCGGTCGCCGTCGCAGAGCCGGAGCAGGAGCGCGAAAAGGGGCCGGCCGTGCTCGCGCTGCAGTGCGGCGAGCTCGTGCTCGGCGGTCGTCCCGTTCGTGAGAGTGGTTCCGGCCGTCATGGCTGCATGGCACAACAGGGGGCCGTTTCTGGACAGGGCGGGCGCACAGGTCTGCGGCGGACGGTCGATCGCGTCGGCGAACGGTTCGACGAACGGTCGGCATCCGGCCGTTCGCGCGCTCCGGACGGGCTAAAGAGGGCGGGGAGGTTGTTTGCGGTCGTCGTCAGCGTCGTACCTATTTGTGCGTAAATATGACCACAGTGGGGTGAGCTGATGATTGCACGCAGACGGCAGGTGGCCCTGGCCCTCACGGCCCTCCTCGCCGCGGGCGCCGCCTGCCAGGCCCAGGACCAGGACGCGCCCGCCCGGCCGGGGCGTCCCGCGCCGGTCAAGGGCACCGGCTTCACGCTCGTGGCCTCCGGCGACGTCCTCCCGCACAGTTCCGTCATCGACCGCGCCCGCTTCGACGCGGGCGGCACCGGCTACGACTTCCGTCCGATGCTCGCCGGCGTCCAACCGGTCGTCTCCCGCGCCGATCTGGCGCTGTGTCACATGGAGACCGTCTACGGCGAGAACGGCGACTACACCGGCTACCCCACCTTCAAGTCCCCGCCCGAAGTGGCGCAGGCCCTCGCGGACACCGGCTACGACGGCTGCTCCACCGCCTCCAACCACAGCCTCGACGACGGCGCCGACGGTATCCGCCGCACACTGGACGCCCTCGACGCGGCGGGCGTACGGCACGCCGGTTCGGCGCGTGCCGAGGCCGAGGCGGGCACGGTCACGATGCTGCGCGCGGGCCCCGCGAAGGTCGCGCATCTCGCCTACACGTACGACACGAACGGCTTCCCGCTCCCGCAGGGGCAGCCCTGGGCCGTCAACCTGATCGACGAGAACAGAATCGTCGCGGACGCGCGAGCGGCCCGGGCGGCGGGCGCCGACGTGGTCGTGGTGTCCGTGCACTGGGGCACCGAATGGCAGGACGGGCCCGACGAGCGGCAACTGGCCCTGGGCCGCTCGCTCACCGCCGCCCGCACCGGTGGCCGCCCCGACATCGACCTGATCCTCGGCACCCACGCACACGTCCCGCAGGCGTACGAGAAGGTCAACGGCACCTGGGTCGTCTACGGCATGGGCGACCAGATCGCCGGCGAGATGTTCAACCACGAGGGTGTCCAGGACCCGCGCGGCAACCAGTCCACCCTCGGCCGCTTCACCTTCGCCCCGCCCGCCCGGCCTGGGCAGCGCTGGCGGGTGACCCGGGCCGAGTTCGTGCCCCAGGTCTTCGACGTCGACGCGGGCCGGGTGCTGAACCTCAACGAGGCGCTCGCCCGGGGCGCCGACGTGCGGGGCCTGCGCGACCGCATCCGGGACGTCGTCCTGAGCCGGGGCGCGGCGAAGGACGGGCTGGTGATGGGGAAGTAGCCCGGCTCAGTCCACGTCCACGTGGTCGAAGGTGCGCACCATCTCGGTCAGCACCCGCACGCACGCCCGGACTTCCGCGTCGGTCAGATCGCCGCCCACCCGCCGGTTGAGGGTGTGTTCCCGTGCCAGGACGGCGACGATGGTGGCCTGCCCCGCCTCGGTGAGCCGGATCAGCGAGGACCGCTGGTGCGCCGGGTTGGGCGTGATCTCCACCCAGCCGCGGGAGGCCGCCTCGTTGACCATGCGCTGCACGAACTGTCGGCTCAGGGCCTGTGCCCTGCCCATCTGGGGCACCGTCATGGCCCCGTTCTGACGCAGCAGGTTCAGCACGGCGCGCACGCCGGCGGATGCCCCCTCGATCGGTTCGGCCTGCTCCACCTTGTGCGCGGCGCGCCGGTAGAGCGGACCCACGAGGTCGAACACCTCGGTGAGGCGGTGGCCGAGTTCGTCGGGGGCCAGGGGTGCGCCGGTGTCGTTCATACGGCCATCATGACACCTTGGTTGCCAAAACCCGCCCCCACATGACACCTTGGTTGTCATGAATGCTGCTTCGGAGCTTCGCTTCTTCCCCTCTGCCGACGGCGACCTCGCCTACCTCGACGCCGGCTCGGGGGATCTCGTGGTCCTGCTCCACGCGGGGTACGTCGACCACCGGTTCTGGGACGACCAGATCGCGGCCCTCGCCGCCGGGCACCGCGTGATCGCCCCGGACGTACGCGGCCACGGATCCTCCGCCAACGCGACCCGACCGTTCCGCTGGGCCGACGACCTCGCCGGTCTGCTGCGCCACCTCGACGCGGGCCCCGCCGTCCTCGTCGGCGTGTCGATGGGCGGGGTCATCGTCACCGACACCGTGCTGGAGCATCCGGAACTCGTCCGCGCGGTCGTCACCTGCGGCGCCGCGACCGGCGACTTCCAGTACACGGATCCCTGGCACCGCGGGATCCAGGCGGAGTACGCGCGCACGCTGGGCGCCGGTGACATCGAAGGCTGGCTCACGGCCTTCCTGCGTGTCGTGCCGGGGGAGCACCGGAGCGCCGACGAGATCGATCCGGTGATCCCGCGCCGGCTGCGGGAGATGGCCCTCGACATGATCTCGAAGCACACGCCCGACGAGAAGGACTGGCTCGTACGGGTGACCGACTCGTGGTCCCGCCTGCCGAAGATCGACGTGCCCGTGCTCACCGTCAACGGCGGCCTCGAACCCGCCGACATGATCGACGCGGCCCAGCGGCTCGCCGGCACCGTCCCTGACGGCCGCTCCCGGACCATCGAGGGCGTCGGCCACTACCTGAACCTGGAGAAGCCGGAGGCTTTCAACGAGATCCTGCTCGACTTCCTCCGCACCCTGTGACCATGGGCTGACGCGACAGCGACCGCCCACCGTCCCCTTCCACGTGACGGTGGGCGGTCACGGCACCACCGTCACCGGCCACCGCCCCGCCTTCACCAGCCGGACCGCCACCGATCCCACGATCCGGTGGCCGGCCTGCTCGGAGGCACCCACCACCACCGCGTCCGCCTTGAGGTCGTCCGCCGCCTTCACCAGGCCGTTGTAGGGGTCGCCGCGGAAGGTGTGGAACTCCCAGCGCACGTCGAATATCCCCTTGCTGTGCTCGGCCGCGTCCCGGATCTGCGCCACCAGGTCCTCGGCGATCTCGTCGGTCGTGTCGGTGACCGGTGCCCCGAGCGCCGCGCCCGCCGCCAGCACCGGCTGCACGTAGACGACCGCGAGCAGCGCGTGTTGTCGCCGGGCCAGGCCACCGGCGTACGCCGCGGCGCGGAGCGATGAGTCGGAACCGTCCACGCCGACCACGATGACCTTGGGGCCGTCCGTGCCCCGCTCGAACCCCTGCGAGTGCTGCTGTTCCGTCACGGCTGCGAGGCTATCGGAAACCGCAGGTCCCGCCCCCGCCCGGGACGCCTCGGCGGGCGAGGCGGCCGGGCTCTTCCTGCGGTCGGAACCCGCCGCGGTCGCCGAACTGGGCCCGGTCGTACTCGGAATTGAGGCAGGCGTCGGCATCGGCCTGCCTCCGCGACCGCCGAAGGCTTCGTCTCCGTACCTTCGTTGCGCAAACTCCGGGGAAAGGGGCACCCGAAGGGCGGGCACCGGCCGGCCACGACCGAAGGCCTGCCGACGCTCTCGGTGCCCGGCCTCGACGGAGGGGACGAGGCCAGGCCCGGCGAGCCGGATGCGGACCTGCCCCAACAGGTCCGCATCCGGCACCGCACGCTCGACCGGCGGCGCGCAGCCAGCACCGGCCTCTGCCCGGCGGGCACCCACCGCCTGACCATCCGTGAGACGTTGCCGTTCCCTGCTGGTGCGCCTCCGGTGACGATCCGTCACGGCGGTCCGTCGCATCGGGCGGGTGGGATCGCGCCCGCCCCCGTTGGGCCGGGCGGGTGGAATCGTGCCGCCGTCCCGGTGCCGCTGTGGTGCGCCGGGTCCGCTCCGGGCGACTGATGAGTCATGACGAAGGATCAGTTGCTCACACGGCTGCTCACGCGGCGCAGCGCGTTGCTCTTCGGCGCCGCGGCCTGCGGGGCGGCCGGCACGGCCGGAGTACTGGCCGCGGTCACCGGCGACCAGCCGGTCCGGCCCGCCGCCCCGGCGGCCGGCCCCGCGACGCACCTCGCACCCAAGCCCTCCGCCTACCGTCTCCAGCCCCTCACCGGGTACGGCCCGCCCGCTGCCGCGCCCGCCCGGCCCCACGTACGGCGCGAGCCGCTCCTGCGCATGTCCGGGCGCGGCCGTTCCATGGTGCTGACCTTCGACGACGGGCCCGACCCCCGCTACACCCCGGACATCCTCGACACCCTGGCGGAGTACGACGTCCGAGCGATGTTCTTCGTGTGCGGGGAGATGGCCGCCGACAACCGCGAGCTGCTGGCCCGCATGGCCGACGAGGGACACGTCGTCGGCAACCACACCTGGTCCCACCCGCTGCTGACCCGCCTGAGCCGCGGACGGATCCGCTCGGAGATGGAACGCACCTGTGAGGTGATCGAGGAGGCGTACGGCGAGCCGCCCGTGTGGTTCCGGGCGCCCTACGGAGCCTGGAACCGTGCCGCCTTCCAACTCGGCGCCGAACTCGGCATGGAACCGCTGGCCTGGACCGTCGACACCCTCGACTGGGCCACTCCGGGCACCCGGGCCATCGTCGGACGGGTCGTGAACGGCGCCGCCCCCGGCGTCGTGGTGCTCTCGCACGACGCCGGGGGCGACCGCACCCAGAGTGTCAGGGCGCTGCGCGACTATCTCCCGCACCTGCTCGACTCCGGCTACCACGTCACGGTCCCGCGACGGCAGTACGCGTAGCCGGACCACACCGCCCGCCGGGTCGGGGAACGCTCAGCGGACCTCGACCATGCGGGCGAAGGCGACGACGTTACCGTCGTAACCGTTCTGCTGGGAGAAACCGCCCCCGCAGGTGATGACCCGCAACTCCGGGTGGCCCTTGGAACCGTAGACACGGTCGCCGGGGAAGTTGTTCTTCTCGAAGACCTCGATGCCGTAGATCTCGAACACGGCCGTCTTTCCGTCCTTGCGGGTGACCTCGACGCGACTGCCTTTCTTCAGGGCCCCCAGTCCGTAGAACACGGCGGGGCCCTGCTGGTTGTCGACATGGCCGACGACGACCGCGGTGCCCTTCTCGCCCGGGGAGACCGCACCCGTGAACCAGCCGGCCAGGTTCGGGTCCTCCGGCGGCGGTGCGGCGACCCAGCCGTCCATGTCCAGGCCGACCGGGATGACCGGCGCGTCGACGTTGATCGCCGAGAGCCTGACCCGGTCGGGAAGGGAGTACGGCAGGGGCTCGGCAGCGGCGAAGGTGCCGCCGGGCAGCCGGCTGTCCGCCGCGGCCGCGGAGGCGGGCTGCGGCGGCCCGATGTCGAACTCCCCCGAACCGTTGCGAATGAGCGCGAGGCCGGTCAGCAGAACAAGCGCTATCACGCCCCAAGGAGCGCGCTTCTTCCGCCGCTCCTCCTCTTCGGCCAGCTCGGCCAGCTCGGACGCAGACATTCGACTTCCCCTCTCGACGCGGCCGTCGCCTCGTCATTCGCGCATGGAAGAACGCTAAGTCTCACGAGGGAAACCGGCGACGGGGCGGATGCGAACGGGTGGCCCGCGCCGCCGCTGGTGCGCCATCCGAGTTGCCGCCCGCAGGAATTTTCTGACGGTCCGTGACCTGCGGTGATATCCGATTGTGTGCTTTTTCTTCGGCGTGTCCTCTCACCAGGACGGACCATTCCCGAAATGCGGTTCAGCACAAGGCATCTGAGGGTCTGTCTGGGAGGCGCTTTCTCGCCGATCGACCGGGGACGGTTCCCGGGGTGTCTCCCGCGGAGGATCACATGCGTACTACTCGTGCCCTGGCGGCCACCGGCGCCGCGATCGCCGCTCTCGGACTCGCCGCCCCAGCGGCCGTCGCCCGGGACGGCATGGGCGTCAGCCCGACCAACATCGTCGCCCTGCCCAGTGTCATCGCCCGCGGTGGGCAGCTGACCGTCACAGTCGACAACTGCCCCACCGGCGGCACCATGACCTCGGACGCGTTCCCGAGCACACCGCTGACGCCGATCCACGGCGCCAACCAGACCGCGAAGGGCACCGCGACGATCAACCGCAACGCGCGTCCGGGTTCGCACAGCATCACGGTCAACTGCAACGGCCGCATCCTGACGAACCCGGCGGCCTTCACCGTCATCGGCGGCGTCCAGGGCGGTATCGGCGGCAGCAGCTCCACCGGGGCGACCCCGGCCGACATCGCCATCGGGGGCGGGCTCGTGGCCGCGGCCGTCGTCGGCGGAGCGGTGTTCTGGATGCGCCGCCGGGCCGAGAACCGGATCTGACGGTCCCGGATCCTGATCTGGCCGACCCCCTTCGGAGACAACGGATCGCACGTGTACAGGCCTTCGCCCCGGATCCGTCAGGGATCCGGGGCGAAGGCCTGTGCGGTGGGCGACGCGGTCAGGCGCCGTCGTCGCCGGTGCGGCGACGGGAGAAGTGGTACGCCGCCCCGACCGAACCGGCGATGAGCGCGACCCCCAGGCCGATCTCCTTGAGGTCGAAGCCGCCGAAGCTGCTGCCCTCACCGGCGTGCACGCCCCGGCTCGGGTGCAGCGGCTCCGGTCTCGGGGGGACCGGGCGGTCGCCGGCGATGGTGAGGCTCGCGTTCTGCCAGAAGGTGCCGCAGTGGAACGTCACCTCGTAGATGGCGCCCGGTTTGGCGTCCCAGTCGACCATGGCGGTGGCGGAGGTCTGGCCCCGGCGGATGGTGAGGTCGTCGAAGACGCCGGAGGAGACGAACACGGCCTGGTCGCAGCCGGTCGCGCGTAGGGTCACCTGTCCGCCGGCCGCGATGGTCGTGGGGTGGACGGCTACCCGGAAGCCGGCGGTCTCGGCACTCGCCTGGGCGACGCAGGCGGTGAGGGTCAGGGCGCTCACGCCCAGCAGTGCGGCCGAAGCGACGCGTATCGCGCGCACGATGAGTCCTCCGGATCTCCGAGGAGCAGCCGCGGACCTTTTCCGCTTGCGCCGGAAATGCACCTCGATGACCGAAACGGTAGGAACATGCGTGCGTCTGCGCGATCGCAGTAGCGCGAATGGGGCAAGCGTGTGGACCACCCGGGGGACGGTGTTCCTGCGGCCGGGGGACACCGGCGGTGTGGCGGGCGTCCCCCGGGCCGCCCGTGTGGTGAGGACCTGTCGGTGGCCGCTCGGGTGCCGCGCCGTCAGCCCTTGGCGTCCGGGAAGAGGCTCAGGAACGGGTCGGCCGACGCCGCGATGCCCCGGCTGTACGGGGCGTCGAAGTCCCAGATCAGGAAGAGCAGGAAGGCGATCAGTGCGGAGAACAGCCCGGCGAGGATCAGTTCGCGTGTCGTACGCCGGATCTGCAGTGCGAAGATCATCCCGATGGTGGCCGCACCGCCGCCGATGAGGCCGAACCACACCACGCCCGGCATGGTGGGCGCCGCCGAGTCCGCCCGGGCGTTGCGCGCCTGGTCGGCGGTGGCCATCTGGTCCAGGACCGGCTGGTAGGCCTGGGCCTCGAAGTCGGTCGCCGGCCGGTAGTCGGTGACGTCCACGCGGACCTCGTGCAGGAGCTCGGTGCCCCGCTCGGTGAGCTGGCCGGTGTCGGCCATCGACTCCCACTCCGTGGTCACGACGTGTCCGACATAGGCGTTGACATCGTCCCGAATACGGTCACGGACGTCGGCCGGGTAGACCCTGACCCGCTCCGAGATCTCGTGCAGCGCCTGCGCCTCCGCCTGGACGTGGTCCTGCGCCGCGCTGCGCGCCTCCCACACACCGGCGATGGCCAGGCCCAGGACGATGGCGTACACCACCCCGATCCACATCGTCATGTACTCGATGACGTCCGGCGTCTCGTTGGGGTCCTCGTCCTCGGGTGCCCTGCGGTGCCGTACGAGGGTGATGACGACCACCACGACGCAGGCGGCCAGCATCGCGAGGGTGAGAACAAGCCATTCCGGCAAGGGGTGCCTCCAGATTCAGCACTAGCGCGGCCGCAGCGCGGCGACGGCGATCACCGCGGGTGCGGTGATGAGCAGGACGTAGGTGACCGGCGACGTGGCGCCGTGGGCCGGCCGCTGACGGGGGTGCGCCTTGTAGCGCGGATACGTCACCGGGGTGACGGAAGGACGCGGGGTGGGCTTCGCCGACGGCGTCGGGGTGGGGGGTGGCGGCGGAGGCGGGGGCGGAGTCGGCGTGGGCGTCGGCTGCGGGTGGGCCGGCGCCGGCTGCGGTGCCGGTGGAGGCGGCTCGGGCGTCGGCGTGGGCCGCGGTTTCGGCG
>NZ_JAGMUK010000068.1 GCF_019049245.1 Streptomyces sp. AC555_RSS877 | reverse complement strand
TCGGTGAGTTGCCTGCGCGTCACGACCGACTTTCTACCCGACTCCACCCGTCGAACGGATCGGATCGGAAAGATGATCACGACATCACACAGGCCCTAGTAGTGCTGTCGAGCAGGAGCCCAAGCAGACGGCGTGACCGGGGGGCGCAGGCCGAGCCACTGCCCGGCGTCCCAGGCATGGAACCGCTCTACCTCGGTGAACCCCAGCTTTGCCGCGAGGCACATCGAGCCGACGTTGGCGGTTTGGGTGCTGAGCACCACCGGCTCGCCGGGAAGGACGCCGTCGACCCAGTCGAGTGCCGCCGCGCACGCCTCGGCGGCGTACCCGAATCCCCACGCCATGGCAGTAACATGTAGCCGAGATCGGCCTTCCCCGCGGCAGCCGGGCGACGGTGCCCCGTTGCTCTCCTGAGCAGAATCTGGCCGATCATCGACCCGTCGAGATCAACGACGAAACTCCCGGACCACTGCTCGGGCACCCTGGGCGTCTCGCGCTCAAGCTCGTCACGGGCCGGGGACCATTGAGATTGGTGTGCACCTCCGGCGAGGCGAGCAGCTCGATGAACGCCGCACGGTCCCGGGTCTCGGACTCACGGAGCACGAGCCTCTCGGTCCTGATCGGGGCAGGTGGCCAGGCGACGGGTCCGAGTTCAGTCATGCCGACCAACTACTGTAATCAGCAGGCTCGGCAGCGATCAAGGACTCGCAGACGGATCAACTCACCTGCCCAGGCTCCACCCTCACCTACTGGGGCCAGTCTCCACAAGCCACGCCAGCCAGGAACGGGATGCCTCCCGTGCTTGTGAACATCGACTTCGGCAGCGGCGGGCCGCCTCCCGAAGTGTCGTACATCTGCTGTCGGGACTGGTTGACTGCGGCCTACAGGTCGAACTCGAGGTGCTCGATGTCGGTGAAGCGGACCTCTTCCAGGCTGCCGGCGCGGCGGCCGCTGTCCTGGAAGTACACCTCCTTGAGTCCTTCGGCGGCGATCTCCTGCAGGTGCTGGTCGGACGCGCCCTGCTGCTGGGCGTCGAAGAGGCGGGCGGCGTACTGCGGCGGCAGGGCGACGGTCAGGTGCCGGATGCGGGCGTCGTCGGTGGAGCCGATCGGCGCGGTGTAGCCGATCCGGCGCGGGTGTCGATGACGATGCCGCCGGTGGTCGCCGCCTGCTGCCGTGCTCTGGCGCGGATCTGCGGCTGCCACCTCTTCCTGACCTCGGTCTCCAGCCGCGAGGCGAGGTCCGGGCGGGGCTTTTTGATCTGGTCCTTCACGTACCGCTCGACGGTGCGCTGGGAGATCCGCAGCATCTGGGCGACCGCTCTGGTGCCCTTGAGCTGTTTGACCAGGTACCGCATCTGCGCGCCCGCGCTCTTCGGGATCGGGCGCGTGAACGCCCGCTGCACCGCCTGTTCCAGGCCCTGGCCGAACACGCTCATCGCCCTCTACTCCCCGTTGTCCTGGTCGGTGACGGTGCCGTCCTTGATGTAGCGGGCGAGGTTGAGCTCCGGCGCCTGGAACTGCTCGCGGACGCCCTCGCCCCACAACACACTCTGGGTACCCTCCCACTTGACCAGCCCGGGGATCACCCGGGGTGCCACACGAAGATCAACACATCCTGCGATCCCTATGCGGAAGCTGAGAGAACCGCCCGGACACGAGCCAACCGCAGTCGGTTCTCCTCCAGCCAATCCGAGGCGACGTCAATCGGTACGAGCACCGAAATCCGCGTCGACGGCGAGTCGTGCACAGTCACCTCCACCGGATCATCAGGGACCACCTCCACCCAGGCACTGCGGTCACCGGCCGGCCACTGGGCGCCCTCCTCAGCCTGAAGGGCATCGAGGCAACGCTCCCACTCGTCCAGATCCTCACGCGATACCTGCAGCCCGATTCTCCCGTTGACGAAGTCGCTCCTTAGAACGATCTCGGCTGGGTAGTACCGCTCTGCGCCCATCACCAAAGGCGCACCACCTACCACCTCAATCGCGACGCTCCGGACCTCATCGGCGAACCGGACCAGTTCGAGCGCCTGCGCTACGTCAACCACCGTTGCTCTGAACACTTGATGGACCAGGTTGCTCTTGATCCTCTCCCACGCAACGGCCAGGACGACAGCCACCGCCTGACATGCGGGACAGCCCACGTCCATCATCTGCCGCCGCGTCCGTACCGGCGGGCGGGCCCGGCTTGGGGCGCTGCGGCAGCAACGGCTCACGCCCGCTGGCCGTTCGTCATGCCTTCGCCGACCGGGGGTCTGTACGGTGAGCGGCCCTGTCTCGCATTCGGTGGTGACGGAGCGTGCTGTTATCCGAGGAGGATGCGGTGCCGGAGCAGGGTGAAGCCTGCTCGTCCGTGCATCTGGCGCGCCACCGTCTGCACAAGCTCGTTCACACCTATCACATGAAGGTCAACGACCCTGACAACTCTCCGTCACCACCGAATGCGAGACAGGGCCGTTCCCTACACAGACCCGGACCTGGACGCCGTCACCGCAGCCCTCGCTTGCCCTGATCACAACGGCGGCGCCGAGGGCGTCAATCGGCAGACCGAGCTGATCAAGCGTCAGATGTACGGCAGAGCCAGCTTTCCCTCCTGCGCCACCGCATCCTCCTCTGACGAGGTCACGGGCAGCGGCCACCAGGTAGAACTCGGCGCATGCTTGCCTGGACCGCTATCCGGTCCGCATGGCAGAGGCGATCTGTTCCACCACCTCGTCGGTCTGGGCCAGGCACTGATGTACTTGTTCTGCAGGAGCGCCAAGAGGGTCCATTACGTCGATGTCACCGGTGTGCGCCGACATGACACCGCGGCGAGCGGCCGCGCCCTTGACCAGGGCCGGAAACCGTGCGGCGGGATCCACAACGCCTGCAGCGTCCTCTGAGCGCACCAGCTGAGCGAATTCCCGAGCGGTGAATGCACGGGACAACGCGCGCACAGGGGACAGCCGCACAGCGGCCTCACGATGCTCCGTGGCAGCGCCCAGCACCAGGTCCGCGTTCTCCACCATCTCCTTGGTCAGGCGGCGGGAACCCGTCCCGCAGGGCTGCACGCCACGGCCAAGGAGGAAGGAGGCAACAGCAGCCGCCATGGGCGTACCCTCAACGGCACCGGTTCCCGCGCTGCTCAAATGGAGCATACGCCGATGTTCGAACAGCCGATGCCTAAGCAGGCACTCGGCAAGCGGAGAGCGATAGACGTTGCCGGTGCACACCACGAGTACGCGGAACGGGGGCACACACACTCCTAGGGGCTGCCGGCGGGGCTTTGAGGCCTTTCGTCCACAGCAGCGGTTGGTGCCCTGGGCATCGGAGGTCTCAACACCATCGCGCCGAAGCCGCACAGCGAACCGCTGGCGAGAACATCGACACAGGATAACCAATCGGATTGGCACGTTGTCAGCGTCGCCCCTCGTGTCGGGATAGCGTGCCCCCTGGGCTATGCGGTGATTCCGGTGGTCAGAGGACCGGCGGCGATCCGACGATCGGCATACGCCATACAGTGCCTTATCTCCTGGACATGCTTAGCAAGCACTATTCGTCGCTGTTCATGGACGTACCGTCCTCACGTGGCCTCCACGCTCACGGCAGCCTCCGCTGTTCTACTCGTAATCGCAGTCGTAGGGGCATCCTGCTCCCCGCCAGCCGTATTCGCCCGAAGCCCCGACCTGAGCGCACCGCACCGCACCGCACCGCCGGCGGAGGCTGCACCGTGAAGGGGATCGCCGGCGCGAAGAATTGACTGAAAAAGGACGGTGACGTCAGCCTCATGGCTGGAGAATCACGGATCGCTGATTCATTCATGCGCTTGCGACGGCGCCTCAAGCTCCCCGGAAGTACAGGGCTGTCCGTACTCGCCGAATGGCGCCGCTTCCCGAGGCCTCGGGCCCGGCAAGTCCTGTGGGCTGCCGCCCTCCTGTGCCTCGCGGAGATGGCTTGGATTGTGGCCACCAGCCTGCTTGTTCGGGCGGAGCTCATGGCTGCTCAGCGGTCGCTGGAGACGCTTCGGTCTTCGGCCATGGGGGCCGCGGGGACCGCGGACCCGGAGGCGGCGATGCGTTCCGCGGCGGCACATGCTGCCCGGGCGCATCGCCTCAGCAGCGGACCGGCCTGGTATCTCCTCACACACACCCCGTACCTCGGTCCGCCCGCAGAAACCATCCGGGGCATCACGAAGGCCGCCGACCGGCTGACTCACGATGTACTTCCGCCGGTCGTGAACATCGCTTCGAACGTCGCGCGTGACTCCCGTGGAAGAGGCTTCGCAGCACTGCTGCCCGCCTTGGGCGGCCATGCTCCGGCTCTGGAACGGGCGGCGAGTATCGCCACAGAGACGCGCGCGGAGGTCCGACAACTGCCCGGCAGCACATGGCCCCACGCGGTCGGTCACGCACACACGCAACTCGTCCGGTTGCTCGACCGGATCGTGCCCGCCACGGCAGATGCCGCAGTGGCCGCCCGGGTACTGCCGCCGGTGCTGGGACAGCACAGCCCGCGGCGGTACTTCGTCGTCGTGCAGAACACGGCGGAAGCCCGTGGCACCGGTGGCATGCCCGGGGCCTTCGCCGTGATCACCGCCGACCGGGGACAACTGAGCTTCGAGGCCCTCGGCAACGACGACGCGGTGACGGGCGCGAACCCCAAGGTCGATCTGGGAGCCGAGTTCACCGCCCGCTACGGTCGGGCCCAGCCCACCCGGTACTGGGCCAACTCCAACCTCAGCCCGCACTTCCCCCACGCCGCCCGTATCTGGACGGCAACCTGGCACCAGCGCAGCGGCCGGCAGGTGGACGGGGTCGTAGGCCTGGACCCCACCGTTCTGTCCCGACTGCTCAGCGTGACGGGTCCGGGACGACTGGCCGACGGCACACAGCTCACCGCCGACAATGCGCTGGATCTTGCGGAGCGCACCGGATACGCGCGCTACCCCGACGACGCGCAACGCAAGGCGTTTCTCCTGGATCTGGCGCGCACGGCGACCGGCAGCCTGGTGAACGCCCTCCAGGACCCGCGGCGGCTCGCCGGACTGGTCAGGGCCGCTTATGGCGACGCGGCCGAGGGACGGCTGAAGATGTGGAGTGCCCGGGAGGACGAGCAGCGTCTTCTGGCCACCCGGCCCTGGGGCGGCACATTTCCCGACGATCCCGGTCCCTTCGCCGGACTCGTCATCAACAACGCCGCCGGCGGGAAGCTCGACTACTACCTCGAGCGGGAGCTGAGCTGGACCCCGGGCCGCTGCACGTCTCGTGGCCGGCTCGTCACCGCACGGATCACGCTCAGGAACGCGGCTCCGACGTCAGGACTTCCCGCGTATGTCACCCAGCGGGGCGACAAGCCGCCGTACAAGACCCGGCCGGGCGACAATCGGCTACTGGTCTCCTACTACGCCAGCGTCGGCGCACACCTCACCGGCGCGTCCCTCGACGGCCGGGCCGCCCTGGTGGGAAGTGGCGCGGAGCGACGGCACCCGGTCTACACGCTGGATGTGGAACTGCCCGCGCAAGACACCCGGATCCTCACGCTCGACCTGGTCGAGCCGATCAGCGACCGCGAACCCGTACTCTGGCGCCAGCCGCTGGTCACACCGCTGCGGGCGCACGTGGGGGCCTACCCGGCGTGCGGCGACTGACGGCGGCACACCCAGCAGGGCAGGGACGAAACCGGAAGAGGTCAGCCGACCTGCGCCGCTCTTCCGGCTGCCGCTGCCCGCCTCCTGCGAGCCCCGTCCGCCAAGGCCTCGTAGACGTCGTCGAACCATGCTGCAGTGGCGGCCACGTCCACCGAAGAGGTGTCGGCCAGCGCTCCGGCGGAGAGCGCCGCGTGCACCTCGGGACGCATGGCGCGCAGGACGGCCTCCGCCAGCCGTTCTGGGGAACCGGGTTGGACGAGGATGCCGTTGTCACCGTCGTGGACCAGATCGGGGATACCTCCGACTGCCGGGGCCACCACTGGCACGCCGGACGCGATGGCCTCCATGACGACCACGGGCATCGCCTCATGATGCGACGACAGCACCAGGGCGTCGGCCGCCGCCACCAGCCGGCCGGCCTGCCGCACCCGTCCCAGGTAGCGCACCCGGTCGCCCAGCCCGCGTCGGTCGATGTCCGCGAGCACCTGTTCACGCAGTGGCCCGTCCCCGGCGAGGACGAACAGCGCGTCAGGACGCCGGCTCAGCACCACTTCGGCCGCATCGAGCATCATCGGATGGTTCTTCACCGCGCGGAAGTTCGCGACGAATGCCAGGACGAAGGCATCGCGGGGGATCTCGAACTCGGCCCGCACCTGGTCCGCCTGCCGGGCCCAGCTGCGCTGGATCGCGACGTCCACGCCGTGAATGCGGGTGCGGACCGCACGGGCGCCCCGCACGGTCCCGGAAGCGGCCACCTGCGGTGAGACGGCCACTGTCAGGTCGTCCAGACGGCGGGTCGTCCGGTTGACCAGTCTGGTCAGCGGGTGACACGACACACAGTGCACCGTCGAGACCAGCGCTGGCCGCGAGCGCCTCAGGTGCAGGGCCGGGCGCAGCACCGCCGCGAGCAACGGTGAGTGCACATTGACCACATCGGGAGCCAGCCGCCGCACCACGCCCACCATCCTGAGGTAGCGCCGCCACCGTGGAGCGGACCGAAGGTCGACGACCGTCACTCCGCAGTCCCGGAGCGCGTTCACCAGTTCCTCCGTCGCCGCCCGCAGGAAGACCACGGTGTAGTCGCGGCCGGTCCGCGGTGCCCGGCGCAGGCGGTTCACGAGGAGAACCTCGGCACCGCCCACGTCCAGGGTCTTGATCACTTCGCAGATACGTGTCGTCTTCACCACGCCGCCCTCCCAGGCCGAGCGACCTGTGATCGCCCGTCAGCCTCGGCTCGAGTTCGGTGCCGGCGGACCGCTGGCCGCGGGGAACATTGCGCTGTTCGTGCCGACTTCCCGACTGTGCGGCACGTCTGCCGGCTGGACGCGACGCCCGAGCGTTCCGCTGCGCCTCAGCGTCCCGACCGAACGCGCCGTGCGTCCCGGAGTACTGGCCCGGACCTCGGCGTGCGGGGGAAGGCCTGCCGTGGATGGGACCCTGAGCAGCAGCCGCACCGCCACGGCGCCCACCAGAACGGCCGCGACGAGCGCGACCCCTGGAGCGACCGCCCCGTGCGTCACGAGCGACCCGGACAGGCAGCCCAGCGCCGCGACGAAACAGAGGGCATGCACGACCTGCTGGACCGTCATCCCCATCCGGCGCAGCCGGTGGGTCATGTGATCCGTGCCGCCCTGCAGCAGCGGCCTCGACTCCCGGTAGCGGGACGTCATCACCAGGGCGGTGTCCACCGTCGGGATCAGAGTGACCAGCAGAAGGACGACGGGAACGGACAGGCCGTCCGCACCCCGGTGGAGCACCATCACCCCGGAGGAGAGCGTGAAGCCGAGAAAGAGAGAACCCGCGTCCCCGAGGAAGATGCGTGCCGGGTGCCGGTTGTGGAAGAGGAAACCGAGGCAGGCTCCGGCCAGGGCCGCCATCACTACGCCAGGGCCGTCGGACGCGTCGGTGAGGCAGACCACTCCGCCGATGACAGCACACAGCGAGGAAGCCACGCCGTCCATGTTGTCCAGCAGGTTGAACGCGTTCGTCATGAAGACGATCCACAGGACGGCGAGCACCGCGTCGAACGCGCCGCCGAAGAGCGTCGGATGCCCCCCCACCAGGACCACCGTCGCGGCAGCCGACGTCTCGACGCACAGCCGGATGCCCGGGCCGAGCTGGCGCAGATCGTCGACGAGCCCGAGGACGCACACGATCGTCCCGCAACCGAGCAGCACCGCGAGAGCCGGGTCGAGGACACTGCGGGCGATCGCGGCGGCCGTACCCGCGGCAAGGGTGGCGACCGCGACCGCGACACCGCCCAGATAGGGCGTCGGCCGGGTGTGCGCCTTGCGGGCGTTGGGCCGGTCGGTGATCCCATGGAGCACGGCGAAGCGCCGCAAGGGCTCCGTCAGTACGAGTGCAAGCAGCAGCGCCGCAGCGCCTGCTCCCGCCGTACAGAGCGCCGAACTCACGCCGGCCACGGTGCTGCCAGGGCGGTCTCGGGAACGGGTGTGCCGGCCGCCGGGACACGCTGTCCCGAGTGCTCCAAGACCGCTGGTACGGGCTCATGCAGGTTGCCGTGCCATTCGGCACGAGCATCCGCGATCGCGTCCGAGAGGATGTCGGAGAGCGTACGCCGAGGCTGCCAGCCGGTCAGGACGCGGAGCTTCGTGGTGTCCGGGACCCGGCGTTCCATGTCCTCGAAGCCTGGTCCGTACGCCTCGTCGTACGACAGATGCTCCACCGGGGAGGCGCTCTGGGCCTGGGTGATGATCCGGTCGGCGAGCTCCCGGATGCTGATCTCGTCGTCCGCGCCGATGTTGAAGATCTCTCCTTCCGTGCCCGGGCGTTCCAGCAGGATCATCAGGGCCGCGACGGCGTCGGCGACATGCAGGAAGCAGCGCCTTTGACGGCCGCTCGCATGGATCGTGAGGGGCTCCCCCCGCACCGCCTGCCGGGCGAAGCGTGGGATGACCATCCCGTACGCCGGACTCTGGCGGGGCCCCACGGTGTTGAAAAACCGGACCACGGTCGACCGCAGCCCCCGCTCACGGTGGTAGAGACAGGCCATGATCTCGTCCACTGCCTTGGCCGTGCTGTACGACCAACGGGCCACGGAAGGGCTGCCCAGGATGCGGTCGGAGGTCTCGGTGAGCCGTCCGGAGGAATTCTTTCCGTAGATTTCCGACGTGCTGGCGATCAGGATCCTGCGTTCGTGGCGACACGCGGACTCGATGACCGTTTCAGTGCCTTTCGTGTTCGTGATGAAGGATGTCAACGGCTGTTCGACAATGAGTTTGACCCCTACGGCGGCAGCCAAATGAATGACGGTCTCGCACTCCTGCACCAGCCTGTCGACGAGCGGTGCGTCCAGAACGGAGCCGCGCACAAAGCGGAAAAGCGGATTCGCCTCCGTCCGGGCGATGTATCCCGGTTGCCCGGTGGAGAGGTCGTCGAGGACTACCACGCGGTGCCCCTCGGCCAGCAGTGCGTCAACGAGATGGGATCCGATGAAGCCAGCCCCGCCAGTAACCAGGTATTTCGAACAATGATCCATGCGCCGTCACTCCGGTTCGGATGGTGGGTCTCGGTCCCCTGGCAGAGCCCGGTCACATCACCGAGCCAACGTTCACCTATGCGATCGACAGCCGTAATTGAAACATCGTCATGCCTCGTTGACGCCCTTCGGCGCGTCTTGTCGTTACGGAATTAGGGTGATGCGAGCCAGACATGTACCGCAGATGCCGATCGAGGCGGCCGCATGTGTATCAAATTGGCCTGACATAGTGGCGGTTGCAAAAAAATCGGAGTAATGGGTGCGTCAGAGCAGCCGTACGAGCGGGAGCAAGCTGATCGTTGTCGGCCTGGGATACGTGGGTCTGCCACTGGCCATGCGGGCGGTCGAAGCCGGCTTTTCCGTGATCGGCGTGGACACCGATGAGTTGCGTGTCAAGCGCCTGGGCGCCTGCGACTCCTACATCGAGGGCGTCGACGGCGCGAGCCTTGTGGCCGCGGCGGACAGCGGCCGCTTCCGCGCCACCACCGACTACAAGACGATCGACAGTGTCGACGTCTGCGTTATCACCGTGCCAACCCCGCTGCGTGAGGGTGCACCCGATCTGGGCTTTGTGGATTGCGCCGGTCGGAGCATCGCCCCCCACCTCAGCCCCGGCTCCACCGTGATCCTGGAGTCCACCACGTATCCCGGGACGACCGAGTGCCTGCTGCGGCCGCTGCTGGAGGCGGGCAGCGGGCTGGAGGCCGGTCGGGACTTCCACCTCGGTTACTCCCCGGAGCGCATCGACCCCGGGAACCCCGACTGGCACCTGGAGAACACGCCCAAGGTGATCTCGGGGATCGACGAGGCATCGCTCGGCAGCATCGAGCGCTTCTACGCCTCCATCGTGGAGCGCACCGTGCCCGTGAGCTCGTGCCGCACCGCCGAGCTGACCAAGCTGCTGGAGAACACCTTCCGGCACGTCAACATCGCGTTGGTCAACGAGATGGCCATGATCTCGCGGCAGTTGGGGGCGGACATCTGGGAGGCGGTCGAGGCCGCGAGTACCAAGCCGTTCGGTTTCATGCCGTTCAGGCCCGGGCCGGGTGTGGGCGGACACTGCCTGCCGGTGGACCCCTCCTATCTGTCGTGGCAGGTCAAGAGGCTGCTGAGGCAGGACGTCCGGTTCGTCACCCTGGCCAATGAGATCAACGATCACATGCCCGACCACGTCGTCCGGCGGATCACCCACGGCCTGAACAAGCGCGGCAAGTCGGTCAATGGCTCCCGCGTGCTGCAACTCGGTCTGTCCTACAAGAAGAACACCGGCGACATCCGAGAGTCGCCCGCCCTCGTCATCGCCCGGTCGCTACTCGCTCTCGGCGCCCAACTGGTCGTGACGGAGCCGCACACCGACTCGTATCTCGTTCCCCCGGACATCACCCGGGTGGAGCTCACCGAGGCGGAGATCCGGACCGCCGACGTGGTCCTGGTGACGACCGACCACGACGCCTTCGACTACGCACTCGTCGAACGGGCCGGGGCCTATGTCTTCGACACCCGCAACCGGTGCCGGGGTGAGCGTGTCGAGATCCTCTGAACGTGTATGCGCTGCGCGGAGGCGCAGCGGCAGGTGAATGGGCTGTGACGCACAGAGAACACACCGGGAGCGACCACCGCGCGAGCATTGGGCGTAGGCGACCCCTCCAACGCTGGCAACGGCATCTGCATACCTTCGGTTCCCTCACTGTCGCCTCCCAGATGGAATCGGCAGTGTCGTTCGCCACCACGGCCACGCTGGCCCGGCAGGCCGGCGGGGCGGAGACGGGAAAGGTGCTGCTGGCCCAGTCCGTGGCGACGGTCTGGTTCCTGCTGTGGGATCCGCGTTTCGAGGACGCGCAGCAGCGGTTCGTCCCCCTGGAACAACGTCGCGGCCGTGGCCGGGGAACCCGGCTGTACCGCAGACTTCTGTGGCTGGACGTCGCGGCAGGACTGCTGGCCACGGTCGTGGGTGTCGTGGCGGTGCTGGCCGCCGCAGCCGTCGGATTGATCTCCGCCGAATGGCTCGTGCTGCTCATGCCGGCCGTGCTGGCAGCCGGGGTGGCCACGCCGTCGGGAAGTGCTTCGGCCGGGTTCGCGATCGCCGACCAGCTCTCCCGGCTCGGCGTGATCCGCCTGGTGCTGGCCCTGTTCGGCTGCGTGGTGACGCTGGGCGCATTGCTGACGATCGGTACGGTCGGCTACCTGGCGGCGACCGTCGTCACAGGCCTGGTCTACACGGTGGTCGTCACGGCGGTCGCCTGGCGGCAGGTCCGTCGGGCGTGTGGCCCGTCCTCCGCTTGTCACGTTCCGTCGCCACCGGGTCTGGTGCCCTTCCTAGTGAAGAGTTCGGCGACCGGATCGGTCTCCTTGGCGACGGACAACGGCATCTTCCTGCTGGCCGGACTGCTCGGCGGCCCCACCCTGGTGACGTACCTCAAGATCGCCGGTGCTCCGGGCCGTCTCTTCGCGAGCTTCGTCAATCCGCTGGCGGCTCAGCTCTACCCGCGCCTGGCACGGGCCGCGGCCCAAGGGAGCCGTACGGCGGTGATGCGGGACGTCCTCCGCTCCAGCGCACTCACCGGAGGGATCGGGGTGCTCGCGGTGGTGGCGGCTGCTGCTCTTCTGGGCCTTCTGCTCGGCCTCGTGTACGGCCCCGAGTACAAGGTGCTCTCCACGACAGCGGTGGTGATGCTGGCGGGCGCCGCGCTGCGTGGCGCCGTGGTCTGGGCGAAGGTGCTGCCCTCCGCTCTGGGAGTCCCGGGGGTCAGGCTGGTGTTTCTCAGCGCCGAAGGCATCTGCCAGCTCGCGACGCTTGTGGCTGCCACGCAGGTCTGTGCCGGTTCGTTGTGCGGCACCGCGGCGTTCGCGTGGGGATCGCTGGGCCTGATCTCGCTGAGTACGGTCGGCTGGTTCCTCAGCCTCCGGGTCCTCCTCCGGTCGCTGACCGATCCGGGGGCACCCACAGAACCGGGTCCGGCAGTCGGCCAACCCAGCGCTCACCCCGCTTCCTAACGCTGTTGTCAAGCAGCCGTAGTCACTGGAGGTGCGACTTAATAGCACCGTCGGTCACCAATCAGGGCCCACAGAACGTTGACGCGTCGGCGGGCGAGGGCGAGCACGGCCTGGACGTGCTTTTTACCCTCCGCGCGTTTGCGGTCGTAGAACTTCCGAGAGTTCGGGTCGCAGCGGACGCTGACCAGCTCTCGAAACCGGCCCTCGATGAGCTTGTCCATCTCGGAGATCTGCTGATTGAGGGCCATCACCTCCTCTGCCAGGGTGTGGACCAGCTTCGCGATGGTCTTCTCCCCGGGGACGGCGGTGTGCTGGCGCTCGGCGGCCTCGACTGCGGCCTCGGCCAGGGATCTCGCGTTGCGGGCCTTACGGTTGGCCAGCCAGGTGGTCAGCCGCGAGATCCCGGCGCGGCGGATCGCGGCCGGGGTCTGGTAGCCCGTCAGCAGCCTGAGAGGCCCGGTGTCGGTGACCTCCAGGGCCCGCTCCAGGGCGGGGAACATGCTCAGCAGGGTGCCGCACAGGCGGTTCACTGCGCGGGTGCGGTCCTCGACCAGGTCGGCCCGGCGTCCGGTCAGCAGCTTGAGCTCGATGGCGGCTTCGTCGCCGGGGCGGAGGGCCGCAGGTCGCGGCGCATTCTGGCCTGGTCGGCGATGACGTAGGCGTCGCGGGCGTCGGTCTTGCCCTCGCCGCGGTAGCCGTCGGATGCCCGGTTCACCAGCCGGCCGGGCATGTAGAGGACTTCCTGGCCGTGGTTGATCAGCAGGGCCAGCAGCAGCGCGGGTTCCCCGCCGGTCATGTAGATGGCCCAGGTGACCGGGCGGCCGTCGGCCAGGTCGAGGGCGTCACCGATCAGTTTCAGCAGCTCGGGTTCGTCGTTGGCAACCCGCCGCGACAGCAGCGTCTTGCCGTCGGCATCCACCGCGAGGCCGTGATGATGGCCCTTGCCGCTGTCGATCCCCGCCCATATCCGGCTCATCGCGCTCCTGACGTGTGTGTTCGTGCTGTTCGTGCCACGGACGACCTCGCCGGCATTGCTCTACGCAGCGACTTGTTCGCACTTCCTAATCGGCGGCCGAGTCGTCGTGGGGTGCCGGAGGCGAAGCGAGGCAAGCCACGAGACGGCAGCCGCCTGATAGCCACACCCAGCACTCCTGGGCGACCCAACCCTACGAATGGCTCGATCAACCCGATCAAGACGGTAGAGCCGCCTGAGAAGCGGCACGGTGCCGGCCCTACGCGTACGCCATCAGCGAGCGGAACCACCGGACGGTCTCGGCCAGTCCCTGCTCCAGCGGCACCGGACGGATACCGGTGAACAGACTCCGCAGCAGGCCGTCGTCGGCCTGGGAAGCCCGGACCTCGCCGTTACGGGGTGCCTCGTGGCGGACCTCGATCGCCAGTTCCAGCGTCTTGGCGAGGTGATGCGCGAGTTCCAACACGCTGATCCGGGTACCGAAGGCCAGGTTGACCGGGCTGGCACAGGTGACCCTGCGATCGACGGCGTCGGCGAGCACTCGGACGACCGTGCCCACGTACGTGAAGTCGCGGACCTGGTAGCCGTCGCCGAACACCGTCAGCGGTTGACCGCGCAGTGCCGCGTCGACGAAGGACGGGACGACCGCGGCGTAGGCGTGTCCGGCCTGCTGCAGCGGGCCGTAGACGTTGAAGAAGCGGAAGACGAGGGCCGGAAGGCCGAAAGCCGAATGGTGGGCGAGCACGTACGACTCGGTCGCGACCTTGCTGGCGGCGTAAGGGCTGAGCGGACGGGTCGGCAGGCCCTCGTGCTTGGGCAGGTCGGTGACGGAGCCGTACACCGAGGACGACGACGCGGCGACCAGGTGCGTGTTCCCACGGCGGCACGCCTCCAGCACGCGCATGGTCCCGGTGGCGTTGACTTCGTGGCTGGCAAACGGATCCGCCAGGGAACGCGGCACGGATGGTCGCGCGGCCAGATGGACAACCGTGTCGGCCCGAGCCACCACGCTGTCGAGCAGGTCGCGGTCGAGGATGCTGCCCTCGACCAATTCCACGTCCGTATCCGCGAGGTTGGCCGCCGAGCCGGTACTCAGGTCGTCCAGGGCGACAACCTCGCCGACGGAGGGGCGCAAGGCCAGCTCGCGGCACAGGTTCGCTCCGATGAACCCGGCGCCTCCGGTCACTACGACGTTCAACGGTCGGCACCTTTCGATAGGGGAGCGGGCCACCAGCCGCGCGCTACGGCGATGGAGGCGTAGAGGTCGTGGGTGTCCCGCACCAGGCGCTCGGCCCCGAATTGCCGCGTTGTCCAGTCGCGGGCCTGTTCTCCCATCCGGCGGCGGAGACCGTCGTCGCGGAGCAGCGTGACGGTGTGGCGAGTGAGCTCGTCGGCATCCGGGGAGGCCAGCAGCCCCGTCGTCCCGTCCCGGAGCACCTCGGCCACGCTGCCCACGTTCGTGGCCACGGCCGGTACCCCGGCCATCCCGGCCTCGATCAGGCTGACCGGCATACCCTCGTTGTCCGAGGTCAGGAGCACCACGTCCGCGGCGGCGTAAACGGTCTCCACATCGGCGCGCCAGCCCAGCAGATGCAGCGAGTCGCGCAGATCGGCGGCCGATTCCAGGTCGACGCTCAGGTCTCCGTCCCCGCACACCAGGAATCGGGTGGTCGTCACGGCGCGGCGCACCTCGCGGGCCACCGCGAGGAAGCGGTCGGGCCGCTTGATCCTGGTCACCCGCCCGACATAGGCCACGACGAGGCTGTCCTGCGGGATGCCGAGCTGTTCCCGCGCCTCCGCGCGCCCGGGAGCCGATGCCGCTGTGGTGCCGGGCGGCACCACAGCGTACTGCCCGGGCCGCCCGATGCCTGCAGCCAGGAGGTCGTCCCGGACACCGTGCCCGACCGCCACGAGCCGGTCGCTGACGGCCGCCAGACCCCGCTCGGCCCGGACCACCAGACGGGTCTTGGCCGGTGAGAAATAGCCGTGCAGGAGGTGGCCGTGGAAGGTGTGCACCCGTGCAGGCACCTGCGCCAGCACCGCTGCCGCACGCCCGAGCGATCCAGCCTTGGCGGTGTGCGTGTGCACGATGTGCGGCCGGAACCGGCGCATGGCGGCGACCAGCGCGGACAACGCGCGCAGGTCGTCGGCCGGCCGCACGGCCCGGCCCAGGGTGGGCACCCGGCAGACCTGCACGTCCCGGGCCCGCTGGTGCACGTAGTCGGCCTCGTCCGGGCCCACGAAACCGGCGTACAACCGTTGGTCGAACAACTCCGTGTCGAGCCCGCGCATCAGTGTGGAGACCTGGAGGGCGGGACCCCCCACGTTCATTCTCGCGATGACTCTCATCACCCGAATCCGCGAGGAGGCGGCGCCGTTGGTGCGACGTCGGGCAATCACCATGCAGCCTCACCACGTTCCTGGCCGACCGCTGGGTCGGGCACCGTTACCCGCCCACGACGAGCGCTCATGGTGACCTGCCGGGGACGAGGGGGCGACTCCGACACGCCGCCGGCCGGAACGGCGGCCACACCTACGGCGTACCCGTCGGCCCCGGCTGTCTCAGGCTGCAGGCGCACTGTTCCACCCTTCGGTTCCGCCGGGCGGCCGAGCCCCATGCCCGCGTAGACAAAGAAGAGCAGTGTCTGCATCGACCCCGCATACAGGGTCATCTCCGTGAAGGACATGGCGAGCACCGCGACGGTGACCAACAGCGGGGCGTCACGGCGCCGGACCAGACGCCGCAGCAGCCCACCCAGGAACAGCATGAGCGCCAGCAGCGCCGGCAGGCCCACCGAGGTGAACACGTTGATGAAGAGGTTGTAGGGCATGACCTGCCGCGCCACGTCCCACCCGGACATCTGGAAGTGCTCCATGGTCGACACGCGGCTCCACCCGCTGCCCAGGAAGGGGTTCTCCAGGCCGGCACGGAATCCGTTGACGATACTCCGGTGACGGAGCACCGCGCTGAAGCCGTTGAGGCCCAGCCATTCCGTGACGAGGTCGACTGTCCGCAGCCCCACAAGCGTGAGGCCCGCGATAATGACGACGAGCCTGGGCATGGAGATCTTCCGTTGGGCCCAGACGACGAGCACGACGATGGTGGCGAACCACACGCTGCGGGTCTGCGTCAGGAGGATCCCTCCCAGGAGCATCGCGCCGACGACCCACCTGCCCCAGAACCGCAGTTCGGAGGTGAGCAGGGGGCACAGCGCGACCAGCAACAGCACGCCGGTCTGAAACGGGTCATGGATGTCCACCCCGACGAGCCGTGCCTGCCCCCCCAGTACCCCGCCCACGAGGTTGACGAGGGCATAGCACAGGACACCCACGTAGACGAGCCTCCGATCCGTTTCCCGGCTCGACAGGAGCAGGAACACCGCGCCGTAGACGGCGATCCGGAGGAGCGGGCTGACCGATGTGCCAGCGAGGAGCGTGCACAGGAACGACCAGGTCAGGAACAGCACGAGACATGCGCCAACCCGCCAGTTGCATTCGCCCCCCGTGCGCCGAAGTGTGAGACCAAGCAGCAGGTGCAGCAACAGCAACACGTCGGTGATGAGCAGCGGACCCACCAGGGGGGCCTGCAGCGCTGCGATGCCGAGCCCATGCCCCAGCACCACAGCCCCGACCAGCACGAGTGCGGACGGCAGGAGCATCCCCAGCATCATCAGGATGACCAACGCCGATGCCAGGGGCCAGGCCGAGCCGCGCGTGCCCAGCAGCACGGCGATCACGAGTACGGAAACCGCGGCGGCGACCATGAGCGTGGCGGACTGCCCGGGCAGGGGCACGGTGTCGCGCTTCGGTCGGCGGAGCGGCCGCATGAGCGTCCTCGGCAATGTCACCGGGCTCAGTGTGGTCGCGTGGCACGGAACGCGGTGTCCGGCACGCGGGAGTCCGCAGCCCGCGTACGCCGTTGGAGCGTACTGGTTCTTCCCGATCGGCCCGCCGACCCCGGATCTTGTCCCCGTCCTGCAACGCTCGGGCGAGCACCGCGACTCTGGGGGGCCTGGATGCACAGGACGAAGGCGACAGCCGTGGTCCCGCAGCCCGTCCACGAGCTGCGCCGCTTCGGCGATGTGATGGATGAACTGCTTGACGCGCTCGTCGAGCTGGAGCAACGCGCGCACGAGGCGAGCGACCACTACGACACCGGGCCGTGGCAGCGCGAGAACTTCGTACGGGCCCTCCCCGGCAAGCGGGAGCTGAGCCTCGTCGCAACGGTGTCGGGGAGACCGGCCGGATTCCTGATCGCGTCACGACGGCCGGACGGGGCGCATGTGCACCGCGTGGCGACCGACCCCCGCCACCGGCGTGCCGGTGTCGCCTCCGGGCTGCTCGCCGCCTTCTTGGCGCGGACGCCTGGCGTCGTCACCCTCGTCTGCGACCCCGGCAACCGGCCCGCGCTCGCCCTCTACAAGCGCGCGGGTTTCCGTGTCACCGGCACCACCCCGGAAAACAAATTGTCCCTGGCGACCGGTGCTACGCCCCCATCGGTGACCCTTGCCCGAGAGGAAGACGTGATGTTCTGCAGCAATCCGATGTTCGAGCGCAGCCTGTTCGTGGGGGCTCATCTCGACGACATCGAGCTGGCGGCCGGGGGCACCGCCGCCCGTCTTGTCGAGGCGGGGGCCCAGGTGCGCTTCCTCGTGATGAGCCCCTCGGACTACACCAGTTACGACGGAAGCCACTTCCGGGACGCCGACGTGGCGGTGGCCGAGGGCAGGGAAGCCGCCGCGACACTCGGGGTGAAGGAGATCGAGGTCCTGTCGTTCCCCGCCAAGGACGTGGAGAACCACTCGACCGTCGTGGAATCGATCAACAGGGTTGTCGACGAGTTCCGCCCGACGATGGTCTTCACGCACTGGCCGTTCGACACACACCGGTCCCATGCCAACACCGCGCTCGCCACCATCGCGGCGAGCCGATACTACAACTCCGTCGTCATGTACGAGCCCATCACACCGTCGGGCCGCAGCTACGTCGGCTTCCGCCCGCAGCTCTACATCAGCATCGACGGCACCATCGACAAGAAGCTGCGGGCCCTGCGCCAGCACGAGTCGGAGTACGCCAAGTACGGCGAGCGGTGGATCGAGGGCGTCGAGGCCCGCTCCCGATACCGCGGCTACGAGATGCGTGCCCGGTACGGAGAGGCTTTCGAGGTGTCCCGGCTGGAAGGCGTCCTCGTATGAGGGTCACCATCCACCAGCCCGAGCACCTGCCGTGGCTCGGCCTCCTGGCCAAGGTCGCCGCGTCCGACCTGTGGATCGTCCTCGACTCGGTGCCGTACCGGAAGAATTACTTCCAGAACCGCAACCGGGTCCTGGTGAACGGCCGGCCCACCTGGCTGACGGTGCCGGTGACCGCGCCCTTCGGGACGCGGATCTGCGATGTGCGGATCTGCGAGGCGCCCTTCTGGCGCCGGCGTTACCGCGGACGCCTGGTCCAGGCGGCGTCGGGGACCCAGGCTGCGCACCGGACAGAGGGTCTGCTGTCGGTGATCGACGCGGCACCGCCCGCCGGCTCGCTGGCCGATCTCAATCTCGACCTCGCTGACTATCTGCTGTCGCAGTTCGACGTCAAGGTGCCGACGGTTCGTTCCTCCGAGCTCGACGTCACCGGAAGCAAGTCCGAATTGATCGTCGGTCTCTGCCGGGCAGCAGGCGCGGACGAATACCTCGCGGGGCCGTCGGGACGCGACTACCTGACCCTCGACGCCTTCGCCGAACACGGGATTAGGGTCCGGTTCTTCGACTTCGACCACCCGACCTACGCCCAGGGCCACGCCCCCTTCGTACCGTGCCTGTCAGCTTTAGACGCATGGTCGCGGCTGGACCCCGCCAAGCTGCCGCCGCTGCTGTCCGGCTACCGGCTCCGTGCGTCATGACGACGGCCACGCAGCCCATCGGGCTCACCGCCGTGACGATCTCGGGGGTCCGACAGGCGGATGTCGACGACTCCGCCGACTTCCGCACCTGGGCCGCGCTGGCAGGCCGCCTCGGCCGCGCCGAGTGCGTCTGGGCCGGCCCGCGCCTGGAGTGCCGGCGAGGGCCGCTGCACGTCCACCGGCGACCGCGGCACCCCGGCCCGCAGTCGCTGATCTGGGTGGCGGGATCGGTACGGATCGGTGTACGGCTAGCACGGGCTGCCCAGCGCCGCGGTGAGACGGTCGTGGTCAACGGCACCGAACCCTGGGGCTGGCTCTCGGCCTGGCTCGTCTCGCGGCTTGTGCGAAGTCCCTGGCTGATGGACGTGCATGGCGACTACCTCGCCCTGCCGGTGGCCTCCCTCGGCCGCTGGCGCCGGGCCGTCCTGCGCCGGGCCGTCGTCTTCTTCGCTCGTCGAGCCGACACCCGCCGGGCCGTGTCCCGTTCCATCTCCGACTCGCTGGCCGGACGGTTTCTTCCCTGCGCCGAGGTCCCGCCGCGGCTGCTCCCGGTATGGGAAGAGCCGCTGAAGCGTGAGCGGCCCCCGTTGGAGTCACCGGCCCTTCGGCTTCTGACGGTTGGCCGACTCGTGGCCTCGAAGGGCTTCGACCTTCTGCTCGCGGCTGTGGCCGAGCTCGTCCGGACCGAACCCGCCGTCCGCCTGCGCATCGTGGGTGACGGACCGCTACGGGATCGTCTCACCGACGAGGCCGCGCGGCTCGGTCTGTCACCGCACGTGGAGTTCCTCGGGACCCGCGATCTCGACGATATCCGTGCGGAGCTCTCCCGGGCGGACCTCTTCGTCATCTCCTCCCGGGACGAAGGGCTGCCCCGGACGCTACTGGAGGCCACAGCCGCCGGCGTTCCGGTGGTCGCCACCTCGGTCGGCGGGATTCCCGCGGTCGCGGCCGGGTGGGGCAGCGTCCGCCTCGTCCCGGTCGATGCCGCCGCGATCGCGTCAGGTGTGCGTCAGGTCCTCGCCTCCCCGCCCGGCGCGGAGCAACTGGCGTCCGTACGCCGCCAGGTTCTGGACACCTACGGCTTCGAGAACAACATCGACATGCTGACCGACCTTTTCCAGTCGGTCACACCCAGAAAATGACCCAAGCAAGAATCAGCCAAGCAAGAACCGAAATGGAGACTTCCATGGGACGAGCGTCGACTGTTCGTCGTTGGGTAAGGCACTCCGGCGTGGCGCCTGTGGCATCGGTGTTGGGCGGATACGTCGCCATGCGCACACTGGGAACCGGCATTCGGCGGTACACGGAACCGAGCGTCCGGGACTTCACCCAGTCCGGAGGCAGGCTCACCACATCGGCAGCCGATTTCCTCGGGGAACTGGGGTGGGAGCCCGCCGAGATCGAGCTCGTGCTCGGTGAGTACCAAGAGGTCGCCGAAAGGCTGGCCGACCGCTACGCGGACACGCAACTCCACTATCCCCGCACGCACGGCGTGGAAGTGGAGACCAGCGCCGTTCTGTACGGGCTCAGCCGGCTGCTCAGGCCCCGGTCGGTGGTGGAGACCGGTGTGGCCGACGGCCGGTCCTCTTGGCTGATCCTCGCCGCACTCGAGCGCAACGGTTCAGGGCTGCTGCACAGCTTCGACATCAACCGCACTGCCGGGCGGCTGGTGGGTGAACACCCGCAGTGGCGGCTGGAGATCCTTGACGCCAAGGACCCCGAGGCGTGCTTCAGCCGGGCTTTGGAGCGCGTGGGGACCATCGACCTGTTCTTCCACGACAGCGACCATCTCTATCTGCCGCAGCTGTTCGAGTACAGGCAGGCCTGGCCCAGAATGGCCGAGGGCGGTGTCTTCGCGAGCGACGACGTCAATTCCAGCAGGGCCTTTCTGGACTTCTGCGGGCGGCACGGTCAGCGCCCTGTCTTCCTCTTCGACTCGCGGAAGATCACCGGGGCGGTGCGCCGACTCGGCACCGACGTGCGGGGTGTTGCACCGGCCCAGCGGGTGGGCTAGATGGCCGGCAGAAAGCGGCACCGCGAACCCGGAGCGGCAGTCTCCGCCGCACCGGCTGTGCGTCCAGGGCTTGTCTACGTCGTCCCCCATCTGTCGCAGAACGAATCTGAGCACTTCGCGCACATTCCGGCTTTGCTCGCGGCACTGGGGGCACGGATCGATCTCGCGGCCGCCGTCGAGCGGGGCAGCCCGCCGGAGCGTCTGGCGGGCGTCCGTCTCCTGCTGCGCGTGCCAGGCCGGAGCAGGCTCGGCCGGGTCCTGGGCACGGCGCTCACCATCCACCGGTGCGCTCGCGCCGGCTATCGGACCTACTTTCTGCGCTACTCGACCCTGTTCGTGACCGTGCTGATCCTCACGTATCCGCTGTACCGCCACCGCATCCTGCTGTGGCGCAGCGGTCTGCCAGACGTGCGGGAGCCGGAGCGACGCAAGTTGCTGCGACACAGGCTGCAGGACGTCCTCAATCGGGTGACGGCGCGAGCGGTGCACTGCCTGGTCACCGGGCCGGAGACCATGGTCCCCATCATGGCCGGTCTGTGGGGGGTGCCCCGGCACCGGATGCGGCTGCTGTACAACGATGTCGACGCCAGCCGGTTCACTCCGCTGGACACGGAGGCGCGCCACACGGCGCGCAAGCAATTCGGCTGGAACGGTGACGAGTTCGTCATGCTCTTCGTGCACCGGCTGTCGTACCGGAAGGGCGCGCGTGTGTTGACTCCACTGCTCGCCGAGGTCAGCCGAGTCGTGGAAGCCGCGGATCCGAACGTACGTGTCCGGCTCGTCGTCGCAGGGGACGGCCCGGAGCGGCCGCGCCTGGAGCGCGAGGCCTCGGATCCCGCGCTGGGCGGGAGGATGCAGTTGCTGGGGGCGGTCCCCAACCGCGACCTGCCCGAGCTGTACGCGGCGGCGGACTGCGTCGTGATGCCGAGCTATGAGGAGGGCTTCCCGCGGGTTCTGCTGGAGGCCATGGCCTGCGGCACCCCTGTCGTGACGACGGACGCGGGTGGTTCGAGGGATGTGGTGGGAGCCGGCTATCCGTGTGTGGCACGGGTCGGTGATCTGGACGGGCTGGTGGCTCACCTGCGAAGCCTGGCAGCCATGCCGCCCGAGGACCGGTGCGCGCTGGGGCTGCGGCTGCGGCGCAGGGCGCAGGAGAAGTTCTCACCGCAGCGAGCGGCCGAGATGATCGAGGCGATGCTCTGAGCGGATGCCCGGTCAGATTCCCCGGCGTCCGCGGTCCCGGCGCCGAGTGCGAGGAGATCGCACTCGGCGCCGGGAGCGGGTTTCACGAGCAGGGCTGAAGGCGCACCAGATAGGTCGCGCAGAGGAGATTCGGCCACCGGCACACGGCCCGTCCGATGCGCTGACGCCTGGGTCCGAGCAGCGCCCGTTCGTCTGTCACCCGCCAGCCGTGCCGACTGGACGCGCTGCGTACGAAGCCCCGCGCGTCTTCCAGGGAGAAGAACCAGCGGTGCCGGTCCTCGGGCGGTGAGGTGGGCAGTCCGTACTTCGCGGAGATGGGCTTGCCGCACAGATGCCTGACCCGGGTGCCCACCTCGTAACAGTTGGGGAGGGTGATCACGACGTGTTCGCGGGCGACCCGGCACAATTCGGAGAAGCCCCGGTGGATGTCGTCGGTGTGCTCCAGGACGTCGAAGGCGGTCACCACCTCGACCGACCGGTCCTCGAACGGCAGGCGGTCGCCAAGGTCGGCCACGACCTCGGCCGCCGGGTCGAGGTCGACGCCCACGTAGCGCACCTGGCGACCGCTCAGCGCCGCCTCGAGTTCGCGGGTACGGCAACCGACGTCCACCACCGTGCCCTGCCAGATGGAAGGATACGTACGAACGATTCCGGACACCTTCTGCAGCGCCGTGCCTCCGTCGACCTTCGCGACGTTCATCTCCTCGTGCACCAGCCCTCCTTCGACTCCATCTTCGCGGTCACCGTTCCGCACGGTGAGTCGCGGCGGCGGTCAGCGACCGCCACTGGCGCTCGATGCCCTCGCGCAGCGTGACCGAAGGTTTATAGCCGAGCAGTTCACGCGCCTTCGTGAGGTCCGCTTCGGTCACCTGTACGTCGCCCGGCTGGTGACTGTCGTCGCGCACCGGGACCTCGGCGCCGGTGATCGCGGCGATGCGGCTCAGCACGTCGAGCACGGAAACGCTGTCCCCGCCGCCGACGTTGACCGCCTCCGCGGTCGCCTCCGCGGTCGCCGCGGCAAGGGTGGCCGCGACGGCGTCCGCAACGTAGGTGAAGTCCCGGCGCTGGCGGCCGTCCCCGTAGAGCCGCAGCGGCTGTCCCGTGCGGACCGCGCGCAGCATCCGGCCGATGGCCATGTCCGGCCGCTGCCGGGGGCCGTACACCGTGAAGTAGCGCAGTGCGATCACGCTGGTGGGGCTTGCCGGAGCGAGCGCGTAGGCGAGAGCGAGACGTTCGGCCGCGAGCTTGGTCACCCCGTACGGTGACAGTGGAGCCGTGAGGCACTCCTCGTGCAGGGGCCCCCTGCCCATCGCGTCCCCGTACACGCTGGAGGAGGAGGCGAGGACCAGGCGGCAGACCCCGGAGGACACGCATGC
Organism: Streptomyces sp. AC555_RSS877; assembly: GCF_019049245.1. GTDB lineage: Bacteria > Actinomycetota > Actinomycetes > Streptomycetales > Streptomycetaceae > Streptomyces. The sequence continues at coordinate 18,942 of NZ_JAGMUK010000068.1, read as the reverse complement.
GTCCAGCAGGCGTTGCGTCGCCAGCACGTTGCACGCGACGTATTCGCCGAAACCGTCCCCCCAGGAGGGTCGGACGCCCGGGATGGCGGCGAGGTGGAAGACGGCGTCCGCGCCGTCGACCCAGGGCTTGATCTCGTCCGTGACGAGGTCGCCCTGAACCAGCCGGAAGCCCGGGTGGCCCAGCGCGCTCGCGAGGTTCTCCGCCGCCATGGCGTTGTCACGGGGTGAGCGCCGGTCGACGCCCAGAACGGTGGTCCCGCGTTGTAGCAGGGTGTCCACAAGGTGGGAGCCGATGAAGCCCGCCGCCCCGGTCACAACAGCACGTTCGACGCAGTGCGCCGTACTCATCACGGATCCCCTTCCGTCGGCACGGCCCGTGCCGCATCAGCGGTCACAGGCCGTCACCAGTGAACCGAACGTCACATTCTTACCGAATTGGGCGATATTCTCGGTTCAGACATTCTGGGCACTTTCGTGATTGCGTCCGCAGGTGGGGCCGAGCGTCGGCATCGGCTTCGCTCTTCTGTCCGCGGTCAGACCGTCTCTGCGAGCCGCGCTTCCACTTCCCGACGCCGCTGACGGCGCACGGCCAGTACGTCGGGCTGCCCCGGGCGGAGCTGATCCGGGGCCGCGACAAGCCGGTTGCTGTGCGGGTCGTAGAGCACCACGTCGTAACCGTGGTCACCGAGCCACCGCCGGACCCCACGCGCCGTGGAGCCGAAGCGATGGAGGAACGTGTCGACGAGTTCGAGCATCCACACCGCCGGCTCGCCCCGGGCGACGAGGCGGCCCGCGCCGCGCAGCGCCAGGTACTCCGCACCCTCGACATCGAGCTTGCCCATGGCGAAGGGGTGCTCAGGCAGAGTGTCGTCGAGTCGGCCGAGCCTCACCCGCACGGTGTTGCCGTTGTCGGTATCCGTCCGGATGCGCGAGCCCGCACCCCTGATGACGAACGACGTCGTACCCGGTTCCGTTCCGATCGCCATTTCGTGGACGGTCACACACCCGAGGGAATTCGCATCTACGTTGTCCCGCAGCCGTTGGGCGAACGCGGGGACGGCCTCGAAGGAGTGCACGGCTCCGGTCGGGCCCACGAGCTGCGCGGCGAGCAAGGTGAACATTCCCTCGTTGGCGCCGCCGTCGATAAACCCCTCTCCTGGACGGAGATAGCGCTTTATGAAGGTCATCTCCTCGTAGTCGGGAAGTCCCCCGAAATAGACGAAGCGACCCGGCTGCGTGCTGTCGGGGTAGGCACGGAACGACAAGTCGCCGTACACGGGCAAGTCGACCGGCCGCCGGACCAGTCGCTTCCAGGCCTGCCACCCGGCCATGCCGGCGAGGGCCCGGCCCCGCCGCCACGGGTGGCGGGATGTTCCCAGGCCAGTCTGACCATCCCAGGAATGGTTGTCGGCAATGGTCTGCTCCTTTCAGTGTCCGGCGAGGGCGCGCCGCCGTCCCAGCGCCGCCTGGTACCAGTCGTCCACGCGCCGGGCGACCCGGGACCAGTCCAGTTCCCCGGCCGCGCGCAGCCCGAGTTCACTCATCCGGTAACGGCCCGCCTCGTCGTCGAGCACGGTTCTCAGGGCGTTCACCAGGCTCTGCTTCGCCCCGGACGGAAAGACCCGGTACGCCCCGCGGACGCTCACCACGGGATCGAGCAAGGCGTCGGAGGACACCACGACTGGTGTTCCAAGCGCCATCGCCTCCAGCGCCGCCGTGGGCACGCCCTCGCCCTTTCCGGGGAGTCGGCGTGAGGCGAGTACGAACACCTCGGCTCGCCGGACCAGGTCGTAGACCTCCTGCCGGGGCAAGGGGCCGAGGAGTTCGACACCTGGGCCCGCTGCCGCGAGCCGGCTCAGGCGGTCACGCTCCGGTCCTTCGCCTGCGATGACGAGGCGCGCCCCCGGTCGGCCGCTCGCCAGTTCGTGGAACGCCTCGATGAGCAGACCGTGGTTCTTCATCGGGTTCAACGCGCCGACGCTGACGATCAGGCCCCGCTCACGGGCCCGGGCGTCGGCGGGTGGCGGCATGGCGGACAGCTCCAGGCCGCTGGACATGGTGAGGATGCGCCTCGGGTCCACGCCACGCGCCACAAGGTCGGCAGCGGTCGCCGACCCCAGCGCGATGAACGCCTCCACACTGCGGAAAGCACGCCGGGCGAGCCACTGATGCCGGTCGGCGAGTGCCGCATGGACTGTCAGGAACAGCGGAATTCCCAGCCGTCGGCAGACGGGCCCCAGCCAGGCGGCCTCGACGTAGTCGCCGTGAAGGTGTACCAGGTCCACGGCGCGTCGTGTCGAGCCGGCGCAGAGGTCCGTGATCGCGGCAGCCGTTGCCGCCGAGAACGCGAGCCGGTCGGACGCCCGCGCCAGCATCCGGGACGGGGTGGTTCTTTGCAGCGGCAGCCGCGTGGCGCCGACCGGGACCGTTGCGCCATGCCGGAACGAGAGCGTCACCCGGTTTCCGCCCTGTACCTGATGATGCGTCAGGCGCTCGACATGACGCTCCATTCCGCCCTGCATGGGAGGGATCCGGTAGCTTACCCGCACGATGTGCATCGCCGCGTTGCTCCACCTTGTGTGAATCGGACACACTGAAGGATCGCGACGTTTCGCGCTTTCTCTCGCTCGCCTCGCCGATCTTCACTGGAACGGAAGAGCCGTTCAGCCCTCGGAGCCGCCGGTGCGCCCGGCCGGAACGAAGGCCACGCGGAACGTCTTGGGCCAGAGCTTGCCGGTGACCAGGAACTGGTCGGTGCCAGGGACGGCCGCGATACCGTTCAGCGCGGATCCGTGCACGCGTTCGTCCTTGCGAAGCAGGCCCGAGGCGTCGATGCTCGCTGTCACCGCACCGGTGGCGGAGTCGATGCGCACGATGCGATCGGTGAACAGGACGTTGGCGTACACGGCCTCGCCGACACACTCGAGTTCGTTCAGCTTTGTCACCGGTCGGCCGCCCTGGGTGACGTTGATGTCGCCTCTCCTCGCGAGTGTCCTCGGATCCCGGTAGGTCAGCCGCGATGATCCGTTGCTCGTCACCAGCCGGTTTCTGGACCGCTGGTGGCACACGCCCCAGCCCTCGTCGGGGTACGGGACACGACGCACCTCCGACAGTGTCCTGGCGTCGCGTTCGATGGCGATGCGGTTCCGCCAGGTGAGCTGCCACAGCTTCCTGCCGACCACGGTGATGCCCTCCCCGAACAGCGGTGCGAGCAGCGCCCTCTGGACTGTCGGGTGCCCTCCGGTCGGACCTGCCCGCACCGAGGAACGACCGACCAGGCCAGTGCTCTCGTACAACGTGCCGCCGGCCACCTCCAACCCCTGAGTAAAGGCCTGCGGATCGTGCGGAAGAACCTCGAGCACCATGACGCGCAACTGCTCCATGCCGCCGGAGGAAACCGACTCGCCCTTCGCCGCCCTGGCCCCGGCGACCACGCCGGACGCGGGGTGTTCCCTCGCTTCCTCCGCCGCACAGGAGGCGAGCAGCACGACCGAAAGCACGGCTACCACTGCGAATCGCAGGCGTTCAGACACGGCAGGAACTCCTCGCTTCACGGTGACCTTGAGCGGCGGCCTCTGACCAAGACTGCTTACACCGGCGAACGGCGAGCAGGACTGTCGAACCGTGCGGCGCTGCAGAAAAGCCACCGGATGGTGCAGCGCTCGCTCGGCACGGTGGATCAGGGGCCCTCAACCGACAGGTGTCTGCCTACAGGGCTGTTTGTCGGGCCGACATTGGGGTGGCTACCCGGACTGAGGTGTTCGATCCCCTACCTTCACCTCTACACGAAGGGAAAAATGTGTCATCTTCGGGCGATTCGCCTGGTTCTATGAGAGGTGCAGTTTGGATCTGCGAGGATTCTTGAAGGCTCTTGCCAGACGTTGGCCGACTGCCGTGGTCTGTCTGGTCCTCGCTGTCGGCGCCGCATGCGCCGCTACCGGCTTGAGCACCCCCACCTACGAGGCGCGGACTCAGCTCTTCGTCGCCACCCGCCATGGCGAGGACATGGTTCAGCTGACTCAGGGGCAGAGCTTCTCCCAGGCGCGTGTGCAGTCGTATGCCTCGATCGTCACCACCAGCCAGGTGACACAGCCCGTGGTACGTGAGCTGAGGCTGCGCACCACACCGGAGGAACTGGCGTCTCGGATCACCGCCGAAGCCCCGCTCGACACCGTGCTCATCAACATCAGCGTCCGCGATACCGTTCCCGAGCGTGCCGCGGGCATCGCCAACGCCGTCGCGGAGCGTTTCACCGTGGTCGTCGAGCAACTGGAAACACCGCCCAGGCCGATGTCCCCGGAGCCGACCGACGCGCGCCAGCCGGTACCTCCTCCGCCCGTCTCGCCCGTCGCGCTGGGCATCACCCAGAAGGCGACCACGCCCGCCGTCCCGGACTCGCCACGTCCGTTGCTCAACCTGGCCGTCGGAGTGCTCGGTGGGCTGCTGGTCGGGGCCGGGCTTGTGGTCCTGCGGGAAACTCTCGACACCACCCTGAAGACCAGTGGGGCGCTCACCGAGTTCTCCGGGCTGCCGGACCTGGGATCCATCCCGTTCGACAAGCAGGCACCCAGACGACCGCTCGTGACCACAGCGGGGCAACACTCCCCGCGCGCCGAGGCGTTCCGGAAGCTGCGCACGAACCTGCAGTTCGCCCAGGTCGACGATCGTCCCCGGATCATCATGGTGACCAGTCCGCTGCCTGGCGAGGGCAAGACGAACACCGCGGCAAACCTGGCTCTCTCCCTCGCGGAGATGGGCGCCTCCACCTGCCTGGTGGACTGCGATCTGCGCCGCCCCAGCGTGGCCGAGACCTTCGGCCTCATCCAGGACGCCGGACTGACCACTGTGCTGATCGGGCAAGCCCGCGTCGGGGACGTCATCCAGCAAGCCGACGATCGGCTCGCGGTGCTCGCCAGTGGCCCGAAGCCACCGAACCCCACCGAGTTGCTTGGCTCAACCCGTATGAGGGAACTGCTGAGTGAGCTCGCGAGTACCTACGACGTGGTGATCGCCGATACGGCGCCGTTGCTGCCGGTCGCCGATACCCTTGGACTCGCTCCGCTGGCCCAGGGCACGTTGCTCGTCGTCCGCGCCTCGAAAACCAGCCGTGACCAGGTCCGTGCCTCCGTCGAGGCCCTGGAGCGCGTGGGCAGTCGTGTCCTGGGCACCGTCTTCAGCATGGCCGCGGCACCGAAAGGCGCCGGCTACGACGCCTACAGGGGGCACGGCGAACTGCCCACACCGCGCATGTCGGCCCACCTGGACGAGAGCGGCGCGCCTGCGCCGACAGCAGGTGAGAAGTGAGGCGAGAGAAGAGAAGGGCTCGGTTCGTCCAAAGGGGGGAAGGGTGGAGATGCGCAGTTACACACGGCTTCGCGTGCCGGCACCGCCACCGAGCGGTCTGGCAACTGACGCACAGGTCTGCGGCGCACCCACGGGGCGGGTAGCGGTCGAGGACGACCGCCGCAGTATGGATTTCCGGATCCTTCCGCGTCCGCGAGCTGTTCGAAGCGGGGCAGCCGTCCGGTGACCCCGATCGGCTCGGCAGCCGCGGCACCGGCCAAGGAAAGCGCAGCTGCGGTCAGCGGCGCCTTCCGGAATCCGTGGCACGGTTCCGGCATCGGGGTCACCGGACGACGGTGTGTACCCGTCCCTCCGTCAGGACTTGCGGTGACGGCGCATGGCGAGCATTGTCCCTCCACCGACTACGGCCAGCCCGACCGCCGCACCTCCCATCATCATCAGCGTCTTGTCGTTGCCCGTGTCCGCAAGCCGGCCATGGTGGCCGCGGTGGTCCCCTCTGCCGTCGTGGCCGTAGTGGTCGTCGCGACCATCGTCGTCGGGACAGTCGACATCGTCCGCGGGGGGCAGTACCTCGAGGGGCGCACGAAGAATCAGATCGGGGTCGTGCGCAAACAGCTTGAAGGTGTGAAGGCCGGGCTCGGTGCACTCGGGGATGGTCACCGTGCCCTCGACAACTCCCTGCCTGTCGGCCTGGAACCGGCCGAGCACGACCTTCTTCGAGAACAGCGCTGCCGTGACGGGGGACTGGTTGGGGGCGAAGCCCGTTCCTGTGAAGCTGACGTCTTCTCCGGCCTCCACCGTGTCCGAGGAGAGGGTCAGGCTCGGACCAGGGGGCGGATACTGGGCGTGGGCTGTGCCTGCGCCCACCAGCGGCGCGGCGATGACAGCAGCGGATGCCGCCGACGCCAGGGCAACCCGCCACAGCAGTGAGGTTCTCATACTTTGCACCTTTCGGGATTGAGGTCAGGTGGGATGACGCAACGTCGGCCTCGTGTCAAGACCTGTATACATGGGTAAATGGTGTATATCGATTCGTCACAGCTTGGGCTCGACCAGAAGTCACCGGATGGTGTGGCGCTTGTTGGTCCTTCTTACGCATGTCTGTCGCCTGACGATGGATCGTGCGACGACCGAGTTGGTAGCCGCTCCGGCAGCGACGGGAGGATCCACCTGGTCCGGCCCCTTCGGGAATCCTCAGTGGCGGACACCTCGGAGCCCGTCTCCGGCAGGGGCGGGAGACGCTGCGCGACTGAGTGCGGACCGAGCGGGCCGGGTGCTGTCACGTTGTTGCGTTCGATCTGCTCAGGCTGTCCGGGACGGACACGACGGGGTGGCCGTACCGGCGGCGCGGGGCCGCGCTGGAGTCCGTGTTCGCTGCCCGCCAGCTGTCGGCGCCGTGGACGCTGTGTCCATCGACCACCGACGCCGACACCGTGCGCGAGTGGCTGACGTGGGCGTCGGTCGGAATGGAGGGAGTGGTCTTCAAGAGGCTGAACGACGCCTACCGCCCGTTGACGAGAGGCTGGCAGAAATACAAGGTCCGCGAGACGAGCGAGACGATCGTCGGCGCGGTCACCGGTTCCCTGGCCACTCCCCGCACGCTGCTGCTCGGCAGGTAGACGACGGAGGCCGCCTTCAGTACGTCGGCCGCACCACCACTCTCGCCCAGGCGGGTGCTGCGGTCGCCGACCTTCTGGCTGCTGGGCGGCGCGGTCATCCGTGGACGGGCTGGTCGCTCTCCGCCGGGTGGGGCAGCCAGGAAAAACTGGTCGTCACGCTGGTGGAACCCGAGCTGGTGGTGGAAGTGGGCGTCGACGTCGCCCGTGACGCCTCCGGCCGGTGGCGCCACCCCGCACGCCTGCACCGCGCCCGCCCCGACCTCTCCCCCGCCGACGTTCCCCTCTGGTCGTCGCCGCCGTGACTGTGCACCCGCATGTGAGGGATGCGTATCGTGGGGGGGGTTCGGAGTAGCTGAACGCCCTTAGCCGGGTTGCTCAGGACGAGGGTGGCGGCGGCCTTTCCCCCTGACTGACGGGACATCGCCCGCCACGGCGCCGCCGCTGAAATCCTCCAGCGCCTCAATCCCGAAACCGATCCCAGATTCGTCAAGTGAGCCCGCCACAACTCCTACCGGGTCAAACGCCCGTACGACACTGAAACCCGACACGACCGTCCACGTTTCCTCGCTGCCGCGAGGCGCCATGGAGCGCGGTTCAAATAGCAACTGGCAGGGTGTCAGCCCATAGGGGTAAATCCTTTCTTCAGGTGAACTTACTACTTTTAACGGGGCTATCCACTAGACATCCTTCTATCCTCTTCTCGACTGGAGCAGACCGGACACGGTGTGCCTGCCCTCTTTGGGCTTGATGACCGTCGGGGGTTCGCGTGAGGCTGGGCAAAGCCGGTTGGTGGGGCTCGTTGCACGCCGTTCGTATCGGCTGGCGATCGGCAACCTGTGGGCGGGGCAAGACTCTGGGGCTGGTATTTGTACTTGCCGCCGCAGTGAGCGCGGGCGGGACAGCGGCGCTGTTCATCCCAGCCGTTGCAGGAGTGCCGGCTGCGCATGGTCTGGCCGTCCTGTCCCTCCTTGGGCGCGCCAGGGCGGCCGCCGGACGGGTGCGTCTTCGCCTCTCGCTCTTTGCGGGCTCTGTGGCAGCGGGTGGCCTTCACCACCTCGTGGTCACTCAGCTCCCTTCCTCTCGAGGAAAGCCCGCTGGTGGCGTCCACTTCGTCCTCCAGCTGCTGGCGGTCACCGGAATCGTCCTGTGTCTGGTGGTGGCGATCGCCGGACTGGTGATCGCAGTTGCGGACCGCGGCACGACGCTGATCTGGCTGCGGCGAGTCCTGGACGGTTGGATGATCGCCGGCTCCCTGCTCACATTGGGCTGGGTGCTGCTGCTGCATCGCGCCGACGAAAGCGGCGATGTGTTCGGTTCCTTGCAGGATCTGGCACGCGTGGTGACGGACATCCTGGTCTTCGGACTTCTGGTGGCACTGCGCTACTCACTGAAGCGCCCTGAGCGCACAGCGACAACGGTGAGCGTCCTGGCCCTCGTCGTGTTGTCGGCAGGCGACATGCTGCGGATCCTCATGCCGGCCCCGGGCACCTGGTACGGCATTCCTTGCGAGGCGGCCTGCTCGATCACCGGCCTGCTCCTCATCGCCGTCGCCCCATGGCTGACCGGAGGCACCAGCGTCGTGGACGTCGACCAGCACCTCATGCCCGTCGTCGCAGTCGTGGCCGCTTTCGTGCCCGTGGCCGTCTGCGCCCTTGCCCTGGCAGCCCACACCACGGTCGGCGGCCACACTGACATGGCCCTCATGGTCCTGGCAGGCTCGCTCCTTGTCGCGCTTGGTATCCGGCAGGGCATCATCCACGCCGATCACCTTCACATCACCCGCGAAGCCACCACCCGGGAGGCTCTTTACCGCACCCTGGTCGACGGCACTCGCGACGTGATCACCATCGTCAGTCCGGACGGCCGCGTCCGCTACGTCAGTCCGGCCGCCCACCACGTCTTCGGCTACCGGCCTGAGGACCTGCTGGGTGCCCGCCTGCCCCTGTACTGCCACCCCGACGACGTGATGCCGCTGATGCAGGAAGCCGAGGCGCTGCGGCAGGAAGCCGCATCGTGCATCCGCGGTCCGGGCCGCCGCGTGTCCTGCCGGGTCCGCCACGCCGACGGACGCTGGCGCCACGTCGAATCGACGGTCAGCTACCACACCGAGGGAATGATCTTCAGCAGTCGGGACGTGACCGAACGGCTCGCCCTGCAGGAACAACTCGAGCACCTGGCCTTCCACGACGCGCTGACCGGACTGCCCAACCGGGCCCTCTTCGCCGACCGAGTCGCGCACGCCATGCGGAAACGGACCACTCGCACAGCCCCACCCACAGTGCTCTTCGTGGACCTGGACGGCTTCAAGGCCGTCAACGACTCGGCCGGACACGCGGTCGGCGACGCTCTCCTGGTCCACGCCGCTCATCGGCTCCGGGCATCCGTACGGGCCGAAGACACCGTAGCCCGCCTCGGCGGTGACGAGTTCGCCGCCCTCTTAGAGGGAGAGGCCGGGACACACCCCTCCCGGGCCAGAGACGTCGCCGAGCGAATCCTGTCCGCCCTGACACAGCCCTACCAGATCGCCGGCAAGGAGGCGCTCGTCTCCGCCTCCATCGGCATGACAGTAGCCCTCCCCGGCGTCACACCGGACGAACTCCTCCACCAAGCCGACAAAGCCATGTACGAGGCCAAAAGAGCAGGCAAAGCGCGCATCCGAATGCACATCCCCCAACCCCACCAAAACCGCAACAGTCCGTCACCCAAGGCCCACCACGCGGCCATTCCTCTCCAGGAGACAGACGAACCGGCTGCACAAGACCCGCCGCCAGCTCATCAAGGCGACCGTCAGGACCGATCAGCGGCGCGCCCCCGCGTGCCTGCCGCCGGATCGGCCATGAGTAACCACGACAACGGCCAGAGCCAGACGCAGACGCTGCAGGACGCCACAACCGGTGATCGCCCTACCGAGCACCCCCAGTGCGGAGGCACGGCGGTCCCACAGCAGCAAGACGGCTGAACGCAAGGCAAATCGACTGTCGTCCACACCGTCGCCGCAGGCCACCTCATTGCGCTCGGCGTACGCCGTCCTGAGCGGGCATACGTATGCCACCGATCGACAACGGTCAGTGTCCGAGGTGGAGTGGCATTCCCGGCTCCAGTGAATCTGCACATCGAATGCGCAACTGCGGCGCGGTGCGCAATGCGTCTACACACGAGCCTGCCACATAACGCTCTGTTGGTGCGGAGAGTCCCGTTCGAAAGCGTGGACGCAATACAAGTCGGGGTCCCAGTGCCGCGCGGCATGTGGAGAAACCGCCCTCACGTCGCGTGCGCACCTGCACGGATGTGCAGCCTGTACGTTCAACTTCCTAAGTTTGCATTCCGGTTGATTGGATAGCCGGTGCGCTCCGTGCTTTGATCTCTGCGCTGCGGGGCCCGCGCGAACGTCTCCGGAAACGGGTGTCGCACGCCTGCGGCCGAGGCCCGCTATGTTCCCGGCGGGGCCACCCCCTTGTGGATCATCCATACGAAGGGAAGTTTCCTCATGAACTCCGCTCCCCAGGTTGAGACCGTTGAGATCTCCGACGCCGAGCTCGACAACTTTGTTACCGCATTTGGCGGGTGTGCTGGTGGAGTCGGTTGATGTCTCCGGTCCTTGCGTGGTGGTCCGGGCCCGGACCAGATCCGGCGTATCGGCGGGATGTACGGGGTGCGGGACGAGAAGTGCGTGGAGCCACAGCCGTTATGTGCGGCACCTCGCTGATACCACGCTCGGCGGCCGTCCGGTGCGGATCGACTTGAGCGTGCGCCGTCTGTACTGCGAGAACACAGCCTGTTCGAGCTGACCTTTGCCGAACAGGTGCCCGAGCTTACGGTGCACTATCAGCGGCGCACTCCGCTGCTGCAGCACCTGGTCGAGGCCGTCGGTGTGATGCTGGCCGGCCGGGGCGGGGCCAGGATGCTGCGCGTCCTCAATGTCGAGCTCTCGCGGTGCACCGTGCTCTCGCAGCTGATGCGAGTGGCCCTGCCTTCGCTGGTTACGCCCAGGGTGCTCGGGGTGGACGACTTCGCGCTCTACGGCGACGCCTACGGCACCCTTCTGGTCGACGCCACCACCCGGCTCCCGCTGACGCTCCGGGAAGGAAGGAACGCCGAACAGCTCAGCCGCTGGCTGCGCGCGCATCCCGGTGTCGAAGTCGCCTGCCGGGACGGCTCGCTGACCTACCGACAGGGCATCGCCGACGGCGCCCCGAAGGCTGTCCAGGTCAGCGATCGCTTCCACCTGTGGCAGGGCCTGTCCCGGCGCGTCCAGGAGATCGCCGCCGCCCACCGCGGGGGCCTGCCCGCAGCCCTGCCCCCGGGCCAGGCATGCGATCCGCCCCCTCACGAGGAAGCTGCCGAGGATCCTGCGGGGGACACTCCCGCCGGCAGGCATGCCCGGCGGCTGTTCGAAGCGGTGCACGCGCTGACCGAGGCGGGCCGTTCCTACAGTTCCGCGGCCCGCGAGCTGGGGCTGGACCGACGCACCGTGCGCAAGTACGCCCGGGCCCGCACCTGGCACGAGGTGATGCGCCGCCCGCCCCGCCGCCCGTCCACCCTGGACCCCTACCTCGACTACCTGCAGCAACGCTGGGACGAGGGCGAACACAGCGCCAAGATCCTTCACCAGGAACTTCTGGCCAAGGGTTACCTGGGCCACTACCAGCGCGTGAAGATGGCCGTCGCACCCCTGCGGCGGGGCCTGCCTCTGGACGAGCCGCGCGAACACCCACCCTCCCCGCGTGAGGCATCGTGAACAAAGCCAGCTCGATGTCGTCGCAGTTGACGCTGGTGGAACCCGAGCTGGTGGTGGAAGTCGGCGTCGACCTCGCCCCGCGACACCTCCGGCCGGCGACGGCATCCCGCGCGCCTCCACCGCGCCCGCCCCGACCTCTCCCCCGGCATCGCCCGCCTGTAGCGCACCGCTTCACGGCAGGTCGTATGAGAAAGGCGGTGGGCTCGAGGGGAGCGCTGGCTGCTAGGGCGCGTATCGAGTCATGATCAATTTGCGGGTTTCGCCCTCGCTCCGAGGTGTGATCCGGTAAATCGTCTTGCGTGACGCGAGTGCAACTGACGGACGAGCAGTGGGAGTTCATCGACCCGTACCTGCCAATCGGCGAGTATGGTCCGTACCCCGAGCGCCTGCGGCAGCAGTTCGAGGGAGTGATCCGGCGGTTCAAGACCGGCGCACAGTGGCGGGAGATGCCGCCGGAGTTCGGCGCCTGGTCGACCGTCTCCAACCGCTTCGGGCAGTGGCGTGACGCCGGCGTATTCGAGAACCTCCTGGAGGGCCTGATCGCGGAAGCCGCGAAGCGGGGCGAGGTGGACCTGTCCCTGGTCAGCATCGACTCCACCACCGCGCGGTCCCACGACGACGCCGCTGGGATGCACCTGAGCACGGACGTACTCACCGCCTTGGAGGACGCTGCCGCCGAGGAGGAGAAGGCCAGGTCAAAGGGGGCAGCCTCGAAGAACAAAACGGACGGGATGTCGAAGCGGAGCCTGAGCGGGAGGAGCGACGACGCATCCGGCGGCGCCGAAAGCTCCGGCCGGAGGCCGCCCTCCTGGGACGCTCGCGGGGTGGGCAGACCAGCAAGGTCCACCTCGCCGCCGACCGCAAGTGCCGCCCGCTGGCGTTCATCCTGACTGCGGGCCAGGCCGCGGACAGCCCGCAGTTCATGGCCGTACTGAGGAAGATCCGGGTCCGTGGGCCCGTCGGCCGCCCCCGCACCCGGCCCGAAGCCGTCGCAGGGGACAAGGCCTATTCGTCCCGCGGCAACCGCGTCCACCTGCGCAGACGCGGCATCAAGGCCGTCATTCCGGAGAAGCGGGACCAGGCCGCCAACCGGAAGAAGAAGGGCCCCAGGGGTGGTCGGCCCGTCTGCTACGACGCAGGCCTGTACAAGGAGCGGAACACCGTCGAGCGGCTGATCAACAAGCTCAAGGCCTGGCGAGCCGTCGCCACCCCGTATGACAAGACCCCGGAGAGCTACCTCGTCGGCCTCCAACTGCGCGCCTCGGTCATCTGGATCAAAGACCTGCCCCGGACGTCCCGTTGATCACGCCCCCGCTACACAAACTAGCGCCGTCGTCCGCGTCCGCCCTTGTGCTTGCTGGGGCGTCTGCCCTTGGCCTTACCGCTGTGCGTGTCCGGTGCCTGCACCGGGCGCCCCTGCCAGTCGATGCTGTCGTCCTCCGACAGGCTCGCCGCATACGAGAGCGCATGCTGAACCAGCGCCGACAGCAGGCGCTTGGACTCCGCCGAAGGAAGCTCGCTCTGCCAGGGGCAGACCGAGTACCAGCCCTGGCCCGGATCTGTCAGGGGCGGACAGGGCCCTGCGGGCTCCAGAGGCTCGGTCGGCGCCTCGGGAAGACGCACCAGCAGCATGCCCATACCCCAGGCGACGACCGCGGCGATGCCCTTGGCTCCAAGCACCGGTATCCCGAAGGTCGCCAGGACGGGCCAGCGGGGAGCAAGGTCCTCAAGTCTCTCGACCAGATCGGGGTGGGTATGCAGCTCCCACCCCTCGTAAGCATAGGCACCGTGCACCTGCGCAACACCCTGCTCCCGCAACAGCTCGAGCAGCGCCGTGTTCTGAGGCAGGTTCGGCAGCAGCGTCATGCCCGGAGATGCTACGCGCCGTTCAGCAGCAGGGGCAGTGGCGTCGCTCCTCTCCAGCACGCTTACCGGACCCGCACCGTTTGGCGGTCCTGGTGCGGCCCGATGTCAGAGCAGTTCCCGCCCTCCGCCTTCGCTCGAATCAACAGCGCCTCACACCGGGAACGCGGGCCACACTCCGCCACGAAGGTGATTCTGCAGATTGATCACGACTCGATACGCGCCCTAGTGAACAGCTCCGACACCACCAGGAGCACGGCGTCCGCTCCGCTCCCGCCGTGCGGTGCGGCCACGGACAAGAACCCGCGGGTCACGTCGCGGGCCTGGTTGGCCGTGCGCAGGCTGGCGTCGTCGGCGGACTCGTGATCCTCCTGGAGTGAACGCACCATCGCGGCCTCCGGCGGCTCAGCGCTGAGTCTTCAGATGTCTACCGTCTTCCCCTGGCAGATCGCATCACCCAGGAAACAGGTCACATCACCCTGCAAGGTGAAAAGGGCGCTCAGCTCAGGCGCGGCCATGTCTTCTCGGGACCGCAGAAGGAACGGCTGGACGAGCTCGTCGATCGCACCCCGCTGACGAACCTGATCACCGCGAACGCGGAGACGGTCCGATGTCCTGAAGACGTTGCGGGTGCCGCGGTGCCGGGGCGGCCCGGGCAGTGGAAGAGTGGCCGGCCCACTTCGTAACTGGATCTGCTGCGGCTGTCCGGGACGGACACAACCGGGTGGCCGTACCGGCGGCGCGGGGCCGCGCTGGAGTCCGTGTTCGCCGCGCGCCGGCTGTCTGCGCCTGGACGTTGTGCCCATGACCACCGACGCTGACATCGTGCGCGAGTGGCTGACGTGGGCGTCGGTCGGGATGGAGCGGATGGTCTTCAAGAGGCTGGACGACGCCTACCGGCCCTCGGTGCGGGGCTGGCAGGAATACAAGGTCCGCGAGAGGAGCGGGGCGGGCGGCCACCCGGACAGGTGGCCGCCCGCGCGCTGTCACAAGCTGAGGTAGAAGCGCACGGTCGTGCCGTCGTCGCCGGTGTGCACGCGCACCAGGTCGGCCACGTAGTGGACCAGCATCAGGCCCCGGCCGCCCAACTGGCCGCGCTCCGGCGGGCGGCGGCCGGCCAGCGGATCGGCCAGCCGGCCCGCATCGCGGACCTCACACACCAGCTGCCCCTGCTCCGCCCAGATGGCGAGTGTCCCGCGGCCTCCGCCGTGGACCACGCTGTTGGTCGTCAGCTCCGAGACCGCCAGCTCCACATCCATCAGCCGCTCCCCGGCCATGCCCAACCGCACCGCCTGAGCGAGAGCGAACTGGCGGACCGCCGGAAGGTCCTCACCACCGTAGGAGAAGGCCACGGCGTCCGGTGCAGGTGCAAGCGCCTGGTTGTACCGGTCGACGACCGCCTGCCAGTCGTAGGCGTCGCTGACCGACTCGCGTCCCTCCCCGCTGATGAGGGTCGGGTGGGTGACCTTCGCATCGGCGATCACCTCCGGGTCCAGCCGCTCCTCGTCGTAGGGGCACAGGATCGTCACCGCCCGGCCCTCGAACGCGGCGTTGATCAGCGCCTCGTGCTGCGCGCACGCCGGGTACTCCACCGCGCTGCGCCCGGCCCAGATCGGCTCGCCGATGATCCGCACACGCCCCTGCGGGTGGGCGTCGGCGAATCCGCGCAGCACCTTGGGGATGATCCGCCCCGGGTTGCGGCCGGCCTCGGTCATGTCCAGGAACAGGATGCCCTCGGCGTCCCCGCCCAGACCTGCCCTGATCAGCTCCAGGTTGGGGCCGGGCACCGCCACGGCCATCGGCTCGCCGTTGGTCAGGCCCTCGCGCAGGAAGGCCACCGTCTGCCGCGTGTACTCCTGCTCGGTGCGGTAGAAAAGGGCAGGGTGGACGAACGCCTCGTGGGTGGTCACCGTGCTCATCACAGAGCCACCTCGATCCGGTCCAGGCCCGGCCAGAACATCTCCAAAACCCGCGGCAGCTGCGGCGGGGGATTCTCGACCACAACCCTCCCGTCGGGCAGGTTCATTGCGGTGACCGCCAGCGCGGTTACCCCGGCCACGTCGACGAACGCCACATCCGACAGCTCCACGTACGACACACCCGCGTGCCGCCGAGCCAGCTCGGACAGGGCCTGCTCCCAGGACGGGCGAGTGAGGGCGCTGATCTCACCGCGGGCACGTATCCCGGAACGACCGGGCAACGGACTCACCTCCAGAGCGGCCCTCCCGGGCTCCGCCGGGGCGGGTCCGCCCACCGCATGTGGGGCATCCACGCTCGGACTCCTTCACATCAAGCCGCCTGCCGACCGGCACGGCACGGGCAGAGGAAAAGCTCCTCCCGACGGGGCAGTGTATCCAGGCGGCAGACACGCCTGGATCTGTAAGTAGGAGCGAGCAACGTACATCGACGTTTTCGGATAGCGCTCGGAGATCGCGGAGCCCGCAAATGTCGATGAGAACCAGCAACGTTCCGAGAGGGCCGGACGCTGACGTCGGCCGCAACCGGCACCCTGGGTGTGAGCGTCACGGGTGAGGTGACGCGCGGGCGATCGTTTCCTCAGGCAAGTGCCGGTCGATGCCAGCACGCTTCCCACGATCACCACTTTCCGGTCGACGAGTGAGCCGCCCAGCTCTACCCCGACAGCATCGCCACACTTACGCAGCAGGCATTCAGCGTGGCCTCCTCACCAGCATCGAAAGACCGGCTTCGAAGTCGCCGCCCACGAGAAGGCGGCGTGCGCTGCACCCGGCCCATATCCTCCAGATTGGAGCCGGTGGAACACTTACGGGACGTCAGGCACTGGTTCCTCTCGTACGGCGTCTCGTCTTGCTTGCCGGACACGCGCCGTCTGGAAGTACCGACGCGCTCCGTCGTTGTCAGGGCTGCTCCCACCTCTCCGTGCGTCTCCACTGATCGGCTGCCCTCAGCTTCACCGGGCTGCTGCGACAGCCCGGCGGCAGGGTTCTTTCACCCCTGCCCGGTAACAGTGGCGCCTCGTGGCGCACCTCTATCTTGTTCCACTTCGAAGTGCCCGGCGGTAGGTGACAGACCGTGATCTCCAGGACGCTCCCTCGTGCGAAGGTGGCAAGGCTGCTTTTCCAGGTCCAGCGGCGGGGGTCGTTGGAGCCGCCGGCGTCGGCGGTGATCAGGAGCCTGCCGGCATTCGGGTGATGGTCTCAGTGAGGATCTGGCCGCTTCGCACGTCCAGTGCCGCGACGAGGGAGGAGGTGCCGTGCCGACGGTATTCGAACTCCTGCCGCGCTATCCGTCCGGGCCGGGGCGCCTGCCCAGGGTGCCGTCGGGATCGCGCGGCGATGGCGGTCTTCTCGCCGACGGACAGCACCACCGCACCCTCGGGCGTGGAGAGGTACAAGTTGCAGACGTCGGCGGCCCGCTGCCAGAAGTCCGGGGTATCCCGGCGGGTGAGCCAGCCCCGCACCCGGCGCGGTTTCAGATTCAGATCCGCCAGGATCCGGCCGACCTGGGACGGCGAGATCGCGGCGAAGACCGTGCACGCCACCTGCGCTGCGATCTTGCGGTGCGACCAGGTCGACTCCGGGTGCGGGGGCGCGCTGGTGGCGGCGGCCACTACGGCGACGCGCACCTGCGGCCCGTAGACACAGGGCCGGCCGGAGCGTTTCGCGTCAGACAGAGCTGCCGGCCACCGGCGGCGAACCGGCCCCGCCACTTGCGCACCGTGTTGATGCTGACCTTCAGCTCGCGTGCGATCGCGGCGTTGGCCAGCCCGTCAGCCGCAGCGAGAACGATCTTCGCCCGTAGGACCTGCCGGACCTGTGCGGTCATAGACGCTGTGAGCCGCAGCAGGCGCGCAGGCACCGGCTCGGCAAGGTCCACCACAACCGCCGTCAGAACCCTCTTGGTTGCGCGGGGCATGGCACTTTCCTGGCGGCGCGGAATGGTTGCTGTGTGGGCTATGCGAGGGCTGCTGCGAGCGCGGAGTGGGGTGCGCGGCCCAGCAGTTGACGCAGATCACCGCCGGTGCGGGACATGAATCCGGTCGCGATGGCGGAGTAGGTGCCCACCAGCATCGGCACCTGGAACGGCTCGGCGCCGGAAGCGGCGATGCGCGCGCGGGCCTGCGCGAGGGTCTCCGGCTCGTAGGTGACGTGTGGGCCGTGAGCGCGGGCCAGGTCGGCTCCGCCGATGGCCTTCTCGCCGACGAGTTCATGGATGCGCCCCGCATGAGCGGGTGCCTCCACCGTCACGTGTGCCGCGGCATCGGCCAGATCCGCCCGTGCAACGGCGGCCAGTTGGCCCTCGCCGAGCGGGGCGGTAATCCGCCCGTCGGCCGACGGCGCCGCTAGGCCACCCAGCAACTCCGCGTACAGGCCATTGCGCAGGATCGTCCAGTCCATGGTGCTCGCCTGGAGCCGACGCTCGGTCCAACGGTGCGGCAGCGCGTAGGGAAGGTGATCGCCGTCGGTGGTCAGGCTCGTATAGACGACATGCCCCACACCGGCCTTCTCTGCGGCGTCGATGGCGGCACCGTGCCGAGCTATGACGGTGTCGTCCTCGCCGTAGCCTGCGGAGATCAGCAGCAGTACATCCACAGCCTCGAAGCCCCCTGCGAGGGTGCCGGGCTCGTCGAAGTCGATGTGGCGGACCGGCAGCGGGGCCTTGAGCCGCTGAGGTTCGCGCGTTCCAAGGACGGTGTCGTCGCGGTCGGCCAGCCGCTCGGCGATCAGCATGCCCAGGGCGCCGACGGCGCCCGTAACCAGGATCATCAGGGTCTTCCCGTTCCGGTAGGTTCTCTTCGGTAACCGGGATCATCCTGCGGGTTTGCGGCAGGGAGCGTAAGGAGGCACTTCCATGTCAGTGGGGCACACCGGGGTAACCACCGAACCCGTCGTCAGCTGCGGCGACGAGCACGAGGACTGCGGGATCCGCGATGTACTCGACCGGATCGGCGACAAATGGTCGGTCCTGGTCGTCGTCGAACTGGCCCAGGGTGTCCGCCGTTTCCGACAGCTACAGCGCGCCATACCCGGTATCTCACAGCGGATGCTGACGCTCACCGTGCGCCGGTTGGAACGCGACGGCCTGGTCACCCGGACCGTGCACCCCATGGTGCCCCCGCAGGTCGAGTACGAGCTCACGGCGATGGGCCACAGCCTCACCTATCTGGTCAAGGCCCTCACGGACTGGTCGGCGGAACACCGCGACGCCATCGCGCAAGCACGCCAAGAATGGGATGCCGAATATCCCGACTCCGGAATCCGGTGAACAAGCGGGCTCCAGCACCTTGCCGACTATGACTGGGACAGTTGATCAACCCCTCAACGAACTTCCGCGGGGCAGCACTAGTGCTGGATTCCTCTTTGGCTGGGTATATGTCCTGTTGGCGGGGTAGTTGAGGGTGCTCGGGGGCGGGTGCTGGGCGATGGTTTTATGGGCACG
>NZ_JAGMUK010000067.1 GCF_019049245.1 Streptomyces sp. AC555_RSS877 | reverse complement strand
GAACTGCCACGAACTGGCCGTCCGGGCCCTGCGCGAAGAACTCGGACTCACCAACCCCAAGGACTACTACAACAACATCGTCTTCTCCTGGTTCGGCTTCTACGTCCCGGACGCCTCCACCTACTTCTTCGCCCACGTCAAGACACGGCTCGAGGAAGACGAACTAGTGCAGAGCGCAGCCTCTGCCGAGAGTGCGTTCGAGATCGAAAGCGTCGACTGGTACGACCTGGACAGGCCAACAGTCACCAAGGTTCTGGGAACCTGGCAGAACGGCCCCTGGACCGCCGGGAAAGATGACCGAGGTCGCCAGTATTTGCCCCATGCCACTGTCTCCCTGACACAGCTCTGGAGCGCTACGCAACAAGGCCTGTTGTAAGGGAAGCCACTGCAAGGGCAACTCCCTGCCCGGAGGGGCTCTCGCCGACGCGGGGCGGCCGGCCGCCCAGCAGACGCAGCTCCCGGCTAGCGCACGCACTACCACTTCACCGCCATGCAATGAGAGCGGTGGGCCCAGGTTCTCCTGCGGTGCTGCAGCGTCGCGCGAGTCGCACCACAGCGTGGCGACGCGACCACCGTCGAGACACAACGTCGCAACCAGGGGTCAGCATCGCTCTATTCTGCGCTGAAGAGCGTATATTTCACGCTCCTGTCGTGGGCTCCAGACGGCTGGGTAGAACCGAGGAACACTGTGTGACCGTGTTCGCGGCAATCTGCGGGGAGATCTGGGGGATCGGGTGCGAAGGCGCTTTCAGGTGTTCATCAGTTCCACCCGCATGGACTTGGCAGACGAGCGCCGGGCGCTGACCGACGCCCTGCTCAAGAACCAGTTCATCCCGGTAGGGATGGAACAGTTCGGTGCCCGCACGGACGGTGCTTGGCCGATCATCAAAAGGTTCATTGACGAGTGTGATTTCTACGTGCTGGTCATCGCAGGCCTGTACGGATCCCTTCGGCAGGAAACTGGATTCAGCTACACCGAGAGCGAGTACGAGTACGCGACGCAAGCCAAGAAGCCCGTCCTCGCGTTCGTCCATGAGGACATCTCGGCGCTGCCCGCTGCGAAAGTGGAGCGTAATGCTGCAAAGCGGAAGAAACTGGCTGCGTTCACTGCCCGGGTGGAGGCGGACCTGGTCCGGGCAACATGGCGTGACACGGGAGACCTCGTTGTCGAGGTGACTTCCGCTCTCAACCAGGCCATGCAGGACAACTCTGCCGTCGGCTGGATTCGCGGTGACGCCGTCCCTGAGCAGTTCGGACTCCTCAACGACGATCTCATCAAGCCGTGCACCCGGCTGGGGATCCAGCAGGTAAGTGTCGACGGGGTAGCCGGCCCGGCCATGCCCGAAAACCTGGCACGCGCCCGCACCATACGCATCATGTCCACGAGCGCCGTACGTCTGCTGGAGATCTACAGGGAGCCGCTTGCCGCAGCACTCCGAGCCGGCGGACACATACGCGCTCTTCTGCCGGACCCCCAAGGCGCCTTCATAGCGGACGTGGAAGAAGCAGAGTCCCTCTACACCCCACGAGGCGCAAACATCTCAGACGAGATCACTATCGTGCGCCATCGCCTGCTCGACGTCCTCGGCTACGCACGAAGCTCCCCCACGAGCCTCCCACAGGACTCCGTAGGCACCGTGGAAATCGGCTACTTCACCACCCACCTTCGCTCCACGCTCGTACTCTGCGACGACCGTTGGGGATGGCTCACGCTGACCCTGCCACCCGCACGCGCGCCCGAGACAGCCTCCCTCGTCCTCAACGGTGGTGAGCGCTCCCTCCTCAATACCTGCGTGCGCCACTTCGACCGAACCTGGGAAGTGACGGCCGCGCGGAACTCGACAGAACAGCTCTCCCCGTAACAGGGGTAGGGATAGGGAATGACGGACACCCCCGCACAGACCACCGAAGCCCAACGCCTGTGGGAGGAAAAACTGGCCCAAGCCCGCTCCTACATGAAGACCCGTCACGGCCGGCCCCGAACGCTCATCGAAGTAGCCGCTCAGCACCCCCTGGCGCACGGCACACACCCCAACGAAGAATTCACAGCTCGTTTGGAGCGCGCGATCGAGCTCTACACTCAACTGCGAGAGCACGGCGAGCACGTTGAGCTGTATGTACCCGGCAGCCGCCACATGTTCCGCGGCGTCGCCGACAAGATCAGCCTCAGCCAGGCCGGTGGCGACTATCTCATCGCCCGGGGCATCGCCGCGCCCTACGTACGCGGAGAGGACCTCAACCGCCGGTACAAAGGCGAAGACGGCGTCTACAACAGCGCCGATGAGTGCTTCGTCACCGCCTCATACTTCAAAGACAATGACTTCGGCACATTGATCAGCGTGGTGGCTCCAGGGCAGCTGCACCGCAAAATGCTCCACTACATCCACTTCGGAGTACTGGCACTCCCCCACACAGCTCCGACGCTGGACTCCTTCCACAACTACGTACACGAGGCACTTGTTGAGCTGCCGTCCGTACTGTTCACAGACCCCGACCTCCAGGCGCCTGACTCCGCGAAGGCCAACCGGATGCGTACGGAACGGCGCCCCGCAACAGGCCACTGACGCGGCCAGCCGCCGGCGCGTACATGAGCGGCCGCCAGCGAAAGGGCCACTTGAGGACAGCTGCCGACTTTGCACACGGAAGACGCGGTGCCGCCGCCTGGGTGAGCACCTCACTCCCCAAGGCACCACGACTCGAGGCATGCCCCTCCCGCAGCCGTCGAAGGCGACCGTGCGCCAGCGGCGGTAACGCACTCCGGGCGTGGACGGCTGGGCCAGCGGGCCAGCCAGCACGTCGAACAGCCGCTTGAGCGGGGCCACGCCGACCCGCCGACGGAGATCGCGAAGTGCCTTCTCCGATGGTCGCGGCACCATGACGGTCAGTCCGGCCACGAGTTTGCCCCACACCAGGCCGGTTCCCAGGTGCCCGAACAACCCGAGCGCGAGTACGAAGTACACCCCGACGCGTGAGGGGAGACTTCGCAGTCGTCGCTCGCGAGCTCCGGTCTCGTCCAGCACCGCATCCACCAGCTCGAGTGGGATGACCTGCGTCAACTCACCGAGATGACCGGGCGCGAGCACGTCGGTTCCGCCCGTGGACTCTGAGCCACAGGGCCTCTGCTTCCTCAGGTAGATCTTGGTCGATCCCCTGAATAGCAGAGGGCTCCTCTTTCTCACCTCACCCTTGACACCGCCAACTCGCCCTTAACTACGTGGCATTGGTCGATCATGATGCGGTGGCAGTAGCTCTCCGGCCGCCCGCCCCGGCCCTCCAGCCAGGCCGGCACTGGCAACGCAGCCCGCACCACCTGCCACTCCGCCACCGTCATATCCGAGCCGTAGCGCGGCAGCCGGTACGGATGGTCCGCCGCGTTGCCGAACCGGTGCACGAGACAGTCACACGACCGCATCGACGCGCTAGCCTCCACGGACATCGACAAGACAGACTGCGACACCAGGGCCTCCTGGTACGCGGATCGGTTCGCACCCCCGAACTACCAAGAGGCCCTAATCCGTTGCTAACGGCGTTCCGAGGAAGCGGTTGGTTCTCGGAATGTTCGAGTGCCGGATCGTGACACCTCGTGGCTGCCGGGTGGGCAACACCTCGCTTTAGAGAGCGTGCACGGTCCTGGTGCTCATGGTGGTGGCGGTCGCGTGGGTGCCGTACGGATGCCCCAAGAGGCCCTGACCTGTGATGTCTCAAGGCAGAGCGGCGACTGGCACGCTGCCGCCCAGCGCAACCTCTTCAACCGAATGATCGGCCAGCTCTACCACTGCCTACAGCACCGCAAGTTGTTCGACGAACACACCGCGTTCCCCACCGAACTCGCCGCCGCAGCTTGACGCGTTGGCATCGTGAGGTGTCTGCCGTCATGCCCCGGCACCGCCAGCATCACCCCATCAGGAACCTCGTTCGACTGATCAAGACCGCCGAACGGCAAACGGACGCCTTCTGAGCGGCTGCGTGCAGCGGGCGGCGGGAGGTTTTGGGCGACGGCTGGGCTGTGGCCTTCGGGCCCGGCTTCAAGAGCAGCAGCCCGAGCTGCCCGTGCCAGCCTGTCCGTCGTGGAGGCCGTCGTCGTGCCCGGCGGCGATCCGTGCCCATTGCGCGGTCGGCCGCCCGTCCTTGCGGAACTGCTGACCGCAGGTCTCGTACGGCTGCGGCCAGCCCGGCGGGCAGTCCTCCCAGGTCTCCTGCCGCCCGTAGACAGTCATGTCCAGGATTCCGTACGACGCCGCCATGGGCTCGACGCCGCGGCCGGTGGTCCAGTACGTCTCGTAGACACGGTCCCCGTCGCGGAGGTAGCACGCCTTCATCCCGAAGTGGCGACCGGCGACGAGCCGTTCGTGAGACTCGGCGGGTACGGAATACCAGGGCAGCTCCCAGCCCATGAAGCGGCGGTAGCGGTCCGACTCCTCGTAGGGCCCCTGGCAGAAGACAGCGAAAGTGACGTCACGCTGGTGCAGATAGGACAGCTCACGGACCTGGCCGGTGAAGAAGGTGCAGCCCTCACACTGCTCGGCGGCGGGGCGGCCGTCATGCCACATGTGATACGACACGAACAGCTGGGTACGGCCCTCGAAGACGTCGATCAAGGGGACGGGTCCCTTGCCTCCGACGAGCAGGGTCGAGGGGTCCACCTCGGTCATGGGCAGGCGGCGCCGGGCGGCGGCGATTGCGTCGCCCTCCCGGGTGTGCGCCTTCTCCCGGGCGCGCAGGGTGTCCATTGCGGCCAGCCACTCCAGACGGGAGACGACAGGCGGCGTGTTCGTTGCAGTCATGTCCGTACTGACCCGGCAGCCCGCAAGAACTCATCGTTCGACTGATCAAAACTCCGAACGGAATGCGGACGCCTTCTGACGCAATTGGACGAGGAGAGTGTCCCGGCCTGTGAAAGAGGCATTGCGGGAAGGTAAATTCCACACCCGTGGCAACGGCCCCGGCAGACGTGGCCCACTCACCCCCGCTTCAGGGAAGACCGGCGGTGTGGCGGGGCGGGAGGGACCGCTGACGGCGTGAAGTAGTACCTGGCGGGCCTTCTCTTCGCCAACTCCGAACACGTTGGGGGTGATGAGGGGGCGCAGGGTCGCCGACGGCACGATGTCGGCGACCCGGACGGGAGTGATCTTCTCCCTCATAGCCAAAATCGCAGTCCACTCCGGGGTCGTGAACCGCTCGGGCTCGAAATGGGCTGGGGAGAACAGCGCCAGGAAGCGGCCGCGTTCCAGGGGCGGCGTTCATCTTCAGGATGAAGTTGTCGCCCGCGCCCCAGTCCCAATAGTCGAGCTCCACCTGGAAACCGGCGTCGAGGAGCTGCCAGGCCACCCACTCCGCCCACGCTCGGTCCGCCCCCCCCGCATGACTGACAAACCACGCCCCATCAGACGCCTCAACACCACCCATACGCCCTCAATTCCAAGCTCTCGCTATCTGCCAGAGCCTAGAACTCCGCGCCCCCAACCGCCCGCCGTTCACGATCAGATGCAGGTGATGTCGAAGACGTCGCCGCCGGTGGTGCCCCGGTCGGCCTCGGCGCCTGGACGCATCCTGGCCGTCCCAGCCGCAGCGCTCGCTGGAAAGGGCGGCACCCGCCGAACGGTGGCGTTCTCGGCCGAAGTGCGGGCGGAACTCCGCAAGCCAGGGCGATCTGCCAGTCCAAGGAACAGGTGCGGGCTGCGAGCAAGCGACACCTGGTCCTGTCACGAGAAGGGAGAGCACTTGCACCCTGCTGTGGAAAGCGGGCAGCGGCGAGGTGCTGATCGAACGTTCATGAATGCCGACGGCACGTGTACGGAGGGCTCGGGCGCTGATTCGTGTCCGAAGGTGGCGCATGCCAGCAGGTCTCGGGGCAGTAGGTCACGGACGCTGACGGGTATGGCGACGGTGGTGCACCACGCGCTGGCAGCACGCTGGCACGTGAACATCGAAGCAACTCCTGCGGGTGGTCCTGCCTACTCGACAGCCGACTCGACTGCGCTGAGCTCGCCCCTGCCCCGGCCTCTCACCTTCAGCAGGCCCTTGGGTATGGGCTTCGGCGCCCGGCGGCCGGTGAGCTCGCGGCGGGATGGTGCCGTCCTTCGGGGCCGGTGCGGCACACGCCTCACCTCCACGAGCGGGCCGGGGTCATGAGGTGCGGGGAAGACGGTTGCCGGGCCGAGGACGCCGGGCCGAAGTGTTCCGAACGCGTCGATGGCCGGCACATTGGCGCCGAGCTCGGGGTTGGCGCTGATCGCGACGATCGTGCGGTCCAGGCCGTGTGAGTGGGACGCGGCGGGGGCTGGCAGCGTAGGCCGAGCTGTGACACGACCAGTGTGAAAGGGATGAACCGCTGTCGCGTTCTGACACGATCGTGGGTGTTATCGGTCTTCGCGTCAACTGTTGTATGGGGCGTTCGCCCGCGTCGCTGCGTTACGCCTGTCACGATGGCCGCATGGTCTCTCTGGTACCCCGAGCGGTTGCCCCCGGGAAGATGGCGGGTATGCATCAACCCGTGCTCTATGCCGGTGATTTGGCGATCAGACCTTGGGACGAATCCGACGCAGCCGATGTGGTGAAGGCGTTCGGAGACCCCGCAATCCGGCACTGGCACATTTTCTCGGTGGAAACCGAGCATGAGGCTAGGGAATGGATCGCGGCACGGCAACGCAACTGGCGTTCGGAGGCGGGGGCGAACTGGGCCGTCACGGATCGGCGTGACGCGGCGGTGATCGGCCGGGTAGGTCTGCGGACCGCGAACCTGCGTACGGGAGAAGCCGAAGTGACCTACTGGGTGCTGCCGGAGGCCCGGGGTAAGGGTGTTGCCAGCATGGCGCTGCGAGAGTTGGCCCGATGGGCGTTCGAGGACATTGGTCTGCACCGTTTGGCTCTCGCGCATTCCACGGCCAACGCAGCGTCCTGCCGGGTAGCGCAGAAGTCCGGCTTCCACTTCGAGGGCACAATGCGCAGCAAGGTCCTACATAGCGACGGCTGGCACGACATGCATGCGCACGCACGCATCAGCGGTGATACCGACTAACGAAGCCAGCGGAGGGGGCGCGGGTGCGACTCAGAGTGTTCCTCAGTTTCGAGCACGCCGAGAAAGGCCGGGCTGCGTGGTTCGCGGAAGAAGTCAGTCGCACAGGCATGACCGTGATCATGGAAGACGACTTCGGGGCAGCTTCCCCGCGTGTGGAGATGACCAAGGCCGTCCAAGCGTGCGACGTCGTGGTGGCCCTGATCACCGATGCCTATGCCAGAAGCCGGGCGACCCAGCGGGAACTGGATCTGGCTGAGGCGTTCGGCAAGAAGGTGGTCGCTGTCTTCACCAGTCTGCCGTCGCGCAGCGTGCGTGCCGAGCCGTACTCGGCTTACCGACGCGTCGAGGTGGACAACTGGCAGGGTGGGGAGGACCAGTGGAAAGAGGCTCTGCGCCTAACCCTGAGGCTGCTGCTGCGTGAGGATCAGGAATTACAAGCCGCGCACACCGCAGCACTGGCCGGCGCGGTCCCGCCTGATGGACATGCAGTGCTCCTGTACGACATCGAAGACCGGTCGCTTGCCGAGCGGCTCCTCATGGTCATGCCTCACTGGCGGCGGAAGACAGAACTCGACGACGCGTCTGGTAGTGCTCTGCCCCGTGTCCTGCTGTGGACACGGGCAGCGGCAGAGCCCTACAGCCTCACCAAGCGTGAACTGTTCGACGTTCCATCCGACTCCATCGTCTTCCTCGCTGTCGCGGATGACAGCCCGATCCCAGAGATCGAAGCACCGTCGTTTTCGGTGAGCGGACTACTTGCGGATGCACGTTATACGGAGCGGACGTACCACGGTGCGGACATCGCCTCCCAGACCCGCGTGGAGCAGCTGATCGACGAGGTCGTCAGGGCCAACGAGGGAACACCTATCAGCGTCTTCGTCGAACGATTCTGCTGCACGCCGGACGTCGCGGTGCTGGCCTCAGAGGCGTACGACATCGCGGTCCGGGAACTGAACGCCGGTGATCCGTTGCGGCTTGCGGCCGTCCACCACCACGCTCTGTCCTTGAGGTTTCGTGGTGAGTGGCGTAAGGCCGTTGAGATGATCAATGACGAGCTGTTAGCCACGCCTCAGGAGGTCGAACCGCGGTCCGAGTGCTTGCGCCTGCATCTGCGGCTCGAACTCGCCTCGCTGCAGTACGAGTTGGGTGACCGAAGGTCGGCGGGGATCGAAAAGGACATCAAGGAACTGCAACTGCGTCTGCAGAGCGCCGGTGACCTGCCTGGATACGTGCAGGCCGGGCGGGTCCTGGGCAACGTGCTGCGGGAGCGTGGCGACTTCGACCCCGCCGAACTGGTGATTCAGCACACTATCGGGCTGGCGGAGTATCTTGCGGACTCCAGGGACGGCGACGGCAACGGGCACCTGGTCCTTGCTGACTGTCTGCGAGAACTCGCTCAACTCCACGTGGCGCGCATGGACTATGCCCGGGCGCGTGCCTGTCTCCGCGACGCCGCGCAACGCCTCGACTGCCACCACGGCGGTCAGAGTGCCGTGCGCTACCTTTCCGCGATCCTCACCTACGTGGACGCAACTATCGACGAGCGGGACGGCCAGCAGTCTCACGCCGACTCCCCGACGGAACGGGCCCGGGGCGCCCTCGAAGCCCTGTCGGAGTTCGAAAATCCGATCAGGCTGGCCGCGATCTACGACTGGCTGGGGCGTGCGTGGACCCGCCACATTCCCAGTCGCCGCGAGGATCTTCTGCGGGCCGAGGAATACCTCCGCAAGGCGTTGAGGATTCGCAAGGACCATGGCCACAGCTACACCATGGGGCTCTCCCACCTGTCTCTGGGGGGCCTGTACGAAGTCCTCGGGCACATGGATCAGGCCCTCCAAAGCTATGAACTGGGACGACAGATCTTCAACCAGCGCGGACTGCGGCCGGCCCTCGCCCGCGCGCACGCTGCCCTGGCAAGGGGATACTTCGGATCTTCTCACCAGCTCGACGACAGGAGCGTGCGGCTCTACCAGAGTCATCTGGAACAGGCAGACCGGATCTACCACGAGATTCACCTGGACAACGAGGGAATGGAGCTGCGATTCGAACTGGAGCACAGGGGCCGCAGACCGTTCTCCGTCGTGCCGGATGAAACGCCCCTGATCGCCGTCGGTGAGTACCACCTGCACAAGTGGATCCGGGATTACGTCGCAGTCCACGGCTCGGCCATAGACAGCAGTTTCACTCTGACCGTTGGCATCGGTGACGACGCGGCCGTCATCTCCTCCGAGGGAATGCCGGAGGGTTGCGGCCTGGTGTACACGACGGACTCTGCCCCCGGCTCGCTCGCAGAGACAGGCCGGTCACCGGAATACGTGGGCCGCTTCAGCGTGGTTCAGTCCCTTTCCGACTTGCTATCGATGGGCGCCACCCCTGTCGGCGTCATGCTCAACCTCTTTCTGAAGCGGTCCGCGACGGTCGGGTACGTCCGTCGTCTGGTGGAGGCGGTCGTCCAGGAGGCCGCACGTTACGGGGTGGCCGTCATCGGCGGTGATGTCAAGGAACGCCCGGAGCAGTCCGTTGGCTGTGTGGGCATCGGGTACGTCGACAGGTCGCGGATCCTCACCCGGGATGCTGCCCGCCAGGGGCATGCGCTTGGCATCACGCTGGCCTCAGATCCGAGCGGCGGCCACCGGCGCATCGGCACGCGCTGGGCGCAAGAACTCGTGGAGTACTTCCGCATGGACCGGGCGGACACCGTGCGAGATTTCCCAGGTCTGCGTGCGGTCATCCGGACCGAGGCCAAGTACGACCTGCTCTATCTCCCTGACAAGGTGATGAGCAGCGCGACGGGGACAGGGAAGCTCAAAGCCGCCATCGACACCAGTGACGGCGTGCTGGCCTGCTTGGAGATCATGGGCCGCGAGAGCAGCGTGGGGTTCGTCCTGGAAGAATCAGCGATCAATGCGACCATATCGGCGGAAGCGGTCGCATTGGCCGACATACTCAATGTGCCGCAGGCCCTATTCCTGTTCAACGCAGGCCATGACTGGGAGACCGTCTTCACCTGTAAGCAGGAGGACTTCACCGAGGTCGCTGCACAGGTGGAACGGGATCTGCAGGGCAATGGAACGGTAGTTCGCATCGGGTCAGTGGTCGCACGACAGCAGATGGATGACCGGGGAGTGCTGATGAGACAGCAGGATGGGGTTCAGCGACTGGTGCCATATTATACGGATGAGAAATTCGTACCGCGCCGGTATCAGGACAGGCCCTCTCAGTGGCTCACCTTCGCCAAGCGATTCTCGCCACAACATGATGAACCGTGAGGGCGCCCTGCTTTCCGCGCGACATGGCCCCTCTCGGCTGCTATGCAGCCTGATAGTCACACCAAAGGAAATCGGTTCTTCATGAGTACCCTCCCCGCCCTGCGCGTGACTGTGGTCGGGTGTGGCCGTAGATTCGACAGTGCGATACTCCCGGCATTGCAGGAATGTGGAGCCCAACTTGTAGGTGTGGTGGACCCTGACAGCGAAAATCGCAAGAGAGCTGTGCAAAATGCCGGACTGGACACCGTAACGGTTTCGTCCGACCTGTTGACGGTCGCATTGCTGCGACACGCAGTACCGGATATTGTGGTCATATCATCTCCGAGTGGATTACATTTTCAGCAGGCCAAGATGTGCTTAGAGGAAGGCCTGCCCACTTTCTTGGAGAAACCGCTGGCATGCCGAGCCGATGAAGCCTTGTTGCTGCAGAGCCTCAGTGGAGCCAGGCTTGCGGCGTCGGAACAGCGTGTGCACCGCACGGACCTGCTGGCCGTCCGGGACATCATCAGGTCCGGACAACTGGGTCGGCTCCTGGCCATCGACTACCAGGACCGAGTTGCGCCGGCTCCGGCCTTCCGCAGCAGCTGGCGCAATCGCCCCTCCCTAGCCGGTGGCGGCGTATTACTGGATCTGGGGTACCACACGATCAACACGCTGCAATGGCTGCTGGACAGCAATTTCGCCGACCTCGTGCCGTCCGCGGTCCGCTTCCGCTACGACTCCTACGCGGTCGAGAGCCGGGCCTGGATCCGGTGCACCACGGCGGGTATCGACCTGCATCTGAACGTCGGCCTGGATATGACTCATCCAAGGGAGGAGTTGCGCATCTCCGGGACACGGGGACAGCTGCGCGTACATAGAAGACGTGGCAACAATGAAGCGTCAACCGTGGAGCTAACCGGCGTACAAGGCGAATCTGCAAAGACAGTGCATCGCCTTGGCAGGGCACACGACACTCGCTCGCTCAAAGAATTCATGAGCGGCAAGGAATCCGTCACATCACTCGAGCGTCATGTCGCAACCGTTGTGACGTTAGAGAAGCTGTATAGCGAGGGGAATGGAATGGAACGACTCCGGTGAATATCACCGAACTACAAGAGAAGAATTTCATCCAACGAATCCTGGGCCCCATGGCCAGTACGGCAAAGGCCGAAAATTTCGAGGACGCCGTAATCATCGACCTGGCCGAAGTGACCGGGCAACCTGACGCGCCGTATCTGGTGTACTCGATGGACCAGCCGTACTTCATCCACCACGCCGACACATCCTTGGACCCATATCGCTTCTACGGGCGCTGGATCGCCGGAACGACCTGCAACGACGTGATTGCTATGGGTGGCAGATGCCGGGGATTCTCTTTGGCTCTCGCCGCGCCTCCCGACACGGACACAGCGGATGTGGAAGCCATCGGCCACGGCATCAACGACGTACTTCATCGCATCGGATCGGTCTACGAAGGGGGCAACTTTCACAACGGAGACCTAGCAACCGTCGGGTGTGCCTGGGGCACGGCCCCGCGGCACGGAATCGTCCGCAGGTCGGGGGCCCGAGCCGGCGACCAGATCGTCGTGACCGGGGAACTGGGATTCGGCTGGCTCGAGTACCTGCTCCGTCGACACGATCTGACGGACTTGATCGACCACACGGACAAGGAGAGGTTCCGGACCTACAAGTCGATGCCGGTCGGAGCAGCGGCTGCCGTTGCGACCGTAGCAGAGCGGGGACACTTCACCTCTGGCATGGATCTCAGCGACGGTCTGGTGGAATTCCTGTTCACGGTCGCGACCCGTAACGATACCGGCTGCATGATCAATGCGGACATGTTGCCTGTCTCTCCGGCTACCCGACGCAATAGCACCCTGCTCGGCCGAGTGGACCCCTCTCTCAAGCAGCTTTGCGCGCACCCGTTCCTCCTCGCGCTCGACCCCGGCTACGACTCGCCCATGAGGCACGCATTCACCATTCGCCCGGAGAACGTGGCGCGGGCGCAGGCGGAGTTCGAAGGGCACGGCGCCAAACTGCACGTGATCGGAGAGGTCACTACGAGTCCCGGGGTTCGACTGCGGACCCAACGAGAGATTCTCGACATCCCGCCGTTCTGGGATGACAACCTCCGTCAGGGGACCACGCTCACAGCATGGATCCAATTCCTCAAG
Organism: Streptomyces sp. AC555_RSS877; assembly: GCF_019049245.1. Lineage (GTDB taxonomy): Bacteria > Actinomycetota > Actinomycetes > Streptomycetales > Streptomycetaceae > Streptomyces. The sequence continues at coordinate 10,109 of NZ_JAGMUK010000067.1, read as the reverse complement.
GACCTGGACGTCAGGGGATGAGCCATGACAAATGAGCCGCTGGCTCTGCATGGCGGAGCGCCAGCTGTAACGGACCAATGGCAGCAGGACTGGCCGTTTGTGGGTCCCGAGGAGATCGCGGCGGTCACGCGCCTCCTGGAAAGACGGGTCCTGTCGATCTACGACCGCTCCGGGATCGTCGCCGAGTTCGAGGACGCGTTCGCCTCTTACCACTCCGTGGACGGAAAGACACCGCTAGCGCTTTCGCACAGCTCAGGCACGTCGTCGCTGCACGCGGCATACTTCGGTCTCGGCCTTGGCCCCGGCGACGAGGTCATCGTGCCCACGTATACCTTCCTCGCGACCGTGACGCCTCTGCTCCAAGTGGGCGCCACACCAGTGTTCGCCGACCTCGATCCCGCCAACCTCACAGTGGACCTGGGCTCCGTCGAATCCCGCATCACCTCGCGAACGCGCGCGATCGTGGTGACGCATATGTGGGGACACCCCGCAGACATGGCATCCCTGACAGCCCTGGCCAGACGCTTTCAACTCCACCTGGTCGAGGACTGTTCGCACGCCCACGGCGCGACCGTGGATGGCCGGAAGGTCGGTACCTTCGGCACTGTCGGTTGCTTCAGCCTCGAAGGACACAAGGCGCTCGCTGCCGGAGAGGGGGGAATCCTCATCACCCGGTCCCGCGAAGTCTACGAACGAGCGCTCATGCTGGGGCACTTCGGACGACGGGCAAAAGATGAAGTGCTCGACGATTCCCTGCGCCGATTCGTGGAAACAGGGTTCGGGCACAAATACCGGATGCACCCCCTTGCCGCTGCGATCGCTCTGGAGCAATTGAAGCGCCTCGACGATCGAAATGAGCGCCGACGAGTGAACCTCGAGGCACTAGGAGCTGTTCTGGCACCGGTCCCTGGAGTCCATCCTCCCCGAACTGCCGCTCGCATGACCCGCGGCGGCTGGTACGGCTACAAGCCACGCTACGCCGCAGACGAACTCGGCGGACTCCCGCTCGCACGGTTCATGACCGCGCTGCGCGCGGAGGGAGTGAAGGTCAAAGAGCCCGGTTCCCCGCCTCTCCACAGGCTCCCCGTCTTCCGATTGACCAAGAGCACGGCTCGCGACCTGGCACTGCCCTGGGCGGAAACCCTCCCCGTGTGTGAGCCACCTCTATGGGAGTGTCCCATCGCCGATGAGGTATACCCGCAGCTCATGAGCCTGCCCACATTCTCCGGCGACTGCTCAGCTGTGATTGCTCAGTATGGGAGAGCCTTCGCCAAGGTCGCCTCCCAGTGGCGAGAACTGCTATGACCAGGCGGTCCCCTTCGACCGAAGTACTGTCGCCTACAGAGCCGGAGGTGTCTCGTCGCGGCACCAGGTGAGAACCGCCTGGCCCGTGCCTCGCGGTTGGCCGGTGTTGCGATGGTGCGGCCCGGCGGAGTGCGCACCCGCGCCCGGTCGGCAGGGCCCGGCAGCGGGTCGGTCAGAGACACAGGCGCACAGTCACCGTCTGCTCCTGCGCCCGCCGTCATACCCCTCCGCCGGGGCGGTCTACGGGCGGACCTCGGTGTGCCCGACCAAGGGGCACGTCCTTGTCCGGGCAGACCTCGGGTCGAGGGGCATCGCTGATCGCGGCATAGCCGAGGTCGGCGAGCGCCGCAGCCCGTTCCTCCGCACTGGGCCCGGCATCGGAGAGGAAGGCGGCACGCGGCCAATGGGCGGCAGGCTGCCGGGCAGCCGTACGTACATCTCCAAGCCGTCGCCACTCGGCTGCCGGTAGGCCATGCTAGTGGGCCCCGTGCGGAGCATGGGTGTCAGTGCTCCCTCGCGTCGTCGTCCAGGTCGATCGAGGCGACTCTGACCGCATCGGCGAACCGCCGGACAACAGACAGGCACAGTCCGTGCTCGGGTTGCCCTCGCGTGCGGCTGGCGACAGCGACAGGAAGCCAGCGGTCAGTGCGGTGCCGATGGCCTCACCGAGGCGCTGTCCGGCGGTGTACTCCCGACGCGGTCGGGCCGCACACCCTCCAGTGCGTCGAACGGGTCTTCGGCACGCGTGGCGAGGAAATCGGCCCGGCCGTTGCACTCAGGTCATGCCGGGCCTCAGCCGGCGGAGCAGGTGTGGTCGATGAGGCTGAGGCGGTGCAGGGCCCGCAGTGCCCCCGCCGCCTCCTCGCAGGTGGCCTGTGCTGGAGAACGCTGCCGTCTGTCTGGCCACCATTGCCGTCGCCCCGCTCGTCCGGACCCGGTTCGGGTGCAGCGCTGTGCGAGGTGAGTGAGGGCGTGCTCAACCGCTTCCTCGGACAGCTTCACCACTGCCTCCAGGCACGGCAGCCGTTCGACGAACAACGCGCCTTCGCGCCACTCCTCCAAGCACCTGCATGACCCGCAAGCCCGCCCGCCTTCGTCAACAGCACGCCGACAGATCCGAGCTGTCGGGTTCAATCGGAGAGCGATTCCGGGGACCGCATGCCTAGCCACTGATCGGCCTCCCAGGCCCGGAACCGCTCCACTTCGGTGAACCCCAGCTTCGCGGCGAGGCACATTGAGGCGGCGTTGGCGGTTTGCGTGGCGAGTACCACCGGCTCACCGGGAAGAACGTCTTCGAGCCAGTCAAGTGCCGCCGCGCACGCCTCGGCGGCATACCCGAACCCCCACGCCCGCGGCAGAAACATGTAGCCGAGATCGACCTTCCCCACGGCAGCAGGGCGACGGTGCTCCGTTGCTCTCCTGAGCAGGATCTGGCCGATCATCGCCCCGTCCAAGTCAACGACGAAGCTCCCGGGCCACTCCTCTGGCACTTCGGGCAACTCGCGCTCAAGCTCGGCACGAGGGCGTGGTCCGCCAAGGTAGGTGTGCACATCTGGCGACGCCAACAACTCGATGAACGCCGCACGGTCCCGGGCTTCGGGCTCGCGCAGCACGAGCCTCTCGGTCTTGATCGGCGTAGGCGGCCATGCAACGGTTCCGAGATCATCCATGCCAGCCAGCCAATCAGCAGGCGCAGTAGCGATCAAGGCCCGCGGGCTCGCCCCCTGAGATGTCTCAGAGAGGGTCCGCCGGATCGCCGCCGGTGCGCAGCGGCATGCGGGCCTCTATGAGACGGTGCGGTCCCTTACCCGATCGGGTGATAGCGCCACACCTGTTGCGCGCGGTAGCGTCCTTCGCACTGCTGCTGAGCTGCACCGATCCTCATCGGATCACGCTGCACGACGGTTGACCCCGCTAGAAGCGACGACGTCGCCGTGGTCGGCGCTGTCCTGCCGCCTGACGGTCACGATGTCACCGTCGCAGATCGCCGCGTCGACCATGCTGTCGCCGGAGACCGTCAGGGCGAACAGGTCGCCATCGCCCACGACTTGGCAAGGCAGGGAGAAAACGTCCTCGATCATCTCCTCGGCGAGCAGGGGCGCGCCGGCAGCGATTCGCCCGACGAGCGGCACATCGACCGGCGCCTCGCTCCTGCCACCGAGGTCGGGCGCCCACGAGGGCCGCACCCTATAGGCGCGGGGACGGTGCGGGTCGCGGTAGAGCACACCTTTGCTCTCCAGGGCCATCAGTTGGTAGGCCACCGAGGATGTACTGGCGAGATTCACGGCCTTTCCGATCTCCCGCATTGAGGGCGGGTATCCTTGCCGGTCGACCGTCTGCGTGATGTAGCGGACGATGTCCGACTGGCGGCTCGTCAGCTGTCCCTCGGCGGTCTGGGGGCCCGGGGGGCCTCGGCGTGCGGGCGCGTTGTTCTCCATCCCGGGCACCTCCGTGCAAGATCCTCGCGGAATGCGAGTCCCGGCTCGGCAGCACATCGACCGGGCGCCGTCCTTCCAGGTCCACCAGGATCGTGGCATACGAGTTGCCCTTACGCAGCGCGAAGTCGTCGACCCCGAGGACCCGCACGCTCATCTGCGGTAACTCCGGTAACCCGCGAAGGAGTTCAAGGAGCTTGTCCTTGGCGACGCGCGGATGCTCAGCGCGGCCGCGAGCCGCGCACCCGGCCGGCCCGCCAGACACACGGCGATCGAGGTGAGCAGCGTGCGCAGCAACGGCGTGTAGCGGGCATGCGGGCTGGTCAGCCCTTCGATCTGCTCTGCGAACGTCACCGCGAGACACTGCGGATTGAGGCACTTGAACCAGCGCACCACCAGTTCGACCATTGCCGGGGCTCCGCCGACGGGCGCGTCAGCGAGCCGGCGAGCGTACCGGCCGTGCACACGCCACGACACACCCCGCATCTGGGGCACCTCGCTGTCGGCACTGTGGAGTGAGCGCGGAACGTGACCATTCCGGCCGCACGCTCGATCGACTCGACTACCACACCGGCTAAATGCGGTAGCAACCGCCCCAAAACCCCTGAACCGCACACCCGGTAGATGCCCAGATCAGGCAGGTGACGTCACAAGATTTCCGACAGAGCCGAAATATATGACCGTCGACACGGCAGGACGGGGCGGGCCTTGGCCTGGAGGACCTCGCGGTAGATGGTGCCGTTCTCGCGCAGCAGGGCGGCAAACCCGGCTGCGGTGACGACCCGTCATCGAGCGGACATCACCGCGCGACGGGTGGCCTGATCAGGCCGTTCTTTCTCGGGCTGGATGGCGCTACGGCGGTCGTCGGGCAGCAATGCTCAGAGCCCCGTTATGCTTCCTACCTCTTCTTGTCATGATCCCGCCGACCCGGAGTCCCCCATGGCCACCACCCGGTTGTCCGCAGCAACTTCGATCCTCAATGCCGTAGCGGTCGGCGTGCTGCTCGTCGGTTGCTCGGCCTCTGTCAGCGTCGGATCGACGCCGAAAATGTCTTCGGATACGTTGGCGACCACGCTCGCCGAAAAGCTCGCTGCTACAACGGGCCAGCCAGAGCCGGACATCACGTGCCCCGAGGACCTCGCCGGCAAGGTAGGAACCACCACCCGGTGCAAACTCACGGCGGATGACGGCAGCACCCTGGGCGTATCGGTCAAGGTGACCTCTGTCGACGGAGACCAGATCAACTTCGACTTCCAGGCGGACGACACGGCTTCCCCTGCTCCGAACTGACCACCGCCATAAGGCACCAGGGTCTACACAACCCTCCCTCCGGCCTGGGGTTTCGTCAACGTCTCGGCATCTTCAAGGGCCTGAATACGACCGCGTTCCGCGAGTTCCGATCTCTTGATCGAACAAGGTAGAGACACATGAGACGCACGGTGTGAAGGCACTACGGTACGGCTTGGCCAGTGAAAGGGAACTGCCGCGCGCTGCTTGCGTGGTACGGCGACACGGGGAGGCAGAGTCATGGCAGGGCCGGAACCAGGACAGACAGGAAGTAGCTTGACGGGGAATCCCGTCGGGATGCGACTGAACCAGCTGCCCGCCGACACCGGAGGACCAACTGCCAACGGCCGGAGGGATCTTGCTTCCTCGCCGGGTGAGAAAAAGGCCGCGGCCAGGGCCATCGAGGATCACATAGAGCCCGAAACCCGCAAGGCCGGCGACTGGGCGGACGCGGAGACCGCCGAGGCCGTCAAGGAGTTCCGTGACGGATGGCTCGCGTCGGGCGCCTTGAAGAAGGCGCACGAGACATGGGGTGAGCAGGTCCAGAACCTGATGAACCGACTCGCGTCGGAGAAGCAAGCACTGCGCAGTGCCAACACCGTCTTGCAGGGCACGGATATCCAAACAGGGGGAAGTCTGCGCTCGACGTCGGTGATCGACGGGTATTGACCGGACCGGATGGAGCGCTCAGCCATGGACAGCAGCTCCAACTGTCAGGTCAACACGGCAAAAACAACGGGGAACCCATGCCGACGTATCGCGAGATCATGACGACTGACCTGTCCACGCTCACCGCGGCTGCCGGCCGCTGGGACGGGATGGCAAAGGAGTTGCACAAGCAGGAGAGCGCCTACAAACGGGATGTCTACGGCATTTCCATGGGCCAGACCTGGACGGGGCTGAGCGCGGACGCCGCCAACCGTCGCTTCGCCATCACTCTCAAGGAGTTCCAGAACGCCCAGGCCGAGGCCAAGGCGGTGGCTTCGCTGCTGCGCGACGCTCACAGACAGTTCACGGACCTACGCAAGAAGCTGGAGTCGGCCCGAGCCGACGCCCTTGAGGCCGGCATGGCGGTCTCAGACGAGGGCGTGGTCTCCTACGACACCGCAAAGCTCAGCCAGGGTGAGCGCACTGCCCTGCACCACGACCCCGACTATCAGCAGTCCGTACGCACGGCCGTCACCTCCTGGCAGTCGCGCATCGACCAGTTGGTCAAAGATGTCGGCGAGGCCGACACCGGCGTCGAGATCGCCCTCACAGCAGTAGTGATCGACTCCAACCTCAATGACGGAACTCTCACCGGCTTCAACGGCCAGGCACAGGGCGACATCGAGAAGTACGAAGCTGAAGCGGCGGCGGCCAAGGACACCCGCACGCAGACCAACGGGTGGAAGTCGGAAAGCAACGCCAAGCTGACCGGGCCCGATGTCGGCTTCACCATCACCACCGACCCCAAATATGGCAAGGAAGCATCGGTCAAGGCGTACGCCGACCTCTTCCACTGGACCGCGGACAAGACTCTGACCAAGGGGGATTGGAAGCTTTCCGGGATAGCCGACGCTTACGGGGGAGCCAGGGCCACCGCGAATTACGGCTTCAACGAAAAGGGCGTCGTCGGCAAGGCCGAGGCCTCCGCAGGGCTGCGGGCGCTGGGCGAAATGAGGGCCGAGTACGGGCCCTACGCCGGTGGCTACGGCCGGGTGGAGGGCTTCGCCGGTGCTGAGGCCGGCGTCAACGCCAAGGTGACCAAAGAGGAGGTCACCGTCGGGGCGAAGGCGTTCGCCGGGGCAAAAGGAACCATCGCCGGTGGCGGGGAAGTAGCTGGCATCGGCGTCGGCGCAGCAGCCGAGGGGTGGGCCGGTCCCGGCGCGGAGGCCTGGTGGGGCTACAAGAAGGACGACGACGGAACGTTCCGCCTCGGCGGCAAGGCTGGCGTCTCCCCCATCCTCGGAGGCTCGGTTGGATTCGAGATCACTCTCGATCCAGACAAGCTGAGCAAGTCCGTCGGCGACGCGGCCGACGCGGTCGGCGACGGCGCCAGCTCCGTCAAGGACAACATCACCGACCTGTTCTGATCTACTTCGTCTGGAAGGAGGCCCACATGCCCACGACGCTGCCGATGCCCATCGAGTTCCGCTTGCCGGAGGGCTGGCGCCCGGCCCGGCCACAAGGGTTCGAGACCGAGAACGTGGCCTTCGCTGCCCTGCATCCGCAGCCTGATACCGGGTTCGCCGCGAATATCACCATCGACGGGGAGATACCACCGGATGCGGACACCCTGGGCAACCTGGCCAACGAATCGGTGGATCGCCTGCGCCAGGTCGCCGATTCGGTAGTGGTGGCGCACCGCCGCGAGGTCGGCTCCGCTGACGCGCCCGCCCTGACCCAGCGGCTGACCTTCTCAACCGTCATCGACGGCGTGCGCCGCGACCTCGTCCAGTCACAGGTGTACCTGTCTCTGTCGGACATCGAAGATTCACACAAGCGCGCGGTGATCCGGCTGTCTCTGACCGCCACCGCGGCCCAGCACGACGCCGTCCTGGGGGACTTTCAAGACTTCGTCCGTACAGTTCGCCCGGACACTGGGGAGGGGGTCTAGAGATGGGCCGTCTTTGGGACAAACTGACCGGCACTCAGCGCCCTGACAGCGGTGTTGCACCGCTGCAAAGCGGGGAGGTTCGGGCCGCGCTGCTCGCACTCAACGGACCGGACGTGCTGTACCACGTGCGCAACGCTCTCCCAGCCGAGAAGGCCGACCTCGTCGCGGAGTGCAAGATTCCGAGGGTGGGTGTCACCCTCAAGACCCGGATGCGTCTGATCCCTGAAAAGCACGAGGTACGTTTCCTCGACGAGCGGTGGGAGAACCGTTCGTCTGGCAACGCCGAAGCACAGTACGGACGTGGGCACGCGCCCGCGGTGTACCGGCAGTGGGAGACCAAGCAGGATCCCGACGGCAGTCGGCGCAAGGTCGAGACCTTTCGCTTCGACACGCGGGAGATGACAGACCCCTTGCGAAAAGCGGTCCTCGGCTCCGGATGGACTTACCGAGGCGTGTTCAAGCTCTGACCGGCCTACGAGACACGGCACGGCCACCGGGCGGGGCGGAAACGCGCCCCAGTGCCACTCTGAAGGGCTGACAGCTGCTGCGGAAATCCGCAGCAGCACCACATGTTCCAGGCCATCCTTACTCTTCTCTGGCCGCCCCACTCATGAGCCGTGCATGACGGATCTGATTGAGCGGTTGGTGCCGGATGAGTGATGGAGGCTGTTCCGGCGGTGGGTCCGCCGACCGAGGTCGTACGTCCGCAGGGCGGCGGCCGACGGCTCCGTGCATGCCCTGCCTGACCTGGCGCTATGGCCGTCACTCTGTGGTATGGCGCGGTCACTCTAGTCTGAATGGGTGATGCAAGTCACAGCCCGGGGTAAAGGTTTCAGTCACGTCCAACTACCTTAATCAGCCAAATGGTTAGTGAAATTTGGAGCAGTCGAACCATCAAAGTGTCGCCGAGGCAGGACGGCCAGCTCCGAGACGGATCGCGGGCCAGGGCGCAGGGAACGCAGGGGCGGATGGCCGTACGGCCTGAGGCCGTTGGGCTGCGGGCGCCCGTGAACCAGCCAGCGCCGACGTCTATGTCGTAGCCGACGGCGAATGCGTGCCCGGCGGGTTCGGGGGTGATGATCTACCCTCGCTGGCCCAGGGAAAGCGCGGGCATCCCGGAACCACCAGTCCCGCGGTCACCAGACCGACGCCGGACGCGCGCAGGTCGAACTCGCCCAGAGCGTGCACCCTTTGAGCTGGAGCGGTGGTGGCACAGCGAGAGGTGGACGAAGGACGTCACGATGCCCGAGACCTCAGCGTTCGTTCGGGACTTCGTCGACCAGGGCATAGCGGAGGCGGCTGAAGGGCAGGACCGTACAACGGAACCGTTGCCCAGCCCGGTGACCCACTGCGCCGCTTGTGACTCACTTTCAGGTGACGACCTGACGCGACTTGGGTGGCGCAGCCTGGCGGTAAGAGGTGACGAGTCAGCGCCTGCACGGATTAATGGCCCGGCAGGGCGTCAACCTGGTGCATTTGACGCATGAATGGACACTGCAGGTGAGAGTAACCGCAATGTGGACGATTTGTAACAGGGTGCACGTGTTGCGTTCACCATCTGCACACAGCGGCCATGGTCTGAGGGCGCGGCCGGTTGGCCGCCACCCGCACTCCGCACCGCACGTCCCTCTGGCCTCACTGGGCTTCAGGACGTGCCGGTGCCCGTACACCCAGGGGCCTTTGTGACTTCTTCAGCTGTGACCGCCCGTCGCCTGTCCGCCGCCGCTCTCGCAGCCGCCGCCGTCATCGGAGCGGTGGCGCTGCCGGCGTCGGCGGCCGACCGCTCCCGGCCCCACCACCCCAAGGTGGAGATCACGGGCGTGCAGTACGACTCACCGGGCCGCGACGACCGCTCCAGGCGCTCGCTGAACAAGGAGTGGGTGGAGCTCACCAACAACACGCGTCGTGCGGTCAACCTCGACGGCTGGACCCTGCAGGACGAGGACGGCCACACCTACACCTTCGACCACTACCGCCTGGACGGCCGCGCCACGGTCCGGATCCACACAGGCGAGGGCCGCGACACCGACACCGACCTGTACCAGGACCGCCGCCACTACGTGTGGGACAACCGCTCCGACACCGCCACCCTGCGCAACGACCGCGACCGCTTCATCGACGACGAATCCTGGGGCAACGACCGCCACCACCGCGGCAGCGCCCGCCGCTGACCCACCGCAGCACGGCGACTGGTGTCCGCACATCAGTAGCAAACCGGCGGCGTGCCAGCCCCACCAGGGCCGGCGCGCCGCCGACATGTGTGCCGGGGTGACGCCGGGGCGGCCGCCGCGCAGCTACCGGACGCAGGGAAGCTTGCAACCTGGCAGAAGGTTGTGCTGGGCATCGTCGGGGTTATATCGGCGGCAGTGATCCTTGCCCCGGTGAGTGAGGTTCCCGACTTGTATTGGCCGTAGCGGTGCGCAGTCGGGTTGGCCGCTCGTAGCGTTCCGTAGGACGCTGGGTTGGATGGCTCGTGAGGTTCC
>NZ_JAGMUK010000006.1 GCF_019049245.1 Streptomyces sp. AC555_RSS877 | reverse complement strand
GGTCTCTGGTAGATCCCTATCCTCTGGAAACGGCGGCCAAGCACCTGGTGGACGCGGGTCGGCTGGAAGAGGCGTTGCCCTGGTTCGAGCGCGCCGCCGCCGCAGGCGACACCCATGCTCTGCGGACGGGGGCCGAGTATCTGGTGGACGCGGGTCGGCTGGAAGAGGCGTTGCCCTGGTTCGAGCGCGCCGCCGATGAGGGCGACACCCATGCTCTGTCAACGGCGGCCAAGCACCTAGTGGACGCGGGTCGGCTGGAAAAGGCACTGCCCTGGTTCGAGCGCGCCGCCGATGAGGGCGACACCGGTGCTCTGTCAACGGCGGCCAGGCACCTGGTGGACGCGGGTCGGCTGGAAAAGGCACTGCCCTGGTTCGAGCGCGCCGCCGATGAGGGCGACCCGATGGCTCTGATCGGCGCGGTTGATTGCCTGGTGCGATTCGGACGACGCAATGACGCCCGGCAGCTTGAACGGTACGGCTGGGAACCCGAGAGATCCATAGCCGACCCATGGACTCCACCGGTACCTGCCCTGAGCCACCCTTGAATCCACCCGTAGCTACAGCGGGGCACCCTGTCCGGACCGAATCTCCCCAGATGACTTCTGTCTGCGCAACCGAGCGAGATCTCAGCTGAGGCGAAGAAGCACTGTCAGCTGATGATCGAAATACCCGTGCGAGTATCTGCGGACAACTCAACAGCGCATAACCGAAGTGGGACGGGGGGCGGGCCCTGGTCTCGGTGGAGGCAGGGCACATCGTGCTGCGCTCACGGAGGGGCACGGACCTGGTGGCATCGTTCCCAGAGATCTAGGCGAGGCCGCGCAGTTGCCGGATGCTACGGCGCTGGATGGAGCGGCTGCCCGAGGGGAGGCTACCGGATGTCACTGGGGGAATCGGTGATCTGGCCGCCATTGTCGGTGGTCTGTTCGACGTCGGCGCTGCGGGCGGTGACGGGGGATCCGGTAATGGTTCCGCCCCGGGTCGCGGTCTGTTCGATAACGGCTCCGTCGCGGCCGGTAGCTCCGGATGCCTCGACACGGCCGTTGTGGTCGGCACGGACGCGGTGCCGAGAACGGCTGGCAGACGGGCCGCTGGCGAGTGCCAGGAGCGCCAGCCAGGCTCCGGCGGCGGCGAGAACGGCCAGGGCTGCGGCCCAGGTCCAACTCCACTGATCGGTGATCTGGTTGGTGACCACACCGGTCGCGATCGTGGTGAGGACGCCTCCGACGGCCACAGTCTTCTGCATCGTTGTCGCCATGGTGGCCTTCCGCCTCGTGCCGTCGCCGTCGAGCTGTCAGAAGGTCGCTTTCCTAGCGGTTCACCCTCTGCAGCATCTGGCTTTATGTCAGATTAGCGGCATAGGAGCTGTTCGGGTGAGAGATACGCGGTCTGAGGTGGGCATGGGGGATGTCGGGGAGCTGTTCACCGACCGTGATGCAGCGCTGAGGGCTGTTGACGCTCTGGTTGCCGAGGGCGGTACGGGACGGGTCCTGGTGCTGACGGGTGTGTCGGGGATGGGCAAGTCCACCGTGCTGGCTCGCCTGGTTGCGCGGCCGCCGGACCGCTGGGCGTGCGCGGTGGTCGACGCCGAGGTGCTGGTGTCGGGGATGGTGGCGCGGGCCGAGGGCGGGGAGGAGGCCGCGCTGGAGCTGCTGCGCCTGGTCGGTGGCCGGTTGGCCGCGGCGGGGCCGTGGTGGCGCAGGCGCTGGCTGCGGCAGAAGGCGGCGGCGATCGGCGGCGTGCGGCCGTGGCGGGTCAATGTGCGGCAATGGGCCGGGTTCGGTGGCCGTATCAGCCACTCCCCTGTCCAGGTGTCCGCCGGTGCACTCACGCAGGGCGAGCGGCGGGGGCAGTGGACCGGCCAGTTGGTGGAGGTGGCCCGCGCGGTGCGGCGGCGCCGGCTGCTGCTGCTGGTCGACACCAGCGAGCTGCTGGCCTACTTCGACGACGTCACCGCCGAGCAACCCCGCCCCGGGCGCCCATACGGTGTCGCCAACTGGTTCGTCACCGTCCTTGAGAAGTTGCTGGACCAGATGCCGGAACTTCGTGTGGTGCTCGCTGGCACCACCGCCCCTGCGTCGGTCGCAGCCGACGGCCGTGACCGCGGCCGAATCGTCCGGGTGGAGCTGGAGCCGTGGGCGCCCGAGGACACCGGCAGGTACCTCGCCCGCCGTGGCCAGTCCGTCGATGCCCGGGCCGCGGTGGCGGTGACCGGTGCCGCGGGAGGGCTTCCCGTCGAGATCAGCTGGCTCATGGACATCCTCACCGGACACCTCACCGACGGCCACGACCCGGCGTCCGCGTTCGGGGAGCTGATCGCCGGCCTGGCGGAGCAGGCAGGTCCGGCCCGCAGGGCATGGCTGCGCAGCCACGTCCTGGAGCGGATCAGTGACGGCACCTTGCGCCTGCTGCACGCCGCCGCCGTCCTGGAAATCTTCACCCCTGACGCCCTGCTAGCTGTGGCACGCGACGGCGGCTCGAACGGTACGGCGGACCGAGATGCCTTCGCCCGCCTGGAGCACAGCTCCTACATCCGTTCCCTAGACGCAGGTACCGGTCAGTGGCGGGTGCACACCGTTCTGCGCGGCTGGCTCCTGGAGGCGGCGCGCGATCACGACGCACGGCAACCGCCGCCGAAACGCATCCTTCCGGCCCTGCACCGCGCGGCCGCCGAATACCACGAAGCCCTCGCCGTAGACGACCGGTGGTCCTTGCGTGCTGCCCACCACCGCTTCGCCACCGGCGATAACCGGCACAGCGCCGTGTGGACCGCCCACCTGACCCGCGCAATGGGTACCCAGCCGCTGGACACTCTGCGGATCCAGGCGCTGGCCGACGCCGCCCTAGCCGTCCCGGGCCCTTCGGACACGCTGTCCGCGGTCTTCGCGGACGCTCACCTGGCTAGCAGCCTGCTGGACTTCCAGCGCGCCCGCTATCCCGCCGCGCAACACCACGCCGAACGGGCTCTCGCCCTCTATGGGTCCCTTGACGGCCACAGTGAAGCCGTCCGCACAGCGGCCCGCCTCGCCGGCCACGCCGCCTGGAAGCGGCCCCGCTACCAGGACGCCGTCACCCACTGGACCACCGCAACCACACCGCACACACACGGGTCAGACACGTTGGAGGGGACGCAGCGTGGAACAACCGCCGACGGTGCCAGCTATGCGCTTCGGGCAGCTCTCGCTGAAGCCGTGCTGGCAACCGGCGACGCACCCCGGGCCCGCACACTCCTCGCAGCACTCCCCGAAGCATCTCCCGCAGGCCAGACCGACCCCATCACAAACGAGGCCCTTGGCGAGGTGGACACTGGCACGCTCGCAGCCGCAGTCGCGGAGGCGCTGTCCGCGTACCCGCTGCCCTGCTCCCTGCCTGGCGACATGCTCCTCCTGCGTACCCGTACCGCTTACGCTCTGGGCGACCATGACGAGGCTGCCGCCTATGCCCTCCACATTCTGGAACAGCCGAAGACCAGCGACCATCACACAGCCCTCGCTCACGACGTCCTGGCCCTCATCGCTTACAGCTCCTGGGATTTGGAGCAGGCCCGCCAACACATTCGCCAGGGCCTCACCGCAGCCCGCCGCTGCCCCGACCAGGGCTGTCTGGTCCGGCTGCTTCTGACCGATGGCAACCTCGCCGACCGCCGAGCAATGTGGGCACCATCGAGCATCGGACGTCAGTCGCCCATTCAAGAGGTCACTGTTGCTGCGGCATCCGCCGCGCCGACGACCAGCATGTCTCTCACGGAGCGCACCGAATCAGCCCGCCAGCGCGAACTCGCCGCCAGGCAACGTGCCGCTGCGGAGGGTCTCGCCGCTCAGCTCAACCACTCTCAGTTGCACTCACAGGCCATCGCTTCCCGCGATCCAGCGGCCGCCCTCACCGTCTACCGTGCCATCGGCGACCGGCATGGGGAAGCCACCGTCCTTGGGCTGCTGGCGGAAGCCGCTGCCGAGCGCGCCGACCTCGACCGGGTCGAGGAACTCGCCAACCAGGCCCTCGCCATCCACCGCACCCTCGGCAACCGGCGCGGAGAAGCCAGCGCCGTGGAGCTGCTGGCCGGCGCCGCCCGCCTGCGCAGAGACCCCGGCCGGGTCGAGGAACTCGCCATCCAGGCCCTCGCCATCCACCGCACCCTCGGCAACCGGGACGGAGAAGCCACCGCCCTGCAGCTCCTGGCGTACGCCGCCCTCCAGCGCGGCGTACCCGGCCGGGTCGAGGAACTCGCCATCCAGGCCCTCGCCATCCACCGCACCCTCGGCAACCGGCGCGGAGAAGCCACCGCCCTGCAGCTCCTGGCGTACGCCGCCCTCCAGCGCACCGACCTCAACAGGGTCGAGGAACTCGCCAACCAGGCCCTCGCCCTCCACCGCACCCTCGGCAACCGGGACGGAGAAGCCAGCAGCCTGGTGCTCCTCGCAGACGCCGCCCTCCAGCGCGGCGACCTCAACAGGGCCGAGGAACGCGCCAACCAGGCCCTCGCCCTCCACCGCACCCTCGGCAACCGGCGCGGAGAAGCCAGCAGCCTGGGGCTCCTCGCAGACGCCGCTTACCTGCGCGACGACCCCGGCCGGGTCGAGGAACGCGCCAACCAGGCCCTCACCATCCACCGCACCCTCGGCAACCGGGACGGAGAAGCCCTCGCCCTGGGGCTGCTGGCCGGCGCCGCCCTCGGGCGCAACGACCCCGGCCGGGTCGAGGAACTCGCCAACCAGATCCTCGCCATCCACCGCACCCTCGGCAACCGGCGCGAAGAAGCCAATACCCTTGGACTCCTGGCGGATGCCGCCCGCCTGCGCGGCGTACCTGGCCGGGTCGAGGAACTCGCCAACCAGGCCCTCACCATCCACCGCACCCTCGGCAACCGGCGCGGAGAAGCCACCGCCCTGCAGCTCC
Organism: Streptomyces sp. AC555_RSS877; assembly: GCF_019049245.1. GTDB lineage: Bacteria > Actinomycetota > Actinomycetes > Streptomycetales > Streptomycetaceae > Streptomyces. Next base: position 6,672 of record NZ_JAGMUK010000006.1, on the reverse strand, counting down.
TGGCGTACGCCGCCCGCCAGCGCGGCGATATGAGGACCGGGCGCCACACCCTGGCAGAGGCAGCCGCGCTGTATGAGCAGATCGGGATGGTCCGGCAGGCGGCCTCCTGCCGCCAGCAGCTAAAGAGGTGGTGACACAAGAGATGCACATCACCCCCCACGACATGGGCTTTGCATGAGACACGAGCGGCGACTCACATAAACGGCGAGCTGATCGTGTGGGAGTCCGAACGGCTCGCGTTCGAGCGTCTCCAGGGCCGGCTGCAACGGCGCGGCCCGGCTCGCTGCAGAGTGGCCCGCCCACTTCGTCGCCTTTTCCATAGCGCTCAGAGGCTTAATCGGTCGTCTCCGCCTCCCCGCTTGGGCCTGTACCGGCGGGAGGCGGCCGTCTCTCCAGCGTCCGCACCGCGAGCTGGCGAACCTGAGCCGACCGTGCCGTGCCGTCACGGCTGCGTACCGAAAATCACAGTCTGGCGCGGTGGCACAGGGTCTTGGGGATGCTCGGTCTAGGTCGGGAACAGGGGCGGGGAGCTGCGGGTATGAGGATGCGCGTGCAGGTGGGGCGGCGCCGATGGATGTGGGTGCTGGCGCGGCTGCTGCTGGCGCCGGTGGCGGCCGGTGTCGTGGGCCTGATCGTGTGGACGGTTGCTCATTTCGGGCTGGACAAGGCGGATCAGACGTCCAGCGTCGTCGGCGGCGTCGCCGGCGTCCTCGGCTTGCTGGTCTCCCTGTATGTGCTGCGCTCCCCCGCCTCCGATAGCGGGTCCGACAGCGCGGGCCCGGACCGGCAGTGGGTGAGTGCGGCAGCTTCCCACCCGTCCTACCGGGCACCGCGTCTGCGGGTTCAAGTGCGCGGCCGGGACGAAGAACTGGCTACCCTGCGCCGGCTCGCGTTAGGCCGGGCGGGTGGGCTGGTGGTGGTCTGCGGGACGGGCGGTCTGGGCAAGACGACTCTGGCCGCACAGACCGCACACGAGGCGGAAGTATCCGGGCGAGCGGTGTTTTGGGTGCGCTGGCAGGACGATCCCGGCCGGCTCGCCGACGATCTCACCCGCATCGCGCAGGCCCTGGGGCTGGGTGAGGCCCGCCTGCGCGAAGCACAGGCTGGACGGGCGATCCTGGTCGATGCGGTGTGGGAACACCTGGCAGCAACCAAGGGCTGGGTCATCGTCGTTGACAACGTCGACACCCCCCGGCGCATCGGTCCTGGCAGCGATCCGCTGGCCGCCTACCGGGGCTGGCTGCGTCCTGACGGCGCCGGACTGCTCCTGGTCACCAGCCGGGACACCTCTCCCGCCACCTGGGGGCCTCGCGCCCACCTCTTGCACCTGGAACCCCTCAGCCCCGCCGCGGCTGGCACCGTCCTCTGCGACAGCTCACCCACCGCCGGCACCGCTACCGAAGCCGAGGTTCTGGGAACCCGGCTGGGCGGCCTGCCCCTCGCCCTCGAGGCCGCCAGCCGTTACCTGGCCTCCCCCACCAGCCGCTACACCACCTTCACTGCCTACCTCCAAGCGTTGGACCGGGAATTCGGTGACCTCATCGGCGCCGAACACCCCCAGGCCGCCGATCCGGACGTGGCCCGAACCGTCGTCCGCCACACCTTCGATGTGTCCTTGAAACAGCTCCACACCGACGGCTACACCCTCGCCCGCCCGCTCATGCATCTCCTGGCCGTCCTCGAGGCCGCCCCCATCCCCCGCACTCTGATCACCCCGGCCCTCCTCGCCGACGCCACCGGGCACCCCGTCACCGCCGCCGAACTCGACGCCGCCCTCGCCGGACTGCACCAATACGGACTCCTCGCCACGCACACCCCAGCGACAGCAGGCACCGACCGGCGAGTTCAGGTCGGGCAGGTGGTTCTGCATCCGCTGATCCGTGAAGTCATGGCCCTCACCGACCCAGACCCAGGCCGCTGGTACACCGCCCTCGACACCCATCTCACGCAGGCCGTCAACGACACCATCGACGCCCAACGTGCAGGGTGGCCCACCGCACGCCTCCTCACCCCCCACCTCCCATCCCTCCTGGACCGCGCGCCCGACGCCGACTTCACCAGCGCACGCGACACACTCGACCGCCTGGCGGAGACCCTCGGGGCTGCCGGCGCAGCGGCCGAAAGGCGCTTACTGCATCAACACGTTCTGGCCGCCGAGACCCTCCACCTCGGACCCGACCACCCCGACACCCTCGCCAGCCGCAACAACCTCGCCACCACCCTCAGCGACCTCGGACACCACCAAGAAGCCGCCGACCTCCACCGACAGAACCTCACCGACCGCCAGCGCGTCCTCGGACCCGACCACCCCGACACCCTCACCAGCCGCAGCAACCTCGCCAACGCACTCCACGACCTCGGATACCACCAAGAAGCCGCCGACCTCGCCCGTGAGGAGCTCGCCGCCAGCGAGCGCGTCCTCGGACCCGACCACCCCGACACCCTCACCAGCCGCAACAACCTCGCCACCATCCTCAGCGACCTCGGACACCACCAAGAAGCCGCCGGCCTCCACCGTGAGGAGCTCGCCGCCAGCGAGCGCGTCCTCGGACCCGACCACCCCGCCACCTTCACCAGCCGCAGCAACCTCGCCACCACCCTCAATGACCTCGGACATCACCAAGAAGCCGCCGACCTCCACCGACAGAACCTCACCGACCGCCAGCGCATCCTCGGACCCCACCACCCCGACACCCTCATGAGCCGCAACAACCTCGCCGCCGCCCTCAATGACCTCGGACACCACCAAGAAGCCGCCGACCTCCACCGACAGAACCTCACCGACCGCGAACGCGTCCTCGGACCCCACCACCCCATCACCCTCATGAGCCGCAACAACCTCGCCACCACCCTCAATGACCTCGGACACCACCAAGAAGCCGCCGACCTCCACCAACAGAACCTCACCGACCGCCAGCGCATCCTCGGACCCGACCATCCCCACACGCTCAGCAGCCGCAACAACCTCGCCCACGCCCAGGCCGCAGCCGTACGTGCTTCGCGAACCCGGAGCTGGTCGAGGTGGCGGCGTGCCCGCTCGTGACTCACCGCCCTTCACCGACCGCATCCGATGGCAGGTGTGTCGGAGCTGGCTCGGTCTCTTCGATGAGGCTCGGTCAGGGAGACACCGAGGCGGCCGGATCTGAGGGTCGGCGACGGCCTGCGGCGGTTTCGGAGGCGGGTGCACCGTTGGCGCCGCCGGATCTGCTCAAGCAATGCGTCCACGCCCGCTGCGGCAGCGCCATTTCGGTGCTCACCCGTCCTTGGCGGTCTCCGGCTTCCCCAGCGATACGTCCGCTCCGCCAGTCTCAACAGGTGACGTCTGGGTCCTCTTCAGCCTCACTGCACGGCAGACCTAGTAAAGTTCGGCCGCATGAGCATCCCGAGCCCCAGAGGAGAGCGAGAGAAGCTAATCACTGCTCTCACTCCCAAGCTGCGCAGGCATCTGAAGATCCGCGCCTTTGAGCACGGAATGGACATCCAGGACGCGACCGAGCATGCCATCAAGGCCTGGTACGAAGCCGATGGCATCCCCGAAGTCGACACCGAGGGAGCCAAGACCTGGGGGACGTTCCTCCCTGTCGGCGGCCCTGATGAGTTCAAGGCCGTCTGCTCGCAGCGCGGCATCACCTACGTGCAGGGGCTCGCGCAGGCGTTGACTCTGTGGCTCAGCAACCACCCCTCCCCTACGACCCCGTTGGTGTCGCAGCCGGTCGTGCGGGTCATAGTGGCCAACCAGAAAGGCGGCGTCGGCAAGACGTTCATCTCTTCCGGCATGGCGCAGGCTCTCGCCGAGGCCGGCCGACGCGTCCTGATCGTTGACTACGACCCGCAAGGGCACCTCACTGCCGAGCTCGGCTTCGAAGACCTCATGTACGAGGACGACGTTGAGACGCTGATGATGCACATGGATGGCACCGCGAAGGGCGACATCCACGACCTGCTGGTTGCCTTGGACCAGGAGCGCTTCGGCGAGCGGCTGCATCTGCTTCCTGCCTCCGACGACGCGTTCCTCCGCGACGTCGCCCTGTCCAAGGTGAGCTTCAGTGAGGCCGCTTTGGAGCGTGCTCTGGAGCCGCTGGAAGAGGACTACGACGTCATCATCATCGACGGCCCGCCCAGCCTCGGTCTGAACATGGACACGGCCCTGTACTACGTGCGCCGCCGTGAGGGTGAACTCGCTGACCGGTCGGGCCTCATCACCCCGGTCTGGGCCAACAAGGCATCCCACCGCGCCTTCCGCCTGTTGAAGTCCCAGAAGGACGACTTGTGCGCGAAGGGCCGGATCCAGGTCGACTACCTGGGTCTGATCATCAACGCGTACGACAGCCGCCGCGGCAAGCTCGTGAAGGAGAACAAGGATGAGTGGGAGAAGAGCAGCTCCCCGCCCGTCCTGGCGGTGATCGGCGACCTGAAGGAAGGCCGCGAGGCCGCTGACGGCGAGATCCCGCTGCTTGAGTACGCACCCAACAGTGAGCATGCGCAGGCGATGCGCGACCTGGCGAAGGAACTGGCGGTATGAGGGACACCAGCAAGAGGGACGGCCAGCAGCGGGTCACGCGCGGCTTCAGCATTGAGGAGGGTGCGTCTAGCGGAGAGCAACCGCCCCGGCGCGTCCGTACGCGATCGCAGATCATGAACGGGGAAGGCAAGAGGCCCCCGGCCGCAGTAGAGCTGAGGCTGCTGGCGCACAACCCGTTCAACCCGCGCGAAGAACTCACCAACATCGAAGAAACCGCGGATTCCTTGCGGGCCAAAGGGCAGATCCAGCCCGTGACCGTGGCGCGGCGAGCTGCCTTTATGGCGGCGCATCCCGGGCAGGAAGACGCGCTCGGGGAAGCCGAGTACGTCGTCATCGACGGCAACCGTCGTCTGGCCGCCGCCCATCTGGCGGGCCTCGAAGAGCTGCGGATCGACGTCAACGACGACCTCGCAGCAACTGCGGCGGACCTCCTGGAGGCCGCGCTGATCGCCAACGTTCACAGGGTGGATGTGCCGCCGCTCGATCAGGCCCGAGCGATTCAGGAGCTGCTCGCCAAGCACGGCACGCAGGAGAAGGTCGCCCAGCGTCTGGGGAAGTCCGGCGCCTGGGTCTCCCAGCGTCTCGCTCTCCTTGAGCTCCCTGAAGACCTGCAGGAGAAGGTGGAGTCGAAAGAGCTGTCGGTCAAGGACGGGCGCCGTATCGGACGTCTGCCCAAGGATCAGCAGCGCACCGAGGCGTCCAAAGCTCTTAACCGGGTTAAGGCCCCTCGCAAGCCCCGCGGTAAGGCCGCCGCCTCGGATGGGAGCGGTACGCCAGCGCCAGCGGCCGCAAGCACCGGCGTGCCCCACCAGGCATCCGTCGAAGGGGAGACGTCTGCGGCAGGCCTTAACCCGGTTAAGGCCCCCACCCACGATGCCGTCCCGGGCACAGATGCGACGGAGCAAGGGGAGACCAGCCAGCCGAAGCGGTTGCCGTACGACGATGCCTTCTCCGTGGTCACCCACCTGCATCTGAAGATGGAACCAAGGGTCTTCGCTGAAGGCGCGCGGGTGTGGCTGAGGATCTTGCGCGAGCAGCATCCTGACGCATACAGCGCGCTGCTGCAGGAGTTGCCCCAGCAGGAGCAGCCAGTCTGAGGCAGGAAACGCACAGGAAGGCCGGGCTTCCCGCAATGATCGCGGGAAGCCCGGCCTTCCTGTGCCAGGGTTCAGATGCTTTACAGAGGCAGCCAGTCCATCTGGACGGTGCCCCAACCGGCGACCAGGCCGATGATGATGAACAGCAGTCCGAGTGATACGCGCAGTTGCAGGTACCGCCCTGCTGCCACCATCAGTCCCGTACGGTCCAGCCGGAAGTCCCAGCCCTCCTGGGCGTCCCCCGAACCGTCGGTGGCCGCTCCGGTCAGCTCCCGCTCAATCATGCGACGTCCTCTCTGCCACCCACCCCGGGGCGCCGATCCCCACACACGTCATGCTAGGTAGAGATAAGGGATACGCCCTTCCTTCTCTCACGTCAAGCTAGGTAGAGCTGAGTGGCAATCATGGCTAGACTGCGCGCATGAGTACGAGTGGCCCCCGAATGGCCCCCGCCCTCGGGCGGCCGTCCAGACCGCGCCGGCGTTACTGCAAGTTCATCACCAATGGCGCCGAACAGGCCCGAGTCGCCATCGCGGACGCGTACAGCAGGCGATCACGTCGCCTCGGCACGAAACCGACACCTTCTCCGGGCGCGGGGCAGTAGATGTTCCTGGAATGGGCGGGCGTGGTGGGTGCTGCCATCGCTCTGGCTGGAGCAGTGGCCGAGGTGTGGCTCGACCTGCACGGCCACAGACGGCGCAAACCTAGCCCCGCAGAGCGGAGGGGCCTCCCGTGGCGCCAAAGGCGACGAGTACGCGCCGCCATGTCGTATGAGAAGCGGGTGGAGCGCCTCGAAGCGGTACTCCATCCGTTCAAGGCGTTGAAAGCGGTACTCGCAGTCCGCAGGGCGGGGAACCGGGTCGGCCCGCGGCTCCGCCTGATCGGTGCCCTTCTTCCCGAGGGGGATGAATGGCGCGTCGAGGAGATGATGAACCACCGCAACGAGCTGCGTGCTGAGCGGGGCCGCGTGCCCCTCTTCCACTACGTACGCCTCTTCCTGGCGGCGCTTGAGATCCGTTGGGAGGCGCGGGCCTACCCGGAACGACGCGTCGA
>NZ_JAGMUK010000066.1 GCF_019049245.1 Streptomyces sp. AC555_RSS877 | reverse complement strand
GAACTGCAGTTACTCCTCGCGGTCTGGACCGGCGCCTGCCCCACCTGTCACCGCGACATGCCAGACCCCATACCGACCTGACCAAGCCCTACTAGGAGAGCTGGAGGAGACCTCGCAGGAGATCCCGGCTCTCGTCCGGGCCCGGACTGTCCTGCTGGAGTTCCTTCAGCGCCTTCTCGTACTGGGCGACGTCCTCGTGCTTGTCCAGGTACAGCGCGCTGGTGAGCTGCTCCAGGTACACGACGTCGGACAGGTCGGACTCCGGGAAGGAGAGGATCGTGAACGCGCCACTCTCGCCGGAGTGCCCGCCGAAGCTGAACGGCATTATCTGCAGCCGCACGTTGGGGCGTTCGGAGATCTCGATCAGGTGCTGGAACTGGCCACGCATCACCTCGCGGTCGCCGTACGGGCGGCGCAGGGCGGCCTCGTCCAGGACGATGTGGTACTCGGGGGCGGCGTCCTCCAGGAGGTACTTCTGCCGCTCCAGACGCAGCGCCACGCGCCGCTCGACGTCCTCCGCGCTCGCGCCCTTCATGCCGCGCCGGACGACCGCGCGCGCGTACGCCTCGGTCTGCAGCAGGCCGTGCACGAACTGGACTTCGTACGCGCGGATCAGGGACGCCGCGCCCTCCAGGCCGACGTAGGTGGGGAACCAGCTCGGCAGCACGTCCGAGTAACTGTGCCACCAGCCGGCGACGTTGGCCTCCTTGGCGAGGGAGAGCAGCGAGTTGCGTTCCGCCTCGTCCGTGATGCCGTACAGCGTCAGCAGGTCCTCCACGTCCCGTGTCTTGAAGCTCACCCGGCCCAGCTCCATCCGGCTGATCTTCGACTCGGAGGCGCGGATCGAGTACCCCGCGGCCTCACGCGTGATCCCGCGTGCCTCACGCAGTCGCCTGAGTTGCGAGCCGAGCAGCATCCGCCGCACCACCGATCCGGGCTCTCCCGCGCTCACGTTCGTCAGCCTCCCCAACCGTCTTCAGAGGCCGAAGTCTGCCACTAAAACACTCCGAGCAGTACTCGTCCGATTACAGAGATGGAAAGAAGTCACTTCATCCGCACAGGAGATGGACAGGTTCTGGGAAGGAGTCGGCAAGAAGACGGGGAGAAGATGGCGGAAAAATTGGCCAACAAGCGGTACGGGAGGGTCCAATTCGGTCACCTGCACGTGCATCTGCCCTTGCATCTGCTGTACGCATCCGAAACCATGGTCTCGCGCAACCGCTGCATCGCAACGACCGCGAACTCCCGGGAGTGCCTCGCATGGGGATGAATGGATCGACCATGCTCGAGCCGTTACGGCAGGGCCTTCCGCCGCTGGACCCCGCGGCCGTGTCCAGCGCCGCCTCCTGTGCTCTGCCCGCTCGCTACGAAGCGGTGCGCGAGGCACGGAAGTTCACTCGCAGAACGCTGGACGGGTGGGAGCTGGGCGAGCGCTTCGACGATGTCTGCCTGGTCGTCTCCGAACTGGTGACCAACGCGCTGCGGCACGCGCTGCCGGCCAACACCCCACGCGTATCGGAGCAGAGTCCGCCCGTGCGGCTGCACCTCATGCGGTGGACCGGGCGGCTGGTGTGCGCGGTGCGCGACCCCAGTCAGGAGAGTCCCATAGCCCGTGAGACCGACGACTTCTCGGCGGAGTCGGGCCGCGGACTGTTCCTCGTCGACTCCTTCAGTGACAGCTGGGGCTGGCACCCGCTGGCGGGCACGCTCGGCGGCAAGGTGGTCTGGGCCCTGTTCCGGCTGCCCCAGTCGCCGTCTCACGAGTGATACATCACGGCGTTTTCTGACGCCGGGTGTCTACGCGCGTTACGGGGTGCAACCAAGACATTACGGTCCGGCGCGGCCGCTTCAGCTCGCTATCAGGTGGTCGAACTCGCCGTCCTTGATGCCGAGCAGCATCGCCTCGATCTCGGCACGGGTGTAGACGAGCGCCGGGCCTTCGGGGAAGCGGGAGTTGCGTACGGCCACCTCTCCCCCCGGGAGGCGGGCGAACTCCACGCAGGAGCCCTGCGAGTTGCTGTGCCGGCTCTTCTGCCAGGCCACGCCGTCCAGTCGGGGGGCCGGCATGCCGTTGTACACGCCGGACGCGTCTTCAACGTCGTACACGTCGTGGTCCACAGGTCGCTCCCCGGTGGTGCACTGGCTGGTGAGGCCATTGATGCAGTGGTCAACTTGACCCGGATCATAGCCCTGTTCATGTGCAGACGCATGGGCGGATGCATCTGCAGATGCACGTGCACGCGGGGTGTTCCTGCGATTACAGCTCTGCGGACCTTCTCCCGATGCCGCGTGCGCCGATGCCTGCCTCGGACCGTGCGCCGAGGTATGCCTTAGGAAGAGACGCATCGAGCGGCATTCGTGTTCCATCGGCCGGGCATTGGCCGGAATGGGCCGCCGCCCGGCCGCGGATCGCAAAGCGGTGCCGGGAGGCAGCCGTCAGCGGCCGGAGTACGGCAAGAGTGCCATCTCCCGCGCGTTCTTGATCGCGCGGGCCAGCCGTCGCTGCTGCTGGGCGGTGACGCGGGTGACCCGGCGGCTGCGGATCTTGCCGCGGTCGGAGATGAACTTCCGCAGCAGATCGGTGTCCTTGTAGTCGATGTACGTGATGTCGGCCTGGTCGAGTGGATTCGGCCGGTTCTTGGCGGGCTTGCGCTCGGTCTTGCGGGGCGGCATGGCGGGGTCAGACCTCCAGGAAGGTGTCGAAGGCGGGCGGCAGGAGCCTCCAGGCGTCGCGCCCGGCGGCGTACTCGGCGTCGGTCAGCAGGCAGGACTCCAGCAGCGCCTCGAGTCCGTGGCGGTCGAGGCCCGGGGACGTGAAGACGAGGTGCTGGCAGCAGTCGCCGTGCTCGGGGTGCCAGTCCAGCGCGGCGGCGGCGCGGCGCACCGGCGGGACCATCTCCCAGGCAGCGTCCGGCAGGGACGCGAGCCAGGGGCCGGCGCTCTCCACGCACAGCGCCCCGCCGGCCGCGTCCCAGTGCAGCAGCGAGTCCGGCCGGTCGGCGAGCCAGAACCGGCCGCGGCTGCGGGCGGCGGCGCAGGTGATGTCCTCCAGGGCGTCGTACAGCCGCTCCGGATGGAAGGGGCGGCGCCGGTGCCAGACGAGGGTGGCGACACCGTGCGCGTCGGCCTCGGCCGGGAGCAGGGCGCACGCGGGGTGCTGGGCGGCCGCGGCGGCCTCCACGTCGAACCCGGCGAGCGCGGCGCGGGCGAGCTCCCCGTGAGCGCCCGCCGGGTCACCGTGGCCGAGTGCGACCTGACGGGCCGTCGGATGGAGCTGGGCCAGCAGCTCCCGGTCCTCGGCGTCGGCCTCCGCGGAGTCGGCGAGGGCGAGGACGGGGGCGTATTCCAGCTGCCGGGCGAACGTGTCGGCGACCGTCCGCTGGTCGGTGGCCGCGGCGGCGAGGCCACGCTCGGCCAGGTCGTCGCCATTGGCGAGGTACGGCAGGACGAGCGCCGGGTCGACGGCGGTGATCACGCCGGTGACGGTGAGCCCGCCGGACGCGACCACCTCGGCCATGGCCTTGGGCTCGACGGAGTCCCACAGCTCGACGACCGCGAGGCGCGTCAGGCCTGCCGCTGTGTTTTCGGCGAGTCGGCGCAGCTCCGGCACCAGGTCTTCCCGGAGCGCACAGCACGCACAGTCGTTGACGAGCGGCGCCTCGCCGGCGGACAGGATGCCGCTGGTGTCGCGGATGGTCCGTACGACCGTGCCGGCCGCGGCGGTGGCCAGGTCGTGGTGGAGTACGACGCTGCCGGGCACGTCGGCGAGCAGCTGCTCGACGGCCGCCTTGCGGGCGTCGGTGTGCAGCCCGCCGACGATCACGACGGGGAGCGCAGAGGTCACAGGCACCTTGCTAACCCTGCTTTCCGTACCGGCGTTCGAAGCGCTCGACGCGTCCGGCGGTGTCCAGGACACGGGCGGTGCCCGTGTAGAAGGGGTGGCTGACGTTCGAGATCTCGACGTCGACGACGGGGTAGGTGTTGCCGTCCTCCCACTCGACCGTCTTCTCGCTGGTCATCGTCGAGCGGGTGAGGAAGGCGTACTTCGCGGCCCGGTCGCGGAAGACGACGGGGCCGTACTGGGGGTGGATTCCGTTGCGCATGGCGGTGGTCAGCGCTCCTCTCGGAAGTCGACGTGGCGGCGGGCGACCGGGTCGTACTTGCGCAGGGTCATGCGGTCCGGGTCGTTGCGGCGGTTCTTGCGGGTCACGTAGGTGAAGCCGGTCCCGGCGGTGGACCGGAGCTTGACGACCGGGCGGAGTTCGTTGCGAGCCATGCTGATATCTTACTGAAAATGAATTCCATTTACATCTCCGCTTCGAGAGAGGTGCATCACCCGTGTCCGCCCACTGCATGCTGACCGGCGCCCAGCCCGGCTTCGGCAACCGCATCTCCCACTCCCACCGGCGCACCTCGCGGCGCTTCGACCCGAACATCCAGTCCAAGCGCTACTGGCTGCCGAGCGAGGGCCGGCACGTCCGGCTGCGGCTGAGCACCAAGGGGATCAAGACCGTCGACACGATCGGCGTCGAAGCGGCCGTGGCCCGGATCCGGGCACGAGGAGTGAGGGTCTGATGGCGAAGAAGAGCAAGATCGCGAGGAACGACCAGCGGCAGGAGATCGTCGCGCGGTACGCCGCGCGCCGGGCCGAGCTGAAGGAGATCATCCGGCGGCCGTCCTCGACGGAGGCGGAACGGCTCGACGCGCAGCGGGAGTTGCGCCGGCAGCCGCGGGACGCCAGCGCCACGCGGGTCCGCAACCGCGACCAGGTCGACGGACGCCCCCGCGGCTACTACCGCGCCTTCGGGCTGTCCCGGGTGGGTCTGCGTCAGCAGGCGCACGCCGGGTACCTGCCGGGCGTTCGCAAGTCCTCCTGGTAGGTCCGGTTACGCCCTGGTAGCTTGCTGCGGTCCGTCCGGCCGTCCCGGCCGGCGGGGCGAGCGGCCACAGCTTGGGAGCTTCCAGTGACTTCTGCGACCTTCTCGCGTGCGACGGCGCGGCGGTGGGTGCGGAGCGCGGCGGCGGCCGCGTCCCTGGCCGGTGTGCTCGCGCTGACCGCGTGCAGCGGTGACGGCGGCTCCGACGAGGACACCTCCGCCGGCCCCAGCACGTCCGCGAGCGCGAGCGCGGACACCGGCGGCACGAGCGGAGGCAGCGAGGGCGCCACGGCCCCGTCCGACGGCCTGGAGGGCAGCTGGCTCGCCACCACCGACGGCGACGCCGTGGTCCTGGTCGTCACCGGCGCCGAGGCCGGGCTCTTCGCCACCGGCGGTGTCGTGTGCAGCGGCACCGCCGGCAAGGAGTCGGGCGCGGAGACGATCCGCCTCACGTGCTCGGACGGCAGCAAGGACCGGGCCGAGGGGACGGTGGACTCCGTCGGCAAGTCGACGCTGGAGGTGACCTGGAAGAGCGGTCTCGGCAAGGAGACGTACACCAGGTCGGAGGGCGGACAGCTGCCGAGCGGCCTGCCGACGGCGAGCCTGGGGTCCTGACCGCCGCCGTCCGGAGGGGCGGGCGACCGTGCCACGGTTCTCATGCGTGATGATCCATGCACCGGACCATCGGCATCACACTTCCCAGAGGACTCTCATGCGCACCGCCCCGGCCCTCGCCGCCACCGCACTCGCCGCCGCCCTCCTCCTCACCGCCTGCAGCGACGACGGCGGCAGCGGCAGTGACGACGACACGAAGACCGCCCAGGGCGGAACCGCCTGCACGATCGACGAGGTGGCCGTCGAGGTCGGTCCCGCCAACGCCGCCCCCGCCGCCGGGGACAGCGGCAGCGTTCCCGTCACGATCACCAACAGCGGCGCCGAGTGCACCCTCGACGGCCTCCCCGCGGTCGACCTCTCCGCGGGTGACACCTCGGCGAAGGTCCCCGCGAACCCGGCCGCCGACGCCTCCCAGAAGCTGACCCTCGCGAAGGACCAGGCCCTGTCCTTCACCGTCACATACGTCCGGGGCGGGTCGGGCGGGGCGAAGACACTGGCCGCGAAGACGGGGAAGTTCAGCCTGCCCGGGACCACGGCCACGCACAGCTTCCCCTGGTCGTACGGCGATGTCGCGTTCAAGAGCGACGGGCGCGAGCTCGACGCCTCGGTGAGCGGGTTCCAGCAGGTCGGCGACTGACCTGGTCAGCAGGCGCGCGGCCGGCTCAGCCGAGCGGCCGGCGCGCCCGCACCTGCGCCCGGTCGGCCGCCTGCGAGCCCTCCGTCCAGCCCGCCTCGTCGTTGACGCCGCGCAGCCGGGTGGTGGTGGTCTCCGGGAACATCCGGTCGAGGCGGTCGGTGACCGCGACCTCGCGGGTGGCGAGGACCGGGAGCAGGTCGTCACTCACCTGCGTTTCGGCCGCCGCGGCCAGGCGGGTGCCGACGCGATGGGCGTAGGCCGCGAGGAAGGACTGCCGGAAGGTCTTGGTCCGCCTGCGGCCGCCCGCGCGCTGTGCCGCCTCCGCCTTCGCCATGGCGGACTGGGCCTGGACGAGCAGCGAGGTGTAGAGCAGTTCGGTCACCTCCAGGTCCGGTTCGAAGCCGACGACGGTGGAGAAGCCGAGGGGTTCGTTCCACACGGCCCGGCAGTGGTTGGCCGCGGCGACCGCGTCCAGCAGCACCGCCTTGGCCTGCTCGTACGGCGGCTCGACACCGATCCGGCAGGCGCCCGGCGCGTCGGCCGCGGGCGCCCCGGCAGCGAGCAGCGCCTCGTCCACGCTGTGCCGGGCCATCAGCTCCTGCGCCTTGGCGCTGAGCGCTTCGGCCTCCTCCGGGAAGCCGGTCGCCTCCGCCTTGGCGAGGAGGGCGCGGATACGGGTGAGCATGCGGGAGTCGGATGTGGGGTGGTGCCGGGCGGCGGGCTCCTCCAGGGGCTCGATGCCGGGCAGGCTCAGCAGGAGGCGGTACAGCTCCAGGACGGTGGTGGCGTAGGAGAAGCGGTCCGTGCGGGACGGCGCCTCGGTGGCCTCGGCGGCCAGTTCGTCGAGCTGCGCCCTCCAGCGGGGGCCGCGGGGGCGGTCGTACGACGCCTGGGAGCGGATCAGCGCGGACAGTACGCGCGCGTGCACGTCGTCCAGCTCGCGCCGCACGATCCGTACGACGTCGGCGGGCTGCCAGCCGCGCCGCCAGGCCGTCGCCACGAACTCCTGGCCCCGCCGGTCGAGTTCGGCGTCCGCCCCGGGGTCGGCCGCGAGGAGGGAGGCGCCGGTGTCGAGGGCGGAGTCGGTGTCGGCGTAGAGGGCGGCCTGGAAGGCGCGTTCGACTGTGCTGGTCACCGGGCGATCGTCTCACCCCCCGAAAATCGATCGCCGCCGTGCGTCCGGGCTTCGAGCATGGCCGCATGGTGGACATGTCTCTCTACGCGGCCTTCCTCGTCGCCGCCTTCGCGCTCTGCGTGACGCCCGGTCCCGACATGATGTTCATCGTGGCGATGGGCGGCCGGGGCGGACCCGCGGCCGGGGTGATGGCCGCGTTCGGCGTGGCCTGCGCCATGCTCGTGCACACGGTGGCCGCGGCGCTCGGTCTGTCGGCGCTCTTCCTGACGTTGCCGACGCTCTACCACGTGCTGCGCTGGGTGGGCGCGGCCTATCTGCTCTACCTGGCGGTGAAGGCTTTCCGGGACCGGTCGGTGCCGGGCGAGGAGGAGGTCGCCGCCGGGGCCGGTGCGGGGCTGCGGCGGGCCTTCTGGCAGGGCGCGGTGACCAATCTGCTCAACCCCAAGGTGATCCTCTTCAACGTGGCGTTCCTGCCGCAGTTCGTGGAGCCGTCGCTGGGGCACGTCCAGGGCCAGTTCCTGCTGCTCGGCTGCACGATCGCGGTGATGGGCTTCCTGTGGGACGGCTTCGTGGGCCTGCTCTCGGGACGACTGGCGTCGGCCTTGCGCCGCAGCGCGCGGCTGAACCGAGGGCTGAACGTCCTCTCCGGCACGGTCTTCGCGGGGCTGGCGGTCCGGCTCGTGGCGGCACCGAAATAGTGTCAACCTGACGTTGACACCACTCTCCTGTCAACCTACGGTTGACACATGACGACGAACCCCGGCATCACGTCATCCGTACGCCTCGACGACCTGATCGCGGCCATCAAGAAGGTCCACACGGACGCGCTCGACCAGCTCCAGGACGCGGTGATCGCCGCCGACCACCTCGGCGAGGTGGCCGACCACCTGATCGGCCACTTCGTGGACCAGGCCCGGCGCTCGGGCGCGTCCTGGACGGACATCGGCAAGAGCATGGGGGTGACCCGGCAGGCGGCTCAGAAGCGCTTCGTGCCCAAGGAGACGGCGGACCTCGATCCCAGCCAGGGCTTCGGCCGCTACACGCCACGCGCCCGCAACGCGGTGATGGCCGCCCACAACGAGGCCCTCGCGGCCCGCAACGCCGAGGGCCGCCCCGAGCACCTGGTCCTCGGCCTGCTCGCCGAACCGGAGGGCCTGGCCGCCAAGGCGATCACCGCGCAGGACGTCCTCCTGGACGCCGTACGCCAGGCCGCCACCGCCGCACTCCCGCCCGCGGCCGAGGAGGTCCCGGAACTCGTCCCCTACGGCTCCGACGCCAAGAAGGTCCTGGAGCTCACCTTCCGCGAGGCCCTCCGCCTCGGCCACAACTACATCGGCACCGAGCACATCCTGCTGGCCCTGCTGGAGTTCGAGAACGGCCGGGGCGTGCTGTCCGGCCTCGGCATCACCAAGGAGGCGGTGGAGGAGAACATCACCGCCGCGCTCGCCAACATCACGGCGAAGCTCGGCGAGCAGGACTGAGCAGGGTCGGACGGGGTGACTGAGCAGGGGCGGACGAGACCGAACAGGTCGGAGGCCGTTGTCAGACCCTGCTGCCACACTCGCAGTCATGACCGACCGGTGGGCTCTCGCACCGGCCGAGGACGGTGGCGTGGAGATCGCCCCCCTCGGCCCGGGCGGGCTGTTCGCCGGGCCGGTGCGACGGGCGGCGGACCCCGCCGAGGCGGTTCGGGGCCTGCCGGACGTCCCGCGCTGGGTGTGGCGGTCGACGGCCGAGACGTATCCGCGTCTGCTCGCCACGGGGGTGCGAGTGGAGCGGTGCTACGACGTCGAGGACGCCGAGACGCTGCTGCTCGGCCACGAGGGGCGCTCCGGCGAACCGCGCTCGGCGGCCGCCGCCCTGGCCCGGCTGCACGGCGGGCCGGTACCGCCGGATCCGCCGCAGCGGTCCGCCGAACCGGGCTCCCAGTCGCCCCTCTTCGAGCCGCAGTCCGTGCACCTGCCTCTCACGGACCTCGTCGAGGTGTACGCCGACCAGCAGCGCCGGCATGACGCCACCGCGCACCCGGACCGGATGCGGCTGCTGACGGCGGCCGAGTCGGCGGGGATGCTGGTGGCCGCCGAGATGAACCGGTCCGGACTGCCATGGAGCGCCGACGTGCACCGCCGGGTGCTGCACGAACTGCTCGGCGACCGGTACGCGGGCGGTGGTGAGCCCCGCCGCCTGGCCGAACTCGCCGACGAGGTGTCCGCCGCGTTCGGCCGCCGGGTCCGCCCCGACCTGCCCGCCGACGTCGTCAAGGCGTTCGCACAGGACGGCATCAAGCTGAAGTCGACCCGGCGCTGGGAGATCGAGACGGTCGACCATCCGGCCGTGAAACCGCTGATCGAGTACAAGAAGCTGTACCGCATCTGGGTCGCGCACGGCTGGTCCTGGCTGCAGGACTGGGTGCGCGAGGGCCGCTTCCGGCCCGAGTTCCAGGCGGGCGGGACGGTCACCGGCCGCTGGGTGACCAACGGCGGGGGCGCGCTCCAGATCCCGAAGGTCATCCGGCGGGCCGTGGTCGCCGACCCCGGCTGGCGGCTCGTCGTCGCCGACGCCGACCAGATGGAGCCACGCGTCCTCGCGGCGATCTCCCGCGACCCCGGTCTGATGGAGGTGGCCGGCCGGGAGAGCGACCTGTACCAGTCCGTCTCCGAACGCGCCTTCTCCGGCGACCGCGCCCAGGCCAAACTCGCCGTGCTCGGCGCGGTCTACGGCCAGACCTCCGGCGACGGCCTCAAGAACCTCGCCGCCCTCAGACGCCGCTTCCCGCGCGCGGTGGCCTACGTCGACGACGCCGCCCGCGCCGGCGAGGAGGGGCGGCTCGTACGCACCTGGCTCGGCCGCACCTGCCCACCCGCGGTCAGAACGGGCGACGACGCCTCCGAGGAGGCCGGCATCCCCCTCGCCGAGGACGAGTCCGAGGACCGGCAGTGGGTGCCCGGGTACGCCTCCAGCAACGCCCGCGCTCGCGGCCGGTTCGCCCGCAACTTCGTCGTCCAGGGCAGCGCCGCCGACTGGACGCTGCTGCTGCTCGCCGCACTGCGGCAGGCCTGCGCGGACATGGCGGCCGAGCTGGTCTTCTTCCAGCACGACGAGGTCATCGTGCACTGTCCCGAGGACGAGGCCGAGACGGTCGTGACGGCGATCCGAGAGGCATCGGACCTGGCAGGTCGGCTGACCTTCGGCGAAACGCCGGTGCGGTTTCCGTTCACCACGGCGGTGGTGGAGTGTTATGCGGACGCGAAGTGATCGGCGGGTATTGGTGGGGGCGGGTCCTGGCGGT
>NZ_JAGMUK010000065.1 GCF_019049245.1 Streptomyces sp. AC555_RSS877 | reverse complement strand
CAGGTGGCGTATGTGATCTATACGTCGGGGTCGACGGGGCGGCCGAAGGGTGTCGCGGTCACCCACGAGGGGCTGGCGAATTATGTGTCGTCGGTGCCGGCCCGGGTGGGGTTTGGGGGTCCGCACGGCCGGTTTGCGGTGTTGCAGGGGCAGGCGACGGACTTGGGGAACACGACGGTGTTCGCGAGTCTGGTGTGTGGGGGTGAGCTGCACTTCCTGGATGAGGAAGCGGTCACCGACCCGGGTGCGGTCCGCGGCTATCTCACCGAGCAGGGGATCGATTTCCTCAAGGCGGTGCCCTCGCATGTGGCGGCGCTGGGGGTGGATGCGGTGCGGTCGGTGCGGTCGCTGGTGCTGGGTGGTGAGGCGGCCTCGGCCGGGCTGGTCGGTGAGCTCCTCGCGGCGGCCGGTGAGGGTCGGTCGGTGTTCAATCATTACGGTCCGACGGAGACGACGATCGGTGTGGCCACGGCTGCGTTGACGGGCGTGCATGTGGCGTCCGGGGTGGTTCCGGTGGGCACGCCGGTGGCGAACACCCGGTTCTATGTGCTGGATCGGGCATTGCAGCCGGTGCCGCCGGGTGTGGTGGGTGAGTTGTATGTCGCGGGTGTGCAGCTGGCGCGGGGTTATGTGGGGCAGCCGGGGCTGACGGGTGAGCGGTTCGTGGCGTGTCCGTTCGGTGGTGCGGGTGAGCGGATGTATCGCACGGGGGACCGGGCCCGGTGGTCGGCGGACGGGCAGCTGGTGTTCTCCGGCCGTGCGGATGAGCAGGTGAAGATCCGTGGTTTCCGGATCGAGCCGGGTGAGGTGCAGGCCGTGCTGGCCGGCCACCCGCAGGTCGGCCAGGTGGCGGTGGTGGCCCGGGAGGACACCCCGGGTGATGTCCGGCTGATCGCGTA